>CBDCJI010000003.1:0-802138 GCA_965217815.1 Chthoniobacterales bacterium
AGACTAAGAGGAGATCGAGATTGAGGTTTCCGAGAGCCAGTCATCGTTTCACTCCCTCGCGTATCATTTGGGTATCATAAAATCCATGTTCTTTTCGCGCTCTGGTCGACGCAGCCAACGGCACAGAATTGCCGTCTAGAAGTAGTTGCCCTTGGGTACAGCCAGGAAGATCGCGGTACCAACGGCGCCGATGACAAAGGCAGTGATCAGAGCTTGAACGAAAATGGTGTCCTGGACTTGACGAAGAGCAGGTTCCTTGATCCAGACTTCACGATCAAAGACCTTCCGGACAATGTTGCGCTTTTCGTACTTGGCGATCCAGGGTTCGTCCTCGTAGCTGTTGCTCGATCCAAGGCTGTCGAATGAGTTCTTCTTGTTTTCGTAGTCGTTCATGGCCTCCTCCTCTTCGGTGAATAGTTCCCACGGTCGGAGATGGCGATGATGCATGCCGTGCAAAACCTGAAAGACACTGTTAGCACAAAACAATAAGACTGGTTCCCGTCAGACTTACCACACACATGCCCTTCCATGCAGCGAACAGAGTTGCGATGCCAATGAAGAAGCCGAGGAAAGCCAATGCACGCCAGCCACGGTTGGCTCCGCTCAACGTGATGACAATGCCGTAGACAAGGGCACCAACAATGCCGCCAACACCGAGACCGCGAGCGAACATCTGTCGGGGAGGGTTGCCGTTGCAGATTGTCCAACGAATGAAGTTGGGGTGACCCTGGTGGCGAAGAGTCCACTCAACAGTTGCAATGACATCTCGGAAGGCTGAAGGATGAGTGGTGACAGAGAGAGCTTTCAGCAAAAGTGCCCGCTCCCTAGCAGCCAGATTGAGCATGCGTGAGCCTCCCTCAGCAATGTAGATGGCAATGATTCGGGAGATTTCCTCGCGGAAAGGCTGGATAGTGAATGGTTGAAGGGCGTTGGCCTCTTCGAAGGCTTGTGCAGTCTTTCTGGTGTGATCAGTGGCTCCACTGTTCAAGGTCGAACCAGCCTCGCTCCAGCCAACGGTAGAAGGTGCCACGCTCTCTCGATCATTTCCGCTGGGGGTGCGAGGAGGGGTGTTGAATGGGTTGTGGCCATTCTCCTGCATGACTGGCTTGGGAGGCTCGAGCTCTGTCGCTTTGAAGGGATCCACTGTAGCTTTCTTGGGCTTCTCAGACTCGATGGCCTTCTTCTCAGCCTGAGCCTGCTCCGGGGTCCATTCCGGAGCAAGCTTCTGTTCGTGTTCTGGCATGGTGAAGAAGCGTTTGACGTAGTCCCGGTACCAAAGGAAGAATTGAAGGTTCTCGGCATCGTATTCGATGTACTTGAGAAAGTCCATGAACTCACGGGTAGTTACGGGCTACGAAACAGTCAGTATCAAGCCGATGCAGGGGAATGAGGGTCAATACCGGGCATGTGCCACCGTTGATGATTTTGTCGAACGACAAGGCTTCGGGAATGCCATATGCGCAGCTGGAGGTGGAGCTGATTGACTCTTGCTTGCCACTCTTCTCGGTATCGATGGAATTGCGAGAGGAGTCGACGTAGGCCGGTCGGCGGTAGCTAAGTGGAAGGACCATTTTGACGATACACAGGAACGTGGATGAGGTGATTCAAAGTGTGATACAGGAGTAACGCGGAGAAGTACTTTGTCGGAGGGGGACGTGAGAACGCTCGGACACACGCGTACGCGTGGAACTCTTGACGTAGATGGAGCGTGAAGAGAGACTGGTTTTGAAAAAGAATGTTGGAGCAGTAGCTCAACCAGGAGGGCAGGCGCAAGGAGTTTTAAGACTTTGAATGTTCTTGCCACAAAAGTCAAGCCTTCTGACACCGCTCTTGTCGGCGGCAAAGATCTTGACAGTAAGGTCTTTCGCCTCGTCAAGTGTGTCTGGCAGCGTGGGAGAGAGGGAAAGTGTTACTACTCGGGCTCCAGGAGAGGCGGTATATGAAGCGTGTCACGGATGGCTTGCTGAACACGACCTGGGGTTCAATCGTGTTCGAGAGCCCTTGCTACCCATGCAGCAGATCCCGGTACTTGTTGAAGACAAGAAGAGAGTCCGAGCATCCAAGTCCACTTGAAAATGGACCTGTGAGCATTATTGGATGAACGGACAGAGATGAAGGAGAGAATTGACGGAGAGACCCGCTCAAAAGCCAAGTTGGTGTACGTCAAAATGCAGCTCGCTCGCTTTTGGCGCTCCACTCTCGCCTTTTTTACGAATCGATTGCTCCTCTTTCAACCCCGGCCGGGCCCAGCAGTTCCCTTCTTGTCTCCTCTTCCTCCGACCACGATCCCAAAAGGAGTGCAGATCGACATCCCAGCCAGCCCTGGTCGCCTTCGCTGTCAGTTCGACGCCAGATTCGCTCACTGCACACCGTCGGACCTGACACATTCGTCACCTTGCATGCGGCGGCTTCCAGGCCCAACCTCTGGCCAGCGCCTGCAAAAGATCTTGGACTCTTGGAGTGGTAGACTTCTGGTTCAGTCCTCAATAATCTAGCTTCAACTCCCATTTACTTCTTACAAATGGAGTCGGCTTTGCATGTTGCCTTGGGTGTGGCGCGATAGCCAATGGCGTCTGCCACAAGTCCAACTTTTCGACAGGGATAACGTTCTGATGCGAGAGATTGGATTTTGGCGTCCGTCAACATCGTGATCAATTTGGTTCTGATTGGCTCAACTCAATCTTTGGAGACAGTTGCATGGAGACTCAGAAGTCGGATTCAGGGGCTAACTTTAATCTTCAAACGTCCAAAGACATGCTAGAGACCACCCATGACCGCTATTCTGACGGTTCAAGAAGAATTGCAACATGGGCCCTAGTCTCCATGATTTCTTCTGCCTCTGGATCTAGCGAGGAACCAGCAAAGTTAGGCGACGTTCCCCATATTGAATAACCAGATGCCCGATTCGGAGACTACTGATCTCACATTCTGAATTCTTGCCTACCTGCGCAAAAGTGATAGGTCGCATGCAGATACTGACACAATTGACAGCACGGCTGCATGTTGTCGACTGCCTATGGGTATGTATACACGACTCGACACCTCGAATACAAATTCTAGCCCTGCTTCCACACACCTTCTCATGTGGAATACTCATCCGATGCTTGGCAGGAACAGTGTCCCGTGCTCGCCGAGATGGTTGCTGACACGTTTTTGAGAAGGACTCGACGTTGACTCCACTCGCCCCTGGCAGACCCCCGGTTTGCAATTCCACGCGATATCTGCTGCTTCAACATCAACGCTCCGGGTCCGATGCCATACTTTCACCAACCTTGAGAGTCGCGAACTTGAGCGAGATGTGCTTTGTCACGAATCACGATTTGGTTAGAACCTCAGCCCCACGTTGATGTGATCCCCGAGTCCTGCACATGCGGCCGAAGGCCTTCGTGAACTTGACCAGGACGAAGAACCTCCCATGTGAAGGCTGTCTGGTGTGTGCGCTCACGCTGTCTCCATTGACGGTGACGTCGGAGAAGTACTCCGCTGTCAAGGCTGCGATGTAGGGGGTCGATGGGCAGGTGAGTTGAAATCACATGTCAATTTTTGGCCCGCGTGCAGATTCATCACAACCAACAATTCCATCACCTCTCTCCCACACCACAACCCCATACCCACTCCCACGTTCTTCTCCACCGCTGCAAGCTGCAGGTACATTGCGAATCAAGATCTATCTACTGCTGACTCCCCACAAAATCCCTCGACTGCACGTCTACAGACCCTCATCGATCAGAGATGAATGGCAGCAGGTCGATCGGCGATGGCAGAAAATCATGAGGTGACAGCGACCCCGCCGCAGCCAAACAACGACACCCTTCCTCAGCCTCCACAACACCCTCCCTCTTCGAGAGATGGTCATGAGGCCAACCCATCCTCTTTTGTCAGACCCTCAGATCTCCTGCGTCCCAGAACCAATTCCCGGTCGAAGGCTGCGGCCAAATCAGATAGACCGATCGATCGAGATGAGAGGCTTGGACTGGTCAGTCAAACACCCTTTGCTTTTTCGTACCACACACACCACCCGGAGAATAGATCTGACACCAAGCAGAAAAAGATCCGCGACTTCCTCAGAGTACGTAACTGCTACGAAGTGCTTCCTCTCAGTTTCCGGCTCATCGAGCTCGATGTTGGATTGACCGTTAGAGAAAGCTTGAACATCCTGGTCTCATGCGGTATGGTATATATTTCGTTCCTTAACAACGATACTCTGACAGAGCGCAGCAACTGAGACGTCTGCAGGAATCGTTTCAGCACCGCTATGGGACTCCACCACCTCCACCTACGCCGGGCTCCTCACCGTCAACGACTATCTCAATGTCGTACGATACTACAATCTCCACGCCGATAAGCTAAAAGATGTGGACAAACTGCTCCTCTCAGATCTCCGCGACGTCGAGCGAGTACTGAATGTCAAACCTCCAGAGACCATCTCCGCGTCTCCCGAGACCGTTCTCTACGATGCCCTGCGCAAACAGCTCATCTCCCGCGCGCGGCGTATACCGCTCGCGAGCAGCTCGACCGAAGCGCGGTCCCAAAAGGCACGCAAAACCCCGGTCAATTTCTCCCGGGAAATCGTTTGCAAGGCCCAATGCAGCGAGAAGAAGCTCGAGTCTCCACAAAAATAAGCGCTGCTCCCATCGGGCAACGGGGCGGCTTCGCCCACCGGCGACGATTTCGACTCCGGCAGAGTTTGGCCTAACGAACCCACACTGGCTTCGCTTTTGGCGGGATTGGAAAAAGCGACGCTCTCCGGCGTGGCCGTGATCGCGATGGGGAGCGGAGGCGGAAGAGAGGAGGGCGTTTTCTCGCCGGCTGGGACGGGTTCCTTCGCGACGGGTGGAACGGGCGCTTTCTCGATGGCAGCGATTGGTGGGAGCGATTTCTTGGCGATCGGTGCGGGCGTTCTGTCCTCGGCCGGCAGCGGGCGCTGTTCGATCGCTCGGATCGGACCCGGCGGCACGGCAACCGGCTTTTCAAAAATTGGGGCGAAGGGCTTGCTCGGCTCGGTCCCCGGCGGTTTCGCTTCCACTTTGGGCGCCAGCGGAACCGGGGGAGGCTCCGGCTTTTTTCCCTCTGCTTTGCCAAGCGGAGCGGGCGCGGGCGCCGGTTTCGCTTCGGGCGCCGGTTTCGTTTCGAGCGCAGGTTTCGTTTCGAGCGCAGGTTTCGTTTCGGCCTTGGGTTTCGTCTCGATCTCGGGAGCCGGCGGGCGCGGCGGCGCGACCAAAGGCGCCGGCTTAGTCGGGGCGGGCGCTTCCGCCGCCTTCACCTGCTTCGCCGGGCCTTTCCGGGTCTCCAGATATTTCTCCACTGCGCCGACCAGCGAATCGGAGGTGAACGGCTTGCTTAAGGAGCCGATCACATTCGGCAGCTCATTCGGCTCCGGTTTCAGGTCGCTCCCGAACCCCGACATGTAGACGACCGGAATCTTCGCGCTCGCCGCATCCGCCACCAGCTTGCGACAGACTTCGTCGCCCCGCATATCGGGCAGAACGTAATCGAGCAAAATCAGATCCGGCGTGTCCCCCTGCGCGGCGCGCAAACCTTCCTCCGCCGTAGCCGCCGTGGTCACCTGATAATGGTTCTCGCTTAAAATTTCTTTCACGAAACTGAGCAGCATGACGCTGTCGTCGATCACGAGAACCTTCGGCGCGTCACTCGGCGGCGCCGCCGGCGCCGGGGCGCTGGCTTCTTGCGTGCGGGTTTCATCCATTTTGCGGACCGCTTCCATGAGCAAAATCTGCCAATCGACAGTAATCGTCCGCGGCATCTGCTCGGGCACTGGCACCTCGGAGATCAGGCCGCCCTTCCAATCCACGATCTCATCGAAGGCCGCACGCCCTTCCTTCCCAGGCGCGGTGGCGTGGCGGACCTGGCCGTTCTCGAAATAGACCCGCGCTTTTTCCCCGCCCGGCCCGGTGAACTCCAGCACCGAAGTGACGCCGCTGATGCATTTCAGTTGGATAATATCGGCGATGTGCAGATCGCTCAGCGTGCCTTGGAAGCGCTCGCCCTCCCCGCTCCCGGCGGGCGCGAGCAGTGCTTCCACCAACGACATGAAATCACCGCGCGGAAACGGCTTTTCCAAAAAATGGATCGCGCCCAGACCGGCCACCTGCTCGCGCTGCCCGGCGAAATGGCCGCCCGTCAGAATGATGGCGCGCGCGTCGGGATGACTGGTGCGCAAGTCGTAAATAAATTCCTGGGCGGATTCGTAAACCGTATCGACGTCGAGGACGAAGAGTTGCGGTTTTTGCTCGACGACCAGGCGCTGCGCTTCGCCGACCGTGCGCGCCACCGCGCTGCTCGTGCCGGGCGCCGCTTCCTCCAACGCGGAAGCGATTTCCGCGCTCAGCTTTTCTTCCGGCTCCAGAATCAAAACTTGAAAAGCAGAGGAGGGAGAGGCGGATGGAGAGGCGTCGTTCACGATGGAGCTATGGACTAGCGAAAGAAATGCCCGGGCGCAAGTCAGGCTTGTCGCGAAGAAAGTGGCGCAGCGCAGTTCTAGAGAACGCGGGACGATTCCCGCACCAGTCTTACCGCGACGAATTTTGTCTCCGGGAGAATGAATTTCCGCAGTTCCAACTCCACCCGCGCCACCGCGAAACGCTCCAGGACCAGCTCCGCCATCGCGTCGGCCAGGGTCTCGATCAGGCGATCCTCCCGCGTCGCCGCGAAAGCGCGCAGCTCTCCGCAGACCGCCGCGTAATCGACCGTTTCCGCGAGGTCGTCGGCCCGCGCGCCGAAAGGCTGGCGCGGTTGCAGCGCCAGCGAGACAACCAGGCGTTGCGACGCGGCCCGTTCCTCCGCGGGCACCCCGACGCGCGCGAAGATTTCCAGCTCCTCGATCAGAATCTCGGGCGCGGGCGGCGCAGTCTCGAGGAGCCGCTGCAGCTCCCCCAGATCGCGCACCGTCAGATCGGGTTGCGCACGCGCCAGCTTCTCCGCCGAATCGTAGCCGGTCAACGTCGCGATCGACCGCACCCCGCCGTGCCGCGCCGTCTCAACGTCGTGCACCATGTCGCCGATGAACGCCGTCTCCCCCGCGGCCAATTGATGGTCGGCCAGGATACCCCGGATGCGCTCGCGTTTATCCAGCACCCCGGCGTAGATCCTTTCGAAATATTGCGTCACCCCAAGCCGCGCCGCCTGCTCCGCCAGATGCCTTTCCCCGGTCGCGCTGAGGAGGAAAACCGGCCGCCTGGTCGCCCGGCAGAAGCGGAGAAATTCCAGCGCGTGCGGGAGAAGCGACACGGTGTGTTGCCGCTCCCGGAAGTGGGTGTGAAAGAGCGGCTCGATCTCCGGCAACGTCACCTCCGGCAGGTATTCCTGATAGAACGACGCGAAGGGCAAACGAAAGCGCTCGCGAAACTCCTCAAGCAGGATCTCGGGCTTCCCGAAATGGCGAAAAATCAGATTCGTCGTCTCGGCCACCGGCCCGAGATCGTCCGCCAGGGTGCCGGACCAGTCGAAAATCAGATTGCGCAACATGGCTAGGGAAAATGGGACAAACCGGCCGGCCTGAACAGGAGATTGATCGTCCCCGGCCGGGCAAAAAAGCCGGTTTTTTCGATCCTCTGTAAATAACTGAAAAAATCCGAGAACTTCGCCCGAAATTTTCCGTAGACCTTAAGTGAAGGGCAAAGTTTTCCTGATTTGGAGAAGCTCTCGCGCGCCCTCACGAAAGCCAGGTCCCCTGCGAGAGCTTCTCTACCCTGCGCTGGCCCCGCGCTCCAGCGACCCGGCCGGCGCGCTCTTCCGCGAGGCTAAACTGGCGGCGGTAGCCCCTCCCGGGCGGTCTGATCCCGCCCAGAGCTGTGATATGCTGGAGCGGATGCCCGGCCTTTACCTCCACACCAGCAACCGGCTGGAGAATTTGCTCGCGGGGCTGGCGGAAATCGTGCGGCAGCCCGCCGGTCCGATTTTCCAGCCGGAAACCGTCGTGGTGCAAAGCATCGGCCTGGGGCGCTGGCTCTCTCAACGACTGGCCGAGGCCCACGGCATTTGCGCCAACGTCCAGTTCCTCTTTCCGCAAAGATTCGTCGCCGGGCTGATGGATGATGCGCTGCCCGGCCGGGCGGCGGCGCTCTTTTACGCTCGGGAAAACCTCACCTGGCGGATCATGCATCTGCTCCCGGAACTGGTGCGCCGCGCGGAATTTGCCGACCTGCAGCGGTATCTCGCCGAGTCGCGCCCGGAGCTGCGCCTCTTCCAACTCGCGGAAAAAATCGCCGGCTCCTTCGATCAATACCTCGCCTTCCGCCCGCAGATGATTCTCGATTGGGAGCGCGGCGGCAGCTCGGCCTGGCAGGCCATCCTTTGGCGGGAAGTGGTCCGCTCCGCGCCGGGGTTGCATCCGCCGGCGCTGGCGGAGGAATTTGCGCGCTCGTTAGGCAAAGGCGCGGCGAAGTTGCCCGCGCGGGTGTTTCTCTTCGGCATCTCAACCTTGCCGCCCTTTTACCTGCGGTTTTTTCAGGAGCTGGCGCGCGCCCAGGAAGTCCACTTGTTCGTGGTGCGGCCGACGCCGGAATGGTGGGGCGATTTTCGTTCCGAACGCGAGCAGCTGCGCGCTCGCCGCCGCGCCACCGCGCAGCTCGACCTGCAATTCGAGCGGGACCATCCGCTCCTCGCTTCCTGCGGCAAACTCGGCCGGGAATTTCTCGAGCACGTGACCGAGCTCGATCCCACCCAGGAACAGGAAGACTTCGCGCTTCCGCCTCACGACACTCTCCTTGGGCAAATCCAGCGCGATCTTTACGAGCTGCACGATCCCACCGGCGCCGCCCCGCGCGCGCTCCCGCCTAACGACACCTCGCTCCAGTTCCATTCCTGCCACAGCCCGATGCGCGAGATGGAAGTGCTGCACGATCAATTGCTCGCGCTCTTCGAGAACCATCCCGCGCTCAAGCCGCACGACATCGTGGTCATGGCGCCGGACATCAGCGTCTACGCGCCCTTCATCGAAGCCGTCTTCGCCACCGCGCCGGAGCCGTTGCGCATTCCCTTCAGCATCGCCGATCGCGGCGCCCGCGCGGAAAACGGCGTCATCGACACTTTCATGCGCATTCTGGAGAGCGCCGGCAGCCGTTTCACCGCCGGCAGTGTGATCGGCATTCTCGAGTCGAGCGCGCTCCAGCGCCGCTTCGAGCTGGTCGATTCCGATCTCGAGATCATCCGCAGGTGGATCGAGAAAACCGGCATCCGCTGGGGCATCGACGCTGCGCAACGGGCCGCGCTCGGCCTCCCGGCTTTCGCCGAAAATAGCTGGCGCGCCGGCCTTGATCGGCTCCTCCTCGGCTACGCCGCGCCGGCCCGCGGGGAGCGGCTTTTCGAGGGCATCCTCGCCTACGACGAGATCGAAGGCAGCCTCGCGGAAACGCTCGGCCGTTTCGTCGAATTCACCGAAGCGCTTTTCACCACGGCCCGTGCGCTGGAGCAGGCGCGACCGCTCCTCGCCTGGCAGGAGACGTTCCGCCAAATCGCCGCGCGCTTCTTCGCCGCCGACGACGAACGCGAGCCGGAGCTGCGCCAGCTCCGTCGCGTTCTGGACTCGTTAGGCGAGACGGCCGCGCTCTCCGGCTTCGACCAGGCGGTCCCGCTCGACGTCCTCCTGGCCCATCTCGAGCAAGCGCTCGCCCGCACCGAAAGCGGCTCCGGATTCCTCGTCGGGAAGGTCACCTTTTGCGCACTCAAGCCGATGCGCACGGTGCCCTTCCGCGTCGTCTGTCTGGTCGGGATGAACGACACCGCCTATCCGCGCCACGATCGCGCGCCGGGCTTCGACTTGATCGCACAACATCCGCAGCCGGGCGACCGCTCGACCCGCGACGACGATCGCTATCTTTTCCTCGAAGCGCTCCTCTCCGCGCGCGACCATTTTTACCTCAGCTACGTCGGCCAATCGATCCGCGACCACAGCCCGATCCCGCCCAGCGTACTGCTGAGCGAGCTGCTCGACTACACCGGCGCGAGCGTGACCACGCACCCGCTGCAGCCGTTCAGCTCCAAATACTTCACCGGTCAGGACGGGCTCTTCAGCTACTCGGCCGAGAACTGCGGGGCCAGTGGGACCGCCAGGGAGGAACGCGTCGCGCCGGGGCCATTTATCGTCACCCCGATGGGCGAACCCGAAGCGGAATGGCGGCGGCTGGATAACGCAAAACTCGCTTCGTTTTTCGCCAACCCGGCGAAACTTCTGATCAGCGAGCGGCTCGGGCTGAGCATGCCGCGGTTGGATTCGCTGCTCGAAGAAACGGAGCCGCTCGAACCGGGCGGCCTGGCCAAATACAAATTAGAACAGGAGTTTCTTGATCACGTCCTGGCCGGTGACGAGATGGCGCCGTGGTTCCCGATCGCGCGCGCGGCCGGAGAGCTGCCTCCTGGCCGCGCCGGCGAATCGCACCTGCGCGAGATCGCCGAGAACGCGCGCCTCTTCGCCCGCGCGGTCAAGGATAAGTCGGGTCTGCGACCGGCCGAGCCCGAGTTGTTGCAACTCACCATCGGACCGTTCGAAATCAGCGCCCGCCTCGACAATCTCTACGACGGTCGCCTGGTGCGGCGCCGCCTAACGACCCGAAAGCCAAACGACCTGCTCAAATCCTGGATCGATCACTTGCTGCTGAATTGCGTCAGGCCCACCGCATCCATCCTGATCACAGCGACGAAAGAAAAACAGCCCGTGGTCGAAACATTCGCCCCGCCGGGGGAAGACCCGCGGGCGCTGCTCACCTCCCTGCTTGATCTCTACTGGCGGGGTCTGCGCGAGCCGCTGCCGTTTTTTCCCCGCAGCTCCTTCGCCTTCGCGGAGCGCACCCTGCATCCCACCACGGGCTCGACTCCACTGCAAAAAGCAGAAAAGGAATGGGGCGATCCCGCCACCGCCAAAGAGAATGAGTTCGGCCCGAATCCCGAAGGAGAAGACGACTATTTCAATCTCGCCTTTCGCAATGCGCCTGATCCGCTCGGAGCGGAATTTCAAGCGCTTGCGCTGGAGGTCTTCGGGCCGGCGCTCAAAGTCATGAAGAAGGAAGAATGAACCGGAAAGACTTCGTCCTTGCTCAAACCGAGATCGGCGCCGGCTCGCTCCTGATCGAAGCCAGCGCCGGCACCGGAAAAACATTCACCATTGCCGGGCTCGTGCTGCGGCTGCTCCTGGAACGGCCTGGCCTAACGATCGGCCAGATTTTGGTCACCACCTTTACGGAGTTGGCCACGGCCGAATTGCGCGGCCGCATCCGGGCTCGGTTGCGCGATGCCCTGCTCGCGTTTCAGACCAGGGAATCGGAAGACGAACTAATCGGCGAGTTGCTGAAAAAACATCCGGCCCATCAGGCCGCCGCCGAAACCCTGCAACATGCGCTGGCCCATTTCGATGAAGCGCCGATTTACACCATTCACGGCTTTTGCCAGCGGGTGCTGGCCGACCAGGCCTTTGAGACCGGCACGCTCTTCGACGCCGAGCTGGTCACGGATGAGCGCAGCCTGCTCCGCGAGGTGACCTGGGATTTCTGGCGGCGCAACTTCTATTCCAATGAAACGTTAGGCGCGCTCCTCGCCGTGCAGAAGAAGATCACGCCCCAGAAGCTTTTGGCCGACTTGGAAGAGCTGCTGAAAAATCCGACTCTCACGATTCTGCCCGAAGATCCGATCAGTTCGGCGGACGCCACCGTCCCATTGGAAAAGACGCTGAACGAGGTGCGCGCCATCTGGGTGAAATATGCGGACGGCGTCCGCGCCTTTTTCGCCAGTTCACGATGGGCCAAAAAGGCCTACCAGGACGCCGCCCTGCGGGCACGAGTGCTGGAAGATTTGGATCAGCTGGTTTCCGATGGAACCCCGTCGGCGCGCCAATTCGCCAGCATCGAGCTGCTCGCGGCTGAGGTCATCGGAAGCAAGGGACTGAAGAAAGGCGCCACCCTGCCCGACAATCCCATCTTCGACGTCTGCCAAAAGTTCGTCGATCGCGCGGAGGAATTTTGCGTCGCGTTACGGGTCGAGTTTCATCGCTGGGCGCCCGAGGAGCTGCGTCAGCGCAAGCAGGACCAAAACGTTCTCGCCTTCGAAGACTTGCTCACCCGGCTCGAGGACGCGCTCTGTGGTCCGGACGGCCCGGCACTGGCCCAATCGATCCGGCAGAAATACCCCGTCGCCCTGGTCGATGAATTCCAGGATACCGACCCGGTCCAGTATGAGATTTTCCAAAAGATCTACCCGGGAAACGAAGCGACGGTGGCGTTCATCGGCGATCCGAAGCAAGCCATCTACGGCTTCCGCGGGGCGGACGTTTTCACCTACTTAAACGCCGCCCAAAACACCCCCGGGCATCGCCAATACACCTTGCGCACCAACTGGCGCTCCGAAAGCGGACTCGTTAGGGCAATCAACGCCGTCTTCGACCAGGAGAATTCTTTCCATCTCGAGAAGATCCAATTTCAGCCCGCCGAACCAGGGCCGCAGGCCGATCGAGACCAGCTTCTTTTCGGAAAGGAACGGGAAAGGCCATTGCAAATCTGGAGCGCCGCCTCCGAGGAAAAGTTCTCCGCTGTCGTGGCCAGTGAAATCGTTCGCCTGCTCGGCCGCGGCGCCACCATCGACGGCAAAAAGCTGGAGCCCGCGCATTTCGCCGTCCTCACCAGCACGAACGCGGACGCAGCCGAGATGCAGGTGGCGTTGCGGGCGCGCCGGGTCCCGAGCGTTCTCTATAGCAGCGCCAATGTTTTTGCCTCGCGCGAAGCGCACGAATTGCGGGCCGTGCTCGCGGCCGTGGCCCAGCCCGGTCGCGAGAAATTAGTGCGGGCCGCGCTCTGCACCGATGCCCTCGGCGGCAACGGCAACCAGATCGAGGAGCTGGCCCAAAACGACGCGGCTTGGGAGACGGAATTGCTGCGCTTCCAAAAACATCACGAACTTTGGCGCACCCGCGGTTTTATCCAGATGCTGCGCGAGCTGGCCGTCGCGCACGGGTTGCGACAGCGCCTGCTCGGTTACCCCGACGGGGAGCGGCGCCTCACGAATTTCCTCCATCTCAGCGAACTGCTCCACACCGCCTGCGTCGAGCATCGGCTCGGCCTCACCGGCATGCTGAAGTGGCTCGCGGAACAGATGCAGACCAGCCACAAGACTCCGCGCGAAGAGTGCGAGCTGCGCCTGGAAAGCGACGAAAAAGCGGTCCGCATCATCACCGTGCACAAGAGCAAAGGGCTCGAATTCGATATCGTCTTTTGCCCGTACGTCTGGTCACCGGCGAAACTGCGAAAGCCGTTCCACGATCCGGATCATGATCACCGGCTCACCCTCGATCTCGTGGAAAGCAACGACCACAAGGACCTCCAGGAAAAAGAAGCATTAGCCGAGGCGCTCAGACTGTTCTACGTCGCCATCACCCGCGCCCGGCATCGCTGCACCATGGTCTGGAAAGCGAAGAAGAAGACCGCCCGGTGCGCCACCTCCTATCTCCTCGGTGAAGGCGCGCAGCCTACGCTAACCTCCGCTGAGATCGCCATCGCGGAGCTGCCTCAGCCTAACGACGACAGTTTCCGCCCCGACCAACCAACGGCGAGCCCCCTGGAAGCGCGCAGGTTCACCGGCACCCGGATCGATTGCTCTTGGGGTACGGCCAGTTTCACCCGGCTGGTCCGCGGGCGCGAAGCCGATCCGCTCGATGAAAGCTGGTCGCTCGAACCGGCCGCCGAGGAAGCGCCGGAGGCGCAGGGAATCCACGCCTTTCCCAAGGGAATGCGCGCCGGGACCTGTCTCCACGAGATTCTCGAACAAGTGAATTTCGCCGATCTCACGACGGCGCCGGAGATCATCGAGCACCGGCTGCGGGCTTACGCAATCCCGGCGTTCGACCAAGTCGTGGAGGAGAATGTGCGCCAGCTCGCGCTGCTCCCGTTGCCCGCGGGGAAGAATCGTTTTTCCCTGAGCGAAGTGCCGCACGAAGCGCGGCTCGCGGAGTTGGAATTCTCCTTCCCGATCAATGCCCTAACGATCGCGAAACTGGCCGAGGTCTTCCGTGTTTCCGAGCTCCCGCTGCCGATCGAGCGGCTCCAGTTCCAGCTCGTCAATGGTTTCATGAACGGCTTCATCGATCTGACCTTTGCGCACGAGGGGCGGTTCTATTTCGCCGATTGGAAATCGAACTGGCTCGGGCCGACCCCCGCCGCCTATCGCCCCGCGACGATCGCGGCAGAGATGCAGCGGAATTTCTACTCGCTCCAACTCTGCCTCTACAGCGTGGCCCTGCATCGCTACCTCGGACTGCGCCAACCGGGTTACGATTTCGACCGTCATTTCGGCGGCGCCTTCTACATTTTCCTGCGCGGGCTCGATCCGGCGCGGCCCGCTAACGGCGTGCATTTCGAGCGACCGAGCCGGGCGTTTGTGGAAAAGCTGAGTGGCATTTTTGACCCATGAGCGAGGAACCAAATTTCAGCGCGCTCGACCGGCAGTTCGGCGATTTCCTGCAACGGCTCGCGGGCGCGGCGGACGTTCGCCGGGCCGCCATGTGCGTGAGCCAGGCGCGCGCGCAGGGGCACATCTGCATCAGCCTCGGCGAGATCGCGGCGGGCGCAGACGCGAGGAATCTGCGCCGGAATTTACGGGCCAGCAGCGTGGTCGGCGCGCCTGGCGATTTTACCCCGCTCGTGCTCGACGAGCAGGACCGGCTCTACCTGCGCCGCTACTGGGAATACGAACAGCAACTGGCCGCCGCCATCCTTCGCCGCAGCAGCGTGCCGGGAATCGATTCGTTAGGCCAGGAGAGCGACCGGCAGGAAATAGCCGCCGCGCGGGCGGTGAGCCGCTACTTCACCGTTATCACCGGCGGCCCCGGCACGGGCAAAACCCGGACGGTGATGAGAATTCTCGCCCGCCTGCTCGAGCAACCGGACGGCGAACAGTTGCGCATCGCCCTCGCCGCGCCGACCGGGAAAGCGGCCGCCCGCCTCACCGAATCGGTCCGCGTCGTGAGGCAAGATCTCGCGGCCACGACGATTCACCGCTTACTCGGTTATCTGCCGGCCTCTCCGTATTTTCGCCACGATCCGGAGCATCCGCTCACGCACGACGTGGTCATCATCGACGAGGCTTCCATGGTCGATCTCGCGCTCATGGCGAAACTCGTCGCTGCGGTGCGCCCCGAATCGCGTCTGATCCTGCTCGGCGACCGCGACCAGCTCGCTTCGGTCGAAGCGGGCAGCGTCCTCGCCGACATCTGCGCCGCCGCGGAGCACGCTGCGCCTAACGAACCGCTGCACGGCGCGGTAGTCGAGCTGCGCCAGAATTACCGCTTCGCCGAAACCGGCGGAATTTTTCGCGTCAGCACCGCCGTCAACGCCGGTGACGCGGACGCCGCGCTCCTCGCCTTGCAGGAGCGTGGCAGCGAAGCAAAATGGCAACCGCTGCCCGCCGCCGCCAAACTCCCCAACGCACTCCGGGACAAGCTGATCGCCGCATTTCGACCCTCCCTGGAAACCGACGACCCGCTCGAAGCGCTCACCCGACTCCAGCAATTCCGCATCCTCTGTGCCGTGCGGCACGGCCCCTTCGGCGTCGAGAACTTAAACGCGCTCGCCGAAGAAATCCTCGCCGGCGCCGGCCTGCTCGTGCCGCAACGCACCTGGTATCGCGGCCAGCCTGTCACGGTCACGCAGAACGATTACAACCTCGGCCTCTTCAACGGCGACAGCGGCATCATCCTGCCCGACCCGGAAGGCGACGGCGAGCTGCGCGCTTTTTTCCTTTCCGCGGAAGGGCGGCTGCGCCGTTTCCTGCCCTCGCGCCTGCCCCAGCACGAGACGGCGTTCGCCCTGACCGTGCATAAAAGCCAGGGCTCCGAGTTCGACCAAATCCTCGTCCTTCTCCCCGAAAAAGACGTGCCCGTCCTCACCCGCGAACTGCTCTACACCGCACTCACCCGAGCCCGCACCGAAGTCGAAGTCTGGGCCACGGAAAGCATCGTGCGCGCGACGATCGCGAGAATTGTGACCCGCAACTCAGGCCTGCGCGACGCCCTCACCGACAAGGGATTCGCAACATGACTTCCCCGCCTTTGTCCGCCGTTTTCCTTGGCGAACCCTCTTCTCGCTCAGGTCGCGGGTTGCCCGGTATTTGAAGTCATCCTCAGGGTCATTTCGTTCTTCTCCGGCGCATTGGTAAAAGCGAATTTCCTCGCGTTTGGTGGCGACGAGGGGCCCCGACCAAACGGGGACGACACGGCGGTCGTCCCTCCATTTGCCCGCGTCCGCACACTTACAAGGTTCACGACGCGTCCTAACCTTTCCGCGTGCGCCTTTTATAAGGCAACGGTCGCTGTTTCAAGCCAATCACCGGCTCAAACTCCGGGTCTTTATGGACCAGCTCCGCGCCCGCCGCCATCGCCTGGATGGCGATGATCGCATCCGCGGTGGAGAGCTTTACACTCCTGCGCAAGAGACCGGCCTCGACACATTGTTGGTCGGTCGGCGCCTCGATCTGCACCGCCAATTCTTTGAGCAGTCGGATGTCTTCGCGCGCGGTCGCCTCATCATAGTCACGGCAAACGCTGTTCGCGATCTCGGTCAAGCTGATCTGCGCCACGCGAACCTCGCATTTACCCCTGGCGGCCTCAGCCAGGGTGGCGCGCACGATCTCAAACCCCGGCTCAGCCAGGAAAAGCGCGAGCACCGCGCTGCTATCGAGCCAGCTTACGGTCTTCGCGCGCACGATCCTCCCGGCGTTGTTTGAGCAGGCCGGCGACCAGGTCAGGACCGCCTTTGTGAATGCCAGTCAGCTTGTCCAAAACATTCGCCGGCACCGGGCGTCCGACCAATTTGCCATCGGCTGCTTCCCACGCGATCCGGGCCCCCGTTTCCAGCTCGAGTTCATCGCAGAGTCGTTTTGGAATCGAGACCTGCCGTTTGGCGGACAAGGTTGTTTTCATACTCTTATTTTTGAGTAAAACGATACGCGCGTCAATCTTACTTTGTTAGTGCTTGAAAGCGCGGATCGTCGCGGACGGCATCGTAGGTGGGATCGAGGCGGAGCAAGGCCGGTGTCAGCGCCCGTTGCGAAGGTTGCTGGAGAGCGTCGCGCAGGAGCGGAAGCGCCCGCTCGAGATCGCCCAGGAGCGCGTAACCCTTGGCCGCACTGCCTTCGGAAAGCGGGAGATACCATTTGTCCCGGCGCGTGCGCTCGAAGAGGGCGGCGATCTCTGCTTCCACTTCCGCCCGATGGCCGAGGCGGGCTTCGAATTCGATGTAAAGGTTGGAGAGTTCGTTGAGACTCAGGTGTTGTGCGCGCAGCTGTTTCATCTCGCGCTCGGCCCGCGGCGCAAGCTGCAGCGCAGCTTCCTTTTCGCCTTTGGCGAGGCGGAGATTCCCACGCAAAAGGTGGAGCCCCGCGTTCAGGATGGGAGGGAGATTTTCTTTCGTGACGTCGATCGCGTCGACGATCGCGATCAGCTTGTCGTAGTCGCGCCGGAAAAAAAATTGCTGGTAGTAAACGACGAAGCTCCATTGCGTCGGCGAAGGCACCGCGATGGATTTGTCCGAAGCATCAGGCCGCGCATTCCCCCTCCCCGGCGCGGTGTAACGGCCGAGGAAGAATAACCCAAGAGAAAGTGCCGCGGCGACAAGAACGACGTAAATCCAGGCATGCCCGCGCGACGGCGGCGACGGAGCCGCGTGCGCTTCGGTGCGCTTGATCCCTTCCGGCGTGATCTCAAAGGCCCAGGAGAGAATCAACGCGACCGGGAAACCCAGGAACAAGAGCAGCACGACCAGGCGAACTGCCCAGTCCGGAATTTCGAAGAAAGGAAAAACCTGGGTCGCGACCTGGATGAGGAGCCACGCTGCGACCCCATAGGCGACTGCGACCTTGTAGACATTGCGGCGCTTCAGCTCGGAGAAGAACTTTCTCTTTGAATTCATTTCGTTGAATTCCCGGGCGCGAGCGACTCTACGATTTTTTCGAAGCGCGGATCGCCGCGGAGCGAATCCCAGTCGGGGTGGAGCTTGAGATCGCCGTAGCTGAGGTGGTTTGGGACGCGCTCGACGGCGGCTATCTGTTCGATGGCGAGGTCTTTCTCGCCAGCCCAGGCGTAGATTTGCGCCAGGTTCACAGCGAGCGCTGCGCCGTCCATTGCGTCTTTGGCGATGGGCAGCAGCTCGACGGCGCGGCGCCCTTCCTGCAAAGCGGCTTCCTTGCTACCAAGTGCAGCATCGATTAATCCCAGAACGCATAGCGCGCGGTAGTCCTCCTGCGTTTGCACAATCGGCTCCTGCTCGAGGCGGGCGGCGGTGAAGGCAGCGCGGGCACGCGCTTCATCGTGCATGGAGCGCGCAAGCAGACCTTCGCCAAAATGCCGCCCTAATCTCACCGCTCCCTCTACCCAGCCATCTTGTGGCAGAGCAGCTAAAGCCTGCTCAGCACTGGCCCAATCGTGTTTGACCAGGGCGCAGAAAAACCAGCTATCTGAGACTTCCCCGAGTGATGCCGGTCGCTCACGGCGAAGCTGCTCGATAACTCGACTTAACGGTTCAGGATTAGCCTGCGCTTCGTAATCAACAAGAGCCCGGGAGACGGCGATGCCGGTATCCTCAGGCGCGATCTCACGCGCCCGATCGAGCAGGGCGGCTTCCTGCGCGTAACGGCGGAGATAGGTATAGCTAACGGATAATTGGATGAGCGTATCCAGGTTTCGCGGATCGCGCGCTACCGCCTGCTCGAGCGCGCGCAGGCCTTCTTCATGTTTGCCCTGCCGGCGCAGGATGTAGCCCATCGTTTCGAAAATCCGCGCATCATTCGCCAGGCCGCGACGCGCGATTTCCAGCTCCGCCAGCGCCCCTGCGGAGTCGCGGAGTGCGTAGTAGAGGTGCCAGCCGCGGGCGAGGTGAGTCTCGGGAGAGTCAGGTCGGAGCTGGCTCGCAGTTTGCAGAGCGGCCTCCGCGGCGGGCAAGGCGGCTCGGCACGTGATCGCCCGCATATAAACTGTCATGCGCGAAAACCAGTTGGCAATAGGCAGCGTGGAACGCTGGGTCGCGCGCGGTCGCGCTCTCGAGGAGCTGGATTGCCTCTAGGAAGTTCTTGTTCTGGAATGCGCTCGCGCCAGTCGTCAGGAGGAGAGTTTTGGCCCGGCTGTATTGATCGAAGGCGATAAGATCAGCCGTAGGTGGTTGCTCGATCGCATTCTTCTCAGTCGGCGAGAGCTTCGCCTGCAACTGCGCGGCAATGGCTTTGGCGATCTCGCTTTGGATGGCGAAGACATCGGCCAGATCACGATCATAAGTCTGCGCCCAAACATTCGCCTCACTGCGCGAGTCGATCAGCTGCGCATTCACCCGCACGCGATTGGCCGCGCGTTGCACGCGCCCTTCTAATAAAACGCGACGCCAAGTTGCTGCCCAATCTTGCGCAGATTGCGCTGCGCATCGGCTTTATACTGCATGACGGAAGTGCGGCTGATTACTTTCAGAGCCGCGATTCTGGCGAGGTCGATCAGGATTTCATCCTGCATGCCATCGGCGAAGTAGGCATTGGCTTTTTCCTCGCTTAAATTCTCAAAAGGCAGGACGGCGATCGATTTACTTTCGATGGCAAGCGCGAGTGGCGGTTGTTTCTCGGCTTCAATGGCTTGCTGCGAATGTAAGAACCGGAAGACCGTCACTCCGGCCGCCACCGCCGCGACGATTACAATCAAAGCGGTTAGCTTGCGCCCGGTCTTGCGGGTGATTCTATGATCAATGTCTCCTTCGAGCTTGATCCCCTCCGGCGTTATCTCGAACGCCCACGCGCAAACCACAGCGATGGGAAAGCCGACGATGGTTAGCGAGAAGACCAGCCTAACGATCCAGTTAGGAATGTCGAAAAACGGAAAGACCTGCGTCGCGACCTGGATGAACAACCAGGCCACGACGACGTAGGCAACGGCGACGCTGTAAACACGACGCCGTTTCAGTTCAGTGAAAAAGGTGCGCGCATTCATCCAAGTGGCATGAGACAGCACTTGTGCCAATTCCGGAGACTATTTCGGATCGGACGAGTTGGCGAGCTTTTGGAAGCGAGGATCGTGACGCAGGGGATCGAACATCGGATCGAGCCGGAGGAGCGCGGGCGTGAGCGGCATTCCCGTAGCCAAGCCGCCATTGCATGGGATCGAAAGTATTTTCTGTAAAGCGGCGATGGCGCGGTCGGGTTCCCCGAGGCGTGCCGCTATCCGGGC
This sequence comes from Chthoniobacterales bacterium, assembly GCA_965217815.1. Lineage (GTDB taxonomy): Bacteria > Verrucomicrobiota > Verrucomicrobiia > Chthoniobacterales > UBA10450 > Palsa-1392. Next base: position 20,195 of record CBDCJI010000003.1, read on the forward strand.
CAGGATATCGACCGACTGCGGACTGTTCGCGGCGTCTTTCTCGATCGGATGCAAGGCGATGGCGCGTTTGATCAAAGTGAAGGCGGCGGCTTTATCGCCAAGGCCAGCCGCGACCAGCGCGAGATCATCCAGAAGAGACCAATTTTCCGGTTGTACTTTGAGAAAGGCTTCCAGCTCGGTGCGGGCCTCTCGCCAGGTCTCCTGAGCGGCGGCGTGATCGCCGGCGACTTCCTGCGCCCAGCCTAACCAGAAGCGCAGTTCGCCATTGAGATAACCCGCGCCCGGGTCGGGTTGCGCGAGCACTTCCTTTAGCTGTGCGATAACTCGGGCTGGCCGCCGCTCAAGGATGCCTTGGTAGGCAACCTGTTCCCATCCAGTCGGGTCGCCGGCAGCCGGCTGGACTTGAGCGAGAAGCGTCGCGGCTCGCGGCAGGTCGCCTTCGGCCTGGGCAATCGCCGCCCTTTCCACCAAGGCGTCTGTGTCGTCAGGCACAATGTCCAGAATCAGGTCGAGCTTGCGGAGCGCTTCGGGGAAACGCCGCATCGCGATATAGAATTGGGCATGCCGAGTGAGCAGACTCACATTGCGCGGATCGAGCCGCTCGGCCTCGTTGAAGTAGGAGTCAGCGCGCTCCCATTGTCCCCGATCACGTGCGACAAAGGCGAGCGATTGAGGAATGAGACTGCTATTGGGAAGGAACTTTCGAGCTTCGTCGTAACAACGCACGCCGGTTTCGAAATCGTTCACGCATCCGTAATGGTAATAGCCATCGGCTATCCAGGCTTCCCCCAGATTGGGATCGAGTGTCAGCGCGGTCTCGAAGGCCTGTCGCGCCTCCTCCCGGAGTGCGGGCGTTGGCTGAAGATTTGTCGTGTGGTAGCCGCGCGCGTCCACATAGGAGAGGAGCGCCCAGGCCAGCGCGAACTTCGGGTCCAATCTGACCGCTTCTCTGAAATACTTCTGTGCCCCAAGGTAATTGGCGGGCGTATTTTGCGTTTTCAGGGTATAAGCGAGCCCACGAAGGTAAGCATCGTAAGCTTCGGGATTATCTGTGGGTTTCGCCGCGATAACCTGTTTTTCCCGGCCCGTGAGATGTAGTTGCAGCTGGTCGGCGATCGCACTGGCGACCTCACTCTCGACCGAAAAAATGTCAGTCAATTTGCGATCAAAGCTATCGGCCCAAACATGGGAATCAGTGGCGGCTTTGATCAGCTGCACGTTTACGCGCACAGTGTCACCGTACTTCTGCACGCTTCCTTCCAGGATATGAGCGACGCCCAGTTGCTTTGCGATTTCGGGCAGGTCCTCCGGCGCGCTTTTGTAATTCTGAGTCGATGTGCGCGAGATGACTTTAAGATCGGCGATCTTAGATAAGCGCGTCAGAATTTCGTCCTGGATACCGTCGGCAAAGTAAGCATTCGCTTTCTCTGCGCTCAAGTTTTCAAAGGGCAGGACCGCGATCGATTTGTTTTCTATTATTTCTGCCAGCGAAGCGGGCTTCGCGTTTTCGAGCGCTGACTGAGAACGCACAAATCGAAAGACCACCAATCCGGCCGCGAGGGTCGCGAGCAGGGCGACTACAGCGGTCAACTTGCGCCCGGTCCGGCGAATGAGCGACCGGCTGCGATCGACCTCTCCCTCGCGTTTGATTCCCTCCGGCGTGATTTCGAACGCCCATGCACAAACCACGGCGATAGGAAAACCCAGGATGGCCAACAATACGATCAGCCTAACGGCCCAGTTCGGAATGTCGAAAAAGGGAAAGACCTGGGTCGCGACCTGAATCAACAGCCACGCCACGACGGCGTAGGCAACCGCCACGCTATAAACGCGGCGTCGCTTTAGTTCGGCAAAGAAGGCCTTGTAATCCACGGCTCCACTGAAGTGTATCACCAAGTGATGATCCGGGCGCGTGGCTTTGATTTCTGGGGAGCGCACGCGCCTCGCGTGCTGGTTGCGGCGCCCTCGCCGCAACGAACTTTTGGTCGTCCGCTGGAGAGAAAGTTCGCGATGGCGAGGGCGCCATCGCCGGCACGCGAGGCGCGTGCGCTCCCCAGGATCAAAATGCGCCGCCGTGACAATTGAAATAATTGCACCGGCCTGCAGCACGGCGGTGAGAAATCGCCTTCGAATTACGGACTTTGGTTTGCTGCCAGTTTTTGAAAGCGAGGATCGTTGCGCAGCGGATCGAACATGGGATCGAGTCGGAGCAGGGCCGGCGTCAATGGAACCTGTCCTCCACCGAGCGGACCTTCGTACGGGATTGAGAGTAATTTTTGCAAAGCGGCGATGGCTCGCTCGGGCTCCCCAAGTTGGGCCGCCACCCGGGCGAGAATCTCAATCGGAGCGGGCCCATCGAAAGCGTCTTTCTCGATCGGCATCGCAGCCATCGCTCGCTGCGCGAAAGTCAAGGCGGCGGCTTTATTTCTGAGACCCATCTCGGTCAGAGCGAGATCGTAGAGGAGATTGTAATTCTCGGCCTGCTCTCTCAGGAAAGGTTCCAACTCGGCGCGAGCTGTCCGCCAGCTTTCCTGGGCGGCGGCATGGTCACCGGCGACATCCTGCGTCCAGCCCAGCCAAAAGCGGAGCTCGCCCGTGAAGTAACCCCAGGCCGGGTCAGGCCTGGCCAGTAACTCCTGAAGTCGAGGAATGACTGGAGCAGGGCGACGCTCCAGGATCGCCTGATAAACCTGGGTGTATAAGACATTGGAATCGTCGGGTGGCGGATGGAGCGGAGCAAGGAGTGCGGCCGCTCGTGGAAGATCGCCCTGGGCCTGTGCGATCGCCGCTTCGACCGCCAGAGTATCCATGTCGTTAGGGGTAATCTTGAGTATCTGGTCAAACTTCTGCAACGCCTCCGCAAAGCGACGACGCGCAATGTTGGATTGGCCATGTTGGCCGAGAACATAGACGTTCCGAGGATCGAGCCGTTCGGCCGCGCTAAAGTAAGCTGCGCTCTCGTCCCACAGACCCTGGCGTCGCGTCAAGTAAGCGAGCGATTCAGGAATTCGACTGCTGTTCGGCAGGAGCGGGCGGGCGCGTTCGAAGTAAGTTACCGCAGTCTTGTAGTCCTTCAGGCAGGCGTAATAATAATAACCCTCGGCATGCAAGGCCTCGCCGAGGTTGGGTTCAAGCTTGAGCGCGGTAGCGGCGGCCTGCCGCGCTTCTTCCCGGAGCGCATCCGTTGGCTGGAGCGTTTGGGTGAGATAACCTCGCGCATCGACGAATGAGAGCAGCGTCCAGGCGAGGGCAAACTTCGGATCCAGCCGGACTGCTTCTCGGAGATACTTCTGCGCTCCGCGAGAGTTGGCGGCTGAGTTAGCCGTTTTCAGATTATAAGCCAGTCCGCGCAGGTAGGCATCGTAGGCCCCGGGACTCTCAGTCGGCCGGGTAGCAATGATCTGTTTTTCCCGGCCGGTCAGCTTCGCCTGCAACTGGTCGGCGACGGCTTTGGCCACTTCGCTCTCGACGGAAAAAATGTCGGTCAGTTTGCGATCGAAGCTCTCCGCCCAAAGATAGGAATCATTAGCCGCTCTAATTAGCTGCACATTAATGCGCACCTCGTTACCGTTCTTCTGCACGTTGCCTTCCAAGATATGAGCAACACCCAGTTGTCGTGCGATCTCGGGCAGGTTTCGCGGCGCGTTTTCGTAATGCTGAGTGGAAGTGTGAGAGATGACTTTCAAATCCGAGATCTTGGAGAGGCGGGTCAGAATCTCGTCTTGAATGCCGTCGGCAAAGTACGCGTTGGCCTTTTCTGCGCTCAAGTTTTCAAAGGGCAGGACCGCGATCGATTTGCTGTCGATCTGCGGTGCCAGAGATGTCGTCTGGGCTGGGGCGGTGCTTCGTCCTCGAGGTAAGAGTCGAATGAGCGTTAGGCCCGCCGCCAAAGCCGTGACGACGATGATCAAAGCGGTGAGTCTGCGGGCGGACTGACGGGTGATTCTTCGATCGACGTCTCCTTCGAGCTTGATCCCCTCCGGCGTCAATTCGAAGGCCCACGAACAAACCACTGCGATGGGAAAACCGACGATCGACAAGAGCACAACCAGCCTAACGACCCAATTTGGAATATCGAAAAATGGAAAGACCTGGGTCGCGACCTGGATGAGCAACCAGGCGACGACGACGTAGGCGACGGCGACGCTGTAAACGCGGCGCCGTTTTAGTTCGGTGAAGAAGTTAGGGGAGCCCACGCTTAATGATAGATGGTCTTCGGCTCCGGCCCAGCAATGAGTGCCTGGAAGCCAGGGTCAGCGCGCAAAGGATCCCATTCCCAGCTGACTCGCAGTTCCGCGAGACTCAGGTAGGGGACGGGGATGGTGAGTAATCGGCGAAGCAGGGTAACGGCTTCGTCTGCTCACCGCACTGCGCGTAAACATAAGCCAGGTTGACCGCGTAGCTGACTCCGGCGACCGCATCCTTGCTCTCCGGACAGAGTGCCAGCGCGCGCCGCGCTTCGCGCAGCGCGTCCTCTTTGCGCCCGAGCAAGACATCGATACCGGAGATGGCTCGCAGAAAATTCGGGTCGCCGGGATGATCGCGCACCGCGGCCTCGTGCATCGGTCTGAGTTCTTCGAGCAATTTTCGACCGACCGCGACCTGCCCTCGGGCGAGAGCTATCTCGGCCTGATAGTAGGCCTTCGGCTCAATCGCCGGAAATTCCTCCGGCCCGCGGTCGGGCAGCACGGTTTCCGCGCCCGTCCAGTCCCGCGCAAACATAGCCAGACTCCATCTTATTCCGGCCATGCCGGGAACGCTCTTAAGTGCTTCCGGCGCGCGCTCGATCGTCGCGCGGGCGGTCGGGAGATCGCCGTTGCGGGCGAACTGCACATAGGCCAGGCCGACCCAGCCAGCGGCGGCCTGGGGATCCAACTGCGCGACGCGTTCGTAGGCCAGCACGGCTTTCTCCCACTGGCGCAACTCGCGGTAAGTGTCCGGAAGATCGAGGTGGGCGGTGCGCGGATCGACTTCCTGCGCCCGCTGAAAAAGAGCAAGTGCTTCTTTAAAACGACCGAGCCGGCGCAGAGCGCGGCCGCGCGCCTCCATGATTTCCGGGTCGTTAGGCGCGGCGGCTCCCGCGATCGCCATTTCCTGCAAGGCGCGCTCGTAGTCGTTATCGATCGAGTAAAAATAGAGGCCGAGAGCAAGGTGCGCTTCCCCCAGGTCGGGAGCCAGGCGGAGCGCTTCCTCGACCAGGGCGCGCGCTTTGGTTTTGCGCTCCGGCTCGCGCAAGATCCAGTAGAATTGGCCATTCAAAATCGACGCGCGCGCATAGGCGAGGGCGAATTTCGGATCGAGCGCGATCGCTTTGGCATAGAGTGCATCCGCCCGCAGCGCCTGGGCTTTCGAGTAAATGGCGGCCGCCTCCTGCTTCGCCTGGAGGTAAAGAAGGTAGGCTTCGGGACTGCTCGTCGGCTTGGTCGCGAGACTCGCTTTTTCTTCAGGCGCCAGTTTGGCGTGAAGCGCGTTGGCGATCTCAGTCGCGAGCTCGCCTTGCAAGCCGATCGAGTCCGCCAGGGTCCGGTCGTAACGTTCCGCCCAGAGATGCCGATCGTTCTGTGCGTCGATCAACTGCACATTCACGAGCACGCGATCACCCACCCGGCGCACGCTCCCTTCCACGATGTTGGCCACGCCGAGGGCGGTTCCGATCTCGCGGAGATTGCGCGCCGCGCCGCGATATTGCATCACCGAAGTCCGGCTGATCACTTTCAGATCGCTCACCTTGGCCAGGCTAGTGAGGATATCGTCTTGGATGCTGTCGGCGAAAAAAGCGTCTTCTTTTTTCTCGCTTAGGTTTTCCAGCGGAAGCACAGCGATCGATTTTTCGGGAAGGTCGGCCGGGCCGTTTTTCGGGAGGTAACGGCCGAGAAAGAAAGTGCCAACCAACAGAACCGCCGCCACGCCCACGAGATAAATCCAGGCGCGCGGACTCGATCGCGTGGCGGGCGCCGCGTCCCCCGGCTCGGTTCGTTTTAATCCTTCCGGCGTCAGATCGAACGCCCACGCGATGATCAGCGCGAGGGGAAAGCCAACGATGATCGCGAGCACGATCAGCCGCACCGCCCAGTTTGGAATATCAAAAAACGGGAAGACCTGGGTCGCGACCTGGATCAAGAGCCAGCCGACGATCGCGTAAGCGACTGCCACCTTGTAGACATTGCGCCGCTTGAGTTCGGTGAAGAAATTGCGCAAGGGCATGGCTTTTCCTAACCAGCAGCCAAGTCCTCCGCGAGAGACAGCGTCCCGGCAGGCGCCGCCGCGCCCGGTTTTCCGTCTTCAGTGGCCATTCCTCGGGAGGGCCTTTCGCGCATGACGGTCGTTAGGCTGAGACCAGCGCTTCGCTCAGGGACTGAGTGAGCTCCGGAGCCGCCGCGCGTAGTCTCCGGTCTTCGGTCACCAGCCGGTGTCCCAGCTGCTCGGCCAAAGTCAGAAAGCGTGCGTCGTAAGCGCTGACCCGGTGGCGAGCAGAGCTGTCCAGAACCGCGGCGTGCGCGACCCGGCTTAACTTTCCCTCCAGAAAGGCGGATGCTTTCGCGAGGAAATTTTTCGCCAAAGGCTGGGACATCCTTTTGCTCGCGATCGAAGAGGCGAGCACGTTTGTGAACTCGACGAGGAGAAGGGCTTCGCTCCGCCAATCCGCGTCGCGGGCGTGCAACTCATGGGCGGCGGCGGTGTGATCGCCGTCGATCAGCAGATAAGCGACGATGTTGGTATCAATGAGGAACATCCCTTAGTCGCGGCCCCATGCGATCGCCGCTTCGATTTCCTCGGTCGTCAGCGGACCGCCGCGCAGCTTGACTGGTTTGGGTGGTTTTTTCGGCCGGGGCGCGCTCTTGGCGGCCAGGCCTTTGCGGAGGAATTCTGCGATGGCGTCCTTCAGTTTCTTCTCTTCGTGCACGGCGCGAATCTTCACTTCGCGCATGAGATCATCCGGCAGATCCAGAGTCGTTTTCATCGTCGGCCAGATTCCCAGAAAGCTGGTTTTCTGTCAACCCGAGGAGCCCTTCTCCCGTAGCTCCTCAGCGCCGTCGCGGAGCGGCCGTTTCGCCTCGTGCGCCTGCGCTTTCGCGAGCACGTCGTCGTGCGGCGTGGGCTCGTATTCATAATCGTCCGGCTCGACGTAATCCTTGCGCATCGGATGATCGGTAAATTCATCCCACATCAAAATGCGGCGGAGATCGGGGTGACCGTCAAAGTGAATGCCGTAGAGATCGAAGATCTCGCGTTCCTGAAATTCCGCGCTCCGCCAGACTGGGGTGAGCGATGGGAGATGCACGCCTAACGAGCGGTCCTGGGTGCGCAGCCTAACGACAAGCGGACCACGCTTCAACGCGATCGAGTAAAGGTGATAGACCGCCTCGAGATATCCGGGAAAGAATTCCTCCTGCGTTTCCTCGACTTCCTTTTCCTCGCCCTCGACGAGTTGTTTCACCTTCACCTTTTTCTGCACCGTGCGATCGAGCCAATCGACGCCGGTGACATTGGAGCAATAGTCAAAACGCAGCGCAGGTTCGTCGCGGAGAAAACGCGCGATGGTCAGGCCATGTTCGTTAGGTAAGAGTAGCGAAGACTGCTGCGCCGGGCCGGGATTTGGAACGATCTCGATCTGCGCGCTGGCGATCGCCCCTTCGATCCGGCCTTTGATCTCCTCAAGCGTCTCCACCAGCGGAAGTGAACAAGCTTTCGCCCCGTTCCGCGAACAAATCTTTCCCAGGCGAAGACGAAATAAATTGCACAGCGCGATCCAAAAACCGACCGTGACCCCGATGAAAAAATCATTCGCCGGAATCCCTCTCCTCGCGGTGGCCGCCGCCTCCAGCCTCCTCGCTCTCGCCGGTTGCAATCGCGCGCCCGCTCCCGCGGCCGATTCGGCCATGCCCAACACCACCGTCGTGCCGACGACGACCGCAGTCCCCACGACCACCGTAGTCCCGACCACCACCGCGGTGCCGGTCGCCACGGCTATTCCGGTGGCTCCCGCCGTGCCCGCGGCCCCGCTCTCGAGCATCTCCCTGGCGAACTACAACCTGATCCGTCTCGGCATGAGCAAGGACCAGGTGCAAACGATCCTAGGCGCGCCGACTAGCGCCGAGACCAAGGACGTCGTCATCTTCAAAAAGACCACCTATCGTTACGAAGAAGGCGCGAAATTCATCGAGCTGACCTTCAAAAACGACGAGCTGGACAGCAAAGACAGCAACCTCGGCGCGCCCTAGAGAGGGGCATGACCTGGAAGCGTCGATTCAGGCGCGACGGTCTTGCGGGGGAGCGCACGCGCCTCGCGTGCTGGTTTTGGCGCCTCGCCAAAACCAACTGGGCGGCCGCTCTGGGTCTCGCCGCGAGGCGGCAACCCCAGACTTCGACGGGCTAAGATCGAGCGCCCTTGAAACCGCGTCCAGATCGAGACCATCGCCGGAAATGCGAAGCGCCGCGTGTGCTTGGAATGCTCCGTTGTCGCCGTTCCACATAACGTTCTCTTTACGCCTAACGAGAACAAGATCAGCCACCGCTGGCGAAAACGCGCGTGACGGCAAGAGATGAGGTTTGAGTCATGGATATCTTGGCCGTACGCCGACCAGCGGTTGGCTTCACGACCTCCGGGGAGATTTTGGCGGACTGTTGGTTCCAGCAATCGACCTCCAGGCAGGTTTTGGCCGATGGTGCGATCGCGCAATCAGGCGGATCTTCGGCAACGGTGTCTTCAGCCACGCGGTGGAATCGGGGGATCGAACTGCACGCGCCTGGCGTGAGGTTTATAGGTTGGGGGAACCAGAGTCAGCGCTCGATGGCCGGGGGATGAAAGAGCTCCGGATTAGCCGGTGGCTCGAGATCGTGCGCGCCGAATGCGGGCACCGGAAACTCGCTTGCCTGGGTCCTTTTGAGGTGATCCGCCTGGCCCGCACCGGTTAATTTTTGCCCGTCGATTTTCCGCTGCAATTCCATGAAGGCGTGGAGCAGCGCCTCCGGCCGCGGCGGGCAACCGGGAATGTAAACGTCCACCGGAATGTAACGGTCGATCCCTTTGAGCACGTTGTAGCCCTGCTTAAACGGACCGCCGGAAATGGCGCAGGCGCCCATCGAGATGACGTATTTCGGGTCGGGCATCTGGTTGTAGAGCCTAACGATTTGCGGCGCCATCTTTTTGGTCACGGTCCCAGCCACGATCATGAGATCGGCCTGCCGGGGCGAGGGCCGGAACACTTCGCCGCCGAAACGTGCGAGATCGTAGCGCGAGGCGGCCGTCGCGATCATCTCGATCGCACAGCAGGCGAGGCCAAACTGCAGCGGCCAGATGGAATTTTTGCGGCCCCAGTTATAAAGCTCCTGCATCGACGTGACCCAGATGCCCTGCTTCTGCAGCTCACTCTGCAGGCTTTCGTCGATTGGTTCGCTCATCTTGAGTTCAGTTGGGGATTAATTACCGAGCCCAAGTTAAACAACCTTTGCCCCAGGCCCAAACCAGACCCTCCAGCAGGAGGAGCAGGAAAACGAGCATGGCCACGAATGCGCCGATCGGCAGTCCGGTGAAGGCGACCGCAAAGGGGACGAGGAAGATCGATTCGACATCGAAGATGAGAAAAATGATCGCGTACAGATAGAACTGCGATTGAAACTGGATCTGCGCCTCGCCTAACGACTCCACCCCGCATTCGTAGGTCGCGTTCTTGGCCGGGCCCGGTTTCGGCGGCTGGAAAAAGCGCCGCCACAGCCAGGCGAGCAGGAGGGGCGCGATCGGGAAAGCGAGGGCCACGCCGATGAAGACGACCAGGAAAAAATAAGGCGAAGGGGTCATGAGGGGAGAATGACGAAATCCGAAGGACGAAGCTCGAAGGAATTCCGAAGTTCGAATGACGAAACCCTTTCGCGGTCGGTTTTCGGCCTTGGGTCATTCGTCATTGTTTCGGATTTCGTCATTCGGGTTTCGGATTTCCGGCCGAAGGCCGGTCACACCACCCCCTGGTCGAGCATCGCGTTGGCGACCTTGAGGAAGCCGGCAATGTTCGCGCCGTTCACATAATTTCCCGGCGTCCCGAAGCGCTCCGCGGTGGCAAAGCAGGTCTTGTGAATCGCTTTCATGATGCCTTGCAGTCGAGCGTCGACTTCTTCGCGCGTCCAGGAAATGCGCATGCTGTTTTGCGCCATCTCCAACCCGGAGGTGGCGACCCCGCCGGCGTTGGCCGCTTTGCCCGGACCAAAAAGAATTTTCGCCTCCAGGAACTGCTTCACGCCGGCCATCGTCGTGGGCATGTTCGCGCCTTCCGAGACCACGTAAACGCCGTTGCGCAGCAGGTTGGCGGCGTCTTTTTCGCTGATCTCGTTCTGGGTCGCGCTCGGGAAAGCGCACTGCGCGGGATGATCCCAAAGCGGGTTGTGCCCGAGCGTCGGATCGAGCGGCGTGTAAACCGCTTCGCGAAATTTCGCCGCGTACTCCGAGATGCGGCCGCGCTGCACATTCTTCAGTTGCATGATGAAAGCGAGCTTCTCGCGGGTGATGCCGGCCTCGTCGTAAATGTAACCGGCCGAGTCCGAGAGTGTGACCGGTTGCGCCCCCATCTCGATCAATTTCTCGACCGTGTATTGGGCCACGTTGCCGCTGCCGGAGACGAGGCACACCTTGCCGGTCAGGTCTTCCCCGCGGGTGTTGAGCATTTCCGCCGCGAAATAGACCGCGCCATAACCGGTTGCCTCCGGCCGAATGAGCGAGCCGCCCCAGCCGATCCCTTTCCCGGTGAGGACGCCGGTGAATTCGTTGCGCAGCTTTTTGTACATGCCGAAGAGGTAACCGATCTCGCGCGAGCCGACGCCGATATCGCCCGCGGGCACGTCGCGATAAGGCCCGATGTGGCGCGAGAGCTCGACCATGAAGGCCTGGCAGAAACGCATCACCTCGTTTTCGCTTTTCCCTTTCGGATCGAAATCGGAGCCGCCCTTGCCCCCGCCCATCGGCAGCGTCGTGAGGCTGTTTTTAAAAACCTGCTCGAAGGCGAGAAACTTGAGAATGCCGAGATTAACCGACGGATGAAAACGGAGCCCGCCTTTAAACGGCCCGATGGCGCTGTTCATCCCGATGCGCAGGCCGCGATTCACCTGCACCTCGCCGGCGTCATCCACCCAGGGCACGCGAAACATGATGACCCGCTCCGGCTCGACCATGCGCTGGAGAATTTTCCCTTTCCGGTATTCCGGGTGGCGATCGAGGACCGGGCCGAGCGATTCGAAAACTTCGTAGACCGCCTGGTGGAACTCCGGTTCGCCCGGGTTCTTCGCCTTCACCTGGGTAAACAATTCCGCGAGATCGTCTTTCATAAGCGTCGTTCTTCCTGACCTAACGAATCGGCCGCTGCCCAACCGACTCCTCGCAGAAATAGCGCGTCAGGCCGCGAAACAACACAAAATTCTGCGCCGGCTCGCGCGACGCTATTCCCGCTTGCTTAAAAAAGCAGACCTCGCTTTCCTTCCTCCGACGTGAGCGGCTTTCTCGACCAGATCTTTGTTCTCGCGAAAGGACGCGTCCTTTCCCTCTTTGTGCATGGACCTGTTTGGTTCAGCCAGCTCGTTTCGAGCCTGCTCAACATCGCCGCCCTCCTGGTCGTTTTCCTTTCGCTTTTCGCGCTCATGTCGCTTTTCGAGCGGAAAATTCTGGCGCGCATCCAGAACCGGCTCGGGCCGAATCGGGTCGGGCCCTTCGGACTGCTGCAACCGGCGGCCGACGGCATCAAGATGTTGATCAAGGAAGACGTGGTCCCGTTGCGGGCGGACAAGGTGGTGCATTTTCTCGCACCTATTCTCATGGCCGCGACCGCTATCCTCGCGCTCGGCGTCATTCCCTACGGGCGGAACATGACGCCGTTCGCGATCGACGGCGGGATTCTCTTTTTCTTCGCCATCGGCTCAACCACGGAGCTGAGCGTTTTTATGGCCGGCTGGGGGAGCAACAACAAATTTTCCATGCTCGGCGCGATGCGCGCGATCGCGCAGATGATCAGTTACGAGCTGCCGCTCGTCATCACCGTGCTCCCGGTCGTGCTCGTGGTCGGTTCGCTCCGCCCGGATGCGATCGTCGCCGCGCAAGGCGGTTACTCGTTAGGCGTGCTCGCCCAGTGGTTCGTCTTTACGCCTTGGGGCGCGGCCGCTTTCCTCCTCTTTTTTATCTCGGGCCTGGTGGAATCGAACCGGACGCCTTTCGACGTCCCCGAAGGCGAATCGGAGATCGTGGCCGGTCACATGACGGAATATTCCGGGTTTAAATACGCCACCTTTTTTCAGGCGGAGTATTTTGGGATGTTCGCGATCAGCGGCCTGGCGGTAACGCTGTTCCTGGGCGGCTGGCAGGCGCCGTTTTCCTTTCTTGCCTTCATTCCTTCCTACCTCTGGTTCTTCGCCAAGCTCGGCCTCCTCCTCTTCGTCTTCATCTGGGTGCGCGGCACCCTCCCGCGCACCCGGGTCGATCAGGTGATGGGTTTTGCCTGGAAATTCATGCTCCCGATGGCCTTCGCCTGCCTTCTCGCCGCCGCCCTCTGGCACTACGCGGGACGAGGCTTCGCCGGCTGGATGATCTCGTTAGGCGTAATCGCCCTGACTTATGGGGCGCTTTCTTTTTGCCTTGAGACCGGGAAGAAATTTGCCCCGCGCACCTACCGTTACGCCGAATGAACAGCGCCGCCTTCCTCCTCATCGCCATCTTCACCCTGGCGGCCGCGCTGGCCGCCGCCACCTTGCCCAAGCTGGTCCACGCCGCGCTTTGTTTTGCCGCGGCTTTCGTCGGGGTGGCCGCGTTTTACTTTTTGTTAGGCGCGGAGTTTGTCGGGCTCGTCCAGGTCTTCGTCTATGTCGGCGCGGTTGCGGTCTTGATTGTCTTCACGATTCTCCTCACTCGCCGAGACTCGGAACGGGACCGCGGCTTCCATTGGAGCGGGGTGGGCGTCGCGCTGGCCGTCTTCGCCGGGCTCACCTGGGCGATCCTGCGGACACCCGGCCTGGGCGGCGCGGCGCCCACGGTTGCGCCGCTTTCCGTTAGGCAAATCGGCTCGGCGCTCATGACCGATTACGTCTGGCCGCTGCAATGCGTCGGCCTGCTGCTGACCGCCGCGCTCATCGGGGCGCTCGTCCTCGTCCTGGAGGAAAAGCGATGAGCGGGGAACTTTCTTCTCCGGGGAGAACGGGCTGCCAGCCCGTTGCATGGGGAGAGTCTCTCCCGATGCATTCTGCGCGCAGCGCAACCGGTGGCTCGAACTCTGCGATCGGCCTGACGCTGCGCCGTGTTCGGCGGAGACTCCGCCGAACGACAGGGTGGCACCCCGTCCTCCCCGGAGGAAAAAACGCAGCACCATGACTCCGACGCTGCAACTTTTCCTCCTCGTCTCGGCCGCGCTCTTCTCCATCGGCCTGCTCGCCGCGCTCAGCCGGCGCCACGCCATCTTCATCCTCATCGGCATCGAGATGATGCTCGCCGCCGCAGGACTGAACTTCATCGCTTTCTGGCGCTTCGGCCCGCAACCGGCTCCGCCCACCGGCGTCATGATCACCATCTTTGCGATCGCCATCGCCGCGGCGGAAGCGGCGGTCGGGCTTGCGCTCGTCATCGCGGTTTTTCGCCATTACCGCACGACCAACGTCGACCAGATCGATCATTTAAAAGGATGAGTCACTGGGTCGTCGTTCATCTTTGGCTCATCCCGGCCGTGCCGTTGGTGGTTTCCCTCCTTATTTTGGGCCTAACGAATTCGCGTCGCGCCCTCTCGGCGGGTCTCGCTCTGGGCGGGCAGGTGATTGCGCTCCTGCTCGCGCTGGCCGCGTTCCGGCCCACGCTGGCCCTGCCCGGCTTTCGCGCCTGGGAAAATTTCACCTGGTTCACTTTTGGCGAGCAAACGCTGCGGCTGGGCTTCGTCCTCGATCCGCTGACCGCGGTCATGCTCGTCATGATTACGTTCGTTAGTCTCTGGATCTTTATTTTTAGCGTTGGCTACATGGCGGCGGATAAGCACTTCACCCGCTTCTTCGCTTATCTCTCGTTTTTCTCCGCGGCCATGCTCGGCGTGGTCATCGCCAATAGCCTTTTGCTTCTCTTTATCTGCTGGGAACTGGTCGGGCTCGCTTCCTACCTCTTGATTGGATTTTGGATTCACCAGCCGAGCGCAGCCGCCGCGGCCAAAAAAGCGTTCATCACCACGAGGATCGGCGATCTCGGGTTTTTTCTCGGGATTCTCTGGCTATACAGCCGGAGCGGGACCCTCCTCTTTTACGATGGCGGGCACGGGGCCCTGGAAAGCGCCGCCCAGCTTTCGTTAGGCGGAGCGGCCAGCGGAATCGCCCTGCTCATTTTCTGCGGCGCGGTCGGGAAGTCGGGTCAATTCCCGCTCCACGTCTGGTTGCCCGATGCGATGGAAGGTCCCACACCGGTGAGCGCGCTCATTCATGCCGCCACCATGGTCGCGGCCGGCGTCTTTCTGGTCGCGCGCGTTTATCCTCTTTTTTCGTTAGGCGCGATCGGCGGCGTGACCAGCTCGCTCGCCGTGGTCGTCTGGATCGGCGTCGTCACGGCGCTCATTTCCGCTCTCATCGCTCTCGCGCAGTGGGACATCAAACGCATTCTCGCCTACTCGACCGTCTCCCAGCTCGGCCTCATGATGGTGTCGTTAGGCGTGGGCGGCGTCGCCGCCGGCATCATGCACCTCCTGGCCCACGGTTTTTTCAAGGCGCTCCTCTTTCTTGGCTCCGGCTCGGTCATTCACGGCTGCCATGAGGAGCAGGATATCCGCCAAATGGGCGGTTTGCGCGCGCGCATGCCGGTGACTTTCCTTACCTACGCTATCGGAATGATGGCGCTGAGCGGCGTTCCGCTCTTCTTCGCGGGCGCTTGGACGAAGGAGGAAATCGTCCATGCCACTTCGCAATGGCCCGCCTCTCCGCTGCCTTATTATCTTACCCTCGCCGGCATCGTTCTGACCGCGCTCTACATGACCCGGCAGATGATCTACGTCTTCTTCGGCCAGGGCCGCGCGGCCGCGGGACAGGCGCACGAAAGCTCGCGGGTCATGACGCTGCCGCTCGTCGTCCTCGCCGTTTGCGTCGTCGCAGGCAGCGTTCTGCTCACGCCGGCCTGGCCCTGGCTGCATGGTTATCTTTCCGGGGAAACCGCGCGCTTCGACGCGGGTCGCTTGATTCAGCCGGTGCTCTTCGTGGCTCTTGCGCTCGTCGCGGTCGGGGTCGGTCTGGGGGTTGTAATTTACCGCCGCGCCAGCGAGCTCGATCCGCTAGAGCGCGCCCTGCCACAGGTCTTTCGCTTTCTCGAGAACCGGATGTGGCTCGACGAACTCTATGACTGGACGGTCCTGGCCGTCGCCCGGTTCGCGGCGCGCCTCTCCGACGGGCTCGATCGCTATTGCTGGGACGCGCTCGTCCGTGGTTTCGGAATGCTCGGAAGTTCGTTAGGTAGTTTGAGCAAGGGCTTCGACGAGCGAGCCATCAACGCCGGCGCAAATGACGCGGCCGGCGCGGCGCGCGGTTTCGGCCGGCTCCTGGCGCGAGGGCACTCCGGACAAATCCAGACTTACCTCAGCGTGATCGCTTTCGGGATGCTCGCGCTGCTCCTTCTCTACGCATGGCTCACTTGATCAACGGGCTGATTTTCATTCCCATTTTCGGGGCGCTTTTTCTGAGCGTCACGCCGGGAAGGTACGCCCGGGCGGTCGCTTTGGGATGCAATACGGTGACGGCGCTTCTGGCCTGTTCGATCTGGTGGCACTTCGATCGCACCACGCCCGGGTTACAGATGGTCTGTCGCACCAGTTGGATCCCGGCGATCGGTGCGGATTATTTCGTCGGAGTCGACGGTCTAAGTCTGCTCCTTGTTCTCCTGACTTCGCTGATTTTTCCCTTCGCGCTCCTCGCGCAACGAATGGGCCGCGGCTTTTGTGCGCTGCTTCTGGTAATGCAGGCGGCCCTTTACGGCACCTTCACCGCGCAGAATTTCGTCCTTTGGTTTCTCTTTTACGAGATGAGCCTCCTCCCGGCCTTCCTCCTCATCAAAGTCTGGGGCGGTCCCGGGCGCGATCGCGCGGCGACGAAGTTTTTTCTCTATACCTTTCTCGGGAGCGTCGCGATGCTCCTTTCCTTCCTCGGGATTTACCTGGTCCGGGGTAGTTTTGATTTTGCCGTCTTAGCCTCGTTAGGTAAGGCGGGCTTGCTCGACGGCAACGTGCGTTGGCTCGCTTTCGCGGGAATCTTTCTCGGGCTCGCGGTCAAAGTGCCACTCTTCCCTTTTCACACCTGGCTGCCCGATGCCTACGCCGCCGCGCCCACCGGCGTCTCCATGGTCCTGACCGGCACGCTCTCGAAAATGGGCGTCTACGGTTTCATCCGTTTGTTGCTTCCCCTCTTCCCGAACGAAACCCGGATCGTCGGCCCCTGGCTGCTCGGCCTTGCCGTTTGCTCGATTGTCTTCGCCTCCTTCGCCGCCTGGGCGCAACAGGATATGAAACAGATGGTTGCCTACCTCTCGATCAACCATCTCGGCTACTGCATGCTCGGGCTTTTCGCGGTCACCGCGACCGCAACCGTCCCGGCGGCCGAGGCCCAGGCCGCGCTCAGTGGCGTCTTCCTGCAAATTTTCAATCATGGCCTGACCGCCGCAGCGCTTTTCTATTTCGTCGGCCTCCTCGAGCAACGGCGCGGGACGCGCGGGCTGGGCGACTTTGGCGGTCTCATGCAACGGACTCCGCTCCTCTGCGGTTGGATGAGCGTGGCCATGTTTTCCTCGTTAGGCCTGCCTGGGCTCAACGGGTTCGTCGGGGAGTTTCTCATTTTCAAGGGCTCCTTCGCCCTGGTCCCCGGCTACACGGCGGTGGCCGTCCTTGGTCTGCTGATCACCGCGGTTGTTTTCCTGCGGGCCATGCAGGCGCTCTTTAGCGGCCCACTTACGGAGGACTGCGCGGCCTTGCCCGATCTGCGAGCAGGCGAGAAGTGGATCGTGATTCCGGTCACACTCCTCATGTTCGCGCTCGGGATTTATCCGCAGCTCGTTCTCAACCTCTTCAACACCACCGTGGCGCAGATCGCGCGACTATTTGCATGAGCGACGAGATAGTTCCAGCCGAAAAGATCGCGCTGCAAATACGTTATCTTCGTGGCCAGAAGGTGCTGCTGGATCGCGATCTGGCGATTCTTTACGAGGTCGCGCCCAAAGTCTTGAACCAGGCGGTGAAGCGGAACGCCGAGCGCTTCCCGTCGGACTTCATGTTCCAGCTCAACGCGACAGAGGCCAATGCTTCAAGGTCACAATCTGTGACCTTGAAGAAAGGGCAGAACATCAAATATCGCCCTTACGCCTTTACCGAGCAGGGCGTGGCGATGCTCTCGAGCGTCCTGCGTAGCGAACGGGCCGTGCAAGTGAACATCGCGATCATGCGCGCGTTCGTGAAATTGCGCGAAGCGCTGGATACCAATCGCGAGCTGGCGAAGAAGTTTTCCGAACTCGAGGAGCGGGTCGGTAAACATGATGACGCGATCGCGGCCATCATCGACGCTATCCGGCAACTGATGGCACCGGCGAAAAAACCGACACCGGAAATCGGGTTTCACGTCCGTGAAACCGCGCCGCGCTACGGGACGCGCACACGCCGATGATCGCCTGGACGATTTATCTTACCTTGGCCGGCGCGGTGCTAGTGCTGGTCTTGCCCCGGGTTATGGCCCGTTGGATCGCACTGGCGGTGGCGATGGCTGGCTTCGCCATTGGGTTGTTGACCTTGTTCGCACCCGGCGCTGATTTCGCGCATTTCCACACGATCGCTCGGGCGCCTTGGGTTCCGGTGCTCGGGATGCAGTACCACCTCGCGGTGGATGGCATCAGCCTAACGTTGATAGCTGTGACCGGTCTCACCGCGGTCTGCGCGGTCCTTTTTTCCTGGCAGGTGGAGGAGCGGCCGAACGAGTTCTTCTTCTGGCTCCTTCTCGTCGTGGGCGGCTCCTACGGCGTCTTTCTGAGCGCGGATCTCTTCCTCTTCTTTGTCTTTTACGAGCTCGTCATCGTCCCGAAATATTTTCTGATCGCGATCTGGGGTTCGACGAACAAGGAATACGGCGCGATGAAGCTGACGCTTTATTCCTTCCTCGGGGGCGCCCTTGTTTTTCTCGGCATCCTGGCCGCTTACACGACCGCGGGCTCGCTCGATCTCCAGCAGCTGACGCAGTTTCAATTCACGCCCCAGCTCCAGGTTTGGGCTTTTCCAGTCCTGTTCCTTGGCTTCGCCATCCTCGGAGGTATCTGGCCGCTCCATACCTGGGCGCCGACCGGCCACGTGGCCGCGCCCACCGCCGGCTCGATGCTGCTCGCCGGCATCGTCATGAAACTAGGCGCTTACGGCGCCCTTCGAGTGGCCATGAACCTTTTCCCGTTAGGCTTCGCCGCCTGGAGCGAATGGATCGCGGTCTTGGCCCTCATCGGAATTGTCTGGGCGGCCGCGGTCGCCCTGCGCCAGAACGATCTTAAGTTTGTCATCGGTTATTCCAGTGTCAGTCACATGGGCTTCGTCCTTCTGGGCCTGGCCGCGGCCAACCTGCTCGGCGTCTCCGGTGCGGTCCTGCAAATGTTCTCGCACGGAGTGATCGGCGCGCTCCTCTTTGCCCTGGCCGGCGTCGTCTATTACCGGACGCATACCCGCGATCTCGACGATCTCTCCGGGATGCAGCTCAATCGAGCGCTTCCCTACGTCGCGTTCGCCTTCGTCTTCGCCTCCGCGGCGTCGATGGGCATTCCGGGATTCAGCGGTTTCGCCGCAGAGATCACCATCCTGATTGGCGTTTGGAAAACCTTTCCGGCCGCCGTTTGGATTGTCGGTCTCGGCATGGTTCTGGTCGCGGCCTTCACTCTGCGCGCTTTACGCAAAGCCTTCTTCGGCCATGATCGCATCGGCCGGGCGCCGCACGAAGCCTTGGCCGCCATTACTTTCCCCGAAAAGCTTGGCGCGAGCCTTCTTCTCCTGGCGACGTTGGCGGTCGGCTTGGACCCAAAGTTTTTACTCGACCGCATTATGCCGGCGGTGGAAACGATGCGCTTTCTCAAGCCATGAGTTATCTCGAGCTCGCCCGACTCGCCCTCCCGGAGATCATCGTCGTGGTCACGGCGCTGGCGGTGCTGGCGCTCGGACTTATTAGCCAACGGGTGAAAGGGTTTTGCGCCGGGGTGGGAGCGGCTGGTCTTCTTTTCGCCATGGCGGGGGTGCTTACCCTTCCGCACGAAGCTACCCTTCTTCAGGGGATGCTGGTCATTAGCCCCCTCACCTCGCTCTTTAAATTGATCTGTCTCGTCCTCGCCTTTTGCGCCGTCCTTCTTACCGAAGGGGAGCAATCTCTGCCCAATAAAGGGGAATACGTCGCCTTGTTTCTCCTGGCCACGGTCGGACTTCTCCTGCTCGTCGGAAGTGAAGAGTTACTGGTCATCTTTATCGGTCTGGAGTTAACCGGTCTCTCTCTCTACGTCTTGACTGCGTTCGACCGCGAAGCCCGGTCATCGGCCGAGGCGGGCCTGAAATATTTTCTCTTTGGCAGCATGGCTAGCGCCTTTACTCTTTTCGGGCTAAGTCTGCTCTACGGCTTTTGCGGGACGACCTCGCTCGCGGCTATGGCGCCGAAATTGGCGGCGCCAAACCTTCCGCCACTCCTTTACCTCGGAATGATCATGACTCTGCTGGGCTTTGCCTTCAAAGTCGCAGCCGCCCCTTTCCATCTCTGGGCACCCGACACTTATCAAGGGGCGCCCGTTTCGACCGCAGCCTTGGTCGCTTCCGGCTCGAAGGTCGCGGCCTTTTTCGTCCTCGGGAAGATCGTGCTAATCGGTTTTGCGCCGCTCCCCGGGAGCGCAGCCTGGCACGGGATGAACGTTGGCTGGACACCGCTACTCGCGGCGATCGCCGCCCTTTCCATCCTTCTCGGGAATCTGCTCGCGCTCGTGCAGAAAAACGTCCGGCGCCTGCTCGCTTACTCGGCCGTGGCCCATGCGGGCTATACCTTGCTCGGCCTTGTCGCGACGGGCCGCGACGGATTCGCCGCGACCCTTTTTTACACCACGGTCTACGCTTTTACTCTCCTCGGCGCCTTTGGCGTCGTCGCGGTCGTTAGGCGAGAGACGGGCGGCGACGATTTGACGGATTTCGCCGGCTTGCGCGCGCGATCGCCGGTCCTCGCTCTTTGCTGGGCGGTCTTCCTTCTTTCGTTAGCTGGCTTGCCGCCGCTGGCCGGGTTTTTCGGCAAGTTCTACCTTTTTAGCGCCGCTCTGCGCGCAGGCGGAAATCACGGCCTGCTCTGGCTCGTCGTGCTCGGTCTCTTCGGCAGTCTTATCTCGCTCTATTACTATCTCATTCTGCTTAAAGTGGTCTTTGTCGATGCGCCAGTCGCCGGTGCGCGACCAGCCGGAGCGAGGGTCCGCCCGGTTCAGGAGTTAATTGTTAGCGTGCTCGCTGCGCTCGTTTTGTTGTTCGGTCTCTGGCCGGCCGCTCTGGTCGCGCCGATTGTGGCGGCGTTGCGCTAGGCTCGTCTCGATGCCAGCGCGCCGTTCTTTGATCGAAGCCGCGCGGCGACTCTCTGCGGCCGTCAGCCAGCTGCGTTTCGCTCCACCCGTTAACCATATCTACAATCCCCTCGACTATGCCTGGCGCGCCCACGAGATTTACCTGCGCCGCTACGGGACCGGCCGGAAACGTGTCGTCTTCCTGGGCATGAATCCGGGACCTTTCGGAATGGCGCAGACCGGGGTGCCCTTTGGTCAAATCGCGGCCGTGCGCGACTGGCTCGGAATCAAGGCGCCCATCGGTCGTCCGCCTAACGAACATAGCAAGCGTCCGGTTACCGGCTTCGCCTGTCCGCGCAGCGAGGTCAGCGGGGCGCGGTTATGGGGCTTGTTCGCGGCCCGCTTCGGTGGGGCGAAGGAGTTTGCCCGGGAACATCTGGTTTTGAACTACTGTCCGCTCGCTTTCCTCGAGGAGTCCGGTCGCAACCGCACCCCTGACAAGCTACCGGCGGCGGAGCGCGCCGCACTTTTCGCCGCGTGCGATGCTCACCTGCGGGAGGCCGTGGAGATTCTGCAGCCCGCTAACCTGGTAGGCATCGGAGATTTCGCCGCCCGTCGGGCCACTGAGGTCTGTGGGAACACCTCGTCTCGAATCGTGCGTATCCTTCATCCCAGTCCCGCCAGTCCGGCCGCCAATCGCGACTGGGCCGGCCTGGTGACGGCGCAGTTGCGAGAGTTCGGCGTCTGGAAGTAAGGATGACTGCTGTCCCGATCGATCCGCGCTTTGCGCAGCGGGAGCGGGAGCCTGGTCTCGATCTCCTTCGAGCACTGGCCATCGTCATCGTGGTTATCTATCACGCGGGGATTTTTGGGTTTGCGCTTCCCTACGATCTCCACCGATTTGGTTGGGTCGGGGTCGATCTCTTTTTCGTGCTCAGCGGTTATCTGATCGGCGGCCAGCTCATCGCTCCGTTGGCCCGCGGTCAGGAGATTCGTTTCGGACGCTTCTATGCACGACGCGCCTTGCGGATTCTGCCGGCTTATTTTTTCGTCCTCCTGATCTACGCCTTCGTTCCGGCCGCGCGAGAGTTTCCGGAGATGGCGCCGTTTTGGAAATTTTTTTGCTCGGTGCAGAATATCGGCCTGCATGGCGGGACGGCATTCTCTCATGCCTGGTCCCTGGCGATCGAGGATCAGTTCTACCTTTTCTTACCCTTGATTCTTATGTTCGTTAGCCGGAACTGGAAGTTTGGGATGATCCTCCCGCTCGTCCTTCTCGGCGGGGGGATGGCTTTGCGCGGCTGGCTCGGCTGGCTGCACTCCGGGGCGGACGGGGTCTCTCATCGTGCCTTTCAGTTATGGATTTATTATCCGACCTGGACGCGGCTCGATCCTCTCGTCTTCGGCGTGGTCCTGGCTGCGATCAGGAAAACCCTGCCCGAATTCTGGAAGCGGGTGACGGGCGCGGCGCGCTGGCTTTGGTTGCCTGGGCTGGCGGCGCTCGTTTACGGACTCTCCTTGGGGGAGGGCGATCTCACCCTAGCGACGTGCGTCTGGCAATTTCCGCTTATCGCTTTTGCCATGGCGACTTTTCTCGTTTGTGCGGTGAGTCCGCAGTTACCGTTTCGGCGGTATGAGGTCCCCGGCGCGGCTTTCGTGGCTAGCATTGCCTACAGCGTCTATCTGAGTCACAAACTGGTCATCCACGCAGTCACTCAGCTCGGCGCGCGGCGGGGGCTTTCGCTGACCTCGGTTCCGGCGCTTCTCCTCGTCGAAGCCGGGATTTATCTGATCGGCGCCATGCTTTTTCTCGCCGTCGAACGCCCGTTTCTGCAACTGCGCCGACGCCTCACGGCCTGAGTCTAGCCGCCACAAATTGAGTTGCCGTCGCGCCGGGGTGAGCGCAATCTTGTTGCATGGTCAAAGGAAGCGAAAAACGGAAATCCGACCACCCGATCGAGCCATTGCTCCTGGATCGTTGGTCGCCGCGGGCGATGTCGGGCGAGAGCATTACGAACGAAGAGTTGCTGCGTCTTTTCGAGGCGGCGCGTTGGGCGCCCTCCTCCTTCAATGCCCAACAGTGGCGCGCTCTCTATGCCCGGCGCGAGAGCGAGTATTGGCCCATCTTTCTCGGGTTGCTCGTCGAGGGAAACAAAGCCTGGGCGCAACACGCCGCCGCCCTTGTCGTCTTCCTCGCCCGCAAGAATTTTGAACATAACGAGGAGCCGTCCATCACGCATTCCTACGACTGCGGGGCGGCCTGGCAGAACTTCGCCCTGCAAGGTTTCAGCCAAGGCCTAGTTGTTCATGGGATGGAAGGCTTCGACTACGAGCGCGCTCGCGTCGAGCTGGAGATTCCGAACGACTTCCAGGTCGAAGCCATGGCCGCGGTCGGCAAACCCGGCTCTGCCGAGACCCTCCCCCCGAAGCTGCAAAAGGCGGAAAGCCCTAACGGACGCCGGCAGGTGAGCGAGAGTGTCGTCGAGGGGAAATTCGAGCTCTCTTCCTCTTAAGTTCTTGGAGGGCGTCTAAAGTCGCTTACGACCGGGGGAATTGTAGGGCGACCGCTTCGGTTGCCCAGTTTCTGCCGCCGCTGGAACCGAGGCAGGCGAAGCGCCCGCCCTACAATCGCCGATCCAACCGAGTTTTTAGACGTCTTAAGGTCGCCCTCTTCGAGCCACAGGACGCTAGGGAGTAGGAGTCGGCGTGGGAGTGGGAGTGGGAGTAATGCTGGTGCCCGAATTCGACTTCACCAGGCCGACGTCAGAGCTGTTGACCAGCCCGTTGGCCGTCACGTCCTCCCGGAAGTTAAGCGCGGTGGTGGCGCTGCCCGATTGGCTCTTGGTTAAGCCGATGTCGCTGGAGTTGACCGTCCCGTCGGCGGTCGCATCTCCGATGAGGATGGACATGGGAATCGTAACATTATTCGTCGCCGTGCCGTCGTTGACCGAGAGGAGCGTGACCTGAATAGTCTGCGCGTTCGTAACTCCCCTGAAATTGATCAAGACCTGGCTATTGCTCGTCGTAGTGCTGCTAACTGTGCCGGTGCCCTGAGTCACCTGTGCGCCGGCCAGGGTCACGGGCGTGGCAAAGGAGACCACTATTTGGTATTCACCGGAGATAGCACCACTGCGACACTCAATCCCAGGCCGGCCGAGCAAGGGCAGTCCGATATCGAAAGCGCCGGCGGCGCCGTGCATCTTGCGCGAAACGGCGCTCACCGTGTTAAAGCGCGTGATCAAGCCGTAACTATCCTTTTCGTCCACCCCGCCACTGACCCCGGCGGCGGCGGCGTTTGCATCCCCATAGTTATAGACGCGCGAGACCGAGTCGCCCTCTTGCAGAGTGCCGTCGATCTCCTGGTCGTTGGGAGGGACTTCAGTGCCGCCTTGCAGGTTACGCACGTCGAGGAGCAGGTTGCCCTGGCTGGGATCGTAAAAGAAAGGCGTGGAGAAAGTGACCACGACCTCGAAGTTCGTCGGATCGCCATTGTAAGTCACGCTGGTGGCGAGCGCTCCGGAATAGACCTGGGTGTCGTCCGGGCCGTCATTGGCCGCGAAGGTGGAACTCAATCCGTCGGGCATTTTACTGGTGGTGGAAAGATTCACTTGCAACTGGGGGATCGTCCCGGCGAACGGAATTCCCGGACCGTGACCCCGGAAGGCGAGGCGGGTAATCAAACCGCCGCCCGGGGTGAGCCGGCTAAATTGGCTGGCCGCGAAGACCTGCTGGTAACGGATCGGTTGGGAAGAGAAGAGCGGGAACAGGTTGCCGGTATCCCCCTGGCTGGTGCTAAAGACGTTCGGCACAACCACGGGCCCTGGAAAGATGGAGACGTTAAAGATATCGGAGACCGGCGGCCGATTGAAGGAGCGATCGATATGAGTCAACCCGTAGATATCCTCGATCGTGGCCAGCACATTGTAGTGATTCATCGCCGTCCCCGTGGGAGTCTGAATGCCCGGATCGGAGGGTGAACTGAGGTAGGGATTATTCTGGTTAAGATTGACCTCGGGATAAGTGCCTGCCTCAATTTTGGCGCCCGCGAAGATGGTGGCGATTTGATTAGTCGCGGTATTATCGCCGTCTTCGTCGAAGGTCACGATGAGGAGACTGTTGTGAGTCTTCGCCCAGGCCAGATAGGTATCGATGATGTTGTTCTTCAACCAATCGTCTGCCTGCTGGATCGTGCCGTCGTGCATGTCGTTCTGCTGGTCGGGCACGACGAAAGAGACGGTGGGGAGATTGGCAAACCCTCCCGAACTGTTCCCGATCGCCTGGAAGGTGGTGAAAGGCTGATTGACCGAGGAGGGCAACTGATTGGCGGTGGGGTCGAGGTCGTTCACCCAATTCGCTGCCGGATTATGCTTGCGGTAATAGGCGTCAACGTTATCGCCATCGAAACCAACCGAGGGCAGCCCTTGTGAATAAGTGGCAAAGCTATAACCCGCGTTTCGCAAAGCCGCCCCCAGATTGGGCGTATCGAACGGAGGCGCCACCGTGAAGGGCTCTCCCGGGGTGCCTGGGCGCCCATCCTGGATCGTCCCCTGGTTGTTGCCGGAGAAAAGCTCGAGATAGTTCGGCTGGCTGGGATGGCGGACGGCATGGGAGCCGGTCGTGTTGCCCATGGGATCGGTAGAATCGTTCGCGATATTCGCGCCGGAAGCGGCGAGGGCGTTCAGGTTGGGCGCTTCCGTGCTCCCAATGATTTGGGAATAGGAATGATTCTCCTCGATGACCACGACGATATGATCAAAGGCCGGTGGCTGCGCGGCTAAATGGGACGCCGCCTCGAAGGCGAGCAGAAACGAGAGATAAAAACGGTATTTCATACTTAGTGGGCTTTCTGAAAGTGGAACCGCCGGGCGAGACGTCCCAGGATTTTAAGATTCGCGGACCACTCCTCGGCTTCCCCATCGTTGGCGAGGGGCAAGCAAGGGGCGCCGAAGGGTCCCACCGAGACGTCAAAGGCCGGCGCGCTGGCGTCGGGCGTCGCGAAGTTCAGCGCGTCGGCCAGGTTATTGGCGGAGCTATCTCTTACGCTGAGCGGGGTCAGCCCAAAGCGCCACTCAATCATCTTCAAGATGGAAGTGTGATCGAATTGTTCGTGGGCGATGTAATTGCGCCGTGCATAAGGTGAGATCACGACACAAGGAACGCGAAACCCGAGACGGCCGTCGGTATCGCCCGCCGCGGCCGAGGCCGTAGGAATAGGGGCCAGCGGCGGCGGCACGTGATCGTAGAAACCGCCCCACTCGTCATAGTTAATCACCAGGACTGTCTTCGACCAGTTGGGACTGCTGCGGAGCGCGTTGTAAATCTGATTCAGGAAAGCTTCCCCCGTGCGAATGTCTGCGTGCGGGTGATCATCGCCAGAAGTCCCTTGATCCTCGCCCCCAAAGCGCGGATCGATATAGGAGACATTCGGGAGACTCCCGTTGGCGGCGTCGGTCAGAAACTGAGTGAATGGCTGACTGATATTTGCGTAGCGCGTTCCCCAAAGAGCCAGGAAAGGCACATCGCTGAAATAGTAACGGCCGGAGTAGCCTTTCTCTTCCAGGCGGCTCCAAATCGTGGGAAGAGTCGAGATGGTCGAAGTGTTACTGAGCCGATCCGTCTGGGCGGCGTGCATATAAAAGCGGTTGGGATAGGTCGCGGAGAGGATCCCCGCGAAATAGTTATCGCAAACGGTGAAAGCGGTGCCGGCTCCCGCGAGGAAAGGCAGATCGGCCTGACCGTAGTAGCCGATGGCAAAGACATCGTTGGCCTGGTTGGGATCGGCATCCGTCTCATCGGAGCCGGCGAGGAGCCAGCCATCCGCCGCGCCGTCATGATATTGCACCCGGCCGTCGCTGTAAGAATGTCCGGGGTCGAGGAAACCGCAGCCCTGATAATCGGGCGCCAAGGAATGCGTGGGATGGGGGACGCCGTCGCTATCGAGGTAGGTCAACCCAGCCTGTTCGCCATTCACTCCTGGCATCCAGCCAAGGAAATGATCGAAGGAGCGGTTCTCCATCATCACCACGACGACATGCTCGAACCCCGCGGCACTGGGCGGCGGCAGAGGGTCCGCTTCGGACCCGGAGGTGAGAAGCGCGAGAGCGCCGCAAAAAAACGGGAGGCGAAAGAGAATGTGCGTCGGCATCCCCCATTCTAAACCGTGCGGCGGTCGGGCGAAGTTACGTCTCTGAAACAAATTGCGGACAAATTGGCTTCGCTCGCCAGCCGAGCCGACACCGTGCCAGAGAAATCCTTCGTCCTTCGAGGCGGTCACTGCTGGAGGGCGGAGCTCCGCGAAGCCGGGTGGAATACGGGGGTCGAGCGTTCCATTGAGCCACCGCGCCCGGATTCGCTCATCCCTCCAGAAGGGCGGGCGGCCGTTCTACTCCGGTGAAAAGCGCCTGAAGCACTCCGGGGTCGCCATTTCTCGAATCCACGCTATACTCTGCGATGTCCAAGCCATCCGGTACCTTCTTTTCCCGTCGCGCCCCCGATATTATCACCGAAGAACTGGTCGCGGTCCTCTCCTCCAAGGCCTCCTTCGAATTCAAGCCGCTCTTCGACATTCTCCTGCTCAATTTGCGCGAGCGTAACGCGGCCAGTGGCGGCGAAGAGATGCTGCGTCTGCGTTCCTACGAGAAGCTGCAGAGCCTGGTCAGTCAGGGAGCCGTCGCGCGCAAAGTCAACGGCGTCACCAAGAAATACAAAGGCGTCCCCGCGCGCATGCAGGCGCTCGGAGCGGAGATGAAACTTTTGCGCGCCGATTGGAACGAACGCGCCCAGGCCAAAGCCGCCGCGGCCCGCTAACGACTGGCCCAGGTCACCGGCCGAGCGGGTGAATTCGGCGCAGACTTTGCCTGATCCGGTCCGCTCGTGTTCTCCATGACGCTGAGCCGGCCGAGAATGCCATCCTCTCCGGCGTTAGGCCCGGCCGTGTAGGAGAGCTACGTGAGATCGCGCAGGCTCACGCCGTTGCCAAAAGTAAGTCCCCAGACGCCGTCGATGAAGACCGGCTGATCCGCCGCGTCGCGCAGGTAACCCTTGAACTTCCCGCTCGCCACGTCGAACGCGGAGATCGCCCCATCCCCGAGATTCGCCGGGAACTCAACCGGCTGTCCCAGGATGTCGCTGGCCGCGTTATACACCTGCCCGGTGACGCGAGCGAGCCCGTCCCAGACACGGGAGGGAGGCACCCTGACGGATGCCTCCCCGATCTTGCCTAACCCATGTGGATGCTAATCAGAAAAACTCGGTAAGATTCGAAAAGAGATCGGTCAGTCGCTAAGCCAAGAGCTAGGCCCCGCGCCGGGCGGCTACCTTGCGGCCATAGATAACCACTCCCAGGCCGGTCACGGCGAGAAGAGCGATTGTGCTTGGCTCCGGCACAACCGTCGCCGTGACGGTGATGCCGTCGTAAGCGCCGGTGCCATGAAAGGTCTGCACGGTGGGCGTGCCGCTGTTGATATTCACCAGCACGAGCGAATCGCCCACTCCGTTGGTCGTAATGTTGGCCAGCGAGTTATCCAGCAAGGTAAAACTAAAGGCATCAGGGGTCGGCCCTGCATCCATGTTGAGCGAGAGCGTGACATCGAACCCGAGCGTGCTCCCCGCGGTGAGGCTCTGGTAGAACTCATTGAAGGCGCCCGAATCCGTGAGGTTGATCGGGCCGGGAAGACTGCCCGACGCTCCGCCCAAGGTATTGGGGGCGCCAAAAGGAGCGCCCATCCCCCCGAAGGTGAAGTTACTAATGCTGGCCGTGTTGTTACCGAGCGTATTCCCGCTGTTGAGCTGGAAATCGACCGAGAACGGCGCACTGGGATTGCCGACCAACTGACTGGTGGCCACGTCGACGTGGAAGGTCAATTGGGCCTGGCTGGGCGATGCGAAGAGAAATGCGCCGGCGACCGCGACCGCGACGGCGATTAGTTTGAAAGATAGTTTTTGATTCATAGTCTGGCTGCTTTCTTAGTTTGTTGGTAATTGTTTGGGTTATCCGACTGACTGCGGCCGCCCCTGTGTGACCGGCCGCAGTGTCTTGTCGGAGGGTTAATTCATCTTCTTCTCGATCCACCCTTGCCCGAGGGTGAGGCGCCGCCGCTGAGCACTCTGGTTTGGTAAGTGATGGCGGTGTTACTCGGATTGTTGAAGCGCAGGATGACGGAGGCCGACGCGCCCGAGTTCAGCCCAGCGTTGGAATTAGGAACGGTCACATAAGGACTGCCATTAGTCGCGGTGCCGTCGGCGTTGGCCAGGGTGGCATTCGGCGAAAGGTTATCCAACACGACATAGAACGGTCCACTGAGGTCACTGATCGTCGAATTCGAGACCTTAAGCTCCTGCTCGAAGGTGGCGCTGCGCCGATTGCGCACGAAGCCGCCACGATCCACCGGGGTATTCAGCTGATGGAGGATGAAGAGCTGGCCGCCCTCCACCTGGGCCGCGGTGATGCCGGAAGTGTAATGCGCCTGGTCGGAGCTGATATACCAGGCTTCAGCCGAGTTCCCTTGGTGGAGGCTGCTGCCCGCCATGAGATCGGTGATGTCGATAACCCCCGAGGTTTCCTCGTCCTGGTTAAAGGGAGCCGTCGGCGGAGTGCTGACACCGTTCACCCGATCGCCGAAGCGCGCGGGGTCGTGCTTGGCGATAATGGCGAGGCGGCCAGAGTTACTGGTGCCGTCGAAGGTGGCCGGGTCGTATTCCCACATTTTGCCGTTGTGGATGTTATTACCCACGTCCTCCTGAAGAAGAATGCGTCCGGTCGTTTTGTTCACGCTCAGGTTATCAAACTCATTCACCTTCTGGCCCCCCACGGTCTGGCCGTCGATGAGAAGATCGATCTTCCCGCCGAGATCGGGGTTGGTGACGTCGTCGAAGGTCAAACGCCAGAGCCGGGTTTGCCCGACCTGCGCGCCCAAGCCATCGCTCACCTGGTCGAACTGGTCGGTGGTGTTGAAGTAATACTCCCTTGGGTTGAGCGGGTTCCAAGCGCCATCCTCCGGCCGGGAGAAGACCGTCGATGAAGTCCCGCTCAGAGTGAACCGCGTGCCGTTCGTAATGTTCGTAGCCCGCGTGCTGGGATTGACGATTTCCACCGGGTTACCCGTGACGGAGACAAACTTCAGGATCCCATTGGTTAGGCCAGCCTTATCTGCTTCCGTGCCGGAGTTCGTCTTGTTACCGACATACACGGCCAGCGCATTCGCCATGATACCGGTGCCGCCGTCGTTATTCCCAATCACGACGGTCTTATCCTGGGCGAAAGGATTGGCCAGCACGTTTTCCCAGGCGCCGACGCCATTCAGCCCTGAGTTATTCGTCGAGAGATCGAACTTCCCGAGGATGTAACTGTTCCTCTTGGAAGCGCCGGTGGCAATGTGCGCCAAAACCCAGCCGTGGGTCGTATCTTCCTCGCCGTCGAGGAAGATCCGCGCCGTCGAACCTAGCCCGGTGCTGGCATTAAAAAAGGCCGTCGGCGCAGCCAGATCGGCCGAGCAGAAGCGGTAAAAGACGGCATTCGCAATCGGAGCGCCGGTCGCTTGCGCCGCGGCGTCCCAGCTATAAACCGTCTGGATCAAATCCTGGCCGGAAACGACCGCGAGAGTGTTCTTGTTCACGACTAACTCTGAGATATAAGCACCGACGCCGCCGTGCCGCCGGGGGACCCCGAGAGCATTGGGAATTTCGTGGTGCACGAGAACGGTAAAAGTCCCGTCGCCGTTGTCGTAGGCGCCGAGGCCGTCGGGGATTCCGCCGAAGCCAAACGTGCCGCCGCTGGGATTGGGGACGGTATCGTCGGGGGTGGCACCGGTGTTATCGGTCGTCAAAACGGAGATGGTCTCCGTGCCGGCTTGCAGAGACAGGACATAAGGCGTGGAGGCGGTGCTCGGACCCTGCGTCTGTCCCTGCGCGACGCTCGCGACACTGATCGCCGCGGCCGCCATGAGAGCTTGGTAAGTGAGGTGTGTTTTCATGAGGAGCTGATTGGTTAGTGAGGTGGGTTTGTTTTGCTTGAAGAAGTTCGCGCTGACGGACCACCTTTAGCTTGGGGCCTAGGCCAGGAGCAACGTGTCAATTGTGAGATTTGCGCGACGTTTGTGGCGTTTGCGCAACAGCATCTTCGTTCTGCATAAGAGGGTCCGTTAGGCGAAGGGCGACGCTTCCTAGAGCAACGACTGAAGGCTTCGCGCGTAACCGCTTTTGCCTCGCCATCTTCCCGCCGGAGTCGCTAGATTCCTCGCCTGACCCCGTCAAGAGCGCCGGCAAAAGCCAGGGTCTCGATGCCCTGCGCGAGCGCTTTACGAGAAACAATCAAAAATTTGGCCGTGGTCCTCAGGTTACATTCCGGCCAGAAGTCGAAAATGGTCTTTGATGCGTGCCTCGAGGTTTCGAACGCATATCTGCAAATGTGTTTTCGCCAGGATCTTCGCGCCGGGATAGAGCGGGAGGCCTTCCGTGAAACCCTCGAACCGTATCAAACGCTTCCAACCCCTCACGTTACCTCAGGAGGTGGACAAAGTTGATCACCGCACAGTCGAGGTGCCGTTTCACAAGGTCGATGTCATCGCCTTGCGCGGGTTCATTTACCGGCAGGCGCGCGTCGGCACGCGCAGCTGCGCGGTGAAGTTCATCATATCCGCCGCGCACAATTTGAAGTGAACTCGCGTCGGTTAAATCGAGGCAATTCCCAAGATCAATTCGCGCCGATCACGAAGGGATCGCGAATCCGCCGATCTGGGTGCGGTGCGTGCCTCGTCAGAAACTCCGCCCATTGCAATGCGCGTTCCGGGCTGTTTTCCCAAAAATATGCGCCTTCACCCAGCCAGTCATAGCGATTTCGGCTGACCGCCACGTGATTGTCCTTTCGCAGAATCCTCTCGCCGACCTGTTCGTCGCAGCCGTGGTAGGCGAGAACAAACGACGTCGCCCGCATCGCGGGGACTACCGGTAACTCTTCCCGACCTTATTGTCGCTGGTGATAAAGCCGTTCTTGCGCAGAAACGCTCGAGCAGTCGCCGGGGATTTGTTGATCTTGTCTCCCGCTTTTTTGATCGCCTGCAATTCCGTTTTGAGCTGACTCGCGCTGCGCTTGGTAACGACGGTGATCATGGATGGAAATTAAGCCAAACGCGTGCCGACCGTGCAAGAAAATAAAATCAACACACTTCGCGGTTCCACATCGAGATTCACAGACCGGCCCCAGCTCCCGCCTTCGATGTCCGAGGTTACGATAATCCAAGGCCTCCGATTTGTTGGGCGACTTCCCGGAGCTCATCGGGCAGCATCGCGCTACCGAACGCATCCCGCCTGTTGTCTATGTTCGCCTGAAGGAAGCCGATTCGAGCGCGGCCGAAACTTGAGTACAAGCGACTGTCGATAGTAGGCTCTGACCCCGAATTCCGCTCCTCTGACCCCGAATTCCGCTCCTGACCCCGAATTCCGCTCCTCCGGTGGCGTCACCTCCCCAAACTCCCGCGCCATCCATTCCACGACCTCGAGCGTGGCAAAGACACCTAGTCCCCGGCCCGCAACGTTGTGGGCGCCGGCCCTGGAGCGCCCCGCCACCATCATGGTGACGTGATCGGAATGGGGGGGGCGCCGCGGCGACGGCCGAGCTCATTCCAGTTTTGCAGGGTGATTAGGAATGCCAACATTTACAGACTGATTCCGCTCCAGTTTTGCAGGGTGATTAGGAATGCCAACATTTACAGACTGACCCCCCTTCGGTTTTTCCAACGACCGCGCCGAGCGGTCAAACTCCTCCGCTCCGTCTAGGCCCGCCTTCTGGTCGGTCGGACTGCGGCTATGAGCCGACGTCGAGATCAAGCTCTTTGTATACTTCCTCAAAGTTTTCCCGCGTCTTTTTCGAGATTCGCGCCACTATGTGCGATTTATCGGCGGTGAAATGCAAAGCTGCGATCGTCTTCTCAAACGAAGCGTCTTTAGCGAGTTGTAGTTGGTCGCGCATCATAGTCAAATCCTCCCCTGAGAAGAGGTTTTGCAAGATGCGATTCGTCTCGTTCGGAGCTGGCAAGACGAAGAATCTGTCTTTTGCTTCCAACTCGCCGAAGACCTCCTCGGCACGCCTTTTCTCTTTCCGTCCCGTGGAATCATTGTCCCACAATGCTTTGTAGGTCACATGCCACGCAATGCAGAGTGAGATGTAGAACTTGATCGAGTCGGCGCCTACCGAAGGAATAATGCTGATGTTCCTGGCGGCTCTGAAGAGTTCGAGAGAATAGAAGTCGTAAATTCCTTCTACGATCACGGCGCATTGCGTCCCGACGTCCAACATGATCGGCTTGATCTGGAGCGCGTCAATAACTGGTTGAAAAGCGGATCGGCGGTCCGTGATGTTGCCTTTATGGCTATGAATCGGAAGTAGTTCGATAGAACCTGTCCCCGACTTTTCCGCGACCTTAATCGCACTGAGCGGAATCACCTCAGGATCAAGTAAGTAGTGCGAGTGCGTACAGTAGATCACGCGGTTCAAAACCGAGAGCTGCTGAAGTTTTCGGCAAAGCTTCGTCTGGGCGGACGCGTGTAGGTATGAACCGGGCTCATCTAACAGATATATGGTAGCGGCTTTGTTCTGAAGAACCTTAGGGTTGAACTCCAACTTCATTACGAAGTTGAAGAACCAAAAAAAGCCCTTACTTCGGTCCCGAATAAAGAAGTAGTGCTTATCGCGATTTGCATCGGTCTCTATGATACCGAGCTTGATTTGAGGACCTGCCGCCGCGCGAACGAACTCGATCGATATCTCCAGTGCTTCGGAATCGTCTAAACGGAACGTCTGCCACTCTTTTGTCAGTGTCTCGTTGAGTCGGCGTTGTACCTTAGCAAGAATTGTATTGCATCGCCGCTCTTCTTCATCAGGCAACGTGAAGACCGACAATGCAGGGTCCGTTTGCTTGAAGAGCTGCTGAACTATGGATAACCAACCTTCCGCCGAGGCATCATTCCCGGTGATGGCGATCGTTTCATCGATCGAATCGCGAAAGTCGTCAAAATAAAGAATGTAGGGCATCTTCCGCACAAGCTCTCGTGCAATAGCGCTATTTAGCCCACGGTTGGTAAAGCCCGGCGCAGAGAAATTGTAAGTGTCGGTCGTTAGGTCGCGGTCGATTTTTATCGTGTCCGGAAAACTTCGCCGCTTTCGTCGGTATGTTGCTGCCGCGGAAGCGAATGTTGGGCCAAGCTCTTTCAGCGCAGACGTGAAATCATGCTGACGGAGGGAGATGTCCGCACTGATAGTTGGTGACGTTTTGTCTGTTCGATAAAGATTGTGAGTGTCCTTCAGATGGCGACCTTCGTTCAAACTGTCGTTAAAAGAGTCAAACGCGAAGATTGCGCTTAGGATCGTAGTTTTGCCGCACTCGTTCACACCGATAATTGGCGTCAGCGGGCCGCGAGTCACATCTACCTCAAGAGGGCCGGTGATTGCGCGGTAATTGGAAATCCAAAAGCGCTGATATTCCATATCTTGCTAACGCTACCATTCAGCACCCGGGCTGGCGAGAGCAGCGTAGAGTTTCCCCAGCTTCTGGGGCGTTGAATTTGATTAGCAGGACGGCGAACGGGTGAGGCAGGGGCGGGTGACAGCCGGGCAAAAGGGGTCGGCTTATCTGCGGCACGAGGCCACCGCAGGCGTGGATTCACGAATCGGCCTAGGGAGGCGACTTTGCACCGCTACTTCATTCGCGCAGATGTCTTATTTAGCGGCTCCATGTCGGTCGGTGGCCAGTTTCGTGCCCGCCCTGTAAGGGCGGTTTGGTGCCCGTTCGATGTCACACCAATATACTAAACATCGATTATGAAATCGCCCGACAACCGCGCCGCTTCTTTGATTGTTCCCATCATCGTGCTGATGATCGCGATGGCCTGTTTCCAGGTCGGCGCCACTCTGGCCAAAGGCCTCTTCCCGCTGGTCGGCGCCACCGGCACCACGGCCCTGCGCACCGGGCTCGCCGCGGTCATGCTCTGCGCGGTCTGGCGCCCCTGGCGCTTGCGCTTGGTGCGCCATGAGGCGCGCGCGGTGATCATTTACGGCCTGGCGCTCGGCTGCATGAATCTCTCGTTCTACGGCGCGCTCAAGACCATCCCGCTCGGGCTGGCCGTGGCCATCGAATTCACCGGGCCCCTGGCGGTGGCGGTGTTCGCTTCTCGTCGCGCCGTCGACTTTGTCTGGATTGCGCTGGCCGTCTTGGGCCTGCTCGCCTTGCTCCCGCTCTCCCACCAGAGCCAGCCGCTCGCGCTGCAGGGGGTGGCGCTGGCGTTGCTGGCCGGAGTCTGCTGGGCGCTCTACATCATTTACGGGCGGCGCGCCGGCATCTCGCACGGCGGCCCCTCGACCGCGCTCGGCATGCTGGTAAGTGCTCTCTTCATCGTGCCCATCGGCTTCGCGCAAAACGGGACCGCGCTCCTGGCGCCGCGCATCCTGCTCGCCGGCTGTCTCGTGGCCCTGGTCTCGAGCGCGCTACCGTATTCCCTCGAAATGATCGCGATGCCGAAGATCCCGACGCGGACCCTGGGCGTGCTCATGAGTCTTGAGCCGGTGCTCGGCGCGGTGGCCGGATTCGCCTTGTTGCACGAACATTTAAGTTGGCTGCAGTGGGGCGCGATCGGTTGCATCATGGTGGCCTCGGCCGGCAGCGCTTCGGCGCATCGGGTCGATAAGTTACCGGATTAGCGACGCGGACGTTGTCGTGGCGCTCGGGTCAATCCGGTAAAACACTCCCGCCGGCGCGAAGAGAAGGCCTGGCCGAGGCATGATCTTCATCGGGTTGAAGAAACGCTCACCGAAGCGAAAGAAGATGACTCGACTCGCCTGATACCCTAGTCTGCCGAGCATGAAATTGACCCGAGTTGCGTTCGCTCTCTTCGTCTCTGGGCTTCTCCTGGCAGAGATGGCAGGCGCGGCGGAATCCGCAGCTCCCGAACACACCGGGTTGGCCGTTGGAAAAAGAGCGCCGGTCTTCACTCTCAAAGATCAAACGGGGCATGATGTCTCACTCGATTCTCTGCGCAAGAAAGGGCCGGTAGCCCTGGTCTTTTTCCGCTCGGCGGATTGGTGACCCTTCTGCCAAAAGCAGTTGGTCCAACTGCAAGCCAACTTGAAGGAACTGCAAGCGACCGGCGGCCAAGTCGTGGCGATTAGCTACGATTCTGCGGCGATCCTTAGCCGGTTCGCCGCGAAACGTTCCATCTCCTACCCGTTGCT
Source organism: Chthoniobacterales bacterium (assembly GCA_965217815.1). Lineage (GTDB taxonomy): Bacteria > Verrucomicrobiota > Verrucomicrobiia > Chthoniobacterales > UBA10450 > Palsa-1392. Next base: position 55,927 of record CBDCJI010000003.1, read on the forward strand.
TTCCGATGCCGGCAGCAAAACCATCGAGGCCTACGGGATTCTTAATCGGGAAGCCCCGGAACGGGTGAAGGGTATTCCTTACCCGGGGACGTTCATCGTCGGCACCGATGGGGTCATTCGCGCGAAATTCTTCGTGGAAGGCTACGAAGAGCGGATTGATCCGGAGTCGATTCGGAAAGCGTTGCAGAAGGTCAGATAATGTTCGCGCAAAAGCTCATCCGCCCAGGTGTCAGGTAACAAAATCGCAACCAGTCTCGGCTAACGAAGCGACGCCTTTGCACTCCAGGCATTCCGTTCGGAAAAGCTGCCGTAACCGGTAACGCAGCCGAAGGCGAGGCCGGCCTCTTTAAAAGCTGGACCTAAAGACTGCTCCACGTTAGCCGGCAGAAGTGGGAGGTCGGGAATTCTCCCCGTTCCAAGCAGCCGAAAACTCCTCTGCGGATTATGAGCGGCTTGACATTACCGGAGCCACCGGCCAACAAGAGCGGTAGATGAACTCGCTCCGACGGCGTTTCTCCGCAGCTCCAGAAGGCACGGCCGTGCTCTTCTTTATCCAGATTTTCGCGACGCTCGGCTTCGCTGTTCTTTATTCGACGCTGGTTCTCTATGCGACCAAGCATCTGCAGTTCTCGGTCAAAGAGGCGACGACGTTGATGGGTGTGTTCGGCGCTTTCAATTACGGGCTGCATCTCTTCGGCGGTTATCTGGGCGGGCGCTTTCTTTCGAACCGGAATCTTTTCGTCGGCGGCATGGCTTCGCAGGTGATCGGTTGCGCCTGCATCGCGGTCGGTTCGGCGGCGATGTTTTATATCGGTCTCGCGTTTTTCCTCACCGGCAGCGGGCTGAATGTGACCTGCATCAACATGATGCTGACGCAGCGCTTTAACTCGGACGACCCGCGCCGCGAAGGGGCGTTTCTCTGGAATTACGCCGGCATGAATGTCGGCTTTTTCGTCGGGTTTACCGCGGCTGGTTATTTCCAGGGGACGGAGAGCTATGCGAGCCTGTTCATCTTCGCGACCCTGGGCAATTTCATGGCCATCGTTCTCGCCTTGTTTAACTGGACGACGCTGACCGACCGCAACACGCCGCTGAAGGAGACGACTTCGCAGCAGTTCCGGGTGCGGTTGCTGGCCGGGATCGCGATTGTCCTGGAGGTCGTGCCCGTCGTGTGGTTCATGCTCCAGCGGCCCGACGGCACCGAGACGCTGATCAAAGGCATCTGCGCCGCGGTCGCGCTCACGCTGATTTACCTCACGGTCCGCCATCGGGATCTCCGCGAGCGGCGGAACATGACGGCCTACCTGATCCTGACCCTCGGCTCGCTCGCTTTCTGGTCGCTCTACCAGATGGCGCCGAGCGGGCTGATGCTCTTCGCGGTCCACAATGTGAACCTGATGGTCGGTCCCGTGGAGATCCAGCCGCAATGGATTCAGAACATCAACACGGTCTGCATCGTGATCGGCGGACCGCTCCTGGCGGCGCTCTTTACCCGGATGCGCGGGCGCGGATGGCGGATCGATATTCCGAAGCAGTTTGCGACCTCGCTCATCCTGATGGCGCTGGGGTTTCTCATTCTGCCATTGGGGATCAAGCTAGCCGGCGGGGACGGCAAGAGTGCGTTTGGGTGGCTGTTCACGAGCTATGTGCTGCAGAGCATCGGTGAGCTGCTCATCTCTCCGATCGGTTACGCCATGATCGGCAAGATCGCGCCGAAACAATACCAGGGAATCATGATGGGCAGCTGGATGCTGGTGACGGGGTTGGCCTCGCTCTTCGCGGGCGATTTCTCGGGCATGATCCCAGATCCGAAGGGCACCACCGCGATCGCCACCAATCCCGAGTATATGAAACTCTTCGGCGCGCTCGGCGCGGGCAGCCTGGTCGTCGGTATCGCGCTCGTGGTGCTCATTCCGTTCCTACGCCGGCTGATCACCGACAAGGCGGAGGTAACGCCGGAGGAGATGGAGATGACGACGGTGGTGCCGGTCGCCTAAAACGCGGAAGAGAAGTCGCCGTAACGCAGCCGCCCCGGCGAGGCTGGGACTTCAAAAGGCTAAAGGAGAAGATTCGTTTTTATCGCGCCGAGACGGTCACCGTTGCGCGGTAACCAAGGCGCCGAAGAAATTCTTCGCAGTCCTGCCAGCGCAATCCAAACTCGGCGACATCCGCCAACCCAAGGCGACCGATGACGTCGGAAAGGACCTGCGTGTCCGCTTCTTCGAAATCAGCGTCCATCAGCCCGCGTTCGGCCCAATCAACCAAGTCAGCTTGGGAAATATTGCCGTGCAGATAATCAGCAACCTTATCCGCAGTAACTTGGCGGGTGATCTTCATCGCGAAACGATGGTAACGGATCGACAACTCAAGCCTGGCACATTTGTGAGGGCTTTGTCATTACTCCAGAGTTCGATTCCAAAATCCAAGGCCGTTGCGCAAACGACCGCGTCCGGCAGTCTGAGGCGCTGCTCCTTGCGCAGGGTCACGGCACGGGCGCGGATTGCCGGGGTGAGCTCGCAAACAGTGACCTGCCTAAGGAACTCGCGGACACGCTTCTCTTCGTCGGGACGAAGGGTGGGCCAAGCGAGAAGTTCCATCTCCGTGATAACGGAAACTCCGTAAGCTCCCAGCGGCAGCGGCGCCTGCAAACGGCCGCCCAGAAGATAGAGAGCGACATTGGTGTCGAGAATCCCGTCCATCACCACTCGCCGCGCACGCGCTGTTGCCATGCGAGTGGGTCTTCCGCTAACCGGATCGCCCCGGCGAAGCTGCAAAGGTCAGCAGACGCGCCCGGCGGAGCGTGGCCATTGTTGACCCGCTCCTCAAGAAACCGGAGCAGCTTCCTCTTTTCTTCAAGCGGCAAGGCATCAGCGGCCGCTTCGATCTCTCCAAGGGTGCTCACGATCGAATTCTATGACTCAATTGGTGCGGAGACGAGGAGAATGACATCTTCGGTCTCCGTGAGGCTAACGCAGCTCTCATCAAAAGCATTTAGGCCACACCGCGCGGGCTTACTTCATCCGATCGAAAGTCTTCTGCAGAAGCGACAGGTCTGTCGGCTGGCCGAGCTTCTCGCGGCTGCTATCGACCCATTTTTTCTCGAGCGCGTTTTTGCTCGGCCGATCGCTCTCGTAGAAGACGCCAAAGACTCCGGGGAAAGGCTGCTGCGCCAGCTTGTAAGCCGCGAGCTCGTCGGTGACGTCGTGGCGCTGCTCGTCCTCCGGGGTGTTATCCCACTTTTTCTCGTCGATCACTTCGAAGACGCCGCCTTTGCGCGGGTTCGCCGGATCGAAGGCACCGGGATAAAACTCGACGCATTCGCTCAGGCATTCGATCACGCTGAAGCCGCGATGATCCATCGCGCGTTCGATCATCGAGATCATGTGATTGACCTGCGACGCATGAGTGCGCGCGACAAAGGTGGCGCCGCTGGCCACGAGCTTTTTCATCGCGTTGACCGGCTGGTCAATCGCGCCTTGCGGGTCGGTCTTACTTTTGAAACCAATCGGTGACGTGGGCGACGTTTGTTTCTTCGTTAGGCCATAGACGAAGTTATCCATGATCACGTAGGTGAGATCGATGTTCTTGCGCGCGCCGTGGTCGAGGTGGTTACCGCCGATGGAAAAGCCGTCGCCGTCGCCGCCGAAGAGAAACACTTTGAGGTCGGGCCGGGCTAGGCTGACGCCGCTGGCCAGCGGGACGCCGCGTCCGTGGATGAAATGGGCGCCATGACCATTGACGAAGTAGGGAAAGCGCGAGGAGCAGCCGATGCCGGCCAGAGTCACTATCTTCTCGTGATCAATCTGGCGGCGCTCTAGGACTTTGTAATAGCAGGCGAGCACGGCAAAATCACCGCACCCGGGGCACCACGTCGGGTGATCGGCGGTGATGGCTTTCTTGGTGAGTTTCTCGCGCTGCGGCGCGGTGGGTTCGGCGGTTAGGGTGTCAGTGCTCATAGTGAAGGATTAATTTGGAAGCCAGGAAACCAGGATGGGATGAAACGGATCAATCAGGTACACGGCGGAGTTTTTTCCGAATCCAACTCGGATCGCGACGGAGATCGAGAATAGCGACAACCAAGGTGTCTTGGCGCTCCTCTCGGTAATAGATCCCCAGATGAAAAGTCATTTCAAGCATTTGATGGTGGCGGTGGTGAAGAGGATGGATACCACTGAGTTGAGCGAGACTGCCGAGATCAGCGAGGATTGAATCAACGCATTGCTCGCCCAATCCCGGCTCCTGCCCTTCGTAGAACAGCCGGGCCTGCTCGAGATCGTCAGCAGCGCTTGCAAGAACGATGACATTCTTCAACGACCGAAGCGCCCCTTCAGCTCCTCCAGAGTCATAAAGTTAGCCGTACCCGATTGAATTTCAGCCTCACGCTCGGCCAGGACTTGCGCATGCCAGGCGGGAGACTCGATCTCCTGCTCTTTGTTTTCGATCAAATCCCGGAGCGTATTCAGGAGCTCGATCCGCTCGGCGTTGGTCAGGCGCGCGACTTCTTCTTTGATTTCGGCGACGCTCATCGTTAGGCGGTGGAATCCTGATCCTTGCTCGGCAGGACGGCCTCGTAGGTCTCGGGACGCTGCGGGGTGTTATCGCCGGCGTGGTCCCGGGCCGTGGTGACCTGGCCTTCCGCCTCGGCGGTGGCGGCACTGACGGTGGCGTCGCGGGGGACAGAGATGGTCGCGCCCTGGGCACCGTGGACGGTTTGGCCGTTGCTCGTCGAGCTGGCGTGAAGGCCGGGCCGCCCGGGAAAGGTTTTGCCTTCAAAGACGCGCCCCAGAATTTCTCGCACTCGATAGGTGAGGCCGTCCGTCTTGGTGATGCTGGAGATTTTCGGCTCGCAGAAGCGCGCCCGCAGGAGCGTGGCCAACTGCCCGAAGCCGTAGAGGCCCTGGTCGTTCATCTCGACGACCACGAGCCGTTCGAAGTTGGCGAAGATTTTTTCGAGCCCGTTCGGCAAGGGATGGACGTGGCGCAGATGGATGGCGCCGATCTTTTCGCCGGCGGCGCGGGCCCGTTTCACGGCGTCGTGGATCGGGCCGTAGGTCGAGCCCCAGCCGATGAGGAGGACGTCGCCGGCCTGGTCGCCGTAAATTTCCGGGAGCGGAATTTCGTCGGCGAGCTTTTGGAGTTTGCTCCGGCGTTTCGCGGTCATGCCCATATGCATCTTCGGGCTGCCGGTGGGGTGGCCCATCTCGTCGTGCTCGAGCCCGGTGATGAGCGGATATTTGCCGTCGGCCATCGAAGTGCCGGGCGGGGCGTGCTGGGTGATCTGTTCGAGGGAGTAAGGCTTGAAACCGGCGGCGCGCGGGGTGAGGTCGGGTTGCGGGTCGAGCATGATCTTCCCCAGATCAGGCTCGTCGAAAGCCTCGATACGCGTGGCCAGCGAGGTGTCGCTCAGGATGAAAACCGGGGTGCTGTATTTGCGCGCGATGCGGGCGGCTTCAATCGCGACATAGAAGCAATCTTCCACGGTTTGCGCGGCCAGCACGACGCGCGGGCTGTCGCCGTGGCCGCCGTAGACCGCCTGGAAAAGATCGCTCTGCTCGACGTTGGTGGGCAGGCCAGTGCTCGGTCCGCCACGCTGCACGTTGACGATGAGGATCGGGATTTCCGCCATCGAGGCCCAGCCGATCGCCTCGGTTTTAAGTGAGATGCCGGGTCCGGCGCTACCCGTAACCGCGAGGTAGCCGGCGTAGGAAAATCCGAGCGTGATCGAGACGGCCGCAAGCTCGTCCTCCGCCTGCACGAAAAGCCCACCGTACTTCGGCAGCTCGCGCCGGAGAATTTCCATGATCGACGACCAGGGCGTGATCGGATAACCCGAGCCGTAGCGGACGCCGGCTGCGATGAGCCCGTAGGCCAGTGCCTGGTTGCCATCCATGGTGATCTGGGCGGGCGCGCCCGGCGCCTTCGCGACGGTCTCAAATTGATAGCGACGCGCGAGGACGTTGCCGACCGGATAAGCGTAGCCGGCGGTGAAAGCCATGATCGCGGTGTTGACCACGCTTTCGTCTTTGCCAGCGAATTTTTCCTTGATCAAGGTGGTCAGCTTTTCGACGTCGAGGTTGAAAATTTTCGCGATTAACCCGAGCACGAAGATGTTTTTTCCCTTGTCCTTGGCCGTGCCGCCGAGCGCTTCCACGGTCAGGCCGGTGATGGGCACGCCGACGTAGACGTAGCGTTTGTCGTCGAGATTTGGCTCGACGTTATCGGAGTCGTAAAGGAGGACGCCGCCTTCGCGCAGGAAGTCGATGTGATCCTGATAACTGTGCTGGTAAAAGGCGACAAGGAAGTCTGCTTCGTCGCCCGCGGAGAGAACTTCGCCGGTCCCCATGCGGACCTGGAAAATCGACGGCCCGCCCGAGATGGTGGCCGGGATGGTCATATAAGTCATGACCTCCTGCGCGCTCCGGCCGGCCAGTCGCGCGAGGAAAGCGCCGGCGCTCTGGATGCCATCCTGCGAATTGCCGGCCAGGCGAATAACGGCATCGTCGATGTTCTCTCGCCGGAGATCGGCGCGCGTGGCGCCGGGTTCGTTGGTGGCGGGCAGGTTTTCGGGCAAGACAGGAGTTGGATTCACGCGAGCAGGATTTTTTCGGCCGATGGGCTATTAATTTACCACGCTTGGGACGCTCCGACAAAGCGTTGTCCTGAGCCTTCGCTTGCGCTAGATATTTCGCTCTGCCAGACCCGTTCCACAGCTCCAAAGTCGCATCCGCCAAAGGTGCCCATCTCGCCGCGCCCCGAGGGCTGGGTCTGGCACAGGCGTTGCTTTTCAAACGGGTAGCTGTGCGAAGTCCCGGGCGGTCTTTTTCCATTTTAATCTTCCTCGTTGCCCTCCTTCTCGGCGGCTCGCTGGCGCGCCCAGCCGGGGCGAGCCCGACGGGGAAGGAAACCTACGGGATCGCTCCCGATGGGACGGACCTGCATTGGATTGTTTACAAGCCGGGCGGCCCGGGCCCGTGGCCGGCCGTGCTCGTGATCCATGGCGGCGGATTCAAATCAGGTGGACCGGGGAGCGGCGCGGAGTGCGCGGCCGATCTGGCCGCCGCCGGTTACCTTGCTTATGCGATCGAATACCGGCTCGCGCCCGACGGATCGCTCCCGGGACAAGTCTCCGATGGCCGTTTTCCCCAGCAGACCGATGATGTGAAAATGGCCGTGCGCGCCGCCCGCGCCGACCCGCGCTGCAATGGGCAGGTCGGCGCGGTGGGCGGCTCGGCCGGCGGGTACGACACGGCTTACGTGGCCGCGACCGGAACCCCGGGCGACGATCGCATCGAGGTCGGGGTGAGCCTTTCCGGCGCCTACGATTTTTCCGATTTCAGCCCCGATCCGAACATCAACACCTTCACCCACGACGTGACTAATTACGTCGGCACCTCCGCCGCCGATACCGCCGCTTTGCGCGCCGCCTCTCCCGCCTGGCTGGTCGACGCCAGGGTCGCGCCGCTTTTCCTCATCAACAGCGCCCAGGACCCGATGCCGTTCCCGCAACTCGCCGACATGACCGGGAAGCTGGACTCGTTAGGCGTGATCAATTACCGGTCGCTCACCCTGCCCGGCTCCGCGCACGCCTTCGATTACTGGTCGGTCGTGAAAGAACCGGCCATCGCGTTCCTGGCCGCGGGTTTCGCCGGCGAGGCCGGGCCGCCGCCCGCGCCGACTCCGACGGCGGACGCTCCCGCGCACCTGGCCAACGTTTCCACCCGCGTCCATGTCGGCAGCGGCGATCAGGTCATGATCGGCGGCTTCATCATTGCCGGCGCGGAACGCAAACGCGTCGTCCTTCGCGCGCTCGGACCGTCGCTCGCCCAGGCCGGCTTGAGCGACACCCTGGCCGATCCGGTGCTCGAGCTCTACGACGCGAGCGGCCGGCTCGTCGGCCGGAATGACAACTGGACCTCCATCCGCCCCGACGTGAGCGCGCTCGGTCTGGCCCCGGAAAGCCCTAACGAATCCGTCATCACCGCGGCTTTGCCGGCGGGAAATTATACCGCCGTCCTGAGCGGCGCGGGCGGCACCTCCGGCGTCGCCCTCCTCGAGCTCTACGATCTCGATCCGGCCACTTCCACCGTCACGAACATCTCGACCCGGGGCGCCGTCCGCTCCAACGACGATCCGTTGATCGGCGGTTTCATTCTGGATGGCGACCAGCCGACCAAAGTATTGGTCCGCGCGATTGGACCGTCGCTCCGCGACTTTGCGGTCAACGATGCGATGTCCGATCCCGTCCTTGAGCTGCGCAACGCCGACGGCTCGCTTCTTTTCGCAAACGACAATTGGCCGAGCGACCAGGCTTCCGCGATCCGCAAAACAGGCACCCCGCCGAGCGACAACCGGGAGTCGGCCATCGTCGCGACCCTCGCGCCCGGGAGCTACACTGCGGTCGTGCGCGACGCGGCCGGGCAGGGCGGCGTCGCCCTCGTCGAAGTCTACGCCTTGCCTAACGACTAAGAGTTCGTCCTTGCCTGCGAAATCGCTCTGCCCGTCAGTGAGGTCATGGGCGGTCTCGTTGTAAAACCTCGCGCGCGGATTCTGCATGGGCACGATTGGGTCTTCAGTGGTGAAGTCCTGAAAGTCTTCGGCTCGCCTAACGACGGCGACGTTATCTCGCTTAAAGACGGGCGCGATCATCCCATCGGGAGCGCGATCTACAACTCGAAGTCGCAAATCGTGGCCCGCCGTTTCTCGCGGCGAAAACAGGAGCTCGATCTCGATTTCTTCCAGCGCCGGATCAGCCAGGCGATCGAATACCGGGCCCGGCGCGGCCTTGACCCGAAACTTTGCCGTCTCGTCTGGAGCGAGAGCGACGGACTGCCCGGGGTGATCGTCGATCGCTACGGCGATCATCTGGTGCTGCAAACGCTCACCCTGGCCATGGACCAGCGGAAGGACTTGATCGTAACCGCGCTGGAGTCTGGAGGGACGACCTCTGTGTCGTCCCCGATTGCAAGCCCGGACTCCTCCCAGACGGCAAACACGGACGGGACAGAGCCCGTCCCTCCAGCTTTCCGCTCGATCATCGAGCGCAACGACGCCCCGGTGCGCCGCGCGGAAGGCTTGGAATTGCAGAGCGGAATCTTGCGCGGAGAGGCGCCTAACGAACTCGTGATCGAGGCCGCCGGGCTGCGCCTGCAAATCAATTTGCTCCACGCGCAGAAGACCGGCTTCTACCTCGATCAACTCCCGCATTACCCGCTCGTCGCCGCGCAGGCGGCGGGGCGGCGGGTGCTCGATTGTTTCACCGGGCAGGGCGGCTTCGCCCTCGCTTGCGCGCAGGCCGGCGCCGCCGAAGTGGTCGGCGTGGAAGCGAGCGCCGAGAGTCTGCGGATCGCGCAGGCCAACGCCGCGCGCAACAGCCTAACGATCCGCTGGGTCGAGGAGGACGTTTTCCAATACCTCCGGGGGCTGGCCAAGCGCCCCCCCGCCGAGCCCTTCGACCTCATCATCCTCGACCCGCCCTCCTTCACCAAAAGCAAAGGCAGCCTGCACGACGCCCTCCGCGGCTACAAGGAGCTGCACATGCGCGCCTTCCAACTCCTCGCGCCGCACGGATTGCTCGCCACCTTTTCCTGTTCCCATCACGTCGGCCCGGAAGTGTTTGAAAAAATGATCGCCGACGCCCTGGTCGACGCGCGGCGTTCCGCCCGGCGGCTCCGCCGCTTCGAGCAGGCGCTCGATCACCCGGTCCTCCCGACCTTGCCCGAGACCGAGTATTTTCGCGGGATGCTCCTCGAGATGATGCCCGGTCGTTAGTCTACTCGGGCTCCTGCACGAGCACGAGAGAGGGCGAGGCCCTTTTTCATTTCGAACTGAAAAAATCTGGCAATCTCAAAGCGCCCATTTAGAGTCCGCGAGGAGCGGATGCGCGACTGCCGCCGCCGAACGAACATGCCCGAACGCATCCGTCCAATCGAACAAATGCTGGAGCTCAACGAAGAAGAAGATGGGGTCACGACCGAGCAGATCGACTCGCAAGTGCAGAAGGCGCAGGAGCAATTGCTCCAGCTCAAACGTCAGCAGGAACAGATCGAGAAACAGAAGCGCGAGCTCGAAGAGCTAAGCCGCCGCCAGGAAGAACTCGACCGCGGCCGGGCCGAGATGAACGACAAGCTGACCCGTTCGTTAGTCGTGCTCGAGCGCGAAGCCTACGATGCGCAGAAAAAAATGGAGCAGCTCCGCGCCACCCGGGAAAGTTTTGCCCAGCACCTCGAGCTGCTCGAATCGATCGATACCAAGACCTGGAACCCCTCCGATTTAAACAAGGAATTGAGCCGCGCCCTGAGCACGGTGGACGACGCCCGGACCGAGTACAGCCAGCAACGCAGCCGGCTCCAGGCGACCACGGGCGAGGATCATCGCGAAATGCCCTTGCCGGAAGCGGGCAGCGGCTACGAGAGCACGGGCAACGCTCACACTTTTGGGCAATGGCTCCAGATGGGGCTCGCTTTCACCCTGCCCCTGATGGTTTTCGCCCTGGTCGCGCTCGTTCTCTTCTTCTTTCTGACCGGTCACGGTCGTTAGGCGCATGGCCCGGCGACGTGTTCCATCCAATCCTCCGCTGACCCAAAAGCAGTTGGAGCTGAAGCAGCAGGAGAACGATTTGCGCAAGCAGATGGAAGATCTCCAGCGCATGATCGAAGAAGCGCCCCGGGTCGCGGCCGAGACGACGCGCCGCCAACAGGAGGAATTGCTCCAGCGCGCGAGCAGCGAAAGCAAACGGCTCGACGTCTTCTCGCGTCCGGCCGACCGGCGTTACGGCGAAGACCTCTGGGATAACCGCCGCCCACGCTCCCTCCGCAAACAGCGCAGCGAAGGCCGGCTCATCTTCCTCGTCCTCGTCCTCGCGCTCTCCGCCGCGATCATCTGGATCGCGACTCATTTAAATTTTTAGAGCGCCGCCTCGCGCTTTTTTTCCTGGCCACACCATGGCTGAACCGACCGATTTTGATGTCGCCTACATCGCGCAACTCGCGCGCCTTGCCCTGACGCCCGCAGAAATCGCGCTATTCCAAACCCAACTGGCGCAGGTCCTCGCCCACGCCGCCCGCCTCCAGGAGGTGAACCTTGAAGGGATCGAGCCCGCCGCCCACGCCGTGCCCGCTCTCAACGTTTTCCGCGAAGACAATCCGCGCCCTTCTCTCCCGCAAGCCGAGGTGTTGCGGCAGGCGCCGCGCTCGGCCCACGGTCTTTTCCTCGTCCCGAAAGTGATCGAATGACGCCGCGCGAGCTGCCCGGCCTAACGATCGGCGAACTGCAAAAACTTTTGCGCGCCCGGGAAGTGCGGCCGCGCGACGTGCTCACCGCGCTGCAGCAACGGATCGAGGCGCTCGATCCCGAGATCGGCGCTTATCTTTCCCTCGACCTGGAAACTGCCCTGGCGGCCGCGGACGCCGCGGATGTCGATCTGCCGCTCGGCGGCATCCCCATCGCGATCAAAGATGCGATCAGCGTGCGCGATCAGCCGCTCACCTGTGGGTCGCAAATCCTGCGCGATTATCGCGCGCTCTACGACGCTAGCGCGGTCGTTAGGCTAAAAGCGGCCGGGGCGATCCCCTTCGGGAAAACGAACCTGGACGAGTTTGCCATGGGCTCGTCGACGGAAAATTCGAGCTTCGGACCGACCCGCAATCCGTGGGATCGGGAGCGCATCCCCGGCGGGTCGAGCGGCGGGTCGGCCGCCGCCGTCGCGGCCGATCTGGCCCTGGCCTCGTTAGGCTCGGACACCGGCGGCTCGGTCCGGCAACCGGCCGCGCTCTGCGGCTGTGTCGGCCTGAAGCCGAGCTACGGCCGGGTCTCCCGTTACGGGCTGACCGCCTTCGCTTCTTCGCTCGAACAAATCGGTCCCCTCACCAAAACCGTGCGCGACGCCGCCCTCCTCCTGCAAGTGATCGCCGGACTCGACCCGGAGGATTCCACCTCGCTGGACGCTCCCGTGCCGGATTACCCCGCCGGCCTGGAAAGGGACCTGCGCGGGATCCGGCTCGGCTGGCCCAAGGAATATTTGCGCGCGGGAATCGATCCGGCGGTGGCGGCGGCTCTGGCCGCGGCCGCCCGGCAATTTGAATCGTTAGGCGCGGAGATCGTCGAGGTCTCGCTCCCGCACACTGAGGTAGCGATCGACGCCTATTACATCATCGCGACGGCGGAGGCCTCGGCCAATCTGGCCCGCTTCGATGGCGTGCGTTACGGCGCCCGCGCGGAACATCCGGTGGATCTGCTCGATCACTATTGCCGCACGCGCGCGGAGGGTTTCGGGCCGGAGGTGAAACGCCGCATCATTCTCGGCACCTACGTGCTCAGCTCGGGTTATTACGACGCTTATTATTTGCGCGCGCAAAAAGTGCGCACGCTCATCCGGCAGGATTTCGCCGCGGCCTTCGTCAAAGTTGATGCAGTTATTTCTCCGACCTCGCCCGGCCCGGCCTTCCGCATCGGCGAGCGCGCGGCCGATCCCTTGCAGATGTACCTGGCCGATATTTTCACGATCGCGGCCAATCTCGCGGGAATTTGCGGGATCAGTGTTCCGTGCGGCCTGGCGGAAAACGCCGGGGCCAATCCGTTGCCGATCGGGTTGCAAATTCTGCGGCCGGCCCTCGGCGAAGAGCGTCTTTTGCAGATCGCGCACGCCTACGAGCAAAGCACCGACTGGCACAAACAGCGGCCGGCGTTGTAGCGTCCGCTGTCTCAGCGGACTTGGGGTTTGGCCCGCCATTCCCGCAAATCGTTTGATGCTCTGAGACAGCGCACGCTACAACGCTTCTCGTTAGGCTGCGGCCAGTTGAGCGTCGCGCCGTTTCACGATCAGCAGGGTGACGAAAGCGGCCAGCGCGCAAACACAGGCGCCAATCCCGAGCGTCGCCGCAGTGCCCACGTAATGGGCGAGCGCGCCGGCCTCGAGGCTGCCGAATGGGATCATGCCGCCGAAAATGAGCGACCAAATGCCCATGACGCGCCCCCGCATTTCATCCGGTACGATCGTCTGCACGGTCGTGTTCGAGGTGGAAAAAAAGAGCATCATGCCGAAGCCAGCGCCGGCCAGGCAAAGCATCGAGATGATGAGATTCCGGTTGAGAGAAAAGAGCAGAAGCATGGCCGAAAAAAGCCAGACGCCGCCGAAGGCCATGCGCCGCGGCGACATCGCGGTGCCGAAGGCCGCGGTCACGAGGGCGCCGACGAGCGCGCCGACCCCGCTCGCGCCTAACAATAAGCCGTAGCCCTGCTCGCCGAGATGGAGGACGTCGCGGGCAAAAGCCGGCATCAGCACCGAGTAGGACCAGCCGAAAACCCCGACCAGGGCGAAGAGCGCGAAAATGGTGCGGACCCGCACGTGATTCCAAACGTAGCGAAAGCCTTCGAGCGACTGCGCGAGCGCGCCTCCCGCAGCGGGGCGGCGTGACCTTCATCAGGATCAACCCCGCCAGCACCGCGATGAAGCTGACTCCGTCGATAAAAAAACAGAGCGCGATCCCGACTTTGGCCATGAGAAAACCGGCCACCGCCGGGCCGACGATGCGGGCGCCGTTGAACATCGCGCTGTTCAGCGAGATCGCGTTCATGAGGTCCTCGCGGCTGGCGATCTCGACCACGAACGATTGCCGCGCCGGCATGTCGAAAGCCATGGCGACGCCGCCTAACAAACCCAGGGAGATGATTTCCCAAGGCACGATTTTTCCCGACCAGACGAGACCGGCAAAGATGAAGGCGAGAATCATCATCGCGGTCTGGGTGCAGAGGAGGACGGATCGTTTCGGGAAACGATCGGCCGCCCAGCCACCCCAGGTGGAAAAGACGAGCATGGGCGCAGTGCCGGCCGCGGCGACGATGCCTAACAATGCCTTGGAGCCGGTCAACTGGTAGACGAGCCAGCCCTGGGCGGTATTGGTCATCCAGGTGCCGATGAGGGAAACGAGCTGGCCGCAAAAGTAGAGGCGGTAATTGCGATACTGGAAGGCGGAGAAGGTTTTGCGCCAGGAAACGCCGCCGGTGACGACCCGGCGCGGGTGACCGCTGACGTCCGGCGGCACCGGGGCGACGCGGGGGTTGGGGCTCGAAGGCGGCGCGGTTTCCAAGTGATTTCCCTCGCCCGACTTGGCCGGGAAACCAAGCGAAGAAATTGTCGGCGCTTAGACGAAAAATTCTTCGCGGTGCGGCCGCAAATCCAGCTCGAAAGTCCAGGCGCTCCACTCCTGTTGGGCCAGCGCCCAATAGGATTGCGCGATCGCATCCGGATCGAGCTGCGGCTCCGCGGAAGTCGCGCCGGGCTCTCCGATGACGCCGTCGATGACGACGTGGGCGACATGGATTCCCTTCGGCCAAAGCTCGCGCGCGAGCGAATCGGCCAGCCCGCGCAGCCCGAATTTCGCGCTCGAAAAATCGACCGCGCCGGCTCGTCCACGAATAGCCGAAGTGGCGCCGGTAAAAAGAATGACGCCGCGGCCGCGCTCAATCATCCCGGGAACCACTTCCTGGCAGCAAAGGAACGCGCCTAACGTCGTCACCCGCCAGGCGTGTTCGAATTCCTCCGCGGTGACATCGGCGATCCCTTTCCAGGCGGAAGCGCTGGCGTGACAAATGAGGGTGTCGACCGGGCCGAAGGCCTCGCGCACTTTGGCGAAAGCCTGCTTCACCTGGGCTGGCTGCGAAAGGTCGGTGGGCAAAGGGAGGAGCTGGCGCTCGGGATTTTCTTTCGTTAGGCGAGCGAGATAATCTGCCGAACGCGCGAGCAGGCCGACGCGGCCGCCATCGGCAGAGAAACGCCGCGCCAGCGCCGCCCCCAAACCAGGACCGACGCCCGCGATCACGACTGTTGGTTCCATAGAAAGAGAACCTCGCCGCGAACCGCGCAGCCGTCGCGCGCCGATTCACGGGTATGCGCTTGAGAACTTTTACCGTTCTTCTTTTTCTCTCCCTGACCGGCCTCCAGGCCCAGACCACGACTGCGCCGAGCACCGCAACGCTCGCGCCGGTAGCCAGTTTTCCCGATCGGCAGGTCACCGGCGTGGCCGTCTCGCGGCGCGGCCGCGTTTTCGTCAATTTCCCCGATTGGTCCGACGGCCACACCATTTCCGTGGCGGAGATCGTCAACGGCCAAGCGCAGCCTTTCCCGAGCGCCTCCTGGAACGAGGCGGGCTCGCCTAACGATCACTTCGTCTGCGTGCAAAGCGTTTACGTGGACGAGAGCGACAGCCTTTGGGTGCTCGATCCGGCCGCGCCGAAGATGAAGACGATCGTCAAAGGCGGGCCGAAGCTGGTCAAGATCGACCTGGTCAAGAACAAGGTCGTGCAGACGATCCCGTTCGGAGAAGAGGTCGCGCCGGCGAAAAGTTATCTGAACGATGTGCGGGTGGATGTGAAAACCGGGACCGCGTTCATCACCGACTCGGGATTGGGCGCGCTCGTCGTGGTCGATCTGCGCACGGGCAAGGCGCGGCGGCTGCTCGAGGGCGATCACGCCACCCAGGCGGACAAAGATTTCCAACTGCAGGTCGGTGGGCGCGCTTTGCTCGGAGAGACAGGCGCGCCGCCGCAGATCAACTCCGACGGGATTGCGCTCGATCGCATCCACGGCTGGCTTTATTTCCACGCCCTCACCGGGAAGACGCTTTACCGGATCAAAACGGCCGATCTGCGGAACCGGCGCCTAACGGAAAGCCAGTTGAGCGCGAAGGTGGAGACGGTGGCGGAGACCCCGCCGCCCGACGGGATGGCGTTCGCGCCTAACGGAAAGCTCTACCTCACCGACGTCGAGCACGGCGCGATCGTGACCTACGATCCGCAGGAGAAAAAACTCACCCCGGTGATCGCGGATGGCCGGTTAAGCTGGCCCGACAGTCTGGCCTGGGGACCGGACGGATCGCTCTACGTGACGGCGTCGCAGATTCAGAATATGCCGCGCTTCAACGGCGGGAAGAGCCAGCGCACCACGCCCTACGAGGTTTTCAAAGTGGTCGGCGCTCTCGCTGCTCCCTGAGGGTCTGCGCGGTCGGAGGAGCCCAGGGGAGGCCTGCCTCTGGGAGTACGGGTTTTTCCGTCCCGCGAAAAAATTTGGCGCGTTGTCATCCCGAGGCTGGCGCAGCGCGCCGAGGGATCTCACGGTTGCTCTGATGGGTCCATCTTTTATGATCCGGACGCCGAGACCTTACGTGAGATCCCTCGCCGTCTGCGCGGGCTCGGGATGACAACATGTGAGTGGGGCGGTGGACGCAAGAGGCGCCAGGACCACCCGAGCTGGATGGGTTGAAACGCCATCAAATCGTAACCTCGCCAGCGCCGCCCGGAAGTTCTACTTTGGCCCTATGATCGCGCCAAAACATATCCTGGGAACGTTTGACGAAGCGCTGGCCACTTTGCGCAATAACGTGCTCATGATGGCCAGCCTAACGACGCGCAGCCTGGAGAACGCACTCAACGGCCTGGAGCAACGGGACGACGATCTCTGCGCCACGGCCATCGCCGACGACGAGGAAGTCGATCAGATGGAGAAACAGGTCGATCTCGACGGGATTAATCTGCTCCTGCGTTTTCAGCCGGTCGCGTCCGATCTGCGCCGGGTCGTCTCGGCCATGAAGCTCTGCTCGAATCTCGAGCGGATGGCCGATCAGGGCGTGAGCATCGCGCGCAAAGCGCGCAAGCTAAACCGACACCCGGCGCTGCCGGAAGCGGAGCTGATCGAGCCGATGCGGCGGCACGCCATGGCCATGTTCAAGGACAGCGTGGACGCGTTTGTGGGCGAAGACGTCGAGTTGGGGCGCGGCCTGAAGGCGCGCGATAAAACGCTCGACGAAATGAACGCCAACGCCAGCCGGCAACTGATCGAGCGGATGGCGCAGGACCCGGAACAACTGCGCGGCTATTTGAATCTGATGTTCATCGCGCGCCATCTCGAACGGGTGGGCGATCACGCCACCAACATCGCGGAGGACGCGGTCTACGCGGCCGCGGCGGAAGACATTCGGCACCAGCCCGCCGGGCCGGCCCTGGCCTAACGAGTAGCCGCGGGCGATCGCGCCCAAGTTTGCACTTGGCCCGGGCGATTATTTCGAGTAGCGGCTGGAGCGGATGTTTTCGCTCAAAAAGATCTTCAGGCACGACGAAAAGTTTTTCAACCTGCTCGAGGCCAGTGCGCAGCAGGCCGATAGCAGCGTTTTTTCGGTCTTGAAATGGCGTCCCGGGCTGCCCCCCAAAAGTGGTGGCGCCGATGATCTCGTCGCCGATCGCGGTTTCATCTTCGGCGCCTTTACCCCGCATCTGGTGCACGCGATCTTCGGCCAGCTCCAACTCGCGAGCGCGGCCTGGATGGCGCACAGCCACGGCAGCAACGACGCGCAAAAGACCAGGGGATCAGCGGGGTGAAATGGACGGTGGTGGGCGGATCGTCTGGGCCTGGGTGCCGACCTTGCCGGTGACGGGTTTGATCAGCTACCTTTTGGCGCGGGGATGGATGCTCTGGTGAAATTGTATTTTTTGCGCCACGGCCCGGCGGATTGGCCGGATTGGGAAGGGGCGGATGACGAGCGGCCCTTGACTGACGCGGGAAGGGAAGAAGTGCGCGCGGTCGGGGAATTTCTCGTTAGGCTAAAAGCGCGGCCGGCGCTGCTCGTGGCGAGTCCGCTGCCCCGGGCGGCGCAGACGGCGGCGATCGCGGCCGAGTGCCTCGGGGTGAAATGGGTGGAGGAAAGGTTGCTCGCGCCCGGGTTTGGGATGCGGCAGTGGGCTCGCCTGAGGGAGCGGCATCGGGAGGAGAGCTTGATGCTGGTCGGGCACGAGCCGGATTTCTCGGGCATGATCGGCGCTCTTACTGGCGGGAGGGTGAAAGTCTCGAAAGCGGGAGTGGCCTTGGTGGAACTGAAAGGGGCGGAGCGGGGAGAGCTGCGCTGGCTTTTTCCACCGGCGTTCGCGCGATAATTAGCGCTCCACGCGCTTCGCGTGACCCGGATCGTTAGGCAGACCCGCCGCCGCCTCAGTGCGGGTTGCGATCCGTTAGGCTTGAGCAAGAGGCTAAACACCCTCTCCGGAGGAGCCATCTGCAGGTCGCAGCGCGGCACCCGAGTCTCGACTTTCCGCCTCGCTGCTTCGAATTCGCTTGCGTCGGCCACCTCCACCAAGTGTAGTGTCAGGTTGGTTCTCGGCTACATCATGCGTTGCCCCAAGTGTGGAAATAGCGACGATAAGGTTATCGATTCACGGGCCTCGCGCGATAACTCCTCCATTCGGCGCCGTCGGGTTTGTCTTACCTGTGCCTTCCGCTTCACCACTTACGAACAAATCGAGCGCGCTCACTTACGCGTCATCAAACGCGATCGCACCCATGAAGCTTTCGATCGCCGGGAACTTTCCAACAGCATCGCCAAAGCCTGCGAAAAGCGTTCCATCAACCTCGTCGCCCTCGAAGAAACGGTCGAGGAAATCGTCCACGCCATCGAGACGAGTGGCTCGGAAATTACCTCGACCGAGATCGGCGAGAAGGTCCTGGAGAAACTCCGCGATCTCGATGAAGTCGCCTACCTGCGCTACGCCTCGGTTCATCATCGCTTCGAAAACGTCGATCGTTTCGTCGAAGAAATTCAAGCCCTCGCCCGTCGCATCAAACCCAACGCGCTCCAGCGCGAGCTCTTTCAGGAGCCGGTGAAAAATGGTCGCGTTTAAAGAAGAATTTCCCTATCTCCGCGCCGACTCGGGGCAGCTCTTCGAGTTCAACCGCGCTTGGCTCCACGCTGAGATCACCCAGGCGGCGGACCGCGCCGGCTACCCGAGTTGGTGGCTCACCGAGCACGTGACCGAGAGCATTACTTTTTATCTGCGCCTGCGAAACGACGAATCCGTGGTCGCTTTCAGTCAGCTCAACCAGACCGTGCGCTACGTCCTCAAAGTCATCGGCTACAAGGAAATCGTGCCGCATTTTCGGCCCGCTCCGCCGCCCCTTTCCATCTCGCTTTTCGAGATCGCCGAAGCCGCGGGCGACGGCTACGAACTGGCCTTTTTCGATCTGCTCGAGAAACGCATCGCCGCCCTGGCCGACACCGGCGCGGCCAGCCTGCACTTCTTCGGCCTGCAACCGGCGATCAAACATCTGCGCGGAGCCAAATCCTGGACGCGCTCCTGCGATGCCTTGCGCGGCGAAGTCGCCTGCTTCATCCGGGAAAAGCTGGCCGGCGCGACCGAGGCGACCGAATTGGTCTGCTCGATTCGATGACTCTTTTCGAGAAGATCATCGCGCGCGAGATTCCGGCGAAGATCGTTTTTGAAAACGACGATGTCCTCGCTTTTCACGACGCCGACCCGAAAGCGCCAGTCCATGTGCTCATCATCCCCAAGCGCGTCCTCCCTCGGCTGGCGGAAGCGCAGGAGTCGGACGCGCCATTGTTAGGCAAGCTTCTCCTGACCGCGACCAAAATAGCGCGCGACCTCGGGGTGAGCGAGAGCGGTTACCGGGTCGTTATTAACAATGGCCCCGACGCCGGCGAAAGCGTCCCGCATCTGCACGTCCATTTGTTAGGCAAACGCCCCCTCGCCTGGCCTCCCGGCTAGCTTGAGAGTTGCTTTACCCCAGCGGCGCGCGGGAGGGGAAAGCGAGGCTCGTTCCTTCGAAACGGCGCGAGAGGAACGACTCCTCGAACGGTGGTGCCCAAAAGCCAACCAGCAGGCTCCCTGATATACGTGAATCACGTATATCATAGGCCTTGCCTTTCTCGGCCGGCGCTTCGCAGGAGCTGTCCTGTTGAGCACAGCGAAGACCTACGAACGCGCTTCTGTAGACGCCTCCCTCTGGGAGGCGCGGGAGCGGCGTGGCTTACCCCGTTACGCTATGGGCCACCGGGGCCCCGCGCTTCGCAGAGCGAAGCGTCTACAGGGCGAAGCACGGCCGCCCCGCGCTTCGCCTTCCCGCCACTCTCCCACTTGCCCGTACACATCAACGTACACTTACACTCCCCTCGGCGAACCTGTCGAAGGAGGGGTTTCCAGTTGACGTTCCAATAGAATCCGTGAGATCCCTCGCTGCGCTCGGGATGACAAGCCTTGGGGATTCGGGGTGTTAAAGGTCGCTCCGTTTCCAGGCGGCATGCTCCGTCGCGTGATGAGGGTTATCGTTAGGGCGTGGACCTTGCGCATGGTGGAGGGACGGGCGCCGTCACCGTCGGTGGTTCTGGATGAGAGGCCCGAGGCAGCCCCAGCCCTCGCGGACGACACAGAGGTCGTCCCCTCCACCGCGCTTCATGCCTGGCACGCTCCAGGGGCAACGAGAGGTTTACCGCGCGCCCGGCCGAGGCGAGCTACATCCCCATGATCTGGTACCCGCCGTCCACATAGATCGTCTGCCCGGTAATTGCCGCCCCGCCCTCGCTGGCCAGGAACAAGCCGGTCTGCCCGATCTCCGCCGGATCACAACTGCGGCCCAGCGGCGCCCGTTCCTGGTAATGCTTCAGCATGGAAGAGAAACCGCTGATCCCGCGCGCGGCGAGCGTATTGACCGGGCCGGCCGAGATACAGTTCACGCGAATTTTTTTCGAACCCAGATCGTAGGCAAGATAGCGTGCGCTCGCCTCCAGGCTGGCTTTGGCCACGCCCATGACGTTGTAATGCGGTACCACTTTTTCCGCTCCGTAATAAGTCATCGCGACGATGCTGCCGCCGTCGGTCATGAGGGGCGCCGCTTCCCGCGCCAGAGCGACTAACGAATAGGCGCTGATGTCGTGCGCGGTGCGAAAGGCCTCGCGCGTCGTCCCGAGGAAATCGCCTTCGAGCGCTTCCTTCGGGGCGAAGGCGACCGAGTGCAGGAGCAGGTCCAGCTTATCTGTCGCCCCGCGCACTTTTTCGAAAAAGGCCGAGATTTCCTCGTCCTTCGAGACGTCGCAAGGCCAAAGCGGAGTCTCTTCGCCAAACTCGCTCACCAGATCTTCGACGTTCTCTTTCAAGCGCTCGCCCTGGTAGTTGAAAATCAGCTTGGCGCCGGCGGCGGCCCAGGCTTTGGCGATCGCCCAGGCGATGCTGCGTTTGTTGGCGACGCCGAAGACGACGCCGGTTTTGCCCGCAAGAATTTGGTCTGCCATAACGCGAATAGTCTAACGAGTTCGGCGGCGGGCGAAAGCTGGAGACGTTTCGCTCGGCGGAACGCGGCGCCGAACATGTCTAAGAGGGCGGCCGCCGAATTGTAGGGCGACCGCTTCGGTTGCCCACTTTCTGCCGCAGCAGGAACCCGGGCAGGCGAAGCGCCCGCCCTCCAACGCGCCCAGTCGAGCGCGACTTTTGGAGACGCCTCATAAGAAAGCAGGCACGCACACCGGTCTTTCCTAACGTCAGAGATGCAATCTCGTGGCCGCCGGATCATAGTGCTCGGATGAAGGCCAAAGTGTTTGTCACGCCCAAGGAAAGCGTGCTCGACCCGCAGGGCGCGGCGGTGCGCGCAGCGATGCAACATCTCGGTTTCACGGGCGCGCGCGATGTCCGCATCGGACGTTATCTCGAGATCGAGCTGGAGGGCGACGGCGCGGCGCAGGAGGAGAAATTACGTGAGCTTTGCCGGGATTTTCTTTCCAACCCGGTGATCGAAGATTACCGCCTGGAAATGCCTAACGACTCCAAATGAAATTCGCGGTCGTCCAGTTTCCGGGCTCGAACTGCGATCAGGATTGCCTCGCCGCGTTACGCGGGATCGACGGGATCGAGGCCGATTACGTCTGGCACAAGGAAACTTCGCTCGAAAATTACGAGGCGATCGTTTTGCCGGGAGGATTTTCCTATGGCGATTATTTGCGCTGCGGCGCGATCGCGCGTTTCTCGCCGATCATGCACGCGGTCGTGGACGACGCGCGGGCCGGGAAATTGGTCATCGGCATCTGCAACGGCTTTCAGATTTTGTGTGAAGCGGGCTTGCTCCCGGGCGCGCTGGTGCGGAATCGTTCGCTCCGTTTTGTCTGCGATCTGGTCAGGTTGCGGGTGGAAACGGCGGACTCGCCCTTTCTCCGCGGTCTCAGCCCCGGCGATCTGCTGCGGCTGCCGATCGCGCACGGTGAGGGCTGTTATTTTGCGGATGAGACGACCCTGCGCGATTTGCGGGAGGAGGAGCAAATTTTGCTGCGTTATTGCGACGCGGCGGGCCGCATCACGCCGGCGGCGAATCCGAACGGGTCGCTCGAAAATATTGCCGGCGTCTGCAATCGCGCGCGTAACGTCTTCGGCCTCATGCCCCATCCCGATCGCGCCTGCGCCGACCGGCTCGGGAGCAGCGACGGCCGGCAAATCTTCGCCTCGATGCTGGAAGCGGCCGCGGTCGCGCAGGCGGCGTGAGTGTTTTTATCACCGGCACGGATACGGGCGTCGGGAAGACGAAGTTCACCTGCTGGCTGCTGGAGCAGGCGCGCGCGCACGGTCGGCGTTGCGCCGGTTATAAGCCGCTCTGCTGCGGCGATCGGGACGACGCAGAGCAGTTGCGGGCGGCGAGCAGCCCTGGCCTAACGATTGCGGAAGTGAACCCAGTCTGGTTGCAAACGCCGGCGGCGCCTTTAACCGCCGCGCTGGAGGAAAAACGGACGCTCGCGCGAGCGACTCTTACCTCCGGATTCGTTAGGCTGAAGGAGCGTTTCGATTTTGTCGCGGTGGAAGGCGTCGGCGGTTGGATCGTGCCGATTACGCCGGTTTATTTTTCCAGCGATTTGGCCGCGGACTTGGCCTTGCCCGTGATCGTGGTCGCGCACAATCGGCTCGGCTGTTTGAACCACATTTTCCTCACGGTGCGCAGCATCGAAGCCGCCGGCTTGAAGTGCGCGGGGGTCGTTTTGAACGATCTCGGGCAGCCGACCGATCTGGTTTCCGCGACCAATGCCGGCATTTTGCGGCGTTGTCTCACGATCCCGATCGCGGAAAATTTTCGCGGGAAAGAAACGGAATTGCGGGAAATACTGGCGTCAGTCGGCGTTGCAAGTGTCACGTAAAAAACGCGCGAGAGTGACAGTTGTGTATCGCTTATTTACACGAAAAAGGGCGGGGCTACCCGAGTCCCTAGGTAAAACGCAAGTGGCACAGCCACTGCTAAATGGAATGGCAACCAACCTCACTAACTATGCTTCTACAAAAAACCCTGCACATGAGCCAGCCGCTGGCCGAAAGCAAAACGCGTCTTGCCAATATTCAATCGTATCGCCGCCAATTCGTCATGGTGACGAAGGCGACGGTGACTTCGTCGAAAACGATCGATTTCAGT
The DNA here is from genome assembly GCA_965217815.1 of Chthoniobacterales bacterium. Taxonomy (GTDB): domain Bacteria; phylum Verrucomicrobiota; class Verrucomicrobiia; order Chthoniobacterales; family UBA10450; genus Palsa-1392. Next base: position 79,139 of record CBDCJI010000003.1, read on the forward strand.
TTTCGCGGGCCGCTCGGGTTTGAAGCGAACACGGTCGTGGCCGCGCTGGAAAACGACAACCCGGACCAGTTCGCCTTCGAATCGTGGGGCGGCAATATCGATCTGATGGGTTTGGTCGATTTCGAGGAAGTGCGGCCGGATTGCACCGAGGTGACGTTCACGGTGCATTACCAGATCAGGAACAAACTTTACGCGTGGCTCGACCGGAAATTCGGCTTCATGGACTCGTTCGTCACCTCGGAGCTGCGCAGCCTGCGCGGCCACTTCGAAGGAATCGCGGCGAGGCCGGTAGCGGATCGCATCCCTTCCTTCGGGCTCTTCGAGCCCCTTCGGGCCTAACGACACCAAGATTTCTCCATTAAAAAGCGCGGTTCGGCTGGGTGGTCGGACCGCGCTTTTTTACTTTAAGCGCACCGCGCGGGTCTTATCGAGGCGGAGGACCTGGCCGGGAACGACCGCAATTTCCGTCTGGGCATTCTGAATTTTCTCCCCGGCCAGTTGCACACTGCCTTGGGCGACGAGCCGGCGGATTTCGCCCCGCGATTTCGTGAGGCCGAAAGCTGCGGCGTAGGCCGCGACCACGAGCGAGACGATGTTTCTGTCCGCGGGCGCCGGGGAAAAATCGGGCAGGGCCGCTTCGTCGAGGCGTTTGGCGCTGAAACGCTGTTCCCATTCCGCCTGGGCTCGCTCGCCCTCGGCCGCGGAGTGATAGGTGGCGACGATCTTCCGGGCCAGTTGCTTTTTCGCTTCCATCGGGTGCAACGCGGCCGGAAGCGTCTCTCCGAGGAGGAGTGGGTAATAGCGGGCCATGAGTTCGTCGGAGATGCTGAGCAACTTGCCGAAGACCTCGTTAGGCGACTCCCCGATGCCGACGTAGTTGCCGAGGCTTTTGCTCATCTTTTGCACGCCGTCGAGGCCTTCCAGAATCGGCATCAAGAAGACGACTTGCTGCGGCTGGCCTTCTTCTTTTTGCAGATCGCGCCCGACCAGGATGTTGAAGAGTTGATCGGTCCCGCCGAGCTCGACGTCCGCTTGCACCTGCACGGAGTCCCAGCCTTGCATGATGGGATATTGGATTTCATGCGCGCCGATCGGTTGTTCGGCTTCGATGCGACTTTTGAAATCCTCGCGCTGCAGCAGTTGTTGCAGGGTGACGCGGCTGTTTAGGCGGATCACTTCGGCGAACGGCATCGGCTGGAACCACTCGCCGTTGTAAACCGTGTGGGTGCGCCCCGGGTCGAGAATCTGGAAGGCCTGGGCGCGGTAGCTTTCGGCGTTGGCCAGCACTTGCTCGTGCGTCAGTTGCGGCCGGGTCACGGAGCGGCCGCTCGGGTCGCCGATCATGGCGGTGAAATCGCCGATGATGAGGATGGCTTGGTGGCCAAGCTCCTGGAATTGGCGAAGCTTCTGCAAGAGGAGGGTATGGCCGAGATGGAGGTCGGTGCTGGTGGGATCGACGCCGAGCTTGATCCGGAGTGGGCGGCCTAACGAGAGTTTCTGGAGCAGCTCGGGTTCGCTGATGATCTGGGCGGCGCCGATTTTGAGGCGGGCGAGAGCGGCGACCGGTTCCATGGCGGGGAAAGTGCGCCAGCTTGCCGCGCAAATCCACTCGCGGCGCTGTCGACATTTCGCCCTGCACATAACCGAAGCGAAGCAGCTCCGAAGGGTAAGCGTTCAACCCCGGCCGATGGGTTGCGTCCGCTGCACACTCTCGAATGTTGTCATCCCGAGCCCGCGTAGACGGCGAGGGATCTCGCGCAAGGTCTCGGCGGACGGATCAGAGGAGATGGACCTATCAGTGCATCCGTGAGATCCCTCGGCGCGCTGCGCCAGCCTCGGGATGACAGATGGAAAACCTTTTCGTGCGCACTCAACCGATATCGGCGAAACGCGGGGAGAGTGAAACGGAAAGCCGACGCGAGGCTATTTGTTCTTGTTCAACAACTCGCGCACCTCGTCGATCGTCATCGTGTGCCGCTCCTGGCTGAGTTGTTTCTGCCGCGTCCCGTGCGCCAGGAACGGCCGGCTGCCGGCGTAAGCCCGCACCGTGCTCACCTGGCCGGAGGCGGATGAGGTGCGCACGAGCGCGCTCTTTTTCGTCTGGAATTGCGTGCTCGCGTAGGCCAGCTCGGCGCTCGCTCGGGCGTCGGCCGCGGCTTCGGCTCGTGCGTATTTGCCCGTCCCGAAACTTTTCGAGAGAAAGCGCTTCAAACCCCAAAAGGTGCTGCTCGTTTTCTCCCCAGTAGAAAAGGATTTCGCGTGGAATTTTTTGTCGATCGACGTGCCTTCGACGGCGAGAAATTTTTTGTTCTGGGCCGGATTCGAAAGCTCCATATTCGGCCGCATGATGCGATCGACCAGCTTATCTTCCTGTTCCTGCGCCTCGGCGAAGGCAGTGAAAAGGGTCAAGCCCAACAGAAGCAGAAACCAGCGCACGCCGCATCCTGCCGCGCGCGCCCGCGCTCTGTAAAGGCGAAACCGTCCGGTCTTGCCTAACGACCAAGCTGCCGTAGGAGGCGGCTCGCGCCGGCCGGCGGCAGCACCCGGCCGCTCAGGATGGTCCGCGCGCCTACGGTGCCGCCGTAGTAGCGTGCGTTCGCATCTTTTTGCGTGGCGATGACCGCGCCCTCGAGTGAGATCCCGGCGAAAAGGCCTTTGCTCCGGCTATAAGTGTAGACCGCTGCCGTCGTCGTCACGTCGGCTTGCAGATCGCGGCCGACCGGGCCGGCCGCCGCGCTCACGTCGGCGCCCAGTTTTACATTGCCGTCGCGCGAGAAAGCACGGACCGCCGCGTCCGTGTTGAGGACGAAAATAAAATCGGTCAACTGCGCGCCAATTTGCAGACCCCAGCCGGCTCCGCCCAAGCCGATGAAGGACGGCCCCGACCAGCCGTTGGCGGTGCGCGCGACGACCAAGCCCTCGCCTCCCTTGCCGCTGAAGCCGAACCCGACCTTGAGCACGCGAATGATGGCCAGCCCGCGCGCATCGTTAAGGATGCGGCGCGGAATTTCGCGCTCGGGAATGCGATGAAATTCGCGCAGAATTTGGGCCGATTGATTGACCACTTCCTGTTCCGTGGCCGCGCCGGCGCTGGTCAAAGCCAGGCCTCCGGCCAATAAAGCGAGCATGAGTTGTTTCATCACGAAAATATTTCGCCGCCCGGCCACAAGCCGGTCGCTTCGGAAATGGAACCGCACTCTACCTTAAGCGTGTCCGGCGCTTCGCGCCTGGTGGAGAGACGGGCGCTGTACCGTCCGTGTTTCTGAGTTGGGAGACCCGAGGCGGCCAGACCCTCACGGACGACACAGAGGTCGTCCCTCCAGCGCGCTCCATAAAATGGCATGACATGCTTTAGGCGCGGTCGGCCTCGTGTTTTTTCGATTCTTCGGTGACCAGGCCCTGCTCCTCGCGCATCGCCGCGCTGACGAATTGGGCGTGCCGGCTCGGCCGAATCCCGGAGCCGTAACGGCTCGCGTAAACTTTGGTGAACTCCGCGCCGAGAAGGAAAATCGTGGTCGAATAATAAACCCAAACGAGGATGAGAATGAGCGCTCCGGCCGCGCCGAAACTGGAGGCGATGCTGCTCGTGCCGAGGTAAAGGCTGATCAAAAATTTCCCCGCGGTGAAGAGCAGCGCGGTCACGGTCGCGCCGATCCAAACGTCGCTCCAATTAATCAAGACATCGGGCAGCATTTTGAAGATGAGCCCGAAAAGCAAAACGAGAACGACGAAGCTGACGGCGAGCGAGAGCGGCGTGACAAAGCTCGGGATCGGCAGGTAACCGATCATAAAATTATTAATCGCCTGGAGCACGGCGCTGAGGAGAAGCGAGATGATAAGAAGAAAACCGACCCCGAGAACCATGGAAAAGGAGAGGAGATATTCCTTGAGCGCGCCCTTGATTCCGCCGCCCGGTTTTAGCATCACGCCCCAGATGGTGTTGAGCGCGTCCTTCAGTTGACCGAAAACTCCCGAGGCGCCGATCAACAAAGTGAGAATGCCGATGGCGGTGGCGACGAGGCTTTTGCTCGTGTCGCTGGAAGCCTGAATGAGCGTCTGGATTTCCGCCGCTCCCTTGGCCCCGAGCAGCCAATCGAGCTGTTGATAAACCTGCCCGCGCGCCGCTTCTTCGCCGAAGAGGAGACCAGCGACCGAGATGGCGATGATGACGAGCGGCGCCATCGCAAAAATTGAGTAGTAAGCGAGCGCCGCGCTGAAGCGGAGGGCGCGATCTTCCAGCCAGCCGTTGAAACTCTGCACGAAGAGCGGGCCCCACGAACGCAGCGGATGAAATTTTTCTTTTGTCGCGGTCATCTCCGGCTTCTGTAAGGGCAAGCCGCCCGGATTTCAAAAGCGGACAGCGTAAAAAATGGAGCCGATCATCGACCTGCAAAGCGACGCTTATTTCATGGGCGAAGCGTTGCGCCTAGCCGGTCGCGCCCTCGCCGCCGAGGAAGTGCCAATCGGCGCCGTCGTCGTGCGCGAGGGAAAAATCATCGGGCGCGCTTACAATCAGGTCGAGCTACTCAAGGATGCCACCGCGCATGCCGAGATGCTGGCGCTGACCCAGGCGGAAGCGGCCGTGGAAGATTGGCGGCTGACCGATTGCGATCTCTACGTGACGAAGGAGCCGTGCCCGATGTGTGCCGGCGCGCTCGTCCACGTGCGGATGCGGCGGGTGATTTTCGGGTGCGCCGATGCGCGCGGCGGCGCGGCCGGCGGGTTGTTGAATTTGCTTCAACACCCGTCGCTCAATCACCACTGCGAGGTGACCGGCGGGGTGCGCCGGGACGAATGCGCGGAATTGCTCCAGAGTTTTTTTCGGTCGAAACGCGGTGTTGCTTAGCTGAAGAGACGTCTAGAAAGTCGGCGACTGGGTAAATTGTAGGGCGACCGCTTCGGTTGCCCAGTTTCTGACGCAGCAGGAACCGAGGCAGGGGTTTCTGTTTGGCGTCCTACGGAACGCTTCGCCCCTGTCATCCCGAGGCCGGCGCAGCGCGCCGAGGGATCTCGCGGTTTGCTCTGATGGGTACATCTTCTCTGAAGAACGACGCCGAGACCTTGCGCGAGATCCCTCGCCGTCTCCGCGGGCTCGGGATGACAAGGTTGAGAGGCGCGAGTGAACGCCAGGCCCCGGCAGCGTTGAACGCTAAACAGATGGCCTGCGAAAGCGCGAGAGTTTGGAATGCCTATATTACCAACCCCCGCGCTTCGCCGAGCGAAGCGTCTACAGGTGAGGGCCGACCCCGGAAGCGACTTGCGCATCGCGCCGAGCAGGCGTTACGTCTCGTCCCCCCAGCTTTTTGCCTCGTGGTGTAATGGTAGCACGAGAGATTCTGGATCTCTTTGTCAAGGTTCGAGTCCTTGCGAGGCAGCCAGATTTGGAAACCAACCCCGTGCCCGATCCGCTCCAACCGCTGCGCGAACGCCTCGATGAAGTCGATCGACGCGTGGTCGAGGCGCTGGCCGAACGGCAACGGTTGGTCACCGAGGTGGCCGCGCTCAAGACCGATCCGCAACTGCCTTTGCGTGACGCGGCGCGCGAGCGCGAGCTGCTCCATAAAATTTCCAGCCACGCCAAAGAGGAAGGCGTCGACGGCTATTTCGTCGAGTCGCTTTACCGCCGCATCCTCGATCATTCGGCCCGCTTCCAGGCAGCTCGCCAGGCGGAAGCGGGCAGTGGTTTGCTGCGGGTGGCTTACCAGGGCGTGGAGGCTTCTTACAGTCACGCGGCCGCGCGCAGCCATTTCGCGGTCTCGCCGCGCGAGATTCGTTACCAGGGTTACAAATCTTTTTCCGCCGCGCTCGATGCTTTGCCTAACGGGGAGGCCGACCTCGCTTTTCTCCCAATCGAGAACTCGGTCGTCGGTTCCATCACCGACACTTACGATCTCCTGCGCCGGGCCGATCTCCATCTCGTGGGCGAGGAAGTTTATCGGGTCGAACATTGTCTCCTCGCGATCGAAGCGGTCCCGCTGGGATTGATTCGCCGGATCGGCTCGCATCCGCAGGCGCTCGGGCAGTGCAGCACTTTTCTGGAAAGCCTGGGCGATTGCCGGGTGGAAATGGAAGCCGATACCGCGAGTGCCGCGATGCTCGTGGCCGAGTCGGGCGATCTCTCGCGCGGGGCGATCGCGAGCGAAGAAGCGGCCACGCGCTACGGGTTGCACGTGGTCAAGCGCAACGTCGCCAATCAGAAGGAAAATTTTACCCGCTTCGTCGTCGTCGCCCGGCAACCGCAGCGGGCCGATCCCCGGCTCCCGCATAAGACTTCGCTGCTCGTGACGGTGGCGCACCAGGAAGGCGCTTTGACGCGGGGACTGGAAGCGCTCGCGCGCCATGGTGTGAATCTAACCAAGCTGGAATCGCGACCGGTGCCGGAGCGGCCCTGGCAGTATCTGTTTTATCTCGATCACGAAGGCGGCGTCCACGAAGAGCAGGTCGCGAAAGCGTTGGCCGAACTGGGAACGCATGCCGAAGCCGTCCGGGTGTTGGGTTCTTACCCGCAGCATCTTCCGGGCAGCCGCAATCAAACGGCGGGGGCCGCCGCTCCCGCGGAGAGCGCGGCGCCGCCTGCGCCCGCGGCGCCGCCCGCCGCTCCGAAAGGGAAGGAACCCTACCGGCTCGCCTCGCGCGCCCGGCATCCGCAGGACACGATCGTGGAAATCGGCGAGATCGGCATCGGCGGGAACGAACCCTTCGCGCTCATCGCTGGGCCGTGCTCGGTCGAGTCGCGCGAGCAGATCACGGAATGCGCCCGAGCCGTGCAGGCGGCGGGCGGCCGGCTCTTGCGCGGCGGCTGTTTCAAGCCGCGCACTTCGCCCTACGATTTTCAAGGGGGCGGCTTCGACGCGCTCACGCTCCTGCGCGAAGCGGGACAGGCCTACGGGCTGGCGGTGGTCACGGAAGTGATGCATCCGGGTGATGTCGATGCGGTCGTTCGCGAAGCCGACGTGCTCCAGATCGGCGCGCGCAACATGCAGAATTTCGCCCTCCTCAAAGCCGTCGGGAAAGCGCCCTTGCCGGTGCTGCTGAAGCGCGGCCTGATGGCTTCGATCGACGAATGGCTGGCCGCCGCGGAATACATCATGGCCGAAGGAAATCACCGGGTGATTTTGTGCGAGCGCGGGATTCGCACCTTCGAGACGGCGACTCGCAACACGCTCGATCTCTCCGCCGTGCCCGTGCTGCGCGAACGGACCCACCTGCCTGTGATGGTCGATCCGAGCCACGCCGCCGGTCGCAGCGAATGGGTCGCCCCTTTGACTCGCGCTTCCCGCGCGGTCGGCGCGCATGGCGTGATGATCGAATTTCATCCTCACCCGGAGGAAGCGCTTTCCGACGGGCGCCAATCGCTCACGATCGAGGATTTCACAGCTCTGGCCGGCGAAATGGCGTGAACATTTTCCAGCGCCGGGAGCAAAATCTTCCTTCGCGCGAAGAGTGGTTTTCCGGCTTCAGCCGAGCCGATCGCTCGACCGTCGCGCTCGTTCTGGCGCTTAAGATTCTCCTCTTCGTTTTTGCCGCGCAGGCCTTCGTCGTTCTGGCCAATCGCTCCTTCGGCTGGCTCGAGATGTGGAACCGCTGGGACGCGCGCATCTACGTCGACCTCGCTCGCGAAGGCTACGCGGCGAGCGGACCGCACCAGGTCTGGCTCGCTTTTTTTCCGCTCTATCCCTGGCTGGTTTGTTTGCTGGAAATTTTCACCGGCGACTACCGGCTCGCCGGCCTTCTCGTCTCCGCGGTGGCTTCGATCGCCGCCGCGCTCCTCCTCCGTCGTCTCGCGGAAATCGATCATCCCGCGCCCGTCGCGCAGGGCGCCGTCTGGTTTTTGCTCATTTTTCCGACCAGTTATTTTCTCCATATCGGTTACACCGAAAGCCTTTTTCTGGCACTCGTGCTCGGTTCTTTTCTGGCCGCCCGCACCGGACGATGGCCCTTGGCCGGAGCGCTCGGCGCCGCCGCCTGCCTCACGCGCATGAACGGCCTCTGTCTTTTCCCCGCGCTCGCCGCCGAGGCCTGGCTGCAATTTCGAGTGACCCGCCGTTTCGATCGGCGCGTACTCTGGCTCGGGCTGCTCGCCGTCGGGTTTGGCGTTTACCTGGCGCTGAATTACTACGTCGCGGGGGACGTATTGGCTTTTAGCAAGTTCGAGAGCCGAGGCTGGGCCAAGAAGCTTGGGCCGCCCTGGGTGGGCTTGGGCGATCTTTGGGCCGGCGTCTTCGTTCGCCCGCCGTCCGATCGCTTAATGATCAGCGTTTACGAACTGGTCTTCCTCGGGATCGCGCTGGCCGGCACGGTCTGGTGCTGGGTGCGGCAGCGCGCGTCCTACACCGTTTGGATGCTCGCCAATCTGGCCCTCATCACCAGCACTTCGTTCATCAGCAGCGTCCCGCGTTACGATCTGGCGCTCTTCCCGCTCTTCCTTTGGGCGGGATCCGCGAGCGCGACGCGGCCGGTTTTGCACGCGGTTCTTTCGGTGGGGTCGCTTTTATTCATGGGCCTGTTTGCGACCAGGTTTGTCCTCAATCAGTGGGCGTTCTGAAGAGCGCGACCTAACTGTAGACGTTTCGCTCTGCGAGACGCGGGAGAAAACGTCCGCTGCGTCCCGGGCAAGCTCGGGCGCGTTGTCATCCCGAGGCTGGCGCAGCGCGCCGAGGGATCTCACGGTTGCTCTGATGGGTTCGTTTTCTCTGAAGAACGACGCCGAGACCTTGCGCGAGATCCCTCGCCGTCTCCTCGGGCTCGGGATGACACAAAACGAGTGCGCGGCGGAACGCAAAGCGGCGCCAGAATTGAAACGCTAAGCAGTCACGCTCCCGGCGGAGGCGTCTACAGAGCGTGCGCTTGCAGCTCTTCGCGAGTGACGAATTCCAGGGCCGAACTGTGCGTCGCTTCCAAGTCGACCGGCGGCGCCACCCCGCGGTCGAGCGCTTCTTTCCAGCGCGTCACGCAGATGCACCAGCGATCACCCGGCTCCAGCCCGGCAAAACCCCATTCCGGATGCGGCGTGACCAGGTCGTTCCCCATCAAAACCGAGTAGTCCAGGAAATCGCGCGTCATCTCCACGCAGACGGTGTGCAGTCCCCTATCCTCCGGCCCGGTGCGGCAGTAACCGTCCCGGTAAAATCCGGTCACCGGATCGTGACAGCGGGCGCGCAGCTCGGTCCCGAGGACATTGGTCAGCATGACGCAATTCTCGCACAAAGGACCTGAAGATCACTAAAGTGCTCAGCGCAATCGCATGGCGACCGAAAATTTCTGCATCGTTCTTTGGCTTCTCCCGGCGGAACCGGCGCGCAGCTTCTTCGAGGAGACGATCGCGCGGCTCGCCGGGGAATGGGAAGCGCCGGAGTTCACGCCGCACCTGACCCTGGGTCCTGGATCCGTTAGGCAAATGGAGCGGCTCGAGGCGCCGGCGCTGGCCCTGCCGGTGGCACGTCTCGCCGGTTCGGCCGAGTTTACGAAGACGCTCTTTCTCCGTTTCGCGCTCACGCCGGCGTTGGCCGAGCTGCGGCGTTCGTTAGGCATGGCCGCGGCCGGCTTCGATCCGCACCTCAGCTTGCTCTATCGGGAAGGGCCGTTCCCGGCCAAAGAAAAACTCGCCGCCGAGCTGACGCTCCCCTTTCGCTCGGTTCTCTTCACCCGCGTCGCCGCCGTGCGCTGCCCTGGCCAAGTGGCGTCGCGCGCGGACGTCGAGAGCTGGGAAGAATTGGGCTCGGTCGCGTTGTCGACTCGGCCCGCCTAACGACGTCTTTGGCTTTTCTTTTTGCCGCTTTTTTTCGTCGCGGCGGGTTGGCCGCGGTTCTTCGCCTGGACCGTGCGGAATTGCCCGCCATTGCGTGAAGCCAGGCGCATAAGCATTTCGCGCTCCTCGCTTTTTTCCTTCGCGTTCAAATAATAAATCGTGTGCAGATGCGCCTTTTGCGGGAGCGTTTTTTGGCCGTCTTCGACGATTTTATAGAGCTCGTTAGGCTCGATATTTTTCAGGCCGCCGCCCGGCTGCGAGATGGTCGCGTTCCCATCCGTAAGCATGTAAATGGTTTCGGGTTTGAGCGAGAACGCCAGCTCCAACGCCTTGTCGTGCCGGGTGCCGCCCGGTCCCCCGCGTGACTTCGCGGTCTTGTAATCGACCTCGTCCTGGATGTGCGCGATCGCCGCCGCCTTGTTCTCGTCGGTCGCGGGGACGAGCTCCGGTTTCCAGGCGTAGGCGCCGCCCGACCAACGAATGAGGTCGAAGCGGGTCTGCGGGGTGAGGCTTTTCACCAGGTCGATCGCCTGGTCGCGCACGAGTTGGAAACTTTGCTCCTGCCCGTGTTTCAAGAGCGTGCTCGGGTAGGCGGCGTCGCCCGTGCGGGTGAACATGGAATCGGAAACGTCGATCATGATGACGACACTGTGGCTGATATCTTTGATCCCGAAAAAATTGATGGTCGAGCCGCCGCCCCCCGCTCCGCCCCCGAGGGAACTGCCGGCCGCCGTCCCCAAGCCGACGCCGGTCCCGCCCGCACCCAACAGGGTCCGCGGAGCCGCGTCCTGCACTTCCATTTCCGGCATAGGCGGGAGGGTGATTTTCGCGGCGCCGGTCGTAAGGACGCGGCGCGGGACGGCAGGCAGAGCGCTCACCGTTTCCAGCTTTTTCTGCAACTGCACGCGATGCTCGAGGGCGCGTTCGCTCGGGTTGGGTGACTTCGGGCCGGCGTGGAAAGTTAATTTGCGGCTCCCGGAATATTTCGAGACCACCCAGACGGTGGCGATGCCGCCGAGGATCAGGTGCAGGAGAATGACTGCGATGAGGACCGGCGCGGAATAACGACGGAAGGCCCGGCGGGTCTTCGCGGGAGGTTCTTCGGTGAGCGTTGCCATGCCGCGGGCCGAAGATTAAGCGCCACCGCGCGGCTCTGGCGAGCAACGATTGGGTCATTTCTCGCGCTGGCTTTCGCGCTTCGCCAGGTCGGCGCCCACGCCCGCGTCTCCCAGAGGGAGGCGTCTACAGGAGAGCGGTGTGAACCGTCTCGAGCAGTTGCTCCCGGCTGAACGGCTTCTCCAGGATGGCTGCGGCGTCGGGCGCTTCCTGAGCCACTTCCTCAGCCGAAAGGCCGCTCATGATCACGATCGGCATCTCGGGGAACTGCTCACGCAAAGTCGCGAAAATCTCCCGGCCCGCCGCCCCCGGCATCATGAGATCGAGCACGACAATATCGGGCTGGATCTTCGCGGCCACGGCCAGCGCTTCGAGCCCGCTCGAGACGATCCGCGCCCGGTAATCCGCGCCCTCCAGCATTTCCCGCATGATCGCCGCCACCGCCAGTTCGTCATCCGCGAGCAAGACCAGACGGCCCCGGCCGTCGCGCCGATTTTCGTTAGGCGCAAGGTTTTTCACCGCATCGGCCGTGGGGAGCGCAGGCAGGTAAATGGAGAAGGTGGTCCCTTCGCCCTCTCGGGTTTTGAGGTCGATCCCACCGTCCAGGCCAGTCACGATCAAGGCGACGGTGGAGAGCCCCAGGCCGGTGCCTTTGCCAGGCGCTTTGGTCGAAAAGAAGGGATCGAAAATCTTCGCGGCGGTCGCCGCCGGCATCCCGCTGCCGCTGTCGCTCACGGCCAGGTGCACGTAGGGCCCGGGCGACAACTCTCCCCGGCTCACGCCTAACGAACCCGGCAGCTCGAGATTGCGCGCCGTCAGGGTAATGCGGCCCGGGCCAGCGATGGCGTCGCGGGCGTTGATGCAAAGATTGAGCACGACCTGATGGAGCTGGGTCGGGTCGAGATTGACCTGCCAGAGCCCGACCGGCGCATCCTCCACGATCTCGATCCGTTTCGGAAAAGTGGCCTGCGCCATGGAGACGACTTCCTCGATGATGTGCCGCGGGTCGACCGCGCCATCCGCGCCGCTCAAGCCGCGACCAAAGGAAAGAATCTGCCTAACGAGACCGGCGCCCCTTTGGGCCGAGCTCTCGACCAGGCCGATGAATTCGCGCGCGTCTTCAGTCGTCACCTGGGTGCGGAGAAAATCGCAACCCATGAGAACGGGGGCGAGCACGTTATTAAGATCGTGGGCGATCCCGCTGGCGAGCAGCCCGATGCCTTCAAGCCGTTGCGCCTGCAGGAGCTGCGCCTGGAGATCGCGCTTTACGGTGACGTCGCGTTGCGCCGCGACCCAATAATTGATTCTGCCGTCGGCGCCACGCAGCGGCTCGATATACCAGTCGATCCAGAATTCAGAGCCGTCTTTGCGGTAATTGATATCCTCACCTTCAAACGCTTCGCCCTTCGAGAGCTGGCGGCGGAGGCGGTCGAGAGTTTTCCGCGTCGTCTTCGGACCTTGCAGAAAGCGCGGGCTTTTCCCCACCACTTCCTCCGGCAGCCAGCCGGTCATTTTCGTGAAAGCCGCATTCACGTAGAGAATCTCGGGACCGGGCTCGTCGAGTGCGGTGCCGGTGATGACGATGGATTCGCGGATCTGGGCGAGCGCTTGTTGGGCGAGGCGAAGTTGATCAACGGCAGCCTCTCCGGCGAGACCTTCCAGAACGTTTTTCATCGCGGCATCGGTTTCCCTAGACTTATCCGCGACCGACCGGCGGTTGAGATGCGCGTTCTGACGATTGCGAAGTTTAAAAAGGGTGTCGAATCCGCCCGCGTAGCCCGTTGCGTCCATCATTCGTTTCAAGCAGGAAATATTCCTTCAGCCTCATGAAACTCCGCGTTGTTCTCCCCGAAATGCGCCAGTGCCGTTCCTTCCTCCTGAGAGGGCCACCGTCACAATCAGACGTCCCCGAGAGAGTACGCTGCGCGGAGAGGCGCCAGCAAGACCGCGATGAGACGAACCTAGGCGAGCAAACCGAGCAGCGCCGTGCGGGTCTCGGTACAGTGATCGAAAGAAAGGGTCCCAAACAACCTATTAGCGCCGGCAGTCTGACTCCTGGGCGATTCCTTGCACAGGCTCGCCCTCTTTTTTTGACACCCAAGAATCCCCCCGTTGGGAGGCTCTTTTTGTTTTCGTTTCTTTTCCCATGGTCATCGGTTACGCATCCTTGACCAGGGGATTGCTTCTGGACCGCTCCCCTAAGCATGTCGTGACATTTAGGGATGGGTGAAGCAAAGTTCCCGTGCAGAGATCCCGGTTCCGGGGAGGACGGAGTGTTACTCCGTCGTTCGGTGCAGTCTGCGCCGAACCCGCGCGCAGGGGAAGGTGGTGGAACCACCCCAAAATGGCGCGCGGAGAAGGAGCCTTCGGCCCCAACCAAGGCCGGGCGTGCCGGCGATGCCCTCTCTCGACTTCACCCTCTTCTCTCCGCGCCTGTTCGGCGCAACCTGCGCCGAACGACGGGGTGACACCCCGTCCTCCCCGGAGCTTAAGCTACGTCTGCCTCGGCTAACACATTTTGTTAGGCAAAGCGCAACTGGGACCGAGCGCGGACTTCCGGTCTTTCCCAAAGTTCCTGGCACCCTCTCTAGTGCGAGCCTTACCTATATTACTTGCCATCACCTCATGGCTATAACTGAATACCCAACCTACCAGCGAACGAAGCAAACCCGTCTCGGCGGCCCGAGTAGCCAGTCGGCTTACTATCTTATCGCGCCTCCCAGAGGGAGGCGTCTACAGGAGCGCCGGTTTCACCTACACTTCCACCGTAACTTACACCTGCACTCTTCTCCGACCGGGTCCTCAAGGGGGCGCGCAAGTGCAAGTTAAAATGTGTAAGTGCACGAGGAGGTTGGCAGGTGGGAAAAATGGCGAAGCGCAGCCGGTGAGTAGGCCGGCCCGCAACGGAAGCGAACGTCCGCCGCCAATATCCCCCTCTAAAAGTCGGTTCTGTAGGGCGACCGCTTCGGTTGCCCAGTTTCTGCCGAGGCAGGAAGCAAGGCAGGCGAAGCGCCCGCCCTACAATTTCGCCGGCGAACCAACTTTTTGGACGCCCTCTCAGATGGCCGCCTCGTTGAGTCGCCATCAGGACATAAGAAAAGCTGCTCCTCGGAGCAGCCTTTCTGTAACGACCGAGATAGGTTGGAAAACCTATCTTTTTGCCGAGACGTTGATGCTCTCGGCCAGCTTGGTCAGCTTCTTATCGGTCGCGCCTTCTTCGTCGAGAGTCTTCTGCAGAAGCTTCGCCCCTTTGGTGTCGCCGAGCAGGTTGGCATAGGTGCGGGCGGTGCCGTAGCCAGCCATCTCGTAATGCTCAACGCGTTGGGCCGCGGTGATGAGGCCGGCGTCACGCACTTCGTCTTCGGCGTCTTCTTCGATCATCTCCTGACCTTCTTTGAGCACGCCTTCCATGCCTTTGCACTTCGGGCCGCGGGTGCTCTCGTCGTGGCTTTGCAGAATCTGCTCCAGCCGGGTGACATGTTCCTTGGTTTCTTCGAGGTGTTTCTTAAACCCGTCGGCCAGCTTGGGGTTAGTGGCTGCTTTGGCCATCTTCGGCAGGCCTTTGGTGATTTGTTTCTCCGCGCTGTAGAGATCTTTGAGTTCGTGAATGTAGAGGTCTTTGAGTGTTTCGAGTTCCATATGTGTATGACTGAATCGGCTCTGCGCGGTGCGGCGAGCGCCCCCAGCTTGTTTTTCCAATGACGAAGCGCGAAACTGTCGTCACCATGAAGAACCGTTTCGCGCTGGTCTCTCTGCTTTTTTTTTCCGGTCTGGCAATCGCGGCGGCAGGGGAAATGCCCGCCCGGCAAATCCTCGGCGTCCGTCTCGGCATGAACGAGGACCAGGCTCATGACCAACTGAAGAAGATTGGCACTTTCGTGAGGGCGGAATCGCTCAAGCAGGAGGTCTGGAAAGTGAACGATCCGAGTTACTCCAACATTCTCATCGGCTTCGCCAAGGATGGGAAGCTTCGCTACGTCACCGGGGTGGCGCGGGAGGACAAAGAGAGCAAGCCCGTTCCTTACGCGAGTGTCGGCGATCTCAAGAAGGCCGAGAGCAAGGGGGATGCGAAGGTGCGGGTTTACAATTATCAATGGAAGCTGGAGCCGGAAAAGGGTGAGCCGGAAACGCTCGTCCTCGCCATCGGCCGCGAGCCGGAGAAACTTTCCACCTTGTCGCTCAAACGGCTCGGCGAAGGCGCCAGAGCGGAAGACGACGACTAGCGGCTTTGCGCCGCTGTCGCCTGCGTTGTAGGGCGACCGCTTCGGTTGCCCAGTTTCTGCCGCACCAGGAACCGGGGCAGGCGAAGCGCCCGCCCTACAATTCGGCCAGCCACCCGAATTTTTAGACGCCCTCTTAAGTTAGCTTGGCGTTTACTGGAGCAGCTTACCTTATGCTCGTTTGCGGAAAGGGTTGGTCGAGGCGTCTTTTCCCGCTCCCATGGGCTTCCTATTCCTGGGGATCGACTCTTCATCCCCTGCGGGACCGGCCGAGAACCGGTCCCGCTCGGAGTTGAATTTTAACCTAAGGCCAGATGTTACCGCCTAGGGAAGGAAGGTGCCCGAGACCGACTTGATCGTCGAGGTATCAGAGGAGTTGATGATGCCGTTGACGGTCACATCGTTCCGGAAATTGCTGGCATTGGTCGTGGTTCCGGAAATGGCCTTCGTCTGGCTCACGTCGGTGGAATTGGTGGCCCGTGAGTTAGTGGTATCTCCCAGGAGCACATCGAAGCGGCCCACCACCTGGTTGAGGGTGGCGTTACCGCCATTGACGGTCGCCGCGCTGTTATTCACCGGCACCCCATTGAGGGTGACTTCATGTGTCCTGGCATTCGTGACTCCACTCAGGAACACCTGATACTGGTTGGCATTCGGTCCTTGACCCTGACTCGTGACCGTTCCTCCGTTTGAGAACGCAGCCGTGCCGTTGCCCGTGACGGTGTAGTTAGGTCCGAACGTGAAGATGATGTTGAATCCATTAGGCGATTCCTGGCGGCATTCGACATTAACCTTACCCGTGGAAGGATCGGGCAGTAGATTGATGTCGAAAGAGCCAACCCCGGTATGGAGCTTGCGCGAAACGATTCCCGTGACCGGCAAGTTGATGATGATTTGCTTGCTCGCCACGTTATCGCTGGCCAATCCCCGGCTGTCCGTCACGCTCAGGGTGGCAGTGAAGTTGCCATTGCTCGTATAGGTATGGACGATCGTCGGCGACGCCTGCGTCACCGGCGCTGTCCCATCCCCAAACGTGAAGGTGTAACTGGCGACAGAATCGGAGGCATCCGGGTCGGATGAACCCGAGCCGTCGAGGGTGATGTTGATCGGCGGATTGCCTTGCGGTGGAGTATTCATCGGGCTGCCCTCTGGGTAGGCATTGAGGATGGCGACCGGCGCCGCATTCGGCGCGCAGGCATTATTCCCGACGACTGTGTAGGTCCCCATAGGTCCGAGACCATCAGGCATGTTGTCGGGAGTCAGGTTCACAGCCCCCGTGGTCACAGTGATGCGGGTGAGGAATCCGGTCAGCTGAGAACCAATGGCTGGATTGCCAATGGCACTCCGTGGCACCACGATGGTGATAGTTCCATCCGCGGTGAAGTTACTAGCCGCGTCCGCCGGAGCAAAGGTCCCGCCGGTCGGCCCCACCTGGAAAAGAGGCGTCGTGCCATCGGAACCATCCAGCAGGGAAGTAGTCATGCGGACCGTGTAGTTGACGCTGCCGACAGTGAAGGTGGCCGGCCATTCCGTGTTCGGCGGCACCGTGGCGAGACTCTGCATCTTCAAGGTAAAGGCTATTTTACTGGGTGCGTAGACAAAGGCCTCGGAGACCCGCAGGCTTTGCACATCGTGAGCCGCGACTTGGTCGAGTTCATCGCCCGTCGGATCGGTCAGGATGGTGAGGCCAGGGGTGACACAGGTGCTCTCTTGCGGACCGGAGGCCCCGACGGGGAATTCACCGCAGGAGTTACTCTCGCCTGCGCTGTTGATCGACGTCACCTTATAGAAGTAGGAAGCGGCCGGATCCGCCGCGGTGTTATCGAGGTAGGTATTCCGGGTCACATTAGCAATGACGGCATAGGTGCCGGCGGCGCCGGTTTTACGGTAAACGTTGTAACTTAGGATGGGCGCGCCGCCGTTGTCGGGCGTCGACCAATCCACTTCCACGCCGCCGTTACGAAAGACGCGATCGACTCGCGGAGCGCCGGGGGCGGTCACCGCACAGGCCACCGGGTTGCCGGCGCAGTTATTTTGGGAATCGTAGGCGCTGAGCAGGCGCGGACCACCGGATTGCCGAAGGACGCTGGCGAGAGCGCTGCGCGACTCGCCATAGGGAGCACCGTGCGCGCTCGCGGTAGCGGCAGTACAGGAAGGGGCCAGACACCCGTCGGCGTAAGCCGCAATCACACGGCCTTCGCGATCGATATGAAGATCGTTAAAATCGAGCAGATTGCGATCGCCGCCGCAGGTCGTGCCGCCGGTGCAGATCGAGCCTATCTGCACGGGATCTCCATTGGTGGCATCAACGAGAGTATAGCTCTGGCCACGATCCGTCGTGGTCGCGACATAGAAATACCAAACCCCCCGGAAGGTATTGGTGCCGGTGTAGCCGCCCGGATCGGAGGTGCCCAGGAAGCCAAAAGCCGCGCGGTCGCCATCGCCGGCGACGACTTCTGGGAAGACGGCATTTTGAATCAGGCCGCCGCTTACGTCGACATCGTGCCAGCTCGCGCCATGGTCGCTGGAGACGGCAATGTGCGGATGGTTGTCGCTGTTCTGGTAGCCGACATAGAGGGTATTATCCGAGCCAAAGCCCACCGAAGGGTCGCTGGCGCCGCTGCCGGCATCATAAGTTCCTTCGTGGATGTGCCGAATCGTCCAGGTCACGCCGTTATCGCGCGAGACCGCGACGCTGGCGCCCATCGGGCTGCCGTTTTCGGTGCAGCTCTTGTTCGGCACGTAAACCGTTCCATCGGGGCCCACTTTGACGTGACCGTGCAAGCCGCCGCACTGGGTGATATTCCACATGGGCACGCCCGGGCCAAAGGTCAGGCCGCCATCATCGCTGCGCGCTGCAAAGGCGGTGCCAATATCCTGCGAAGCGTAGTAGATTTGATGTGGGTAGAGAGGATGCGGCGGCTCGACCACAGGCGGGACCTGACTCATATCGGTCGGCGCATAGGAGCCACCGCCGACCGTCTGGTGGTCGACACCCGCCGGCTGACCGGACCCTTGCGATTGGGTGTAAGTCGCGCCGTCATCATCCGAATAAGCAGTCACGCTGCTGGCACCGGCCAGCTGCGATTGAAAAACTCGTCCCAGACCAGTACCCGACTCCGTGCCGGTCGCCGTCGGCAACTGATGATCGACAAAGCCGATCGGATCGAGCGTCTCCGCGCCTTCGGTCGCGAAGGTCACGTCTTCCCAGACATTCTTGGCGGGCGAAGAGCAGTCGTCGAAATTGACCCGGAACTCGTTCAAGTTCGCGGTGAAAAAGGCCACGCCACCAATATTCAGGTTCACGTTATTCATGGGAGGCGTCCCTGGGGTGGGAGGATTCGGTCCGATCTTCAGCGTCGGATCGTTCGGGTTCCAATCGACGCCGATGGAAGGCTCGCCGGCGGAATCGGCGCCCGTCGCGCTGGCCGGAGCGGGATAATTCAGGAAACGCGTGGGCGGCGCGCTGCCCGGGGGTGGCACCGCGGCTTTATCTTTCAGAGCGACGGTCGCCGTGTAGGTCTGGCCCGCCGGCGCGAAGGGGACAACGCGAATGGTAAAGACGCCGCTGGTCGAAGGGAGAGTGACCACTTCCGGATCGGCCGAAGAAGCGGACGTCGCGATGGCCCCCCCGGTGGCAGGCGACCCCGCGTAAATGTAGACGTCGAAATCAGCGGTCGAAACCGGCCAGGAAACGCTGATCTCAACCTGCTTGTTGGGATCTCCGGAATTCACCGTCAGGGCAAAGTCGCTGCAGGACATCGGAACGGTGCAAACGGGATCGCCCGCCTGCGCGGTGGCGTTCGGAACGACAAACGGTCCGTCCATGTAGGTGACCACGGGATTAGCCGCAGAGATCGTTCCTTGCGCGGGCGTGGGCGCAGCGGCCCGATGCCGGGATTGACGCTTTTTGCCGGCGAAACTCGCCATGGCAAGCGACAAGGCACAAAGGCAAAGAAAGCAGCCGAAAAGGATGCGGAAGGTGAAAAAGCCAGATTTGGCGTTGGATCGTTTTTTCATAAGAATGCCACTCAATGATGCGCGAAGCCGAGGAAAACGGACGCGCTTTTTATCGATTGCGCCTTTTTATGCAGGATGAGGACAACATAGCCAAGCTTTTTCTCGTGTTTTTCGGAAATGTGACTAAAATGTAATAGGCTATCGCCCGCCCAAAGGAGAGAAATAACCTACGGCGGCGGCCCGGTGGCTACGAGAACGCCCGCGAGGAGAAAAACCAGCGCGGCGGAGAGCAGGCAAAAAGGACAAAAAGCGTGCAGGACAAACGCCTGCAGTGCCAGGAAACCGAGCGTGGCCAGAAACATGGCCGCCACGACCAGGATAAGCAGTCCACGGGCGCGGGCGTAGCCAAACGCCGCGCACACCGCCGCACTGAAGACGGTAAAATACGCCACCGCGCCGAAGGCAGCCGTGGGGATTCCCGCGAAAGAAGCGTAGACACTTCCTAACACCGCCGAGCAACCGGCCGACGGCCCGCAGACCGCATCGTCTCCCGTCAGGTGCATCACGGTCAAATAGGTCGCATCCGTTAGCCCGATCAGCGCGACGAGCGCGAGCGCGGCATAAATCCAAGCCCGGGCTCGTCCCAGCGCGGGCGGCGTTCTCTTCTTCGCGGATCCCTTAGTGGCAGCCATCGTTACTTCTTCTTTTTCGCCGCCAGCGCCGCCGCGATCGACGAGTGCAGGTGGTCGCGATCGAAAATACCTTTCATCATCTCGCCATTGATAAACATCGTCGGCGTACTCGTGACCCCGCGGGCCACGCCCAACTCCCCCTCCGTCCGGATGCGCATCTTCAGATCGAGCGAACGGCTATCCGCCTTAAAACGCCCGCGATCGAGCCCGAGCGAAGCCGCGTAAGCATCGAAGACCCGGGACGTGTCCGCCGCTTTGCTCCAGACATCCTGGTACTTATAGAGAAGATCGTGCATCCCCCAGAATTTGCCCTGTAATCCCGCCGCCTCCGCCGCGAGCGCGGCAGCCAGCGCATGATGATGCATGGCCAGCGGGAACTCGCGAAAGATGACGCGCAACTGCGGTCCAAACTCCTTTTCCAATTCGCTCACCCCGGTCGCGGCGGTCGCGCAGGGCGGGCATTGGAAATCGCCATACATCTCCAGAGTCACCGGGGCGTTCGCCGGGCCCTGGGTGTGGACCGAATTCGTCTCGCTGTTCTCGACCGGCGGCGCCTTTTCCAGCCCGGCCACCGGTGCAGGTTGCGCCTTCATTTTCACCTGATAAAGCCACGCCCCCGCACCCGCCGCGACCAGCGCCACCGCGAGGATGATGAGCAACGGAAGATAACGTTTCATGCCTAAAAGAAGTGGCGATCTTATCGCGGGTTTTCCTTCCGCGCGCAACTGCCGCCGTTTTCCTCCCGGGCCCGCGCTCGCATTGCACCGTGCGGGCGCGAATGTTAGCGTCGCCGTCCGCGATGAGCCAAAACTACAAGCCCACGCTCAACCTGCCCCAAACCGATTTCCCGATGAAAGCCGGCCTCGCCACCCGTGAGCCCGCGCTCCTTAAATCCTGGGAGGATTCCGGCCTTTACGAGAAAATCCAGGAGGCTCGTGCCGAGGCCGAGCTCTTCGTCCTGCACGACGGCCCGCCCTTCGCCAATGGCGACGTCCACATGGGCACCGCGCTCAACAAGATCCTCAAGGACCTCGTCGTAAAATCCAAAACCATGGCCGGCTTCCGGGCCCCCTTCGTCCCGGGCTGGGATTGTCACGGGTTGCCCATCGAATACAAAGTCGTGCGCGAAACCCGCGGCCTCTCCCCCCTCGAAGTGCGGCAGCGCTCGGAAGCGTTTGCGCGCAAATTTGTCGATCTCCAGCGCGAGCAATTCAAGCGCCTCGGCGTCTTCGGCGACTGGGCCCATCCCTATCTCACCATGAACCCCGGCTACGAGGCGGAAATCCTGCGCGCCTTCGCCGTCTTCGTCGAGCAAGGCCTCGTCTACGAATCGCTCAAGCCCGTCTTCTGGAGCACCGGCGCCCAGACCGCCCTGGCCGAAGCCGAGGTGGAATACCAGGACCGCGAAGATCCCGCTGTCTACGTCAAATTTCCCATCGTCACCGGCCCGCTCAAAGACCGAGCGAGCATCGTGATCTGGACGACCACGCCCTGGACCTTACCGGCCAATCTCGCCATCGCCGTCCATCCGAAGGAAACCTACGTTCTGCAGAAGTTCGTGGGGCAAGCTTCCAGCATGCCGGGTCCGGAGGAAGGCGAGAAACAGAGCGCAGTCTTCGTCCTCGCCCAGAAGCTCATCCCAGCCTTCGTCGCGGCTACCGGCTGGCAACCGGAGGGCGCGCCGCTTGACACCTTCCCCGGCACCAAGCTCGAAGGCATCGGGGCGCAACATCCTTTCCTCTCCCGCACCGCCATCGTTCTCACGGCCGACTTCGTGACCATGGATACGGGCACCGGCGCCGTCCACATCGCGCCCGGCCACGGCGACGACGACTACTCGTTAGGCAAGGCCAACGGCTTTCCCATCCTTTCTCCGGTCGACGATCTTGGCCGCTACACCGAAGAGGCGGGCCTTTCGGAGCTGGTCGGCAAATACGTCTTCGACGCCAATCCCGATATCGTCGCGCTCCTCCGCGCGCGCGGCATGCTCGTCGCCGAGCAGAGTTACCAGCACTCCTATCCCTACTGCTGGCGTTCCAAAACGCCCATCATCTTCCGCGCCGTCGAGCAATTCTTCATCCGCATCGACGATCTCCGGGCGCGCGCTCTCGCCGCCATCACCCAAGTAAAATGGTTGCCTCCCTGGGGAGAAAACCGCATCGCCGGCACCGTCGAATCCCGGCCCGACTGGGTCATCTCCCGGCAACGGAGCTGGGGCGTGCCGCTCCCGGTTTTCTACTCTGCTGAGGGTCAGGCCCTGCTCGAGCCGGATTGGATCCGCCGCCTCGCCGATCTCGTCGCCGCGCGCGGCTCCAACATCTGGTTCGAGCTCGACGACGCCGCTCTCGCCCGCGAACTCGACCTTCCCGCCGGCACTCGCCATCGCAACGACACCATCGATGTCTGGATCGATAGCGGGGTTTCGCATCGCGCTGTTTGCGCCCGTCGCCCCGAGTTGCACGATCCGGCCGACATGTATCTCGAAGCGACCGATCAACATCGCGGCTGGTTTCAATCTTCCCTCATGACCAGTGTCGCCCTGCACGATCGCGCGCCCTACAAAACCTGTGTCACCCATGGCTTCGTGGTCGATGTCGACGGCAAGAAAATTTCCAAGTCGAGCACCTACAGCAAGCCGATGGACGCCGGTCACTTCGTCGGCCGGCACGGCGCCGACCTCGTGCGGCTCTGGGTCAGCAGCGTCAATTACACCGACGACGTTCCTTTCTCCGAGGAAATGTTCACCCGGCTCGGCGACACCTATCGCCGCATCCGCAACACGCTCCGGATTTTGTTAGGCAACCTGCACGACTACCAGCCTAACGAGGATAAGACCGGCGAAGCGTCGCTCGTCGATCGCTGGATTCTCGACCGGCTGCAAGGGGTGATCGCAGAATGCCGCGCGGCTTACGAGGCTTACGAATTTCACAAGGTCTATCACACCTTGAACCAGTTCTGCGCCGTCGATCTGAGCAGCCTTTACGTCGACATCACCAAGGACCGGATGTACTGCGACGCCCGCACCAGTCCGCGCCGCCGGGCCACCCAAGCGGCGATGCGGGAAATTTTCGCGGCCTTGTGCAAGTTACTCGCCCCCATTCTTGTCTTCACCGCGGAAGAGGCCTGGGGTTATCTCGACTCCGAGAGCTCCATCCACCTGCAACTTTTTCCCGCCGTCCGCGCGGCTGCCCAGAATACCCTCATGAGGGCAGACGTTGAGGAGTTACTCCGCCTGCGCGGCGTCATCGGCCAGGCGATCGAGAAAGCGCGCCAGGAAAAACTCATCGGCAACGCACTCGAAGCCGCCGTCACCCTGCGCTGCGACGCCCGCTTCGCCACGGCTTTCCCGCGCGCCGAGCTCGAAGAGTTTTTCATCCTCAGCGACCTGAAATTGGAAGCTTCCTCCGAAACCGCAGCCGAAGTCGCCCGCACCACTTACGGGAAATGCGCTCGCTGCTGGAGGCACCGCGCCGCCGTCGGCACGATCGCCGCTCACCCGGATTTATGCGAGCGCTGCGCGGAAGTGGTGGAGGCGCTTCCATGAGACTTCTTTTTCTTCTTACCCTCCCGCTCTATCTCCTCGATCAAGTCACGAAATACTTCGTCCTTCGCTTCATCGATCCGGCCGCGCCCCGCATCCTTATTCCCGATTTCTTTGCCCTGGTCCATGTCACTAATACCGGCGCCGCCTTCGGCTCCTTTGCTCATAACAATCACTTCTTTGTCGCTCTCTCCTGCGTCGCCCTGGTCATAGTAACCGTTCTTCTATTCCGCCGGGAACCGCCCGATCCCTGGCGCCGCTTTGCCTTGGGTCTCCTGCTCGCCGGCATTCTCGGTAATCTAACCGATCGCCTCCTGCATGGTCAGGTTACCGATTTCCTCCTATTCGATTTGCACTTTCCCTTCGCGCATCCCTTTCCGGCTTTTAATGTCGCTGACTCCTGTATCTGCATCGCCGTCTTTTGCTTTGTCATACACTCCTTCCGCCAAAGCCAGGCGGCGCCTAAAATAACTGCGGAAAGGTGAGTGCCGTCGTCATGATCCGGCCGAGCCGGTTCTATCCGAACCCAGAGACGGCGCGGGACAACGCCTTCCAGGAAACCCCGCAGCCCGGCCAGGACCTTACAGCTCTCGCTCTCCTCGAATTCGATCACGCCGTGACGGCCCTGCGTGAGGCGGGTGTGACTGTGCATGTTTTCGAAGACACCGCGACGCCCGCCAAACCGGATGCCGTCTTCCCGAATAATTGGTTCTCGACCCACCGGGACGGGCGCATCGCTCTTTATCCGATGTATTCGCCTTCCCGGCGCGCGGAACGGCGTTCCGATCTCCTCGAACGCCTGCGCGAGTTTTATCAAATAACTGCCATCGTCGATTACTCTCCCTACGAAAAGAAAGGCCTTTACCTGGAAGGGACCGGCAGCCTTGTTCTCGATCGCGAGCAGCGCATCGCTTATGTCTCACTTTCCCGGCGGGCCGATCGCGAACCTTTGCAACAGTTCTGCGCTGATTTCGCTTATGAGTCACATCCTTTCGAGAGCATCAGCGCAGACGGGCGACCGATTTATCATACCAACGTCATGCTCTGTCTCGGCGCCGACTTTGCCCTTGTCGGGCTCGACCAGATTCCTGATCGCGCTCAGCGCGAAGCTCTCGCGCGCAAGCTCGAAACCACCGGTAAAACAGTCATCCCGCTAAGTCCCGATCAAATCGCGAATTTCGCCGGTAACGCGCTCGAGTTGGAAACGCAATCGGGCAGACTCCTGGTGCTTTCCGCGCGCGCGGCCGCCGCGCTGACCGACGAACAACGCCAAATTATCGAGCGCTCAGCGCGGCTGCTGCCGCTCGCCCTTCCGACCATCGAGCTCGCGGGCGGCAGCGCGCGCTGCATGCTCGCGACCATTCATCTCCCGGCGCGAAGCGACACCGTCCTGGAGGGATGAGCTCCGCGAATCCGCCTTGGCGTCACGAGTACCGTCTTCTAATCTCCGCCCGCAGCGTCGCGGAGCTCCGCCCTCCAGGGTCGTAACTTAGCCGGGAGTCGGCGCGAAAAGCGGAGCGAGGTCGACGTAAATGCGACAACTCTGCGCCCCCCATTCAGGCCCGGCTTTCTCGAGCGCGAAAACAGTCATCGCCGGCACCGTCACGGTCGCTCCGTCGTGCCGTTCGTAAGTAACTGTCGCCTCCAGGAACACAGTATTCCCAGCCCGAGAAATCGCCGTAAACCCATGCCGCAAAGTCACCATCGCCTGGAAGAACTGCGCGATCGCGCTCTCGATCTGAGCCGGCCCGATAAGGGGTTCGTGGTTGCCAAAACGGAGCGATGCATCCTGCGCGAAAACCGCCGCGAAACCGGCGGCGTCCTTCTGATCCACCGCGTCGCGATAAAGCGCCCGCGCCCAGACTTCGGCTTCCTCCTGAGAAATCACAGAATCCATCCGTTTGTTCTACCACGAAGCCGGCTCACACCAATGGCGAAAGCGGCCGCACCAGACTTTCCTTGAAGCGTTGCCAGCGGGAGCGCTGCACAAACTCTTCCTCGACGATACGCCGTGAGCCTTGCTCGAAGTCCTTCTCCAGCACCCTTTCCAGGTGGGCCGCCGTCTTCGGGTCGCGCACCAGCGCGTTTAACTCGAAGTTCAAACGCATCGAGCGCACGTCGAGATTGGCCGAGCCCACCATCAGCCACTCGCTGTCGACCAACGCTACTTTGGCGTGGTTGATGCCCGCTTCGTACTCATAGATTTTGACCCCGTAACGCAGTAACTCTTCGTAGTAGGAACGTCCTACGTTAACCAGGA
Source organism: Chthoniobacterales bacterium (assembly GCA_965217815.1). Taxonomy (GTDB): domain Bacteria; phylum Verrucomicrobiota; class Verrucomicrobiia; order Chthoniobacterales; family UBA10450; genus Palsa-1392. The sequence goes on from CBDCJI010000003.1 coordinate 104,676, forward strand.
ACGGGTGATCCGATTTTCCCGCTACCAGCATGCGCACATCGACCCCTCGCGCCGAAGCCAGTTGCAGCGCCGTGAGGAGCGGCTCGTTCGGGCCAAAGTAACCGGCCGTCAGCCAAACCCTTTCTCGCGCAATATTGAGCATCCAGACCAGGGACATCTCGATTGGATCGTCCGGATCGTCGGGGCCGTCCGTCATCGGTTGCACGAGTAACTCCTGAGTCTCTTCCGGGAGCGGGTAATATTCGTCTCCGAGCAACTTTTCCTGCGTCGCAAAAAACCAGTCGTCCGCAAAGATCATCTGGAAACGGCGCGCCGCCCCGCCGCTGACTTCAATCTGCAGATCGCGCCACGGACCGACCTTGGGATCCTCGCCCGCGTATTCACGTCCCATATTCATCCCGCCGACAAAACAACGCCGCCCATCGATGATCTGCAGCTTGCGATGATTGCGCAGGGTAAAAGTCCACTGGTTACGCAAAGGATGGGCGGTACGAAACCAGGCAAATTTGCCGCCGGCTTCGATCAGCCGGGCAAAGTGAGAACGCCACAGCCCAAAACAACCGATGGGGTCGAGCAACAGCCGCACCTCCACCCCTCGCTGCGCGGCCGCCACCAGCCGGTCGCGGATGGCATTCCCCCGCGCGTCGTCCTGCCAGATGTAAAACTCGACGTGCACATGATGCCGGGCCTGATCGATCCGCGCGGCCAGGACGTCGTAAAACTCTCCCCCGTCGACGAGCAGCCGTGTCTCCCCCGCACAGGAAGTAGGATACTCATGCAAGTGGGAGAGGAGCGCGACCCCGGGGCGCTCCCGTTCCGGCAGCAGATCGACCAGCGCCTTGGTCGTTGCATCGACCTGGCGGTCCGCGCGCGCGCCCGAAACATCCATCTCCCGGGTGGCCCGCAATTTTTGCCTAACGAGGCGGTCCGTGCCGAAGACGAAATAGAAGATGGTTCCGCCGTAAGGGAACAAAATGACCGCCCAGATCCAGGCCAGCGTCGAAGCGGGCGGCTTATTCCGCAGGAGAATATGCGGAATCGTCGCCCACGTCAGCAGGTAACCGATCCAGACAAAAGACCAATGCATGGACGTCGAAGATGGCGGGGCAGCACGGCGCAATCCAGCTTATTCCGTGATCGGGCAGCATCCTGGAGGGATGAGCTCCGCGAATCCGTGCGCCTAGCCTCCCTCCGACTATCGATCTCGGAATTCCCACCCACGGCGTCGCAGAGCTCCGCCCTCCAGGGTCACATGGAACCCGCAGTGACTTAGAATGCATCGTGATCCCTTCCGTTGCATTTCGGCGATACTTCGAGGAGTCGATGGAAAGCCTGGCTTTATGAAACTTAGCCTTAAGGATGAAATCGAATCGGCCTTGGCTCCATTGGCTAGCATCGCGCGCTGTTGTCTTTTGATTGGTTGCTTTGCCATAGGTATTTGGATGTCGAGCTTGGGTCTAAAGGCGATTGCTACCCAGTACTTCCACACCAGCGTCGGGTTCGGGCATTCTGCTCCATGGTTTCCGAGAGCTCTTCAGGGATCTTCAGCTATCCTTGCCCGGTTTTCCTTAATCTCTCAAGCGATGACCCTTTTCATACTGGGTATTGTTTATACTCGCGCAGGGCGCGGCTTTCCCAAATGGGTTCGCCCCTGGATTTTTCTCGTTGGGTCTCTCGTTCTGGAGTCCGCCGCGAATCACCTCGCGGAGTCAGAGGGTAGGGTTGCGTTGGTTTGTCCGGCAGCAAGGCTGAGATGGCTGGACCTTCGGCAGGAGCTTTTGGAAGCGTGGGTCGGAGCGCAGGTTGTCAAACATCGGGTCCCGCCTAAGTAAGGCCCGCGTCAGCGGTAGGTTCATCGCCAGGAGTGACTCATAGGGCACACTTAGTATCTTCTCCAAAGCCGCGACCGCGCGGGTAGGGAGGCTCAAGCGGTCGGGCCGAGTGAGAAAGCGGGCATGCTCCCGGGAGCGTCGCTTTCGCCGCGCGATCTCCTGCGTAAATTGGCCGGATGGCGCGAGAAGAAAAAGCGCGAACGCAATCGGGCCAGATCGTGTGGATCGATCAGAGACCGTTGCGCGAGCGGGCGGCGGCGGATTGCACCAGCGCGATGGCAGGCCTCGAGCAGGCGCGCGCGGGCTGGCACCGTTTCGAGCGCAAGGATAAGCCGGCCTTCACCCGCTGGCGGGCGCGGGAATTCGGCGCCTTATTGAGCCGGGCGCGCGAGGTCGAGGTGCAGATCCTCGATTACCAGGCGCTCGTGCACGAGGTCGAGATGGAAATGCGACGCCTTTTCCAAGACCCGCAAACCGCTTATCAGCGGGTCATGTTTCGCCGGGAAAATCCGACGGCTGCGGACGAGGCCAACCCGCGCGAGAAGAGCGGCACCGGCCGGGGCGTGAGCGAGTTTGAAAAGGAAGCCCTCTTCCAGGAATGGGTCCAGAAATCTCTCGGGACCAACCCCGACAAGATGGATGATGACGCCTATTCAACGACTTTCGAGGCCTTCAAGTCGCACATGTTCCGCGGGGCAAAAGAGGAGCCGACACCGCAAAACACCCAGCGGCGCAGCGCGCGGGAGCGGGTCGCGCCCGACCCCCCGGAAGAGGAAAGCGCCACTCCCGTGGATGCGCGGGTGAAGGAACTTTACCGCACTTTGGTGCGCCGGTTGCATCCGGATTTGCGCGCGGATGGGAGCGCGGCGGCCTCCGCGCTCTGGCACGAAGTGCAGGAGGCTTACGCCGCGAGCGATGTGGCGCGGATGGAAATCCTCCTCGCGCTCAGCGACATCGCGGCGAACCGCGCGGCCGATCAGACGGTTGCGCAGATGCGCGCGCTTCTGGTGGAGTTGGAGCGGGCTTTGCGGGCGCTGGAGAAAAGTCTGCTCGAAGGGGAAGCGGAAGACGCGTGGGATTTCGCGCGGATGGGGCCGAGCGCGGAGCTGCGCGCGCGGGTGGAGCGAGAGCTCAAGGCGAATCTGGCCCAGCGCACCCAGCGGCTCGATCTGCTCCGCCGCACGATTGCGGAATGGGCGCAAGGGCCGTCGATCAATCGCAAGGTCCAACTGGTCCGCCCGGCGCGTGTGGTAGTCTGATCGCGCATGCCAGACGCGACTAGGCCGGGAGTCACCGAAGAAGCGCTCCGCGTGGCGTTGCGCGATTTTTCGCGCCCGCTGGCCGGGGTGGAAAAGGTGGGAGCGGCCATGCAACGTTTGCTCGCCGAGGGTTTGGCCGAGCTCCCTTTCCCGGGCAGCGGACAGACTCTCGAACGCTGGCGCGCGCTCGCCGCGGTCGGTGGGTTCGATCTTTCTCTGGCCAAACTTTACGAGGGTCACACCGACGCTCTCGCCATTCTGGCTGAGCTGGGCGGTGCGACAAGCGCAGGGCTGTGGGCGGTCTGGGCGGCGGAACCTCCAAACGGGCGGGTCGTTCTGCAGAGCGACGGCACCTTGTTCGGGCGCAAGCTCTGGTGCTCAGGAGCCGCTCTTATAGAGCACGCGGTCCTCTCCGCCTGGACGGAAGCAGGCGAGCCGATCCTGGCCCAGGTCGCGTTGCCACAACCGGGCGTCACGGTCGAAACCGGCGGCTGGGAAGCGGTCGGCATGGCGGCCTCGGGGAGTGTTTCTGTTTTGTTTGACGAAGCCCGGGCCAAAGCCGTCGGAGACGCGGGCGACTACGTGGCGCGCCGTGGTTTTTGGCAGGGCGGCGCCGGGATCGCCGCCGTCTGGTACGGCGGTGCGGTCGCGGTCGCTCGCGCGCTCGCCTCCTCGAAGCGGGTCAAGCAGGACCCGCATGCAGCCGCCCATCTCGGCGCGATCGATTTCGCCCTGCGCAACGCCCGCGCCCTCCTCACAGAAACCGCCGGCTGGATCGACGCCCACCCGAAAGCCGACGCGGCCGCGGCCGCCCTGCGCGTCCGCGCTTCCGTCGAAGCAGCCGCCAACGAAGCGCTCCTCCGCACCGGTCGTGCGCTCGGCCCAAGTCCGCTCTGCACGGATGCGATCCACGCCCAACGCTGCGCCGATCTCGCGGTCTTCTTGCGTCAAAGTCACGCGGAACACGATCTGGCTGCACTTGGCCAGCAGGGCGCGCACGATTCTAGCGAATGGAACCTTTGATCGCTGACCTGCCCGGGCCGCACCCGCGCCTGCGGGCGTGCGTCGTGGTTCCAGCGCGTAACGAGGAAGCGAGGCTCCCGGCCATGCTGGAGGCGCTCGCCGGCCAGCGCGATCTCGCCGGAGAACCGCTCGCACCTGAGGATTACGAAGTCATCCTCTTGTTGAATAATTGTACTGATCGCAGTGCGGAGGTGGCGCGCAAATTTCAGCAAAAATGCCCGCGTCTCCGGCTCCACGTTCTGGAGATTTCCTTCGCCGCGCCCGAAGCGCACGTAGGCAAAGCGCGGCAAACGCTTTTCGAGCTGGCCGCCCGGCGTTTTCAGCAGCTGAGCCGACCCACCGGTTTGATTCTGACCACGGACGCGGATTCGCGACCCGCCTCGGATTGGATCGCGCAAAACGAAGCCGAAATCGCCGTCGGCGCCGACGGGGTCGGCGGGCGAATTTTGCTGGAGCCAGGGGATCGGGCAGCGCTGCCCCCCGGCGTGCGTCGGCTTTTCCTCCTCGATATCGGCTATCGCCGCGCGCTCGAAGAAATGCGCGCGCTCTTCGCGCCGGAAGCGCACGATCCTTTCCCGCGTCATCATCAACATTTCGGAGGCAGCTTCGCCGTGACCGCCGCCGCCTACGCCGCTGCCGGTGGGATGCCGCTGAAACCTTACAGCGAAGATGTCGCCCTTTACCGCGCCATCGTGCAATCGGGCGGACGGTTTCGGCACAGCTATCGGGTCCGGGTTTACACTTCCGGTCGGGCGATCGGTCGGGCCCAGGGCGGTCTGGCGGATGCCATCGGCTGGTGGTCGGCCCAAGCCGGCGAAGGCATTCCGGTCCTGGTGGAATCGGCGGAGGCCGCGGAAGCTCGACTCCGGCAGTTAGGTCTCTGGCGCCGCGAGCATCCCGGCAGCGCGCCGCCCACCGCGCTCGCCGTCACGCCGGAAGCGCCTGCTTTCGGTCAGACCGCGGAAATCTCGATCACGCTCCGCCAGCTGCGGACGCGAATCGCGGCGTTGCAGCCGCTCTCCCTCGCAGGCTGGCTTGGCCCGGCAAAAATCCGCTTCACTCTTCCCGCCCTGGCCGCTTAGCCGCATGGCGGAATCGCTTCTTCTCGCGCCGGAACGCCATCCTTTGCTCCCGCCGCAGACGGCCGCGACTCTCGGCAAAACCGTCGTCGTCGCTCCCCATCCGGATGACGAGTCGTTAGGCTGCGGCGGGCTTCTCGCCTTGCTCGCACAAGCCGGAGCCGACCCGCAGATCGTGATCGTGACGGATGGCTCGCGTTCGCATCCCCATTCGCTCTCCCATCCACCGGAGCGGCTCGCCCAAGTGCGCGAGCAGGAAACGCTCGCGGCGCTCGCCGCGCTCGGATGCGCCCCAGCCTCCGCCCATTTCTTGCGGCATCCGGATTGCGGATTGCCGACGCCGCCCGCATTCGACAGCGGCGCGGCGGAATTGCACGAAATCCTCGTCGCCTTGCAGCCCGCCACCTTGATCGCGCCGTGGCGCCGCGACCCCCATGGCGATCACCAGGCCTCCTGGCATTTACTCCGCGCGGCGGCGACCCGATTGCCCGCGCCCCCGCGCTGGCTCGAATATCCTGTCTGGGCCTGGACTCGGCCGGCCAGCGAGGTCGCGCCTCACTCGGACGAAGCCTCCGCCTGGCGACTCGATATTTCCCCCGTCCTCGACCGCAAAATCGAAGCCATCGCCCAACATCGCTCGCAGGCCGGCGCCCTCATCCGCGACGATCCCGGCGGATTTGTCCTCGCGCCGGAGATGCTGGCGCATTTCCACCGATCGTGGGAACTCTATCTCGAACCCGCCGATGGCTGAGGACACACCCGAGATCGACCCGACCTGGAGCGCGACCGGCTCGCTCGCCCCGGAGTATTTCGCGCGCCTCTACGCCGCGCGGGCCGATCCGTGGGATTTCGCCACCAGCGCCTACGAAGCGGAGAAATACGCCGCCACTCTCGCGGCTCTTCCGCGGCCGCGTTACGCCGCCGCTTTCGAGCCCGGTTGCTCCATCGGCGTCCTCACCGAACGACTCGCCCCTCGCTGCGCCCACCTTCTCGCGACCGATGTTTCCGAAACCGCCCTCGCCCAGGCTCGCCAGCGGTGCGCGGGCTTGCCCGAAGTAACCTTCGAACAACGCGATCTCGCGGAGCGATTCCCCGCGGGCACCTTCGATCTCATCGTTCTCTCCGAAGTCGGCTACTACTTCTCACGCCCCGATTTGGAGATCCTGCGGGCGCGGATCGCAGAAGCCCTCGCGCCGGAAGGTCATCTCCTCCTCGTCCATTACACTGGGGAAACCAATTACCCGCTTAGCGCCGACCACGTTCACGAGACCTTCCTCGCCTTGGTCGGTCCCGCTTGGCGCCAGCTCAAGGCCCAACGAAGTGATCGCTACCGTCTCGATCTCCTCGAGAAGACAAACCAGTAAGAGTTACTTGGGCTCGACTAGCTCTGGGTGACGTTTGCGCCAGTAGCGCAGCGCCGCGGTCACTGCCATATAACTCGGATCCGCCGCCTCGTAGTCGGCCACCTGCTCAGCCGCGGCGCCACCCGCGCGGAGATCCTCCGCTTCATAGGTCGCGAAAGCGGGAGCGAGATCCTCCTCGGCGCGCCAGCGCTCACGAAACCATTCCGCCCACCGGCGGACGCGCTCCTCCAGCGCGTCGAGATGCGCTGGAATCGAATCCTGCACCGCGCCAAAGTGCGGCAGATATAACTGCGTCACCGGCAGAGCGCGCATCTTTGCGAGCGAGCCGAGCCAGGCCTCGATGTCCAACTCAGGTGGTACAAAGGGCGGGATCGGCGGCCCCCCGGCCAGACGCACCCCGGCCACGTCGCCCCCGAACAAGTTATCGTCCCACTGGTAAACATGGTGATGCGTCGCGTGACCCGGGGTCTCGATCGCCTTGACCTGCAAAGAGCCAATCCGCGTGACATCCCTATCCTCCAGCACGCGGAGACGTTCTGCCGGCACGGGCGCGAAGCGACCCCAGAGTCTTTCCATGTCATCACCGAAAATACGCGTCGCCGATTCCACCAGCTTCCGCGGATCGAGCAGGTGGGGCGCGCCCCGCGGATGCACGTAAATCGTCGCGCCCAGCTCCGCAAACCGCCAGGCCGCCCCCGCATGATCGAGGTGAATATGACTTAGAAAAACATGCTTCACCTCCTGCGGTCCGCACCGAGCCTACCTAACTTCGCCACCACCCGGTCGAAGGTTGACTCCGGCCCCGTATCGAACAACGCCAGCCCCTCGGTCGTCTCAACGGCGGTCGCGGCGATAATCCCCGGTCGCCCAAGCTGCTCAGTATCCAGAACGTGAATCATCGATAAAAGGGCTACCCTCACCTGGAGGGATGAGCTCCTGCGAATCCGGGCGCCGCGGCTCAATAGGACACTCTACCTCCGCCTTCCGCCCGTGGCGTCGCAGAGCTCCGCCCTCCAGGTTTGCCGGTCTCAGCTGAGTGCCCAAGTGCACCACAACCCTAGGATTAACTCCCTTTCGCAGGGTTGCGGTTGGGATAAGGCGGGATCGGCGGCAGGTCGTAGCGCTTCGTCTTCAACTCCGTCTGCATCTCCTGAATCGCCCGATTCAACTGTTGATCCTCGCCCTCAAACTCCTTTGCCGGGTCGTTATCGACCACGATATCCGGATCCACTCCATGACTCTCGATGACCCAATTCTTACCGTCCTTCGAGTAAGGCGCGAACTCCGGCTTGAAGAATTGGCCGCCATCCACCAGCGGCAACGGGTTGCGAATCCCAATCACTCCGCCCCAGGTGCGCTTACCGATCAACTTACCCAATCCCAACGTCTTGAAACGATAAGGAAAGATATCGCCATCCGACGCGGAGAACTCATTGATCAAGGTCACCATCGGGCCGAGAAAAGTTTGCGGCGGATTCGGCTCGGGGACACCGTTCCGGGACATCTCCACCATGACGAGCGCCCGGCGCAATCTTTCGATCACCAGGGGCGAGACAAACCCGCCGCCATTGCCGCGCACATCCACGATCAGCGCCTTCTTGCGAATCTGCGGGAAGTAACGTTTCGTGAACTTATTCAAGCCCGGCTGACCCATATCCGGAATATGGACATAGCCGACTTCGCCATTGGTCTTCTTATTGACCTCGGCAATGTTATTCTGCACCCAGGCGAGATAGTAAAGGGGCGACTCATTGGCCGTGGGCACGACCGTAATATCGCGCGCCCCCGCCTCGGTCGGCTTGGAGTTTACGCGCAGAATAACCTGCTTGTCCGCCGTTCCGATGAGCGCGTCATAGATATTCGGCAAACTGGAGACCGCGATCCCGTTGATCGCAAGAATGTAATCGCCCGGCTTGACGTTGAGACCTATCGCCGTGAGGGGAGAACGCGTCGCGTCATCCCAGTTTTCCCCAGGCAATATCCGGTCGATCCGATAGGCCCGGCTCGCCTGATCGCGAGACAACTCAGCCCCGAGCAGGCCGAGCTTAATTCGCTTGGCTGGCGGCCGTTCGCCCCCGGCGACATAAGTGTGGCCATTATTCAACTCGCCAATCAGCTCACCCAGAAGATAAGTCAGATCGTTGCGATGATTCACAAAAGGCAGGAGCCCAGCATACTTGTCGCCCATCGCCTTCCAATCCACGCCATTCATCGTCGGCGAGTAGAAGAAGTCGCGCATTTGCCGCCAGGCTTCCCAATAAATTTGCTTCCACTCCGCCTGCCGATCGAGCTGCAGATCGAGCCCCTCCATCTTGATGACATGATCCTTGGTCTCGATCTTGTCCTTCGGCAGATCGATCATGGCATAATCCTTCTCCACCTTGACCAGCATCTTCTTGCCGTCGGCCGTAATTTCGTAAGCGCCCACATCGCCCAGGACCGTCTCCTTGCGATCTTCCAGGCTATAGGAGCAAAGGTGATACTTACGATCGCCCGGGCCTTCCTCCTCGTCCGAGTCGGTATCATCCCCCACGCTGTGCCGGAGATAGAACACACGGTCATCCACCAGACGGATGTCGCGATAATCGGCCGGGGTAATTTCCAAACCGATGATGCGATTCTGGATCCCGTCGATGTCCACTTTCACCACGACCGGCTTTTTCGCGCCCTTCTCTTTCTTCTCATCCGGCGAGCCTTTCTTTCCTTCGTCGTCCTTGGCCTTTTTCTCTGCCTTGCCCACCTCGTCGCTCTTCGGCGCCAGCGGAGATTCCGTCTCTTTGGCCAGGGTCACGAGATAGACTCGCTGCATATCGAGATAAACGTTCTCAAACTCTTCTTCGCCAAAGGTCGGTTTGAAATCGCGGCTGGAAGAAAAGAGCAGATACTTGCCGTCGTCGCTGAATTTCACCCGGCCCGCCGAATACCAGTCATCGGTCACCGCAACGTGCTTCTTATCAGCCAGTGAAGTCAGATAGACTTTCTCGAAACCATTCTCCTCCGGCCGGGACCAGGCGATCCACTGGCTGTTGGGCGCCCAATCATAGGAACCGATCTCGCCATACTTATCCTGGTCGACCTCGGTCACGGCTTTGCTGCCGACGTCCACATAACGCAACCGCTGCAGGCGATCGCTCCAAAGCAACTTCTTGCTATCCGGCGACCAGACCGGTTGATAATAGTAAGTGTCGGCCTTGCTCGTGAGCTGCTGCGGTTGACCTTTGCCATCTTGCGCGCGCAAATAAAGTTCGTTCTCGCCGGTGATGTCTGAGTTGTAAGCAATCCACTTCCCATCGGGCGACCAGACCGCGTCGCGTTCGTGGGCGTTGGAGCTCTTGCTCAAGTCGCGCGGGGTGCCGTTCTTCGCCGGCACCGAGAAGAGGTCGCCCCGGGCGACCGCGATCACCCGCTCGCCATCTGGCGCCGGGCTGACCGACTCGATGTGCTTGGAAGCGTCCACCATCTCGGAGCGGCCGCTGTCGAAATCTTCCTTGATCTCGATGGGGACCGGCGCGGCTTTCCCGCTGGCCAGGTCGTAACGCCAAATGTAACCGGCCTGCTCGAAGACCACCGAGTCCTTGCCGATGGAAGGAAATTTGATGTCGAAATCCTTGAACTGAGTGAGTTGCTTGGTGTCTTTTCCATCCAGTCCAATGGAGTAAAGATTCATCCGGTTATCGCGATCGGAAATAAAGTAGATTTTGTTATCCGGTCCCCACATCGGGCAAATGTCCTGACCTGGGTCGTTCGTCAGGTTAGTCGTTGTCTTGGTCTTGAAATCGTAAATCCAGACATCATCCGCCATGCCGCCGCGGTAATGTTTCCAGGTGCGGAACTCGCGGAAGATACGGTTGAAAGCCATCTTCGAGTCATCCGGCGAAAAGGAGGCGAACCCGCCACGCGGCAAAGGCAACTGCGTCGGTAACTCGGCGTCCATGCCGACCGTGTAGAGCTCGCCGTTAAAAGAGTTAAATGACTTTTTCCGCGACCGGAAAACGATCAGCGGCTTGGTGTTCTCCCAGGTCATGACCAGGTTATTCGGCCCCATCCGGTCGGAGATGTCATCCCGGCCGAGGGTGGCTGTAGTCGTGAGGCGGCGGGGCGCTCCGCCTTCGCCCGGCATCACGTAGACCTCGGTATTGCCGTCGTAATGGGAGGTAAAGGCAAGTTGCGAGCCATCGGAGGAGAAGCGCGGGAAAGAGCTGTAACCCGGGCCGCTGGTCAGTCGGCGCGCCGTGCCGCCTTCCTTCCCCACAGTGTAGAGCTGGCCGGCGTAGCAGAAGACGATCTGCTTGCCGTTGGTCGTCGGGAAACGCAGCAGCCGGGTGGTTTTGGGCAACTCCTGGGCGGAAACAAAACTGGCCGCAGCAAGGGCGGCCAGGGAAAGAGACAGAAGAAGAGCGAGACGAGTATGGATGCGCATAATAATAAACGAGTTATCAAACTGCCGTTTTATGAAACAGGCGCAACTGGCAATTTAGCGGGTGTCATGAACGTGGATGGCGCGACGAAGGTGGACTTTCTCTGGGGAGCGCATGCGCCTCGCGGGCAGGCGAGGGCGCCTCGCCGTCGCGAACTTTTCTTGCCCGCTTCCAGACCAAGATCCGCCGCAAAGTTCGTTTTGGCGAGGCGCCAAAACCAGCACGCGAGGCGCGTGCGCTCCCCAGAAGAACGTCGCGCCCTATAGACGTTCCAAGTGCATGACACCCTCTAGCGGAGGGGATGGGGGTTCCGCCAATCCTCCGCGCGCCAACGCGAAACTGACGGCACTCTCATTCTTTCTCCGCCAGATCGCGCACCGGATCGATCTTCCAACGCTCGGCCACGCCTTCCAACTCCGCATTAAGCGGCCAGCGGTCGGGGAGTGGCTCACCGGTATAGGCGGCGTTCGCCCCCTTCAGACTCATGCAATTCGTGTTATCTCCGATCTCGGCAATCATCTCATACTCGGCGGAGGGGAGAGTTACTTCAAGGAGAGTGGCCAGTTCCTCGATCTTAGCCTCGATCCGTTTGGCCGTCGCGCCTCCTTCCTGGATCAAAGTAGGAACCACACTCTCGACCGCGGGGTGCTGGAGATTCCAGACACAGGCGAGCTGCAACATGGTCAGGCCGTGCGCCTCCGCGATCCCGCGCATCTTTTCGATTTTGGCAGAGCCCGTCTCGACCCAGCCGGCCGGGCGAAAGGTGCGATGATCCCGCGGCGCGAATTGATGACCGGGCTTGACGTCATCATGGAAGAGGCCGCCGTAATCGACCACCCGGGTGATGATCTTTGTGCCAGTCTTTTCGGCGGCGTCCAAGCTGAGGCGGCCCGGCCAGGGCTCCAGCGGATTAAGGATAATCATGGCCCAATCGAGCAAGCCTTGAAAACGTTCCAGGCAGAGTAACAAGTCGAGGGTAAACCCGTTGGCCGGGCCGGGCGCAATCCCCAGTTGATTCGTTAGGCGGTCGTCCTGCAATTTCGCCATCCCTTTCCAGACCGCGTCGCTTGTGTAACCGGTCGCATCCGGGTTATGCAGGAGGAGAAGATCGAAGTAATCGCTGCGGCAACGGGTCAGCGACTTCTCCGCCGCCGAACGAATGTAACTCGCGTAATCACGGGGCTTCCGCAATGTAGGACTGGTGAAACGCGGGAAGCCCTTGGAGCCTTCCCGTTCCCCTTCGTAGAAATCGTGACCGATCGCCCCGACCAGGCAATAACTCTCGCGCGGCGTGCCCGCGAGCGCGCGACCAAGCAAGGTATCGGCTTCACCCGCGCCGTAGACATCGGCGGTCAGAAAAGTGCGAATGCCTTTCGCGTAAGCGATCCGGATGAGGTCGATGAATTGGTCGTCCGGGACAGGTTCGCCGAAGTGCATGAAACGCCCGGCGCTCCACATCCCGAAAGCAGTTCGGGTTAATTGCATGGCAGAAATCGGCGCGCGGCTCGTGAATTGGAATTTCGCATTGGGTAAATTATAAGCTCGATTAGGCCCCGCGCCATTCGCGGATCACGCCAGGGACGGCCTGTCTGTTGATGTTCGCTCTGCCAGGGTATCTGTTCAGCGTTCATGAGGCGGCACCTCTTCACGCGCGCGCTTCCAATTTTGTCATCCCGAGCCCGCGCAGACGGCGAGAGATCTCGCGCAAGGTCTCGGCGTCGTTCTTCAGAATGAACCCAGCAGAGCAACCGTGAGATCCCTCGGCGCGCTGCGCCAGCCTCGGGATGACAAGTTCCCAGCTTTTTGGTGAAACGCTCAACACATGCCCGCGACGCGCGGGAGTTGCTCCTGCTGGCATCCGGACTCTCGCGCTTCGCAGAGCGAAGCGTCTACAGCGCCGGTCTCCCGTAAAAGCAAAACAGCCGGGCCTCTGGTGAGGCCCGGCTGTGGTTGATTGCTTAAGCTAAGTGTAGCTCGGTCGGTTTAACCCCGAAATGCTTCGGGATTAATAATCCATTCCGCCCATGCCACCCATTCCGCCCATGCCGCCGCCCGGCATCCCGCCACCGCCAGCGCCACCCTTGTCCTTCTCAGGAGCTTCGGTGATGACGGCTTCGGTGGTGAGGAGGAGGCCCGAGATAGAAGCCGCGTTCTGTAACGCGCTCCGGGTCACTTTGGTCGGGTCGACGACGCCGGCCTTGACCAGGTCTTCGTACTTCTCCGTCGCGACGTTGTATCCCTCGTTGCCTTTGCGGCTCTTCACTTCCTGCACGATGAGGGCGCCTTCCTGGCCCGCGTTATCGGCCAGGGTGCGGAGCGGTGCTTCGACCGCGCGTCGGATGATGGCCACGCCGACCGCTTCGTCGCCTTCAAGTTTGAGGCTGTCGAGCGCTTTCTGTGCACGGATCAAAGCGACACCGCCGCCCGGGACGATACCTTCTTCGACCGCGGCGCGCGTTGCATGCAAGGCGTCTTCCACGCGCGCTTTCTTTTCCTTCATCTCGGTCTCAGTGGCTGCGCCGACGTTGATGACGGCGACTCCGCCGGCCAACTTGGCGAGGCGTTCCTGGAGCTTCTCGCGATCGTAATCCGAAGTAGTCTCTTCGATCTGACGACGGATTTGCGAGACGCGGCCCTGAATGTCCTTCTGCTTGCCTTCGCCTTCCACGATGGTGGTGTTCTCCTTGTCGATCGTCGCTCTCTTGGTGCGGCCGAGATCTTCGAGCTTCACGTTTTCCAGTTTAATCCCGAGGTCTTCGGTGATGCACTGACCGCCCGTCAGGACCGCGAGGTCTTCAAGCATGGCCTTGCGGCGATCGCCGAAACCCGGTGCCTTGACCGCTGCGACCTGCAAGGTGCCGCGGAGTTTGTTCACGACCAGGGTCGCGAGGGCTTCACCTTCGACGTCTTCCGCGATAATGAGGAGCGGACGGCCGGCTTTCGCTACTTTCTCGAGCAGCGGGAGCATGTCCTTCAAGCTCGAGATTTTCTTCTCGTGGATGAGGATGTACGGATTTTCGAGCACGGCTTCCATCGCTTCGGCGTTGGTCACGAAGTAAGGAGAGAGATAGCCCTTGTCGAACTGCATGCCTTCGACCACGTCGAGGCTGGTCTCGATCGACTTGGCTTCTTCCACCGTGATGGTGCCGTCCTTGCCGACCTTGTCCATGGCGTCGGCGATGATCTCACCGATGGTGCGATCCCAGTTCGCGGAAACGGTCGCGACCTGTGCGATCTCGGTGCGGTCACTGACTTTCTTCGAGATCTTGCCGAGCTCGGCGACGATCGCTTCGACCGCCTTGTTGATGCCGCGCTGGAGCGAAGTAGGATTCGCGCCTGCGGTCACATTGCGGAGACCTTCTTTGTAGATGGACTCGGCCAGGACGGTCGCGGTGGTGGTACCGTCACCCGCGATGTCAGAAGTCTTGGAAGCGACTTCGCGAACGAGCTGGGCGCCCATGTTTTCGTAGGGATCTTCGAGCTCGATTTCCTTGGCCACAGTCACACCGTCTTTGGTGATGGTCGGGCTGCCGAATTTCTTGTCGAGGATGACGTTGCGGCCACTCGGTCCGAGGGTCGCTTTGACGGCGCGCGAGAGTTTCTCGACGCCGCGGAGAAGCGCATGCCGCGCGCTCTCATCAAATTGTAATTGTTTAGCTGCCATAATAGTTAGTTACTTACTTTCTAGGTTTGAGATTGGTTGTCCGGAAGAAGCGATAGGCTTGGGAAACCTGACTTCCGGAAGTTGGTTAGCCGATGATGCCGAGGATGTCGTCTTCGCGCATGATCAAGTAGGATTCGCCATCGACCTTGATCTCGGTGCCGCCGTATTTGGAAATGAGGACTTTGTCGCCCTTCTTCACGGTGAAATCGACTTTCTTGCCGTTGTCGTCGGTCTTGCCGGTGCCCAGGGCGACGACGTTGCCTTCTTGCGGTTTTTCTTTGGCGGTATCGGGAATGATGATGCCGCCTTTTTTGGTTTCTTGCTCTTCGATCGGTTGCACAAGCACCCGGTCCCCGAGCGGTCTTACGTTAATTGCCATATGTTTTACTTACTCCTTCTTCTGTTTGGTTGCTGCCGGCGGCGGTTCTTGGCCGCCGGCAAATTGTTGAATTAGTGGGTTACTTTTTGTCTTCGTCGACGACTTCGAATTCAGCATCGACAACGTCGCCTTGATCCTTGCGCGGGCCGCCGGTTTGCGGTTCGGCTCCTGGCTCGGGACGGCCGCCCGCTTCCGCACCCGGCATCGGCCCGGCGTTGGCGGCGGCTTGTTTGTAGAGGTCGGCGCTGATCTCCTGGAACTTGTTCTGCAAATCTTCGTAAGTCTGCTTCATCCGATCCGTGTCGTTTGCCTCGATGGCTTCGCGCACGGCTTTGATCGCGTCTTCGACGGTCTTGCGCTTGTCCTCAGGGACTTTGTCCCCCAGATCCTTGATCTGCTTCTCACTCTGGTAGGCCAGGGTGTCGGCATTGTTCTTGATCTCGATCGCTTCTTTCGCCTTCTTATCTTCCTCGGCGTGCGCTTCGGCGTCGCGTTGCATTTTCTCGACTTCTTCCTTGCTCAGGCCGGAGCTGCCGGTGATGGAAATTTTCTGTTCCTTCCCGGAACCGAGGTCTTTCGCGGAGACATGGAGGATGCCGTTGGCGTCGATGTCGAAGGTGACTTCGATTTGCGGCACGCCGCGCGGCGCGGGTGGGATGCCGTCGAGGTGGAAGGTGCCGAGGTTCTTGTTATCGCGGGAGAGGGGGCGCTCGCCTTGCAGGACCTTAATCTCGACGCCAGGCTGACTGTCGCTGTAAGTCGAGAAAATCTGGGACTTACGAGTTGGAATAGTGGTGTTACGCGGAATCATCGGCGTCGCTACTCCACCGGCGGTTTCGATCGCGAGGGTGAGCGGAGTGACGTCGAGGAGGAGGACATCTTTGACGTCGCCCTTGAGGACGCCGCCCTGGATGGCGGCGCCGACCGCTACCACTTCATCGGGATTGACCCCTTTGTGAGGCTCTTTGCCGATGAGTTCGCGCGCCGTCTCGATGACTTTCGGCATCCGAGTCATGCCACCGACGAGCACTAACTCATTGATGTCTTTCTCAGAAAGCTTGGCGTCGGCGAGACAGTCTTTGACCGGCTTAATCGTGCGCTGGAAAAGTGTGTCGGTCAGTTGCTCGAGCTTGGAGCGGGTGAGCTTTTTCTGAATGTGTTTCGGTCCGCTCGCATCCGCCGTGATGAAGGGCAGGTTGATCTCGTATTCCTGGGAAGAGGAAAGAGCGATCTTGGCCTTTTCGGCTTCTTCCTTGATGCGCTGGATGGCGTCCGGCTGCTTCGAAAGGTCGATGCCGCTTTCTTTCTTGAATTCGTCGACGATCCAATCGACGAGGACGTTATCCCAGTCGTCGCCGCCCAAGTGGGTGTCACCGTTGGTGGCTTTCACCTCGAAAACGCCGTCGCCGATTTCCAGGACGGAGATATCAAAGGTGCCGCCGCCCAAGTCGTAGACTGCGATTTTTTCGTCGGACTTCTTGTCGAGACCGTAGGCGAGGGAAGCCGCGGTCGGTTCGTTGATGATGCGCAGCACTTCGAGGCCGGCGATTTTACCCGCGTCTTTCGTGGCGTTGCGCTGGGAGTCGTTAAAATAAGCCGGGACGGTGATGACGGCCTGGGCGATTTTTTCGCCGAGCTTCGCTTCCGCATCGGCTTTCAGCTTGGCGAGAATCATGGCGGAAACTTCCGGCGGGCTGAAGGTTTTCTTCTCGCCGTTCACTTCCACCTGCACGTGAGCGTCGCCGTTGGCGGCTTTCACGATTTTGTAGGGAACGCGATGTTCTTCCTCGCGAACCTCGTCGAATTTGCGTCCCATGAAACGTTTGATCGAGAAAACCGTGTTCGCGGGGTTGGTGACCGCTTGCCGTTTCGCGGCCTGACCGACGAGTCGCTCGCCGTTTTTTGCGAACGCCACGATCGAAGGCGTGGTGCGTGCGCCCTCGCTATTTTCTAAAACTACCGGGTCTCCACCCTCCATGACGGACATACAGGAGTTGGTCGTGCCCAGATCGATACCTAAAACTTTAGCCATTAAATTATAAAATCCTTTCGGCATCCTCCTTAGCAACAACCGTTCCGGCGGGCTAAAGTCCAGCGCAAAGTATTCGTTTGTAACAAGTTATGAACTTCTAACAAGTTCTCTTCCTTTGAGGAAAAGAGACATAAGTTTACTGGCTCGCCACCCGCTTCGCGACATGATGTCGCCTCAGAGCTGGTATGCGGACTGCTTGGTTATCCGACCAGATGCCGCTCTCATCGCCGCAGTCCGATCCCTCGCCCCAGAAAGAGCAGGATGTTTACTTCCAATGTGAACGCTGCGGGAGCTCGCTCGTGGTCGATCGCGCTGCGGCCGGTCTGACTTTAACCTGCCAACGCTGCGGCGAACCCACCACGGTTCCGATCGCGGCCGACCGGACGCCCGCTCCCGAGCTTCCGCCCGAAGACGCCCGCGAAAAGCGCGCGGAGTTGCAACGGCGCCTCCAGGAAAACCAATCCCAGCGGACCGAGGTCAATGGCTACGTTAACCAGCTCAACATCCAGCTGCATCGCTGGCAACTGCGCCTGCAGACATTGAACGAGCGCCACGCCGAGCTCACGACGGTGCTAGGGCGCTTCGATCCGAAGGCGGGGAAAGCAGGCCAGTAGGTTGTCGCATCCGGGCAGCGCCCTTATCGTCGACCATGCCCGCTGCCGGCGCCGAGGCCAAACTTCCCTTATTGCAAGAAACGCTGCGCCGCCACGCGCCTCTCGTGGTCGCCTACTCCGGGGGCGTGGACAGCGCTTTTCTCCTGGCGACCGCCGTCGAGACCCTCGGACCCGGCTGTCTCGGAGTGATCGCCGACAGCCCGAGTCTTCCGCGGGCGGCCTTGGCCGAAGCCCTCCACCTTGCGCGCACCCTGGGCGCACTGGTGGAAGTGGTGCCGACGAGCGAGATGGACGACCCGAACTACACCAGCAATCCGGTGAACCGCTGTTATTTCTGTAAAGCCGAGCTTTTCACCCGCCTCGATGCGCTGGCGAAAAGGCGCGGCTTCGCGGCCATCGCCTACGGGGAGAACGCGGACGACGCGGCGCAAGTCCGGCCCGGTCGCCGGGCGGCCGCGGAATTTCAAGTCATCGCTCCCCTCAAGGACGCCGGCCTCACGAAAAGCGAAATTCGCGCGCTTTCCCGCGCGCTGGATTTGCCCACGGCCGACGCCCCCGCCCAGCCCTGCCTGAGCTCGCGTATCCCGCACGGCACGCCCGTGACCGCGGCCGCGCTCGGGATGATCGAGCGGGCGGAAAACATCGTGCGCGGGTTCGGTTTTCGCGTCTTCCGGGTGCGTCATCACGTGCACGACGATCAGCCGCACGCCCGGGTCGAAATTCTCCCGCAAGAAATGGCGCGGCTCGAAGGCCTCTCCGCAGAATTGCGGGGGGCACTCCGCGAGGTGGGCTATACGCAGGTCGCGATCGATCCCGCCGGCTACCGCTCCTCGGCCAGTTAGGCCGGCGCCGCCCGCGCCGGCAAATTCACCCAACTGTTACGCGGCCGCCACACGTCCGTAACAATCGCTCCTTAGCCTCTGCCGCATCCGAGTGATTCGGACCGCCGGCGAAGGAGAAATTTGCCGGCGCCTAACCAACCGCGGCTTCGGTCGCACAAAAGGAGAAAAAATGTTGACCAAGAAATTCACGTTTGCACTTACCGCCGCCAGCCTGGCCCTGAGCGGTCTGACCGCGCGGGCGGACGACGACGCGCTCTTAAATTTGCTCGTCAAAAAACACATCATCAGTGCCCAGGATGCGAGCCAAGTCCGCTCCGAACTGGACAAAAAGGCCGCGCAAGAAGTGAGTTCTAATTCGAGCGACAAGCTCAAGCTCTCGGCCCCCTTGACCGAGCTGGAGATCTACGGCGATGCCCGCGTCCGCTACGAAGTGCGCAACGGCCAGACGGCCAATCCCGATTTCATCAACCCCAACAACGACACCTACCAGCGCAATCGCGCGCGCTATCGGCTGCGCCTCGGCCTGCGTGGGAAGTTGATCGACAACTTCTTCTTTAATATCCGGCTCGAGACCTCCACCAACCCGCGTTCCACCAACGTGACCTTCGGCGATGACACCGCCGCCGGCCCCGGTCCTTTCGCGAAGAACAGTGACAGCATCAACGTCGGCCAGGCCTATCTCGGCTACAACGGCATCCCCGGCCTCACTTTGATCGCGGGCAAATTGCCGAACCCGTTTGTCACTTCCTCGATGGTCTGGGATGGCGACATCAACCCGGAAGGTCTCTCCGAGCAATATAAGTATACCATCAAACTCGGAGGCGGCGCCCCGGCCAGCTCCGCGACAATGACGGATAAGGATGGCAAGACCATCGTAACCCAAACCGCCCCCGCCACGGCTGGTCCATCGATCGATCTCTTCGCCAACTTCGGTCAGTTCGTCTATGATGACACCAACCCAGAGAACCCGATCGGACCTTCGCCTAACGGCTTTAACAAAACCGATGCGTATCTACTCGGATGGCAGATCGGCGCGCGCTACAACTTCGACAAGAACATGTATCTGCAACTGGCCTCCACCATCTATAACTATACCGGCACCGGCGATACCTTTAACACCCGCTTTGTCGGCGACCCCACCTTCAACGTGGTCGATCCTGTGACCGGCGCCGTCACAACCGTCGTGCCCAATCAGACCGGAGTGAACAATCTCCTCGTCCTGGAAGTGCCGGCGGAGTTTGGCTTTAAGGTGGGCAAGTTGCCGGTCCGCGTCTTCGGAGATTTTGCCTATAATTTCGATGGCGACGAGCGCGCCCTCCGCGCCGGTCATCCCAATAAAGGCGACCAAAACCTCGCCTACCAGATCGGCGCCGGGATTGGCAGCACCAAGCATCAGGGGGACATCGCTCTGACTGCCTTCTGGCAGCATGTCGATCAGTATGCGCTCGACCCGAACCTGGTCGATTCCGACATTATCGACAGCCGCGTCAACCTGGAAGGGGTTTTCCTCCAGCTCGGTTATGCGGTGACGGACGCGGTCACGGCAAATCTGACCTATGTGCACGGCTGGCAGATCGACCATGACCTTGGCACCGGCGGCGTCGGCGATCTCGGGATCAACCCGGTCGACAACTACAACCTCTTTCAGGCGGACTTGAGCTTTAAGTTCTAGAAGCTTGGCCGCCGATTCGGCTGCTTTTGGTTAGGTTACGACAAGAGTCCGCTGGGGGTGTTCCCAGCGGGCTCTTTGTTTTTTGGGGGCGAGCGTGCAGCCGGACCGGATTGTAGGCATTGGGAAGGCAGTGTCGCTCCTGTAGACAGTCCCACTCTGCGAGACGCGTGGGGGCGCGCCCTTTGGCACCGTGCTCGCGCGCTTCGCAGAGCGAACCGTCTACCGCGGCAGAGAGAGCATTGCCATCCCGAGCACCGCGAGGGATGACAACACGGTTAAGGAGGCGCTGGGGCCGGTCCTACGCCCCAGTCCAGTCGAGCACGATCTTGCCGGAGTTACCCGACTTCATCAATTCGATCGCTTCTTGGAAGTCCGTATAAGGAAAGCGATGGGTGATGACAGGCGAGATATCGAGCCCGCTTTGGATCATGGCGGTCATCTTATACCAGGTCTCATACATCTCCCGGCCATAGATCCCTTTGATCGTGAGGCCGTTAAAAACCACCACGTTCCAATCGATCGCCGCGCTGTCGGGCATAATCCCGAGCAGAGCGATCTTCCCGCCGTGAAACATCGCCGGGAGTAAATCGGCCATGGCCTTGGGGCTGCCCGACATTTCCAGAGCCACATCAAAGCCCTCCTTCATCTCGAGTTCTTTCATGGCATCGCTCAGGCTCGACTTGCGCACGTCGATGGCGCAGACATTCGGCGCCATCTTCCGGGCTAGCTCGAGCCGGTAAGGATTGATGTCAGTAATGACCACGTTGCGGGCGCCGGCATGCCGGCAAATCGCCACGGCCATGCAACCGATCGGTCCCGCGCCGGTGATGAGCACGTCTTCGCCGATGAGATCAAAAGAGAGGGCGGTGTGGGTGGCGTTGCCTAACGGGTCAAAGCAGGAAAGAACATCGAGCGGGATGGCCGGGTCGGCGTGCCAGACGTTGGACATTGGGATGGAGAGATACTCCGCAAACGCGCCCTGGCGATTCACCCCGACGCCGCGGGTGTTGGGACAAAGATGCCGCCGGCCGGCCAGACAGTTCCGGCAATGTCCGCAGACGATGTGCCCTTCACCGGTGACGAGGTCGCCGGGAGCAAAACCCTTGACCCGCTCCCCCACCGCCTCGACTACGCCGACGTATTCATGGCCCACAACCATGGGGACGGGGATGGTCTTTTGCGACCAGGCGTCCCAGTTATAAATGTGGACGTCGGTCCCGCAGATGGACGTTTTCTTGATCTGAATGAGGACGTCATCGTCGCCGACCTCGGGCACCGGGACTTCCTCGAGCCAAAGGCCGGGCTTGGCTTCCTTCTTGACCAGCGCCTGCATCGTTTTTTGCACGGAAGGAAAATAGTCCATGCGAGGCCAGGGCGAAAGTCAACTTTACCGGCGCGGGAGTACCGTGGGATCGTCGGCCTTCGCCTCTGCGCCCGCGGCGTCACAGAATGACAAAGCCATGCCAGCCTCCTAGCCTAGAGGGCCTCATGCACTTTGGATGGCGCGAGGGAGGTGAACTGTCTCTGGGGAGCGCACGCGCCTCGCGTGCTGGCGATGGCGTCTCGCCGTCGCGAACTTTCTTGCCCGCTTCGAGACCAAGAGCGGCCGCAAAGTTCGTTTTGGCGAGGCGCCAAAACCAGCAGGCGAGGCGCGTGCGCTCCCCAGAAAGACCGTGGCGCCCCTAATAGACGTTTCCAAGTCCATGACACGGTTTAGGGCGCATCCTGCTTCCGCTGTAGACGCTTCGCTCTGCGAAGCGCGGGAGTCAGGCCTGCGAAGGTAGCCACTCTCGCGTTGGAAGGTGCGGGCGATTGCTAAGAGCTGCTCTTGCCGCGGAGCCAGCCGCCGGTAAAGCCCGCGCGCTGCAAACCGGTTACGAGCGGCTGGCATTGCCGCATCAGTCGCCATAAGAGACCGGAGCGATAATTCTCGATCATGAGAATGATCGGGCCCTGGTTAAGTCCCAGGTGCCAGGGCGAGACCCAGCCGTATTTGGTCGAGCGCTTCCCGGGGTAAGTCTCGTTGAAGGTCGCCTTGAAACCATAAGGACTTTCCACTCTGAGCCGTGAGCTGCGGAAATGACGAACCGTCGGTAACACAATCTCCGGAGCGAAAGGCAGGCTCGCCACGACCGCCCAAGGCGCGATCGTGCCGTCGTCGGGGCCGTGCGGCACCCCGCGGGCGACGTAGTCGTAAAAACGGCGTTTGACCCCTGCGATGCGGCGGGTCGTCGCGCCGGGCCCGTCACTCGCCGTGATACCCCAGCAATTCCCGTCGTAGCCGGCGAACTTTCGCGGATTACGAATGGCGTACTGCTGTTGAATGTAAGTGGCGCGCCGGCTGTTCTCGAAGTAATCGATCTTCTTCCCGCGCATGAACTCATCCTGGATGCCGCGAAAATCAATCCAAAGGTGTGAGAGTTGGTGGATAAAGAGCGGGCCAGCGTAGAGGAACTCGTGGCCGTAGAACTTCTTCCATTTGTAAGTCAAGAGCCATTCCTCATAACTCTCCGGCGGGAGCGGATGGGTCGGGGAGCCCAGGCCGAGCGCATAGAGAATAAGAGCTTCGCTGTATCCCTGCCAGCGATAGCGGATGAAGCCGCGCTTCGGCTTCCAACCGTGGGAGACCGCTTTGCCGCCGTTGAGCATCCATGGCCAGTCGGCTCGGCGATAAAGGCTGGCGGCCAGCTCTCGAATCTCCCTCTCCTTGGTCGTGTCCCGATCGAAGTACTCCGCGGCAGTCAACATGCCTGCGAGCAAAAAGGCGCTATCTATGCTGGATAACTCCGATTTCCAGGCACGCCGGCCACTCTCCATCTCCAGAAAATGGTAATAGAATCCCTTGTGACCGGTCGCGTCCGGCGCTGCGCTCTGCGGACTTTTCCAGAAGAAACGAAGCGTCGCCAAAGTGCGCTTGCTCGCTGCAGCGCGCTGGATCAGGCCGCGCTCGACCGCGATCGGGTAGATGGCGAGGGCGAAACCGGTCGCGGCGATGCTCGAAGGCGAACCCGGCTGCGTCTTATCGGGGATAAGCCCATTCTGCGGGTTCGCCTCGTGCAGGAAGTAGTCGAAGGTTTCCCGCTGCAAGGCATGGAGCAGGCGGTCGTCCGAATCGGCGCTCATGCCGAGCGCTTCTTCTTTGCTTTCCTGGGACCTTTGAATTCGATGGTGACCGCAGCCATGGCATGCGGGGCGAGCGCGACCCGGAAACCGATCGAGTTCTCCTCGACTTTTAGCTCGACTGCTTCCTGCACCAGTGCGGAGGCGGCCTCTAGCTGTGCCACCTGGCTCTCGCTCAGATATTCCGGCTTCTTCATTGCCCGCCAGACCCGGGTGGCGTTGGCGTGAGTCTCATCGATGCGTTCGAGATAAGCCCGCCCCGGGACCGGCGCATCCAGGAGTTGCACCTGCACGTTCTCCTTTTTGATCGAGTGCTGGGGCAAGGCGTGATTAGTGAGTAAAATAGTAGCACTACCTTCGTCGCTGCGGATGACCCAGGCGCTGACGGTATCGTGCAGGCCATCGACGACCAACTGTTTGTCACCCAGCCGGTGCAGTAACTCGAAGGCGCGATAAACGGGCTTGGCGATGTTATGAATGTTGAGCAAGCCAAAGCCGCCCTGGAATGGCACCGAAGGCATATAGTTCTCGTTGAAGATATCGGAGAAAGTCCACCAGGCATAACCTTCGACGACACTATCCACACTCATGAGGATGTTAGTCGCAAAAGCGGCGGCAAAAGGTTGATCATGCAGGAGGTCGCGCGGATTCGAAGAGGTGCACCATTCCGTGTAATAAAGGGGACGCCCGCCCGCTGCATGGCGCGCATCCTGGGCCGCTTCCTTCATCACTCCGCGCCTGCCTTGGGCTAACTGGGTGGCGGTATCGTCCCCCGGCTTCCCAAAGGCATCGGTAGGGTATTGATGAGTCGAGACGAAATCGGCTGGTAACTTCTTCTTCTCTATAAATTCGACGAAGTCCGCGATCCACGCGCTCCTCGCGGTGGCGGGACCGCCGACCCGGAGCGAGGAGTCGACCCCTTTGATCGCTTCGACGGTGGCGCGATAGAGTTTGAAGTAGTCCTTCTGCTGGCCGGTGCCGAAGTATTCGAGATTCGGCTCGTTCCAGACCTCGAAGAACCACTCCTTTACTTCGGCCAGCCCGTAGCGATCGATCCAGTGCCGCATCAACTTGCGGATCAAGATCGCCCACTGCTTGATGTCCTTGGGCGGAGTAACATTGGCGCGATAATGAAACACCGTCTTACTGCCCGAGGCGAGCGCCTCCGGCATGAAGCTCAACTCGACGAACGGCTTCATCCCGATGGAGAGAAGGAAATCGAAAATCTGATCGATGTTAAAGAAGGAGTAGAGCCATTCGTTATTCTGGCAGATCAAGGCATCCATCGGGTGGGAAAGGAGGCCGTGGAAACGGACATGCCGGAAACCGAGTTCACGCTGCGCGCGCCTGAGCTGCAGCTGCCAATCGGCGCGCAAAGCGAGCGCGGCATGACCACTCCCGACGGTATGCTCCCAGACGTGCCGGAGCGGCGTAGTTTCCTCGGTGAACTTGCAGGTGAACTTCGGCATAGCCTTGAAGATAAGCCGAAACCTTAGCGCAAGTGGCGCGAGCTTCTAGCTCGCGTGTTCCGGGCTCGGGCCTCGCGCAAGCTGGAAGCTCGCGCCACGAGGCGCGGAACAGGTTCCCCTCGGACCCGAACTCCGTTTGGAAAACGCACTTGTCTCCGCAACTCCGGTTGCCTTTGGGGGCCGCCAGGGCGGAGATCATGGCAACAGAGTTGCCGGGACAGAGTGCGTGCCAAAAGAGACTTTGGGGACGAGGAAACGCAACGTGCCCGCGGGCCGGGAATCTGGCCCTTGCGGGGTGGTGGAGCGGTCTGCCGGACAGATGGTTGTTTGCGAGGCCGGGGCGGGCGTCGCGCTCGCGACGAGGAGGCCGGTGAGGAGGATGCGGCGGGTAATTTGCATGAGTGGTGCAGAGCCACTTCCCGCGATCGCGGCGTCAATTTGCTTTCCGTTTCAGCCGCTTTGCGCAACCATTGCCACCATGATTTCCTTACGCGCTTCCACCTTGGGCCTCGCGGCCTCAGCCTTGCTCTGCCTGAGCCAATCCGCGCCCGCGCAAACGCTGGCGGCTGATTATCAGTTGCAGGATGTTTTCACCTCTTCGGTCGGCACGATCGGCCCCTTAGCGCCGACCGGAGCCGGCAATGTCGGTTTCGTCCCGGGGACGGTGAACGGTTTTTCCCAGGAAGTCCTGGCCGTCTCGACCTCTACGATGACGCTGATGCAATCCGGGGTGCAGACACAAACCAACCCTTTCATCGACGGCTCGAACTACTCGATCGTACTCCTGGCGAGCTTTGACCTGACGACTACGGGCATCCTTTCGACGAAGGTTTTCGACTTTAAGAGCCTGGGCTCCGATGCCGGCCTGTATCTGAATGCGGCGACGAACAATCTCGAATTCGTCGATGACACCGGGACGCCGGTGGGAACCGGGGCGCCGGGGACGGCGACGGCGAGCGATTACGCGCAGATCGTGCTGACGCGCGATGGCACGACGGATCTGGTGAGCGTTTACGAGACGGACGTGATGGGAAATACCACGCTGGCCTTTACCTTCTCGGATCTCAATCAACTGGCCGTGCTCGGTGACGGCGCGGGCGCGGGAAACGATTTCCTGACTCTTTTCCAGGACGACGGGATGGGCGCCGGCGGTGCGGTGCTGAATGAAGGAAGCCAGGGGAACATCGCCCGGCTCCGTTTGTATGATGGCGTGCTTTCCGCGTCGGAGGTTGCGGGATTGACGACGACGATTCCGGAGCCGGGAACTTGGGCGCTGTTGGCCGTGGGCGCCGGGGCGTTGGGCGTGCTGGCGCGGCGTCGCGCCTAGTAGCGTCGCGCGGGTGGCGCGGCCGCCGCATTTCCCGGGGACGCGCCCCGCGGGCGATAACGCGTTGGACAAAGCGCTTTTGCTTGGGATGATGCCTTTGCATGTCCGGGTCCGAGCGCGCTCCAGCTAAGCCGGTAACGGCTCGGCTGACTTTCATCCTCCGTTTCGCAAGCACGATCGCGCTCTGGTCGGTGGCCCTCTTTATCGTTTTTGCGGGCTATGAGCTAGGCTTTTACGCGCTCATCAGCGCCGTGGGGATGATCGCGCTTTGGGAATTCTACGGGATGCTCGATCACAAGGGGCTCCCGAATTTCAAGATCACGGCGATGATCTGCGGGGGGATGATGTTGGTGGGAAGTTTCTATTACTTCTCGCATTACGGGCCGGCGCGTTCCTATGACTTCGAGACGGCGGTGCTGCTCTTCTTCCTGCTGACCGTGTTCACTCGGCAGATGTTTAGTTTCCTGCGCGACGACGAGCCGCTCAAGACGATGGCTTATACCCTGTTCGGGCTGCTCTATGTGCTTTGGCTTTTTAACTTCGTGACCAAGATCGTTTATGCGACGCCGCGGCTGCCGGATGGGTCGGTGACGGGGCAGTTCTATGTGTTTTACTGCATCGCGATCACGAAGTTTAGCGACATGGGGGCGTATCTGACCGGGAGCTTGATCGGGAAGCATCCGCTGGTGCCGCACATCAGCCCGAAGAAGACTTGGGAAGGGTTTTTCGGGGCGCTCTTTTTCTCGCTCCTCGCGAGTGTTGGTTTGATTCTGTTAATGCCGGGACACTTTTCGATTTTGACCATGCCGCATGCGATTGTGCTTGGGCTGTCGCTCGGTTTCGCGGCGGTGATCGGTGATCTGGCGGAGTCGATCATCAAGCGGAGCACGGGGGTGAAGGATTCGGGGAATATGTTGCCGGGGATCGGCGGGGCGTTGGATTTGATCGATAGCCTGTTGTTTACGGCGCCGCTGCTGTTCTTCTATCTGCGGCTGGTCATCAAGGTGCCGTAGAACAGGGGGATTTTTTTGGACAGAATTTACAGAATGGACAAAATGGGGAAAAGAGAAGAACGACTTACCCAAAGCCCGCACCTGACTCTTCTTCCATTCTGTCCATTCTGTTCATTCTGTCTAAATCTTCCCTCCGATGAGTGAAGGGCAGAGCTACGACTTAGCTGGATCGGTCATAGGTGCGGCGATGGAGGTCCAGAGCACACTCGGGCCAGGTTACGTGGAATCAGTCTGTCGTAATGCGCTGTCTTTCGAGCTGCGGCGCGGCGGTGTCCAGGTGGAAGCGGAGAAGCCGGTTAACGTGTTTTACGAGGAACAACTGGTCGGCGCCTTTCTGACGGATTTGCTCCTGAATGGGAAGTTGTTGTTGGAACTGAAGGCCGTCCTTGCGCTAGTCAAAGCGCACGAGGTGCAACTGGTGAATTACCTCACCGCGACCGGCATCGAGGAAGGGTTGTTGCTGAATTTTGGCGCGGCGCGACTGCAGTTTAAGAAGAAGTTCCGGCATCCGAAGAGTGAGCCCGGGTCGTTCGATTTGTAAGGGGAGTTTTAGACAGAATGAACAGAATTTACAGAATGGGGAAGAAGAGAAGAACGACTTATCCAAAGCCCGCCCCTAGCTCTTCTTCCATTCTGTCAATTCTGTTCATTCTGTCTGAAAAACAATGAAACGGAAACGCGTAGTCGTGCTCGGCGCGACGGGATCGATCGGCGAGAGCGCGCTGAAGGTGGCGCGCGATGTGCCCGAGCGTCTCGAGATCGTCGGGCTGGCCGCGCGAAGCAGCGCGCGCAAGCTGGCCGAGCAGGCCAATCTCGTTAGGCCAGAGGCGCTCTGTCTGGTCGATGAGTCGAAGCTGGGCGAGCTCTGCGC
This sequence comes from Chthoniobacterales bacterium, assembly GCA_965217815.1. GTDB lineage: Bacteria > Verrucomicrobiota > Verrucomicrobiia > Chthoniobacterales > UBA10450 > Palsa-1392. The sequence goes on from CBDCJI010000003.1 coordinate 132,654, forward strand.
ACAGCTCACCTACAAGCCGAAGATTTTTGCCGGGGAAGAGGGTCTCGAAGAGATCGCTTGCCTGGCCAGCGCGGAGATGGTGCTGGTCGCGGTGGTGGGGACGGGAGGTCTGCGCCCCGCGCTGCGCGCGCTCGAGGCGGGGAAGGATCTGGCGGTGGCGAGTAAGGAGATTCTCGTCATGGCCGGGGAAGCGGTGATGGGTGCGGCGGCCAAAAAGGGCGCGCGCGTGCTCCCGGTCGATAGCGAGCACAACGCCATCTTCCAATGTCTGGAAGGCCGCGATGCCGCCTCGGTGCGCCGAGTGATCTTAACGGCTTCGGGCGGACCTTTTCGCGAGACTGCGCGCGAGCAGTTTGCCGCTATTACCCCGGAGCAGGCGCTGAAACATCCCACCTGGAACATGGGGCCGAAGGTGACGATCGATTCGGCCACGCTCTTCAACAAAGGCCTCGAAATGATCGAGGCGCACTGGCTTTTCGGGGTGGAGATGGGGCGCGTCGATGTGGTCGTGCACCCGCAGAGCATCGTCCACTCGATGGTCGAGTTCGTGGATGGCAGCGTCCTCGCGCAGCTCTCGCATTCGGATATGTGTTTCCCGATTCAATACGCCGTCACCTGGCCCGATCGCGTGGCCAACACCCTGCCCCCGCTCGATTTCGGTAAACTCCAGAGGCTGGATTTCGCGACCCCGCGTTTCGACGATTTCCCGGCACTCCGCCTGGCCCGGCAGGCGGGCGAGACCGGCGGCACTTTGCCTGCTGTAATGAACGCCGCCAATGAGGTCGCTGTCTCAGCCTTTCTCGATCGCCAGATCGCTTTCCCGCGCATCTGGGCCCTGGTCGAAGAAGTGATGAACCGCCACGCCTCCGTTGCCAACCCGGCCCTCGATGCCATATTGGACGCCGACCGCTGGGCGCGCGACACGGCGGCCGCGCTTACTCCTACCGCTTCATGATTGCTCAAATCGCTCGCGTCGCCTTCCTCATCCTCGAGGTGGTGGTTCTCTTTAATCTGCTCATCGCGGTGCACGAGCTGGGGCATTTCCTGGCGGCGAAATGGCGCGGGCTTTTGATCGAGCAGTTCGGCATCTGGTTTGGGAAGCCGCTCTGGCAGAAGAAAATCAACGGCGTCCTCTATAGCATCGGGAGCATCCCGGCCGGGGGCTTCGTGAAACTCCCGCAGCTCGCGCCGATGGACATCATCGAGGGCGAAGCGGACGTCGATCGGGCGGAGCTTCCGCCCATTTCCGCGCTCGACAAGATCATCGTCGCGCTGGCCGGGCCGCTTTTTAGCCTGCTTCTGGCGCTGGTTTTTGCCTGCATCGTCTGGGCCGTGGGCCGGCCGGTCGGCGAGGCCGATGTCACGACGGTGATCGGTTACGTCATGCCGGGTTCGTCGGCCGAGAAGGTCGGCTTGCAACCGGGCGACAAAATTTTAGCGGTGGATGGCCAGCAGGTGACGCGGTTCTTTGGGATGAACGACAGTGTGAGTTGGAGCACCGTGCGCAGCCAGGGCGAGACGGTGCCGGTGGAATTCGAGCGCGCCGGAGCCGTGCGCACCGTCCAGGTGGTCCCGTACAAACCGCAGACCACTGGCTGGCGCCGCCAGGGCACCCGGCAACTTCTGCTCATGCCGAAGGAGACCGCCATTATCGAGAGCGTGGAGCCAAAAACGCCCGCTGCCGCCGCGGGTTTGAAGCCGCACGATATCGTGACCGGCTACAACCAGACCACGCTCTACAGCCCGGTCGCGCTGGCTGATTACATCGACAAACACCCGCAGGAGGAGATCGCTCTCCATCTGCAACGCGCGGGCGCAGCGCTCACCGTGCAGGTGAAGCCGAAGCTCCTCGCGACCGAGGGCGAAATGAAACCGCGCATCGGGATCGGTTGGGATCGCAATGGGAAAACTTTCATCGCCCACCCCAACCCCTTTGAGCAAGTGTACCAGAGCGTCACCGGCACGCTCGAGACGCTGGGCGCGGTCGCTTCGCCGAAGAGCGACGTGAAATTCCAGCACATGAGCGGGCCCATCGGCATCGGGCACGTTTATTACATGCTCTTCGAGAACGAGCGCGGCTGGCAACTGGCCCTCTGGTTCAGCGTCATCCTCAACGTGAACCTGGCGATTTTAAACATGCTCCCGATTCCCGTGCTCGATGGCGGCCACATCGTCCTCGCCATCCTGGAATCGATCCGGCGCAAACCGATCAACATCCGCATTCTCGAATACGTGCAGACAGCCTGCGCCGTCGTCATCATCGGTTACATCTGCTACGTGAGCTTTTTCGACATCGGGGATTTCTTCGGGTCGAGGGGCGAGCCGGGTCGGCCGAAAGCGACGCCGGCGGCGGCGAAGCGTTAGTTAATTTTGCAGAAGAAGGTTGCCGCGATAAGCTTCTCCCATGGACGTCCAGGAAATCCGCAATCTTTATCAAGCGGCGCCATTCCGTCCTTTTGATATCGTCCTCACCAACGGCACCTCTGTGCGAGTGGTTCATCCCGAATTCATGTCCTTTTCGCCCTCTAACGACACCGTCCACGTCTATGATTTGCACGGCGGGCATAAGTACATCGACGTGAAATTGGTGATCGCGCTGGAAAGAGCAAAAAACGGCGCGCGGCCGCGTAAGCGAAAGCGGTGAGCGCCTACTGCGATTCGCCCTTCACTTATCAACCCCGCGTTTCGCGCGAGGTGATGGTTGGCCACGTCGGCGTCGGGGGCGAAAACCCGATCCGCGTCCAGTCGATGATCACCTGCGACACCATGGATACGGAAGCCTCGATCGCCCAGACCATGGAGCTGGCGGCGGTCGGTTGCGAGATCGTGCGCATCACCGCGCCGACGGTGAAGGATGCCGCGAATTTGGAGCACATCGTGAGTGGCCTGCGCGCGCGCGGCTGCGACGTGCCCATTGTCGCCGACATCCATTTCAAACCCGAAGCGGCCATGGAAGCGGCGAAATGGGTCGATAAAGTGCGGATCAATCCCGGCAACTACGCCGACTCAAAGAAATTCAAGATTATCGAGTACAGCGACGCGCAGTACGCCGCGGAGCTGGAGCGGATTCGCGAGCGCTTCAGCCCGCTCGTTCGGCTCTGCCAGGAGCGCGCCATCGCCCTGCGCATCGGCACGAACCACGGCTCGCTCAGCGACCGCATCATGAACCGTTACGGCGACACGCCGCTCGGCATGGTCGAGAGCGCGCTGGAGTTCGCTCGCATCGCCCGCGAACTCGACTATCACGCGCTGATTTTCTCGATGAAATCGAGCAACCCCAAGGTGATGATCGCAGCTTATCGGTTGCTCGTGGCGCGGCTGCGCGCGGAAGACGAAGTGGCGCGAGCTTCTAGCTTGCGTGGTTCAGAATCTGGCAAGCTAGAAGCTCGCCCCACTTGGAATTACCCGATCCACCTGGGCGTGACCGAAGCTGGCGACGGCGAAGATGCCCGGATCAAAAGCGCGATCGGGATCGGCTCGCTCCTCAGCGACGGCATCGGCGATACCATCCGAGTCTCGCTCACCGAAGACAGCATCCACGAAATCCCGGTCGCCCGCGCCTTGGTCGACGCGATCGACGAGCGCGAATCCGGTCTCGTGGCGCCCGAGACGGGGCTGTCGTTCGATCCTTTTGCTTATCAACGGCGGGCCAGCGCCCAGCTCACGCGGGAGGAAGTCGCGCTCGGGGGCGAGGAAACGGTGCGAGTCGCGATCCGCCACGCCGGTTTTGAGAAGATCGCGCATAAGATCGACCGGATGGGCGATTACCGGCCGGAGTTGGTTTACGAAGCGGCCGGCGTGGTCGAGATCGATCCGCGCGCGGACGCCGCCATCGAAGCGCTCAACCGGAGCGCCCAAACCCAACTGGTCGCGGTCGCAAACGATCTCGATCTGCCCGTGATCGCGGCTTACCGGCTCCTTGCGGCCCGCTTGGAACCGCGGCATCCGATTTTGTTGAAGGATAGCCTAACGATCTCGCAAAACCCCGACGCCGAGTTTTTACCCACTCTCCTGCGCGCGGCCACGAACATCGGCTCGCTCCTTTGCGACGGCATCGGCGATGCCATCCTCGTGCAAGGCGAGCACGGTCCAGGGCAGGCGATGCGCTTGTCCTATAACATCCTGCAAGCGGCCGGAACCCGAATTTTCAAGACCGACTATGTGGCCTGCCCTTCCTGTGGCCGGACGCTCTTTAACCTCCAGACGACCACCGCGAAAATCAAAGCCGCCACCGTCCATCTCAAAGGCGTGAAAATCGCCATCATGGGCTGCATCGTCAACGGCCCGGGGGAAATGGCCGACGCCGATTTCGGCTACGTCGGCGGCGCCCCGGGAAAGGTGAATCTCTACGTCGGCAAGACCGCCGTGAAATTCAACATCCCCGAAGCTGAAGCGGTCGAGCGCCTGCAGGATCTCATCCGCGAGCATGGCAAGTGGGTGGACCCGGCGCCCGACCCGCAAGCCGAGCTGGCCGCGAATTAGCGGGTCCTTGAGCCTCCCTCCCTGTAGACGCTTCGCTCGGCGAAGCGCGGGCCTGCCTTCCGCCGACCCGCTTCCGAATTGAATTGACCCTGGCGCCGCAAACAAGGTAAAAACGTAAGGTCCCGCAGAACTCACAATCTCAGCACGTACTACAAATTCTATGACGCAAAATCGCCTGAACCATTTTCATTCCCGACTCCCGCGAACTCTCCGCTCCAGCCTGACCGCTCTGGCCGCGGCGTTCCTCGCCCCGGCGCTTCTCCTGGCCGCGACCGATCAACCCAAGAACCTCGGCGGCGGCCTGGCCGGCTTGGTCAAACGCGGGACGCCGGCAAAATCTCCCAACGCGCTCTCCGCCCCAACCGCGGGCGCCAACGCCCATCGGGGGGTCGACGCGAGCGACCGCGCCATCTATGACGGCAAAGGCCGCGTGCTCGTCACCGTGCATTTGAAAAATGCGGCCGCCCGCGCCGCCGTCGCCGCCCTCCAGGGAGTCGAGATCAAAGCCGAAGATATGAGCTACCAAGGCGGCGCCATGGATGTCTTCGTTCCGCTCGAGCAGGCGGCGCAGTTGGCCAAAACCCGCGGAGTTTCCTCGGTCTTTCTCTCCTTGCGGCCCATTGCCGATGTCGGCGCCACCACCAGCCAGGGCGTCCACCAGCATCGCGTCGACCAAATTACCAACCAGAACGCGCAGCCCGTCACTGGCATCACCGGCAAAGGCATCACCGTGGGCGTGCTCTCCGATTCTTTTAATACCGCACCGGGCCGGCCCAAAGCGGGCGATGATATTCGTTCGGGCGACCTCCCTGGGGGCCGCCAGGCCGTCCGCGTGCTCGCAGACGACAATTCCGGCAACGACGAAGGCCGGGCCATGTGCCAGATCATTTACGATATGGCGCCGGACGCCCGGCTCGCTTTCGCCACCGCCAACGCCTCCGAGATCGGCTTCGCCAATAACATCCGGCGCTTGGCCGCGCCCCACAGTGACGGCGGCGCGGGCGCGCAGGTCATCGTCGACGATATCATTTACCTCGATGAAGGCATGTTTCAGGACACGATCGTGGCGCGCGCCGTCGATGAGGTCGTCGCCCAGGGCGTCTCTTATTTTTCCTCCGCCGGGAATCGTCCGGCGACGCAGGGTTATTACTCCGATTTCCATCCTGTCCTCGATCTGCAGCACGCCACCGACGGGACGAACATCAATCTGGCCAATGTTCCGCCCGAGCTTTACGCCGGCGGCTTTCACAATTTCAATCCTGACGGCCGGCAGGATATCGCCCAGACCGTGCTAATCGGTTATTCCGTGGGCGATCCGACGCCGGCCCTTTTCGACTTTCAATGGGACGATGCCTACGACGTCAATCCGGTCGCGATCGGGCCGAACATTGTCAACGGCACCGGCACCGTTCCTCCGGGCGGTTTCTACGACTTCAGCTTCCCCGGGACGGCGAACGAGCGGGTGCAAATCCAGGTGACGGCCAACCCGGCCACGCCCGATTTCGATTCCATCATCCAGCTGATCGCCCCCGACGGCAGCACCGTCACGACCCAGGATACGGGCACCGACGAGACCTTGCTCGTCGTCCTGCAACAGACCGGCACTTACACCGTGCGAGTCACGCAATTTGGGCCGCAGACCGGGGGCACGATCGATTACAGCGTCGACCAGGCGAGCGGCAGCCCGCTCGTCACGACTGATTTTAATATTCTGTTCTTCGACGCCGCGGGCAACTTCATCGGGGCCACCGGGGAAGATAATACCCAGACCAATCGGCCGATCGAGATCGCCCAGATTTTCCCCAGCCAGACTCAGGGCAACCTGATCCAGGTCGTGATCGCCCGCTCCAATATTCCGCCCGCTCACCCGACCCCGGCGAGCCGGATTCGCTACGTCACCTTCACCACGGGCGAGCCACAGGAGTATTTCAGCTTTGAGACGCCGATCACCTTCGGCCATAACAGCGCCGCGGGCGGCAACGGCGTGGCCGCCTACGCCTTTTATCCTCCATTCGTTCCCGAGGGCTTCACCTCGCCGGGGCCCGCCCTTATCGCCTTCGATCAGGAGAACAACCGCCTGCCTCGTCTCGAGATTCGGCAGAAGCCCGACCTCGCCGCGATGGACGGCGCCAACACCACCTTCTTCGTCTCCGACGCCAGCCAGGATACCGATAGTTTCCCGAACTTCTTCGGCACTTCGGCGGCCGCTCCCCATGCCGCGGCCATCGCTGCCCTCGTCCTCGAAGCCAATGGCGGCCCCGGCTCCGTCTCCCCGGCGCAGATGAAGGATCTCCTGCACCGCAGCACGTTCCCGCACGATCTCGATCCTTACATGGTGACCGGGCGGGCTCGCTCCCCGCACGGGCAGGTCGCGCTGCGGATGCATTCCGATGGCTCCAGCCTCATCAGCACGATGAATCCCAACGCCTTCGAGCTCGGCTACCGCGGGCGGGGCAGCCTCACCTCTTTCGTCTTCAATCCCGATGCCTCGAGCGAACATTCTGGCGATACCACCGAACCGCTCAGCACCACTCCCGGCTTCACCTCGCGGCCGGGCCTGGTCTTCGATAACCGCTCCCCCACCGTCGGTTATCCCTTCACCACCGGCTTCCTCAAGGGAGTGCCGCGCGGCGCGATTCACGCGAGCCTGTCCAATCAGGTCCCGCCGCCCGCCCTCAGCGGCACCCATTTCTACACCTTGACGCTGAACTTCGAGCCCGGCTCTTTTGCCCGGAACGACTTCATCAACTTCGGGATCGATCGGGACGAATCCGACGCCTTCGGGCCGAGCGGCACCGTCGGCGGCAACTCCGCCGATCTCCTCGGAGCCAATGTGCTCATCCCGGAAGGCACCCTCGCTCCCGGCGGGATGCAATTCAGCGGCACGACCACGAACGGCTCCTTCTCGGGCGTGCTCCAGAATAAAATCGGGAGCGGCTATTCCAGTCTCGACGGCTACGGCTTCATCAACGCGGAAGCTGCTGTCCACGCCACCATCACGCCGCAGCAGTAAAAGGGCTCACTTCAAAACGGCAGGCCGGTTCGCCGGCCTGCCGTTTTTCCTGGGCGGCCCTTCCGCCGGTTGACGCTGGGGGAGGTCGCATCCATATTCGCGCTCCTCAAATTGTCGGGCGACCGGCCTGGGCGCAAAGGCGTTCGGAGTTCGGAGGGCCTTCGGCAGGCCGACTTCCCCACCGGCGAATCTTTCGAGGCACCATATCTCATGGATAAAATCCGCAACATCGCTATCATCGCCCACGTCGACCACGGCAAGACCACGCTTGTCGATCAACTCCTGCGCCAGTCCGGCACCTTCCGCGCCAACCAAAAAACCGAAGAGCGCATGATGGACTCGATGGATCTCGAGCGCGAGAAAGGCATCACCATTCGCGCCAAGAACGCCGCCTTTAACTGGAACGGCTATCGCATCAACATCGTCGACACGCCCGGTCACGCCGACTTCGGCGGCGAAGTCGAGCGGATTATGAAAATGGTCGACGGCGTCCTTCTCGTGGTCGATGCGCACGACGGCCCGCAAGCGCAGACGCGTTTCGTGCTCAAAAAAGCGCTCGAGAACAAGGTCAAGCCGATCGTCGTGATCAACAAAGTCGATCGCGAAAATGCCCGTCCGCACAAAGTGCTCGACATGGTTTTCGACCTCTTCGTCGAGCTGAAGGCGAACGACGAGCAGCTCGATTTCCCGATCGTCTACGCGAGCGCGAAGAACGGTTTCGCCATGCGCGAGATCCACGAGAACAGCGAGGACATGACCCCGCTCTTCGAAGCGATCGTGCAATATATCCCGCCACCCACGATCGCGGCTGAGCCTTATTTCCAAATGCTCGTCTCCAACTTGCATTACAGCGATTACCTCGGCCGCATCGCGCTCGGGCGCATCGTCAGCGGCCGCGTCACGGTCGGCGACGCGATCGTTTGCATCCATCGCGACGGACGCCGCGAGCGCGGCAACGTGACCGCGCTCTACACTTATGCCGGCATGGCCCAGGTCGAGACGCAGCACGCCAGCGCCGGCGACATCGTCGGCCTCACGGGGTTTGAAGAAGTTTATATCGGCGAAACCCTGACCGATCGCGAAGAGCGCACCCCGCTTCAGTTCGTCGATATCGATCCGCCCACCATCCGCATGCGCATCCTGGTCAACGACTCTCCGTTCGCCGGTCGCGAAGGCAAATTCGTCACCGCCCGCCACGTGCGCGAGCGCCTCATCCGCGAAACTCGCGGCAACGTCTCGCTCGCGGTCAAGGACACGGAAGCTTCCGGTGCCTTCGAAGTGAACGCGCGCGGCGAAATGCAGATCGCGGTTCTGGTGGAACAAATGCGCCGGGAAGGCTTCGAAGTCATGGTTTCCCGACCGGAAGTCATCTTCCAGCGCGACGAAAAGGGCGCGCTCCTCGAGCCGATTGAAACGCTTTACGCCGAAGTGCCTAACGAGAACCTGGGCGACGTCCTGCAGGCCATGGCCGCTCGCAAAGGGGAGGTCGTCGGCATGGATCACCACGCCACTCGCGTCAGCGTCGAGGCGATCATCCCCACCCGTGGCCTGATCGGTTTCGAGAGCGACCTGGTTAACCTAACCCGGGGCGAAGGCATCATGAGCCACATCTTCCGCGAGTACGCTCCCTTCAAAGGCGAACTCGAAGGCCGTAACCGCGGGGTCATGGTTTCGATGGAGGCTGGCACCAGCAAGGCCTATTCCCTGAACAACATTCAGGCGCGCGGCAAACTTTTCATCGGACCGCAGGAGGAAATTTATGCGGGGATGATCATTGGCGAAAATGCGCGCCCGGAAGATCTCCCGGTGAATCCTTGCAAGGCGAAAAACCTCACCAACATGCGCAGCCAGGGTGACGGCAAAGGCATTCAATTAGAAGCGCCCTTAAAGATGACCCTGGAGCGTGCGATCGAATACATTGGAGCGGATGAGTACGTGGAAGTGACTCCGAAGTCCCTCCGCCTGCGCAAGCGCGTGCTCGACGCCAACGCCCGCAAACGCGCCGCCAACGCCATCGCGGCCTAACGAGCAGGCGGGCTGTCTTGACCGGTCGCGGACGCACTCATAGCTTCGCTGCGGAAAGGAGCACGATGAAAACCGAAATCCGAATCGAATACTGCGTGGTTTGAGATTACACGCCGAAAGCCGTCAGTTTGGCGGCTAAGATTCTCGAGCTCGGCGATCGCATCGCGTCGCTCACCCTCGTCCCGTCGAGCGGCGGCGCCTTCGAAGTCAGCGCCAATGGCAAACTGCTCCATTCCAAACTCAAGACCGGCGAATGGCCCGATTTCGACGCCGTCGTTAGCCAGATCAAAAAGGCCAAGGCTTAGGGAAAAATCCGGAAGCCAGGAAACCAGGAAGGCCTCCATCCTCGGTTTTCTTCCCTGGTTTCCTGCCTTCCAGATTCATCTTTCCCGGAGAGTGAAGGGTGCCTGGTGGCCCTCGCGATCTTCAAAATCGCCGTCGACTCGCAAGAGCCGAGGTAGGTTCGATTCCTATCCTCTCCGCCCCTCTCTGGCGCGAGCTTCTAGCTTGCGTGTTCAACCGTGCAAGCTGGTAGCTCGCACCACCCCGAAAGGAGGTGATTCGCATCTCGCGCGAGCAAATCCGTAAGCTGACCTCGCTCTCTTCCTGCGCCGGCTGAGCTTCCAAGCTGAGCCAAAAGGCCCTGATGCAAGTTTTGCGTCAGCTCCCGCAGTATCCGCAGCCTAACGTTCTCGTCGGTTCCGCGACCGCCGATGACGCCGGTATTTTCCGCCTCGATCGCGACCGCGCCCTCGTGCAAACGACCGACTTCTTCACCCCGATCGTCGACGACCCGTTCGCCTACGGCCAGATCGCCGCGGCCAATGCCCTCTCCGACGTCTTCGCGATGGGCGGCCGCCCCCTCACCGCCTTGAACATCATGGGCATTCCGACCGATCTCGTTTCGGAAAAAACCATCGCCACCATCCTCCGCGGCGGACTCGAGAAAGCTCGCGAGGTGGGCTGCGCCATTATCGGCGGCCATACCATTCGCAATCCGGAGCCGATTTACGGCCTCGCCGTCACCGGCCTCGTTTCGCCGAAGAAGATTCTGACCAATGCCAAAGCGCGCGCCGGCGATTTACTCGTCCTGACCAAACCGCTCGGCACCGGCATCGCCACCACCGGCATCAAACGCGGCCTAACGAGTCGAAAACTGGCGCGGGCGGCGATCAAGCTCATGGCGCAAGTCAACGCCGTCGGCGCGGACCTGGCCGAGCGCGGTCTCGTGCGCGCCGCGACCGACATTACCGGCTTTGGTCTCCTCGGGCATCTCGCCTCGATGTGCCGCGCCAGCGGAGTGAGCGCGCAGCTCAACGCCGCCGCCGTTCCCGCGCTCAGCGACGAAATCTTCGACCTCATGGCGCAGGATTGTGTTCCTGGCGGGACGCAGCAAAACCTCATAACCGCCCGCGCGTTCACCGATTGGGGCCAGACCAATCGCCCCCAAAAGTTGCTGCTGAACGACGCCCAGACCAGCGGCGGTTTATTACTTTGCGTCCCGCCAATAAAGCTGCGCGAAGTCTCAGTGCTGCTTTCCGCCGCCGCCGCCGTTATCGGCAAAATAACTCCGAGGCGCCCAAAATTAATCACCATCCAAGCCTCATGAGCACGCGTCCACAGCTCCGGGGAGCGCACGCGCCTCGCGTGCTGTTTTTGGCGCCTCGCCGAAAACTCTGCTGCGCGCGGAGGGCGTTCGCCGGGATGAGAATCGTTCGTCCGCTCGAGCCATGCGGCGAGGCGCCGAATGGAGCACGCGAGGCGCGTGCGCTCCCCGGATGAATCCGCGCCGCGCCATTCCCGCGGTCGATAAGGTGCTTGCAGCGCTCGGCCTAACTTCCCTGCCGCGTCCCGTCGTCACTCAACTCGTTAGGCAACATCTCGCCTCCGTCCGCCAGAGCGATCAGTTGCCCGACTTCAACGCGATCATTCGCAATCTTCGACGCGCCCTCGAGGCGCTCGCCCAGACCCGCCTGCAACCGGTCATCAACGGCACCGGCATCATTCTGCACACCAACTTCGGCCGGGCTCCCCTCGGCCCGGATGCCGTCCGGCGTGTCGTCGAGGTGGCCCGGGCCTACAACACGCTCGAATACGATCTCGAGAGCGGGGGCCGCGGAAAACGCGCCGGTTATCTCGAACACACCCTCTCCCTTCTCTGCCAAAGCGAAGCCGCTGCCGTGGTCAACAACTGCGCCGCCGCCCTTGTCCTCCTGGTCCATCATTTCACCAAGAAGAAACCGGAAGTCGTCATTTCCCGGGGTGAGCTCGTGCAAATCGGCGGCGGATTTCGCATCGGCGAAATCATCGAAACAAGCGGCGCGCGCTTGCGCGAAGTCGGCGCCACCAACAGAACGACCCTCGACGATTATGCCGCCGCGATCGGCTCCGAGACCGGTTTGATCCTGCGCGTCCACCAAAGCAATTTCTATCTCGGCGGCTTCACGGCCGCTCCGCCTAACGAAGAAATTGCCCGGCTCGCGCGGACCCGGCGCGTTCCTTTCGTCGTCGACCTCGGGAGCGGCGCGCTCGTCGCCACCGAAAAATTCGGCCTCACCGAACACGAACCGACGCCCGTCGAAACCCTCAAGCAGGGCGCGGATCTGGTTTGCTGCAGCGGCGATAAACTCTTCGGCGGTCCGCAAGCCGGGCTCATCGCCGGAAAGGCTCGACTCGTCGCCGCGCTCAAGCGCGAGCCGCTTTTCCGGGCGCTCCGCTGCGACAAGCTGGTCTGCGCCGCGCTTGAAGCGACGATCGATGCGCACCTCCGCGAGGCTTGGGAAGAGATTCCGATCCTTAGGCTTTTGCAGACTCCCGTGGCCGCTCTGCGGGCGCGGGCGGAAGCGCTCGTGGGGCGACTGCCCGCTTCGCCGGTGGCGCTGCGCATCGTAGCAAGCAAAGCGGAGATCGGCGGTGGCGCGTTGCCCCGTTCGGCCATTCCATCGATCGCCTTGGAAGTCTCCAGCGGCACCTTTTCGCCTAACGAATTGGCGGAACGTCTCCGTCGGGCCACGCCTCCCCTCATCGGTTACATCGCGCGAGGCAAATTTCGTCTGGACCTGCGCACCGTCTTCCCCCCGCAGGACGAACAGGTCGTCGCCGTTCTCTCGCACCTGTCGTGACCGCGCGGAATTTTATCCTCGCCACCGCCGGCCACGTCGATCACGGCAAGACGGCGCTGATCAAGGCGCTGACCGGCACCGACACCGATCGTCTCCCCGAGGAAAAGAAACGCGGGATCACGATTGACCTCGGTTTTGCGCATCTCGCGCTCCCCGGGTTTTCCGTCGGCGTGATCGATGTGCCCGGTCACGAAGATTTCGTCCGCAACATGATCGCGGGGGTCGGCTCGATCGATCTCGCGCTCCTCGTGGTCGCGGCGGATGACGGCTGGATGCCGCAAACCGAAGAGCATCTGCAGATTTTGAGCTATCTCGGCGTGACTCGTTTGGTCGTTGCCCTAACGAAATCGGACCTCGGTCGAACCGAAGGGCGGCGGGTGGAAATTCGCGCGCAGTTAGAGGGAACGCCTTTCGCCGAGGCCCCGGTGGTCGAGACTTCAATCCGCGAGGCCCTTGGCTTGGCGACTTTGCAGGAGGCGCTTGCCGGCGAGCTCGAAAAACTTCCGCGCCGGCGTGACCACGGAAAACCGCGCCTCTTTGTCGATCGCGTCTTCACCGTGCGCGGAAGTGGCACGGTCGTGACCGGGACGCTGAGCGGCGGGCAATTCAGGCGCGGCGCGACGGTGCGCGTGCTGCCCCAAGGATTGGAGACGCGCCTGCGCGCCCTGCAAAGCCACCACGAGGCGCTGGAAGTGGCCGTGCCCGGAACCCGGACGGCGCTGAATTTGGCCGATGTGAGCGCGGAGCAAATTACCCGGGGCGCCGTCGTGACCTTGCCGGACGCGGGCTCGCCTTCGCTGGTGCTCGACGTCGTGCTCGAACGCTCGCAGCGCCTGCCGTCGTCGACGCGTCCCCTGAAATCCGGCGCGATCCTGAACCTTCATCACGGCAGTGGGCGCCTGGGGGCGCGCGTGCAGTTGCGCGATCGCAAGCAGCTTTTGCCTAACGAGCGGTCAATCGCGCGCCTCTTTCTGCGGACGCCGGTTTTGGCTTTTGCCGGCGACCGCTTCATCGTGCGCGACTCCTCCGAGCAGACGACTATGGCGGGTGGACTCGTCCTCGATGCGGAGGCGGAGGGGGTCAAATTTCGCTCCTCCGCGCAACGCCTCTTGCTCGACGCGCGCGCGGCCGCGCCTCACGATTGCCAAACCTTTCTGCGCACCGAACTGCAGCGAAATCATTTTGCCGTGCGCGCACAGCTCCTGCGGAAATCTCCCTTCAGCCAGGACGAAATCTCCGCCGGGCTGACCACCCTGCACTCGGCGGGCCAGATTTTTCTCGACGAGAAAATCGCGGCGGACGCGAGCTGGTGGCGGACTTTGCGCGAGACCGCGGCCAAGCTGGTGCAAGCCAAACATGCGGAGCATCCCGAGCAAACTGGACTCGAAATCGGCCATTTGCGCGCGGCGTTGGATCGGGCGAGCGACGATGTCTTTACCGCCTTGCTGCGCGATTTGTCGCAGCACGGTTTTGTCCAGAAAGGCGGATTCCTGCAGCAGGCTTCGCATCAGCCGTCGCTTCCGCCCGCTTTGCGCGCCGCGGGCGATCGCATCCGTGCCGCGCTGCGCGCCCGGCCGTTTGATCCGCCAGCGCGGAAGGAATTAGCCACCGGCGTCGGCGCGCCGCAGGCCCTGCGTTTTCTTTGCGAAAGGGACGAAGTCATCATCCTCAGCGACGAAGTGGTCATCGGCGCGGACGCCTTCGCCCGCCTTCGAGGCACGATCGGGCAACATCTTCAGGCCGGGAAAAGCGGCACGGTCAGCGAACTCCGCCAGGCCACCGGGACGACCCGGCGGATCATCGTTCCCCTGCTCGAACGTCTCGACCGACTCGGCCTCACGATCCGAGAAGGCGATCGCCGCCGGCTTCGTTAGGCTGCTTTGCCTTCGCCGCCGCCGATGTACTGGGCGTGGGCGATGGCAGCCACGATCGAGGTGCCGCCAACGATGTTGCCGATCAGCACCGGGGTCATGTAGGCGAGGTAATCGAGCAGGCTTTTCTGGCCGATCCCGACGAGATAAAACGCGTCGACCGAGCCGACGATGACGTGGGAGAACTCGGCAATGCCGACGATGTAGGTGATGATGATAATGACCCAGACGCGCGCCGTCTCGGCAAAGGGCAGGAGCCAGACCATCAGGGCGATCATCCATCCGGCAAAAATTCCGCGCAGAAGAAGCGTGCCGAACCCGTGGTCCATGGTGGTCAGAGCGAGCTCCTCCATGGCGCGGCGCACTTCCAGGGAGAGGACGTCGGTATTGCCCAGGATCCAGGCGACGGCGAGCGTGCCGACGAGATTGCAGAAGAGGACGATCGCCCAGAGCCGCGCCACGTTCCCGAACATGCCGAGTTGCGGCTTGCGCAGGAGCGGGAGGATGACGGTGAGGGTGTTTTCGGTGAAGAGCTGCTGGCGGCCGAGCACGACCATAAGGAAGCCGATCGAGTAACCAAATTTCTCGAGCAACGGCCGCCACGGCGCAGCAGGCAAATGGCTGTGCAAAACGCCTTCGCTGACCAGGGAAAAGCCCATCGCGAGACCAGCGGCCACGCCCGACCAGGCGAGGGCGGAGTTGCTCCGATCGAGCTCGTGCAGGCCTTCCTGCCGGACCGCCTCGTAAACGATGTGACCGCCCGGCGCGGTCCGCTCCTGGATTTCCTCCTCTTCGGACTCCTCCTTTTTTTTCTGCTTCGCCTGGTCGTTAGGCATGGCGAGAGGATGGCCGCTTTAGGCCTGAGAAGCAAAGACCGCTTCGGGATCTTTGCCGGAAACGCGGCCGGCAGCGATCCAGCCGAAGCGGCTCAGGAGTGCGCCGAGGAGGAAGGAGAGGGCGGCGAGCGGGACCAGACTCGTTAGGCGCAAAAGGATCGGAAGCGGCCCGCTGAAAAATTCGCCGCCGCGAATGAGCCAGCCGGAGCGGCCTTCATGCAGGGCGCGATCGGCCGGGCCGTGCCGGTCGATTTCGAGCCAGAGCCAGAGAAGCGTCTCGATGCTGGCGGCGAGCATTCCGATGAAGTAGAGCGGTCGCAGTTGAAAGCCGAGCAGCTCGAGGATGGCGGCGGCACTGCCGAGGCCGGCGGTGCCGAAATGGATCGGGAGCAGGACGCGATGCAGGAACCAGGCTGGGATGGCGGTCGCGCCGATCAGCACCCCGGTGTAGGTGGCAAGACCGAGCCCGAAGAGAGCGGCGCCGAGCGTGAGCGCACCGGTGAGACCGAGGACAAGCAGATGAATGGAGGGAGCGAAAGCCTGGTTGAAATAGAGCTCGAAAATGAACCAGGCGGGAACGGCGAACGCGCCAAAGGCGGAGAGAATCCAGGCGCCGACCGACATCGGCGAGCGATGTTTGAAGACGCGCAGCATGTTGAGGAAAAGTTGGGGGCGGCCCAGATCCATCACGAGCAGGATCGGCGAAACGATCGCGCCGGCGGCGGCGATGCGCAGCGCGTTTACCGTTAAATCCGTTAGGCCGAGAAGCAGGCCGGCGAAGGCAATCAGCGGCGCCATCCCGCCCGCGCCGCCGACAAAAAAGTAGAGCGGGATTTCCCAGGTCCAGACGGGCGGCCGGACGACCGCTTCGCCGTAGTAGCCGGGGAGTTTCGGGATGGGTCCGCCCGCGACATCGACGCCCCGGCCTGCGACCGCGCTGCCATGTTTCGCCTCCTTGCGCAGCGAGTCGAGGCGGTCTTCGAAATTCTGGTCGGCGCTCATGAGAGTGGCACGGTCGCGGAGCTCCGGGGAGCGCACGCGCCTCGCGTGCTGTTTTCGGCGCCTCGCCGAAAACTTCTTTTGTCCACACCGTCCCGCTCGTCGGGAAGCGCGCGAGGCGCACGCTTCGGCACGCGAGGCGCGTGCGCTCCCCGGAGTTCTGCCGCGATATCGTTAGGCAAGTTCATCACGCGAAAAAAACGAAGGCGGCGCCGACGGCGATGATGGCGCCTGCTGCGGTGGCGGCGGCGGCGAGCCACGATGACTTGAGGTAGATCGTCGGGATCTCCGGTTTCGGCGGGAGGCCGTATGTTTCCGGTCCGCCGAAAAGGAGGAAGAAGGCGTGCAGGCCGCCGACCGAAGTCTCGGTCGGATCGTAAAGTTGCACATCGCTGTAGCCGCTCGCTTGCAGCGTTTTCACTCGCTCGGCGCCGCGCGCGCGGACGTCGTCGAGCCGGCCGAAGACGATGGATTCGGTCGGACAAACTTTGGCGCAGGCGGGGGTGAGCCCGCTCTTTTGCCGGTCGTAGCAGAAGGTGCATTTGAAAGCGCCGCCCGCGTCGGGCAGCGGCTCGGGCCGGCGATCGATCACGCCGAAGGGACAGGAGACCACGCAATAACCGCAGCCGTTGCAGACATCGTTCTGCACGAGCACGGAGCCGACTTCGGTGCGCACGATGGAGCCGGTCGGGCAGGCTTGGAGGCAGCCGGCGTTCTCGCAATGTTTGCAAACGTCGGAGAGAAAAATCCAGCGGAATGGATCTTCTGCATGCGGATCGCGGATCGCGGATTTCGGAAAGGTGATGTCGCCTTCCGGGCTGAGCGAGACGGGGCCGGTGATTTGGTTTCCTTTCGCAAGATCCTGTTCGACGAAGAGGACGTGCCGCCAGGTGGACGCGCCGAGGTGGCCGGTGTTGTCGTAGGAATTACCGGTCCAGGTGTAGCCGTCGTCCGGGACTTCGTTCCATTCTTTGCACGCGACTTCGCAGGCTTTGCAGCCGATGCAGACGCTCGGGTCGGTGAAGAAACCGACTTCGACGCGGTCGGCGACAAAGGTGTGCCGGCGCTGGTTCGTGCTCTGGATGCCTTCGCCGATCATGGTTCTTCGGGGAGCGCGTGCGCTCCCCGGATCTCTTGGTAACGCGCTATTTTCATTCGCTCTTCCCGTGTTGCGCGTGACCCGAAGCGTGTTTGCCGCCTTCCGGCGCGCCCGGCGGGGGCTGCTCGGGATGTAAATTTACCGGGCCGGTTTGGGGCGCGTGTTGTTCCATGAATTTGAGAAACGCCGGGCCACGCGGGAGACGGCCGGGCACGATGTTGCAGAGCATCGCCTTCGCTTCCTGGATGGTCACGTTCGGTTCGCCGGAGATAGCGCCGAGATCGTTCGCGGCATCGCCGCGCACCGGCCCGGCGGATCCAAAATGGAACGGCACCGCCACTTGATGAATCGTTTTCCCGCGTACCTGCATCGGCCGCATCCGCCGGCTGACGAGCGCGCGCGCTTCGACCGCGCCGCGCAGACTAACGACACAAACGTAATCGCCATTTTTACAGCCGAGCTCGGTCGCCAGCTCCGGCGAAAATTCGGCGAACATCGCCGGCTGCAATTCCGCGAGATGACTGAGAAAGCGGCTCATCCCGCCAGCGGTATGATGCTCGGTCAGGCGATAAGTCGTTAGGATATAGGGAAAACGCGGGTCCGCCGGCGGCGCGAAACGGTTGCCCTCGCGAGTGAACCAATCGATCACCGGGTTGGTGTCGCGCGGATAAAGCGCGTTGTGCACGGGCGATTCGAGCGGCTCGAAATGCGTCGGCATCGGGCCATCCTGCAAACCTTGCGGGACGTGAAGCCAGGCGAGGCCGTCTTCGTGGAGGATGAAGGGCGCGTCGCCGGGTTGCGCAGCCATGCCCTCTGTATGTCCGTTCGGCTGATAAGTCGGCGCTTTGTCTTTCTTGAAATCGGGCACGTCGAGTCCGGTCCATTCGCCTTGCCCGGTGTCCCACCAGACGAGTTTCTTGCGCTCGCTCCAGGGCGACCCGTCGGGCGCGGCGCTGGCGCGATTGTAGATGATGCGGCGATCGCTCGGCCAGGCGAAGCCCCAACCGTGCCCGAGGTAATCGTGGGCCGCGCGGGATTTCGGTTTGTTCACGCCGTCCGGGCCGAAGGCGCCCGAATAAATCCAGCAGCCGCACGCGGTCGAACCGTCGGCTTGCAGTTCGTTGTAATCCTCGACCTGCCCCTCGGCTCGGTAGCGGAAGATGGAGGGGGATTCGTTAGGCGCCCCGCCAATCCTCCAGCCGTTGATCTCCGCCAGGACCGCTTCCATTTTCGGCTCGCCCTCTCCGTCCTCGGGATACCACCAATCGAGCGCGCGCAAGGGTTCATCGAGCGGATCGGCGGAAGCGTGCGCTTTGGCGATGAGACGTTTGGCGAGCTGATGCATGAACCAGCCTTCGCTCTTGCTCTCGCCCGGCGGCGCGACCGCTTTCTCGCGCCATTGCAGGAGGCGTTGTGTGTTGGTGAAGGCGCCTTCCTTCTCGGCGTGACCGGCCACCGGGAAGAAAAAGACTTCCGTCTCGATCTCGTCCGTTTTCAATTCGCCGCGCTCGATCTCGGGCGAGTTGTACCAAAACGAAGCGGACTCGATTTCAACCAGATCGCGGACCACGAGCCACTTCAGTTTCGCGAGCGCCTTGCGTTCGAGCCGCGAGTTCTGCGCGCCGACCGCGGGGTTCTGGCCCATGATGAACATGCCTTCCATCTTCCCGTCGAGCATGTCGTAGAGGAACTCGAAGAAGGAATGATCGCCGGTGATCTTCGGCATCCAGTCGAACCCGAAATCGTTCTCCTGCGTCGCGCGCGCGCCGTAGTAAGCCTTGAGCAGGCTGATGAAATATTTCGGATAATTCGCCCAGAGCCCGGTCTGCTTGGTGTTCTGCTTCAGGTAATCGGCGAGCGAATCTTCCCCCTTCCGCGCGCTGGGCATGGCGAGGTAGCCGGGAAGAATGTCGTAAAGCGTCGGGATGTCGGTCGAACCCTGGATCGAGGCGTGACCACGCAACGCGAGAATGCCGCCGCCGGGCCGGCCGATGTTGCCTAACAAGAGCTGCAGGATCGCCGCGGTGCGAATGATCTGCACGCCCTTCGATTGCTGCGTCCAGCCGACCGCGTAACAAATCGCCGCTGTTTTGTCCGGACCGGAAGCATTCGTTAGGGCATCCGCCACTTTGGCGAAAATGGCCGGCGAGATGCCGCAAATTTCCTCGACCATCTCCGGCGTGTAGCGCGCGTAATGGCGTTTCAGTTTCTGAAAAACGCAGCGCGGATCCCGCAACGAAAGATCGCGCTGCGGAAACCCGAGATTGTCGCCTGCATAGAGCCAGCTCTCCGTTTCGTACGCGCGCTTCGCCTCGTTCCAGCCGGAGAAATAAGCGTCGCCCGTGTCCTCGGTATCGCGAAAATCCTCACGCAGAATGCAGGAAGCGTTCGTGTAATGGACGACGTATTCGCGAAAGAATTTTTCCTCCGCGAGAACGTGCCTAACGAGTCCGCCGAGAAACGCGATGTCGCTGCCGGCGCGGATCGGCACCCAGATATCGGCCAGCGCGCTCGTCCGCGAAAAGCGCGGATCGACATGGATGATGGTGGCGCCGCGTTCCTTCGCCTTCATCACCCAGCGGAAACCAACCGGGTGCGCCTCCGCCATGGAAGAGCCTTCGATTAAAATGCAGTCCGCGTTGGCCAGATCTTGTTGCGCGGTCGTAGCTCCGCCCCGGCCGAAGCTGGTGCCCAGACCGGGCACCGTGCTGCTGTGTCATATCCGGGCCTGGTTCGACACGCACACCATGCCCAGGCCTCCGGCGAATAGCTTCTTGATCAGATAATTCTCTTCGTTGTCGAGGGTGGCGCCGCCGAGATGCGCGATCGCCTTGGTGTGATTAATCACCGAGCCGTCCTGCTCGTGGATGAAGGTGCGCTTGCGCGATTCCCAGACCCGATCCGCCACCATCTCCATGGCGCGCTCGAGCGAAATCTCGCTCCACGCCCGCGCGCGCGGCGCGCGATATTTTACCTTCAACTCCCGGCGATCGTGCGTGAGGAGTTGAAACGAGGCCGCGCCTTTCGGGCAAAGATTCCCCTGGCTAATGGGCGATTCCGGATCGCCTTCGATCGAAACCAACTTCCCGTCCTTATGATAAATGAGCTGCCCGCAGCCGACCGCGCAGTAGGGACAAATCGAGCGCGCCACCTCCGCCTCGTCGATCCGCGCGTGCATCGCGCGCGTCTTGTCCGACATCGCCTCGACGCCGGTGCCGTCTTTGCGCTCGAGAATCTGACGCATGAGCGGCCATTTCAGAAAGAGTTCGGCCGGCGTCGACATCCGCAGAAAGATCGCACAAAAGCGGGCGCGCGGTTGCCCGATATCTGCCCGCGCGAGATTTTTATCTAGAAGATCACCTGCAAGCGCAGGAGCACTTCGTCGAACTCGCTCCCGCCAAGTTGCGGGTTGGCATCGCGAAAATCCGACCAGCTGTGCACGTAATCGGCCATTAGCTTCACGTTGTCCGCGTGGATGTAATAGTTCAGACCGACGGTGAGCGAGTGAATGCCATCGTTGCCGAGCTGGCCGGGATTGAGCGCCTCCCACTTCGCGACCGCCTGTAATTTCTTCGGGAGGACGAAATAACTTCCCTGCACATAGAAGCCGCTCGCGGTGAAATCCGGGATCGGCGGCACTCCGTCGACGAGACGGCCCTGGACCTGTTCTTCGAGATATTCCGCGATCAGATCGAAGGGCCCAATTTTCAGCCAGGCGTCGAAGCTAAAGGCGTTGCGCTCGTCCGCGCTCGTTAGGCTGAAGGAAGAGAGCGAGCCATCGGGTCCGACTTTCAGGTTGAGGCCGGGGGAGATGTTGGTCCCGACATCGTCGCGGCTGTGAAAATAGTCGCCGCCTAATTTCAAGGTCGCTTCCTGACCCGCGAGCTGCCCTTGCCAAGGCTGGAGCTCGAGCCGGCCGACATACATGAATTCGTTGTTGTCGTTATTATTAAAGTTGCGGCCGTTGCCATTAAACGCGCCGGCGTAATAGGTGACGAAATCCTTGTAAGCCGGAGCCGCGCTGGCCAGCGGTTTCCCCCAGAGCATCACCCCGATCTGGCGCTCGGGCACGATTGCGCCTGTCGGAAGGCTGCGCTCGATCGTGTAGATGAGGGTGTCGGGTGTGAGATTTTCCAACCCAAAGGGCGCCTTGTATTGGCCGACCTTGACGTTCAGGGCCGGGATCCCGTGGTAGTTGATGAAGACATCGGTTCCGGAGAATTCCGTGCGATTCCCCGTCGAGACGGTGGTGGTGGCCCCGTTCGCCGGGTTGACGGAGCGCAAGGCCGTGATGGCAGCGTCGCTCTGCTCGAGGTCGCCTTCGATCTTGAAATCGAACATCTCCGCGAAGTCACCTGAGAGACTGATGCGGGCGCGCCGCAGGCGGAAGCGATCCTTCAAGACCGTCGCCCCGAAGCGGCCTTCGAAAGCGGAAACATCGCCCGTTTCGAAATTCGCCTGGATGTAACCGCCGAGGGTCAGCTTGTATTCGGAGCCGCCGGGATGGACATCGACGAGCGGCGGGGGTGGCGCGGCGAAAACCGCTTTGTGGTCATTGCCCGCGACCGCTCTTTTTTCCGGGCCGAAAACCGGCGCGAGCGGGCTCCGGGTTTTGAGCTGATGGACCTCGCTCTCCAGATCGGCGTTGCGCTGCTGCAGTTGGCGCACGGCGTTCTCAAGTTTCTCCAGCCGCTCCGTCTCGGAGTGGCGCGGGGCGACCTGGCCGGGGGCGGGCAGCGCGAAAAGACCAAGAAATCCGACCGCAAAAAGGCTCTGAATTTTCATGGGACTGTTACAATTGCGTGACCATGGGCAATTTTTCCCCGGAGGTAAATAGCGAAAAAACGAAAAATTTCCTTTCCCTCCGCGCTCCTTCTGGGATTGACTCCGCGGCAATGGGATTCTTCGACCGAGAGAGCACAATTGCCGGCCCCGGCTTTAGCCGCTGGCTGGTTCCGCCCGCCGCTTTGGCGGTGCACCTATCCATCGGGCAGGTTTACGCTTTCAGCGTTTTCAAATTGCCCCTCACCAAAGCGATCGGCATCACCGCGCCTGCGCCTAACGACTGGACGCAGCCGCAGCTCGCCTGGATTTTCAGCATCGCGATTCTCGTCCTGGGCGCCTCCGCCGCCATCTTCGGGCGCTGGGTCGAGCGGGTCGGTCCGCGCAAGACGATGGCCGTGGCCGCGCTTTGTTTTGGCGGCGGGTTTATCGTTTCGGCCTTCGGGGTCTGGTGGCATCAGCTCTGGCTGATCTATCTCGGCTATGGCGTGCTCGGCGGCTGCGGCCTCGGGCTCGGCTACATCTCGCCCGTCTCGACTCTGGTGAAATGGTTTCCCGATCGCCCCGGGATGGCGACGGGCATGGCCATCATGGGTTTCGGCGGCGGCGCCTTTATCGGGTCGAATCTGAGCCTCCTCCTCATGAACACCTTCAAGACCGCGACCAGCGTCGGCGTGGGCAAAACCTTCATCGCCCTCGGCCTCATTTATTTTTGTTACATGATGTTTGGCTCGTTCATCGTGCGCGTGCCGGCGGCCGATTGGAAACCGGCCGGTTACGTCCCGCCGGCGCAATCGCACGGCCTCATCACGACCGCCAACGTCGCGGTCGAGCAGGCTTTTCGCACCCCGCAGTTCTGGCTTCTCTGGGTCGTGCTCTGCCTTAATGTGACCGCCGGCATCGGCATCCTCGAACAGGCTTCCCCGATGATTCAGGAAATGTTTCCCGGGAAAATCCTCGCGGCCGCCGCCGGCGGCTTTGTCGCGCTGCTCAGTCTTTTTAACATGGCCGGCCGCTTTATTTGGTCGTCCCTCAGCGACTACACCGGGCGCAAGGCGGTTTACGTCATCTTCTTATTGTTAGGCGCGGTGCTTTATTGTCTGATTCCCATCTCCGCCCGGCAGGGCAGCGTCCTCTTCTTCGTTTCCGTCTGCGCCGTGATCATCAGCATGTACGGCGGCGGCTTTGCCACCGTGCCGGCTTATCTGAAGGATTTATTCGGGACCATGCAGGTCGGCGCGATTCACGGCCGGCTCCTCACGGCCTGGTCGGCGGCCGGAGTTTTGGGGCCGGTCCTGGTCAATTACATCCGCCAATACCTGAAGGATCAAGGCAAGTCCGGAGTCGCCCTTTACGCACCGACCATGTACCTGATGGCGGGCTTGCTCGTCATCGGCTTGATCTGCAACCTCTGCGTGCGGCCGGTGGCCGAACGCTACTATTTCCAAGGCAACAAACCCGCGCAGTAACCGGAGAAACTTATGGCGAACCAATCTGAATCGAGCGGCAACGGACTGATGCTTTTTGTTTCCTGGCTGATCGTGGGCGTGCCGCTGGTCTGGGGGGTCTATAATACTCTCCTGAAGTTGCCGGTCCTCTTTCGTTAGGCCCTGGCTGGTCGGGTTGGGCGTGGGAAGTCGGCCTTCCCGCCGGCTTGTTTCTTTGCGGCCTCAATACCCGACCGGCTGGAAGCCCGGCGGCCGTCAGGCTGGAAGCGCGGCTGCCTCCGCGTGATATTCCTGCAGGCTCTTCACCGTCATCGCCCCTTTTTGCAGGGAACGAATCCCTTTCGCGCTCGCCAAAGCCGCGCGCAACGTTGTCATGATCGGGATCCGCTCCGCCAGCGCGGCGGTGCGAATCTTGACCTCATCCGCCCGGGGAATTTTCCCGCTCGGCGTGTTGATGATGAATTGGATCTCGCCGTTTTTGACCAGGTCGAGGACGTTGGGCCGGCCGTGGCCAATCTTGAAAACCTTCATCACCTCCACCCCGCCGGCGCGAAGGGCCGCGGCCGTGCCTTCGGTCGCGACAATCCCAAAACCGATCTGCGCATACTCGCGCGCGACCCCGATGACGTTCTGCTTGTCGCTATCCTTCACGCTGATGAAGACGCGGCCGGCGCGCGGCAGGGGCCATTGGCTGGCCAGCTGGGACTTGGCGTAGGCCAGGCCGAGATCGGCGTCGATTCCCATCACTTCCCCGGTCGATTTCATTTCCGGGCCTAACGAGATGTTGACCCCTTCGAAGCGCAGAAAAGGGAAGACCGCCTCCTTCACCGAGTAATGCGACGGGATAATCTCTTCCGTAAAACCAAGTTCGCCTAACGACATCCCGGTCATGACCTTGGCCGCGAGCTTGGCCAGAGGAACGCCGATCGCCTTGCTCACAAACGGGACCGTGCGGGAAGCGCGCGGGTTCACCTCCAGGACATAGAGTTTCTCGTCCTTGACCGCAAACTGCACGTTCATCAAACCGCGCACCTGCAACGCTTTCGCCATCGCCTTGGTCGCGGCCGTAATCTCCTCGAGGATGCCCGGCGAAAGAGAAAACGTCGGGACGACGCAGGCGCTGTCGCCACTGTGAATGCCGGCTTCCTCGATGTGTTCCATGATCGCGCCGATGACCGCGACCTCGCCGTCGGCGATGCAGTCGACATCCACCTCGATCGCGTCCTCCAGAAAGCGATCGACCAGGACCGGCCGTTCCGGGCTCACTGCGATCGCGCTCTGCATGTAACGGCGCAGATCTTCCGGATGATAGACCAATTCCATCGCCCGCCCGCCCAGCACGAACGACGGCCTCACGAGCACGGGATAGCCGATCCGCTCCGCAATCGCGACCGCTTCGTCCTCGCTCACGGCCGAGCCGCTCGGAGTCTGGCGGAGGCCGAGGCGATCGAGCATTTCCGCGAAAAGTTTGCGATCCTCCGCCAGCTCGATGCTTTCCGGCGGCGTCCCGATGATCGGGACCCCCGCCGCCTTCAGTCCGGCGGCGAGATTGAGCGGGGTCTGGCCGCCGAACTGCACGATCACGCCCTCCGGTTTTTCCTGCTCGTAAATATTGAGCACATCTTCGTGGGTCAGCGGCTCGAAGTAGAGCTTGTCGCTGGTGTCGTAATCGGTCGAAACCGTTTCCGGATTCGAGTTCACCATGATCGTCTCGATCCCGAGCTCGCGTAGGGCGAAAGCGGCGTGCACGCAACAGTAATCGAACTCGATGCCCTGGCCGATACGATTGGGGCCGCCGCCCAGGATCATGATCTTGCGCTTATCGTTAGGCCGGATCTCGTTCTCCGAGCCGTAGGTGGAGTAATAATAAGGGGTGTAAGCCTCAAACTCCGCCGCACAGGTATCGACCAGGCGGTAAGTGGGAAGCACGCCGGCGGCGACGCGAGCCGCGCGGATTTCCGGCTCCGGCACGCCTAACGAGTGCGCGAGTTGTCGATCGGAAAACCCGAGGCGTTTGAACGGTCGGAGCATAGGCAGCTTGCCTGTGCGGACTGCAGGCGGCTCGCCTGCATCGGATTCTGCCACGGGCGAGCCGCCCGCGTCCCCCACAGGCAGGTTGCCTGTGCTCCGCTGCAGCTTCCCGCCGCGATCGAGTGCATATTCTCCCTCGCGCAACTTCGCTTTCGCCGGATTGCCCGCGATATAAGCGCGGTAGCGCTCCAGCTCCGCATCATCGCGCACCATCCGATCGAAGCTCTCCGTCTGCCAAACCGAGCCGCTCTCGCCTAACGACCGGTTGATCGCCTTGGCGGTGTAGGATTTCCAAGTGTGCAGAATCTCCGTGAGCGAAAATTTCCCGAGCGGTTGCACCAGCAGATGAACGTGGTTCGGCATGATGATGAACGCGTCGAGGAAATAGCGCTCGTCCGCAAAATGCCGCAGGCTCTCCTGGACGATCTCCCGGGTCGCCTGATCGCGCAGAAGACAGCTGCCGGCGCCTTGGTCGAGCCATGCTTCCCGGTCCTGCACGAAACGCCGCTGGTGTTCGAAAGCGGTTTTTGCATCCCACGGCTCGGGGTGGTGTTTCAACCAGGTTTTGAATTCTTCGCGCCACTGCTCCTGCAGTTCTGTGGGGACCGCATCAGCCAGGCGGAAGGTGATGAAATAGGTCGCTCCAGGTTGTTCCCAGTGCGGAAGATTCCGCCGGGTGCGGTGGGTGTCGCCGTGTGGGTCCATCCCGCGGAAGATCGGCTGGAACTCAGGCGGCTTGCGGAGCACCGGCAGCCTGCCTGTGGGGATCGCAGGCGGCTCGCCTGTGGGGATCGCAGGCGGCTCGCCTGCAGCAACAGAGCCTGAAACAGGCGAGCCGCCTGTTTTCCCCACAGGCAGGCTGCCTGTGCTCCGGTCGCGCAACCGTGCCGTCGCGTCCACCACCTGCGCGATGTTGCTTAAAAACCACGGATCAATCTTCGTTAGGCCGAAAATCTCCTCACTGGTCATCCCATCCTCGAACGCCTGCGCCAGATAAAAGATCCGCTCCGCATTCGGCACGCTTAACTTCCGCCGCAGCGTCTCCGCATCGACCCGCGCCTCCGCGCCGTCGCCGCATAAACCGAAGCGCTTGATCTCCAAACTCCGCAGCGCTTTTTGCAGCGCTTCCTTGAATGTCCGCCCGATCGCCATCGCTTCCCCCACGCTTTTCATTTGCGTGGTCAGGGTGGCGTCGGCTTCGGGAAATTTCTCGAAGGTGAACCGCGGCACTTTCACCACGCAGTAATCGATCGTCGGCTCGAAACTCGCCGGCGTCTCCCGCGTGATGTCGTTCTTGATCTCATCCAGGGTGTAGCCGACCGCGAGCTTGGCCGCGATTTTGGCGATCGGGAAACCGGTCGCCTTCGAGGCCAGCGCGCTCGAGCGCGAGACCCGCGGGTTCATCTCGATCACGATCATCCGTCCGTCCTCCGGGTTGACCGCAAACTGGATATTCGACCCGCCCGTCTCCACCCCGATCTCGCGGATGACCGCAAACGACGCGTCGCGCATCGCCTGATACTCGCGATCGGTCAGGGTCTGCGCGGGCGCGACCGTGATCGAGTCGCCCGTGTGCACGCCCATCGGATCGAGATTCTCGATCGAGCAAACGACGACGCAGTTATCGGCCCGGTCGCGCATCACCTCCATCTCGAATTCCTTCCAGCCTAACAATGACTCCTCGATCAGAACCTCGCTCACCGGCGAGAGACCGAGCCCGCGCTCGACGATCGTCTCCAGCTCCTCGCGGTTGTAGGCGATCCCGCCGCCCGACCCGCCGAGCGTAAAAGCCGGCCGAATGATCAGCGGGAAACTCCCGATCTCGCCCGCGATCCGCTCGGTGTCGGCGAGCGAGCGGGCCAGGCCGCTGCGCGCGACGTCAAGCCCGATCTTGACCATCGCGTCCTTGAAAAGCTGCCGGTCCTCCCCTTTCGCGATGGCCTGGGCGTTGGCCCCAATCAACCGCACGTTATGCCTAACGAGTGCGCCGTTGCGGTTCAATTCCATGGCGGCGTTAAGCGCGGTCTGCCCGCCCATGGTGGGCAAAATCGCATCCGGTTTTTCCCGCTCTAGGATCAGCTCGATCACCTCCGGCGTGATCGGCTCGATGTAGGTGCGATCGGCGAATTCCGGATCGGTCATGATCGTGGCCGGATTCGAATTGACGAGCACGACTTCGTAGCCTTCCTCGCGCAGAGCTTTGCAGGCCTGCACGCCGGAATAATCAAATTCGCAACCTTGGCCGATGATGATCGGGCCGGAACCAATGAGGAGAATTTTGTGCAGCTGATCGTTCCGCGGCATGGGCTGCGGGAGCGTATGCAAAAACCGGCCGAGGTCGAGACAATCGCGGTCCGCGGCGTTCCGCAGAAGGATGCTTCCCTAACGAAACTTTTAAGCCGATGCGTTGCCAAGCTGTCCGCGCCGCGCCGGCCAGCCCTTAGGCGAGATGTCGTTCGCCCGGCGGCCAACGTCTCGGTCCCCGCCACGCATGCTCAATCTATTTAGCGAGTCGAATGATCAACGCGGGCGAATTGTGCAGCTCGCGATGGCTTGTTCCAGGCCAGGTAAAGGCGCTCCAGCCGCTCGGCCGCGTTCACGGCCTGCGCGCTTTTGGCCCCGAGGCGTGCCTGCAAGTCGGAGTAGCCGGTGAGCAGCAACGGCTCCGCCTCCGCATAACGATCTTGCGCGAAGAGGCATTCGCCCAAGGCGGTTTCCAGATTTCCGATGGTGTGATTAAAATCCGCCCGATCCACCTTCCCGCCGTCGGCCAGAGCCTGGCGGAGCAACGGTTCGCCCTCGGCGGCGTGACCGGTGCGGGTGAGGCAGAGGCCGAGCAGGGCGCGTGCTTGCACCACCGTGGTCTGGCCGGGCGGATAGCTCACCGCGAGCGTGTTCAGGGCCTGGCGCAGGCACGGGATCGCGGCCTGATCCTTTCCTTGCGCGAAGTCCAGGCAGCCCCGCACCGCCACCGCCATGGCGAAATAGGTCCCGTCTTCGCCGTAGAGCCGGCGGGTATCGCTCTCCAAACGCTTCACCACCGGTTCGAGCTCCGCGAATCTCTCCAGGTTGATCAGGGCGATGCAGAGGTTTAGCTGCGGAGCGATCGAACCGACCCCAGTCGGATCGAGCCGATCGTTGAGCGTGATCAGCCGGCCATAGATGGCGGCCGCGGCCAGATAATCTCGGCGCGCGGCTTTGATATTCCCCAGGCTGACCAGGGTATCCAAATAGTTCTGATTCTCTTCTCCCCAGGCGGCGTGGGCGTGGCGGATCGCCTCCTCGGCCAGCGGGTCGGCTTCGGCCGGCCGGTTCTCGGTGACGTAGGTGAAAGAGAGGACGTCGAGGGTCTCGGCCAGGTCTTTTTCGTTAGGCACCGGCTGCCGGCGGAAGACCGCGAGGGCATGGCGCAGGAGCGGCTGCGCTTCTCCCGAGCGATAGCGATCGGCTAGGACATCGGCGAGCGCGTACTCGGCGTGCGCGGTGGCCGGATCCTCGGTCCCGTGCAAGCGGCGAATCAAGATCAGCGCGGCCCGGGCGTGTTGCTCGGCCTGCTCCCAGAGCCCGAGGTTTTGATAAGCCCGCCCCAAAGTCTCGTGGGCGCGCGCGAGCAGCTCCGGCTCATCCGCCAGATCGGCCTCGAGGCTTTTGCCGCCGGCGTCGAGCACCTGCACCACCTTCACGTCTTTGCCCATCTTCGAGGGGTCGGCGCTGCTGAGCAGATCCTCGAGAAAAAGATTCAGCCGCTCGGCTTGCCGGGTCGCGATCTGGGCTCGGTCGCGTTCCTGCCGGGCCACTCGCGCCTGCCAGGTGGTCGCGATCAGGCCGGCGACGAGCGCGAGCGCGACCAACGCCGCGGTCGCGACTGCGGCCTTGTGCCGGCGCACGAATTTACCCGCACGATAACCGAGCGTGTCCTTGCGCGCGGTCACCGGCAGGCCGGCGCGATGGCGGCGCAGGTCGTCGGCAAATTGCGCCACGCTGGCGTAGCGCCGGGCCGGTTCCTTGCGCAACGCCATGAGCACGATGTTGTCGAGGTCACGATGGAGCCCGGGACGGAGCGCG
Organism: Chthoniobacterales bacterium; assembly: GCA_965217815.1. GTDB lineage: Bacteria > Verrucomicrobiota > Verrucomicrobiia > Chthoniobacterales > UBA10450 > Palsa-1392. Next base: position 162,427 of record CBDCJI010000003.1, read on the forward strand.
CTCGGCCGCGGCGGCTCCTGCGCGGCGATGGCGCGAGCCATTTCGGCGGGTTGGCGGCTGGTTAGGCGATACGGTTTTTCGCCGGTGAGCAGCTCGTAGAGAATCACCCCGAGGCTGTAAACATCGCTCGCCGTAGTCATCGCACCGTCGCCCGCGACCTGCTCCGGGCTGGCGTAATCCGGCGTCATCACGCCGGCCAGAGTCAGGGTTTGCTCGAAGGTTTCCGTGCTCTCCGGGTCGAGTAATTTCGCGATCCCGAAATCGAGCAGCTTCGGTTCGCCCTCGGCAGTGACGCGGATATTTGCCGGCTTGAGATCGCGATGGATGATCAAATGCCGGTGCGCATAGCTCACCCCGGCACAGACTTTCTGGAAAAGCTCGAGGCGCGCGTCGGTCGTGAGCTGATGCTCCGTGCAGTACTCGTCGAGCCGCTTGCCGGCGACGTATTCCATCACGAAATAGGGCACCCCGGCCGGCGTGGCCGCGACCCCGTAGAGCCGGGCGATGTGCGAATCGGTCAAACCGGCGAGGATGCGCGCTTCCCGGCGCAAATGCCGCGCCACCCCGACGCCGCCGAAGCCGCGATGGATGAGCTTGATCGCCACCTGGCGGCCAAGTTCGGCATCCTCCGCGAGATAGACTTCGCCCATCCCGCCGGCGCCGAGCAGCGCGACCAGCCGGTAGTCGCCTAACGACTCCCCGATCCGGCTCGGCTCTTCCTCGGCCAGCGTCTCCGCGACCAGATGGAGCGCCTGTCCCTCCAGGAAATCGTCGTCCTCCTCCGCCGGGCCGAGCAACGCGCTGGTCTCCGCGCGCAGCGCCGGATCGTCCGCGCAAGCGGTCTCGAGAAAAGCGGTGCGCTCGGCTGGCGCGAGCTCGAGCGCGGCTTTGACCAGCTCCGCCAAACGCTCCGCGCGTTCGTTAGGCATCGGCGGGATTTCCGGCCAGCTCGCGCCGTAGCCAGAGCTTGGCAAATTTCCAATCGCGCAGCACCGTCCGCGGGGAAATAGCCAGTGCCTCGGCGATCTCGGTCGCTTCCAGGCCGCCGAAAAATTTCAGCTCCACCACTTCGCCCTCGCGCGGGTAGGTCACGGCGAAACTCTTGAGCGCGTCGTCCAGCGCGAGCAGGCTGGGCGCGCGTTCGCCGCCGAGTTCGCGGGTCTGATCGAGGGACACTTTCTCCAGCTTGCCGCCGCGTTTCTCGGCGTTATGCCCGCGCGCGTGCTCGATCAGGATGCGGCGCATGAGCTTGGCCGCGACTGCGCAAAAGTGCGCGCGATCGTTCCAGCTGGCGCGTTCCTGATCGACTAATTTCAGGTAGGCCTCGTGGACCAGCGCGGTCGCCTGGAGGGTGTGATCGGGCCGTTCCCGGCGCAGATAATCGGCCGCGCGCCGCTTCAGTTCCTCGTAAACCAACGGCATCAGCCGGGCCGGCGCGTCTTTATCGCCTTGTCTCCAATCCGCCAGAATCTGAGTCGCATCGTTCATCAAACCGGAACGCGAACACGTTCCCAGCTTTTCCGAGATCAGCAAAAAATGCGCCGCAAAATCAATGGCGGTTTTCTTCGGCGGATTGCGCGTTCTGCTGTTGGAGGGTTTTTCCCAAAAATCTCCAGCCAGCAAATTAACCGTTCCGGTTTGCCGCGGAGCGAATTTTTAGAACTCAGAAAAAATGACCCATTCCGTAAAAATCCTCAGTCTCAAACTCGTCGCTCCGCTGACCGCGCTGCTTCTCATCCACCCCGCCGCGCGAGCAGCTAATCGGCAACCGGCGATCCTGACCACGGTCTCGTCCAGCAACACCGCGGTGGTTTTCCCGGATGCCGAAGGCGCGCCGAGCAACCAAAAGCTGCCACCCCTGCCGCCGAACTCCTATCCACACGGCGTTTCCTATTACGGCCGGGATAACGCGCTTGTCGCCGACTACACCAACTCGCGCATCTTTGTGATTGAGATCTCGACCGGGTCGCTCCTCGATACCATCGACACCTCCGCGGCTGGTTACGACGGCAGCGGGACGCTCGCGGTCGCGCCCAGCCTGACTTCGGCTCTGGCCATGGGCGACAGCGCCAAGCTTAACGTCATCCACGCGCCCTTCACCGCCGGCTCGACGATCACCAAGGTGCCGCTGCCGGGGAAGATCCTGGACCTGGAGACGCAGGCGATTGTTTTTAATAATGCCGGCCGCGCTTTTGTCGAAACCACCGCGGGCATTTCCGTGCTCGATCCGCCTTACACGGCGGTCGCTTTCACCATGCCGCCGGTGCAGGGCGCGACGAACGGCGGCGCGCTCGCCATCACGCCCGATGGCAACACCCTGCTGGCCACGGCCTTCGCCTCGCAGGTGCGCATTTATCATGCGCCCTACGCCAGGGCTTCGATCCCGGAGCTGGTCACCATCCCGGGCAATTCCGGCCTCGACGGCATCGCGATCACGCCCGACGGGAGCAAAGCCATCGTGGTCACTTCGAGCTTTGACGTGACCCCGCGCGCGGCCGTGATCAGCGCGCCGTTTACCGCGGATTCCACGGTCGAAGCGCTCCGCTTACCCGTAGGCACCGGCGGCCTCGAAGATGTCGGCATGAGCGCCGACGGCAAGCTGGCCATCCTCGAGGGGAACGGCTCCGTCGAAGGCCATCCCGAGGAGCAGGCAATTTTCGTCCGCGCGCCCTTTACCGCAGCGGGCGCGACTAGCTTTTACGTGCCGATCCAAGGCGTGGCCGATCCCAATCGCGGCAACGGCGCGGCCCGGTTTCTTCCTCCGGGCCTGGCTCCCGGGCTGACCATTTCCGCCACTGCGCCAGCTTCGGTCGCGCTCGGCGCGAAGCTCACCTACACCATCACTTACGCCAACACCGGCAGCGTGCCCGCCACCAAGGTGGTGATCAACGTCCCGTTGCCCAGCGGCACCGTCTTCGTTTCCGCGACCGGCGGTGGGAAACTTAAGAGCAGCAACATTTTTTTCACTCCCGGCAACCTCAGCCCCGGGGCGAATAAAACGGTCACCCTGACGGTCACCGTGGCCGCGCCGCACGGCGGCACCATTTCCAACTACAACTACACCATCGCGGCCAGCGGAGTCGCGCCGATCGCGGGGCCCCCGGTGGACGTGGCCGTGACCGGAGCCAGCGGCGCGCCCGCGCGGCTGCTCAACATTTCTACGCGGCTCAACGTCCTCGGCGGCGATAACGTGCTCATCGGCGGTTTCATCATCACCGGCAACAGCCCGAAAAAAGTGATCGTGCGCGGCCTCGGCCCCTCGCTCGAGGCCCTCGGCGTGAGCGGCGCCCTCGCCGACCCGGTGCTGGAATTGCACCAGCCCGACGGCTCGGTGGTGACGAACAATAACTGGAAAGACACCCAGCGGGCCGCCATCCAGGCGACCACCATCGCGCCGAAGAACGATCTCGAATCCGCCATCGTCGCCACCCTCGCTCCCGGCGCTTACACCGCCGTCCTCCGCGGCAACAACGGCGGCACCGGCGTCGGCTTGGTCGACGCCTACGACCTCGATTCCGCCGCCAATTCGCAACTGGCTAACATCAGTACGCGCGGCTTCGTCAGCACCGGCGAGAACGTCCTGATCGGCGGCTTCATCGTCGGCCAGGCAGGCGGCGGCGACGCCATCGTGGTCGCGCGGGCGATCGGGCCGTCCCTGGCGGCGGGCGGCGTCACCGGGGCGTTAAAAGATCCGACCCTCGAATTGCACAACGGCGACGGCGATATCATCGCGTCGAATGATAACTGGCGCGACCATCAGGAGGCGCAGATCATCACCGACGGGATCGCGCCGACCAACGACCTCGAATCCGCCCTCGAAATCACCCTGCCGCCAGGCAACTACACCGCCATCGTGCGCGGAGTGAAAAGCGGCACCGGCATCGGTCTGGTCGAGGTTTACAACTTGAGATAATCGCCGGCGCAAGCGGCGGTCCGGAGTTTTTCCTCTGGATCGCCGTTAGGCATGAGGTTCTGAAATCCCGGCTTTGCAGGTTTCGGCCGTCCGCTTGCGTCCATCGTTAGGCCAAAGCCGGCTGGCGATCGAGCGGTTTCGCGCCGACGATGCAGGTCGCGAAACCAGCCAATCAGAGAGCATGTGCCGAGTTCCACTGCGCTGTTGATCGCGCGCGCCACGTTGCTCGCGGCCAGGTCGCCAAGTTTGCGGGAGTTGGTCATGAAGGAGAACCAGGTGCTAACCGGAAATTTCCTGCGCAGCAACGCCGCCTCGGCGACTTGGTTCGATTTTGTTTTGCGGCACCGGTATCTCCGCTCCAGCGCTCTGGCCTTGGAGCGGATGACGCTGCCGGGCGTCGTCGCTCATTGGCTAGTGCGGAAGCTTCTGCTGGATCAAATTGCCCGAGCCTCCGTGGCCAGCGGTTGCGACATCAGCAGACCTTCGGCGACAAAGAGCGTCGCCTTTGCCGCATCGAAACTGGTCTCAGCGAGCAACGCAGTATTTGCCGCCTGCCAGGGTAAGGGAGATTTTTTGGAATTGGCGAGAATGGGCGCTTCGGGCAGTCGTTTTGCGTTTACTTTTATGGAGGAGCGACCCGGTCGCGCGCTCGGATTTCACGCGGCTTCGCCCCTGATTCGCGGGTGGCTGCGCTGGCGTTCGGAGCCCTTTCGCTGGGGTTTGCCGCGCGCGGAAGTCGCCTCCTTTTTAGCGCCATTAGGATGGCGTCTTCAGAGGATCAGTTCGCCGGAGGAATTGCGGCGTGAGTTTTTAATCCCGCGCGGGCTCGACCGGCTCCCGCTGGCGATGGGAGAATCCGTGGTCGTGGCCGATCTCGCTAAATGATGAACGATCTATTGGTAAACGACCTCCACTCGGGGCTGAACGCCACAAAAGTGGCGCGTCTCTTCGAGCCGCGCAGTCTGGAAGACCTTATCGGAATCGTCCGTGCCGCCGGCCGGGAAGGCGCGCAGATTTCTCTCTGCGGCGGACGTCATGCCATGGGCGGCCAGCAATTCGGCCTCGATACCTGGCTGATCGATTTGCGTCAGCACGCAGCCATTCACTCGCTCGATCAGGAAACCGGAATCTTGGTCGCGGATGCCGGGATCGTCTGGCCCGATCTAATCGCCGGGAGTGCGGCTGCGCAAAGCCCTCACGAGCCGCACTGGGGCATTCGCCAGAAACAAACCGGCGCAGATCGGCTCACCCTCGGCGGCGCCCTTTCCGCGAACGTGCACGGGCGCGGCCTGCGCATGCCGCCGATCATTGCTGACGTGGAAGCTTTCACCCTCGTCGGTCCGCGCGGCGAGGTGCGCCAATGCAGCCGCCGGGAAAACAGCGAACTCTTCTCCCTCGCCATCGGCGGCTACGGACTTTTCGGCATCATGGCCACGGTCTGGCTCCGGTTGATGCCCCGGGTCAAAGTCGAGCGCCGAGTGGAAGTGCTGACCCTGGACGAACTCGTGCAGGTGCCAGACGAACGCGACACCAGCGCCTGGCTGTTCGGCGATTTTCAATACTCCATCGACGAACATTCCCCCGACTTCCTCCGTAAAGGAGTTTTCTCCGCCTATCATCGGGTGGACGACGATTCCGCGCTGCTGGAAACGCATCAACAGCTTAGGGATGAAGACTGGCGGCGTCTCCTGCATCTAGCGCATGTGGACCGGGCAAAGGTCTTCGAGGAATACTCGGCCTATTACCTTTCTACTCACGGCCAGCAATACTGGAGCGATACCCATCAACTCGGCACCTATCTCGACGGCTATCACGAGGAGATCGACCGCGCCGCGGGCTCGGATGATCCACGGAGGGAGATGATTACGGAGATCTACGTTCCGCGTCCGGCCTTAACCGCCTTCATGGGAAAAGCGGCAGCTCTGCTTCGAGAGGGCAGTCTCCCCGTCATCTACGGCACCATCCGATTGATCGAGCGCGACGAGGAAAGTTTCCTGGCGTGGGCTAGAGAAAATTGGGCGTGCGTGATCTTCAATCTTTGTGTGACCCACACCCCGGAGGGTCTGGATTCCGCGCAACACGTTTTCCGTCAATTGATCGATCTGGCGCTCGATTTTGGTGGCAGTTACTATCTCACCTATCATCGCTGGGCCACGCGCGCGCAGGTCGAGGCGTGTTACCCACAGTTTCGAGAGTTTTTGCGGTTGAAACAGGAGCGCGATCCGGAGGAGCGTTTCACCAGCGACTGGTATCGGCATTACCGCGCTTTATTTGCGGATGACTAACGAGCTGGCGAGAAAGTCAGAGCCTTTCCGAGGCGAGGTTTTAACCGCCGCCGGCCGAATTAAACCCGACTGCCGTCGTTAGGCCGCAGCCGCTCACGGGCGATCGAGGTGAACCTTGCAGTCATTTAAACCGGGAACGCAGCCAGTAGGGCTTCAAACTCGGTCAGCAGGCTTCCAGTATGCACTTTAGGAGCTCAGGCCGCATCGGATCAGGAATCAATCACTGCCGCTGAGCCAGGGCCACGTTACATTGGGCAAAGTCACTTGTTAGCTCGGCTATCTGTATTTCATCGCTCTTGGTCAGGCCACTGTGAGCGCGCAGCCACCGCCAGGCGTCGAGACTGCGTTGATAACACTTCTGGGCGTTTCGCCAGCGTGCCCGAGACTCATCCGCTGGTAATCCTGGACTGACTGCCATCTGCTTATACGCCGCGGCGATGTTCGTCTCGTCGCTCGCCAGCAGCCGTTGGAGCGAGACACTCTCGGGCTCGGCTTTCGACCAGGCCTCAACCGTGACCACGGTGTTGTGATAGCTTTCCAACGCGCCCTCGACATCTCCACTTTTTCGGAGTAGCTCTCCGACTGTTTCCCAGCGCGTAAGGAGGTACATGCGAATCTCCGTGTTCGCCGGTTCGGCGGCGCTGAGCTCCCGGTAGATGGCGATCGCTTTCCGTTCCGCCACAAGGGCTGCGCTCAGGTCGCCGCTTTGGGCCAGAGCTTGCGCAATCGAGCCATCAGCAGCGGCCACATCGCGGCGCGCTTCGACGTTGGTCGGATCAGATACCTCGACCGATTCAAAAATCGAGAGGGTATGGCGAAAATCCTCGAGCGCCTCCGCTGGCCTACTTAGCTTTAGCTCGCAGTGCCCAATTTCAGCGTAAACATCAGCGAGGATTCTACGATAAGCCTGATTAGCCGGATCGGAAGCGGCCAGGGCTTCATTGATCTTGAGTTCCGCGCGATGATTCTCCAGCGCGGCGCGATAATTTTCCGGATCGCCGGTCAACTTGCCCAGACCGCGAAGAGTTAGCCCCAAGTATTCATAATCCACGCCCATGGCGTAACGATAACTTGAATTGGCGGGCTCCAGCGCGACCAGTGCCTTGTGCATCGCCAGCGCCTTGCGAAAAAAGGCTATCGGCTCCCGCAATTCCGCGATCGTCGCGACGGGCGGCGGCGGCTCGAGCGCCTCGCCCAAATGAAGATAATTATCCGCCAGGAGAGCGCGATATGATGCCTGAGCCGGATAGGCGGAGACGAGGGCCTCACTGATCGCCACCGCCTTTCGCTCGCATTCCAGCCCCGCAGCCCAATCGCCCTCTCGTGCCTCGACCCGTCCTACACTTTGCCAGGCGAGACTCAAAGATTGGCGCGCTTCTGAGTTATGCGGAGACGCCACCGTGAGTGCCTGCAGAATCTTCCGCGCCTTGCCATAGCTAACCAGGGCGCCTGCGGTATCGCCGATATTCGGACGATAGGGCTTACCCTGCACGTCGCCGACTTTGAGATAACCGCGGGCCAGTTCCAGTTGCAATCCGGCATCGTTGCCCGCCTCGCGCGCCAGGCTGTCGAGATAAGTAAGGGCTTGCCTAACGATCATAGCTCTGGCCTGGGTCGGCCCTTTCTGGATCGCGTCGTCCGCTTCGAAGATGAACGAATTAGCCATCCGGCGCACGTCGTTGAAGCGGCGATCGGCTTTGCGCTTTTCCCGCACCGTCATGACGATGCCGCTGAGAACGGTTGCCAGGATGATCGCCGCCGCCGCCACCGCGAGACGATTGCGACCGACGAATTTGCTCGCGCGATAGCTCAGCGTGTCCCGGCGCGCGATGATCGGCAGGCCTTCCGAGTAACGGCGGATGTCCTCCGAGAACTGCCCGACCGAGGCGTAACGCCGTTCCGGTTCCGGCCGCAACGCTTTGGTGACGATGTTATCGAGATCGCTTCCGCGTTTCTTTAGGCCAGCCTCACCATCTTTGCGGAGATGCGGCTTTTGTCCGGCGAGCAGCTCGTAAAGAACAATACCGAGGCTGTAGGTATCACTCGCGGTCGTCATGCGCTCGCCGCGCCGCTGCTCCGGGCTCGCGTAACCGGGCGTCATCACGCCGGTGGTCACGATGGTGAAGTTGTCCGTCGCTGCCGTGTCAGGATCGAGCAGGCGGGCGATCCCGAAATCCAGGAGCTTCGGTTCGCCCTCTTGGGTTACTCGAATGTTAGCCGGCTTAAGATCTCGGTGCAGGACCAAGTTCTGATGCGCGTAGGAAACCGCCGCGCAGACCTTGCGAAAGAGATCAAGCTTCTCTTCTTCACCTAACGAATTAACCTTCGCGTAATCCGTCAGCGGAGTTCCTTCTACGTATTCCATGACGAAAAAGGGCAAACCTTTGTCCGTCACCGCGCCGCCGTAGAGTCGCGCGATATTCGGGTGATTCAACGCCGCGAGAATCCGTTCTTCCTGTTGGAAATGCCGAACAAATTCCTTCGTGCCGAAGCCGCTCTTGATTAGCTTAATCGCAACCTGGCGGCCCAGTTTGGTATCTTCCGCGAGATAGACTTCGCCCATCCCGCCTTCGCCTAACAAGTGAAGGATGCGGTAGTCGCCGAGTGTTTCGCCCGCGTGCAGCTCGCCCTCATCCGCCAGAGCCGTCCCGAAGGGGTCGGCTAATTTCGGAGCCTTCAGGAATTCCTCCGCGCCTGCCTCATGCGCGAGGAGTGACCCCACCTCCAGCCGTAACTCTTCGTCTGCGCCACAGGCTTGCCGGAGAAACGCCGCGCGGTCTTCCGCGCCCAGTTCCAGTGCTGCCGGCACGAGATCGCAAAGACGCGCGGCCTGCGCGGAATTCAATTCACTCATTCGCGGTCACCAATTCCCGATGCAGCCATAACCTGGCAAATTGCCAGTCGCGCAGAACAGTCTTTTCCGAGACTTGTAAGACCTCGGCGATGTCGCGCATTTCCATGCCACCAAAGAACCGCAGCTCCACCACCTGACTCTGGCGGGCATAGGTATGTTTGAGCCGGTCGATCGCGGAGTCGAGCGCGATGATGTCAACCGTCTCATCCTCGGGCTCCGGCCCGCGGAGGCCTTCGGCCTGGGTGAGGGAAATTCTTTCCTGGGGGCCGCCGCGTTTCAGCCGTTTCTTCGCCACCGCGTGATCCACCAGAATCCGGCGCATGGCGCGCGCCGCCAGGTGATAAAAATGGGCGCGGTCCTGCCAGTCGATCGTCTCGCCGGCAGTCAGGCGCAGGTAAGCTTCGTGCACCAAAGCCGTCGGCTGCAAGGTATGATCGCCCCGCTCCCGGCGCATATACTCGCGGGCGGTGCGCCTGAGCTGGTCGTAGATCAGGGGCAGCAGTTGCTCAGGCGCCTGGGCGCTTCCATCGCTCCAGGCTTTGAGCAGACGGGTCACGTTATGGGTGGCAGTGGTGCTCATCGAGCGTGGGCGGTTTAACCCGAAGCACTCACTTTATCCGAACGGCCCGTAAGAGGGAAGCTTTTTGCAGAAAGAATGTCCGTTGGCGGAATTTTCGTGGCTTTCACACTTAGGACGCCCTTATGAAAACAAAAAAACTCTCTCTCGCTCTCATCTTCGCCGCCGGCTGCGCGGTGCTCCCGCTCTCCGCGCAAACCGTGACCACCTGGAATGGCGGCACTGGCGATTGGGAGGACGGTTCTTTTTGGAACAATGGCATCCCCAATAGCGCGGACGCCGACGTCTTCATCGATGGTGGCATGACCGGCGTCGCCTCTGTCGTGACGATGCAGAGCAACAAAACGGTTGGCCGCCTGACCCTGGATGCAGGCGACACGCTCGACCTCGCGAATAACGTCGATTTTTTCATCCAAAACGGCGCCTTTGCCGGCAGCGGCTCGCTCATCAATAACGGCTCGATCAACTTCAACAGCACCGGCAGCGGCATCTTCCTCCACTTCGTCGGCGTGGGCAGCATCAGCGGCACCGGCACGATCAATCTTTCCGGCGTCAACGACAGAATCTTCGCCGATAACACCGGCGACCGGATCACCATCGGGGCGGGGCAGACCATCGCGGGCACAGGCAACCTCGGCAATGGCCAGACGAACTTTACCAACAGCGGCATCGTCACGGCCAACCAGAGCGGCAATACCTGACCCTCCAACCCGGCGGGGGCACGGGAGACTTCACTAATGCCGGCGCGGGTCTGGCGCGGGCGGAGAACGGCGGCATCCTGCAACTCCTCGGCGGTACCTTTACTGGCGGCAGCTTCCAGGCGCTCGACGGCTCACAGATGCAGATTGCCAGCGGCACCAACGTCACCAGCACCACTTTGTCCACCAGCGGCACGGGCGTCATCACGATTGACCGGCCCACCCTCACCGACGTGACTAAAACGGGCGCGCTCGTGGCCAACAACAACGCCGTCGTGACCCTCGCAGCCACCTTCACCAACAACGGCACCTTCGACCTCAATAGCACCGGCAGTGGCGACGACCTCGCCTTGAGCGGACCGGTGACCCTCGCGGGCACGGGCGTGATCAACTTCAACGGAGTGGGCGACGGACTCTTCGCCAACACCAGCGGAGATCGGCTGACCATTGGCGCGGGCCAGACGCTCGCGGGTGCTGGCAACATCGGCTTCGGCCAAAACACCTTCACCAACAACGGGCTGGTCACGGCCAATCAGAGCGGAAATACCCTCGTCCTCCAAGCCGGCGGCGGCAACGGCAACGATTTCACCAATGCCGGCGCGGGTCTGGCGCGGGCGGAGAACGGCGGCATCCTCCAGCTCGCCAGCGGCACCTTCACCGGCAACAGCTTCCAGGCGCTGACCGGCTCGCAATTGCAGATCAACTCGGGCGTCAACGTCATCAGCACCACTTTGTCCACCAGCGGCACGGGCGTCATCACGATTGACCGGCCCACCCTCACCGACGTGACCAAAACGGGCGCGCTCGTGGCCAACAACAACGCCGTCGTGACGCTCGCGGGCACCTTCACCAACAACGGCACGTTCGACCTCAACAGCACCGGCAGTGGCGATGACCTCGCCTTGAGCGGACCGGTGACCCTTGCCGGCACGGGCGTGATCAACTTCAACGGAGTGGGCGACGGACTCTTCGCCAACGCCAGCGGGGACCGGCTGATCATCGGCGCGGGCCAGACGATTACGGGCGCTGGCAATATCGGCTTCGGACAAACCACCTTCACCAACAACGGGTTGGTCACGGCCAACCAGAACGGCCAAATCTTGACCCTCCAACCCGGCGGCGGCACGGCCGACTTCACCAGCGCCGGCGCGGGTCTGGCGCGGGCGGAGAATGGCGGCATCCTGCAACTCTCCGGCGGCACCTTTACTGGCGGCAGCTTCCAGGCGCTCGACGGCTCACAGATGCAGATTGCCAGCGGCACTAACATCACCAGCACCACTTTGTCCACCAGCGGCACGGGCGTCATCACGATTGACCGGCCCACCTTCACCGACGTGACCAAAACGGGCGCGCTCGTGGCCAACAACAACGCCGTCGTGACCCTCGCAGGCACCTTCACCAACAACGGCACCTTCGACCTCAATAGCACCGGCAGTGGCGACGACCTCGCCTTGAGCGGACCGGTGACCCTCGCTGGCACCGGCGTGATCAACTTCAACGGAGTGGGCGACAGACTCTTCGCTAACACCTTCGGGGATCGGCTGATCATTGGCGCGGGCCAGACGATTACGGGTGCTGGCAACATCGGCGTCGGACAAACCACCTTCACTAACAACGGGTTGGTCACGGCCAACCAGAGCGGCAACACCCTGACCATCCAACCCGGCGGGGGCACGGGGGACTTCACCAACTCGGCGACTGGGACTCTCGAGGCCAGCAACGGCGGCATCCTCACGTTTGTCGGCGGCGGCACGGCTACGAACAACGGCACCTTCAGAGCGATTACCACCACGGCCGACAGCTCGACTCTCACCGTGCCGAGCGGCGCGTTAACCAACGTCTCGGGCACCACACTCGCCGGCGGCAGTTACATCGCTTCCGCCAGTGGCGGCGGCACGGCCACGATCGATCTCACCGGCGCCAACATCACCACCAACGCGGCCACCGTAGTCCTGAGCGGCGCCAACTCGTCCTTCGCCGCGATCAACAACCTGGCCGATAACCAGGGAAGCTTCACCGTCGCCGCGGGCCGCAATTTCGCCACCGCGGCCGGGTTGACCAACTCCGGCACGGTCCACGCCGGACTCGGCAGCGCCCTCGCGGTGAACGGCAATTACACCGAAGCGGCCAGCGGCACCCTCGCCGGCGCGGGTACGATCATCGCGAATACGCTCGCAGTCGCCGGCACCGTGGCTCCTGGGGACAGTGGTCCCGGCACCCTCGCCGTCATCGGATCTTTCACGCTCGAGTCCACCGCCCGGCTCGCTTACGAGCTGGGCAGCCTGGCCGGGCCTAACGACCTCATCAATCTTACCGGCAATCTCGTCCTCGACGGCCAGCTCGACATCACCGCGCTCACCGGCTTTGGCTCGGGCATCTACGACTTGATCAACTACACCGGCTCACTCACCGACAACGGCCTCGTCCTCGGGAGCGCGCCTGCAGGCTTCACCTACGACATCGTCACCACGGTGCCGGGGCAGGTCGATTTGGTGGTCACGAGCGTCGTCCCCGAACCCTCCACCTGGATGTTGATGCTCGGAGGACTTGGACTGCTCTGCGCCACGCGCCGGACATTCCGGCGGCCGGCCGGCACATGCTTGGAGTGAAGGCCAGAAATGTTTCAACTCATTAGTCTTGTCCGGGCCAGGGTCTCCCTGTGCGTCCTTGTTTTCGTTACCCTGGCCACGCCGCAGCTCCGGGCTGGCAGCGCCTCGTGGGATCCCAATCCCATCGATGGCGACTGGAATAACAATGGCAATTGGACCCCGGCGACCGCGCCGAACGGGCCTTCCGACACCGCCACCTTCAACTCCTCCAGCGTTCCCAACCTCTTCCTCTCCGCCAACACGGAGGTGGACGGCATGATCTTCAACCCGAACGCGAGCGCATATACGATTAAGGCCAACCCGGCATTTACCCTGACCTTGAGCGGTGTGGGGATCACGAACAACTCCGGAATCATGCAAAACTTCGTGGCGGACGTGAATGCGTCCGGCACTGCCGGGGTCATTAATTTTAGAAACAGCGCGACGGCTGGAGCGATGACCACGTTCACCAATAACGGCGGGACCGTGAACGCCGGGGCCGGCGGTCAAACGGTATTTTTCAATAGCTCGAGCGCTGGCAGTGGCTTTTTTACCAATAATGGCGCCGCGATCGGCAACGCTACCGGAGGGAAGACCACGTTCCGCGACTCCTCGACGGCCGCGAGTGGCACCTTCACGACCAATGGAAATGCCGTGGCCAATGGCTTGGGAGGCCTCATATCATTCCTCAACAGCGCGACCGCGGGCCAGGGCCACTTTACGACCAATGCCGCCACCAGCGGGGGAGGGGTACAAGGCGGCCGGATAACATTCTCCAACACCTCGACTGCGGGCGGTGGGACGTTTGTGACTAACGGTTCCGCGGACAGCACGCTCACGGCCAGTGGCGGGGGTATATCTTTTTTCTCCTCGTCGAGCGCGGGCACAGGAAACTTTACCAACAACGGCGGTCTCGTCAGTGGCGCGAGAGGCGGGAGCATCGATTTCAACCTCAACTCGACTGCAGCTGCGGCGACCATTACCAACAACGGCGGCACGGTCGCCGGCGCAGGGGGCGGAGGGACGATATTTTTCGGCGCCTCATCCGCGGGCAACGCGACTCTGATTGCCAACCCGGGAACGGCCGGGAGCGGGGGTGGTGGGATCCAGTTTTCCAATGATTCCACTGGCGGCACGGCGCGAGTGGAGGTGTTCGGCAACGGCAGCCTGGATATTAGCTTTCAGCACGCTCCGGGCCTTACGATCGGCTCGCTCGAAGGAAACGGCCTTGCCTTTCTGGGCGCGCGCAATCTCACCATCGGGAGCAACAACCTGAGCACGACCTTCTCCGGGACAGTGCAGGATGGCGGCTCGGGCGGGGGCACCGGCGGCTCGCTCACCAAGATCGGCACCGGAACCCTATCTCTAACTAACTCGAACACCTACACCGGCGGAACCTTGATCAACGCCGGCATCTTGCTCGCGGGCGCCGATGGCGCACTTGGGACGGGTAACGTCAGCCTGACTGCCGCGAGCGTGACTCTGACCTTGCAGAACGGAGTGACGAATAACTACATCGCGAATAGCGCCAGCCTGAGCGCCGTGAGCGGTTCCACGATCAACCTGAATTTCAACGGCAACCCGGACACCATCGCTTCCTTGGTCATCGATGGCGTGGCGCAAGCCCCCGGTCTCTATGGCAGCGCGGCGAGCGGCGCTCCGAATCAGCGGCCCGAATTTTCCGGCTTAGGCGAGGTGCTGGTCGCGCCAGTTCCCGAGCCTTCCACCTGGCTGCTCCTCCTGGGCGGCGCCGCTCTGCTGCTCGCATGCCCGCGCGGGCGGCGGCTGTGCGGCGGAACGCAGATGCCGGGATAAAGGCATAAAGATGAGGCAATTTACCCCAGTCGTGCCGCCCGGCGGGTCGATAACGACCATCTGCTCCAGCGCCTCTGGTTCGTCGATACCGCGACTCCGGGTTCAAAGGCGCGCCCGGCCGGCTCGGCCTTTTGCGAAATCCGCCACGCCGTCCTCGCCGCGGGCGTGCCGGCCCCGACCGATCCCGAAGCGATGGCCCTTCTGGCCACCGATACGAAACCGCCCTATCGCGCCGATCTCGACGCCGCCGATGTGGGTAAGACCGCCTACTACGCCATGCGCTGGGTCAACATCCGCGGCCAGCCCGCTCCCCGGAGCGCCCGGACCAGCATTAACTTAATAGACTTTAACTAACGAACTCCATCTCCGCCTAACGAACCTAAGATCATATGAATAACCATTCCTCATCCGCCCTCTTTAATTTGCGCCGCACGGTGCTGGCCGCGTCTCGGCCGCCTGGTATAACTTTCGCATCGCGCGGTTGGCACTGTCGTGGATTAACTGCTTTGCTTTTCCTCCTCACCGCCAGTCTTGGCGTCATGGCCCCGCGGAGTAGCAGCGGAGCCACCACCTACGAACCGTATTCCTTCACCACCCTGGCCGGTTTGGCGGGCGTTAACGGCAGCGCCGATGGCACCGGCAGCGCGGCGCGATTTTCTAATCCCGACGGCGTGGCGGTCGACAGCGCGGGGAATGTTTATGTGTCGGACATTTTCAACCATACCATCCGCAAAATCACCCCTACTGGGGTCGTGACGACACTGGCCGGTTTGGCTGGCGCATCTGGCAGTGCCGATGGCACCGGCAGCGCCGCGCGGTTTTTTCAACCCCAAAACGTGGCGGTCGACAGCGCGGGAAATGTTTATGTGGCGGATACTCTCAATCACACCATCCGCAAGATCACTTCCGCTGGGGTCGTGACGACACTGGCCGGTCTGGCTGGCGTCGCTGGCAGCGACGATGGCACAGGTGCCGGCGGCGCGCGGTTTAGATTTCCTTTCGGCGTGGCGGTGGATGGCGCAGGGAATGTCTATGTGGGGGATACTGGCAACAACACCATCCGCAAAATCACTTCCACTGGCGTGGTGACAACCCTGGCTGGTTTGGCTGGCACCTCTGGCAGTGCCGACGGCACCGGTAGCGCCGCGCGGTTTCATCAACCAGAAAGCGTGGCGGTGGACGGCGCGGGGAAAGTCTATGTGGCAGACAGCATCAACGACACCATCCGCAAAATCACTCCCGCTGGGGTCGTGACCACCCTGGCCGGCTTGGCTGGCGTCGCTGGCAGCGACGATGGCACCGGCCGCGCCGCCCGCTTTAACGGCGCCTACGGCGTGGCGGTGGACAGCGCGAAGAATGTCTATGTGGGGGATACTTTCAACTACACCATCCGCAAAATCACTCCCGCTGGGGTCGTGACGACATTGGCCGGTTTGGCTGGAACCCCTGGCAGTGCTGACGGCACCGGCATGGCCGCGCGGTTTAACGCCCCCAGCGGCGTGGCGGTGGACGGTGCGGGGAATATCTATGTGGCGGACTTCGCTAACGACACCATCCGCGCCGGGACTCCGCCCGCGAAACCGGCGCAGCTCTTAAACATTTCCACCCGGCTGAAGGTTCTCACCGGCGACAACGTGCTCATCGGAGGGTTTATCATCACCGGGACGGTGCCGAAACAGGTTATCATCCGCGCCCTTGGGCCATCGTTAGGCAGTGTGGGTGTAACCGGCGCGTTGGCCAACCCGGTGCTGGAATTGCACAAACCCGATGGCTTGGTCGTGACCAACGACAACTGGAAATCGACTCAGCAGGCGGCGATCGAGGCGACCGGCATACCGCCGACGAACGACAAGGAATCCGCCATCGTCGCCACCCTCGCGCCGGGTAACTACACCGCGGTCGTGCGCGGGAAAAATGGCAGCACCGGCGTCGGTCTGGTGGAAGGCTACGACCTCGCGCAGGAAGCCGCGTCGCAATTGGCCAACATCAGCACGCGCGGCTTCGTCGATACGGGCGAGAACGTGCTCATCGGCGGCTTCATCCTCGGCGGTGGGACCGTCGCGACCGATTCCTCGGTGCTGGTGCGGGCGATCGGCCCCAGCCTGACCCAAGCCGGAGTGGCCAACGCACTCCAGGACCCAACCCTGGAATTGCACGACGCCAACGGCAACATCCTCAAGAGTAACAACAACTGGAAAGATACCCAGAAAGCGGCGATCGAAGCGACGGGCCTCCCGCCGACCAACGACAAGGAGTCCGCCCTTATCGCCACGCTGGCCGCGGGCAACTACACCGCGGTCGTGCGCGGGGTGAGGAGCACCACCGGGGTAGGTCTGGTGGAGGTCTATAACCTGACTCCCTAGTCGCGGAGCGCAGGCAAGCTGCCTGCGCTCCTACGCCGCCCGCCGCCGGTCGAGGTAAACTTTGCAGACCCCTTTGATCCGGGTGAGCACGTAGTAGGTCGTTTGGCTGCGCACCCTAACGAGTTCCGCGCCGACGATCCGGGTCACGAAATCGCTCGGGAGATCGAGGATCTCCTGGGGCGTCGCGCCGTCCAGTCCTTTGCAGAGAATCGAGGTCATGGCGCGAGTGAGAGTTTGCACTTCCGGCCCGAGGGTCATGCGCAGATGGGCGCGGCCTTCGTCGTCGACCTGGAGATAGACGCCCACCTTGTCGGCGCACTCTTCGTCCTTGCGCACGTCTTCGAGGTCGAACTTCTCGTTCGGCCGAGGTTCCTGTTTGGGCGCGCTCTCGGCGTAGTTGACCAGCGTCTCGCGGCGTTCGATCTCGGGCAGGGTCTCGAACAGCTCGATAATGTTTTGCAGCTTTGGCGGATACGAACTCATACTCGTGCTCGTGCTCATGATCGTGCTCGTAATCGAGTCAATCAACCTTACAGCGGGGATCGATTACGAGCACGATTACGAGCAGGAGCACGAGTGGGGAATTACGCGCTCTTTTCGATCGGCGCTCCCACTTTATTTCCCCACTCGGTCCAGGAGCCGTCGTAGTTGCGCACGTTGTCGAGCCCGAGCAGATAGGTGAGGACGAACCAGGTGTGGCTCGAGCGTTCCCCGATGCGGCAGTAGACCACGGTGTCGACCTCCGGTTTTACCCCCGCGTCTTCGAAATAAATCTTCGCCAGCTCGGCCGCTCCCTTGAAGGTGTTGTCTTCTTTCGTCGCGGTTTTCCAGGGCACGCTTTTCGCGCCCGGGATGTGGCCCCCGCGGAGCACCCCTTCCTGCGGGTATTCCGCCATGTGGGTGATCTCGCCTTTGAATTCACCGGGCGAACGGACGTCGATGAGCGGCTTCTGGGCCTTGCTTTGGGCGAGCGCTTCCTCGGCAAAGGCGCGAATTTCCTTATCCTTGCGTTCGTTAGGGACGGGATAATCAGCCGGCGGATATTTCGGGACCTCCCGGGTCAGGGGGCGGCCTTCGGCTTTCCATTTCTCGCGGCCGCCATTGAGAACCTTGACGTTTTTGTGGCCGAAAAGGCGGAAAGCCCAGAGCGCGTAGCAGGCCCACCAATTGGCTTTGTCGCCGTAGAAAATGCAGGTGGTCGCCGGCCCGATACCGTTCCGGCGGCAGAGCTCGGCGAATTTTTCCGGGTCGATGTAATCGCGCACCACCTGATCCTGCAGATCGGCTCGCCAATCGATGTGGACCGCTCCCGGGATGTGCCCGGTGTCGTAAAGGAGGATGTCTTCGTTCGATTCGACGATGCGGAGATCTTTGTCGTTGAGATGCTGCTCCAGCCAATCCGTCTCGACCAGCGCCTCGGGGTGGGCGTATTCCGTTGGGTTCGTGTTCATGGAAGATGATCGACCGGGGAGAGCCGCTCGCAACCCGATTCCTGGACGCGGGGGCGAAAGGGGACGGTTGCGTGGTCTCATACGATAGGAAATAACGTTTATGAAACACCGGCGCACCCTGCCAAGGCATTGGACAAAGGCCTGGTCGCGCTCCACCGGCCCGCCCTGAAACCAGACCCTGCGCCCGGCAAGTCGTGCGGGTCGTGCAGGAAGGGGCCGACGCGCGATCCGGGTGGCTGTCGCACTCCAGACGCGTCGCTCTGGCAACAGCAACACATTTCCTCGGATCGGTTTCGACCCTATTTCCGTCTCGCCGCAACAGGGCACTCGCAGTCCCACACTCATGAAGACGCAATCTCGAAATATCCTGCTCAAACTTTGGCACAAGCTGATCCGGCGTCCTGCGCGCGCGCGATCCCTATCTCTCGCTCAGCATCACGCATTTTAACTTCGCCAGTGGCTGGGATCGCGTCCTGCAGAAGGAGCGGCAATTCATGGCCTGACGAGGATCTGAGGATGAATTGGATCGCCTACGCTAACAAGGCAAACTCGGTAGGGCTAAAGGTACCTTAATCTTTTAATTACTAAGTCCAAGAGAGCGGGTGCTTCCAAAAAACAAACCGCAGTAAGCCGCTCAGCCATGCCGAGAAACTAGAAGATCGCCTGACGGCTGGCTCAGACGTTCTGCGGCGCGCCGGAAGGAGTGTTCTTCGGCTACGGCCGCAAAGTAGCGCAGATGACGGAATTCCGTGATGAAAGGGGGGTTTGTCTTTGATAGCTGTGCCGAATCAAAGCGCGACGCACAAAGTAATATCGCCCCAGCACATCAGGTTTAGCGTGCGGAATGACAACGCCACTGACGAGCAAACCTGAACTAAAAATAGCCTTCTGGAACTACGATCGTACGCGTGCGCTATCCGATGGGAGCGTGAAAATCGACGGCGTCGAGGCTAGCTTCTACAGCGCCCGCATCGTCACGGAAATCTTCGAACGCATGATCCGGGGACGTGAGTTTGACGTGTCGGAACTCGGCATGACTTATTTTCTACGAACAATGGACTCTCATGATCCGCCTTTCGTTGCGATTCCCGTTTTCCCGAATCGCTGTTTCCGGCACTCAGCCATCTATATTAACAAAGCGAGCGGCATTAAGCGTCCGGAAGATCTCGCCGGGAAGACGATCGGTGAACTGGCAGTGTATGGCCACGACGCCGGCGTGATGCCAAAGGGGATGCTCTCGGATGAATACGGTGTTACTCCTGACCAATGCCGCTGGATTGTCGGCGGGATCGACTTCCCGATGAAGCCCGTGGACTTCATCCCACAGCCGCACCCAAGCAACGTCGAGGTTAAGTGGGCGGCGGAAGGCACAGACTTGGGTAAAATTCTCGCGGCCGGAGAGATCGATGCGTTGATTTCTGCCGATGTGCCCAGGTGCGTGCTGGAAAAATCGCCCAAGGTGGGGCGGTTGTTCGAGGATTACGAGGAAGTCGAGCGCACCTATTATGAGCGAACGGGTATCTTCCCGATCATGCACACGGTGGTTGTTCCCAAGACGTTTGCCGCCGAGCGCCCGGAAGTGGTGAAAGCTGTTTACCAGGGATTCTGCGATGCCAAGGACGCGGCGATGGAGCAATACACGAAGGCCATGACTTTCAACAACATGGCCACCATGATGCCCTGGTTCACCAAGCTTGTGGACGAGGACCGCACCTTGCTCGGCGAGGACTGGTGGCCTTATGGCATGAAGGCCAACCGCAAAGCGGTTGACGCCATCCTGCGTTATCATTTCGAGCAGGGTCTGACGAAGCGACGCCTGACCTGCGAGGACATCTTCGTGCCAGCACTCCTCGATACGTAATCACCTTAAGTTCAACGGTGCTTACCCGGGACATTTCGCGCATCTCGAACTGGGCGACTCACGCAAGGAAGCAATCGGGTGACGACCTCCACAAAGTTTTGTAAGACCACCGATGGATTCTCGCGTTGCCAAAGCAGCTTGAGGTGAAACGGCGGCACCGGCGGACGCAGCGGGCGGATCACGCACTTCGGCAGCGCACGGGTGATCAGCATCTCCGGCAGGATGGCGATCCCGTAGCCGCCTGCGACCATTCCAAGCACGTTCTCCGGCCCATCGACCTGGTGGATTGACGCCGGCCGGAAGTTTGTCACCCGGCAGACCTCATCGAATGACTGCACGAAGCCGTGCGATAGTTCCGCGGAGGGGGTGATGAGCGTGTCCTCCGACAAGTCCTGGATTTTTAGGCTGCGACTGCTGCTTTTCTTGTTTTTGGCCAAACGGTGTCCAAGGGGGAGCACAGCCACGATCGGGCAAGTCAGCAGCGTTCTCGATTCCAGGCCCGGCTCTAATGGCGCATCGAAACCGGGAAAAAGTGCCAGATCCACCCGGCCTTTGCGCAACGCGGCCATTTGCCCGGATCGATCCATTTCAATGAGGGAAACTTCGACCCGCGGATAGGCCGCGTGAAAAGCCCGCAGGCAATCGGGCAGGACTTTGACCGAGAGCGCTCCTACCGCGGCCAGCTTGAGTCGCTCTCGTTTTCCTCGCTGGGCCGCATGCGCCCTTCGGCCAGCTGCGGGAACTCGATCCAAAATATCTTTCGCATCCAAGAGGAAGCTCCGGCCAGCCGCAGTGAGCAACACCTGCCGGCGGCGATTCCGCTCCAGCAGTTGCACGCGCAGTTCCTCTTCCAACGCTTGAATCTGCCGGGTCAGCGCGGGCTGGCTCAGGTGCAGGCGCAAGGCTGCCCGCCGGAAGGAGAGTTCCTCGGCCACGGCCACGAAATAGCGCAAGTGACGCAGCTCCATGAGTGTGTCGGCATTGATAACTTCACGGCATCAAAAGGCAACGCACAAAGTAATATCTCCCATCGGTAATCCGCACGATTTGGTTCATGTGATCAATTTCTCAATCACCGGACAACCCCGAATCACATGCAATACCTAGTCATCTTCACGACCAAAAAAAGATTCGAAACCGAAGGGATGCCGCCCGACTTCAAAGAGCGACACATGGAAGAGTTGCGGTTTGGCCAGACCCTGTATGCGGAAGGGAAGCTCCGTCAGTCCTGGGAGCTGGACATGAAGCCGCACGGCGCGGCCTGCCTCTTCGAGGCGGAGTCGCCGGAGCAGTTGCGGCAGATGGTCGAGGGTTTTCCCAATGTGAAAATCGACTACGTCGATTTCCAGATATTCCCGCTCGAGCCGGATCCCGCTTACACCCAGAAGTTCTAAGGCCGCGCTGGCCAGCCGACCTGTTCGGCAGCGTAGCTAAGATCGCTTCAGCGCAGCCAGCGAGCCAAATTTTCACGGAAGAAACTCAGGCAAATTAAGAAAGGCATACTAAATACATGAAAATCCTAGTCATAGGAGCCGCCGGCAAGACCGGTCGGGCAGTCGTCGAACAAGCTCTGGCCGCCGGCCATGAAGTCACCGCCTTCGTTCACAACGCGGAAGATTACGATGTCGCGGGCGTCCGCGTCGTCGCGGGCGACGCCACGGACGCCGCCGCGATGGAGGCAGCCGTCCGGGGCCAGGACGCGGTGCTCGACACCGTCGGGGGCAAAACCCCCTACAAGGCGACCACGCTCGAATCGAGCATCGCGAGCGCGATCATCAGCGCCATGAAGCAGCACGGCGTGCGGCGTCTCGTGGTCACCTCCATGCTGGGCGTGGGAGAGAGCAAGGAAAACGCGCCCATCTACGAGCGCTTGCTGTTGGCGACCTTTTTGCGCGGTGCGGACAAGGACAAGGGAGCGATGGAGTCGGCCGTCGAGTCGAGCGGCCTGGATTGGGTTATCCTACGCCCGGCCATTCTGACCGACGGCCCCGCCACCGGGCAGGTGCAAGTTTTCGACCCCGCAACGGGCGAGAAAGCGCACAAGATCACGCGCATCGACCTCGCCGCGTTCATGATCGCCCAGCTCTCCAGCGGCGAACACCTGCACAAGGCCATCACCATCGCTAACAGCTAGTGTGGCCAGGCGATGCCCGTCGGCGGCTGCGCGAGGCTTCGTCTGCCAGCAGCATAACGGCAAGCAGGTCGCCGGACAAAATGGCGGAAGAGTCGCAGTGCTCTTGGTAGAGAGCGGGCGGGTGGTGGGAGCGCGCACGCCGCTTGGTCTTCATCCGGCGTGAGCAGCCTCTTGAGTCTCTTGCGCCTCGAAGAGTGCTTCGGTTAACGCGCCTTGCGCTTCCATTTCCCGCACCATTCTCGACCGGAATTCGCGCCCATGGTGTTCGGCCATTCGTCCGTATTGCGTCAGATAAAATTTTTCGCTCACTACTTCTGGCAAAATCAAAGAGATTGAGTTGGTCGTCGCTGTTTGCGACTTTTCCGTTGCGCTTGAGCATACACGATGGCTTTGCTCGTCGGACATCGCACGCTCTTGTCGGCTCTTATTTCGGAGCCATTTTCGGGGCTACTTCTTCAAGTCGAAATCAGCGCTCACGGCGGCGGCACTCTAAGCAGATTGGGCGAAGAAAAAGGCGGAAATGAACGCCGTCTTTTTGCCGGCCGTGCCGCCGATCGAGCGGTTCGAGCGCTTTTTTTTGATGGGACGCACAGCCTTGCCGCGCGACCGCGGCAATGCGGTTCGATCCTCGATTGTCCATGATAGCGATCGGGAGCGAAGGCTACGCAGGAACCAAATTGTCCGCGGAACGATTGACAGGATTCTCGACGAAAAGATGAACTATTTCGTCTCCGCTATCCGAGATGCGCCTGCGCAGAGGATGATCACTTCGCCTGAGGCGAAAGCGAAGGCGTGGTTCGCCTGCTATCGCGGTGTGCTCGGTCAGGCGCGCGCGCGTCTAGTACGATCTGGAACAGGTGCGTGCGGTCGACCGGCGCCGGACGTTGGGGCGGGGACGCGCATATCCGTGACGACTCTGAAAGACGAGCCGGCGGCACGGCAGAAGTGAGGCGCGCGCCGGGGCAGATCGCGCCCGTTTGCCGCATCACCGGCACTTCTAGCCGAGGGTCTTAGCCGCGAGCGGGAAGGTTCACCGCGCCGGCAGCGGAGGATGGTAGCGCTTAGCCACAGTCAGAAAGTTTTGCAAAATGAGTGACGAAGAGTTCCTCAGCCAGATCAACCTCAAGCAAAGTGGGGGCACCGGCGTTTGTAGCCGCCGTGTTCGACAACTGGGAAGCAACGAGTTGACCAGCACCTCGGGCAGAATGGCCACGCCATAGCCGGCGCCAATCATGCCCAGAAGATTCTCCATCCCATCGACTGGATGAGTCACTCGCGGAGTAAAATCCGCGACTGAGCAAAGCTGCTGGAAACGCGCGCGATAACCGTAGGCGTCGAGCGAAGGCAGCAGGATGGTTTCGCCAGCGAGTTCTGCAATGCTGATTTCCCCAGTCGTCCTGGCAAGTTCATGTTCCGTCGGAAGGACAGCTACCATCGGGCAGGAAAAAAGCAGGCGCGACATCAGACCTTCGTCCAGCGGAGCGCCCAAGTCTGGGAAGATAGCGAGATGAATGCGCTTCGCGAGCACTGCGGCGAGTTGCTCGGCGGGTTCCATCTCGATAAGGAAGACTTTTAGTTTCGGAAAGTTCTTGTGAAATTCATTGAGCAGTTGCGGCAGCACCGCGGTGGACAACGCCGGAATGTTCGCGACGTGCAACTCGCCGCTTGAGCCGCGGACCGCTTCTTGGGCGTTCCGGAGCGCCGCATCGGCGGCGGCCACAGTCCGCCGGGCATCGGTCAAAAAAGAGTGACCGGCGTCAGTCAAAGAAATCCGATTGTTGCGCTCGCGCTCCAGGAGTCGCAAGCCGAGTTCCTCTTCCAAAGCCCGGATCTGGCGGCTGAGGGGCGCCGGGCTGATGTGCAGACGCTGGGCCGCGCGCCGGAAGGAACGATCTTCGGCGATGACAATGAAGGCCCGAAAATGGCGCAGATTCATAGGGTGACTTTTGATGATCAAAGCAGCATCTAAACGCAACCAAAATCGCAGCCCTCATCCAAGGGTCCGTCACCGAAGTCTTATTAGATGAAGGACTCGAAGATGGCTCAAATTCGATGAAAATTCGCAGTTGCGGCAGCCCGATAAAGCTCTTCGGGCGTCTTGAGGAGGTCCCCAAAGTTTTGGTCTTTCTTGCGTTCGAGGCGACCTACACCGCTTTCGGCGCCTCGAAGTAGCGGTCAACACATAGTCGAGCACCATGAAAAACCAATCCAACAACAGAGATGGAGTTCCTCAACTAAGCCGTCGTTGGTTCCTCGGCGTCGTTTTAACGATTGCGGTTGCAGCGACGACGCCCCTTCCTTGTCGCGCTCAAAGTCTCGCCGCTCCGCCGATCGTCGACGTCCCGCAGTCTCGCAGTTTCCAAGTTCGCACTCCCGATGGGCTGACTCTCTCGGCCCACGCCCAAGGCGACCCCGCTGCGCCGGAGATCCTGCTTATCCACGGGTTGGGACAATGTTATCTCTGCTGGAAAAAGCAATTGAATGACCCTGCGCTGGCCGGTTTCCGCATCGTTAGCTTCGATCTGCGCGGACACGGCGAAAGCGATAAACCAACCGACAAAGCCGCCTACTCCGACGGAGAGAAATGGGGAGACGATGTCGCTGCCGTCATCGCCGCTGCGAGGCTGCGTCGACCGGTGCTGGTAGGTTGGTCGCTGGGCGGACCGGTGATGCTTAGTTATCTAAAAAAACACGGTAGCAAACACGTCGCCGCGATCAATTTTGTGGACGCGGTGACACTTTATCGCCCCGATCTCCTGCGCCCGGTGACGAAGGACTTTGCCGCCGGGCTAGGGTCCGAGGACCTCGCGGTCCGATCGAAGGCCATCCCCGCCTTCCTCCGCGCGTGTTTTGCGACGCAGCCGCCGCAGGCAGAAATGGATCAAATGACCGCCTACAACGGTATGGTGCCGGGAGTGTTGCACCGAGGGCTTAAAATATCCGACAAGGGCTTCGATCGAGTGATCACGGACTTCGATGGGCCGATCCTGGTGACTTTCGGGGCGAAGGATCGGCACCTTTTCCCCAAGATGGCGAATCGGGTGCTGACCCTGAACCCTCGCGCGAAACTTTCGACCTATCCCAAGGACGGTCATAGCCCGTTTTATGAATCGCCGAAACGCTTCAATCGGGAGCTGGCGGCTTTGGTAAGGATGGCCACAGATACAAGAGGAGTTACCGAGTGAGAGGTATTGGTCGCTTCACCTGGGCTCTCGTTTTGCTGGCAATGCTTTCTTCAAGCGAAGCACAACGTTCAAAAAGCGCCTTAACCGATCCGCTGCCGGACAACATAACCATTCATGAGCCCGGTTTATATCCCGAAGATGTGAAATGGGACAGTGCGCGCCAGCGCTTTTTGGTCAGCTCCGTAACTCATGGCTCGGTCAGCATTGTCCGAGATGACGGCACCCTTGAGCCCTTCATCGACGGAAAAGGTATTAAGAGTTCAATCGGCATTCATATTGACCGGGTTCGCAACCGATTGCTCGTTGCCGCAGCCGACTTTTCAGCGGTGAATGGCGCAAAAGTAAAAGGCGAGGCCAAGCTAGCCATCTACGATCTGACGACCGGCAAGAGAAGGCGACTGGTCGATCTGGCGAAACTTAGCCCGCAGGAGCGACACCTCGCGAACGCTGTTACGGTCGATCCGCAGGGCAATGCCTATGTGACGGATAGCTTTGCGCCTCTCATCTATCGAGTCACGCCGGCCGGCAAAGTTTCGGTGTTCTTGGAAGATCCGATCCTCTCCGGCAAAGGAGTCAACCTAAACGGTATCGCCTATCATCCATCTGGCTTCTTGCTCTTTGTCGTGGGAAGCCAGAAGGCGATCTATCGGGTTCCGGTCGGCAAGCCGGGAAAGGCAGTGAGAGTGCGTATTTCTGAGTTGGTCAAAGCCGATAATCTTACTCTTCGGCCAAACGGGAATCTGGTCGCTGGAGTTCCGTCCATTCCTGGAGTTATTGAACTGGCGAGCGAAGACAACTGGCGCTCAGCCCGGGTCATCGGACGCGCCTCGACAGTTAATGGAGCTACCACCACGGGAGTCACTTTGCGAGACGCGGCCGTGTACGGGTTGAACTCTCATTTCGATGAGATGGCCCACAAGCAGCCGGTGCAGAATTTCGAAATCTTTCGAGCCAATTTACGCTAGAAGGATCGCCGTCTTTCTTCGCTCCTGCCAATGTCATGCTCTCAATCGTCCATTTAATATGATCTTAAGAACCTATTCTCGTATCTTCACTCAAGATCTTGATGCCTCTCTCGCAGTTCTCAAACCGTTCGTCGGCCGCGAGCCAGAGATGCGCGTCCAGTTCCTAGACATGGAGGTCGCCACGCTCGGAGGCTTTTGTTTTCTCGCTGGTCCGACCGATTCCATTAAACCGTTTCTCGGCGCAGTTGGTCCGATCATCGTAGACGACATCAAAGCAACCAAGGCAGAGTTAGAGAAAGTCGGCGCAGAGATCACCCGGGCGATCACGGAAGGGCCTACCGGTTGGAACATTTTCTCGCGCAGTCCCGATGGCGTGGTCATCGAATGGGTCGAGTGGAAGCCGGAAATCTGGAAACAAGTCAACGCTGCTTCCAAGAGTCGCTAAATCAACCAGAAGCACCTTTCCATGAAATCACAATCTTCAATCCCTCGTCGCGAATTCGTTGTTAAAGCAAGTCTTGCCGCCGCTTCGCTCGCCGTCACCGGAGCCGCTTGGGCATCCGAGCAGTCGCCGAGTTCCGCGACGCGCTTGTATCGGCGTGAACCGGACTCTTCCGGCCTCAAAGCTCCGCGTGTCTTTAGTCGGGTTTTCTGTGAGCCGGCTGCGTTGGCCGGGACGGTAAAGTTCTATGAGGGCCTGGCCGCCGTCTTCCTGGACCAGGACATGGACATCCCCGACGCGGGATTACATGTCGTCGCGGTAGGACCGTTCCTTATTCTTGCTCTGGACCCAAAGAAGCTGGACGCGAATAAACACGGCCAGGCGACGGAAACCCACACGACGGTGTTAGTCGCGCATCTCGACGAGACCGCGGCAGGATTAGTCGCAAAAGGCGCCACTATCGTTCAGCCACGCTGGACTGTTCCTCCGGGCGCGGGCATTCGCCTCCGGCATCCGGACGGCCTGCTAGTCGAATATGTCGAACATCGGCCGAGTGCTTTCGATGTGGACCAACCCAGCGCCATCTTCCGCTAGTCATCTGAAATCAGCGAGAAAACGAATGAACACCTCACTTGAACACACTTCCGAGTCCGTAACTTCCAACCTACTACCGCCGGGCTTCACTTCATCCACGGCGGAGGTCAACGGCGTCACCATTCACTACGTCATGGGAGGGAGCGGCGAGCCACTGATCCTCGTGCATGGCTGGCCCCAAACCTGGTATTGCTGGCACCGCCTCATGCCGGAGCTAGCGAAATCCAACACCGTCATCGCGGTGGATCTGCGCGGCATCGGAGGCTCCTCAAAGCCAGCTCCTGCGGCGGGCTACGACGCTCGCACTATGGCCGAAGACATCTACCAATTAACCAGGCAGTTAGGTGTCAGCAACATTAGCATCCTGGGCCATGACGTTGGCCTGCTGGTCGCCTACGGCTATGCGGCGGCCCATCCGGACGAGGTGCGGCGACTGGTGATTCTCGACGGTCTGCTCGTCGGCATCGAGCCGATGTGGAGTCAGTTCCAGGCAAATCCCAAATCCTGGGTCTTCGGCCTGGCGCAAACGCCGGAATTACCCGAAAAACTCACCGCAGGCCGGGAGCGCGATTATTTGACCTGGTTCTATACAAATATCGCATTTAACCCGCACGCCATTACCGAAGATGAAATCCAGGAATATGTGCGGGCTTACTCCGCGCCGGGAGCGATGAGCGCCAGCTTTGAGTGGTTCCGGGCCTTTCCGGCCGACATCGAGCTGAACCTGGCTGGCCAGCGCGAAAAGCTAGCGATGCCCGTGCTCGCGCTGGGTGGCGAGACGATGATGGGGCAGTTTATGGTGCCGATGTTGCAAGCCGTAGCTAACGATGTGCGCGGCGGGAGCATCCCGGAATGCGGCCATTGGGTAGCCGAGGAAAAACCGGACTACCTGCTCGCTCAGCTCATTGATTTTCTAGCCTAAACCCGACGCGGTGCTTCTACCACGCAAACAACCTCCAAATATGAATTTAAAACTCAAAATCGGCTGCTCTAGATATGATCACGCGCGCGCGTTATTCGACGGCACCGTCAAGATTGACGGCGCGGATGCCAGCTTCGAAAGCGCCGGCATCGTCGCGGAAATTTTCGAGCGCATGATACGGCACCGCGCCTTCGACGCGTCGGAACTTGGGCTTACCTTCTACCTGCGCACCCTCGAACTGGGCGATCCGCCGTTTATCGCGATTCCGGTATTTCCTAATCGCCAGTTTCGCCATTCAGCGATCTTCATCAACACGTCCAGCGGAATCGAAAAGCCGGAGGACCTAGCAGGCAAGACCATCGGCGAATTCGGGGTTTACGGACACGATGCAGGGGTGTGGCCAAAGGGCGTTCTCTCGGACGACTTCGGCGTCACGCCGGACCAGTGCCGCTGGATTATTGGTGCCTCCGATTGGTATATGCCGCCCTACGATTTCATCTCGCAACCACATCCTGCGAACGTGGATGTAACACCGGTGGCGAAAGGCAAAGCATTGGGTCCAATGCTCGAAGCGGGAGAGATCGACGCATTCATCTCGGCGGTAGTACCGCAGTGTGTGCTGAAGAACTCACCGAAGGTCGCGCGACTGTTTCCCGACTATGAGCTAGTCGAACGCGATTACTACCAACGCACAGGCATCTTTCCGATCATGCATACGGTGGTCATTCGGAGAGATCTTCTAGCAAAGCATCCCGATCTCGCGCGCGCGATCTACCAAGGTTTCAGCGCTTCAAAAGAGGTCGCGATGGACCAGTATCGAAAAGGCCGGATGGAGCAACACGGAGAGCTGATGATCCCGTGGTTCACCCCACTCTTCGACGAAAACAGGCGCCTGTTCCCGGATGATTGGTGGCCCTATGGAGTGGAGGCGAACCGCAAGACCCTGGACACTTACTTGCGCTACTTCTTCGAACAAGGTCTCTCCAAGCGGCGGTTCGCTTGCGAGGACATCTTTGTGCCGGAGTTACTCGGGACGTAACGCGGACTGCACCTCGCGCTTCACTGTATTCCTAGGTCATGAAAATCATCGGACTCGAAGAGCATTTCGCGACGCCGGAGATCATCGCAGCATGGCAAGCACTCACTCCTGAATTTCAGGACATTGCGGTGAAGCCATCGACTACCGGCGATATCCAGCGGCGCCTGCTCGACCTCGCCGATGAACGAATCAGCTGCATGGACGCGATGGGAATGGATGTGCAGGCCTTGTCCCTCACCACGCCGGGCGTTCAGAGTTCGGATCCGGAAAATGCCGTCGCCCTGGCGCGCGCGGCGAACGACCTCGTCTCTGAGACCGTCCGTTGCCGTCCCGATCGCTTCCAAGGCTTCGCGACCCTTGCCACGCCTGCGCCGGTCGAGGCGGCTCGCGAACTGGAACGCGCCGTTTTAAAACTCGGGCTCAACGGCGCGATGCTGTTCGGGCGCACGCGCGAGCGCAATCTCGATGACCGCGAATTTTGGCCCATCTTCGAAGCGGCGGCCGCCCTGAGGGCGCCGCTTTACCTCCACCCGCAGTCGCCGCTCCCGACGGTGCGGGAGGCCTACTACAGTGGATTCGACGAAGCGTTAAACGCCGCTTTCGCTACGGGTGGCATCGGCTGGCACTATGAGTCCGGCGTGCAACTCCTGCGCCTGATCCTAAGCGGCATGTTTGACCGCCTTCCCGAACTCCAAGTCATCGTCGGCCACTGGGGCGAGATGCTGTTATTTTATCTCGATAGGATCGATCTGTTAGGATCGATTGCGAAACTGGAACGTCCAGTGTCCGACTATTTCCGCACCAACGTGTTCGTCACACCCAGCGGCATCTTCAGCCAGCGCTACCTGCGCTGGGCGATCGAGGTCGTGGGCGTCGAGCGCATCCTCTTCTCGGCTGACTTTCCGTTCATCCCAACCCCACCTGGCGGCGCCCGTCGCTTTCTGGAGGAGGCGAATTTAACGGATGCCGAGCGCGAGCAAATAGCATCCGTCAATTGGGAACGGCTTTGCGCCGGTATTCGGCGCTAAGTGCGCGAGATACAATCCGCGTCTGTTTATCGAACACTAACGAGCGGCACAAGGGAGATGCTATGACCAACGCACATTTCATCACACCACTTAAAGAAGGCGGGACACTCTCGGTGTGGCCGGAAATTGGACGGATCGATCCACTAAACATCCGGGCCAAGCTCATGCTCGAGACGGCCTCTCACATGATGACCGAGTTCGACTGGCCCTATCGCGAGGTGACGATCGACCTGAAGAGTCAGGGCGACGAGCTCGGCGCGTTCCGGCTTTATGGCGCTAACAGCCCGGATTCGATCCGGCAGGTCTTCGAGAGGAAGATCGACATCTCGATCTTGAATTCGGCCGCGATCCTCTCCATGGCTCATCGTGGCATAGGATTGTTCACCGAGCCGATGCAGGTGGCGCTCATCGCGGTGATGCCGCATCACGACCAGCTCGGCTTGGCCCTCAGCAAGGCCTCCGGACTTATTTCTCTCGATGACATTCGCGAGAAGCGCTTCCCGCTCCGGGTCTCGGTGCGTGGCTCGCTTGATGCCTGCACCCAACGCCTGGTCGAGAAGGTGCTGAACGTGCACGGCTTCGGCTATGACGACATCCTCGCCTGGGGCGGGTCGGTTTCCTATGACCAGCCAATGCCTATCCAGCCGGTGCCCAACGGGCGCTCACGCATCGAACGCGTGTGCCGCGGCGAACTGGACGCCATCTTCGAAGAAGGAGTGCCGCTCTGGACGAAGGACGCCGTGGATGCCGGCATGCGGTTCCTCGACATCGACGAGGAGCACCTGGTCGCTCTGGAGCGCGAGGGATTCAGGCGCGGAAAGATCGAGCGGTCGCGCTACGACGTCTTCTGGCAGACGTCGCGACGGTGGACTTCAGCGGCTGGCCGATCTACACCCGTGTTGACGCGCCCGACCTTCTGATCTGGAAATTCTGCGAGGCGCTCGTGGCCAAGAGAGACTCGATTCCCTGGAGCGGTGGACCTGGCACGGAGCAGGGCCTGCCCATGGAGAGGATGGTCAGCGAAGCGGTCGGCACTCCGATCGACCTGCCCTTCCATCCCGTGGCCCGGGAGTTCTGGATCGAAAGGGATTTCTCAAATAGTAAGGCTGCGACGTGTTGGAGCGTCGGTTGTTAGGATCGTATATCAAATCCCCGGCCCGCAAACAACTGCTAGAAAAAAACCCTAGGGATCTGCGGGGTTATTTCACGAATCTTTTGCCAGCCACGCTCCGGCATTTTCCAAGGCAAAACTCTGAAAATTTCCTGGTGATTTCCTCGTCACGGCCTTCACCTGATCGGTGATGCGATCTTCGGCTCCGCCTGCGATGGCGGTGTCCATGGCGGCCAGCGACTTGGCTACTGGCTCGGGCATGCCTCCTTTCACGTGGCGAGAAGCTAACTCCTGCTCAGTCACCCGCCGATGAACCACTTTCCGTCCGATCACGCCGGAAATCTGGCTCGCTACTTCGTCGTAGGAGAGAGTCTTGGGACCTGTTAGCACATAGTCAAGGTTCGGAAAATCGGGTTTCGTCAGCGCCTCGACGGCCACGGCCGCAATATCGGCAGCGTCGATGAAAGCCACGCGACCATCCTCTGTCGCCGAGTAAATCGCGCTCTCGTCGCAAATCGTCTGCCGATGCTGTTGCTCAGAAAAGTTCTGCATAAACCACGTTGGCCGCAGCACCGACCATCTCGGCGCGTGAGCTGCCAGGTGAGCATGCACGGCTCCCATCATCGGACCGCCTGCTTCGATTAAGGAAGCGCTTTGCAGGACGAAACGTTCCACTCCCGCCGCCAGGGCTTGATCCAGAAAAGGGCGCATCGCTCCTAACATATCGTCCGCGGGCGGCGCAATGAGGTAAACGGCTCGGACACCTTCCAGCGCGGCGGCGAAACCAGCCGAATCTGCCCAGTCGAAGGCGACTTCTCCGGATTGGCTCACTTTGCGCGTGGCCGCTTTTGCCTGGGGCCCGATTTCTAGCAGTTGGGCGACAATGCGTCGCCCTACTTTTCCCGTGCCGCCGGTAACGAGGATCTGCGCGTGGCTCATGATAGCCTAACCTCTCCGCTGCTGCCTTCTGCTGCAGCCTGCTCAGCCTCCATCACGCGTCGGAGAATTAACGGATTCCAGTAGTCCAGGTAGCGCACAATGTGGCCGTCTTGCAGCGTGATGACCGAGATGTAGCTTTGGTTATACTCGACGCGGCTTTTCCGGCCGCGGCCCTCTGCGCCAAACTCCAGGATCACGACATTTGCTTGCTGGGTGCAATGCACCGTCGGCTCCGTCATCCGGTCCATCTCGATCATCTCTGCGACTTTCGGAAGATAACCTTCCAACGCCTGGCGACCATCCAGCCGCTTGACGCCATCCGGCTGAGCGTAAGGAAATTCCATGACGCCGTTTTCCGCGAACATTTCGGCGAAAGACTGCGCATCCCGAGCCAACCATGGCCCGAGGGCGTCGCGTAACATGGCCGAAAAGACCGGAATGGGATCAGAGGATATAGGCATAAATAGGGTATCGGTCGCTAAAATGTGGGGTTTAAGGAATATCGAGTAACCAAACCTGATTCGCTCACGCCGCACGAGCCGCATGTCTGCTTTTTGAACATTGGGGCATCCTCTCCTCGCCCTTCGGCCAACGTCGATCGACGCGGCAGTTCACTTGCGAGGACACTTTCTTGCCGGATCGCTCGAAACTTAGCTTCGGAACACCTAGCCACGACGAACTAAAGGTTAAGAAAGCAATCGTCTTCTTACCCAAAGTCATGACTACGAAAGAACAAAGCCCGTATTGATCGTCGGAGCCGGCCCCACCGGCATGACCGCCGCCACACTGGAGCTCTTCGAACAGCGCGGACTCACGGAGAAGCTGGTGCCTTCGGGCAATCCGGGCGTGACTTCGCTGTGTCAGTCGGGACCGCAAAGAATTCACGAAAAGAGTTGACCAAGCAGTCTAGACATGGGATATATGCGCCGTGGCCCGAGTGAATAATATGAAAGAGCGTCTGACCGACGCGGCAATCGAGTTGATGTGGGAGAACAGCTACGGATCCACATCCGTCGATGCGATCTGCGAGCGCGCCGGCGCGAAAAAGGGCAGCTTCTACCACTTCTTTAAATCGAAGTCGGAGCTCACCGCAGCGGCGCTCGAAGCCGATTGGGCGAAGAAGCGCGCTGCGATGGACGCCGTATTCTCGCCGACCGTCCCTCCCATCGAGCGCTTCGAGCGTTTCTTCGACGCGATGCACGATAGCCTGGCCGCGCGACAGCAGCAGTGCGGTTCCATCCTCGGTTGTCCCATGATGGCGATCGGCAGCGAGATCAGCACCCAGGATCAACTCATCCGCGGGACGATCGACCAGATTCTCGACCAAAAGATGCACTACTTTGTCTCGGCGATACGGGATGCCGACGCGCAAGGGCTGATCGATGCGCCCGATCCTGAGGCGAAAGCGAAGGCCTTGTTTGCCTGTTATCACGGCGTGCTCGGGCAGGCCCGCGTCCAGAATGATCTGGAGCAAGTGCGGGAGTTCAAGCACATCGCAATGGACATCCTGGGCGTGAAGCACGTAGCGGTCGAGGCGACTTAACCTTTCTCTCTTTTTTACCAAATTACTAGATGACCAGTCAAATCGAATCGGAGAGGAACATGAAGCAGAACCCACTGACACACCTGAATTACACCCGGGCAATCCGCGCCGCGCTTTCGCAAGTGAAGCGCGACTTGCGGCAGGAGTACGAACGAGCCTATCCCGCGTTGCGCGAGATCATTCACCTCGTGCTTGACCAGGAAGAAGCCGAAGCGTGGAAGCTTTCACCGTTTCCGCATTTGATCTTTCCCGACCTGGTCGAGACGCACATTGCAAGGCTCAACCTTCAGCCGGTCGAGACACATAACCCTTTCTTTCCGGAGCCGGCCGAACGCGCTGACTTCCCCATGCTTCAACCCGCGTTCGCGTAACGCTGTTCCTTGACACCGATGAAAGACCTACGAGCGAAGAGAGCGCGACCAATGTCGGGACGCACGTGGTCGGGATTATTTGGCCGTCGTTCTCGGCGGCACGACCCCTTGCTCGTGCTGAGTGTGTCGGACTTCAACTTCGCCGATAGCTGGCAGCGCATCCTTCAACCAATCAAGTCTCACGAGAACGGCGTTTAACCTATGAAACTATCCGATAACGTTATTCTCATCACTGGCGGCGGCTCCGGCATCGGGGGCGGCCTGGCTGAGGCGTTTCACGCGTTAGGCAATCAAGTCGTTATTTCAGGCCGCGGAGAGCAGGCGCTCGACGAGACGACTGCCGCCAACCCCGGAATGAAGTCTTGCACGCTCGATGTAGCCGACGCGGAAGGCATTCAAAGGTTCGCCACTCGTGTCAGCGAGGAGTTCCCGAAGCTCAATGTGCTCATTAATAACGCGGGCATGATGCGTAACGAAGGTTTGCTCGATGGTGTGCGTCTCGAAGATGCCGAAGCCACGATCGCCACGAATCTGCTCGGTCCGATTCGGCTGACGGCAGCGCTTCTGCCCCAACTGCAGAAGCAGCCCGCGGCGACAATCGTCAACGTCTCCAGCGGACTGGCCTTTGTCCCATTAGCTATGACCCCGACCTACTGCGCGACCAAGGCTGCAATTCATTCCTACACCGAATCGCTGCGCTACCAACTCAAGGACACGAAATCGAAGTCAAAGAACTCATACCGCCTTATGTCGCGACCAGCTTAATGGGAGAGCGGCAAGCGAACGATCCTAATGCCATGCCGCTCGAAGCATTCATCAGCGAGGTGATGGGGATCTTCGAGACGCACCTGACACGACCGAGATCGCAGTTGAGCGCGTCCGACCGCAGCGGTCTGCCGCCGAAGGCGGACGACAGAACTACGAACAATTCTTCAACCAGTTCAATGACATGATGGTCGCTGCGCGACCGAACGGCTGAACCCCAACAAAGCTTTATCACGCAAGAGAAAAACCCCGGCGAAAACTTAATCGCCTATCACCAACACCAACCAAGAAACAAGATAACTATGAACATCAACGCTAAAGACCTAACGAAACAAGCCCCTACCAGCCCACGCCACCGCACTGGCGGTTATGCGATCCTTTCGCGGATGGCCGACAAAGCGCGCGCCGACATCGAAGGAAAGATCGGCGACTACCACACCAATTGCCCGCTCGATCACATGCTCCTGGATTGGAAGGGCGTCGAATACGCCGGCGTGCGCAAAGCGCTCGAAGCCGGCGCGACCGATGAAGAGATCGCCAGTTATCTCGACTCTCACGGCACGGCGAAAACTCCCGAGGAGATCAGCGCGTGGTCCGACCGCGTGGAGAAAGAAACGATGCACGGAGACCCGGAGAAAGGCAGTTTTTTCGACGATGAATGCGAGAAGCTAGGTCTCGATCCCGCCAAGGCCACGCGCTTCGAGTGGTTGGAAGCCGACGACCGGGCAACTCACGCGAAGTAAGCAAGTCGCTCCTTCCAAAAGGCACATCATGTCCACCACACTTCCCGGAGGCGCCTTCAAGCTTGCCGACGAGCTAACCCTAACTCGCGTTGGTTACGGCGCCATGCAGTTAGCTGGCCCGCATGTCTTCGGCCCACCAGCCGATCGCGACGGCGCGATCGCCGTCCTGCGCGAGGTGGTCGAGCTCGGCATCACCCACCTCGACACGAGCGACTATTATGGCCCGCATATTACCAATCAACTGATCAAAGAGGCGCTCCATCCCTATCCGGAGCAGTTTAGGATCGTGACCAAGGTCGGCGCGCGCCGCGACGAAAAAGGAAATTGGCCCGCTGCCCTGGCTCCGGATGAACTCCGTCAGGCGATCCACGACAATTTGGCGAACCTGGGTCTGGAAGCGATGGAAATCGTCAATCTGCGAGTCGGCGGGTTGCAGAAACCCGCGCCGGGATCGCTTGCCGAGCCTTTCACCGGGCTTGCGGCGATGCAGCGGGAGGGCCTGATCAAACATCTCGGCGTCAGCAACGTCACCGCCGAACAGGTCGCCGAGGCGCAAGCCATCGCGCCGATCGTCTGCGTGCAGAACTTCTATAACATTGCCAACCGGCAGGATGACGCGCTGATCGATTCGCTGGCCAGCCAGGGGATTGCCTATGTCCCATTTTTTCCGCTCGGTGGTTTTTCTCCGTTGCAATCCGACACGCTCTCCAGCGTAGCGGACCGTCTAGGTGCCAGCCCGATGTCGGTCGCCCTGGCGTGGCTGCTGCAACGCTCACCTAACATTTTGCTCATTCCCGGAACCTCATCGGTGAAGCACCTGAGAGAGAATGTGGCCGGCGCCGGCCTGCAATTACCGGAAGACGCGCTGAAGGAGCTGAACGGGATCGCCGGTTAAGGCTAGCAGCTAAGGATGGTTCCTGCCGGCCGCGAGTCAGCATGTCCGCCGACTGTCGAACACTTTGGACGAATTACTTACTGCCTGAAACAAAACACCAACATTCCAAGAATCGATGATTGTCATTACTGCACCCACCGGCCAGATCGGCCACCACGTCGTTAAAAACCTACTGGCCGACGACCTGCCGCTGCGCTTGATCGTGCGCGACGCGAGCAAGCTTCCCGACACCGTCCGCGACCGAGTCGAAGTTATCGAGGGCTCACACGGCGACGCCGCGGTGATCGATCGTGCCGTGGCCGGCGCCGACGCCCTCTTCTGGCTCGCTCCGCCCGATCCGAAGAAGACGTTGGAGGAGGTCTATCTCGACTTCACCCGCCCGGCAGCGGAGGCGTTGCGCAGCCACGAGGTCAAGCGCGTCGTCTCCATCACTGCGCTCGGACGCGGCACTGAGTGGGAGGACAAGGCCGGTCTAGTCACCGCCTCGATCAAGATGGATGACCTGCTAATGGCAAGCGGCGTCGCTGTCCGCGGACTCGCCATGCCCTCCTTCATGGACAACGTCCTGCGCCAAGTGGCGTCGATTAAGGAAAAGGGCCTGTTCTTCGGCTTCGGCCCGATGGCCCCCGATAAAAAGGCGCCGACCACGGCCACGCGCGACATGGGCGCGGTGGCGGCGAGGCTGCTCGCGGACGAAAGCTGGTCGGGCCAGGAGGAGCTCCCAGTGCTTGGCCCCGAAGACCTGTCATTCAACGACATGGCCGCTCTCATCTCCGACGTGCTCGGTCGCGAGGTCCGTTACGAGCCGACCTCCGTTGATGCGTTCAAGGCGCAATTGCTGGAACGCGGAGCCAGCGAGTCCTTCGCGCAGGGCTACGTCGAGATGATGCGCGCCAAGAACGAAGGCATGGACGACATCGCCGAGCGCACGGCGGAGACGAGCGCTCCCACCACCTTCCGCCAATGGTGCGAGGAGGAGCTGAAGCCGGCTATTAACCGCTGAGTGCCAGCGGAACGCAACCCTAGCACCGTGAAACTAAACGAAGACCTATGACTAATATGACTATGACTAGCATGAACTATCAACTACTCGGCCGGAGCGGTCTGCGCGTCTCCGACCTTTGTCTCGGCGCCATGACCTTCGGCGAAGATTGGGGCTGGGGCGCAGCGAAGGAGGAAGCCCGTAAAATTTACGACACCTTCCGCGAAGCCGGTGGCAATTTCATCGACACGGCGAATATCTACACCAATGGCTCGAGTGAGAAGCTGGTCGGCGAGTTCATCGCCGGGCATCGCGAAGAAGTTGTCCTGGCTACCAAGTATACCAATGCAGTGGTGGGATTCAGCGGCAAACCGGGCACTGATCCGAACGCCGGCGGCAATCAGCGCAAGAACATGGTGCAGGCCGTGGAAGCGAGCCTGAAGCGCCTCGGGACCGATTACATCGATCTTTACTGGCTGCACATTTGGGATGGGATCACGCCGGCCGAAGAAGTGATGCGCGCTTTCGACGATCTCGTGCGCGCGGGCAAGGTGCTCTACGTGGGTATCTCCGACACGCCGGCCTGGGAAATCGCCAAGTCGAATACGCTGGCGGAACTGCGCGGCTGGACCCGCTATGTCGGCTTACAAATTGAATACAGCCTGCTCGAGCGCACGGTGGAACGTGAGTTAATCCCGCTGGCCAAAGATCAGAAGATGACGGTGCTAGCCTGGTCGCCGCTGCGGGGCGGGCAGCTGACTGGGAAATACCTGCCCGAGAATGTGAAAGAGTCCGAAGCGGATGGCGCGCGTCTGCACACCGCGATGATGAAAGGACGATTTGACTCCGATGAGGAAGAGAAGACTGCCGCGATCGTTAGGGAAGTCATAGCCGTCGCTGAAGAACTAGGAGTTTCATCCGCGCAAGTAGCGCTGGCCTGGCTTCGGTATCGCCCGGTCCCGGTGATCCCGATCATCGGTGCGCGCAAACTCGAGCAGCTCGAAGATAACATCCGCAGCCTGGAGGTGACGCTTTCGCCAGCTCAGCTCGAGCGCTTGGATAAAGCCACGGCCGTGCCGCTGGGTTTCCCGCACGACTTCATGGAGCGCGATGCGGCCAAAGCGATCGTGTTCGGCGGCTTGCGTGACCGGATCAAGGCATAAACAGGTAGCGCATTTTTTTCGGGGAGCCTTGGAAGCCGCAGCTGCGAACTAAAGGAGAATCATGAAATTTACCATCAACGGCCAGGAGCGGGAGGTGGAGGCGGATATTCGCACCTCGTTGCTCGATCTGCTTCGGGAGCATTTGCAGCTCACGGGCACGAAGAAAGGTTGCGACCAGGGCGCGTGCGGCGCTTGCACCGTGCTCGTGGACGGCGAGCGGATTAACTCCTGCCTCGCCCTCGCGATCCAATACGACGGCCGCGAAATTACGACGATCGAAGGGCTCGGCTCGGAGGAAGCGCTTCATCCGTTGCAGGCGGCGTTTGTCGAGTGCGACGGCTTCCAGTGCGGCTATTGCACGCCGGGGCAGATTTGTTCGGCGATCGGCATGATCGGCGAGTGGAAACGTCACGTCCCGAGCGCGGTCACCGGCGATCTTGGGAACGAGGAGTTTGCTTTCAGCTCCGAGGAAATCCGCGAACGGATGAGCGGGAACCTTTGCCGCTGCGGCGCCTACAACGGCATCGTCGAGGCGGTCCGGGAAGCCTTCTCCGCGGAGGTGACGCCATGAACGAGTTCACCTACGAACGCGCCCCCGATACGGCCGCGGCGGTGCAACTCCGTCATCGCGCGCCGGAAGCGAAATACCTCGGCGGCGGGACCAATCTCGTCGATCTGATGCGCGTGAATATCGAGCGGCCCGAAGCGCTGGTCGATGTCACCGGGCTCTCGCAAGAGATCGAGGCTCGCGAGGATGGCAGCATCCTCATCGGCGCCGGGGTCAAGAACACTGCGCTGGCCGCGAATCACGCGGTCCGCGAACGGTTCCCGGTCCTTTCCCGCGCTTTGCTTTCCGGCGCCTCCGCACAGATTCGCAACATGGCGACCGTCGGCGGGAATATCCTCCAGCGCACTCGCTGCTATTATTTCTACGACCTCGCCGCGCGCTGCAACAAACGCGAGCCCGGTGCCGGCTGCGACGCGATCGACGGCTTTAACCGCATCCACGCCATCCTCGGCGCTTCGCCCGACTGCGTCGCGACTCATCCCTCCGACATGTGCGTCGCCCTGGCTGCGCTCGACGCGATCGTGCATCTCGACGGTCCGGCGGGCGCGCGGACGATGAAATTTACCGATCTCCACCGCTTGCCGGGCGGCCGGCCCGAGGTGGAGACCGAGCTCGCGGTCGGCGAATTGATCAGCGCGGTCGAGTTGCCGGCGCTCCCTTTCGCGGCACACTCGACCTATCGCAAAGTGCGTGATCGCGCGAGTTACGCCTTTGCCCTGATCTCCGTGGCCGGAGCGCTCGATCTCGACGGCGGCAAAGTGCGCAAAGTGCGGCTGGCGCTCGGCGGCGTAGCGCACAAACCGTGGCGCGCCTGGAAAGCCGAAGAAGCTTTGCGCGGTCAGCCCGCGACGGAGGAAAACTTCCGCGCCGCCGCTGAAGCGGAGTTAGTCGAAGCGGCCGGCTTGCGCGACAACGCCTTCAAAATCGAGCTCGCCAAACGAACCCTCGTCGCCGTGCTCGGCGAACTCACCGGAGACCAGGTATGAGCATTAAAGAAACCGTGCAGACCGTGATGAAAAAAGCGGTCGAGCTGGCGCCCGACGCCTGGATGCCCGGCGGCAAACCGGACCCGTTGATCCGGCACGAACATGGCCTGATCGGCACCAAGGTCTCGCGTCTGGACGGCCCGCTCAAAGTGCGGGGCGAGGCGCGCTTTGCGGCGGAGTTTGCCCTGCCCGAAATGGTTTACGCCGCGCTCACCTTTAGCACCGTTCCCAAAGGCCGTATCACCACGCTCGAGACCAGCGAAGCTGAGGCCGCGCCCGGAGTTGTCCTAGTCATGACTCACAAAAACGCGCCGCCGATGAAGCCGACGCCCGTTTTCTTGAGCGCCGAGAAAGCCGCCGGCGGGGACGATTTGCCGATCATGCAGGACAACGAGGTGCACTGGAACGGCCAGCCCATCGCCGTCGTCCTCGGCGAGACGCAGGAACAGGCCGATCACGCCGCGTCGCTGATTCGCTCCACCTACGAGGTGGAGCAAGCGACCACTTCGTTCGAGGCGGCCAAGGCGCAGGGGACCGAGACGGGAGTTTTCCAAGGCGAGCCGCTAGAAGTGAATATCGGCGACGCGGAAGCGGCGCTGGCGGCAGCGCCTCACAAGGTCGATGCCACCTACCGCACCCCGCGCCACAATCACAACGCGATCGAGTTACACGGAGCGACGCTCGTTTGGGACGGCGACGAGCTGACCATTCACGACGCCTCGCAAGGGGTCGTGCATATGGCCTGGACAGTCGCGCAGGTCTTCGGGTTAAAAGAGGAACAGATCCACGTCACCTCGCCCTTTGTCGGCGGCGGCTTCGGCGGCAAGACCTTGTGGCGTCATCAGATTTTAGCGGCCGCAGCCTCGAAGCTGGCCGGTCGCCCGGTTCGCATCGCGCTCTCCCGCGAGGGCGTTTACCGAGTCGTCGGCGGACGCACGCTCACCGAACAGCGCGTCGCGATCGGCGCTCAGGCCGACGGGCATTTCGATGCGCTCATCCACACCGGCACGGTGGCGATGGGCCGGCATAACAACATGCCCGAGCCGTTCATCCTTCCGGCTCGGAGCGCTTACGCCGCCGATAGTTTCAAACTCGAGGTCGGAGTGACGAACATGGACATGCTCGCCAACACCTTCATGCGCGCGCCCGGCGAATCGGTCGGCACCTTCGGGCTGGAGTGCGCGGTGGACGAGATGGCCGTGCAGCTCGGGATCGACCCGATTGAACTTCGAAGCCGGAACGAACCGGAGAAGGATCCCACGACCGGCACGGAATTTTCTTCGCGCCACATCGTCGAGGCTTATCGAACAGGCGCGGAGCGGTTCGGCTGGAGCAAACGACACCCCCAGCCCGGTACCCGCCGGGAAGGCGAATGGCTCATCGGCATGGGCTGCGCGACCGCGACCTATCCCTACTACCGGATGCCAGGCGGCGCTGCGCGGATCACTCTGACCACAGATGGCCACGTCAAAGTCGAAATCGCGGCGCACGAGATGGGTATGGGCACGTCCACCACCCACACCATAGTCACCGCCGAAAGACTCGGCCTGCCCATGGACAAAGTGACCGTGGTTTACGGAGACTCGAAATTTCCCGGCGTCGTCCTCGCCGGCGGCTCGCAGCAAACCGCCTCGATCGGCGCCGCCGTCATTGCCGCCCAGAAGGTCTTGGTCACAGAACTCCTCAAGCTGGCCGGCAAAGATTCGCCGTTGGCCGGACTCAAGCCCGAGGAAGTAGGCGGCTTAAACGGCGGCCTCTGCAAACTCGACGAACCGGAGAGTCACGAGAGCTACGTCTCCATCCTGGCGCGCGCCGGGCGCGATGAGTTGATCGTCGAGGGGAGCGCGCCGCCGCCCTTCGAGATGATGCATTGGTCGATGCACTCGTTCGGCGCGATGTTCTGCGAGGTGCGCGTTAACGCCGTCACCGGCGAGCCGCGGGTCAACCGCTTCCTCGGCTCCTTCGATTGCGGTCGCATCATCAATGCGAAGACAGCGGCAAGCCAGTTCCGCGGCGGCATCATCATGGGCATCGGCCTCGCCCTGACCGAAGAGACTCTTTTCGACGAACGCACCGGCCGAATCATGAACCCTTCGCTCTCGGAATACCACGTCCCCGTGCATCTCGACATCCCGGAGATCGACGTCATCTGGACCGACATCGCCGACCCGCACGCCCCGATGGGTGCTCACGGCGTCGGCGAGATCGGCATCACCGGCACCGGCGCCGCGAT
Source organism: Chthoniobacterales bacterium (assembly GCA_965217815.1). GTDB lineage: Bacteria > Verrucomicrobiota > Verrucomicrobiia > Chthoniobacterales > UBA10450 > Palsa-1392. Next base: position 205,440 of record CBDCJI010000003.1, read on the forward strand.
CGCGAACGCCATCTACAACGCCACCGGCAAACGCATCCGCGAGTTGCCTATTACGCTTGATAAGCTGTTGTGATCATTGAGCGCACAAGCGGCGGCGTCGCGCATAGCCGCAAGCTATCGGGGTCACCTTCGGTCAAGAGGCTCGGATGACGATCGATGAAGCAGACGCTTTGGACGACACGGACACGGTGGAATCTCTTCACCGAGGTATCGCGTGGAATAGACAAGTGGCTCTCGTCGAAGCGCACTTACAGGCGACGAAGTAAAGTAGCTATTCAAAGTGTTGGTAACTCTCCAGTCACGCCGCTTACCGCATAGTTAGGGACTGAGCGCGTCTCCGATGAACCTGCCGAACAAAAACCAATAAACGTAGACGGCGAGAGAAAGAACAAATGAACCCAACGACAACCGTAGATAGTTCGACTTTGAGAAGGAACTCGCTGCTCTTCTGGTGCACTCTCGTAATACCGGTAGCCATCATCGGATTCGGCATCAACTTCATACTCAATCCGGTTGGAGCCTCGACTGCCTACGGAGTTCCGATCCACGACCCCGCCGCCTTTTCTTTTATGTGGGCCAAGGGAATTCGCGACATCTTTTCCGGTCTCGTAGTCCTATCGTTCCTCTGGAAGGGGGACCGGCGCACCACCGCCATACTCTTCGCCATTGCAATTTTCATCCCGTTCGGTGATGGGCTGGTCATTCTGAGCCACCTTGGCTTTGCGCCGCCTTCTATATTCACTGGGGAACTGCGCTCTACATGATGATTGTTGCCGCGTTTCTTTTTAGAAGGGATAAAGCCTAAATCTCAGCCGTAAAAGGAAGGCAACCTTGCCACGCCGCCGAAGTCCGGCGTGAGGCCGCTTCGCGCTTCTGTTATTGTCAGACCCCATGACTCCTACCGCAATCCATACACTAGAGACCATCGCTATTGTCGTCGCCGGAACGATGACCGGAAATGAAATCGCAGTGGCCGTTTTCGTTCATCCACGCCTCAGTCGCCTTGACGATGTGGTGCATGTTCGAGCCGTGCAGACCTTGGCGATCGGCCTTGGCGCAGCGATGCCCTTTTGGTATGCGCTGACTTTCCTCTTGAGCCTCGCAATGACTTTCTTCGCACACCCGACATGGGACATGCCCCGATGGCTGGCTTCTGGCGCAACCGCACTCTTCGCCGCGATGATTATCTACACCGTGCTTTTGCCCGTGCCCATCAACAACCAAGTAGCCCGTTGGCAGCCAGATTCACTCCCGCCCGATTGGCATGAGTTGCGCAGCCGCTGGGACACGCTTCATGCCATCCGCGTCGGTTTTTTAATTGTCGCCTTAGTTCTTCTTGTCACGTCTTGTCTTATCTAACCAATCGCCAGGGGATGCAGCGAACGGCTGGCCGCGCTGGCGATGATATCAATGGCCGCTATTGCCTGATCAACATGCGAATCCCTCCCCGCGGTGGCCCACTGCTTCATCGCCACGACCTTCGGGGTGAATTACCAAGTTACCATGAAAATTATAGCTACTGCCTTCGGCGAACCTGATGTGCTCCAGGCGGTGCTGACCGAGGACCGCCCGTTGGAAAAAGGCGAGGTCGCCATCCAGGTCCGCGCCGCCGGTGTGAACCACGCGGACTACAAGCGCTACTCCGATCCGGAATACACGAAAAGCGCCGGCCAGAAGCCTCCCGATTTTCCCCTGCCGCTGGGCGTCGAGGCGGCCGGCGTGGTGACCGGTGTGGGAGAGGAGGCAATAGGGCCGGCTGGACCGATCCTCCCGGGTGACGAGGTGATCGCCTACCGCATTACTGGCGGCTACGCCGACACGATCGTAGTCGCCGCCTCCTGCGTGGTGCCCAAGCCCACCAAGCTCTCGTGGGAACAGGCCGCGGCGATGATGCTGGCCGGCACCACCGCCGCGCACACGCTAGCCGCCGTCTGCGCCCGGCCCGGAAAGACCGTGCTCGTCCACGGTGCGGCCGGCGCGGTGGGACTGGCGGTGCTGCAACTCGCGGCACTCGACGGTGTCCGGGTCATCGGCACAGCGAGCGAGAAGAATTTCGATACGCTACGCGGCTACGGCGCGGAGCCGGTCAAATATGGAAGTGGACTCAAGGAGCGCGTAGTGGGGCTGGCCCCGGAGGGAGTGGACGCGGCGATCGATCTGGTCGGCACCGACGAGGCGATCGACGTCTCGCTTGCCTTGGTGGCCCACCGCTCACGGATCGCCACCATCGTCGCCTTCCGCCGGGCTAGGAGACCGGCATCCAGATGCTCGGCGGCTCTCCGGGACAGGACGCCACGGGCGTCGCCATCCGCGACGCCGCCCGGCTACGCTTGACGGCGCTGGCGCAGGCTGGCGCCTTTGACATCAAGGTTTCTCGCTGCTTCCCGCTCGCCGAAGCAGCAGAAGCACACCGGCTGCTGGCCAAAGGTGGCGGCGGCGGTCACATGGTCCTGACTCCCTGAATCTGCCGCCTCAACGCATCGATTGAACCTTCATAACGGGTCTAGACCTCACGGAGTCGGCAAGTAGTTAAGGCGGCCTTTTAGCTCGTGCTACCCAAAAAGGCGAACCTAAAATCCCCGACGAAGGCCGTAAGATCCCGCGGAGGATGACCGGTTACATCCTTAACCACCGAGGATACGCTGGCTGCTACTAGCTGTGTTCCAGCCGGCAAATGAGTAAGCAGAACGTAGTCGATCTCTTCGGGCTCCGCACCTGCGGCGCGGAGCCGTGTGAGATAAGGTGTATGCAGATGATCCAGTGCCGTGAGTCGTTTTGCCACCGCCGCGCACAAGCCAGCTATGCACGCTTAGCTTTACTCTTCCCGTGTCGCGATCGTAGGACTCGCGAATCCATCGCCGCGGGGTCGCTGGCGAGTATGTCCGGTTCGATCTCCGGCAGAAGTTGCGTCGCCACGAAGTCACCCAAGTCAAGTTCCCACACTTTGACTACCGTTAGGTTTCCGATGCAGTATTTAGGATGTTTCATGATTTTCGCGCGTTATACAGAAACTTAGCACCGAGTAAGGAACAAGATGGTTGCGGCTTGCGGTTGCAGCACGTGATTAGGCCGATGGCTTCTGGCGGAAGAAAGGCAGGTGCTTGGTTTTCTGCAGCACGATGGGAAACATCATGAGCAAGAAACCCAGCACGATCGAGATGAGCACGGTGCCCGTGGTGAGAACGCCATCCAGCCAGGCGCCGCGGTAAAGCCACGCCGTCACTGGCAGGAACAGGACCAGCGAGGTGAATAGTCCGGGCGAAAAAATGCGCGTGACCAGAACCGGAAGCACATGGAAGAGCAGCGCGTTCACCACCATGAACGCTGGAAAGATCAGGGCCACGGCCGGACACCGCCAGCCGATCATCGCGCAACCCGCGCCCAGCACGATCACCACCGCGTTGACCATGTAGAACTCGTGCCACTCGGCTTGCAGCTTGAGAACGCGGCGCACCCAGCCGTGCCAGTCGTAGACCGTTTCTTCGATCATGTGGAAGCCATACGCGATGGTCGCAATCCAGAGGATATATTCGTGTGTCATCGTGCCGGCGCAAGGTGCGCGATGAGCGCGTCGACGAATACCCGCACCTTCACCGAGAGGCTGCGGTGGCTGGGGTAAAGCGCGTGCGCGTCCAGTGTCGGACCGCTGTATGCGGGGAGCACGCGAACTAAGGTTCCGCTCGCCAGCGAGTCGGCGGCATAGAAATCCGGGAGGAGGCCGATCGCGGCGCCGCCGAGGATCACCGCCTTCGCGACGGTGGGCTCGGGGATCACAATGCCCGGAGCCACCTCGACCTTCTGCACCACGCCTTTGTTGGAGCGAAACGTCCAGCTTGAGCGCTGATCGGTGAGCGTGATCAGGGTATGCTTGCGCAAGTCATCGACTTTCTTCGGCCTGCCATGCGCCTGCAGATACTCGGGGCTGGCGCAAATCCAGAGGGCGAAAGTGGTGACTCGGCGACGGATCAGTTCGGAATCAGGCAGCGGCCCGATCCGGATCGCTACGTCGATCTCGTCCGTCGACAGATCGATGGGGCGGTTATCTAGGGTGAGCACGACCCGCACGTCCGGATAACGCTTGATAAATTGTGGCAGCATCGTGGCGAGCGGACCCACGGAGAAGCTCACCGGCACGTTGACCCGCAGGACACCGCTGGGACTCTGAAGGAGGCCGCTCACTGCGGCTTCGGCTTCGTCCACGTCGTCGAGAATCCTGCGCGCGTGGCGCTGGAGGAGCAACCCGGCATCGGTAAGTCGCAGGTGCCGGGTGGAACGCTCCACCAGGACGACGCCAACTGTCTCTTCCAAGCGGGCGAGCGCGCGGCTCACGGACGACTTCGGGCTGCGCAGCGAGCGTGCCGCGCTCGAAATGCTGCCGAGATCCGCGACCCGCGCAAAGGCACGCAGGTGGTTCAAATCCAGCATCACTGATCGTTCCATTTCGGGAACGGTGTGTCTACTTCTTCGGACTACTGCATGTCAGGACCTTGCTTACGGTGACTTATGATGACTCAGAAAATTCTCCTAGTCGGCGGAACGGGCATGCTTGGCAGCCATGTCGCCCGCCACCTTGTCAAACAACCCGAAGCCAGCCTGCGCTTGCTTATCCGTCCCGAAGGTGCGGAAAAGGCAAAGGATACCTTGAAACCCTTGCTCGCAGATGGTGCCGAGGTCATTGAAGGCGATCTTTCCGACCGCGCGTCACTCGATCGCGCGACCCAGGGCGTGGACGTGATCGTCTCCGCTGTACAGGGGGGACCCGACGTGATCATCGAGGGTCAACTCGCTCTCGCCAGCGCTGGTAAACGCAACGGCGTGCGCCGCATTCAGCCGTCCGATTATGCACTCGATTTGTTTAACGCGACGCCCGGCGAGCACATGATGTTCGACCTCCGCCGTCAGGCCGACGAGAAAATCGCCGACCTCGGCATCGAGCATGTCCACGTCCTGCAAGGCGCGTTCATGGAGATGTTCGCCCCCGGGATGGGCACTTTTGATTATGATAAGGGGACCGTCAGCTTCTGGGGCGAGGGCGCCCAGCCGATCGAGGTCACCAGCCTCGAAGATACCGCCCGCATGATCGCCCGGATCGCCCTCGACCGCACAATCCCGAGCGGAAAATTCGCCTTTGCTGGAGACAAGGTCTCGATCCTCGACGCGGCGAGGATCATTGAGGAGAAAACCGGCCACAGTTTCGAGCCTCACTCGAACGGTTCGGAAAAGGATCTGCGCGCGGCCATGGCGAAAGCGAAAGACGACCCGAAGACTGCCGTGATGCTGGCTTATCAACTCTACATGTTAACCGGCCAGACCGCGCTCAGCGATCTTCAGAACGACCGCTACGCTGACATGCAGTTCGAAAGCTTCGCCCAATTCGCCGCCCGCACGCTGCCCAATACCGCCGCTTGATTCCCGATATGAACCCCGAAAACTCTGGTGCCCCGACGCCGCTCCCCGGCGCGGAGCTTTTCATCCGCCACACCGGCACCGCGCCCGCCTACTGGCTGGTCGATGCCCTTTGGATCATTTTGGCCGATGCCCGCGATACCGGCGGACGGCACTCCATGATGGAGCAACTGCTGCCGCGCGGTTCCGGCCCCGGACCGCACAAGCACACTTGGTCCGACGAAACCTTCTACATTCTCGAAGGCAAACTCACCTTCCTCGTCGGCGAAGAAATCCAGCAGGCGCGGAAAGGCGACTACCTGATGGTCCCGCGCAACACCCGGCACGCCTTTCGTGTCGATAGCGAGACCGTTCGTTTCCTCAACGGCTACACCCCCGCGAGCCTGGAAGCATTGATCATCGAGCAAGCCACGCCCGCACCCGAACGCGTGCTGCCGCCCAAAGGCACAACCCCGTATCCCGCGATGATCCCTGAACTCCTGCGGCGCTACGGCATGGACGTCCTGCCCGGTCCGGACCCGCTGCGCCCCGAAGGATATTGAACCCCTCAAAGCGGACCACAAACACAACAATTCGAAATCATGAAAACCAACAAAAATACCATCCTCATCACCGGCGGCGGCTCCGGAATAGGGCGGGCGCTGGCCGAGAATTTTCAGGCTCTTGGCAACGAAGTCATCATCGCCGGTCGCACCCAGAAGTCCCTCGACGAAGTGACCGATACCAAGCTGGGCATGAAAAGCTTTACCATCGACATATCCGATCCGGACGACCTCCAGTCATTCGCCACGCGAGTCACCGAGGAATTCCCGAGACTCAATGTGCTCATCAACAACGCCGGCATCATGCGAAACGAGAATCTGCTCGCGGGTGCGGATGAATATCTCGACGATGCGGAAGCGACAATCGCGACGAATCTTCTTGGCCCCATTCGCCTCACCGCCGCGCTCCTGCCCCATCTGCAAAAGCAGCCCGAGGCGACGATCATCAACGTGAGCAGCGGCCTGGCCTTCGTCCCGCTGGCCCTGACGCCGACCTACTGTGCGACCAAGGCCGCGATTCATTCCTACACGGAGTCGCTGCGCTACCAACTCAAGGAGACGAAGATCGAAGTGAAAGAGCTGATCCCGCCTTACGTCGCAACCTCACTCATGGGAGACCGGCAGGCGAACGATCCGAACGCCATGCCGCTGGAAGAGTTCATCACAGAAGTAATGGAGATATTTAAGACGCAACCGAACGCGACCGAGATCGCGGTTCAGCGCGTCCATCCACAACGATTTGCCGCCGAAGGCGGGAGGCAGAAATACGAGCAGTTCTTTACCCAATTCAACGACGCGATGGCAGCCGCCAGACAAAACGGCTGAAGTTGATATTAATGCCGGCAGCGGCTTCGGCTGTCACCTGACTCGAAGCCCGCGAGTCACGATCCAGGGCCTAACGAAAATAGCAGCCATGAACACCCGCGAAGCGATCTTTCCCAAGCACCCACACGCGCTCTACAGAGAGCACGGTTACTCTCCGGCTATTTTGTCCGGTGACCTCCTTTTCGTTTCTGGCATGGTCGGCGCCCGCCCGACGGCACGCCCGAGCCCGACCTTAAGGCTCAGGTTCATCTCGCCTTCGACAACCTGCAGGGAGTCCTCGAAGCGGGGCTGGATGCACCTTTGAAGACGTGATCGACGTCACTCTGTTTCTCGTCGTTCCCGAGACTAGCAAGGGGCTGGTGATCGAAGCCACGAGGAAAGCTTTCCCCAATGAGCCGTTTCGTAACGCTACCGCCGTCGGCGTGAATTGGTTGGCGGGCTTCTAATTCGAAATCAAGGTCGTCGCTCTCGTAGCGCAGAAGTAGCTACTTACGTGTCCCCGCCGCCATCTACCCGCTACTGAGTAAGAGCTAAGTAAGTGCATTCGAGTAATGGCGGAGCAGCCAACTTTGGGGACCTCCCGTTTACGCCTGCGGTCAAAGCGACACAGGAGCGCCTAGGGTCGCGGCAGAATTACACGAGGCGGGAAGGACGAATCTCGCGCATCGAAATAACCGGCGACGAAGGGCATTATCGCCGCACGTGATTCATTCTAATTCGCGATCGTCGGCGAAAACGGCTGGTCTTACATCCAGTATCGTCGTGGGCCGAAACGGTTCCTGCGCGTGCTCGATGCGATCCGTTGGGCATCGGGGATTTTCGCGGCAACCGCCAATACCCTGAGGAATTCACCGCCGCCTTGCCACGAAGCGAAGAAAGCAATCGTCGGCAAGCTTGAAGCGCTACAGCAGAGTGAGTAACACGGTTGTCACTTCGCAAGGTTACTACGCCGCGAGATCACGCCGCGACCCGGCACTCGTCTAATCAAGCCAATCACTCTGCCGAGAACCACTCTCCGAGAGCCGGGATCAGCGGGATTACTCCCAGTTCTTTGGCTTTTGCCGAGAACCGCTCGGCTGCTCGGGGCGTCTCGGGGTATTCCGGCGGCTCATTCAGCAATTCATAATGGATCGGAACGCACCTCCGAGCGCGCAGGATTTGGGCGGCGACGGCAGCTTCTTCCGGCAGCATCGCGGCGTGCAAGGGGCTGGGTGGCTGCACGTGTGGTATTTGGATCACTGGCCCGTTGATTGGAAGGAGCGCCACGTCGATCGGGCCTACGGCGCGTGCGATGGCCCACCAATAACCGTGGAACATGGTGTCTCCGGCGTGAAGAATGCGAGTTCCTGCACATTCCACGACCCAAGTGCGTTGTGGGTCGCCAAAGCCGTCCACCGCGGGCACGGCGATGATGCGGAACGGTCCCGCGCGACGTTCTTGCCAGGGCGGCACAATCTCGGACCGGAGGCCGGTTTTGCGGAGCTGCGCCTCGGCCTGCGCGGTCAGGATCAGATCGTCGCCCTTGCCCGGGTTCGGCTCGGGCCGGAACAGAGACGCGCCTTCTGCCAACGCAGCTGCGATCATCAACGGATCGGCGTGATCGGAATGAAGGTGCGTCACCAACGCCGCCACGGCTCGGCCCGGTCCAAGCGGAGAGACCAATTTGTCTCCCGAGATAAGCGGAAAGGAGTCCTTGAAGCAGTCGATAAGCAGTGTGTGACCGTCATGCTCAATTTCGACGGCCGCCCATCCAAGATGTCGTAGTTTCATCTTAGTTTGAGATAGGATTTCCCATCAGGATTTCTTGAGATGTTTGCCGAGGAATTCCTTCAGCGGTTCCGGCGGAGTTCCCGTGAGCCGCTCGACCGTTGACGTGACGATGGCGTGATACCCCTGCGAAGCATCGACATCGAAGTCCACCACGACCTTGACCATGTGCGGCGGCAACCCAGCGTGCGCCAAGCCTTCCGCGAGACCTTTCGGCGGCACTTCCACGTGCGCGATGGGCTTGCCAGTCACTTCGCTCATCGTCGCAGCCAGCTCGTCCTGCGTGATCGCGGCCCGTCCCGTGACGTCGAGGATTTCCGAGCGTTGCGCCTCGATCAGCGCTCCGGCGATGGAGCGCCCGCAATCCTCGCGGCTGACGTAGGAACGGCCCTGGCCGCCCGTGGCGGAGAAGAGCTGGCCGCTCTTGATCGCGTGCTCCGCGCCCGGGAGGATCAACTCCATGTAGAGATGATTGCGCAGGATCGTCCAGGTGAACGGGGCCGCGAAGAGAGCCGCCTCGGTCCAGAAGTGGTCGTTGATGAGCGAACCTTCCTCCGTCGGATGCGGCGCCGGAGCCGAGGTGTAAACGACATGCTTGACGCCGGCCTGCACGGCGGCAGCAACCGCGGCGCGATGCTGCTTCAGCCGCTGGCCCGGTTCGTCCAGAGCGTCGGTGCTGATGATGACGAGACGATCCACGTCCGCAAAAGCGCTCTGAAGAGTTTCGGGACGGTCGAAATCGGCCGCGCGCACCTCGACGCCGCGCGCCTTTAAATCAGCCAGTTTTTCCGGTGTGCGGGTTGCCGCCAAGATGTGTTTGGCTCCGAGCCGAAGCAGTTCCTCGACAACAGCTCGGCCGAGATGGCCGTTGGCTCCGGTGACGAGGAGACGATCATTGATGTGGTTCATTTTAGTTTTTTCTGGTTGATCCTCGCAGGCCGTCCACGGAGTGTGTTGGTAGTTAATTTGCGAGACTGGTCTAAAATAAAGACCATTGACAAGATGCGCAATGAGGCAGCTTTTTGTGCCTGGTTACCTCAAAGGAACTACCCTCTATGCCGAACAACGAACTACGATCTCAAGTCCTGCTTGCGGCCTCGCGCTTCCCGCTGGGCGACGATCCCGGAAAGTGTGCCGTGCGCGACGTGCTGGCTCACCTCGCTGGTAAGTGGAGCACACTGGTGCTGCTCTATCTGGAGGAGGGACCGCGCCGCTTCGGCGCTTTGCAGCGCGGTCTGCCGCAAATTTCGAAGCGGATGCTCACGCAGACATTGCGTAACCTGGAGCGCGATGGATTTCTCACGCGCCACGCTTTCCCGACGAAGCTGCCGAGCGTGGAATACCGGCTCTCTGCCTTGGGGAAATCCTTTCTCGTGCCGTTGCGTGGCCTCATCGTCTGGGTGGAGGAGCAGCATCCCCAAATTCGTCGGGCGAGGACTCGCTGCGACGCTAAAATGGAATAGGGCCACGCCAAAAATCCATGTAATTCGCGGCAGACTAACGCGGGGCTTTTAGTGCGCCGGGTCCGTGTCTCAGAGGGCCGGGGTCAAGAATGCCGATGCGATGAGTTTCAAGGGCAGTCTGGATCGGATCAACAGTTGGGCGTGGGTGATCTGGACCGCACTCAATCAGAGACACGCGAGGAGTCATGTGGAGAGCATGTTGGCACGCATCCGCGCGGACTTGGTGCGGGCGCGCCCGGACCGCCGCGGACCGCGCGTGGTCAAACGGCGACCCGGCGGCTTTCAACTCTTGACCAGACCACGATCCGAGATGAGAGAAATCCCCCATCGCCCCGGCTCGCGAAATCAAAAACTAACCATCAAATCCGCCGCCTAATCCAGTGCCATTCTTATCTGACCCCCTTCTGCTCTTGCGGTCGACTTCACGGGAACTTTATTCCTTACGCTAGGCTGCGACTTCACCAGACAGTGTAACCGCAAAGAAAAAATGACCAATATCTTACCCGAAGTAGTCCCGACCTCCCCTGGGCGCGAAGGGACGGCGCCATTCGAACATCACGTCGCCGAGCTCGACGATGTGCGGATCCACTACGTTAGCGCCGGTCAGGGTGACCCGTTGGTCCTTTTGGCCGGCTTTCCGCAGACTTGCTACGCCTGGCGGAAAGTGATCCCGCAGTTGGCCAAACACTTTCATGTCATCGCCCTCGATCTGCCCGGCCAGGGTGACTCTTCCAAGCCCGATTCCGGTTACGACACCAAAACATTGGCCGCCACGGTTCACCCCTTCATTGAGCGTCTCGCACTGGGGCCTGTCTACCTCGCTGCCCACGATGTCGGGGCCTGGGTCGGTTATCCGCTAGCAGCTGGGTATCCGGAGGACATCCTAGCGGTGGCGCTGCTAGAGGGTGGTATCCCAGGTGTCGTACTGCCAGACACTCTGCCGGTGCTCGCGAAGAGCGGCAAGTTGTTCCACTTTCTCTTCCATCTGGTGCCGGATTTCCCCGAGCAACTCATCGCCGGCCGGGAGCGAGAGTATGTCGCTTGGTTCCTGAGAGCCAAGGCGCTGAATCCAGGCGTGTTTACCGAGGATGACCTCACCGAATATACGCGCTGCTTCGCGGCCCCCGGCGGGGTCCGGGCGGGTCTCGCCTTATACCGGGCCGTACCCCTCGACGCGGAGCAAAATCGCGAATTCCATGCGCGACCGCTGGAGATGCCTGTGCTCGGAGTTGGTGGCAGACAAGGATCGACGCCCGAGATCGCGGATGCCCTTCGGAAGGTGGCGCGGCGGGTTGAGGGGAAAACACTGGAGAACTGCGGCCACTACCCGCCGGAAGAACAGCCTGATGTGATAGCAGATCTGCTACTCCAGTTTTTTCAGCGCCGGAAAGAGGTTTCGTCTTGATGGCCTCGCGTGGGCGGATCGAGCGCCACCTTGCGTGCCTGCGCCAGTGCGGCCCGCTCCCCAACGGCTACGGAATACGGGAAGCACACGGCTCTGCGGAAACTTGAGTTAGCACCGCGATGCCGCCCTTTCCACCCGCTCGACTCGAACGATTGACTCCACGGGTTTTCAGGTCACCGCAATGTTCATGGCGGCGGCAATGATCTGCAAATCCTCCTCTTCCACCCGAAAGATGCCTCTACGAAAAGCTTGCCCCCAAGACTTTTGATCGCGGGTGAAAGATAGTTCCGGGAGAAGCGGGTGGATCGGTGCCGGATTGCCGTTGTAATATCGAACCGCTTTTCGGAACGGGCGAAAGCCTCCCTCGCTGCCGACCTGATAAGGCTCGCCCGAGAGCACTTCACCCAGGGCGACGAAGGCTTGGACGGGATCGCCAGACTGCATTTTCTCTCGCGGCGAGTAGTAAACCACGAAGTCACCGGCTTGCAGTCGGCGCAAGGGAGCTTCCTTGCCATGGTTCAACTGGCAGAAACCGCCCTTCACCGCGGCTACCACATGCTCGCGGCTCGCGACCCCAACCCAAGCGTTCGTCACTCTGCGCCTGGCGCCGTGTGTGTCTCGCACAAGTCGTAATAGATGGGCTCGAACGAGTCGGCGATTTCCGCCGCCTCTTTCATATGCGCCTGGGCCGTGGGGTCGCTCATCATGGCATCCACATCGTCTTGGCTGCGCCACTGCGCGTAGTTGGTCACGTGCTTCTTGTCACGACTGAGGTGGAGACTGGCTGAGATGAAGCCGGCGCGTTGGCGCATACCGTGCTTCGTCGCTTTAGATAAAGCTTGGAACAGCTCGTCGGCCCTGGCGGGATCGACGGTGAAGGTGTTGATGAGGACGAGACTGTCCGCTTTCGGGTCGAGTGTGATCATGATTTTTTCCGGTGAAGGTTTGCTGGCGATACATATAACCAGTTCCGCCGAGTTTGCCTGCGGCGGCTGATTTTCAGAGTGTCCCTGCCATCGTTGCCGTTGTACAACCACGATTCGTGACGAGCGGAACGACAAAGGCCTCACGGGACGGAGCAGGCGAAAGAAGAGAAACGACGGGTCGTGCTCTTCCCACGAGCCTTTCCCCTTCCGCAACTCGGTTCTTCCTTCGGGCCACTCAGGGGTAAGGAGGCTGACTTGGATGAGCGATTCCACTTCAACCGGTTACCACATAATGACGGCAGCATGCTGGCGATACTGGCCTTCTGCCAGTTCGCGCAGGCACCACGCGGCTACATCCGCCCGGCTGATGGTGCCCGCATAAACCCCGGCCAAATCAGTGAGCGTGCGGACGGCGGCGACGCCTTTCGCGGGATCGTTCGTCAGGATGCCGGGGCGCACGAGCGTCCAGTCCAACCCGCTGCCACGCACGACTGCCTCCTGCCGGTCCTTGTCGTGATACACTCCGCGTAATAGGAGAGGTTGGATGAGCCAATTGTAGTACCAGGGACCGTGCCCCTTGGAGTCACCCGCGCCCACGCCGGTGATGCAAACCAGCCGGAGCCATAAAGTCGTGGAAGAGCACGATGTTGACGAGGACGGGAGCCAGCAGCGTAAGCGCCAGGGACACGTAGCGATTCCACGAGCAGCAAAACCGCCGCATCCCTATGAAGCCTACTGACTGTCGGATTGGGAGCCGGAGGCATTACGATAATTTTTTCCGGCCGTGCGGAGCGGTTAGATCCTGGATGGGACCGGCCGGCACGATGCGCGTTGGGTTGATGTCATCGTGGCTGAAATAGTAGCCCCGCTTGATCTGGTCGAAGTCCACGGTTTCGGCCACGCCCGGCACCTGGTAGAGGTCGCGCAGGTAGCCAGACAGGTGGGGGTAATCGGCGATGCGCCGCAGGTTGCACTTGAACAGACCGAAGTAGGCGGCGTCAAAGCGCACCAGCGTCACGAAGAGCCGCCAATCGGTTTCCAGCGGCTGCAGGCCGAAAAGATAGCGGCGCGTGGCCAGCCGCCCTTCCAGGAAGTCCAGAGTCTCGAACAACGGATGGACGGCTGCCTCGTAGGCAGCTTGCGTGGTGGCAAACCCCGCGCGGTAGACGCCGTTGTTGACTGGCTCGTAAATCCGCCCGTTCAGCGCGTCGATCTCCGCCCGGTGCGCGGCGGGGTACAGGTCGAGTTCCGGGTGGGTGGCGAAGGCGTCAAACTCGTGGCCCAGCATCCGCAGCAGGTCGTCGTCGGAGTTGCTGACGATCTTTGACGTAGCTTTGTCCCACAACACGGGCACCGAGGCGCGCTCCTGAAAAGCCGGATCGGTGGCGCGGTACGCCTCGCTCAGAAACGCGAAGCCGTTGACCGGATCGGTGGAATAGCCCGGCCCGTCACGAAACGCCCAGCCGCGTTCGTCACGGATGGGATCGACGACCGTCAGGCCGATGGCTGCTTCGAGTCCCTTGAGGTGGCGGGCGATGACTGTCCGGTGCGCCCACGGGCAGGCGAGCGACACGTAGAGGTGGTAGCGTCCGCTTGCGGCCGGGAACGGCCCGCTGCCGTCCGCCCGGACCCAGCCGCGGAAGGCATCTTCCTGCCGGGCGAACTGACCGTCTTCGGATTGTTCTGCAGAAGTGAGTAGGTTAGCCATTGGAGATCGTTTTTAGATGGCCGGGTAGCCATGTTTCGAGAGTGTAAATTGCGATCAACCGAGCTTCCTTAGATCACGACATTGTAGAACCCAATTGCGTCTTCTAGTTCGCTCTGCTCATAGCCGAAATGAGAGCGGACCGTGATCGCGACCGTTGAGAAGGTTTCCTTGAGAGCCGCAAAATTAGTCGGTTCCGGAGACTCCAGCAGGGATCGGGCTTGCGCCCATAGGCGCTCCACCAAAGCGTGAATGACCAGATGTTCTTGAGTCAGCCGCTGGATGACCCGCCGCAAACCGTCGCCGCCGCCGCTGCTCAGGGCTGGAAAGATTCGCTCATCCTCCGCCAGGTGATGCAGGGTCAGGTTCCGGCATTCTCGCCCACAGAGATTTCCGAAGGAACGGAAGTTGGTCAGCAACTTAAGATTTGTCACAGCGTCGGCAGCCTTGGCCGGGATGGCTACCCCAGCCTCGATCTGAGCAATTATGACTTCCACTTCAGCGATCTCGTGGAGATGCAGCCCGTGGATCATGGCTAACCGTTGCCCATGGCGGCGTTGCGCCGGTGTCACGGCCTCGATCTTAGGCGCCTTTGGGCGACTGGTCTCATCCAATGTGGGAAGCGCATTTATCATAGTGCAAACCTTTCGATCTCGTCGGAACTCGAGATAACCACATGGTGATCCACGGCGGCCACTGACTCGGTCCTCGATTAAGGCTCTTCATCAAGAATCGCCAGGTTCTGAAGCAACAGGCCGCCTGGCTTCCCGTCCAGAACGTGCATGGGCACTCCGCCTTGATCGAGCTTGCCGAGTTCGACGGGAGCAAAGCCAAGCTGCGTGGCAAGGCCCGCGACACTCGCACTGGTCTCGGCGTCGTTGCTTGAGATGAGTATGGCCTGCCGCTGCCCCGCTACGGACGGGTTCGTGCCAAGCTGCGCCGCCGGCAGATGATTGAACGCTTTGACGACGCGTGCTCCGACGAACGCCTGGGCCACGACTTCGGAAGAGAGGAGACCGCCCAGGTCTTCCCGCGTGACCCCAAAGGCGTTCGTGGCGTCAACGATGATCTTGCCCTGCCAGTCTTGGGACAGCCTGGCCACGTCCTGATGGGCGGCGAAAGGGACGGCGAGGAAGATCATCTCCGCCTCCGCCGCGTCTTGCACAGAGCGGGCCGAGACGCTTGAACCGAGTTCTTTCGTCAGCGACCCGAGCGACTCAGGTCCACGGGTGTTGGCGAGGGCGACTTCGATGTTCTTCTGGGCGAAGAGGCGAGCGAGGGCGGCGCCGATCTTGCCGGAACCGATAATGGCGTATTTCATAAGGAGTTGAAGTAGGATGGTGTTGGAAGGCAGTCGCAGTGATTAGAGTTCCATGATGCTAGCTCAGATGGCGGACGACAGCCGCGCATCGCGGCTCGTTAGGCCGGCGTGCTCGTTGGCGGATGAATGCACGCCGCGGCGCATGTCGATGTTTTGCTTGGGAACTGCGGTGAGGAGCCCGCGGAAGGCGGCCCGGTGACGATACGCGACGAGCGACCAGAGCGCCGCCAGCACAACCGGCAACGGCAAACCAGCCGGAGCCATGAAGGCGTGGAAGAGCACGATGTTAGCGAGGACCGGACCAAGCAGCGTAAGCGCTAGGGGCACGTAGCGGTTAACGAGCAGCAAAACCGCCGCGATGATCTGCAGCGCAAAAACAACGGACATGAATCCGGATGCGCCGAGTGCTCCCGCGAACTGCGCGGCGAGACCGGTCATTGGCGGCTGGGGAATGAAGTGCAGGAAGCCGTTCAGTCCGAAGACCAGGAAGACGAAGCCGAGAAAAATGCGAGCGATAAGAGAAGAGATTTTCATAGTGTTACTTTTTTGTGGTTGAGGATGAAGTTTGGGGTCATGCAGCTCGCACGAGCTCGGTGATTTTCTGGAGATGCGGAGCGAGCAGCGTCTCGCGGTCGATCTTACCGCTTTGCAGTCCAGCCGTGCCGCCAGCCGTGACGAAGTGCGTGTCGGTCACTCCGAGAAAACCGAAAATCGTGCGCAGATACGGCTCGACGAAGTTGTATGACTCCATCGGAGAACCCGCGGCGTAGACTCCGCCAGTCGCGATTAGGAATTGCGCCTTCTTGCCGGTGAGCAAACCCTTCGGTGCCCCATCCACATACGCGAATGTCTCACCGGCGCGGGCGACCTGGTCGATCCAAGCCTTTAAGACAGAGGGGATGCTAAAGTTGTGCATCGCTACACCGAAGACGTACTCGTCCGCCGCCTTCAACTCGCCGATTAGCATATCGGAGAGGACGAGAGCATCGCGTTGTTCCTCGGTGCGACTTTCTTCCGGTGTAGACATTGCGACGATCCACTCCGCGGTGACACTCGGCACGCGACTGGTGCTGAGATCACGCGTGATGACGGTGCCGCCGGGATGAGCTTGTCGCCACTGCTGCACGAATTCGCCGGTGAGCTGGCGCGAGATGGAGGCGCCGTCGCCGAGCGGACTGGATTCGATTTCGAGGAGCGTTGGCTTTGATGAGAATGCTGTTTTCACAAGACAGCAGTCGGTCGCGTAGTGATGATGAGATAATACTTCGTTGCTTGGCTGAGCATGCCGAACGCGTATGCTCGCCGGCATGGAGCTTCGACATTTGCGATACTTCGTCGCAGTCGCTGAAGAGGAGAGTGTGACCCACGCCGCGACGCGCCTGCACGTTTCGCAGCCGACGTTGAGCCGGCAAATCAGCGACCTTGAAGACAGCCTCGGAGTTGCGCTTTTCGATCATGGCGCCAAGAGCATCCGCCTGACCGCAGTGGGACGAGTATTCCTCGAGGAAGCTCGCGCCATCTTGCAGCGCGTGGACCTTGCCGTCCAGATGGTGCGCGCTGTGGCCGGCGGGAAGCGCGGGGAAATCCACGTCGGCTACTCACCGTCGCCGACGGTCGATCTGCTCCCGCCGACCCTCCGATTTTTTCAAGAGGCGAACTCCGACGTGCGCGTCCACCTCCATGACGTCTCCGCAGACTCAGCCGCGTGGGTTATGCTGTTTTGACATTCAAAGACGCGCATCACCGGCGCGGCAGGGGGCTCGCTCGCTCGTTGTGAACGGAGTTCGGTCAACATTGTTACCAACACGCGTTCTTTAGTTGCCATGATATTCTCCTAACCGGCGTTGTTCGCCTAACATCTTGACCACGATTTTCCCATCGCTCCTCTTCCCAGGTGGCGGAAGTGCGCGGCTGGTTCGACAGTCTCTGCGGTCCACCGCTGGTTCCGCCAAGTGAGGTTTGTCATGGCTTGAGGTTCTCTCGCGCCCATTGCTCGACATTCATCAACCGAATGCCGCGCTGGGCATTGACGGTGTGGTCCATGGCCCAGGCAACCCCCCGGCCTTCCGCGAACACTACTCGATACTTCTTCATCGTGTCGGTCGGGTCTTTGGCGAGTTCGTCTTTTAACCACGGCACCGTCCATTCCGCGCGCTCCATCTTGCGGCTCAAGACCGAGTCCACGGTATCCGCCAGTTGCGCGTAGGTAACGGTGTCGCCGGCCGTGTAAACGACCTGATCGACGATCGGCGGCTCGCCCAAAAGGATTTCCGCGGTGAGCACACCGATGTCGTCGGGGGTCGTGACAGTGACGGCCGTCTCCCAGCTCCCCAAGGCGTGGACGGTGTTTTGCGCGAGATCGACGACCCCGAAGCTGGGCTCAAACAGGAAGCTCGTGAACATGCCCGTCGAGATGATGATCCAGGCGGTGCGGTCCTGCGTCCGCAGGAAATCGCGCACGTCCAGTTGCTCGTCGAAAAGATCCTGCGCACTGCCCCGGCCGAGCACATCGTAGTCCACGCCGAACTGCCAGGGAACGTAGCGCGAAACGGCGGCATCGAGTACGGCACGGGCGATCCTGAGCTGTGTCCCGCTCCCGCCGACGAAGCCCGTGCAGCCCACCACGGTGTGGAAATTTTTGAAAATAGCGGAGAGCGTCGCGGGAGAATCCTCGGCGAGGTCGCCCGAGACGATCCTGACGCCGAGAGATCTGAGGGAGGCAAGGTGGCGTTTCTTTCCGGTATCCTTCGAGGCGATACTGCCGGGGCGCAAGAGGACGCTAAGGGTCGGGCCGGAAGTCGCGTCGATGCGTTTTGCTAAGTGGCGAAGAACTGCCATGCCGAGTTCACCAGCGCCCAGAACCAGAAAATTTTGCGGAGTCATAGGATTTGCTGTTAAAAATTCACAGCCGTTAACTGGCCACCTTGATCACGATTTTGCCCATCGCTCCTTTACCCAGGTGACGGAAGGAGTCGATGGCATCCTCAAAGGCATAAGTCCGGTCGATCACCGGATGGATTTGATGCTCGGTGAGAAACGCGTTCATGGCCTCGAATGCGGTGCGGTGGCCGACGGTCATTCCCTGCAAACGGGTTTGCCGATAGAGGACCGGGATCAGCGTGACCTTCGCTTCCGGATGATCGAGAAAGCCGATGAGGCTGACGACGCCATCTGGCCGGGTAGCCATGACGGATTGGTTGACGCTTTTCTCGCCGCCAACCACTTCCAGCACCTGATCAACGCCGCGGCCTTGAGTTAGTTCCAGGACAGCCTTTTCCCATGCGGGTATCTTAAGGTAGTTAACGACATGGGACGCGCCTAAGTCCGTAGCTCTTAGCTCTTTCTCAGCGCTGCTGGTCAAGACGATGACCTTCAGGTCCATCGCGGCCGCCATTTGTAGGGCAAACAGCGAAACGCCGCCGGTTCCCTGGAGAAGAACGGTATCTCCCGGTTTGTGCTTCACAAAATCAACCAGGGCAGACCAGGCAGTAAGGGCGGCAGTAGGGAGGGTAGCCGCCTCTTCGTCGCTCAAGTAGGAGGGAGCTGGGACCGTCCCGTCTTCGTGCAGGACCATCTGCTCGGCCAGGCCGCCGGGGAGCGGTCCACCAAACATATAGTCGAGTTCATTTATCCTCGGCGAGCCATCCACCCACCGCGAATACAGGTGACTGGTGACACGATCGCCGGCTTTCACCCGGGTGACCTCCGCGCCGGTTTGCGCGACGACGCCCACCGCGTCACTTACCAAAATCAAGGGGCCGGCCTTAAGGATGTCCGGGTTATAAACCCCGTCGATGATCGCCTTGTCTCTGAAGTTAAGAGAAACAGCGCTAACTTGCATTAGCACCTCTTTTGGCCCTGGAATTGGAGCGGCGACCTGATCGAGCTTTAGGTGGTCGAGACCGAAGCGGTGTAACCGCCATGCTTGCATAGTGTCTTTCATGGCTATCTAAGAAGGTTACTGCGACTTTTGGCGGTGGCGCTGAATGCTATCCGCCGCGTCGCGGGTGAAATGGTCGGCGGGAGAAGGGCCGTGGCCCCACTTCGTGTCGAAGTCGGCCGTGGGCACCGCAGCCACGATCTCGTTCACACTCTTTCCGTCGTCGAGGAGCTTTTCGATGCGCCCCTGCACGGTAGCCAGCATCTCGCGCGCAGCCTTTAACTCGGCTGGCGTGCCCAGTTTGCCGTGGCCGGGGATGACCTGGGTCAGCGCGTTGCACAAGGCCAGGGCGCGATCCTCCGCCTCGACCATGCCTCCGATCCAACCCTCGGTGGAGTAATCGATGAAAGGATAGAACCCATTAAAGAACACGTCGCCGGTATGCAGGACGTTTTCTTTGGTGAAATGCACCAGAATGTCGCCGTCGGTATGGGCGGGCAAAACGTGATATAGGTGGAGCGTCTCGTCACCGTGGTAGAGCGTGAGCTTGTCGGGAAATGTCACGACTGGCAAAGCAGCGGGCGGTGAAGCAGGGAAGGTGTAGTTCATTAGTTCAATGGCCTGGGGATGACTCATCGAAGCGCGAGTGTCATCGTGTGCGACGATGCGCGCCCCGCGCTGGCCGAAGTATTCGTTGCCGCCCGTGTGATCGAAGTGCCAATGGGTATTCACCACCCAACTCACGCGCCGGTGGGCGAACGCTTCGACTGCTTTAGCTACGGCCGGTGCCGCGGGCTGAATGCCCGTGTCCACGAGCAACGTGCCCGCCGGCCCTGCGAGCACGGCGATGTTGCCGCCAGGACCGCTGAGCATGGCGAGCGAAGGAGTCAGCCGAGTCGTCTCGAGCGGAGCGGATAAAAAATCGTCGATAGACTTGTCCACCGCAGGGTTGCCGGTCGGCTTGGTGGGAGGGTGCGTGGAAGGAGCCTCGGCCGCTCGCGACCAGGAACTGAGCAGCGGCAGTAAAGCCGCTCCGGAAGTCACGGCAGCCAGCGCGCGGATGACTTCCCGCCGGGAAAGGACGTGGTTATCGAATGATTTCGGAGCCATGGTATAGGTATAGGTTGCTAACGGATCACGCTACTTAGCATCCTCTCTGGCTTGGATAACCTTGGCCACGAGAGCCGAGTCCACAGAAGCCCGCACTTCGACGATTTTCCCGTTCTCGAATCGGCAGATCCAACAATAGGTGTTGTCATAGGGCAGGCCATCCTTGGTCGTCGCGTGACTGAATAGCTCGGCCACCGCGACATCTCCATCGATGAGGATGCGACGCACCTGGACCTTCAATGGCTTATCGAACAAAGCGCCGATCGGTTTCACGTCCGCTTCCTGAAAAGCGGCCTTCGAGGAAAAACTGCCGGCCAGCGGATGAGTGCCGAGCACAGTCCAGTGCACATCGTCGGCCACATGATCGTAGAAACGCGCGGGTTGATCGCTCGCCAGCAAGGCGAAGATGTCAGTGATTTCTTTGCGGCTAAGCATGGTCGGCGCGGGTGAAGGAGCATCTTCCGCCAAGGCCGTGGTCAAACCGACCAGCGAGGACAAAGCCGCTGCAAAAGTCATACGAGCGAGCGAGCGGAGAGCGGCATGCCCGAACATGACGGTTGGGCGGAGCGGGCCGGAGTGCATGGTGATTGGCGGAGGACACGGCTGTGTCTCTGCCCATAATTCGTTTCCTGGCCCTCGCCCCTTCGTGCGGGATCTTGGGACAAATGCGCTGAATCGTGCGCTCGCGTTCGCCTCACTCAACCGAGACGGCGCTGCGCATACTCCGCGGGCGAGCGCCCCATGCGCCGCCGAAAGAGCAGCGCGAAATGCCGGACGCTTCGGTAGCCGACCTCTTCCGCGATGTGTGCGACGGTGAACCGGGTGTGGCGGAGCAAATAAGCGGCCCGCTCCATGCGCCGGGCGATCACGAATCCATTCGGCGTCTGCCCGGTTGCGCGGTGGAACGTTCGGGAAAAATGATATGGGCTGAGTGCCGCCACCGCAGCCAGTTCATCCAGACTGATTGGTGCACTGAGGTGCTCGCGCACGTAATCACCCACCAAACGAAGGCTGCGCGGCGACAAGGCCGCGCCCCGCCAGCGTCGCTCCAGCGGTTTGACGATCCCATACCGCCGCACCAAGTGGGCTGCCAGCATCTGCGCTACCGTGTCGGCGTAAAGATCGGTCTGCGCCTCCGGGCTGTCCATCTCCTGGAGCAGGCTATAGCAAAGCTGCCCCAGGAAAGGATCATCCAAATGGGACCCCGGGCTCAACTCCAGGCGCGCAGCATCCAGTTCGGCCGAGGCGGCTGCCGTCTGCGCGAGCAGTTCATCGTTCAGGTAAATCTGCATGCTGCGCGATGGGGCCGACACCCGGTTATTCCAGGCTACCTCATAATCGGGCCCGTGCGCAGCGACCAGACAAAGACTTCCCGGCGCGCTCTGATAGCTGAATTTGCGCCCCTCCTTGTGGAAGCGCAGGTGCAACGCGCCCGAAAGCTGGAGCATGATTTGCGTCTCCGGCACGGCGGCCACCATCGTCGGCTCGAGGGAGGCGGGTTCCTCGTGAATCTGCACCGTGAGATTTCGCCAGGCGCGCCGGTGAAGCACCTTGGTTTCGCGCACCAACCGGGCTTTGAGGTTGTTCACCGAAACGGGAACGCTTCCCGCGGATACGAATGATCCGGCGGTTGAACCAACCACTGAAGGCGCGAAAGCGTTCGGCATCTGCAACACTTTATCAGAAAAACCTGGGGCAGCCCCAAGAGTTTCGCTTCAGTCAAATGGCGATTTCGTCCTGCAAAAAATATTCGGAAACTAGTTGACCGCTCAGTCCATTACGGCGATATATGCGCCGTGGCCCGAGTGAATAATATGAAAGAGCGTCTGACCGACGCGGCAATCGAGTTGATGTGGGAGAACAGCTACGGATCCACATCCGTCGATGCGATCTGCGACCGCGCGGGCGCGAAAAAGGGCAGTTTCTACCACTTCTTTAGATCGAAATCGGAGCTCACCGCAGCGGCGCTCGAAGCCGATTGGGCGAAGAAGCGCGCTGCGATGGACGCCGTCTTTTCGCCGACCGTTCCCCCAATCGAGCGCTTCGAGCGTTTTTTCGACGCCATGCACGATAACCTGGCCGCGCGACAGCAGCAGTGCGGTTCCATCCTCGGTTGTCCGATGATGGCGATCGGCAGCGAGATCAGCACCCAGGATCAACTCATCCGCGGGACGATCGACCAGATTCTCGACCAAAAGATGCACTACTTTGTCTCGGCGATACGGGATGCCGACGCGCAAGGGCTGATCGATGCGCCCGATCCTGAGGCGAAAGCGAAGGCCTTGTTTGCCTGTTATCACGGCGTGCTCGGGCAGGCCCGCGTCCAGAATGATCTGGAGCAAGTGCGGGAGTTCAAGCACATCGCAATGGACATCCTGGGCGTGAAGCACGTAGCGGTCGAGGCGACTTAACCTTTCTCTCTTTTTTACCAAATTACTAGATGACCAGTCAAATCGAATCGGAGAGGAACATGAAGCAGAACCCACTGACACACCTGAATTACACCCGGGCAATCCGCGCCGCGCTTTCGCAAGTGAAGCGCGAGTTGCGGCAGGATTACGAACGGGCCTATCCTGCGTTGCGCGAGATCATTCACCTCGTGCTTGACCAGGAAGAAGCCGAAGCGTGGAAGCTTTCAACGTTTCCGCATTTGATCTTTCCCGACCTCGTCGAGACGCACATCGCCAGGCTCAACCTTCAGCCGGTCGAGACCCGTCACCCTTTCTTTCCGGAGCCGGCCGAACGCGCTGACTTCCCCATGCTTCAACCTGCGTTCGCGTAACGCTGTTCCGTTACAAAAATGAAAGACCTACAAGCGAAGAGAACGTCACAGGCTGCTGGGAGAGCGCGACCAAAGTTGCGACGCACGTGGTCGGGATTACTTGGCCGTCGTTCTCAGCGGCACGATCCGATGCTCGTGCTCAGTATGACGGACTTCAACTTCACCGATAGCTGGAATCGAATCCTCAGCCCAACCAAGTCACACGAGAACGGCATCTAAACCTATGAACCTTTCAAACAACACAATCCTTATCACAGGCGGCGGATCCGGTATCGGTCGCGGTCTCGCCGAAGCGTTTCACGCGCTTGGCAATCAAGTCATCATCTCCGGCCGGACGCAGAAGTCGCTCGACGAAGTGACGGCCGCCAATCCCGGCATGAAGTCGCTCACGCTCGACGTCGCCGACGCTGAGGCGGTGAAGAAGTTCGCCGGTCGAGTGATCGCCGATTTCCCGAAGCTCAACGTGCTCTTCAATAACGCTGGCATCATGCAGAACGAAAACCTGCTCGACGGCGCGGAGCAGCAACTCGAGGCGGCCGAAGCGATGATCGTGACAAACGTCCTCGGCCCGATGCGTCTGACTGGTGCGCTGCTGCCGCATCTCGGCAAACAGCCGCAGGCGACGATCGTCAACGTGACGAGCGGCCTGGCGTATGTGCCGTTGGCGATGACGCCGACTTACTGCGCCACCAAGGCGGCGATTCATTCTTACACCGAGTCACTGCGTTACCAGCTCAAGGACACACCGATCGAGGTGAAAGAGCTGATTCCACCGTACGTCGCCACCACATTAATGGGTGATCGACAGGCGAACGATCCTCGTGCGATGCCG
This sequence comes from Chthoniobacterales bacterium, assembly GCA_965217815.1. Lineage (GTDB taxonomy): Bacteria > Verrucomicrobiota > Verrucomicrobiia > Chthoniobacterales > UBA10450 > Palsa-1392. Next base: position 229,404 of record CBDCJI010000003.1, read on the forward strand.
CTCGAAGAGTTCATCCGCGAGGTGATGGACATCTTCAAGACGAAACCTGACGCGACCGAGATCGCGGTCGAACGCGTGCATCCGCTCCGCACCGCAGCCGAGGGCGGACAACAGAAATACCAGCAGTTCTTCCTGCAATTCAACGACGCGATGGCCGCCGCGAGACCAAACGGCTGAGAACCTTAACTAACACATCTATGACTCACACTGGAACTTTGGAACCTAAAACCTTGACGACACTTCCCGGCGGGACCTTCACGCTCGGCGACGACCTAACTGTTGCCCGCGTTGGCTACGGCGCGATGCAGCTTGCCGGGTCGCACGTCTTCGGACCGCCTGCGGATCATGCCGCCGCGCTCGCCGTGTTACGCGAGCTTATCGAGATCGGGATCACGCACATCGATACCAGCGACTACTACGGTCCGTACATTACCAACCAGCTGATCAAAGAAGCGCTGCATCCTTATCCTGAACAGCTTTCCATCGTAACGAAGGTAGGGGCGCTCCGCGATGCGAAAGGCAATTGGCCAACGGCACTTGCTCCGGACCAGCTTCGTGACGCCGTCGAGAGCAACCTCAAGAACCTCGGCGTTGACGCGCTCGATGTTGTCAATCTCCGGGTGGGAGGAATGCAGTTCCCGGAAGCAGGTTCGATAGCTGAGCCGTTCAACGTCCTGGCCAAACTACAACGACTAGGATTGATAAGGCACTTAGGGCTGAGCAACGTGAACGCTGCGCAAGTAGCCGAAGCACAATCGATCGCACCAGTCGTGTGCGTTCAGAACTTCTATAACATCGCCAACCGGCAGGATGATGCTCTTATCGATTCGCTAGCGGAACAAGGAATTGCGTACGTGCCCTTCTTCCCGCTCGGCGGTTTCTCCCCACTACAATCCGACACCCTCTCCAGCGTTGCCGCGCGGTTAAGTTCTACGCCGATGGCCGTCGCCCTCGCGTGGCTGCTGCAACACTCACGAAACATCCTGCTCATTCCGGGAACGTCCTCGGTTAAGCACCTCCGCCAGAACGTCGCTGGCGCTGGTCTGCAACTGCCAGATGACGCGCTCTCCGAATTGAACGCGATCGGCGGACCGAGGAACGGCTGAGCTTAGCAATGAAAACACCATGACGACCATGAACTACCAATTACTCGGCCGCAGCGGGCTGCGCGTTTCCAACCTCAGTCTCGGCACCATGACCTTCGGCGATGACTGGGGCTGGGGAGCCGCCAAAGATGAAGCACGCAAGATCTACGACGCTTACCGCGAAGCAGGCGGCAACTTCATCGACACCGCGAACATCTACACAAACGGCTCGAGCGAGAAGCTTGTCGGCGAGTTCATCGCGGGACATCGCCAGGAAGTCGTAGTCGCTACGAAATACACCAACGCTGCCGTTGGCTTTAGCGGGCAACCCGGCACCGACGCGAACGCGGGCGGCAACCAGCGCAAGAACATGGTGCAAGCCGTGGAGGCGAGCCTGAAACGCCTCGGCACCGACTACATCGATCTTTACTGGCTGCACGTTTGGGATCAGATCACGCCAGTCGAAGAAGTGATGCGCGCCTTCGACGATCTCATCCGCGCGGGCAAGGTGCTTTACGTCGGCATCTCCGATGCGCCGGCCTGGGTGGTGGCGAAATCGAACACCCTCGCGGAGCTGCGCGGCTGGACGCGCTACGTCGGTTTGCAGATCGAATACAGCCTGCTCGAACGCACCGTGGAGCGCGAACTCATCCCGATGGCGAAGGACCAGCAGATGACCGTGCTAGCCTGGTCACCTCTCAAGAACGGACTGCTCACCGGCAAGTATCTGCCGGAAAACGTGAAGCAATCCGAAGCCGAAGGCTCACGCATGCATAGCGAGATGATGAAAGGCTTCGGCGCGGTCGAGGAGTCTGCGCACAGCACCGTGAGGGAGATCGTTGCCGTCGGCAAAGAGCTCGGCGTTTCCGCCGCACAGGTCGCGCTCGCATGGCTGCGTTACCGCCCAGTGCCGGTGATTCCAATCATCGGCGCGCGAAAACTCACCCAAATCGAGGACAATATCCGCAGCTTGGAAGTGAAGCTTTCGCCAGAGCTACTCGAGCGACTCGACAAAGCCAGCGCGGTCTCGCTGGGCTTCCCGCACGACTTCATGGCGCTCGATCCGGTGAAAGCGATCGTCTTCGGCGGCATGCGCGATCGGATCGCAGCCTAACGACAAATAAGGAAACTGATATGCGTGTATTTGTAACAGGAGCCACGGGCTTCATCGGCACAGCGGTGGTGCGCGAGCTGCAGGCCTCACGCCACGAGGTAGTAGGACTCGCACGCAACGATGCAGCCGCGGATGCGCTCGCAACACTGGGTGCTGAGGCGCATCGGGGCGAGCTTTCGGATATCGACAGCTTGGTTGCCGGCGCGCGTGCCACTGACGGCGTCATCCACCTCGGTTTTGTTCACGATTTCGCGAACTATGAAGCCGCGATCGAAACCGACCGGCGGGCGATCGCGGCATTAACCGGTGCGCTGCAGGGATCGGGTAAGCCGCTCGTGGTCACGTTCGGCGCTGTAGGTCTCGCGCATGACCGCACTGCCACCGAGAACGATGCGCCTTTGCCTCCCGACCGCGGAGGCCATCCGCGCGGCGCGTCGGAAGCGCTCGTGCTCGCCGCTGCCGAACGCGGTGTGCGGGCCAGCATTGTGCGGCTGCCGCCTTCCGTCCACGGCGCAGGCGATCACGGGTTCGTGCCGATGTTGATCAACATTGCGCGCGAAAGGGGTTTTGTTGCTTATGTGAATGACGGCAGCAATCGATGGCCAGCCGTTCACCGGCTCGATGCCGCGCGTCTTTTCCGGCTAGCCTTGGAGAACGCTGAGCCAGGAGCACGCCTGCACGCCGTCGCCGAAGAAGGTGTGCCGATGCGCAGCATCGCGGAGACAATCGGCGAAGGTCTCGGGCTACCTGTTCGGAGCCTCACCGCGGATGAAGCGCCCGCGCACTTTGGTTGGATGGCGGGCTTCGCGGGCATCGATGCGCCAACCTCCAGCGCGCTCACGCGCAAGCGAATGGGATGGAGCCCGCAGCAACCGGAGCTGTTGGTCGACATGCAGGCAAGCGGTTACTTCGCCTGATGAACCTTTCTGTCTTGACGCCTTGGCGTGAGTTACTCCCGGCGCACCAACCCAGCACGCATGACATTGCATTTCACGCAAACGCGCTAACACGCAAAGGAAGACACACGCGGATCAGCGCCGTTGCGACGACCGCTTAACTTAGGAGACCATTATGCCAATCATTATCACCGGTGGCCATGGCGGCATCGGGTTCGAATGCGCGAAGCATCTCGCCGGCCGGCGTCTGAACATTCTTCTCGCCGGACGAAGTATGGAGCGCATGGAACCGGCTGCACAGCAACTGCGGACGGCATACGGCGTGAAAGTCGACACCGTTCAGCTCGACACCTCGTCCCTCGCGTCGGTGAGGACCGCGGCCGTTCGGTGCCGTGCGATGCTCGACAGCGGCGAGATCGACTCTCTCCAGGCGATCCTCTGCAATGCGGGCGCTCAGTTCCGGGGACACATATCCTACAGCGTCGATGGTTATGAAGAGACGTTTGCTACTAACTGCCTGGGGCATTTTCTCTTCGTAGAACTGATGCTCGACCGCGTCGCTGATGATGGCCGCATCGTGTTCACTGCGAGCGGAACACACGATCCCGAGACGATGGACGGGAAAATGGTAGGTGTCGCGGTCGAACCCGACGCGACAGCTCTCGCCTACGATGGGAAGAAGGGCGCGAAGTCACTTTCCGGCGGCGTGCGTTATTCGACCTCGAAGCTCTGCACAATCCTTTATGCGTATGAGCTGGATCGGCGGCTGAGAGACTCCGGAAGTTCGATCGCCGCGATCGCGTTCGACCCCGGCTCCGTGCCCGAAACGGGTTTGCTCAGGACGATGCCGAAGCCCGTGCAATGGCTCGCCAAGACATCATTGATGAAGTGGGTCATGAAGCGTATAGGCATCACGCCGGGAAGCGTTGGTTTCTCGGGCGCCGCGCTTGCCAAGGTTGCGGCCGATCCCGCCTTCGCGAACGGATCGGGCAAATACTTTCAGTCGAACGACGGCAAATTGATCGAGGCGCGGTCGTCGAAAATGTCTTACGACGCAGAGCGAGCGCTCAAATTGTGGAACGACTCGAAGCGGCTCGTTCATTTGCAACCTGATGAAGAAGCCAGTCGGTTGCTGACCTTTGCGTGAGTTAGTTCACCGCAACGAATCGCCTAACCCGTCCTCATCTAAACCTTCTCTCACTAACTCACAAAACAATGAATCCTACTACCCCGCGCATTCTATGATAGGTCGCTGTCTCCTTACGCTAGTAGCAGCAGTCACAATCGGGGGTTCGTTTGTGGCCGATTGGAACCAGACTCACATATACAATCCCAACTGGCCGCCTCACGCCAAGTTTCACAATGGACAAACGATGGCCGTCGGCGTTCTCCTCGGGCTGGCGGCACTCTTCTTCACCTGGCGACGCAAAGGCGACGTCCGCACCAACCTCATCGCCGCGGCTTTATTCGATGCGTTCTACTGGATCAGCCAGGCGATGGCGTTTCTGTTTCCCGGCGTAGCTTGGACCGACCCCGATCTGCTCAAGCCCGGCCAATCGCTGCACCCGGTTATCGCGCTGCAGGGTTACCTAGAGGCTATTCTGCTCGTCCTTGTCGCCGCGGCGGTGGCTCTGGCGTGGCGCGCCACGTCGGTTGGTTATACGCGCGAACACTAAGCGGCGGTCGCATCGCTAGGCGTGATGCCTGAACATCGGCGATAAACAGAGCTCGAAGCCCGCAGATCAGCGCTCGCAGCACCTCGCCGCCGTCACAGCACTTCCAGCGTAAAGACCATCCCTCCGCGCGAAGGCCTAGCTAGGCGCGAGTTCGAGTTTCAGATTGCCGAGGTGCCGCCATCAACGGCCAGTTCAACCCCGTTTACGAAGCTCGAGTCGTCGGAAGCGAGAAATAGCGCCACGCTCGCAATTTCCTCGGGTCGGCCCATTTTTCCGCGCGGGATGAGGGATTCAAACTGCCGCATCGTCGCGGCGTCGAACATCTGTTCCTGAATCGGCGTGGCGATCTGCCCTGGGCTCAGCACGTTCACTCTGATCTTCCTGTCCTTTAGTTCGTTGAGCCAGGCGCGGGCGAAGGCGCGCAGCGCAGCCTTGCTGGCCGCGTATACACTGTACTCAGGCCAGCCTTTCACCGAGGCGATGGACCCGGTCATGAAGATCGATCCGCCATCGTTAAACAACGGCAGAGCTTTCTGGACGGTGAAGAGTGTGCCGCGCGTGTTCAGGCCGAAGAGTGCATCGAAATTCTTTTCGGTGATTTGACCGAGCTTCTGCGCCTCGCCGCCGTACCCGGCGCTGGCGAAGAGCACGTCGATGCTGCCTTTTTCGCGTTTCACCGTGTCGAACAGGCGGTCCAAGTCCTCGAGCTTCGACGCATCGCCCTGCACGCTCGTTACGTTCCGGCCGATCAGCTTGACCGCCCGATCCAGAGCGTCCTGCTTGCGACCGGTGATGAAGACGTAGGCGCCTTCTTCAACAAACAGCCTGGCACTCTCTAGCGCCATGCCGCTCGATCCACCCGTTATTACCGCAATCTTGCCATCTAGTTTTCCCATAATGATTCCTTCCGCGTTTCTTGTTTCCTTCGCTGCCAAGGCGCTGTATTAAGTGGAGCGCCGCTCCGGTATATTCGGAGCACTGCTCCGATTGTCAACAAAACGTTTATGCGATCCGACGCCAAGAAGAACTACAGCCACCTGCTTGCAGTTGCGCGAGATGTCGTCACCGAGCGCGGCGCCCACGCATCACTGCGAGATATCGCCCGCAGAGCCAATGTCGGGTTGGGCACGCTCTACCGTCATTTCCCCACGCGAGGGGCGTTAATGGAGGCGCTGCTCCGGGAGAGCCTTGATGGGCTGACGCTAAAGGCGGGCGAACTCGAAAAGGCGACTTCCCCGGATGAAGCGCTCTTCTCCTGGTTCCGCGACGGTGTGGCGTTCTCACACAGTTATAGCGGCGTTGTCGCTTTGATGGCGGACGCGCTCGCCGATTCGGATTCCGCTCTGCACGCTTCATGCACCAAGATGCGTTCGGCGGGCGCGCGGCTTCTTCGCCGTGCTCAGACTGAGGGGACGGCGCGAGTCGACATTGATGGGTCTGACCTGCTCGCCCTGATCGCGGCACTCGCGTGGCTGGGCGACCAACCGTCGCTCGCGCCGCGCGCCGATCATCTGTTCGATGTTATTGCGAATGCGATCCTGACAAGTCCGATGAGGCCAATCGCTAGACTCGTTAAAAAAAAGAGTGCAGCGAGAAAAAGATAATTAGTGGTACGCATCGTCCGTGCGGCGGCCCTGCAACGTGCTACGGGCGGATCGCGGTGTTCACCGAATCACGTGGGGACCCGATGATGCAGAGATCGCAGCAAGGCAGCCAGATAGCGTCAGTAAGTGATCACCGGCGCCTGACCTTGGTATTCGCGATCGGTCAACTCGCGCAGACAAAAAGCAGCCACGTCGGCGCGGCTAATGAAGCCGGCGTGAACTCCGCTCAGGTCAGTGACGACGCGCACGGCCGCGCTGCCTTTGGCGGGGCCGTTCGTCAAGGCGCCTGGGCGAACAAGCGTCCAGGCGAGTCCGCTTTCGCGTACCACTGCTTCCTGGCGGGTTTTGTCGGCATAGACGCCGCGCAGCACCAGGGGTTGAACGAGCCAGTCATACCACCACGGCCCGTGTCCCTTGCTCTCGCCTGCTCCTATGCCGGTGATGCACACGAGTCGCTTGACGTTCGCTGCTCGCATCGCGCCGACGAGATTGCGCGTGCCCTCCGAGAGCATGGTCAACTCCTTGAATGGTCCCGTCGCGCCCGAACCTAGGGAAGAGATCACGGCCTCTTGCCCCGTGACGGCGCGCTGTAGGCTCTCGGGATTTAGCACATCGCCTACAGCAATCCGAACAGACGTGTCGAAGCGACTCTTCACCGGGTTACGGACGAGCGCGGTGACCTGATGGCCCGCTTCCGCCGCCTGCTTGACGATTTCCTGGCCGGTCGCGCCAGTAGCGCCTATGACGAGTATTTTCATAGGATTGAAGCGAACGAGTTTGCGGTGTTGCGCGCGACCGTGAGCACGTGGGAATACCACGGCTCTCTCGCCGCATCAACGAGGTCGGCGCGGGTTTGCTCCGGCTGTAAACCGAGCGTCGCGCAGACATTCAGGAACGAACAAGGCCACGCAAACTCGTTCGCCATGAGCCAGGTGTAAGCGTCGGTGTAGAGCTCGCGTTGCGCAGCGGTTCGGGCATCGCTAAATCTCCGCAGGTCGCGCGCAGTCTGGCGCAGGATGCCGTGCGCAAGGCTGCGATCGCTCGAGCAATTGGCGGCGCTCTGCAGTTCCATCGTGGACGTCTCGTTGCCGGTGCGATCGCGCGCATGCGGACGATCCCTGAGGTGGATTTGCGGTGAGATCATCTGACTGCTCCGGTGGGTTTTCGTGGCTGCGGATTCAATGCGCTCCGGCGCTGGCTCCCGCGACGCGCGGTGCGGATTTGGTGAAGAAGACCGCGGCGGTCGCGGCGAAGAGCGCAATGCCGATGAGAAAGAATGCGTCGCCGTAGGCGCCGAAATAAGCTTGCCCGCGGACCGTCCTGTCGAGAGCGGCGAGCGCCATTTGGCCAGCAGTCGTAAGGTCGAATCCGTGCGCGACGAAGTTGTTGGTTAACGCGTCGATGCGGTCGCGCGTAAGCGGGTTGTAAAGCGAGATGAGCTCGCCTAGGCGGTTCGAGTGGAGGTGCTCGCGCTGAGGCACGACGGCGGCGAGCAAGGCAATGCCGACAGAGCCGCCGAGGTTGCGCATCATGTTGAATAAGCCGGAGGCGCTACCCGCATCGGCGGCTTCGATTCCCGCAGTGGCCAAGGCGGAGAGCGGGACCATCACGAGCGGCTGTCCGATCGCGCGCAGGATCTGGGTGAACCGGAGTTGGTCGTAAGCGACGTTCGGGTCGAGGTGTGAATTCAGCATGCAACTCACGCCAAAGATCACGAGCCCCACACCGATGAGCACGCGGCTGTCGAAGCGCTTCATCAGCAGTGGCACGAGCGGCATGATCGCGAGCTGCGGCAGTCCGCTCCACATCACGGTCTCGCCGATTTGCAGTGCGTTGTAGCCCTGCGATTGCGCGAGATAAACTGGCAGGATAAATGCGCTGCCGTAGAGCGCCGCGCCGACGCAGACGTTGATGACACTGCCGAAGCCGAAGTTGCGATTTCGCAGGAGGCGCAGATTGATAAACGGATGCCGCGCGAGCCACAGCTCGATGATGATGAACGCGGTCAAGGCGAACGCGGCGATAACCGCCATGCGCATAATCAACGGCGAGCCGAACCAATCCTTTCGCTCGCCTTCTTCAAGAAACACGGTGAGCGAAGCCATGCCGATTGCCATCGTGCCTATGCCCCACCAATCACCGTCGCGCACGCGGCCGAGCTCCATCGGTTTCCCCGGAATCGCGAACCAGGTAGTCGCGAGCAGAATGCCGCCGGGGATCAGGTTAATGAAGAAGATCAGCGGCCAGCCGTAGTTATCGGTCAGCCAGCCGCCGACGGTCGGCCCGATCGATGGCGCGAAAGTGGCGGTGACACCGAAGAGTGCGAAGCCCATCGCGCGTTTCGCGGGGGGAAGTGTCGTTAGGATGATCTGGAAGGCGAGTGGGATGAGCGCGCCGCCGGTCAGTCCTTGCATCGCGCGGAAGAAGATCATGCTTTGCAAATTCCAGGCAAACCCGCAAAGGGTGGAGAAGACGAGGAACAGGCTCGCTGTCGTGAGCAGATAACGGCGCGTGGAGAAGATAGTGGCGAGCCAGCCGGAGAGCGGAATGATCACAATCTCCGTCGTCAGATAGCTGGTGGAAATCCAGCTTCCTTCATCAACTGTGGCGCCGAGCGCGCCGGTGATGTCTTTGAGCGAGGCATTCGTGATCTGGATGTCGAGCACGGCCATGAACGCGCCAAGCAACGCCCCGAGCACGCCGATCCATGCGCGCCAGCTTACTTCGCCGGTGGGCGAAGTTTGATTGTCAGAAGCGCTCACTGTTGCACGCGCACTTTCACGACCGCCGACAAGCCGGGAGAAAGGCGATCCTCGTAGCCGCGCACGCTGTCTGGCGTGAAGCGAATTTTCACCGGCATGCGTTGGACAACTTTGGTGAAATTGCCCGTCGCGTTGTCCGGCGGCAGCAGCGAAAACTTCGCGCCCGTTCCTGGCGAGAAACTCTCGACTGTACCGGCGAATTTGTGATCGGCGACCGCATCGACGCTGATCTCCACCGGCTGTCCCGGCTGCATGTGAGTGAGCTGGTTCTCCTTGAAATTCGCGATTACCCAATCGTCCGCGCCGACCACCGCGAGCAACGCCTGCCCCGGCTGCACGCGCTGGCCGACCTCGACTGACTTTTTGCCGATCACCCCGTCGCTGGGCGCGATGATTGTCCCGTAGGAAAGCTGGAGCTCGGCATCGCGCACGATTGCTTGCGCGGTGCCTTGTTTAGCGAGCGCCACTCGCTGGCCCGCTTCCGCGGAACGAACGAGCGCAACGGCAGCTTCGCGCGTGGCCGCAGCGCTGGCGGAATTCGCGTGCGCGACATCGTGGTTCGCTTTCGCCGTGTCGTAGTCGGCGCGTGCGCTGACGTTCTTTTTGATCAATTCCTCCGCGCGATGGAAATCCAACGTCGCCTTCGCAAGCTGTGCGTCCATCTGCGCGATGCCCGCTTCCGCTTGCGCGAGTTGAGCGCGCGCCTGACCGATTTGCGCGTCGGCTTGCGGCACAGCAGCTTCGGCGGAAAGCAAATCGCTCTTCGCCTCATCGAGCTTCACTTCGAGGTCACGCGGATCGAGACGCAACAACGGCTCACCGCGGTGGACTGAACGATTATCATCGGTCAGCACTTCCGCGACGGTGCCGTTCACCCGGGCACTAACTGGATGAAGATTCCCTTCGAGAAAGGCATCATCAGTCCCTTCAAACTGCCGCGCGTAACGCAGGTAAGCGTAACCAGTGATAGCAATCGCAAGCAGTGCCGCTGCAATCATCGCAATGATCTTTCCTTTTCCCTTCTTCTTGTCGGCCGGTGCATTGGGTGCTGCCGCAGGATGCGGTGCCGGAGCTTTCGGTTCCGGCTGCGAAGTCTTCGTCTCAACTGAAGGCGCGGCCGGCGCAGCAGCGCGGTCCTTGCTTCCGTTCAATCCATTCCTGCTTTGCGGCGTCTTCGTCGGCGACGGCATCACTGCGGTTCGATCTTCGTTCATGGCAATCCTTCTTCTCTCTGCCTTGATCCGTACGACGCGCGAAACAGTTACCGTAGAACTTCGTTCGCCCGGTTGTGAAACCTTTCAGGCATCAGTAACCTGAGCGGCCGTGGAATTGCGTCATCTCCGCTACTTCGTCGCTGTCGCCGAAGAGCTCAGCTTCCGCCGCGCCGCCGATCGGTTGCATCTGGCGCAGCCCTCGTTAGGCCGGCAGGTCCGCGATCTCGAGTAACTGTTCGTGACCGACCGCCGCGATCACTTGGAGAGTCGCCGCTTCGATCGGAGCCTTCGAAAGCGACGCACCTTCTCCCGATTTCCGCAGTTCGACATTCGACACCAGCGACGGCCACGTGGCCCATCGTCAATGTAATAAGTGCCGCAGTCGGCAGCGGCGCATTTCCTAACGCGAGCGTATCGAGGGGAGACGAGGAACTGTCCGACCGAGGCCGCTATCTCCCAGATGGGACGATCGGAGCACGCGGGCTCCCGCCAGTTCCAGGAGAATGCCCCGCCGACAAACTCGAGGTCGGCAGCTTGCTGCGCGGTCCTGATCTCGCGCCGAATCACGGCGATGGAGTCCGCGATCACTCTCTGACTAACATTGGACATAGCCACGACATGGTAGAGCGATTCGCGCAGGCGGATGACTCGCGCAGCAATTCCCGCGGCATCCCGAGCCGACGTGACTGCTGCGAGGTTGCGCGCTTCGGACTGATTGATAAAGCCGTATTCTTGCGCGAAGGCCAGCAACGCCCGGTAATCCGGCAGCCGCTCAACTGGAGAGCCTGAGAGGCGTTCATCGAGGGTATTAACGAAATCCAACGCCGGATCGCCGCCTTCCTTTTCGAAGAGTAATTGTTTAGCGGCCACGAAGTGTAACCAACAGACCACCGTTGACAGGTTACGTCAATACGTGTTCTATGTAACCAATTATATGACACCAGACGGTTACGTGGTGGCGAGCGGACATCATATCTTCCCGAAGTTAACAAGTAGGCAGGAAGTTTTCTGGCGGGCGTTGCCGACGCCCGGGTTTGAACATTGCACCTTGCAGCCGACTGACACGGGCTTGGTTTCGGACGGCATTATACTGCGACAGCACAAAGGCGAATCGCTGCGGATCTTCTACCGCATCGAATTTGACCAGGACTGGCGTCCGCGCCGCGTGGAGGTAAGTCGGAGCGGCCCGAAGGCGAGAAAGCTCTCGCTCACTGCGGATGGCGAAGGGCATTGGCAGGATGAATCCGGGCAACGACTCTCCGAATTTAACGGATGCTTTGACATGGATCTCATGGGAACACCGCTGACGAACACGCCGGCTGTCCGCCGGCTACAGCAAAAAGGCGACGCAACGGCGGAACTCCCGGTTGTTTTCATTCACATCCCCGACCTTGAGTTAAGCCGCGTGAAGCAGCGCTACACCCGGCTGGATGAAGTCAGCGAGAGTTATCGTTACGAATCGAATGGCTTCAGCGCTGTCTTGGAATTCGATCGCGATGGACTCGTCAGAAATTACGAAGGGCAATGGCGCAGAATGGACGCAGAACACCTCGAAGCGACCCTGGCCGACGTGCTTCCTAGCCAGAAGCCTTCCCCGGAATTAGGCAAGCATGCCGACATCTATGACTGGCTGGTCGGCAGTTGGAAAATAGACGTTCGCGACTTCGACGGAGAAGAGACGCGAACCAATGAAGGTGAGGTCGTTTTTGGATGGGTGCTGGAAGGGCGTGCGATGCAGGATGTCTGGATCGTACCCCCGCGAGATAAACGGCGCGCACGCACCCAAAAAATCGGGAACCGTTACGGAACGACGCTTCGGGTCTACGATGCGGTGCTTGACGCTTGGCGAATCACCTGGATCAACCCGGTCACAGGCGCGCACAATGAACTTGTCGGCCGAAAGGTGGGAGATGATATCGTGCAAGAAGGTTCATCTCCGAACGGCGAGTTGGAACGTTGGTGCTTCCGAGAGATCACCACGAATTCGTTCCATTGGACGGGCGAGTCTTCGTCTGACAACGGAAAAACTTGGAGGTTGAATACCGAGTTCTTCGCCCGGTTGTGAAACCTTTCAGGCATCAGTAACCTGAGCGGCCATGGAACTGCGTCACCTCCGCTATTTCGTCGCCGTCGCCGAAGAGCTGAACTTCCGTCGCGCGGCGGAGCGGTTGCATCTTGCGCAGCCTTCGTTGGGCCGACAGGTCCGCGATCTCGAGGAAGAGATCGGCGAGCGCCTCTTCGAGCGCGATCGCCGCCGCGTTACACTGACCGACGCCGGTCGTGTCTTGCTCACGGATGCGCGCGCCTTACTCGCAGGCGCAGAGTCCGCGATCCAGGCCGCGCGCGAAGCCGGGCGCACGCAACACGGCACCTTGCGCATCGGCAATATCGGGCCGCTCACCGGCACCTTTCTCGCCCGCAGTCTCGCCGCGTTGCGCGAAAAATTTCCGCGGATGCCGATCGACGTGGTCGACCTTACGCCCGACGAACAGCTTGACGCTCTGCTCAAGGGCGACATTCAAATCGCGTTCCAAGGAGCCACTTCCGAGCTGCGCGCGGACGCGCGGTTCTCTGCGCGTCGAGTGCTCGTCTGCGACGCCGTCACAGTGGTGCCGGTAACGCATCCACTCGCCGCGAAGAAGAACTTCCTGCTGCGAGCACTCGCCGGCGAAAAGTTGCTGAATCTTCGGCCGCGTCAGGCCAACAGTTACGAGCAATGGCTCCGCGAAATTTGCGCCGCTGGTCCCGGTGGCTTCTCGCCGCGGCTACGGCGGCCGGCAGCCGATACTTGGAACACTTTGCTCAGCCTCGTCGCCGCTGGTGAAGGATTGGCCGTGCTACCAGAAGTCATCCTGCGCGACCATCCACCTGAAGCAGGTTGGACAATCAGGCAGTTCTCGCCACCTCGCCCGCGCCTTGAATTGGACGCGCTATGGAACCCAGCGAATCCGTCGGTCGTCTTAACTCGTTATCTGGAGCTTCTCCCGAACCCCGCGGCGCGCGCGAAGCGGAAAGCACCAGCGCAACTCAGCGCGAAAGCAGACAAAGAATCACCAGGCCGACAGTAATGAGAATCCAGTGCAACTCGAAGTCACCGATCTTGCGCAGCGTGCATCCTTCTGGCGGGCGAAGTCCCTTCATTGTGCTCGCGTTTCTGGTTCCTGGCGGAAGAAGGGCAGGCGCTTCGTCTTCTGCAACACGATGGGAAACATCATGAGCAAGAAACCCATCACGCTGGAGATGAACACAGCGCTGGTCGTGAGGACGCCGTCCTGCCACGCGCCGCGGTAAAGCCACGCTGTTACCGGAAGGAACAGGATCAACGAGGTGAACAATCCCGGTGAGAAAATGCGCGTCACCAGCACCGGGAGCACGTGGAAGAGAAGCGCGTTGACGACCATGAACGCTGGAAAAATCAGCGCCACGGTCGGACAACGCCAGCCCACCATTGCACAGCCCGCTCCGAGCACGATCACGACCGCATTAACCATGTAGAACTCGTGCCACTCGGCTTGCAGTTTAAGGACTCGGCGCACCCAACCGTGCCAGTCGTAAACGGTCTCCTCAATCATGTGGAATCCGTAAGCGATCGTGGCAATCCAGAGGATGTATTCGTGTGTCATAAGTGGGCTTGAGTGAGAAGACGAATGCCTAATGAATCCATTTTTTGTTCATTTCCATTTTTCTCTTCTGCCGAGATAGATAAGCCGCGCCGCGTCGTTGGCGTAGAACTTCGTTAGGCGGGTTGTGGAGCCTTTGAAGCATCAGCAGTGTGACGCCCACACTCTCCAGCTTGTCTGGTCATGCGAAGCTGAGCCTTGGGGCGGGGAATCAGCTTGCGGGTGCAAGATGCGCGATGAGCGCATCGACGAAAACCCGCACTTTACGGAAAGGCTGCGGTGGCTGGATAGAGCGCGTGCGCATCCAGCGTTGGACCGCTCTAAGCGGGGAGCAAAAGCGCTGCGAATAGCCAGCAGTTCGCATTGATCGTCACGTAGAGCCAAGTGCTTACGAGACCTAGCGCAAGCCCCTCAAATCGGAGCAACCGGACTGGTTGGATCCGGGTCATGCTCTAGTCTTCGCCTTGATGCGGCTCGCAAGCGCAGCGAACAGGCCCGGTGAGAAAGCGCGTAATTTTAGGGCAGCGCGGCTCCACGCTCAAGCCACGAGGACGGCACGGAATCGGGCCTTACCCCGGCGGGTATGATCGACGGCCCGGTCGGCATCTGCCATTGGGAATAGTTCAACTACGGATTTGATCCCGTGGCGGGCTGTAAAGTCGAGCATTTGCGGGTCTCGACCAGTGACCCCGGGATGCCGCCCGCCACGACTTTCTCGGATGGCAGCAGGCTCATCGCGCTTATGGAGATCGGCTTCTCGGGCAAGCCCACGATGCTAAGGGTGCCTTGCGGCTTGAGCGCTGCGATATACTCGTCCCACGGCAGATCGGCGGAGACCGTGCTCAGGATAAAGTCGAGGGAGCCGGCCGCTTTCTTCAACTCATCGGTGCCGCGCGTGGCGATGAAGTGTCGGGCGATGCTTGCCATGCCGCTATGATCTCCGGCGTGGCGAAATGCTCTTCGAGTCCGATGATCTTCATGACCTAGACTGCGCTCGCAACAGTTGATAAAGAAACGCGCGAGGTGCACTCGACGTTACGTATCGAGTAAATCCGGCACGAAGATGTCCTCGCAAGTGAATTGCCGCTTGGAGAGACCTTGTTCGAAGAAGTAGCGCAAGTAGGTATCCAGCGTCTTGCGGTTCGCCTCCACGCCGTAGGGCCACCAATCATCGGGGAACAGGCAGCTGTTCTCGTCGAAAAGTGGGGTGAACCACGGGATCATCAGCCCTCCGTGTTGCTCCATGCGACCCTTCCGGTATTGGTCCATCGCAACCTTTTTGGAGTCCGTGAACCCTTGGTAGATAGCCCGTGCGAGACCGGGATGCTTTGCTAGAAGCTCTCTCCGAACGACCACCGTATGCATGATCGGGAAGATGCCCGTGCGTTGGTAGTAATCTCGCTCGACCCACTCATAGTCAGGAAATAGTCGCGCGACCTGCGGTGAATTCTTCAGCACGCACTGCGGCGTTACGGCCGAGATGAATGCGTCGATCCCTCCCGCTTCGAGCATTGGGCCCAATGCTTTACCTTTCGCCACCGGTGTCACGTCCACGTTCGCTGGATGCGGCTGCGGGACAAAATCGTAGGGCGGCATATACCAATCCGAGGCGCCAATGATCCAGCGGCACTGGTCTGGAGTGACGCCGAATTCGTCCGCGAGAATGCCTTTTGGCCACACCCCGGCATCGTGGCCATAGATTCCAAACTCGCCGATCGTCTTGCCGGCGAGGTCCTCCGGCTTTTCGATGCCACTCGAAGTGTTAATGAAGATCGCCGAATGGCGGAACTGGCGATTGGGAAATACCGGAATCGCGATGAACGGCGGATCGTCGAGCTCAAGAGTGCGCAGATAAAACGTCAGCCCCAGTTCCGATGCGTCGAACGCGCGCTGCCGTATCATGCGTTCAAAAATCTCCGAGACGATCCCAGCACTTTCAAAGCTGGCATCAACGCCGTCGATCTTGACGGTGCCATCGAACAACGCCCGCGCATGATCATATTTAGTGCAGCCGATTCTAATCTTGAGATCGGTCATTTCAGAAGTTCCCCGAGTTGCAGTCTTTCGTTTCAGTCATAGTCAATGGGGTAGGTGAGCTTCACCCTCGTTTAGTCCGTCTTACCGATGCCCGCGAGGTCCACTGGATCAGGCGGGCATTGCACGGCTGCCGTCTTCGGAAGACTGCTCTATCGCTGCGATGACGCGGTGGAGCGCGACCGCATCGTCGAAGCTGGGCGCAGTGTGCGTGCCCTCGCGCAGATCCCTGGCCATGCGCGCGTAGTTGCGCGCGACGTTCCCGGGAACAGGTTCCCGACCGAGGCCGGCAAGGAAGGACGCGGGCACCTCCAGCGGCTTGAACGCCTTCTCGTCGCCTCGCGCACTTTTCAGCGAGAGCGGAGCTAGCTGCAGGTGGCCGAGTGGACCTGAGATCCGGATGTCGCCTTCCGTGCCGTTGATTTCCCAGAGCAGGCCTTCGCCATCACGCGGCATGCCGCCACGATAATGGATTGAGACGGGGACGCCGCTGACGAGGACGCCGCTCACCAATACCTGGTCGGGGGCGGTGACGGGCAGCTTCTCTCCGGTGCCTGCGACGACCGCCGTGGTGCGCCGGGTGGCCAGGACCGACGACAGCTGCGCGAATTCGCCTAGCACTTCGATGAGCCCCGCAATCGTGTGCCCGACCGGGATCGTCAGCATGGTGGCGCCATTGGCATTGTCCAGCAGATAGGCGTCGTTCTCCTTGTTGGCCACGACGCCGCCCCACTGGCCGCCGCACGCGACTAAAGTCGTCGACAGCACCTCGCCGATGAAGCCGTCGGCGATCAGTTGCCTCAAATACTGGATTTCCGGCGCGAGGCGGGCCTGGGTTCCGACCACGCCCAGCACTCCCTTGGCGCGGGCGAGCGCGGCAAGTTCCTCGGCCTCGGCCAAGCCGTTGCCGAGCGGCCACTCGCAATAGACGTGCTTGCCCGCCTCGATTGCCGCCTTCACCACCTCGTGGTGATGGGACACCTTCACGGTGACGGCCACGACGTCGATCGCGGGGTCCGCGACCAATTCGGCCACATTCGCGAACGCCTTAGGCAGGCCCATCTCCTTGGCCGCCTTCTCACCGCTTTCTAGGCTGGTGTTGGCGACCCCGACGATCTCGAAGTCCTTGGGTAAGGCACGCAGCGCGGGCACATGGGCTTTAGCCGCCCAGCTCCGACCAGGTTGCAGTCCGACGATGCCGATCTTGAAATGCTGTTTTGTCATGATGTTCGATTCACGGCTGCGGTTTACTTGCTTTCAATTCGCCCGACGGGGTGTTCAACGCTTGCAAGCTCCTTCACGATGACGTCCCAAGCGTTGTCGCCGGGGAAGAGCGTTGTGCGCAGGTAGGCCCATGTGATGCGCTGAATAGCCGCCACGCGCTCGGGACTCTCATCGGTTGTCTCCTTCGCATCGTAGCCGGAGATGCCGCCGAAGATGTGTCCAGCATCGTAGAGGAATAGGAGGGACTTGGGACCCGGGCTGAGCCTGTAGGCATCGGCCCGCCAGTCCGCGCGCTCCGAGAAGTCAGGGTTGATGTCCTTATCGCCGGTGATCACAAGCGATCGGAGCGTCATGTGGCTGAAGTCGTTGCTCACCAGCTCCGGAAAACGTTTAACGAGCGCAGGCGCCGCATCCGCTCCATCGCCTGGCGGAGAAAACATAATGGCGGTCTTGACCCGTGGGTCGGAGAGGTCGACGTCTTTACCGGTCTTCGAGTCCTTCACCCGCATGCCGGCGAGTATGGCGACAGTGTGACCGCCCAGCGAGTGTCCCACGACTGCGATCACGCTTCGGTCAATCCGTCCGGCAAGGCCCGGTACGGCCGCCTCGATCTCGTCGAGATGGTCGAGGATGAAGTGCATGTCCGTCGCGCGCGAACGCCAGAACAGCGCCCCCTCGGGACCGTTCGGATCGAGGCCTAGCGTCTTCGAGCTCTGGTGGGTGGGAATAATCACGACGAACCCGTGCGCGGCATAAAAATCCACCAAAGGACCGTAGCCGCGCATCGACGCGATGAAGTTCGAGTCTCCGTGACCGTGCGAGAACAGGATTACGGGGAGATTGTCACCTGTGACCGGCGCGAGGACGCGCATTTCCAGGCTGGCTAGGCGTCCTGGAACGTCGAACGTTACAGGGCTGAACGAGACGATTGGAGTTCCGGCGGGAACTGGTGGTACAACGGGCTTGATGGTTGGATTAGCAGTCATGGGAATAGCCTTTTAATAAGGGTTGATCTTCTGTGGGTTATCGCAGGGTTGTAGTGTTGGTTTGTCGGGTCGTCTGGTCTGATCCTTCTTCGATTAGGAACTAGCGCAGCCTTGCCGGTGCGAGCCGTCGAGCGGCTCAAGGGTTCGCTAACGAAAGCGAGATCGACTGTGCCGAAGCGGCTAGTCATCGTTCAGTCTCCTCAGGGTTGAATGCCGTCGATCGGGCGAGATCGGCGAGGAACCGCGGATTATCTGCCGGCCGCCATCCCAGGCGTTGTTCCGTCAACTTGGCTGACGCCGGAGCGTTCATGTTGGCCGCCATTGCGAGACCGCCGAAATGGTCTGTCGCCTTTTCAGGCGGCAGCGACACGACCGGGATCTTCAGACCTCGGCCGATTTCTTCTGCGATCTCTCGAACCAACACGCCTTCTTCGGCGACCGCGTGATACCTCGCCCCGGCTAATCCCTTCTCAAGCGCCAGCCTGTAGAGAGACGCAGTGTCAAGACGATGCACTGCCGGCCAGCGGTTGAGCCCCTCTCCGACATAGGCCGAGACACCCTTCTCGCGAGCGATCGCGATCAGATAGGTAGCGAACCCTTGCTTATCCCGATCATGGACCTGGGACATGCGCACCACCGACGCTCGCACGCGGCGCGCAACCAGCGCGATGGCCGTCTGCTCCGATACTCTGGGCGTGCCACCACTGGAAGGGGGCACGTCCTCCTCGGTTGCGGGGCGACCGGGCGTGAGCGGCAAGCCAGAAGCGACGATGAAAGGCCGATCGGAACCTTCAAGTGCATCGCCAACCGCCTCGATAGCACGCCGGTCCGCGTCGGAGCTTGCCGCGAACTTCGAGAAGTCGTGATTGAACGCGGTGTGGATGACTCCATCAGACGCGGCTGCTCCTTTACGAAGGCCTTCCAAGTCTTCTAAATCGCCGCGATGCACTTCCGCGCCAGCAGCGATCAAGGACTTGGCGGCCTTGTCCGACCGGGCGAGACCCAACACCTGATGGCCCGCCTGGAGCAATTCGGGGACGAGAGCGGAGCCGACAAAGCCGGTCGCGCCGGTGACAAAAATACGCATGATAATCTCCTTGGTGGCTACCTCACCACGGGACCGTGCCGTTCTCGTCCGAAAACGTGCCAGTCGGCCCGTCTGCGCCGATGAGCGCAAGGCGGACGGGCTCTCGCGCGCCTTCTTCCACGCTGCGCGTGCCGTTGAAGTTGTTGAGGTCCGTGGAGGTAAAACCAGGGCAAGCCGCGTTGACCTTGATGTTGGTCGATTCAAGGCTGATGGCAAAGGCGAGCATCACGGCGTGAGCCGCCGCCTTCGACACCGAGTAGTTGCCGAACATCGTCCGGTGCTCGTATGCAGGGTCCGAGTTCAACGTGAGCGAGCCTCCCGAGCTCGCGGTAATGACGATGCGCCCGGCCGGCGCTTCACGCAGAAGCGGCAGCATCGCCTGTGTGACGGCGATAACGCCGAACACGTTGGTCTCGAACACGGCGCGAACATCTTCGAGCGGAGCGGTGGTGAGGGAATTAACCTCGCCCACGTTCTCGAATTTCATCCCGGGTCGGCCGGCGTGCGAGATGCCCGCGTTGTTCATCAACACATCGAGGCGGCCAAACTCGTTGCGAACGCGCGCTGCCGCCGCGGCGATGGAGACCTGATCCGTCACGTCGAGTTGGAGGGCGTGGGCGTCGGCTCCAACGCTCTTCGCGGCTATCTCTCCCTGGTCGAGGTCGCGCGACCCGACCAGCACAGTGAAGCCGTGGCCTGCTAGATCCTTCGCGATTTGAAGTCCGATTCCTTTGTTGGCCCCGGTAACCAGGGCGATGGGTTTATCCTGCATACTAATCTGTCCTCTTGTTTATCGATTGGTGGCGAGTGCCGTCGTTCTACGGTAGTTTGAAAAACGGAACTGCGTTCCAAGAATATGGAACAATGTTCCGTTTAAGCAACAAGAGATTTCGAAATGAGCAGGAAGAAGAGTAAGGGAGCCGATGACGCCGGCCGTGAGGAGGCGAGGTCGCGCCCCGCGCGCGCCGATGCGCAACGCAATTTGGACGCGTTGCTGAAAGCGGCGCTAGAGGTGTTCGCGACTTCGGGTGTCGAGGCAGCTGTGCGCGAGATCGCCGTCCGGGCCGGCGTCGGCGTGGGCACGGTGTATCGCCATTTTCCGCAACGCTCGGACCTGATTGTGGCGGTCTTCCAACACGAAGTAGACGCCTGCGCAAACGCCGCGCCGGTTCTGGCCGGGAAGCACCAGCCAGGCGAGGCGCTGGCGCGATGGATGCAGCGCTACGCGGCCTTCATTGCCACCAAACGCGGTTTGGCTACGGCGCTGCATTCGGGGAACCCGGCTTTTGAAACTTTACCCGCGTATTTCCGCCGGCGATTGGAACCCGCACTTCGAACGCTGCTTGAGTCCGCGGTCGCCGCTGGCGAGGTCCGCACCGACATCGCGGCCTGGGATCTTCTAGGTGCGGTCGCGAGTTTGTGCATGCACGCTTACGAGCAGGGACCCGAGCACGCTCGGCGCATGGTTGCCCTGCTCGTGGACGGGCTACGCTACGGCGCAAAATCGTCCAATGTAATCACATCAGCCGGGGTGAAACCGCGCGTCCGGCGAAAGCGGTAAGGGATCGGGCTGCGGCACGCAGTCGATTGCCTGCGTGGGGAAATACGATGCCGCCGACGATCCAGCGACGCTGGTCGGGCGCGGGCCCATACGCATCCGACAAAATGCCTTTCAGCATGGAAGCGCTTCCGCATGCAGCTCAATCCACGCTCAAGCCACGAGGACGGCACGGAATCGGGCCTTGCCCCGGCGGGTGTGATCGACGGCCCGGTCCGCCTCGGCCATTGGGAACGTCTCGATAACGGGTTTGATCCCGTGGCGGGCTGTAAAGTCGAGCATTTGAGCGGTCTCGACCAGTGACCCCGGGATGCCGCCCGCCACGCCTTTCTCGGATGGCAGCAGGCTCATCGCGCTTATGGAGATCGGCTTCTCGGGCAAGCCCACGATGCTAAGGGTGCCTTGCGGCTTGAGCGCTGCGATATACTCGTCCCACGGCAGATCGGCGGAGACCGTGCTGAGGATAAAGTCGAAGTAGCCGGCTGCTTTCTTCAACTCGTCCGTGTCGCGCGTGGCGACGAAGTGCGAGGCTCCAAACTTACGCGCCATCTCTTCCTTGTCTCGCGAAGTGGAAATCGCCGTCACATCGCAACCCCATTTGGCCAGGTACTGCACGGCAAGGTGACCCAGCCCGCCAATTCCAACGACCGCCACGCGGTCGACCGGTCGCACCCTGTTGCGCAAAAGCGGTGAGAACACCGTGGTCCCTGCGCACAAAAGTGGACCCGCGTGCTCGGAGTCGATGGCATCAGGAATTGGGTGAACGAAACGCCAGTTGGCGGCGCGGACCTGGCTCGCAAATCCACCTAAGTGGCCGCGCATGACGGTATCGACCCGATTCGCGCAGACGTTCTGTCGGCCGCTTTCGCAATATTCACACTTCATGCACGCACCGCAGATCGCTCCCACCCCGACACGCTGGCCAATGCGGAGACGCGTTGGATCAACGTTGGTGCCTAGGGCCGCCACCGTGCCGACCGTCTCGTGACCTGCCACGCACGGGTAAGTCGAAATGCCCCACTCATTATCGATCATGCCCACGTCTGTGTGGCAGATGCCGCAGTGGGTAACGGCCACATCGACTTCCTCGGGGCCAAGCGGCCCCGCGTCGAATTCAAAGACTTCCAGGGGTGCTTTGGCCGCGGGAGCCGCGTAGGATATGACATTGGTCCGCCGCCCCTCCCGTTGAGTTAAATTGCCCGTTTCATTCATGATTTGTCAGTATTACACAAAATGAAGTCTGTAAAGGAAGACAAGCGTGCCGCAAAAGCGGCCGCCATCGAAGCGACAGCGCTCAAGCTCTTTATCCGGCATGGATTTCGAAAGGTCACGATGAGCGACATTGCCGCGGCGTGCAAAATCTCCCGCCCTTCGCTCTACGCCGTCTTCGCCAATAAAGAGGCCGTCTTTGCTTCGATCGTTACCAGCTACGCACACGAGAGATTGGCGCGGGCCGAGCAAGCGCTTCTGCAAAAGACCGGCGCGAAGGCGAGGCTCGAATGCATTTTTGAGGTCTGGGTCATTGAGCCTTTTCCGCTGGTGCTGGATTCCGAAGGCGCGGCCGAGCTTTCCCGATGCGCGGCGATCTTTGCTCCGGAAGCGACCGCGCTCGTGTGGCAGATGGTGGAATCCCAAATCGTCGAAACGCTGCGCATTGAATCCGGTGGGAGACGTAGCGCATCGATCACCGAACTGGCGCACGTCCTGACGCTTGCCGCCAAGGCTGCAGAATTTGTCTGCGAGAGCGTTCCCGACCTGAGTCGTCTATCGAAGGGCTTGATCGGAATGGCGCTGGCGAGTCTCGAAAAGATCAACTCGTAAGGACAAGGCAGCCGCCTTGACGGCTAGGGTGCGCACGAACATCTTCAACGCGCCCTTACTCGCCGCGTAGGAGGCGAATTTGGAAACGCGAGCTCTTCATGCACCGAGCTGATATTGATGATCTTGCCGGGGCGTCTCGTGTCGCGGAGATGCTGCGCGAACAATTGCGAAAGAATGAGGACACGCTTTAGGTTTACGTCCAGCACCTTGTCGCAATCGTCCTCGCTCACTTCAACGAAAGGCGCGCGCTTTTCGATGCCTACGTTGTTGATGAGGATGTCGATCCGCTCGAAATGCGCGAGCGATTCATCCATCAAGCGGTGAATTGCGGCCATCTCGCCGAGGTCGGCCTGCACCGCAATTGCACGCCGGCCAATCTGCTTGATTCTTCCCACCACGTCCGCTGCACCTTCCGGATGGCTGCGGTAATTCACGACCACATCCGCTCCCTCCTCCGCAAGTCGCAGCGCGATTGCTTCCCCGATGCCTTGGCTGCTTCCGGTAACTAACGCTATTCGACGCGAAAGTTTCATCTTTTCCTTCTCCCTGACGAACGATAGTCCGAGATGCTTAAGCTGTTGTCGACAAGCGGCGTTCTTTTTTAAACACACCGATTTCTGCTCACCTAACCAGGAAACAGAGAACGATGAGTCCGACGGTGATGAAAACCCAATGCAGGTCGACGGGATCAATGTCGCGGAGGAAGCAGTCTGCTCCAGAGTCACGGCTTTTCATAACGCACCTGCCTACTTGCTGTAACTTGCGCGGTCATCGGCTTCGAGCAACTCGAACATCGTCGTCTTCGCCGGATCGAGGCCGAGCTTCGCGCATTCGCTGTCGAACCATTCGCCCTTCTCGGGATCGCCGTGCATGGTGGCTTTGTCCACGCTGTCGGACCACGCGCGGATTTCGTCCGGCGTCTTCGGCGTGCCGTGGGTGTTGAGATGGGCTGCGATTTCCTCGTCAGTTGCGCCTGCTTCCAGGGCTTTGCGGACGCCCGCGTATTCGACGCCCTTCCAATCCAGAAGCATGTGATCGAGCGGGCAATCGGTGTGGTATTCACCGATCTTTCCGGCGATGTCGGCGCGGGCTTTGTCAGCCATCCGCGAGAGGATGGCGTAGCCGCCGGTGCGATGACGTGGACTAGTGGCGGCTTGTTTCGTTAGGTCTTTGGTATTGTTGATCATAGTTTTGTTGGTTTCGTTTCGAGTTGAAAGACTAAGCTGTTAAAGGCATCGCAGTCGGCGCCGCTTCTGCGAGCAGGCGATCCAAATCGAGACGGCGCGTGTAGATCTCGACTCCACCGGCGGCATCTCGCGGCCATTCGTCGCGCGGGCGGTCGCAGTAAAGCTCAACGCCATTCTCATCTGGATCGCGCAGGTAGAGCGCTTCGCTTACCCCATGATCAGCAGCGCCATCGAGGGAAATGCCTGCACGCTTCAACCGAAGCAGCGCGTCGGCCAGATCGGCGCGCGTTGGATAGAGAATCGCGAGATGAAACAGCCCGGTGCTGCCGGCTGGCGGCGGCGAACCGCCGAGGCTTTCCCAGGTGTTCAGTCCGATGTGGTGATGGTATCCGCCAGCCGAGATGAACGCCGCCTGCGAGCCCATCCGCGCGATGACTTCGAAGCCAAGCACATCGCAGTAGAATGCGAGCGCGCGCGCAAGGTCCGCTACGCGTAGGTGGACGTGCCCGATGCGAGCGCCTGACGAGATGGGTTTTGGAGAGGTCACGCGTTGACGAGGCCGGTGGTTTTCTGCGGACGCGCGGAAAACAGCCCGGCAAACGCGGCGCGGTGCTGGTAGGCGACCACTAACCAGAGCACTGACAGAATGACCGGCAGCGGCAACCCAGCGGGTGCCATGAAGAGGTGAAAGAGCACGATGTTCGCGAGCACCGGCCCGAGCAAGGTCAGCGCCAAAGGCACGTAGCGATTAACGAGCAGCAGAATCGCGGGAATGAGCTGGAGCAGGAAGACCACAACGAGAAAGTGAGAGACGAAGAGTGCGCCGAGGAATTGGCCGGCGACGCCTTCCGGCGGAGGCATGGGGATGAAATGCAGGAAGCCGTTCAATCCAAAGACGAGAAAGACGAAACCGAGAAGGATACGAGCAATGAGAGCAGTGATTTTCATGAGGTGGAGTTTGTTGATTTCAAAAATACAGCAGTCGTTAGGCGGCGACCGGGAAAAGCTCTTGGACGGCGGCGAGGTGAGGATGCAGATAGGTCGCCCGATCTACTTCGCCGTGGTTGACCGCGGATGCCCCGCCGGCTGCATAGGCTTGAACTTCGGTTACTCCGAGGAACCCAAAGAATGTGCGCAAATACGGTTCAACAAAGTTGAACGACGCCATGGCGGAACCGGGACCATACACCCCGCCGGAAGCAACCAGGAAGGTGGCTTTCTTCCCCTTGAGGGTGCCGACTGGGCGACCATTCACGTAGGCGAAAGTCTTGTCGGGGCGCGCCACCTGATCGATCCAGAGCCGCAGCACCGAGGCAATGGTAAAGTTGTGCATGGGCACGCCGATGACGTACTCGTCGGCAGCCTCCAGTTCAGCCACGAGGATGTCTGAAAGGGCGAGCGTTTCCCGCTGTTCCGCGGTGCGCGCCTCCTCCGGCGTGAAGGAAGCACCGATCCACTGGGCCGTAATCAGGGGTGGCGGATTGGCGCTGAGATCACGTGTGATGACGCTGCCGCTCGGATGAGCTTGCCGCCACTGCCGCACGTATTCGCCGGTGAGCTGGCGCGAGATGGAGGCGTCGTTGCCGAGCGGGCTGGATTCAATTTCGAGGAGCGTAGGGACTGATGGCGTTGCTGTTTTCACAACACAGCAGTCGACCCAATGGTGACGATCGGATATTACTTTGTCCCTTGGCTGAGCATGCCCAACGCGTATGCTGAACGCAAATGGAGTTCCGGCATTTGCGCTACTTCGTGGCGGTCGCGGAGGAAGAAAGCGTGACGCGCGCGGCGAAGAAGTTGCACGTGACGCAGCCGACTTTGAGCCGGCAGATTGCTGACCTTGAGGAGGAACTCGGCGTCGCACTCTTCGATCACGGCGCGAAGGCTATCGGCCTCACCGGAGTAGGCCGCGTATTCCTTGAGGAAGCCCGCGCCGTTCTGCAGCGCGGAGACCTGGCGGTGCAAATGGTTCGCGCAGTCGCTGGCGGGAAACGCGGCGAGATTAACGTCGGCTACGCGCCCTCACCGACGGTCGAGTTGTTGCCGCAGATCCTTCGCTTGTTTCAGGAGTCGAATCCGGACGTCCGCGTCCAGCTCCACGATAGCTCCGGCGCCGAGACGATCGCCGGTCTGCACAGCGGCGCGCTCGATGTCGCGCTGACAGTAGAGGGATTACAGAAAACGATGGCTGGACTAGCCTTCGAGGAACTCCGCCGCTATGCGGTCTGCGTTGCCGTCCCGGCCGGACATCCGCTCGCAGCCGGGCGCAAAGTCCAGCTTAAGCAACTGGTCAACGAACGCTTGATCGCCTACTCGCGCGCGGATTATCACGACTACCACGTGATGATCGAGCAGATGTTCGCGCGGTTGAAGCGACAGCCTCAGATCGCGGAAGAACACGACAGCGCGACCAGCTTGATCGCGTCAGTGGGAGCGGGGCGCGGCGTCGCCATGGTGAGCGAGACCTTCGCCAGCTTCGCTGGCTCGCAAGTGAAGATCCTCCCTTTAGTTCCCGCGCCGCCGCCAATCGTCGTTGGCGTTGCTTACCCGAGAAAGGCTGTCCCAACGAACGTCAAAAACTTCATCGCCGCAGCGAAGCGCGCCAGCTTGATTCCAAATTAACCGCCGATGTTGGCGCTTACGAAATCAGACCCGAACGTCTCGAGTATTTCTCGATCAGCGATTGTCATTCACCCGTTGACTTAGCTCGTTTCGCAGCCGCGATGAAGCTAACCGTCGTCAACGGCACCGTTTTCCTTTTGAGGTAGGTGATCCCAAGCCTGATCGGCTGCAGAGGCGGAGACACCGGACGAAGTGTAACGTCCGAGTTGACATACCTGTTGAGGGTTTGCGCAACCAACGCCACACCGCGGCCGGCGCCGACCGCAGCGAGCAGCGCACCAATGCTATCGTGTTCTTCGACGATATTTGGTTGTCGTTTAAAAGGTGCGAACCACCGGGTGATCCTTTCGTGGTAATCGGGGTAGTCGGCGAGCGTGTAGGTGATTAGTGGTTCGGTGAGGAGTTGTCTTGGATTCAGCTTCGACGCTTTGACCAACGGATGCGGCGCCGGCAGAGCGACGACCAGGGAAATACGACGAAGTTCTTCGAAGGCCAGCCCGGCTTTCGCAAACGATGAGCCCCAGACGGCGAGCGCGAGATCGAGCTCGCCGCTGAGCAGGCAGCGCACCATTTTGCTCCCGGAAAAGTCGTGGAGTTGCACGGTGATTTTGGGGTTTGTTTCATGAAAATATCGCAGCGTAGGCGGGAGAAGGTCGAGCGACGGCGAAGGTGCGTAGCCGACATTGATTTTGCCCCGCCGGCCGCCGGCGACAGCTCGCACCGTTTGAATGGCAAGGTCCACCCGCTGTAAGGCGGCGCGCGCTTCATCGAGAAAGACTCGTCCCACACTCGTTAGGCGAATCGCCCGCGCGCCGTGATCAAAAAGCGCAACTCCCAACTCGTCCTCGAGATCGCGCAATTGGCGGCTGAGTGTCGGTTGCGAAACATGCAGACGCACCGTCGCTCGTGTCATGCTCTCTTCGTCAGCGACAGCGACGAAGTAGCGCAGGTGCCGGAGCTCCATTCGTCGAGCATAGCTCGCGGCTATGCTCAGTAAAGCGACAAAGTATTTTCGCCACGGGTGGGCAGTTCGAGAATTGTGTCATGCAAACTCATTCCGCCGAACACGCTGAGAAAATTACGCCAGATACTAACTCGAAAAGGATCACTAAAGGCTTTGCAACCGATCACGCGCCTGCCCCCGCCGGTGGCATGAAGCGGTATGGCCGCTGGACGATCGACATACGAATGTTCGATGCTTCGATCAACGAAATCGATGCTTTTACCTGCCGCCAGGATCTCTGGACGGGGAAAGACCAGTTCGTTGTGCGACTGACGCGCGAGGATGATGGCTCGCAATTTGAAGACCGCGGAAGCGTCGAGGGATATGCGATAGATGGCGTCTCCGGTTTCGGCGGAAAGCTCAGCGGCCGTCTCCTACAGAACAACGGCGTCTTTCTGGAAGGCAGAGGTGGCTCGGTCGATTTCGTTCTGGTGGCTACTCAGACGGGACCCGATCACTTTCGATGTTTCCGACGCTTCGAAGTGAAAGAGCAGACGAAGCTATGGGGTACCGAAGTTTCGCCCGGCACTTACTTCATTACTACTGAAGACCAGCTTCTGGAGGACGCGGATGAGCCGCCGACCGAACTTCGGAGACCGTTAGCAAATTGATCGCCGTGTTGCCGCTTAAGAAATCAGGCGCGAACCTCTCGAGATGAGTGTGCAGGTCTATGGATGCAATCACGTCGCGATCGAGGTGGACGACGTGGAGAAAGCGGTCGCTTTCTACCAGGATGTCTTCAATCTTGAGAAGCTTGATGAAGGCGAAGGCGATGCGTTTTTCAAACTCGGTGAACATCAATTTCTCGCCATCTTCAAGGTCGACAAAGTATCCCCGGATGCACATCGCCACTTTGGAATCATGGTGCGCGATGACGCACAAATCGCTGAGGTGCGGAGCAAGTTGACGAAGGATTACGGAATCGAATTACTTCCCGGATTTCGATGCGATTTCCGCGACCCGTGGGGTAACCGCATTCAAGTGGTTGATCTGCACGACGAGTCTCTTATTTGGTTGCTGCCGTATCGTGAGGTGCAGAGGGCCGGCGTGAACTTCCGGGTTGCAGACGAGTGACTTCTAGCTTCGCGTCTGGACCCGAAGCAGCGCGCGGGTTCGCTTCGTTGGCCTTTTAAGTTCCGTCTGCTTCGCAACGGTCTTCGCCACCGCGAGGAAGTTTTTCAACACCAGCGACCGAGAGTTCCGCAACCAGAACAACTTCAGCTGAAAGCTCGGAACAGGAGCACGCAATCTTCGAGTTGCGCAGCCGGCCGCCGGGGGATTGACCAACACCTCCGGGAGAATGGCTACCCCGTATCCGGCCGCGACCATGCCGAGCAAGTTATGCAAACCCTCCGCAGCTTGAGTGGACACCGGATTGAAATGCGTTCGAGCGAACAGTTGCTGTAACCGATCGAAGTAACCAGGTGAGCCATGTGTCGAGGGAACGATCAAGGTCTCAGCGGCGAGTGCTTCAACCCCGATATTCGGCTTGGCATCTCGCACCAGCTTATGCCGAGCCGGTAACACCGCGACCATTGGGCAGGAAAATAGCGGCTGGGCTTGGAACTCGCGATCCAGTGGTTCTCCTAGGTCCGGGAAAATTCCTACATGGATTCGGCCTTCGGACAGCGCGGCGAGAGGCTGGTTTCGCTTCATCTCGAGCAGTGAGATCTGGACTTGCGGAAATTTCTTGCGGAACGCGCTCAGCAGCGGCGGCAGCACAGTGGCGGACAGCGATGAGATGTTAGCCACGTTGAGCCGGCCCAACTTGCCTCTGGCCGCTTCACGCGTGCGTTCCTGCGCCGCCGCCGTGAGGGCCAGCATGCGCCGCGCATCGGGTAGAAATGTTTGCCCCGCGTCCGTTAACGAGACCTTGCTGGCGCGGCCGCGCTCGAGGAGGCGCACACCGAGTTCATCCTCCAGAAATTTGATCTGGCGACTCAGCGGCGGTTGGCTGAGATGCAGTCGCTCAGCCGCGCGCCGGAACGAGAGTTCTTCAGCGACAGCGACAAACGACCGCAGGTAACGAAAATCCATGAGCGAACCGCTTGATACTCAAAACGAACGCAAGATGCAGCCAGAAAAAGTATTGGATGCCGCGGCTGAATTGCGGCCGTGTGCTGCATGGCCGCTGGTCTGATTCTCTCCGTTGGTGCAGATGGGCAGTTTGCAGGTCTCGTCGTTCCGGAACTGATCCGACGCGGTGCGCGCGTCCGTGGCTTGGTGCACACGGCGAAAAATGAGGACAAGGCGCGGGCAAACGGTGCGACCGAAATCGTCGTCGGTGATCTGCGCGATCGGAAGAGTCTCGATCGCGCCGTCGAAGGAGTAGAGGGCGTATTTTACATCGCGCCTGTTTTTCAAAAAGACGAAGCGCAGCTTGGTCAGAACATGGTGGCCGCGGCAATCGCAGCCGGAGTGCGGCGTTTCGTCTTCTCGTCCGTGATCCACCCGGTGCTGAGCGCTCTCAGCAATCACGCTGCGAAAGCTCCCGTCGAAGAGGCGGTGCCTAACTCGAATCTGGAATACACCTTCCTGCATCCGACGCTCTTCTTCCAGAACTACGCAGGAAGTTGGCCGAAAATTTTACAGAGCGGCGCGCTGGCCGAGCCGTGGTCGACGGAGACGCGCTTTAGTCGAGTCGACTATCGGGATATAGCCGAGGTCGCCGCCATAGCGCTCGTCGAGGATCGACTGCGGAATGGCACGTTTGAACTCTGTGCCGAGGGCGAACTCAACCGGCACGATGTTGCGGCGATGATCGGCGAAGTCCTCGGCCGCACGATCAAAGCGGAACGGGTCGATCCCGATTCGCTCGGAGAAGCTTCAAAGCCGATGCGGCCGATGTTCGACCATTACGACAAAGTTGGCTTGGTCGGTAATCCACTTACACTCCGTGCGATCCTTGGCCGTGAACCGCGCACTCTGCGGAGCTACTTCGAGGAACTCGAGGCCTAGCTAGCGATGAACAAGAACAGAGTCGTCGTAGTTACAGGCGCCGCTGGAGGCATGGGGTCTGTTTTCGTGGAGCGGTTTCTTTCGAACAGCGATACCGTCATCGCTACAGATCTCGAGGACGAGAAGCTCAGGACACTCCGCGAAAACTACCCGAGTGACGCGAAGCTCACTGTAGTGACAGGGGACATCTCCGAAGAGAATGCTTGTGCGCAAATCGCGGAGGCGGCGAATAAAGAAGCAGGCCGGGTCGATGTCCTCATCAACTGCGCGGGATACTTTCCCGTGAAGCCGTTCGAGGAAATGTCGGCTGAGGATTGGCGTCGCGTTATCGACATCAACCTAACCGGACATTTCCTCATGATTCGCGCCGTGCTGCCTTTGATGAAGGGGCGCGGCTGGGGTCGCATCATCAATATCGGATCGGCCTCGATCTTTGAAGGCGTGCCGGGTCAGGCTCATTACGTCGCAGCCAAAGCAGGAATCGTGGGACTATCGCGCTCGCTCGCCCGTGAGTTCGGAGATCTCGGCATCACCGTGAACGTCGTCACTCCCGGTCTAACGATGACACCTCCGGTTCGGGAGCATATTCCGCCCGCAATGATCACAAAGGCGCGGGAAGCACGTGCCTTCAAACGCGACGAGCAAGCTGGGGATCTGGTCGGAGCGGTTTTCTTCCTGGCCTCGCCGGACGCGGACTTCATTACCGGTCAAACAATCAACGTGGATGGCGGAAGCCATTTGCACTGACGCGCGCAACCCAAGATCCCTCCAACTTAGCACCACCAACCCAATAAAATCTGATGTCCAAGCAATCGACCTTTAGCCTAACCAATCAATTCACTCCGGAAACCAGCGCGCTCGTGCTTATCGACTATCAGGTCGGAACCCTGCAGCTCATCAAGACGGTTTCGTCGGATCAATCGCTTCGAAACGCGATCATGCTGGCGAAAGCAGCAAAGGCTCTTGGGATGCCGGTGGTACTGACGACGAGTCAAGAGGACCACATCCAGGGACCATTGCCGGCCGCGTTCAAGAACATCTTGCCTGAGGCTTATGAAGCCCGGATTCAACGCGCGGGAATCGTCAACGCCTGGGCTGATCCCAACTTTTCAGAAGCCGTCAGGAAAACAGGCCGCAAACAACTCGTCATGGGCGGGGTGACGACCGACATTTGCCTCATCTTTCCGAGCATGAGCGCGGTGCAGGAAGGCTTCGCCGTGCAAGCGGTGATGGACGCTTCCGGCTCGAGCTATGAGATGCAAGAGGAGATGTCGCGGCGTCGAATGGAGCGAGCGGGCGTCGTCCTCACTACGACCAACACGATTATTGCTGAGCTGGTGCAAGACTGGAGCACGCCGGCAGGGTCTGAACTCGTAAAACTGCTAGTCACCACAGCGCCAATGATGCAGCCGGTCGATTAGCAGTATCGTCCTCCCGCGATCGAGCAACCATGAGCAACCAAATTCCAGGCTTCACAAGCGAAGTGGCCAGCATAGACGGCACTCGCATTCACTACCTACTAGGTGGCGATCCAAACGGTCAACCAGTCCTTCTGTGGCATGGTTTCCTCAGCACCTGCCAGGAGTGGCGAAAGGTGATGCCTGCTTTGGCCGAAGCGGGCTATGCGGTGCTTGTGCCCGACATGCGGGGCTATGGCGACTCCAACAAGCCGGCAGGTACTGCGGGTTACGACGCTCGCGCGCTCGCCGAAGAGTTTCGAGCACTTGCTAGGCACATTGGCTTCGGCAACAGCAAGCCAATAATTCTCGCCGCGCACGACATGGGCGCCCCGCCTGCGTTGCTCTGGGCAGCCGATCATCCGGAGGAGGTCGCTGGCCTGCTTTATATCGAAGCGCCCGTCATGCTCTCCGCGGTACTCCAGAAGATCATCGTTTACACGCCGGAAGCGATGAAGGAGGGCTCGATGTGGTGGTGGATTTTACCGCTAGCGCCCGACATACCTGAGCGTCTCGTCGTCGGTCGCGAACGTGAGTTCCTTACTTGGTTCTACGATAAAGCAATGGCTCGGCGCGAAGCCATTTCGGACGCGGACGTAGATGAGACGCTGCGCACCTTTGCCGGTCGCGAAGGCGTGCTTGGGGCGATGGGAGTTTACCGCGCAGCTTTCACAAGCATCGAGCAGACTGAGCCTCTGGCGGGCTTGCTCACCGGCCACAAGGTCAAGGTTCCTGTCGTGGCCCTAGGCGGCGAGAAGGGCTTAGGCGATAAGGTGCTGATGATGGCCAAGCTGGTGGCCAAAGACGTAGAGGGGGAAGTGATCCCGGATTGCGGACACTTCCTGCCTGAAGAACGCCCGGAAGAGGTCGTGCGTCACATCGAAGCTTTGAAGGCGAGGATCACCGGTTCATGAACACGTCTCTGAGTTCCACCACCCGTCGTCAATTCCTCGAGAAGGTGGGTCGGGTTTCCGTCGCCGCGCTTTTCGTCCAACAAGCGATCTCTGCTCGAGGTCAGAATGAATCTGATCCCACCAAGACCAACCGCATAAGCAAACCTATGAACGAACACTCCATCACCTCTCAGCCAGTAACTCCAATCCCGTCCGATGATCCTAAACGAAAACTCAAGATCGCACGTCCTAACACCGACGAGAGCCTGCTTCACATTGGGCTGGTAGGCGATACTTACACGGTCTTGATTTCAGGCGATGATACTAATGGTCGCTATTGCTTGATCGACATGCATATCCCGCCCGGTGGCGGTCCACCTCCTCATCGCCACGATTTCGAAGAGTCCTTCACAGTCCTAGAAGGACAAATCGAAGCCACCTTTCGAGGTGAGAAGTCGGTCGTTCGAACCAGCGAAACCCTTAGCATCCCGGCTAACGCGCCGCATAGCTTCACCAACGCCTCCGACAAGCCCGCGCGCCTCCTCTGCTCTGTGCGCCGGCAGGGCAGGAGGAATTCTTTGCTGAGGTTGGCGTGCCCGTCTCGACCCGCACAACGCCGCCGCCCAAGCCGAGCAAGGCCGAGCAGGCCGCATCAATGAAGAAGGCAGAAGACCTTGCCCCGAAGTATAGGACAGAACTTCTGAAACCTTAGTGCCTCACAGCCGCGAGACCTAGCTGCCATTTGCTTGGCGCAGGGCCACGCGGAAAAGCCTGAGTCCACCGCGCATCGGGTCCCCATCGGCAGCACCTGTTCAAGTCCAGGTTACGCCGGACCGGGGCGCCCAAAGCGATGGCTTTCGGGAACAGACCCGGTGGCCGGGCGGTGCCTCTTTTCCGAATCACCGCATCGAGCGAGAAACAGGTCACGCCGTTTTCATCTGCTCAGAACCTTAATTCATCGCGCAGGCGGAGCGATTCGACCGGCGGTTCTGATTCCGAATCGTGGGGGAGCCCGACGCGGTAAGTTGTTAATCGTTGCTTGCGAACCGATATTTCTGGCGACGACAAAGAACGGGCCGGAGGACGTTCGAAAGCTTCGTGCGCAAGAACATCGCCTATGGAACACACGCAAATTGTAGACGCCCCAGAGCTGGAGAGCTATGCCGGCGCGAGGGAGAGCGAGGCCACCATTCCAGAACTGGTCTGGATGCTGGTGAAGGAATCCTTGGCTGATGATCTCACCGTATGTCGCATTCCGTAGCTCGAGCCGCTTCGCCCGCACCTTAACTCGCGACAGCTCGGCCGCGGGATTGTTGAACCTTCCTCTGGTGCTGATTGCTTCATCAAAAACCGCGCGCAAAGCCTCGATGCTGTTGTTCACCACGGTCGGCGCGTTTTGCTGCTGGTAGCGCATCAGCCAGCTCTCACAATCCCGTTCCGTCACCTTGCGACCGTCCGTCTCCATCAGCGCCGGCCACGAGCGGCGGATGAAGTCGATCATCATTTCGCGATAATCTTTGGAGCGTGGTTTGAGCGAAACGTTCGCCCTGACTTTGCGCAGGTAAACCTCGGCGGCATCGCCCACGTTCATCTTGCCGTTCGCAAAAGCCGTCACCGATTCCACCTTCGCGCGGTGCTCGCGAATCATGTCCGCCAGCCGCTGCTTCGCGACCGAGAACACGGTCGTCTTTAGACTTTTCCAAATGAGCTTCTTGCCAACGCGAAAACGCGCGAAGTACGTACCCGATGCGCGAAACCGGGTCAGGTTTTGGACGGCAGTGGATTCCCAATCAGATTCGTTCGACGTGCTCACAACGCGGCGACGCGGCTTGAGCGACTATCACCGCCGTCGATAATGAGCCCGCCTCGAGAGCTCCCTGCTCAGAGCGCGGAGCAGGCTTCGCGGAATCAGCGCGTGGCGGGTAAGAGTTTGGCCATCGAGTTCTCTTGCGCGTTCGAGCAAACGGGAGAAGAAGCAAAGGGCGTTCGCCCAACGCGAATCATCACCACGTATAAGATTGCCGTATACGATTGTTGTTTTGGACTGCGCCCCAAACGTCTATCTTCCCTCGCAAACGCCGGTATAGCTCAGTTGGTAGAGCAGCTGATTTGTAATCAGCAGGTCATCGGTTCGAACCCGATTGCCGGCTCCCTCGCGTTCCCGCGCGGAAAGTCCGTGAAAATCTGCCCGATCCGTGGATGATCTTGTTCCCGTCCGCATGACCACTGGCTTTCACGAACTGGCCCAAGCTCCCTCGCCTCGGACTGCGCGCTTCGATGGGGAGCTGCTCGAAATCTCGATGGGTCCGCAGCACCCTTCGACCCACGGCGTTTTCCGGATGAACGTCGCGCTCGACGGCGAGATCGTGCGCAAACTCAAGCCGGTCTTCGGCTACCTGCATCGCAATCACGAGAAGATCGGCGAGAACACGAGCTACCTCGGCTCGATGCCTTACACCGACCGCCTCGATTATTTTTGCTCGATGACCAACAACTGGGCCTACGCGCTCAGTGTTGAAAAACTCGCGGGGATCGAGGTCCCTGAGCGCGCCGAATATTTGCGCGTCATCCTGGCGGAGCTGACTCGGCTGGTGAATCACACTTCATTGTTAGGCTTCCTCCTCAGCGACATGGGCGCGTGGGGCACGCCGCTCATGTATGCCTTCCGCGAACGCGAGCATGTGCTCGATCTTTTTGAATCACTCAGCGGCTCGCGCATGATGTGCGATTACATGCGCTTCGGCGGTTGCCGGGTCGATCTGCCGCCCGGCTGGCTGGAAGCGGCGCGCAAGATTGTCGACGGCTTCCCGCGTTTCCTCGATGAGTTCGAGCAGCTCATCACGACGAACGAAATTCTCATCGCCCGCACCCAGGAGGTCGGGAAGCTTTCCGCTGAGTTGGCGATCAATGCGGGCATCACCGGCCCCGGCCTGCGCGCCAGCGGGGTGAACTACGACCTCCGCAAAGTGGACGGCTACGGGATTTACCCTCGCTTCAAATTCCGGGTGCCGTTAGGCGATCACGGCGATTGTTACGATCGGATGATGATGCGCGTGCTCGAATTGCGCGAGAGCCTAACCATCCTCCACCAGGCAATGGACGGACTGCCCGAAGGCCCGATCATGAACCCAAAAGTAAAAATCCGCGCCTTCAAACCGCCCCTCGGCGAAGCCTACGGCCGCATCGAAGCGCCCAAGGGCGAGCTCGGCTTTTACCTGATCAGCGACGGTACCGGAAACCCCTACCGCTACCGCGTGCGCCCGCCGAGTCTGATCAACCTGACCATTCTCGAGGATATGTGCCTCGGTCACACCGTCGCCGACGTCATGGTCATCCTCGGCTCGATCGATATCGTGATGGGCGAGGTCGATCGATGACCAGCAACCGCCAGCCACCGCACGGGCCGTCGCGGACTGACGAAGCCGCCGTCTTTCTACCTCGATGAAAAACAGCTTCCGCGAACTGCACCGCGATTTCCTGCTTTTGCCCAACGCCTGGGACGCGGGGAGCGCGCGCTATTTCGAGAGCCTCGGTGCCAAAGCCATCGCCACTACCAGTGCTGGCGTGGCCTGGTCGCGCGGCTATCCCGATGGCGGGGCCCTGCCGCCCGAGCTTCAGTTGGCCACCGCCCGCGAGATCGCTCGGGTCATTCGCGTCCCGCTCAGCGTCGATCTCGAAGGCGGATATTCGGACGATCCGGCGGCGGTCGCGCAGCTCGTCGCGCGGCTCTTGGAAATCGGAGTCGTCGGGATCAACCTGGAGGACGGTGCGGCTTCGCCCGAGCTGCTCTGCGCCAAGATCGAGGCGGTGAAAAAGGCCGCGGCGCAGAGGGGCATCGACCTGTTTGTGAACGCGCGCACCGATGTCTATCTGCGCGACCTGGCGCCGACCGAGACTGCGGTGGCGGAAGTGCTGCGTCGGGCTGAGCTTTATCGCGCGGCCGGGTGTGACGGAATCTTTGTGCCCGGGCTGTCGGGGGAAGCTGCCATCGAAGCGATCGCGGCCGCCGTCGCACCGCTTCCGCTCAATCTTCTGCTCGGGCCCGGGTTGGCTCCGGTGGAAGTTCTCCGCCGGCAGGGCGTGAAACGCTTAAGTGCCGGCTCCGCGATCGCGGGAGCGGCGCTCGGTCATGCCGGCCAGCTGGCGAGCGATTTTCTGGCAGGTTCTTCGGAGCAGATGTTCGCGACGGCGGCCGCTTACGGCGCGACCAATCAACTCTTTGCAAACCTCCAACCGCGCAGCATCGCTTCGTCGGCCGTGAGCACGACATCGGTGTAGGTCTCGAGACAGGCGAGGATGGCGGCGCGCGGCCCCTCGCGCCATTCGTCGCTCCCGTAGAAAGCATCCTGACTTTCCTGCCGTTGCGCCAGATCGGCGTAGGCGCGCATCAGAAAATAAGAGGTCGCGTCGTGCAGGGACGGCCCCTGCGCGATCACGTCGACCTGCCAGCGGCGCAACAGCGGCAGCGCCTGCTCGACGAAGAGCTTCGCAAACGCGGGCCGCGTGCCCGCCTTCAACTGATAGGAACGAATCTCGATGATCACTTTTCGTTAGTCTCCTCCGGCTCCATTGTTTATCACGAGACGGCCGCCACTTCATGCTCGCGGCCGTCAGCCCTAAATTCTCAGGCTGGTCAGCAGCCTGCTTTCGCCGTAGAAAGCGGAGCAGACAGGAAATCATGATCGGCGCGGGCATTCTCAGAGGCATGGCGGTGACGGGGAGAAACTTTCTCGGCAGTTATTTCGAGAAGGATCGCCTAACGACGGTGCAATATCCCGAGGAGCGCCTCCCACTCCCGGAGAATTCGCGCAACTTTCCCTTCCTCGTTTTCGACCAGGATCCGGAAGCCGGCCTGCGCTGCGTGGCTTGCAAAATCTGCGAAAAAGAGTGCCCGCCGCAGTGCATCTACATCGTCAAGAGCACCGACAAAAAGCCCGATTACATGGGCAAGCCGCAGTTTTATCCGGCGACCTTCGACATCGACATCTCGGTTTGCATGAGCTGCCAGATTTGCGTCGAGGTCTGTCCGTTCGAAGCGATCAAGATGGACCAGGTCTATGAGCTCAGCCGGCGTGAGCGCTTCGACGCCCTCCTGATGAAGAAGAGCGAGCTCGCGAAATCGAACGACTACTACCACGGGATCCATCCCCGCGAAGCGGCGGCGGTGGATGCTGGTCTCGCCGCCGCCGCGGCGAAAAAGAAACCGGCGCCCGCAGCCACGCCCCCCGCAAAACCCTAACGACTCCTTCGAAAACTCCTCGGTAGGACGGGCTGGCAGCCCGTCGCACTTGGGCGAGTCTCGCCCAAGGCCATTTGCGCGCAGCGCAATCCGGGGCGCGAACTTCGAGCTCCCGCAGCACGCTGCGTCGGTTCGGCGGAGACTCCGCCGAACGACGGGGTGACACCCCGTCCTCCCCGGAAGGTGGAGCGGCCCGCCGAGGAGGGTTATCGTGCGGCCGTGAAATGGCGCTTTTTTCTCGCGTTTATCGTTAGCTTATCGTTAGGCGGCTCTGCCTTGGCCGCGGCCGATTTTTCGAATCTTCTCCACTGGCGCAACATTGGGCCCTATCGCGGCGGCCGGGTCCGCGCGATCTCCGGCGTGCCGTCCCAGCCTAACGTTTTCTATTTCGCGCAGGTCAATGGCGGCATCTTCAAGAGCACCGATTACGGCCGCACCTGGCAGCCGATCTTCGACGACCAGCCGACCGCGTCGATCGGCGCGCTCGCGGTTTCGATTTCCAATCCGAACGTGATCTACGCCGGGAGTGGGGAAGGTCTGCACCGCCCCGATCTCGCCGTCGGCAACGGTATCTACAAATCGACCGACGCGGGCAAAACTTGGACGCACCTTGGCCTGCGCGACGGTCAGCAGATCGCGCAGCTCGCGGTCGATCCGAAGAACCCCGATCACCTCCTCGTCGCGGTCGCGGGACATCCCTACGGGCCTAACGAGGAACGCGGCATCTTTCTTTCCACCGACGGCGGGAAGAGTTTCGCAAAAACGCTCTACCGGGATGAAAACACCGGCGGCGCCGACCTGCAGATCGATCCTCAGCATCCCCAGATCGTTTACGCCTCGCTCTGGGAAGCGCGCGAAGGCCCTTGGGAAAATGCCGCCTGGAATGGAACCCACGGCGGCATTTTCAAATCGACCGATGGCGGCAAGAACTGGACGCAACTTGGAGGCGGTTTGCCTAACGATATCGTGCAGGCGCACCTCGCGCTCGCGCCGAGCGCGCCGGAGCAGCTCTTCGCCGCGGTCGCGACCGTGAAGAAGGTCCAGTTCTATCGC
Organism: Chthoniobacterales bacterium; assembly: GCA_965217815.1. Lineage (GTDB taxonomy): Bacteria > Verrucomicrobiota > Verrucomicrobiia > Chthoniobacterales > UBA10450 > Palsa-1392. The sequence goes on from CBDCJI010000003.1 coordinate 268,497, forward strand.
TCGGACGACGCCGGCGCGAGCTGGAAGATTGCGACCGACGACAAGCGTCCGGCGGGCCGGATCGGCGGCGGCGATTTGCCGGTCGTGCGGATCGATCCGCAGAACCCGCAGACTATTTATTCCACGAGCACGGTCTGCTGGAAATCGACCGACGGCGGGAAGACCTGGGAGGGCTGGCGCGGCGCGCCGGGCGGCGATGATTACCAGAACATCTGGATTTCGCCTAACGACTCCAAGGTGGTCGCGCTCGCGAGCGACCAGGGCGCGATCGTGACCGTGAACGGCGGCGCCACCTGGAGTTCGTGGTATAACCAATCGACCGCGCAGCTCTATCACGTGAGCGCGGATAATTCGTTTCCCTATCGCCTCTACAGCGGACAACAGGAAAGCGGCTCGGTCGGGATTGATAGCCGCGGGCCGAATGGCCAGATCACTTTCCGCGACTGGCACCCGGTCGGAGCGCAGGAATACGGCTACGTCGCGGCCGACCCGCTCGATCCCGAGATCGTCTACGGCGGAAAATTAACCCGCTACGACCGGCGCACCCACCAGGCGCAGGAGATCACCCCAAAGCCGTTGCGCTCGGATGATTTTCGCGTCGTGCGGACCGAGCCGGTTATTTTCTCGCCGGTCGATCCGCACCTGCTTTTCTTCGGCGCGAACACGCTTTGGCAGACGCGCGATGGCGGGCAGAATTGGCAAGAGATCAGCCCGGACCTGTCGCGCAAGACTTACGAAACGCCGGCGAGCGTGGGGAAATTCAAAGCGGAACCGAGCGCGCAAGTGAAACCGCGCGGCGTGATTTACACGGTGGCGCCGTCGCCCCTCGACGGGAAACGCCTCTGGGCCGGCACCGACGACGGCTTGATTCACCTAACGACTGACGGCGGCCAGAACTGGCGCAACGTCACCCCGCCCCAGATCGGCGCCTGGTGGAAGATTTCGCTGATGGACGCCGGGCACTTCGACGCGAAAACGGCCTATGCAGCGGTCAACACGATCCGGCTCGACGATCTCCGCCCGCACATTTATCGGACGCACGACGACGGCAAAACCTGGCAGGAAATCGTCGCGGGCATTCCGAACGACGAAAACGTCAATGTCGTGCGCGAAGATCCGCAGCGGCGCGGGTTGCTCTACGCCGGCACGGAGCGCGGGGTTTACGTCTCCTTTGACGACGGCGACCACTGGCAATCGCTGCGCTTGAATCTGCCTGCCACTTCGGTCCGCGATCTGATCGTGAAAGACGACGATCTCTGCCTCGCCACCCATGGCCGCGGCTTTTGGATTCTCGATAACCTCACGCCGCTCCGTCAGCTCCAGCCTAACGATCAGGCGACGGGCCTTTTCAAACCGCAGGCGGCGCTGCGCGTGCGCTGGAATTCCAATACCGACACGCCGCTCCCGCCGGACGAACCGGCCGGCAAGAATCCGGCGGAAGGCGCCAGCATCGATTACTCGTTAGGCGAGGCGTCGGCTGGTCCGGTCACGCTCGAAATCAAGGATGCGCAGGGCCAAGTGGTCCGACGCTACGCCAGCACCGATGCGGTTTCGCGCGACGAAGCGAAGCTGAAAATTCCGCGTTACTGGGTCAAACCGCCGGAGGTGTTGTCGAGTGCACCCGGGCTGCATCGCTTCTTCTGGGATCTGCATGGCGAGCCGCTCCCCAAGACCGAACCGGAATATCCGATGACCGCGATCGAGCACGAAACCGCACCGCGACCGACCGGACCGTGGCTGCCGCCCGGCAAATATTCGGTTAGCCTCACGACGGGCGGGAAGACTTTTACCCAACCGCTGACCTTGCAGATGGACCCGCGGATCAAAGCGTCGACCGCCGATCTGGCGGAGCAGTTCACGCTCGCGACCCGGCTCTACGAGATGCGCAAAGCGCTCAAACCCATCAGCGAAGAATACCAAGAGCTGGCTCGCGAAGTGACGGCGCCGGGCCCGTTGCGAACGGAGCTGGAAGCGTTGGCCAATCCGGCCGCGGTCCGCAGGGGCGATCCGCTGGAGCTGGAAGCGCTCGGCGAGGTGGAACGGCTTTTCGGCCAAATCGAAGGGGTCGATGCCGCACCGACTCCGCAGCAAAAGGCCGCCGTGACGAAGTTGCAGGAGGAGGAGGCGGCGGTGGAAAGAAAGTGGCAGGCCATTCCGCAGGAGGTCGCGGACTTGAAGGCAAAGCTCAAATCCGCCGGGGCCGAGCCGATCAAATTCCCTTGAAGCTGAGCGATTATCTGCGCGCGTCGCGCCGCGCTCTCCTCTTCACGGGAGCGGGAATTTCGACCGGAAGCGGCATTCCCGACTTTCGCGGACCGCAAGGCGTCTGGACCCGCCGTCGGCCGGTTTACTACCAGGCTTTCATGAGCTCGGAAGCGGCTCGGATCGAGCACTGGGATTACAAACTGGAAGCGTGGGAAGCTTTCCGCGACGCTCAGCCTAACGACGTCCATCGCGCCATCGTTAGGCTGGAGGAAGACGGCAAAGTGGAGATGGTCGTGACCCAAAACATCGACGGCCTCCACACTCTGGCGGGCACGAGCGCGGAGCGCCTGGTCGAGCTGCACGGGACGAATTCACTGATCGAATGCCAGAGCTGCCAAGCGCGGAGCGACCCGCAGCCGCACTTCGATTTTTTCCGTGAGAAAGGCACGACGCCCTTGTGCGAATGCGGCGGCTATTTGAAACCGGCTACGATCAGTTTCGGGCAAAGTCTAGATGAGCGCGAACTCCGGCGCGCGCAAAAGGCCACGGAGAGAGCCGATCTCGTGGTGGCGCTCGGCTCGACCCTTTCCGTCTATCCGGCCGCTTCGTTTCCACTCCTCGCGGCCCGGCGCGGCGTGCCTTACGTCATCATCAATCGGGGCGCGACGGAGCACGATCGCGAGGCCTCGGTCTCGCTCCGGCTGGAGGGCGAAGTCGGCGAAATTTTTCCCGCCGCGGTCGAGGCAGCCTTGTCGCCCGCGGCCGCGTGAAAGCACCGCGCAGCGAGGACGCGGCCTCCGGCTCTGGGGGAGCGCTCGCGCCTCGCGTGCTGGCGATGGCGCCCTCGCCATCGCGAACTTTCTCGGTCGGTCAGCCACCGGAAGAAAGCCCTGTTTCGGCGAGGGCGCCGAAACCAGCACGCGAGGCGCGTGCGCTCCCCGGCAGGGGGCGCTTGTTGCGGTCATCTTTTGCACGCTCGCGGGAGCGTGGGTTACGGTGGCGAGTGCGTTTCCTTCGATCATTCGCTTTCCTTCTCTTTTTGTTAGGCAACTTCGCCGTCGCCCACGCCGCGGAGCGCGAGTTTCGCGGCGTCTGGGTGGCAACGGTTTACAACCTCGACTGGCCTTCACGTCCCGGCCTGCCCGCGGAGACCCAAAAAGCGCAGCTCCGCGCCCTGCTCGATCGCGCGCAGGAGCTGCACCTTAACGCCATTCTCCTGCAAGTCCGGCCCGCGAGTGACGCGCTTTACGCTTCGCAGAAGGAGCCTTGGTCGGAATTTCTCACCGGCAAAGCGGGCGTCTCGCCGGGCTACGATCCGCTCGCTTTTGCGATCAGCGAAGCCCATGCGCGCGGGCTCGAATTGCATGCCTGGGTCAATCCTTTCCGCGCCGCGATCAGCGCGAGCGTGGCCCTGCCCGCCAATCACGTCGCCAAGGAACACCCGGAATGGGTGCGGCGTTTCGGGAAGCAACTTTGGATCGATCCGGGCGATCCCGCCGCGCGCAACTACGTGATCGGGGTCATTACCGACATCGTTAGGCGCTACGACGTCGATGGTCTGCACATCGACGATTATTTTTATCCATATCCGCTCAAGCCGGGCGCGGCCACCTTCCCGGACGATGCCACCTGGCAGCGTTTTGGCGCGGGGAAAGGGACCAGCCGGCCCGATTGGCGGCGGGAAAACATCAACGATTTCGTGCGCAACCTCTATCGCGCGGTCAAAGCGACCAAGTCCGGCGTGAAGGTCGGGATCAGCCCTTTTGGCATTTGGAAACCCGGCGTCCCGGCGACGACCAAAGCGGGCCTCGACGCCTACGGCGAACTCTTCGCCGACTCCCGCAAATGGCTTGCCGAAGGCTGGTGCGATTACCTCGCGCCGCAGCTTTATTGGAGCATCAAACCGGCCGACCAAAGTTTTCCGGTACTGCTTAATTGGTGGCGCGCACAAAGTCATGGGACGCCGATCTGGCCCGGCATCGCGACGGAGCGGATCGGCACGAAACGGCCGGCGCGCGAGATCGTCGACCAGATCGAATTGACCCGGCGCGGAACAAATTCGCCCGGAAATATTCAGTGGAGCATGAAAGCGCTGATGCGAAACCAGGGCGGGATCGACAACCTGCTCAAAAGCGGCCCCTATGCGGAGAAAGCGGCCGTGCCGCGGTAGTCTAGTGGCGAAACTGCGCATGCCGGCGAATTTGTTCGGCGAAAGCGGGCTGTTCCTCGGCGCTGATTTCGGCGGGAAATTTAGCCTGCGAGCGATTCCAGCGCCCGATCCATTCCGAGGCGAGCAGCTCGTAGCCGCGCGCCGTCACGCCACCGAGCGCCGGCGGCGTGAAGGCGATCGTCGTCTCTTCCTTGGCACCCGCCGGCCGGCCTTTGGCGACGAAGAAGCCCGCGGCCAGAAGCGCCGCGCGCGCGGCGGTCGAATAACTGTAAGTGAAGAGCTCCGTGGCGCCGCCGGCGCAGGCGGCGAAGAGCCGGCGAAACAGCTCGAGCGTCCATTGCTCGCCATGCGTCTTGCTCGAGAACATGTCGTAAAAAATGAGATCGGGCGGCGCTGGCGCCTGCGCGACGGTTTCGAGAAAATCGCCGGGCACGAGCCGCCAGCTCAAGCCGGCAAACGGCTTCGATTGCCACGCGCCCTTTTTCGCGATCGCCACCGGCCCGCCATGCCGCAGGTAGGTGAATTTATCGTCGTGGCGGAGCGCGAGCCGAAGCGAATCGAGGTCGTTCTCGAAACTGATCACCCGCAGCGGCCGGACCGCGCCTAACGACGCTTGCGCTTCGTAACATTGGATCGCAGCCATGGCGTTGGCGGCGGCGCCGAGGCCGACGTCCCAGATAACCAGCGGCTCCTCCGTGACGGAGGAAAGCCGCTCCGCCAGTTGCGCTTGCTCGACGTAAAGGCTGCGCGCTTCTTCCATCGGCGGGGTGCGCATGTGCATGATCTCGCCGGAGGTCGTCTGCCGGATGCTGGCGAAACCTTCGTGTGCGATATGCACTTCGTAATTGCCTAACGACCGCGCTTTTTCCCGGGCCGCTTTCGGTGGCCGGATGGGATTTTCGCGATCGGATTCGGCGAGCAGAAGGCGGCGCTCGCGGTAAAAATCAGAAAAGCTTCCGGCGAGAATGCTGGCGCGGATTTCGCGCAGAAGCTGATGATAGAAATGAAGATTGTGCTTGCCCAGGAGCTGCCAGCCGAGCGTCTCCCCAGTCTTGGTGAGGTGATGCAGGTAAGCGCGGGAATAGCGCGCACAGGTCGGGCAGGCGCAGGCCGGATCGAGCGGATCGTTGGAGAATTTGTAAACTCCGCGCCGCATCTGGAGAAAGCCGCGCGAGGTAAAAACGGCGCCGCGCTGGGCCAGTTGCGTCGGCATGATGCAATCGAACATGTCGACCCCACGCTGGACCGCTTCCAGGATATCGAGGGGCGTGCCCACGCCCATGAGGTAGCGCGGCTTGTCGTTAGGCAAAAGCTGCGCGGTGAACTCGCAGAGATCTTCCCGCTCGCTCTTGCTCTCGCCCACGGCGAGCCCGCCGATGGCGAAACCGTCGAAAGGCATTTCGCCTAACGAGTCCACACTTTGCCGGCGCAGCTCGGGAAAGAGCGCGCCCTGCACGATGCCAAAGAGGGCCTGCGGCGAGTCGCCGCGCGCCGCCAGGCTGCGCGCGGCCCAGCGTTGCGTCAGCTCGACCGCGGCGCGCGCGGTCGCTTCGTCGGCGGTCGAGGCGATGCATTGATCGAGCGCCATCATGATGTCGCTCCCGATCGCTTTTTGCGTCTCGATGCTGAGCTCCGGGCTGAGCAGAATGGTCCGGCCATCGTGGTAACTCTGGAAGACCGCGCCGGCTTCGCTCATCGAGCGCGAGTGGGGCAGCGAAAAAATCTGGTAGCCGCCGGAATCGGTCAGGACGGAGCGATCCCAGCTCATGAAACCATGAATCCCACCGGTGCGGCGAAAGACTTCCGGGCCCGGCCGCAGCAGGAGGTGATAAGTGTTCGCGAGGAGAATCTGCGTGCCGGCTTCCTCGAGCGTGCGGGTGAGCTGCGCTTTGACCGTGGCTTGCGTCCCCACCGGCATGAAAAGCGGGGTCTGCACCTGGCCGTGCAAAGTGCGAAAGGTCGTCGCCCGGGCGGGTGAATCCGTGGCTTGGGCGTCGAGCTGGAATTGCAACCGGGATGAAGTCATCGCTTAACCATTACACTCACTCTTTTGTCATCCCGAGTGGAGCGAGGGATCTCACGGGTGTAATCCGCGCGCTCCGGAAAGGCGGAAACGTCAATTGCATCCGCGAGATCCTCGGCGCGCTGCGCCAGCCTCGGGATGACAACGCTCACGCCAAATCTCACGCGCCCCGTCTCCTGGTTCCTGCACCGTCCTAATGCGCTTCATCCATGAGCAGCTTGGCGATCGATTCCAACTCCTGACGATGCGCTTCATCCGGTTGCGGGTAACTCATTTTCAAACTCCGGAGCGTCTCGACGATCGCTTCCGAGATAATCAGTCGCGCGTTCTTCTTGTCGTCGGCCGGGATGACATACCAGGGCGCCTCCTTCGTGCTAGTGGCGCGGAGGCATTCTTCATACGCGGCCATGTAATCCTCCCAGAAATGCCGCTCCTCGAGATCGCCAGCCTCGAATTTCCAGTTCTTATCCGGGTCGTCGAGGCGGGCGAGGAAACGTTGGCGCTGTTCCTGTTTCGAGATGTGGAGGAAAAACTTGAGCACGCGGGTGCCGCTGCGATGGAGGTGGCTCTCGAGATCGTTGATCGACTGAAAGCGCCCGGTCCAGAGCGCCCGGTCGTCGAGGATTTCGTTAGGTAGATTTTGCGCGCGCAGAATCTGCGGATGGACGCGCACGATGAGCACTTCTTCGTAGTAGGAGCGATTGAAAATGCCGATCCGCCCGCGCTCCGGGAGGCAACGAGTGGTGCGCCAGAGAAAGTCGTGTTCGAGCTCCTCGCTGCTCGGTCGTTTGAAGCCGTAAACCTGGCAGCCTTCAGGATTCACGCCCGACATGACATGCTTGATCGAGCTGTCTTTCCCGGCCGCATCCATCGCCTGGAAAATGACCAGAAGCGCATAACGATTGTGCGCGTAGAGGAGCGACTGCAAGTCGGCCAGCTCCTCCGTGCGCGCATCGAGGAGCGCGTGATAATCCGACTTCGATTTGTAGAACGGCTTGGTCTCGGTCGGCGCCTTGCTCAGGCGCCAACTGCGGCCCGGGGGAACGCGGAATTTTGCGGCACTGATTTTCACGAGACGACCTTATCGCAGAAAAAGGCGGCGAGCACCTGGCGGAGCGGGACGATTTGCCTTTGCGCGGGGCCGAGGAAAAATGCGGCATGGCTGCGCCGAAATTTATCCACCAGTTCGTGCCGGGCCCATCCGCGCGCACCTTGCTCCTGCTTCACGGCACCGGCGGGAACGAGCACGATCTCCTCCCGCTCGGGCGTGAGCTCGATCCGGCAGCGGCATTGCTCAGCCCGCGCGGGGCGGTTTCGGAGAATGGAAGGCCGCGTTTTTTTCGCCGGTTGGCGGAAGGCGTTTTCGACGAAGCCGATCTGGTGCAGCGGGCGCGCGACCTGGCCGGCTTCATCGCGTGGGCTGCGCCGCACTACGGTTTTGCGCCGGAAAAATTGATCGCGGTCGGCTATTCGAACGGGGCCAATATCGCCAGCGCGTTGCTCCTGCTTCATCCGGGCGCGATCCCTGGGGCCGCGCTTTTGCGCGCGATGGTCCCTCTGGTCCCGCCGGATTTGCCCGATCTGAAAAGCGCGCCCGTCCTGATCGTGAATGGCGAGCACGATCCGATCGTCCCGCTGGAGAACGCGCAACGGCTCGCCGCGCTCCTCGAGCGCGCGGGCGCGGAGGTGACGCTCGATTTCGAAAATGCCGGGCACCAACTTACCGGCGCGACCTTGGGCCGAGTGAGGGAATGGCTAGGCGCGAGCGCCGGGAGTTGATCGCACTGCGAGATTGCTTGGCGCTGTCGGGCGATAAACTGCGTTTCCACGCCAGGGTGGCGAGATTGGCAGACGCGCCAGACTTAGGATCTGGTGGAGCAATCCTTAGGGGTTCGAGTCCCCTCCCTGGCATTCTCCGCCAGAGGAAGTCGTGTTCCAACTCATCGGAGCTCGGCTTTTTAAAGCTATGCACGTCTCAGCCCTGCGGGTTCACCCCGGACATGACGTGCCGGATCGTGCTGTCCTTCCCGGCTGCGTCCATCGCTTGGAAAATGATCAGAAGCGAGTAGCGATCGTGGGCATAGAGGAGCTTTTGGAGGTCGGCCATATCCTCTGTCCGTTCCGCGAGCAGGTCCTTGTATTCGCCTTTCGATTTGTAGAGCGGTTTAATTTTTGTCGGCAGTTTGCTCAGATCGAGCTTGCGACCCGGCGTGACGCGATATTTGGCGGAATGGATTTCACGGTGCCGGCAAGCTATCGCACAATCGTCCTCGGAGCATGTCGGGACGCGTTGAAAACGCCGGAGCCGAACTCAAGCAGTGGATAACGGAGTCGGGCCTCGCCACAGACCCCGCCTGTAGCAGGCGCATGAGGGCGCGCGCTTCCGCGTCGGTGGTCGGTGGTCGGTGGGCTGGAGCTTGAGCCAGCAGTCGGCTCGCAGCAAACAGCCTCGATCGGGCGTCCGCCATCGCCGCCCCGAAAGTATTGGTCACAGAACTCTCAAGCTGGCAGGCAAGGATTCGCCCTTGTCCGGACTCAAGCCCGAGGAAGTCGGCCAACGGGGCCGCGGCTGTTAGGCCGCGGATAGCCCAACAACCAGGATCTCTGCTGCCTGATCTACGCCACGCTTCAACGGGGCCGCGGCTGTTAGGCCGCGGATAGGCCGCTCGCATCCACCGACAGCGGCCCAAGGATTTTGACGCTTCAACGGGGCCGCGGCTGTTAGGCCGCGGATAGTTACTTCCTCTACCAGGACGACCTCGTGCGGATCAGCTTCAACGGGGCCGCGGCTGTTAGGCCGCGGATAGCCAGGGTCAGCCCATCGGCCACGGCCAGCGCTTCCACGCTTCAACGGGGCCGCGGCTGTTAGGCCGCGGATAGGGCGCTGACATGGTTTGTAAGGCTGGCATGCCCCTGCTTCAACGGGGCCGCGGCTGTTAGGCCGCGGATAGATACGCCGTAGCGCACGACGATTTCGTCGCCGCGGCGCGGCTTCAACGGGGCCGCGGCTGTTAGGCCGCGGATAGACTACGCCAGCCGCGCAATCGGCCTAGGCGGAGTCACGCTTCAACGGGGCCGCGGCTGTTAGGCCGCGGATAGAGCGCATCGGTTGGTAGTTGGGGTTGATGGAGTGGCTTCAACGGGGCCGCGGCTGTTAGGCCGCGGATAGTCGGTGAACCCGTCGAGCCTCCCCGTTTTCTTTGCCGCTTCAACGGGGCCGCGGCTGTTAGGCCGCGGATAGGCCTGGCTCATCTGTCCGCGACCGATCCCGATCTGCTCGCTTCAACGGGGCCGCGGCTGTTAGGCCGCGGATAGACGGGAATTATTCGCGTGAGGGGTTTATGAAACACCATAGCTTCAACGGGGCCGCGGCTGTTAGGCCGCGGATGCCAGCGCGGGCGCGGCGCTTCAACGGGGCCGCGGCTGTTAGGCCGCGGATAGGCCGAAACCTGGATCGAGCCGCAACCCACCGGGTTGCTTCAACGGGGCCGCGGCTGTTAGGCCGCGGATAGCATGGACACAGAACGCCTCACCCGAGGCAGCAGAAAACCGCTTCAACGGGGCCGCGGCTGTTAGGCCGCGGATAGCCCGGCTTACAAGCCCGCCTGCGCATCGCATTGGAGCTTCAACGGGGCCGCGGCTGTTAGGCCGCGGATAGGACTTCGGCCGCACTTCAGACCCCGTGAAAATTTTCTTGCTTCAACGGGGCCGCGGCTGTTAGGCCGCGGATAGGACGAACTGAAGAAGGTCATCGTCGCCCTGCGCAAAGCTTCAACGGGGCCGCGGCTGTTAGGCCGCGGATAGACCGAAGAAGACACCACTCCATGAATCAACTCCTGCCTGCTTCAACGGGGCCGCGGCTGTTAGGCCGCGGATAGGGCGGCGTGATGGCTCGGCACAAGGACGCTAACTGGCTTCAACGGGGCCGCGGCTGTTAGGCCGCGGATAGCAGACCGCACGGTTCATACAAAGACGGCATCAAAAAGCTTCAACGGGGCCGCGGCTGTTAGGCCGCGGATAGTCACCCCAAGGCCCCTGGGTAAGGCAGACTCGCCTCGCTTCAACGGGGCCGCGGCTGTTAGGCCGCGGATAGGCCGCCCGCGTAAGTTGCTGTGCCGCAACGGGCACGGGCTGCTTTTGCGAGCGGTTCGATATTTTTCGCGATTCATTCGTGGGTGCGACCCTTTCTTGACGCTGCCGGGAAGTCGGTTTTCTCTCTGTAGGACCGGTCATGCGAGCGGGTGCCGGGGATTGTTCACCACGCCGCCGCTCGCGCGGCCGGTCCTACAGAGTTGGTCTGTCAAAGAAATCGATCCGGCGCACCGGGTCGCGCGCCTCAGACGACATAACACGGCTGATCGACCTTCAAGTAAGGCAGGCCGATCGCCCGGATTTCGCGTGCGCCCCGGCTTTCGGCCGGGCCCAGAGAAACAAAGAGGACCTGGTCTTCGGCGGCGTTGATGATCTGGTTGAGTTCGTGTTCGAACTTTACTCGCTCGGACTCGGTCAGGTCGCATTCGAAGACGGAATACTGGAGATGATCGCCATAGTTGCGGCAGGTCTTGAAGACTTTGCGCAGCCGTTTTTCGTGGCAGATGTCGTAGCAGACGAGGAAGGTCGTTCTCATCGGGACTCACGGAATGGGAAAGCTCGCTTAGCCTCGTTCACCGGCACCCGCGTCCCCGCGAAAACCGGCTCCCCGCACAGCACTTCCGGGTCATGTGAAACGACGCTGCTCATGACGCAACCGTATCGCCTTCCGGCTTCGCTTCCAGCTTTCCCTGGCCTTCCAACGCCCGAGCTTCATCCCGGCGCGCCTTCCCACTCGCAACCTTGATCTCCTCCGTGGTCACCCAGTGATCCATATTCCGCCTACGCCAAGGCTACTGCGAGACAGGTCGAGTGCCCTCGCTTCCCACCGCTCCCGCCTTCGACTTTGGTTTTGCGGGTGCCGTAGCTCATAAGGCTGAAAACTAATCCGCTTTCGCCGGCACGAAGAGCCCAAGGCCGAAATGAGCACCGTAGCCGAGCGCGATGGGACCGGAAACGACGTCGCGAAAGGTGAGGTGGAACCCGTAGCCGCGGACGCCCGCGCGGGCGCCTTCGCCGTGCCTGCGTTCGCGCTGAAATTGCAGCCAGCGCAGACGGCGATTGGCGAGTTGCAGATATGAGACTTCCTTCATGTGGTCAGGAGGCGGAAAACCTTCGGTCTGCAGCAGACGGCGGAGATCGTGTTCGGGCGAGCCGATCGCCAATCCCGTTTCATCCAGCTTGGGTTCTCCATTATGGCGCGTCTTGAGATGGCGCGTGGGCACGAAAGGTGTGAGGGAAACCCATTTACGGGCAGTCGCGAAGATACGGGATTGTCCGGCGGCCCCATTAGTTCCCGCAAAGTCTTTCGGCTCGCCGAGGCCGAGCAAGATCAGTTGGAGATCATGCCCGTCGAAGCCCCACGTTTTGCGCAGGCTTTCCAAGGCGGTGCGTGCGGTTTCATCAAAGCCTTCGCGGGCAAAGATGGTGAGAAACTTCACTTCGCCGCGCCGCTCATCGCATTCGGAAAGATAGTAGGCATGACGGTGGCCGTCGGTGCGCGCGACCTTGCCCGGATCGCAACCGGTGAAGACCGGTGCGCCATCGGAGCGCGCGGCGAGGGCGCGGTGAAAACGCTCGCCCAAGCTGAGTGCCTCGGTGATCTGCGGCGCGACCGCACTGACCACGGCAAACCGGGCGACCGTGGGGCGGCTGAGCTCGGGCTTCGGATCACGCTGCGGAGCGATTTGGAAAGGTTCTTCGGGGCGTGCGTAGCTCACCCATTTCGAGCCGGGCGGCTGACTCCAACCCGCCGCTTTCAGGTCGCCGTTATCCGAGAGCAGTGCCTCGAAGACGCTTGCTGGCAGCGCTGTCGCCCTCCCTTTTTTGCCTTTCTTCGCGCCAGTCGCGGCGCTGGTCTGGGTGGATAACCATTCGGCTAGTTCGCCCGAGTTCATCGGCGAGAGGAGCCGCACGATTTCCGTCCGCTCCGGCACGGGCTCGCCATCTTGCAACGGGCTCGTATTGGCTTTCGGCATTTCTGCGGAGGCGGGTAGGAGCGAAGCCTCCGCAAGGCTTTCCGCGCGGCCAAAGTAGTTCAGGCTGGCCAGCAGAGCGGCGAGCAATTCTCGCTCATCGGCGCTCAATTCCACCGGCCACAGCACGGTGAGTCGCTGCCCCGGCGCGACGTGAATGAAGGTGTCGAAGATTTTCGTCCGCTCCTCATTTCGCCCGACATTGATCGGCATGTAATGGCGCGTATGTCTGGCGGTCGCCGCCGGGAGCGCAAAGGCCGGGGCGGCAGAGGCGAGCTTTTCCACCAGGGCCTGCAGGCGGCTTTCTTCGACCGCTGGGTGCTTGTGAAACCATGTCGCGATGATCGCCCGCAGCAGTCGCCACGGCGCGGGCGGCCAGTCGGGCACGCCTTCATTCACATGGCTGCCCCAAGCTGTCGCATGGCAGCGGCCCGCGAGGAATTCGAGGGCGATGGCAATCATTCGAAGGTCACTTCCGTGCGGGCCGGTTCGCTGAACTGGCTCGACGCCTTTTTGATCAGATCGGGCAACGCCTCGGTCAGCTCATCGAGCGTCGGGAGCGTGAAGCCGGCAGGCCGCTTCGCCGCGATGTCGCCCTCCACCTCGAGATCGCACGCGGTACGCGGCCGGAAGCTGCCTTCGAGAAGACGCCGCACTTTGAAAAGCGCGAGCGCGAGCAGCAGATCAGTCACCGCCTTGTCGAAGCCGTAGCCGCGGAGCTGCGCGAGATCGATATTGAAGTAAGCGGTGATCTCGCCAGTGAATTCGTCGCGATGAAACGGCACGTTGCCGAAGCCCTTCTTCGCCTCGCCGCTCGGGTTCACATGATCGTTCTTCACCCCGCCGCTGGAGGCGACGGTCACGTTCTTCGCCTCGATGAAGGCGGTGAGCACCCGCGGCAACCGCATGCGTCCGCCGGCGATGTCCGACTTCGCGATGAAAATGCCGTGCAGCAGCGAGTTGATGTCGTATTTCAAAAGGACCGCCGCCAGCTTCCGCAAATCCACGCGCGTCTTGTCGTCCGTGCCGAGTTCTTTTTTTAGCTTTTCGATGAAGCTCTTGTCTTTGCCTTCGAGGATATAGGGCGAATTGAGCCGGTGCGCTTCGAGAATGGAATTGGTCAGCGGTGCGCCAGCCTTGTCTTTCACCGCGACGAGGGGCAGGCCTTTGAGTGGCGCGATCCAGTCATCGGCAATGCGATCCCAGCAGACTTCTTCGAGCCGGTTGGCCATGCTTTGCGCCGATTCCACGAGCAGCATCTGGGTGCCATCGTGCAGGCTGTAAGTCGCGGGGCCAAGATCGGGAAAGCCGGTCGGTTGAAAGCGGCTGCCTTGGACGGGTTGGAGTTTCGCCTCGATGAGAAGGCGCGGTGCGGTGTCGAGTGGTGTTAGGTTCATGCGAGTGTTGCGGTGGTTTTGGTTTCGGTTTCCGAGGGGCGGAGCACGCGCTCCGCTAGAGTGTGGGTATCGGCGGCGTTGAGGGGGAAAAGCAGCGCGGCGGCGGCGCGTTTAATCGGTTCACCGCGCAGTTGCATCGGGCCGATGGCGACACGCAGGCCGCTCGCGCGGAGACGGCGGATGGCGAGTTCGGAGGCACCCGCGCCGTCGCCGGTGACGGCGCGACGATGGATGGCGGAGACGAGGGGCACTTCGACTTCGCGGATGGCGTGGCGGGAGAAGCAGAGCTTGAGCAAGGCGTAGAAGGCGGGTGGCTCGCAGTCGTCGCGCAGGCTTGCCAGCTTGAAGTCGTCGCCATACTCCGCGCCGAAATCAACCAGGCTCAGACCCCAGAGCAGGGAGGCGAGCAGGCGGTCGTCGGTGCGCTTTTCGATGAAGGCGGCGAGGTCGGGCAGTCGCGCGGAGACGTAGGAAGTATCGGCGAGCCGGTCGTTCCGGCTGGCGAGCATCACGCGGCGAGCGAGGATGGAATTGAGCACCCCGGCCAGCGGGCCAGCGTGCCAGACGACATCGCGCGAAGCATTCTCCTGCCACGAATACCAGCGGCGGTCGTCTTTGCGTCCGGCGAAGACGGGTTCGAGTTGACTGCGCAGCGGGAGCCAGGTCTTGCCGATCGGGCCGGTGAGCCCGGCGAGGGAAGCGGCGAGGCGATATTCGGCGGTATGGGTGTCGGCGGCGGAAAGCCAGCGCGGTTGCAGGAGCGGGATGGGGCGAAGGAACGCCTCGAGCGCCCACTTCTGGCTGCCCGCCATGGTGCGTTCGCAGCGGCCCAGGGCGATGAGCATTTCCTGCGTGCGATGCGGGTCGGAGTTTTTGCAGAAAGCCATGATGGCGCTTTCCAGTCGTTGCGCGGCACGGACGGCGGACGAGGGAGCCATTCCGTGGGCGGCGCGGCGGAAGCGATCGAGCCATTCGTCGAGCGGGCCGAGGAGTTGCGTGGCGAGCTGATTGCGCCGCACCGGCACGCGCTCCAGCGGCGTGGCAAAGTAGGAAAGGCCATTGCGGACCTGAAAGCCGTAGCGCTGAAAGGCGCTGATCCCGCGATCGACCCCGAGTGAGGCGACGGCGCGGGCGAAATCGACGCCATGCCGCGCGGGCCGGCCATTCACCTGGGCACGTCCTTCGCTGAGCAGCGCCCTGAGTTCCTCCAGTCCCGCGGGCTGTTCCCATAGCGGCATCCACATCTCGCACCGCGAGTTCTCTTCATCGGAAAGCGCCGCGCTGCCGTAGCCGACGCCCGATTGCCGGACGCAGAAGGGATAGGCCATTTGGCCGACGGCAGTAGATTCGAGTCGCTTGACCGCGGCGGCGGCGAAGAGCACCGCGCCTTCCATCATGAGGATGTAATCCCAAGGATTAGTCGCCGAGTGACTGTCAAATCCCGTGGAGGCATTTGCGCCACCGCTCGCGCCGGGACTGAACTGGCCAAAGGCGCCACGCACGAGCACCGGCGCGGTATCACCAAAGAGCGCAGTCCCCAACCAGGCGGCCGATTTCTCCGCCGACGCTCCGGTTCCGAGATTGAAGACCTCGCCCAAGCGTTGCATGAAGTTATTAGTGAATTCCAAGCGTCCGTCATTCCCGCCGGTCCCGAGAAGTGGCGGATATTTCGCTCCGTCTTCGGTGAGGATGTAAGCGCTATCGAGCCAATCGAGGGCCGCTTCGGGCAGGCGATTGCGACAGGCGAGGAGCAGCGCGGCTTTCTGCTCGGGCGTCGGCTTTTCCGCGAGGTCCATCGTGTCTAGCAGGCCTTTCACCCTCGCGATCAAATCCCGATAAATGGTCAGGCGCTCAGCCTTGCCTGCCCTGATCGCGTTGATGGCCTCCCGATTGTCTTTCGGAAAGAAGCCGCTTCCTCCGTTCCACGGCGCCATGATCGGCGTCGGCGCGTAGTCATTGAGAAAGAACGCGGTCAACTCTTCGCGCGTAACTTTCCCGCAAAGAACGAAACAACCGCGCTCCCAAGCGCCGCGAACGTTTGCTTCGGGGCGCTGTTCGCTGAGGAGACGCAAGACGCCGAGTGCCTTAAGATACGACGCGAGCGGCGTGGGAGTGCAGCCGATGAGTGGGAGTGGAGCGTCGGATACCATGCGATTACGAAGCCGCGATTTCGGAGAGGACGGTCTGAAAGGCTGCCTGTTCCTCCGGCGTGGCGATGCCGGCGACGATGTGTCCAGCGAGGCTGCGCAAGAGGGTGGCTTGATCGGGGGGAAGAGGGAGTGCAGCGATCAACTCGCGAATCACGGCGACGAAGGTGTTGCCGTTGAAGTTACAGAAAGGCGCGAGCCGGTGGCAGCGACGGCAAAGCTCGGTAGCTTCGGCGAGCGACATTTCCACGAGATAGCTGGCCTCCCAAAGCGTCCGCGTCGTTTCGTAACCGTCTGTGGTTTCGCGATGCAGCGCGCCCTTGGGCAGGCAAATCTGGCGGTTGATCTCGACGATGAACGGCCACGGAAAGGAGGAAAGCCAGGCGCGCTTCATGGGGTATTGTCCGGATCGCTCATCCGCGCGCGCGCTTGACGGATTTCCTCGACGGTGTTCCCCGCGTAATGCCCTTTGCCAGTCGTTTTGTAGAGCGGTTCGGGCTTGAATTTGTGCTGAATTTCCAAGCCATCGGCGACCACGCGGGCAAGAAGCGCCCGCTGCTCTTCGGTGAGCGGCGGCAGGGTATCCCGCTCATCGATGGAGTCTTCGCGGACGCGCGCAACAGTGGTGTCCAGCGGTTGTGGGGCTGCGCGGAGACTTGCTTCGGCGCTGGCGGAAGCGCGGGCATCGGCGGCGCGGAAGATTGCTTCGAGGTAGGCGAGCTGGAAGGGGCCGATTTCTTTGTGGTTCCGGACGGCGAGGACGCGGCTGAGCCAGGACGGGCGTCCGTCGGTTTCGCCCAGCATCATGCAGCGCAGGTCGAGGGCGCCGATGTAGGGAAGTTCGCGGCCTTCGATAACGATTGGGGACGCATCGGATGGCGGAAGCGGATCGCCATGCCAGACGCCGCGGGCGAAGGGGCGGTCGTCTTCCGGCGGCGCGTCTTCATCCGGCAGCGCGCGCAGGGAGACGCGGACTTTGCCGTGATGCGACGCGATGAGGTAGGCGATGAGGCTTTGATCCAACTCGTCGAGCGCCTCCGCATCGGCGGATTGGAGCCAGGCGAGCGCGGAGGCGAGCTCATGTCGGAAGTGTCTGCGCTTGGGTTTGCCGCTGGAACGGTCGGACTTGGCCCAATACGTCGCTGCGTTGGGACAGGTGGCGATTTTACGGAGCATCCCTTGGAAGACTTCGTGGGCTTTGCCGACATCGTGCCAGAACGCAGCCGTCTGGAAGATGTGGCGGGTGTGTTCGTCGAGCTGTAGAGCGGTAGAGAGTTCCTCCGCGGCGGCAATCACGTCGCTCGTATGCTGCGCGAGCGAGAGCCAGTTGCCGATCTTGGTCCACCGATCTCCGTCGTAGCTGGACAGTTTTTTGTCGCTGGTAGGAAGGGCCTCCGGCTGATCTACGGCGTCGCCCGTCCAGCCATATTGCGGTGAGTAGCCGCCAGCATCCGTGGCGATGAGATAAACCCGGCCTGGCGCGGCGCGCGGCGCAGGCTGCCATTTGTTATCGAGGGCATTCCAAGTCCAGAAGCGCGCATCGCGTTGTTTGGTCTGGGCGCGTTTGTGCTCCGCATCAATGAATTTTCGGAACTCGAAAAGCGAAACGGCGCAAAGCTCAGCGCGCGCGGCCGCATCGGTCTGATCGCCGGGCTCGGCATCCTTTTCCAAGGCCCGCCAAAAGACCTGCACGTCACTCGATTCTCCGTCGCGAACATAGCGCGAAATGTCGAGATCGTTGCCGGCGAGGTCGGGCGTAGTGTCGAAGAGATCAAGCAAATCTTTGCGCCGGAGAACGGGGCGGATGGGGCGCACGGGCTCGACTTTTACTTCCGCGATGGCTGCCGAGCCGACATCGGCAAGGTGACTCAAGACGGCGCGTGACGCCTTTAATTCCTCTGGCAGGTAAGGCGTCGCCAGCTTCTCATCCCCGGTCGCCAGCTCGATCCAGAAGACATCCGCGCCGTCCGCAAATTCGCCCGCGCGATTGCAACGCCCAAACCGCTGGACCAGTGAAGACCACGGAGCCAATTCGGTAAAGAGCGTGCGCGCAGAGACATCGACGCCAGCCTCGACCGCTTGCGTGGCGATGACGATACGGTCACCGGGCGCGAGGAGAATGGCCTGCCGCGCGGCGCGGTCCGCCGGGCGGAAGCGAGAGTGGATGAGCGCCTTGGTTTGCTGCGACGCTTTCTTCTCCAGCGCGCGAAAAACATCCTGCGCCCGCGCGACGCGATTGAGGACAACCAACGTGAGCGTGTCCTTTTGATGCGCGGCGACGATCTCCTCGGCCAAAGCGACCGCATAACTCTTCAAGTCCTCCTTCTTTTCCGAAACGAGCGTCGTGATGGCGCGCCGCAAATGCTTCTTTGCCTCGGCGCGCTGCTGAACGGATGGCGTCCGCCGATCCGCATCTTCCAAACCGATCTGCGGCCAGCCACCCGCGGGCTCTTGATGATCCACCGTCGCGAGCTGCACCCGGTCGAGAGTCGCGCTCATCCACCAAGTCGGACAGGTGTTCCGCTCGGCACGAAACGCGTCGAATTGCGCGCTGGTCTCTACCGCCACACCCATGAGCTGCGTCTCGTCCATCACCCACAGCGCGTCAGTGTTCAGCAGCCCGAAGTGCATTGGCCAGCGATAGCGGCTCATGCCGTAGCCACGGTTGAGCGCGCGGGAGAGGAGCATGTCCTGCGTGCCGATGAGGATGGCTTCGCGCTCGGGCTGGAGGTCCCAGTCGCCGCTATCTTCGCCGCCCATGAGGATGATCGGAGAGTTTGTCCTTAGCCATTCCAGCTTCTCTTTCACGTCTTCACTGAAACCTAGTCGGTCGGCGTCCTTTACCAGGTTCTCCAACCACTTCTCCACTTCACCCGCCGTCTGCTCGACGAGCGTGCGCATCGGCAGGCAGTACACGAGTCGCCGCGGCCATTCGGGAGAGTTGAGGGTTGCGGGTTTCGGGTTGAGGGCCGGGAGGACGACCCGATTCCAAATCCACGCGAGGATGACCGCCGCAGTCTTACCGAGGCCGGTCGGGATATCGATCAGCTTCGATGCGCATTCGGTGCCGCGAGCCAGCCATACGTCATCTCTTTCGTCCGCACCTTTTTCGCCGCAAGCGAGCCGACGCTGATAGGGGTAGGGCTGATTGCCGCCGGTCGCGGTCTTGAAGAATGGATCGAAGGTCATCTCGCCTGCCAAGTTCTCCTTTCGCCGTTTTTCCATATAATCGCTTAGTTATATTCCTATTTACGTTTGCTCAGGCGGGAGTAATGCCGTAATCATCGTTCCGATGCAAGCCGTTTCTGACACCTCGCCGTTGATCGCCTTTTCCGCGATCGAGCGACTGGACGTTGTGCGGCAGGTTTTTGACTCGATTCTGATTCCGCAGGCCGTGGCTGATGACGTCGTTGCGAAGGGCGTCGGTTGGGTCGCGGCGATCCCGCTTCAGCAAGCTGTGCGAGCGGGGGATTGGATAAGGACGAGGAATGTCGCGCCCTCGCCGTTGCTTACCCTTCTTCGCCGACGGCTCGATGCCGGGGAGTCAGAGGCGATAGCGCTGGCGGAGGAGCTTTCGCTTCCCGTGCTGCTGAATGACGAAGATGCGCGGCGGGAAGCACGGGCGCTTGATCTCGAGATCACCGGGGCGCTGGGTGTTTTGAAACTGGCCAAACTTCGCGGATACCTCGGTGCCGTCGCGCCGCTGATCACCGCGATGCGTGCGGCGGGGCTCTACTACAACGACGGATTAATCGAACGCTTTCTCCGTGACGTGCATGAGTGAGTGATTTTCCAGGAGCGCCGAGACCGGCACAGGAAGAAGATTCATCGCGGTGTCTTCGGACCTGCGGATGGACGTTTTCCGCGATTCCACGACCGCGGCCCCGTTGAAGTGTTATCTTCCTCTTTGACCTCAGCGACGAGGTGCAAATCTCCGCGGTCACCAGACCGCGGCCCCATTGAAGCCTTGCTTTCGGCGCTCCGCTCACTCACGTTGCCTCGATGCAATTGACGCTCGAAATTCCCGATGCGGTGGCGGAAGCGATGAGCATTCCGCGCGAGGAGGTAGGAGCCGAGTTGCGCAAGGAAATGGCAATCGCGCTCTACGTGCGCGGGGCGTTCTCGGCGGGCAAGGCTGCGGAGTTCGCGGGTATGGACCGGCTGACTTTCGAGCAACTCCTTTATGCGCGTCGCGTCGTGCGTCCATTCAGCGTCAATGAATTGGACCGGGATTTGGCCTGGGCCGAGAGCCACGCCTGATTCGAACGGTAAGACCTCAAGGCCGGCCCAATCGGACGAGGGGTCACCGCCGACGACGGTGGTGAAGAATTCTTCGTAGGTCATCGTGCGGGTGAGAATACGGGAAACGGTGGGACAACGGCGGTCTGATAGAAAGGAGAAGTTGAGAGTCTTTGTTTGACTCCGAAGGCTTTCGCGAGCGGTGCTCCAGAAGCGATTGCCAACGGCGATTATTCATTTCTCCTCCTCGCGATGGAATCCGATCCGGGGCTTCGCTGGGTCCGGCGGCGGGAGCAAGAGCGGGCGGATTTTCTGGTAGAGGTCGCGCAGGGCGGTGTCGTGGCCGAGTAGGGTTTTCTCGATCGTGGCTAGCCGCTTCTCGAGGGTGGCGTCCGCCAGCAATTCCCGCCGCAAGCTGACAAATGCGCGGACTACATAGACGCTCATCGCCACCGCGCGCGGGCTGTTGAGGATCGAGGCGGCCATGATCGCGCCGTGCTCGGTGAAGACCCGCGGGCGGTATTTCCGGTGCTGGCCACGGCCCTTTAAGGTCACAATTTGTGATCTTAAAGATGCCCACTCTTCCGCGCGGAGTTGAAAGGCGAAGTCCGCCGGGAACTTTTCCGCATTGCGTTTGAACGCTTGATTGAAGGCGCGAGTCTCGACGCCGTAGAGCAGGGCCAGATCGCTGTCGAGCACGACCGTTTCGCCTCGGATCGGGTAAATTCTTGGCGCGATGGCTGCGGGAGTCATTTCCAAGGAAGCGATCAGCGGGTCATGAAGGGCATGTATTGCTCGATCTCGCCGGTGAGGTAGCGGGCCAGGATGCGGAACTGCAACTCGATGGCCCGGCGATAGGTTACTTTGTAGTCGAAGATCGGGTGGGTGATGAGATGACTCATCCGTTGCTCGTAGGCGATGAAGAATTGCTTTCGCCCGGCGGCGGTCAGGTTCACCGCGCGGCCGGCGCGGACGAAGTCTTTCTCGTGGATCATCCGGTTATTGAGCGCGGTGAGGACGGCGCTCTCCGCGATGAGCGGGCGGAATTCTTCCATCAGGTCGAGGGCGAGCGCGGGCCGGCCGAAGCGCGGTTGATGATAGAACCCAACATAAGGATCGAGGCCGACAGCGTGGGCGGCGATGGTGCAGTCTTTGGCTAAAAGGCTGTAGCCTAACGAGAGTAAGGCATTGACCGGATCGGTCGGGGGACGGCGTTTGCGGCCGTGAAAGTCGAAGTTGAATCTGAGTTGTGAGTCTTGAGCGGAAAGGGGGGCGTCCTCTTTGCCGGGTAACTCGTCGGCCACTTTGATCATGCCGCCGAATTGCTGGAAGTAGAAGGCCGCGGCGGCGCCTTCCACGCCGAGGAGTTCTTCGAGTGACTTGGCCTGCAACGCAGTGGCGGTGGAGTTCTTTAGCCGGGCCAGGGTCGGCGGCGGCGGCTCGAGATGGTTGCGCATGAGCAGGGTGCGGTGGTTGCGAATTTTGCCGGCGATGAAACTGCGCGCCAGCCCGAGGCAGACGGAAGGGTCGCGGGCGAGCCGGAATTGTTCGATCCGAGTGAAGACGTTCTTGAGCGAATGGCCGCGGGTGATGCCGTAGAACCAGCCGCCCATGGAGAAGTAGGTCACGGGGACGTCGGCTTCGCAGAGAGTTTGCACGGCCGCGGTGGAAATGCCGACGTTGCCGAAGAGGGCGACGTGCGAGAGGTCGTTGATGCGGACTTCCTGCATTAGCTCTTTCTTCTCTTTGACCTGGAGGACTTCGCCTTTGCGGCCCACGAAGAGTCCGGGCGTGGTGAGATAGAGGGCGCGGGTCTCGTCGCGCGGCGCGAGCAGGCGGCGGGGCGGGGAAAATGCGGATTGCGGATGGGAGAAGGCAGATTGGTCGGAGTGCGCGTCGGACGAGTGCGCGAGTAGGCGCGTTTCATCCGGGAGGCAGACGGTGACGAGGGAGCAACGGGGGCATTTTGGCGAATCGAGCAGCGGCGAAGGGATGGGGCCGGCGGTGCAGGCGCGCGCTTCGGCAATTTTGGCGACGACCCAGTTTTCCAACTCTGGAGTGAGCTCGAGGCGCACGCGTTGTTTGGTGGCCCGATAGTAGATAATGCCTTCCCGGCAGGCGTAGCCGTTATCGCGCAGCAGGAGACATTGCAGGCCGAGCTGCATCTTATCGGCATCCCAGATTTCCTTGCCGTCTTCTCCTGCGCGCGGCGCGCCGGCTTTGTAATCGACCGGACAGACTTCGCGCGCGGCAAAAAGATCATCGCTACCTAACGAGTCGTCGCGGCGGATTTCCACCAGGTCTAGTTTCGCGGTCACGCCCAGGCGTTCCGAACCTAACGAGACGGATCGCGAATGAATGATCTCGGGAGCTTCCGCGGCGGCAGGCGGAATCTGCGTTTCGTCCTTCCCGACCACGGCGGGCGGCAGCGCCCCGGCGCCGGCATCGACACGGGTATGAAGGCTGGCTCCGCGCCGGGTATCGGCATTGTGGACAAAGACTCCTTCGACGTGCTCGTAATAAAAAAGCCGCGGACAATAGACGAATTCGTTCAGCATGCGCGCGGGGAGCGGCTCGGCCGACGGCACGGGCGGCGGGAGGCTGGCTGGGCCAGGCCCCCGCGCGGTCGTCTGCTGGGTTTCCGGCGGCGTCGTTTCTACTGGTGAGAGCAAGCCTGCAGTTACTAACTCTCGAACCGCCGCTTCGGATGGTCGCGCCAGAGCAGGCGCGGCCGGGACCGTGGCGGAGAGGGAAGCGGGACGCTTGCGGCGGCCGGTGTGAATTAGTTTTGTGTGTCTGGGCATTTGCCGCGAAGTCTAAGCAACGCGGGCACCGCTTGGCGAGGACGTAAGTTGGGCGCCAACGCGACGTGGAGCTGAGGTCTGGCCCTTGCCCCATCGGCTATGAATCGGAAAGATGTAGTCCACCTCGCGACACCGGAGAAGGCGCTCAACCGCTCAGCGGGGAGAGTCAGGCACTCTGCGATTGCGGGAAGCGCGGGCCGGAATAAACTTCGCCCGAAGCTTGCCGCCAGGGTGGCGAAATTGGCAGACGCGCCAGACTTAGGATCTGGTGGAGCAATCCTTAGGGGTTCGAGTCCCCTCCCTGGTACGCTTCCGCATGAAAGATCCGCATCTCGAGATTGAACGAAAGTTTCTCGTCCGGAAAATGCCGCCGGCGCTGGCGAAGAATCCCCATCAGCGGATTGACCAGGGTTACCTGACGATCGGGCGCGATCGCTCGCATGTGCGCCTGCGGCGGAAAGGGCGCGCCTATTCGCTCACCTTCAAGCGCGGGGCGGCAACGGGTCGCGAGGAGCGGGAAATTCGCCTCACGAAAAAGCAGTTCGACGTGCTCTGGCCGGCCACGGCGGGCGCGCGCCTGACGAAAACCCGTTACGACGTGCCGTGGAAAAAATGGACCGTCGAGATCGACGTCTATCACGGCGCGAATGACGGGCTGGTCGTCGCCGAGGTGGAGTTCCCGGACGAAGACGCGTGCGATAACTTTCGGCCGCCGACCTGGCTCGGGGCCGAGGTCACCGGCCAGGGGCGCTACAGCAATCCGCGGCTCGCGGGCGAATAGCGCTGCGGATTTCTTCCCATCCAGGACGCGAAAAAATTGCCACCCGCCCGGCCCTCCGGCATACTCCCGGAAGCGACCCGCAAACGTCTCGCGATGAAAGGTTCAACGAACGAAAAAAATCCTCCTGGTCGAGGACGAAACCGATGTGGTCGATCTGCTGACGTTGCAGCTCCGCAAGGCCGGCGGGTTTCTCGTGAGCGTGGCGAATGACGGGGCCGAGGCGTTGAAAAAAGCACGCGCGGAATTGCCCGCGCTCGTCGTGCTCGACCTGATGTTGTCGCGGATGACGGGGTTGGAAGTCTGCAAAGTTCTCAAGACCGATTCAGCCACGCGCCCCATTCCGATTATCATGCTCCAAGGTGGAGTTTGCGGATGAAAAAAGTTGCCGAGAATTTCAGTCGCCGGATTGGCTGGGGGTCGAGGTCACGGGAAAGGAGCGCTAGAGCAATCCGCGCCTCGCGGGGGAATAGCGGGAGCGACGGGCCAGCGTGTTTGTGGTCCCATCTCGAGGCTGGCGCAGCGCGCCGAGGATCTCTCGCTGACTCCGATCGTTCATCTATTCTGAAGAACGACGCCGAGACCTTGCGCGAGATCCCTCGCCGTCTATGCGGGCTCGGGATGACAATGGGTGAGCGAGGGGAGTGAACGCGGGGCGCCGGGCGGGGATGAAGGCTAAACAGATAGTCGCAGCCATGAGGTTGCTCGACGTGCTGCACCGACTTTCGATGGATAGGCGACCGGCTTTTTTGCCGCTTCGGAACGCTAAGAATTGCCACACCCGGCCGCTTCCGACATACTGAGGCCGCCTTCGATTTTTTCCCGCGCATGAACCCTTCGCTGACCAAGAAAATTCTCATCGTCGAAGATGAAGCGGATGTCGTCGACCTCCTCACCCTGCAACTGCGCAAGACCGGCGGATTTTTGGTCAGCGTGGCGCACGATGGGGCGGAGGGGTTGAAGAAGGCGCGCGCGGAATTGCCCGCGCTCGTCGTCCTCGACCTGATGTTGCCGCGCATGCCCGGGCTGGAAGTCTGCAAGATTCTGAAAACCGATTCGGCCACGCGGCATATCCCGATCATCATGCTCACGGCCAAAGCCGAGGAGGTCGATCGCATCGTCGGGCTGGAATTTGGCGCGGACGATTATGTGACGAAGCCGTTTAGCCCACGCGAAATGCTCCTGCGGATCAAGGCGATCCTGCGGCGCGGCCAGCCGGGCGGGCCCGATGAAAATCTCACGCGGGGGACGATCACGCTGGATGCTTCGCGGCATCACGTCTTCGTCGGGGGCAAGCGGATCAATCTGACGGCGGTCGAGTTTAAGCTCCTGAGCATGCTCATGCAGCGGCCCGGGCGAGTGCAGGCGCGCGATCGTTTGCTCAACGAAGTCTGGGGCTACGAGAGCGCGATCGACACGCGCACGGTCGATACGCACGTGCGCCGGTTGCGCGAGAAGCTGGGGAAAGCGGCCAGCGCGATCGAGACGGTGCGCGGGTTCGGCTACCGGCTGCGCGAATAAGCGAGCGCGATGGGCTGGGTCGCTTTTGCGCTGACGCTGGCGCTGGTCGTCTACGGGAGCTGGCGCGTTTGGCGCGATTGGGTTTTGCCGAGCCGGCAGATCGAGCAGGCGGTCGCCGCGATCGTGGCCGCGCGCAGCCCGGCCAGTTTCGTCATCGGGACCGGCGGCCCGCTCCGCCGAGCCGGTTTCGCGCTGGAAACGCTGGCCACGCGGCAACGGGAAACGCAGGCGCGTTTGCAGGAAGGAGAATTCGGCGTGCAGGCCATCACCGGGGCGATGGCCGACGGGGTGGTGGTGGTGGATGGGGAACGGCGTCTCCGGCTGATGAATCGGGCTTTTCGCGAAATGTTTGACGTCGCCGCGCTCCGCCACGCGGGCAGCCTCCTCGAGATCGTGCACGATGCGACGATCGAGCGATTGTTAGGCCAGGCCCTGGCCGGGGAGGCCACCTGCCGCGACACGATGAGCCGGCGGGAAATCGAGCAGTATCTCGAAGTGGTGGCGGAGCCGATCAAGGACGAGGCCGGGAAGGTCAGCGGGGCGGTCGTGCTTTTCCGCGACATCACCGGGCTGCGCCAGACCGAAGCGACGCGGCGCGATTTCGTGGCCAACGTTTCCCACGAACTGCGCACTCCGCTCTCCATCCTGCGCGGTTACCTGGAGACGCTCCTGGAAAATCCGAAACAGCCGCCGGCGGAATTGCTCCGCATTTTCGAAGTGATGGAGCGCCACTCGAACCGGCTCAATCTCGTGGTCGACGACGTGCTCAGCCTCGCGCAACTGGAAGAGCCGGGGCTCGCGCTCGCGCTCACGCCGATCCGGCCGGCGCAGTTCTTGCAAGGGATCATGCGCGACTGGGAGAAAAAATTTGCCGCGAAAAAACTCGCGACCGAGCTGCGCGCGCCTAACGACCTCCCGGTTTTACAGGTGGATGAAGGACGGCTCCAGGAGATTCTCTACAACCTGCTCGACAACGCGGTGAAATATTCCGAGCCCGGCGGGCGGATCGAGGTGCAGGCGGAACGGGTCGGCAACCGCCTCTGTTTTCGCGTCGCGGACAGCGGGCCCGGCATCCCGGCGCGCGATCTGCCGCGCGTTTTCGAGCGCTTTTACCGGGCGGATAAATCGCGGCAGCGCGAGCGGGGCGGGACGGGGCTCGGGCTTTCCATCGTCAAACACATCGCGCAATTGCACGGCGGCAGCGTCGAAGCGGAAAGCGCCCCGGGCGAGGGAACGACGGTGCGCGTTTTTCTGCCGGTGGAGCCGGTTTCGCCGAAAACGTGAGTCGCCTAGAGCGTGTCATGAACCTTCGGGCCTCGATTGCGCCCGCAAGCGTACGGGAGGCGGTTGTAGCGTGCGCTGTCCTCAGCGCATTTCGCTTGGGTCCACCGGTTTTCCGCTGGGGACAGCGGACGCTACAACGCCCCGCCGCTGGTTCAAAGTTCACGACACCCTCTAGAGGGCGCTGCGGACGGCGCGCCGAACGGTCTCGGCGATCCAACCGTAGAAGAGGTGGGAAGCGAGGGCGTAAAGATGGGTGGTGAGCGGAATCTCGTTAGGCGCTTTGGAAAGACCGGCAGCGGGCACGGCCACTTCATCGGCCAGCACCCAAACTCCCGTCCCGAAGGCGAG
This sequence comes from Chthoniobacterales bacterium, assembly GCA_965217815.1. Taxonomy (GTDB): domain Bacteria; phylum Verrucomicrobiota; class Verrucomicrobiia; order Chthoniobacterales; family UBA10450; genus Palsa-1392. Next base: position 295,478 of record CBDCJI010000003.1, read on the forward strand.
CCCGTCGCCGATGGTGACGAGCGGCACGACCTCCGCGAGGACGCCATAAACCGCGGCGGAACTCGCGCCCATGCCGTAGTGGACCGCGGCGCCGGCCGCGGGCTTGTAGGAAGCGGGGACTTTGTGGCCGGTCACCTTTTCGGCGATGGCGTTGGCCGCCTTCACGGTGGTGGGATCGGCCGGCCGGCCCGGTTTCTTTTTCGCCGGATGAATGGCTTCTGCGGCGGCACTCCAGCCGGCCTGAAACTGCTCCATCAAAAAGGAAGCGAGGAGGCCGCCGGCCACGCCGGCGATGAGCCCTTTGCCGAGGTCCACATTGCGATTGGTCGTAAAGTTCATCGTTAGGCTCTCCTGCTTCGGCCCAGAATAACCCAACCAGTGCGCGACCCAAGAGGTTTTTGCAACGGCCTCCTTCGATCCGCACTCCGGTGGAAAGGAGCGAGTTGCAGGGCGACCGCTTCAGTTGCCCGGTTTCCGCCGCAGCAGCAACCGAGGCAGGCGAAGCGCGGCGAAGCGCCCGCCCCACCATTCCAGCATCAACCCGAATTTTTGCCGCCCTCTGAAAAACTCGACCACCGGAAAAACCGAAGGTTCACTTCCGCTCTTCTGACTTACAAAGGAGGTCGGAATGACTTCAATTCAACACGGAGAGTTACTCCGTGGAATCGGAAAGGGTGAGTTTATCGCCATTGAGTTTCCAGATACCATAGCCCCACCACAAAGCGTAAATACGGTAAAGCAAGTAGGGAACCAATGCGTCTGCCGCCAGCCGATCCAGCCGAATCAAGAGAATAAACAGGGTAAGATCCATGATTGGAAATAAAACCCCTACGATAAAACCAAGACGTAGATTCCGGGCGCGAAAGATGACATAGTTAGTGAGAGCATTGAGAGTCATCATCAGCAGGATGAGAACCATGGGGCTGCTCATAGAAACCCCTTCGAGTCTGAAGAGACGATAAAGGACGAAACAAAAGATGGCGTAATAGAGAATGCCGATGATCGCCCACACCCAGAGCGGAGCAGAATAAGGGGGGAATCGCAGTTTTGTGAAAAACGATTTTACGTTCTGGCCCGCACAGACGCCCTCTAACGCGGCCGCGAGCGCACAGACCCCGAGGGAAATGGAGATGGCGTAACCAGGCGACATTCAATCCTCGATTTTACCGGCAACCGGCGCTAATCTTACGAAGAAGCGCCGCGATCGTTTAGTCATGAGATAGGCGAGCATCGCCAGTACGATAGGTATGCCGACCGCCGCCCTCGGCTCTGCTCCCGTCACCACGTTGGCAACGTCCCCCAGGAGATTGATACAGAGGAGCGCCCCCGCCACCCAGCATCCCCAGCGCGCGCCGCGCCACGTCCCGACCGCAGCCGAAGCGCAAAGGACGCAGACCGCGCACAGGAGAAAGACTGCCCACCCCCCTAGGCCAGCCAAACCTTCGCGCGCTCGCGGATTGAGTTGCCAAAGTGGTTCGAGAAAACTTCCCGGAAAGAAGAGCGAGGCGGAAGCGATGAAGCTCATAGCCGAACCGAACACGAAAAAGATACTCAGCGCGGTGATACCGGGAGGGCGCGTTTCAGAAATGCTCATCAATACTCCAACGGCGACTTTTACACCCCCCGGAGCGAAACCCAATCATGGTCTGCGTTCTGGTTCCACAAAAGGGTTCGAGGCGAAAATGGCGGGTTGCGCCGGCTCGTCGCCCTTGGGCGACAATAGGGGCAAAAAATAATCTTGCCGAGCGCTTGGGCCTGGAGTTTAAATCGCCCCCACCGTGAAACTTAGGCTGAGCCCTGGCAAACACTCCTTCCATGGAGCTGCAGCTTTTTCTCCTCTAAGATGCACGAATTGGCGCCCGTCGAAAGCTCTTCCGGGCTCCCGCCGGCGTGAAAAACCACCAACCAACACACATCCTAATATGAAAATAAGATTCGCCACCCCCGCGGTGGCCGCTGCACTCCTCACTTTCGTCGCCCTTCCCGGCGCGAAAGCCAATTCGGTCGTGATCGACTGGAATCAAGCCGCTCTTGAAGCCATTCGGGAGGTCCATCCGCCGCCCACCGTCGTGGCGCGCTCGCTCGCCATCACCAACACCTGTCTCTACGATGCCTGGGCCGCCTACGACGGCTCCGCGATCGGCACGCGCCTTGGCGGCAGCCTGCGCCGGCCGCCCTCCGAACGGACCAAGGCGAATAAACGGAAAGCGGAAAGCTTCGCGGCTTACCGCTGCCTGGCCGATCTCTTCCCGCAGCCTGCCCAGGTAGCGGAGTTCGACGCCCTCATGAACTCGCTCGGCTACGACCCGGCCGACCATTCCACTGACACCACCACCCCGAGCGGGATTGGCAACGTCACCTCCGCGGCCGTGATCCAATTCCGCCATTCGGACGGCGCGAATCAATTGGGCGATCTCCATCCCGGGCCTTATTCCGATTACACGGGCTATGTGCCGGTTAATGATCCCGATCACATTGTCGATCCGATGCATTGGCAACCGCTCCGCGTCTCGGATGGCCAGGGGGGCTTCGTCGAGCAGAAATTCGTCACCCCGCAATGGAGTCTGGTGATTCCTTTCGCCTTAAAATCGGCGGCGCAATTCCGGCCGCCGCCGCCGGAGCCCCAACCCTCCTACCGCTACCGGGAGCAGGCGAATCAGATTCTCGCCTACAGCGCCGGGCTCAATGACGCCCAGAAAGTGATCGCGGAATACTGGGCGGACGGGCCGGCCTCGGAACTGCCCCCCGGACATTGGAATCTTTTCGCCCAATACGTCTCGCAACGAGACAGCTATGGGATCGATCAGGATACGAAGCTTTTCTTCGCCCAAGCCAACGCCATCTTCGACACCAGCATCGTGGCCTGGGACGCGAAACGGGTTTACGATTACGTGCGCCCGGTCACCGCGATCCACTATCTTTACACCGGGCAACAAGTGCTGGCCTGGGGAGGCCCCTACCAAGGCACGCGGCTAATCGACGGCGGCACTTGGCGGCCGTATCAGGCGCCCACGGTGGTGACTCCGCCTTTCCCGGAATACATCTCCGGGCATAGCATCTTCAGCGCGGCGGGCGCGGAAGTGCTGCGCGCTTTCACGGGCAGCGATGTCTTCGGATTCGAAGTCACTTTCCCGGCGGGTTCCGGGCGGGTCGAACCGGGAGTCGTCCCGGCGGCGCCGCTCACCCTGTCGTATCCGCTTTTCACCGATGCGGCGGATGAGGCCGGCATCTCCCGGCGCTACGGCGGCATCCATTTCGTGGAAGGCGACCTTTACTCACGGGAGTTGGGCCGGCTCGTTGCGGATCAGGCCTACGCCAAGGCGCTTTCCTATTTTCATCCGCAGGTGCGCCTGCACGTCTTCGACCTCCTGCGCGATGTGACTACACTGAACTTCCTCGATAAAGAGCGGAACGCCCGGCAAAAGGACGCGGCTGACGATCTCTACGCGCTGGGCCAAATCCGGTAGCGAGACCTTTATTCGTTAGGCTCGATGGGGTGGCCGGTCCGCGCCCCATCGAGCCGCGAGCAAGTGGGGCGAGCTTCCAGCTTGCCTAACTAACTAAGAGACGTTTCCCAGCGCATGACACGCTTTAGATTCCGCTGATCTTTCTCCGGCATTTCGGCCATCCGCAAAGCCATATAGTCGGACGCGGGGTCGAGACTGTCCTGCCAAGCCCTCGCCGGAAGTTTTCGCCCGCTCAAAAACTGAGAGAGTTTCTTCTTCCTCTCCGCCTCGCGCAGGGCGAACTCGACCGTCAGTTTTCGTCTTCAGACCGGTAAGTTTCATGACCCGAGCGAGCAACGCTTCATTGATGTGCATGGTCATCTTGGCCATGGGCTACGGTCTGGCTACCCACCCATACCGTCAAGCCGCAGCCCTTAGGAAGGCGAGCTCGAGTAAGCGGAGAGCGGCTCCGCCGTGGTCAGATCCTTGATCACCGTGCTCAGGTAGACCGATTCCGGATAATAGGCGCGCCATTTCGTGATCTCCGCCCGGTTCATCACCTTGAACCCGTAACGCTCGAACATCTTCTCGCCGCGCCGGCTCTCGAAGGTGACGATCTGCCCGTAGACCTGCTTCTCGCCGCAACCGTAGAGATAGCTCAAATAAGCGCTCATGAGGGCGCGGGTCGTCGCTATTTTGCGCGCTTCCGGGAGCAGATTGATGTGGAAATGGGGCGTGCGCCGGGGCGCTGCGGGCACTTCCCGCCAGCCGTTCATGATCATCCAGCGAATGAAACGCCGGGAAGCCCGGTTGTAGCTCGGGTAACGCAGGAGCGCGCGGAAAAAGAGCACCACGTTCTGCTGCAACGAGTAGAGCTGGTTGAGCAACGGCCTGCGCGAGCCGAGCAGATATCCGCAGATCTCGCCCTTGATCTCGAGCACAAAGGACGATTCCGGTTCGTGATCGGTGTACCAGGTGGTGAGGAAATCCGCGAAAAGCTCGCGATCCTGGTAAACCGGATCGATCGCGTTGCCGAGGAAACCGGTCCGGCAACAAAGATCCCGCACGGCCGCTTTATCGGAAGGCTGGTAACCGCGAATGGTGAGGGTCTTCATTTTAGAAAGCGCGGTAGTGTGCTCGCACCTCGTGGTAAATGCAAAAGAGCCGCTCGAACACCTGCGGCCAGGCGTACTGCGAGCGCGCTCGGTGCGAAGCGGTCTCGCCCAGCGCGCGCAAATCCTGCCGGCTCAAGGCGTCGACCGCGCAGGCCAGCGCTGCGGGGGTATTGGACCGCGCCCAATCTTCCTGGTCGCCAAAAATAATCCGGTCCATGTAGCTGCCGCGGATTCCGACGACCGGCGTCCCGCAGGCCTGACTTTCCAGCGCGGTCAGCCCGAAGGTTTCCTGCACGCCGGGATGGACGAGCAGATCGGCCGCGCGATAGAGGCGCGCCAGTTCCGCGGGCTCGCTGCAATACTGCCGCCAGGTGACGTGGCCGCTGCGCTCTTGCAGCTTCTGCAACTCGGCCCGCTGCAACCCGTCGCCCACCACGAGGAGATGATAACGCTGCGGATCCAGCCGCTCGAAAGCGGCAAACAGCGTTTGGGTATTTTTTTCCTGAGCCAACCTTCCGACGTAGAGCAGCAGGCATCGTTCCGCGGAAATGCCTAACGATTCCCGGGTGGTGGTGGCGTCGTCCGGTTCCGGGCGGAAAATTTCCGCATCCACCCCGAGATCGACCGCGCGGATGTTCTCCACGCCCCAACCGGCGAGGAGTTCCCCGAGCCGGGCCGAGGGCACGAGGGTGGCTTCGAATTGATTGTAAATCTTGCGCACGTAGCGGCGCGCCACGTCCATGACGAATTCGGTTCCCGTCCTCCCGAGAAAACGCGCGCTGCTCCGGAAATACGCTTCCGGGAAATGCGAATGATAAAACCCGACCGCCGGAATGCGGAGGGCGTGCCCGGAAGCAATCGCCTTCCAGGCCACCTGGTACGGGTCGCCCGATTCGATCAGGTCGGGCTTTTCGCGCTCCAGGACTTCCTCGATCGCGCGCAGATTAAGGAGCGCGCGGTACCGCGAAGTGCGCGAGAGGAGCGGCGAAGCGATCGAGTAAATGCGGGAGCGCGGCGCCTCGATCCGCTCCGTTTTCGCGCCCGGAATAACGAGCACGTGCTCGTCGTTAGGCGAGGCCTGGATGAAGCGAATCTTCTCGTGCACATAACGTTTCACCCCGCCGCTCAGCGGGGAGTAAAACTGGGTGAGATCGCAGATTTTCAAGCGCTCATCCTGTCGACGCTTCGCTCTGCGAAGCGCGGGTCCTGGCTCTGCTGCATCAACCTGTCTTCCGCCGCTCGCGCTTCCCCGAGGAAAGCGCCTACAAGCCGCTCAGATATTTCTCCGCTTCGATCGCCGCGGCGCAGCCCGAGCCGGCCGCCGTGATCGCCTGTTTATAAACGCGATCGGCCACATCGCCGGCGATGAAAATTCCCGGATGCTTGCTCTCGGCCAGATGCCTAACGAGCAGATAACCGTCCGGATCGGTCTCCAGTTTGCCGGCAAAGGCCTTCGTGTTCGGGTCGTGGCCGATGGCCACAAAAACGCAGGCCACTTCGAGCTCGCGTTCCGCCTTCGTCTCGACATCACGCAGCATCGCCGCGCGCATCTCGCCTTTGTCGTCGGTCAGGTATTTCGTCACCACCGTGTTCCAGATCGGCTCGATCGCGTCGCAGGCCAGGACCCGGTCGGCCATGATCTTGGAGGCGCGCAATGCCCCGCGGCGATGGATCAGATAAACCTTGGATGCGAAGCGAGTCAGAAAGAGCGCTTCCTCCGCCGCGGAATCGCCGCCGCCGACCACGCAGACCGGCACGTTGCGATAAAACGCGCCGTCGCAAGTCGCGCAACTGGTGAGGCCGTGGCCGACCAGTTTTTCTTCGTTCTCCAGCCCAAGCCAGCGCGCGGAAGCGCCGCTCGCCACGATCAGCGCCTGGGTTTCGAGCCATTCTTCGTCATCGGTCTGGAGACGGACGTGCTCCTTCGCCAATTCCAGGCCGGTCGCTTCCGCATAAGAAAAGCGCGCGCCAAAATGCTCGGCCTGCTTGTGCATGTTCAAGACCAGCTGCGGCCCATCGATGCCCTCGGGGAAACCGGGAAAATTCTCCACCAGCGTGGTCGTGGAAAGCTGACCGCCGGGCTGGCGCCCTTCGAGGACGAGCGGGCTCAAGTTGGCGCGCGCCGCGTAGATCGCGGCCGTGAGACCCGCGCAACCGCTCCCGACGATGATGACTTTTTCCACGAGCGCCAAGGGTAGCACGGAGGCCCCGGGCGATCTAATCCAGCGCGACCGCGCTCGCGGTCGGAGCGTGCTGCTTTACCCTCTTGAGGAACGCTCCAGCATCCGCGCGAGGTAAAGCTGCTCCGGTCCCACGCGAGAGAGCTGCAAAGCGCGGCGGAAGCTTTCCGCGGCCGCGCGATCGTTCGTTAGGCGGAGTTGCAATTCCCCCACGACTGCGTGCAGCAGATAGTAAGACTCCAGCCGCTCCCGCTCTGGGATCGCCGCGATCGCCTCCAGCCCCGCTTGCGCGCCGTGGAGATTCGCCACCGCGACCGCGCGGTTCAGCGCCACGATCGGGGTCGGGGTGATCCGCGCCAGCTCGTCGTAGTGCCGGAGGATGCGCCGCCAATCGGTCGAAGCCGCGTCCGTCGCCGTGCAGTGACAGGCGGCGATCCCGGCTTGCAGATGGTAAGCGGTCAGCTCCCGGCCTTGCGCGGCCGCCGCCAAATGGAGGAGACCGCGCTCGATCAGCTCCTGATTCCACTGCGACCGATCCTGATCGTCGAGCCGCAGAAGGTCGCCGTGTTCATCCAGACGGGTGGGAAAACGCGCGCTGGTGAGAAGCATGAGCGCGAGGAAAGCGTGAGCCCGCGGGGTGTCGCCCGCGGGGTGAGCGACCAGGAGCGATCCCAGCCGGATGGCTTCCCGGCACAAATCTTCGCGCAGCAAACGCTCGCCCGCCGACGCCTTGTAGCCTTCGTTGAAGAGCAGATAGAGCGCGCCGAGGACGCCGTCCAGGCGCGGCCCGAGGTCTTCGCCCTCGGGAATGTCGAAGGCGAGCTGCGCGCTTTGGATGCGTTGTTTCGTGCGGGTGAGTTGTTTCTCGATCGCCGACTCGCTGGTGAGATAAGCGAGCGCGATCTCGCCCGTGCTGAAGCCGCACAAGACTTTGAGCGCGAGGACGACCTGGGCGTCAGGAGCAACGGAAGGATGCGCGCAAACAAAGAGGAGGCGCAACGCATCGTCCCGAATCTGGACTTCATCGACGAAGGGTTCGGGCAGCGGCGTGCCTGTTTGTTCGAGATGGGTGATGATCGCGGTTTCTTTCCCCGCGGACATGCGCTGATGGCGGAGCGCATCCCTGGCCAGGTTCAGCGCCACCCGCGTAATCCAGGCGGAGGGATTGGCGGGCGGACCGCCCATCGACCAGGCGCGCAGGGCGCGCAGCATGGCCTCCTGCGCGACGTCCTCGGCGAGGGTGAGGTTGTGCAATCCTACCAGCCTAACGAGCGTGCCGTGCAACCGCCCCGTCTCGTGCCGGAAAAAATGCTCGACCAACGGCCGGGCCGAGGCCCGGGTCGCTGCGGAATCGGATTCGGCCACGGCTTACTCCGCCGCTTGCGCGGGCGCCGAATGATGACGAACACCCAGGTGACAACTTCCGGTCATCTCGCGCACTTCGATCACGAGTCCGTATTCCAAACCAGGATGCCGCCGCGCGATTTCCGTGGCTTCTTCGAGGCTGCCGGCGAGGAGCTTCACGAAACCGCCGATCGCCTCCTTGGTTTCAGTGAAGGGTCCGTCGGTGACGCGTTCTCCGCCCGGTCCGGAAACGAGGCGCATCTCCAATTCCAGCGGCTGACCTTCGAGAGCTTTGCCTTCCGCGGCAAGTTCGTCGTACCACGCGTTCCAGCGCGTCATCAGCTGTTGGCGCTGCTCCGGGGAGAGATGCGCGTGCGTCTCCGGGCCGGAGTTGCGAAAGAACAAAAGATAAGGCGTCGGGTTGGTTTCCATGATTTTTTTAAATTGCAGGTTGAAATGACTCATCAAGACATACGACGAAACAGCCGCGCGCCAGCGGACAGAGCGCGCGCGGAAATCCGCCGACTACACAGTTTTGGGTGTGGTTGAAAAAAATTCGCTTTCCGGTCCGAATCGGACGCGCTCGTTCGTTGACCCCATGAACGCAGCGAACACAACGATCCAAAAACACTTCTATGATCACACCCATCCTTATCGCAGTTGCAGCCCTCGTCTCCGGCTTCGCCCTCGTCATCGCGCGGCGGCCGGATGAATTCCGCATCGCCCGCAGCATCCTCATTCACGCCGCTCCTGAAGCGGCCTTCGCCCAGGTCAACGATCTCCATCGCTGGCAGGAGATGTCGCCCTACGCGAAATACGATCCGGCCGCCGAATACACTTTCAGCGGCCCGCGCAGCGGCGCCGGCGCCAGCCTGGCCTGGACCGGCAACAACAAAGTCGGCGAGGGCCGCATGACCATCATCGCGAGTTGTCCGCCTGAGCTCGTGCGGATGAATCTCGAGTTCTTCAAGCCGTTCAAAGTCAACAACACGGCGGAGTTCACTTTCGAGACCGTCGGGGCAGACACGAAAGTGACCTGGAGCATGTTCGGCACGAGCCGGTTCCTCTGCAAAGCGATGGGGCTCTTCATGAACATGGACAAAATGTGCGGCAGCCAATTCGAAGAAGGTCTCGCCAACATGAAGGAAATAGCGGAAGCGCAGAGCCAGCCGCTGCAACCGGTTGGCTAGGGCGCGCCAAATCCGAGAATTCCCAAAAGAAGATTGCCCATGAGATTCATGATTTCTGGTTAAAACCGACAAGAACACCGAAGCCGGCGCGCTGCCGGATGAAAAACTCCTCACCGCCATGGGGAAGTACAACGAGGAACTGGCTCAGGCCGGCGTGCTCGTCGCGGCCGACGGATTACACCCCAGCGCGAAAGGTGCACGCGTCCGCTTTTCCGGCACGCAACGCACCGTGACAGAAGGGCCGTTTCCCGAGACCGAGCAGCTCATCTGCGGTTTCTGGATCTTCCAGGTCCAATCGCGCGAGGAAGCAATCGCCTGGGTCAAACGTTGCCCCAACCCGAAGGACGGCGAGAGCGAGATCGAGATCCGACAGGTCTTCGAGGCGGCGGATTTCGGAGATTCTTTTACTCCCGAGATGCGCGCCGCGGAGGAACGCATGGCGCAGATGAAGAAAAACGCGGCGTTGTAAGATGCGCGCCGCCTCTTGCAGCGCGATTTGTTTCCCTCACCCGCAGGAGAAAACACCATGACAAACAGGCAAACCCTCACCCCATCGAAGGAGCTGGTGCAAAAGAACCGCTTCCATTTCCCTAACGAGAGCGAGGAATACCGCGAGGCCCGCAACGCGCTTCTCGCCGAAGAAATCGAGCTGCGCCGCCAGATCGAGCGCGTCGCCGAACAGAGGCGTCAACTCCCGCCCGGCGGCGAGGTGCGGAAAGATTATCGCTTCGAGAGCGAGCACGGGCCCGTCACATTCGCCGACCTCTTCGGCGAGCACGAGACCCTCATCGCCTACAGCTTCATGTTCGGGCCGGAGCGCGAGCAGATGTGCCCGATGTGCACTTCGCTGATGAACGCGTGGGAAAGAAAAGTGCCCGACATCACCCAGCGCACCGCCTTGGCGATGATCGCCCGCTCATCCATCGAGCGCATTCGTTCGCTCAAGCAGGAACGCGGCTGGAAAAACCTCGCGCTCTATTCCGACGCGAGCGGCGATTTTACTCATGATTACGTCAGCGCCGGGGACGCGGACATTCCGGCCTACAGTGTTTTTACTCGCCAGAGCGGGGTGATTCGCCATTTCTGGAGCGGCGAAATGGGCGGCGCAACCGCCGACCCGGGCCAGGACCCGCGCGGTGCTCCCGATCTCGATCCACTCTGGACGCTCCTCGACACGACGCCCGGAGGCCGCGGCACGGATTGGTATCCGAAGCTGGACTACGCAGAGGAGGAGACCCGCCTAACGACTTCTGCGCGAAAAGCTCCCTAGCCTAACGAAAGCAAGCAGGCCTGGCCGACGGTTAAAACCCTCCATTAATTAAACCGCCGGCCGGAACCTCCCCTGCCATACTTTGCAAAGTGTGGCACGCGGGCCATCGGCTACAGGGTATGGATTCTCCGGCGAGTTCAGCCGTGCCGGATGGGTTTGATCATATCTTAAGACCTCGGTCGATCGGCTAAAATTCGCCACGCGGACAGGGGCGATTTACGCTCGGCCATGCCGGAGCTGGCCGAGGTCGAATATTTTCGGAAACGCTGGGACCCGGGTCTGGGCGAGATCGTGACCGGGGTGCGGTTGCATGGCGAAAAACGCATCTTCCGCGGCAGCGACGTGCGCGCCCTTCGGCGCCGGCTGGTTGGGCAAAAACTCCTCTACTCCGTTGCGCGCGGGAAGCAGATGCTCTTCCAGTTTAGCGGCGACAACCCCGAAAAAATCGGGGCGCGCGAAAACATTCGGAGCTGGCTCGGAATTCATCTTGGGATGAGCGGGCAATTGCGGGTCGAGCCGAGCGACTTTCGGCCGGAGAAACACGATCACCTCGCCCTCGCGCAGAAGAAGCGAACGCTCGTTTTCAAGGACGCGCGGCAGTTTGGCCGGGTGCGTTTTCATCACGGCCCGCAGGCCCCGGAGTGGTGGCAGGCGAGCGCACCGGAAATCAGTGCGCCGGAATGGACAAAGTCCGCCCTGGCGGATTTTCTTAAACGTCATGCGCGCGCGCCGCTCAAAGCCATCCTCCTTTCGCAGCAAGGCTTCCCCGGCATCGGCAACTGGATGGCCGACGAAATCCTTTGGCGCGCCAAAATCGCGCCGCGCACGCCGGCCGGAAAAATAACCGCCGCGAAGCTCGCCGCGCTTTACCGCAGCACGCGCTTCGTCGCCCGCGCCTCACTCCAAACCATCGGTCGCGACTCGAGCGATCCGCCGTCCACCTGGCTCCTGCACGAACGCTGGAAAACCGGAGGAAAATGCCCGCGGCACAGAACGCCGCTCCGCCGCGCCACGATCGGCGGCCGGACCACCGCGTGGTGTCCGAAGTGTCAGAAATAGCGAGGCTCAAGCTCCAGAGGATTTTGCCAGCGCAGGCTTCCAAAGCGCTCGAAGTCGCGATCATTGGAATACACGGTCGCGCCAAAATCCTCGGCCTGCGCTGCGATGAGCGCATCAGAAACAAGGTTTCCGCCGAGGCCAGCGGTCTCGAGAAGGGAAAAGAAACGTTGCAAGGTCGCCTCCTGAGGAACGAGCAGGCGCACATGCTCGCACTCGAGCCAATGCGCGACCGCCGCGTGCGCCTCCCCGACCGTCAGTGGATTTTCAAGAAGCGTCGGATGGGTAATCAGCCTAACGAACCCCAGAACGACGATCCAGGGGATCCCGACCGGCTCCGCGCCGGAGAGAGCGTCCTCCCACCAGCGCCGCGCGGCCCCGTGAAAAGGCGACTCGGTGTCGTAGGCGTAGATGAGCAGATTGGCGTCGGGAACAATCATTTCGAGCGCCGGCCCTTGCCTGCGGTCCGCTCCGCTTCCAACTGATCGAAAAGCTGATTCATACTGAGGTTGTGATAAGCGGGTTTGAGACCGAGGGGGCGCGGTTTGATCCGCACCCGCCGCCGCGCCCTGGTCTTTTTTGAGGAGGCGAGACCGTGCGCGATTACTTCCTCGAGCATGCTGCGGAAGGATCGGCCGGCAGCCGCGGCGCGGCGCCGTACCTCCTCGAGGAGCGCATCGTTGATGCTTAATGTCGTCCTCACAGAAGCATCATGGCATCATACTTGGATGCCGGCAATCTCTGCTAGGCGCCCAGATAAACGGTGATTTTGTGAAACCCGGTCGTGCCCGAAAATTGCCCGCGCTCTTTCTCTTCGCGCTGCACTGCACCGCTCCCATCGGTCGCGCGCACGATCACTTTGTGTTCGCCCGGGCCGGCCGGTTTCCAGGGGAAACTCCAGAGCACCCAAGTCAGCTTCGTCCCGGGGTAATCGATCTTCGCTTCCTCCCAGTTCTTCCCGTCGTCGAGGCTCACCTCCACCTTGGAAACCCCGCGATCGCCGGCAAAGGCCACACCCTTCAAGGGAACGCCGTCCGGTGTTTTCGTTAGGCTAAACCAGGCGAAATCCTCCGGTTGATCGATCCGGGAGCGCGTCGGAATCATGAAGTCCGGCCCCCACCCCTGCTTCTCGTAAAAGCCTTCCGCCTCCGGCCCGGTCAGCTCGATGCGGGTGAGCCACTTCACATTTTTCTCCCCGAAATATCCGGGCACGACGGCGCGCGCCGGGAAACCGTGGCGGTCCGGCAGCCGCTCGCCGTTCATCTCGAAGGCGACCAGGGTGGTCGGCTCCAGCGCTTTCGCGAGGGGAAAAGTGTCGGCGTAATTATCCACCCCATAAAGCTTCACTTTGGTCGCGCCCGGGAGCGGACCGGCCGCCTGGAGCAGCTCGCTCAGGGGGACGCCGCGCCAGACCGCGTTGCTCATCAAGCCGGCGCCAAGGCCGTTGCTAATGCACATCAGCGTCGTCTCCTGCGCGACCGCGGGGAGCGCTTTGAAGCGGTCGCTCTTGTAGGTCTGGGGATGCTGGACCATCCCGTCGACCTCGAGTCGCCAGAGCGCTTCGTCGACCCGGGGATCGACCACGTTCTTGGTCACGCAATAGAACTTGTCGTTAGGCGTGATCCCCTCCACCTCAGGGCCTTTGTACTGGGTCCCATCGTAGCTGAAGGTCGCGACCTGGAAGAGCCGGCGGATGATGCCGGCGCCGCCACCGGCGGCGAGCAGGCCGAGGCCGCCGAGGACGAGCGCGCGCCGGCCGATCGAGGGGGAATAAGCGAGCTCGTCAGGCGCAGCGGGCGCGGTCGTGAGGAAGCGAAAGCCAAGAACGAGCGTGCGCTCGAAAGCGAGAAAGTCGAGAGCCAGCCCGAGGGATGTGATGAGCGTCGCCGGCTCGATCGGCCAACCCTGGTAATTGGTCCCCAGAACCGGCCAGAGCAGCGCCAGGGCGACGAGCAAGGGCAAGAGAAAATAAATGCCTAACGAGAGCAGGGTCGAAGGTTTTCCCCGGCGCGCAAGGACGAGCCCGTAGAACAGACCGCCGAGCGCGCCGACCACGACCTGCCCGGCGATGGTCGAGCTGACGCCCAACTCCTTCAGAGGGGTGTAGCCGCCGACCCGGCCCATGATGCTGAGGAAAGGTCCCGGCGGAATAAAAACGGAAAGCCGATCTCCCAAAAGCACGAGCGGACTGGCGACGCTCGCGAGCCAGGCGAGCAAGAGCATCACCACCGTCATGACCACTCCCGCGACCGCGCCCGCCAAAAGTCCGGCGCCCGCGCGTTTTCCGCGGCTGATTGGTTCGTTCATGGAAAGAGGAGCGACACCCCGGCGTTTTTATTCCAGGCGGGCCCGGTGCAAGTTAGGCCAGATGAAACCGACCGCGATGAAAAAACGGCTGCTCGCACTGCTTTTAGGAGTGCTGGTTTGCTCGACGGGCCTGGGGCGCGCGGCCCCTTCTCCCGGCGGGATCGATCGGCCGACGAGCAAACCTTACACCGGCGACCTGGCCATTTTCGAAGGGGCGCAGCGGGCGAAAAATTTGCAGGTCGACCGGGTGATGGACCTGCTCGGGATTCACCCCGGTGCCAAGGTTGCGGATATCGGGGCCGGCGGCGGTTGGTTCGCGGTGCGGGCGGCCCGGCGCGTCGGCCTGCGCGGCCTCGTCTACGCGGAAGATATCTATCCGCCCTATGTGAAAGCAATCGCGGCGCGGGCTCGGAAGGAGCATTTGCCTAACGTTCGCGCAGTTCTGGGGAAACCGGATGATCCCCGGCTGCCGGCGGGCCAGATCGACGCCGTCCTCTTTTTGAAATCCTATCACGAAGTGGCGGAGCCGATGAAGTTGCTCCGCCAACTGCGCGCGGCGCTCCGGACCGGGGCCAACGTCGGGATCATCGATCGCAACGGCAACGGCGCCGACCACGGGGTCAACGCCAACCAGGTGATCGCGGAATTGCGGCGGGCCGGCTTTTTCTTCGTCTCCAAGCACGCTTTCGTGAAAGCGGACGGCGACGATTACTTCCTCATCTTTCGTTAGGCTGCGGCGGCTGGGTAGCGCACGCGTCTCGCGTGCTGGCGACGGTGTCCCACCGTCGCGAACTTCCGGGGCCCGTGGCGTCCCCTCAGACCTTCCGCAAGTAAAGAAAAGTTCGTCGCCGCGAGACGCGTCGACCAGCACGCGAGACGCATGCGCTACCCGGCAGGCTCGCGCGCACTCCATCCTGGAGGGCTGAGCTCCGCGAAGCCGCACGGCTCGTCGAACGCGCACAGCACCACCCCGCCCCGGATTCGCAGGAGCTCATCCCTCCAGCGCGACGCGCAAAAGCGTCGCGAGAATCCGCGTCCCCGCGACGAAGGTGCCGCGTAACGTGCCGGAAACCTTCGATTCGCCACCGGTCCGGCAGCGATGGTCGACCGGGACCTCGAGCACGCGCAGACCGGTGCGGGCCGCGCGCATCTGCATCTCCAGATTCCAGCCGTAGGTCGGCTCCTTCATGCCTAACGACTCCAGCTTTTCCCGGCGCAAGGCGCGGAAGGGACACATATCGGTGTAGCGCACGCCGTAGAGCAGTTGGAGTAACCAGCCGGCGGCGCGCCCGGACCAGACTTGCTGGAAATTCATGCTGCCCGCTTCGCGCCGCCCGCGCGTGCGCGAGCCGATCACAAAATCGTAGCGTCCCTCGACGATTGGCCGCACCAGCGTCTCCATAAACTCCGGGCAATCGCTCCCATCGCCATCGAGAAAAACCACGATCTCGGTCGCTGGCGCGAGCGCCGCCACCCCCGCCGCGCAGGCCCGCCCGTAACCGCGGGGCGCGCGCACCACTCGCGCCCCGGCCGCGGTCGCTCGCTCGGCCGTGCGATCGGTGCTGCCGTTATCGACCACGATGACGTCGTTAGGCAAACCGGTCGCGAGACAGGCCCGCACCACCTCGGCGATCGGCTCCTCCTCGTTCAGGGCCGGGATGATGACCGCGATCACAGGAGCAGCCATGCCAGGGAAAAATAAAAGCTGAGGGCGAAGAAATCGGTCAGCGCCAGGGTGACCGGTCCGGCCGCAATTTTCGGATCGAGCTTCAGCCGATGGAGGAGCGAGGGCACACCGAAACCAAAAAGGCTGGCCGCAAAAAGCGAAACGAGAATGCTCACGGCGATCACGCCGGCCGCCGCCAGGTCGCGCCGCCAGAGCCAGACGATGGCCCCCACGAGCACCCCGCACCCGAGCCCGAGGAGGAGCGCGCTGGCGCATTCCCGGCGCAGATTATCGACGAACCAACGCCGGCTCGGCGCGGTCGCGCGCAAGGCCTGGATGGTCACGGTCATCGATTGCATGCTCACGCTTTCGCTCAAACCGAGGACCATGGTGAGGAAAAAAGCGATGACCAAACTTTGCGCGAGCGTGGCCTCGAACGCGCCGGCCAGGAGCGCGCACGCCGTCCCGGCCGCGACCGTGGCGAGGAGCCAGGGGAAGCGAAAACGGAAGGCCTGCAAGGCCGAGGCGCCGCGGATTTCGGCGAGGTGAAACCCGATCGCCTCGAAGATCGCGTCCTGCCCGGCTGCGGCGAAAAGCGCGTCGCCTTCGCGTTCGCCGGCCTGGAGCATTTCCTCCGCGAAAAGGCCGACGTCGACGATGCCGACGACGCGGCGCTCGGCATCCACCACCGGGAAAGCGAAGAACTTGTAGAGGACAAAAAATTCACAGGCCTCGAGCACGGTGGCGCTGGCCGGGATGGTGATGACCCGCCGGACCATGATTTGGTCGAGCGGGGTTTCGAGCGACGCGGTCAACAAGCGCCGGGTCGGGAGCACGCCGACGAGCCGTTCCTCGGCGTCGACCGCGAAGAAATATACGACGCGCTCGCCCACGCCTTCCGCGCGGATGCGGGCGAGGGCCTCGCCCACGCTGCCGTGCGCATCGAGCAGGGGGAAATCCTTGCGCGCATGCTCGACCACGAGCGAGTGAAAATCAGGGCTCACGCTCTTCGTTACAGGAGCCCGCCCCGTGGCGCGAGCTTCTAGCTTGCGAGTTTGACGCGCGCTTCTCCCCAAGAAACTCGCAAGCCTGAAGCTCGCGCCACTAGGCCTTCACCCGATGGACGATGCCTTTGCTGCGCAAAATATCGGCCGCTTCGCTGAAGTAATCTTTCACGTCGCCCTGGCCTCGAATCCAATCGAGGTAACGCTCGATCCCCGTCGCGAGATCGACTTGCGGTTCGTAGCCGGCCGCACGCGCGCGCTCGGTTCCGCTGGTCAGGTGACGCATTTCGCCGGGGCGAAATTCACCGTTCACTTCCGGCGCGATATGGATGTCGAGGGCGTCGGAAATTTGCTCGGCCACTTCGCGAACGGGGACGCCGCGACCGCTGCCGATGTTGACCGGCAGGCCGTCGAGCGCGTCGGTCTCGGCGGCGAGCAGGTTGGCCCGCGCGATATCTTCGACGAAGGAAAAATCGCGGGTCTGCTCGCCATCTTCGTAGAGGACGGGCGGAAGGTCGTTGAGCAGCCGGGTGCAGAAGATCGCGATCACCCCGGTGTAAGGATTGAAGATCGATTGGCGCGGTCCGTAGGTGCAGGAATAACGGAGCGCGACGGTCGGAATGCCGATCTGTTTGCCCCAGAGAAGCACGAGTTTTTCCTGGTCGACTTTGGTGAGCCCGTAAACCGTTTCGCCCCCGATGGGCGCGTTCTCCGGGGTGGGCGCGCTGGTGGTGAGGGCGTCGCAGAACGGGCAATGCACCTGCCAATCGCCGCGCTGCAGTTGTTCGACTGGACGGACCGGCGGAAAAACGAGCCCGTGCTCAGGACAAATCGCCGCGCCTTCGCTGTAAACCGCTTGCGAGCTGGCCACCACGACCTTCTGAATCGGGAGGTTTTCTTCGCGAATGATCTCGAGCAGCTGCGCGGTGCCGAACGAATTGACCTGCACGTATTTCGCGATCTCCGGCATGTAGCCGCCGTAGGCTGCTTCGTGAAAAACGACGTCGATCTCCTGCAGCGCGGCCGTCATAGTGGCGCGGTCGAGCAGGTTGCCTTCGACGAAATCGCTCTCGTTAGGCACCCAGGCGGGCCGGCCGTGGCGGTGGGTTTGCGGCTCGAGATTATCGAGCACGCGCACGCTCCAGCCTTCGCGGCGAAGGAGATCGGCGAGGGTGGAACCGATGAGGCCGGCGCCGCCGGTAACGAGGGCGCGCTTCATCAGGTGAGACGGGCGCGGTCGGCGAAGTGGCGAAGGAATTGGCGCGAGGCCGGCGCCGCGGACTCGTTAGGCTGAAGCAATTCGCGGGCGAGGCGCTGCAGCCCGTGGCTATCGTCGACGTCGTAACCGGCGGGGAGATGATGCACGGAAAGGTTCTCCTGGGCCGCTTGCGCTCTCGTCTGCGCGAGGACGCGCTCGGTGCTCCAGTCGATTTCCTCGAAGACGCGGCGGTGCAGTTTTTTCATCCCGATGAGATAATAACCGCCATCGTCGGAGGGGCCGAGCACGACGGGGTCGCCAGGCCGGGAAAGCACTTCGACCGCTTCGCGGAAAGCGGCCGCCGGCACCGTCGGGCTGTCGGAATTAATCAGGCAAACCGCCGCAAAGCCGACCGCGAGCAAGTCCTCGGTCGCGCGGATGAGGCGCTCGCCAAAGGTGCCTTCGCGCTGCGGGATGAGTTGGAAATCTGCCGGGAAAATGTCGCGATAAGCGTCTTCCTCGCCGACCGGCGTGTAACAGCCGATCCCTTGTGCATTGGGTCCCGCCTGGGCGATCGACGCGGCGATGTCGCGGAGGAAACAGATGTTAAGCGCGGCTGCTTCCTCGGAGGTGAGCGGCGGGGTGAGGCGCGTTTTCACGCGGCCGGCGCGCGGTGCTTTCGTCATAATGGCGAGGGCGCAACGACCCGCGGCGGCCGGCTCAGATTCGTTAGGCGAAAGGACGCGGTGCGCGACGCTCATGCCTTCTCGCAGAGCGCATACTGATAGCGGTTATCCTGCCAGCATTTGACGTCGCGCCACGGTTGCGCCGCGAAGAGCTGGCGAAATTCATCCGCCAATAGGGTGACCGCTTTACGCGGCTCGCGATAGCCATTCCGAAAATGGGTGGCGCGGGCCAGAGTCCACATGGCAAAGAGCGGGACCGAAGCGCGCAGGGCCCGCCGCGGCTCGGCCACGAAACAGCGGCCGCCCGGTTTTATGACCCGATACATTTCCGCGATCGCTTCCTCGCGTTCCGGGAGAACGGTGAAAAGCCGGGAGGCGAGGAGGACGTCGAAGTGGGATTCGGCAAACGGGATCTCGAGCACGTTGCCACGTTCGAAGTGGCAGTTCTGCAAACCAAACCGCTCCGCCCGGCGACGGGCCCAAGCGAGTTGTTGCGCAGAACGATCGACCCCGACGACGGCGAGTTGAGAGAAGCGCCGGGCAAACCGGCAGGAGTAAAATCCCGGACCGCAGCCCAGCTCGATCATCTGGGTTTTCTCCGCGGGCGCGCCTCCCGGCCAGAGCGCGGCGCTGATCCGGTCGGTGTCGTCACGGAAAAGATTTTCGCGACAGAAAACGTAGATCCACGCGACCTGCTCGAAGAGGCTCGCTTCCTCCGGGGAAACGTAATCGGGCAACGGCGCGACGAGGGGCACAAAGGTCGCTGGCACTTCCGCGGTTTCGGTTTCGAGCACAGCTTTCGCGGACATTGGTGTCATAGCTTCGCGGTCGGCTCCCTCAGCGGACGTTACCCACTCTCTCACGATCCCGCTCATGCGCAGTTGAGATGGCTTGCTCCCGGAGTTATTCCAGAACGGCAAGGAGCGGGCGTCTGCCGGAAGCAAGGTTGTGCACAGTGCTTCTGATAATTCTTTAGGGAAACCAACTTAATCCTTCTTCTTCTCCATCTGAATAACTGCGCCAATCGCTCGAATTTCTCCTTGCTGGCCCCGGGAACACTCTCGGCTGTTGATAACAGGGCTCAAGTCCGCCGACAAAGCGAGGCCGGCTTATGATCGACGCCTTTTGTTGGGAGTTATTCGAACTTGTTGACCTCTTCTTGCGCGATCGGTTAACAGAGCAGAATGAAACTTGCCCGCGGCCTTCTTTTCCTGCTTGGCGGCTCCGTTTTTCTGGCCGCGAGCGCCGAGGCGAAAGAGCCATCGCTCTGGCCGTTGCAGCAGGAGCTGATCGGAAAACGTCTGGTCGATCTGACGCACGCGTTTGCTCCCGGGATTCCGCATTGGCCTGGGTTCCCGGATGAGAAACGGAAAACGATCTATTCTTACGAGAAGAAGCCTGGGATGATGGGTGACGGATTTTTTGCGGAGGTATTTTCCCACGTCGGGCAGTGGGGAACGCACCTAGATCCCCCGGCGCATTTTAAGAGGGGCGGGCGGACGGTCGATCAGATCACGCTCCAGGAAATGATCCGCCCACTGGTCGTGATCGATGTGCACGAAGCGGTCGCGAAAAATCCGGATTACACCCTGACCGTAGAACGGATCGAGCAATGGGAGGCCGAGCACGGACCGATCCCGGCGGGAGCGTTCGTGGCGCTGCGGACGGATTGGTCGAAGCGCTGGCCGGACGGCGCGGCGATGGAAAACAAGGATGCGAGGGGCGTGGCGCATTATCCCGGCTGGAGTCTGGCGGCGCTGCAATACCTTTACGAGAAGCGCCACGTGACCGCCAATGGCCACGAGACCACCGACACCGACCCGGGCGTGGCGACGAGCAAAGATAATTACGCGCCCGAGACCTATGTCCTGACGCACGACCATTACCAGATCGAGCTGCTGACCAATCTCGACCAGGTGCCGGAAGCAGGGGCCATCGTCTTCGTGACGTTTCCGAAGCCGAAAGGCGGTTCGGGATTTCCGGCCCGCGTCTTCGCGGTTGCGCCGCTGTAGACGCCTCCCTCTGGGAGGCGCGAGAGTTGCATTAGCCAAGCGTGCAACCGGTAAGCAACGCGCGCTCTTCGCAGGTCACAGTTTAGCTTTCATTCCCGCGGGCGCCTTGCGTCCACCCTGCCCACTCTCATTTTGTCATCCCGAGGCTGGCGCAGCGCGGCGAG
Organism: Chthoniobacterales bacterium; assembly: GCA_965217815.1. Lineage (GTDB taxonomy): Bacteria > Verrucomicrobiota > Verrucomicrobiia > Chthoniobacterales > UBA10450 > Palsa-1392. The sequence goes on from CBDCJI010000003.1 coordinate 316,116, forward strand.
GGACTCACGGCTGCTCTGATGGGTACATTTTTCTGAAGAACGACGCCGAGACCTTGCGCGAGATCCCTCGCCGTCTACGCGGGCTCGGGATGACAAAATTGTGAGTGGCGCGTGAACGCCAGGCGCCCGCGGGGTTGAATGCTTAACAACTGCCTGAGGGGAGCGAAGCCTCTGCAGAATGAGCGCAAGGAATCTGCCTTTCCAGCCGGGGCGAAGTTTTCCCGCGCGAAGATGGCGGTTTCGTGACATATTCGCGCCGTGATTAAGCGAATTCTGGTGAGATGTCCGGTAACAAAAAAACTCAACGTCACCGGGATAACGGTGGAGGAAGATTCCTTCGAGGATGCGAAGCTGAAGCCGAAAGATGTGGAGTGCGCCCATTGCGGCGGAACCCACGCCTGGAATAAAAAACAGGCCATCCTCGCTCGTTAGGCAGCGGGCTTCCTTTTCCTCATGAGGCTGGGTAAGGCCGACTCATGACCGAACCGATTCTAGTCGCGCAAAGCGATCGTCGTCCCATCGTCCTCCTCCCGAAGATGGCCAATCGCCATGGCCTAATCGCAGGAGCTACCGGCACCGGCAAAACGGTCACTCTGCAGACCCTGGCGGAAGGTTTCAGCGCGCGCGGGGTCCCCGTTTTCATGGCGGACGTGAAGGGCGATCTCGCCGGGCTCAGCCAGCCAGGCGGAAAAAATCCCAAGGTCCTGGCCCGGGTCAAAGAACTCAGCCTGGCTGACTTCAAGCCGGAAGCTGCGCCGGTTGTTTTCTGGGATGTCTTTGGCGAAAACGGGCATCCAGTGCGCGCAACCGTTTCGGAGATGGGGCCGCTCCTCCTCGGCCGTCTGCTCGATCTCAACGACACCCAGGCCGGCGTGCTCAACATGGTTTTCCGCATCGCCGACGAGAGCGGGATGTTGCTCCTCGATCTGAAAGACCTGCGCTCCATGCTGCAATACGTGGGCGACCACGCCGACCAATTCAAAACGCAATACGGCAACGTCTCCGCGGCCAGCGTCGGCGCGATCCAGCGCAATTTGCTCGCGCTCGAAACCCAGGGCGCAGACAAGTTTTTCGGCGAACCCGCGCTCGATCTCGACGACCTCATCCAGACCGATGCGCAAGGCCGCGGCGTCATCAACATTCTCGACGCGGAGAAGTTGATGCAGCAATCGCCCAAGGTCTACGCGACCTTTTTGCTCTGGCTGCTCTCGGAACTTTTCGAACGGCTCCCGGAAATCGGCGACCCGGAAAAGCCCAAGCTCGTTTTCTTCTTCGACGAAGCGCACCTCCTCTTCGCCGACATCGAGCCGGGCGTGGAGCAAAAGGTCGAGCAGATGGTGCGATTGATTCGCTCGAAAGGCGTGGGCGTTTACTTCGTCAGCCAAAACCCGCTCGATCTCCCCGATGTGGTCCTCGGTCAGCTCGGCCATCGCGTGCAACACGCGCTCCGCGCCTTCACCCCACGCGACCAGAAAGCGGTCAAAGCCGCCGCCCAGACCTTCCGGCAAAATCCAAAGCTCGAGGTCGAGACGGTCCTGACCGAGCTCGGCGTGGGCGAAGCGCTCGTCTCGATGCTGGATGAAAACGGCGCACCGCAAATCGTCGAGCGCGCCAAGGTCGTCCCGCCTCGCAGCCAGATCGGAGCGATCACGCCGGAGCAGCGCGCGCAAATTATCCAGTCGTCCGTCCTCGCCGGGCACTACGAAAAGGCAGTCGATCGCGAATCGGCTTTCGAGAAATTGCAGGCGCGCGCGGGCGAAAAAGCGGCGGCCGGCGACGCGCCGGCTGCGATCCCCGGCGCTTCCGTTCCGGAAGGAGCGAAGCCGTCGTTTTTCGAGCAAATTCTGGGCAGCGCGGAGTCCGCCTTTCAACCGAAGATCGGGCCGCGCGGCGGTCGCTACGACAGCATGGCGACCTCGATGATGAAAAGCGCCGTGCGCGCCGCCGGCAGCCAGGTGGGGCGGCAGTTGATCCGTGGTCTCCTCGGCGGCCTCGGCGGGAGCAGCCGGCGGCGCTGAGAGGCACCGAGGGCGCCTTTTGCCCGGGAGTCCGGTGGGCCCCGCTCGATCTCGACCCGATCCGGTGCGCCTAGCTAACTAGAGGGGCCAATGAACTTTGGAGGGCGCGATGGACTTTCGCTGGGGAGCGCACGCGCTTCGCCGTCGCGAACTTTTCTCCCACGCTTCGAGACCAAGAGCGGCCACAAAGTTCGTTTCGGCGAGGCGCCTAAACCAGCACGCGAGGCGCGTGCGCTCCCCAGAATGGCCGTTCGCCCTCATAGACGTTTCCAGCGCGCGGGACACGCTCCAGAGCCCGCTGGCTTGCACATCCACTTTTAAGACGCCCTCTGAGGCAAGAGCTTGGGTGTAAGTGTAAGTGAAAGCGCAAGAGCAGGTCGGGCGCTGGCGCGTCCGTAGAGGCCTCCCCTGGGAGGCGCGAGCCCAAGCCGCCTTTTCTAGGTGACGCCCGCTTCGCAGAGCGAATAGCGCTTAGGCGTTGTTCGCTGCGGCGCGGGTCCGTCGCCGCCGGGAGATCGCGAGCACACCCACCCCCGCGAGACCCAGAAGAGCGAGCGAGGAAGGTTCGGGCACCGCTTGGTAGGTGATCGAGCCGGTCAACCCGCGCGAACTGAAGAAGCTTCCATTGGGCGTGAACGGCTGAGTGCGCGAGTCGCCCGTGTCGAGAGTCAATGTCCCATCGGTGAACCGTTGGATGGGCGGAGTGCCGGTGCCGAAGTAGTTGGGCCCTGCGCCGCTGAAGACGAGGGCCACACCCACTGTCTCGCCGCCGGCGATGCTGAAATTGGGCAAGGCGATAGGCAAGGAGATGCCCCCACTGGTCGCTCCCTGGGTCGCCGTGACCGTGCCGAGCGAGGTCCAACCGGCAGGCGAGCTGCCGGGGCCGGAACCGACCGGGCCGCCCAACCCACTGCCCATGCGAGTGAAGAGTTCAATCGTGAAGGTGCTTCCCGCGGCGGCCGAGCTGGCCGTCGTCAAGCCGGTAATCATGAGGGGCGTGGCGGCGCTCAGATCAAAAAAGATGCCCCAACCGGAACTACCGCCGTTGTTGGAGGTGGCGTTGGCATTCAGTGTGGTTTGAGCGGTGGCCGGAGCGACTGCTAGAGCGATCGCGGCGAGAGTGGCGCAGAATTGGAGTGTGGATTTTAACATAATTTTCCTCTGAATTTACTTCCCACCATAGGGAGATAGGACGCATTTAGCCAAAAACTGCGTCCTCACGTCAACAATTATTTTCAACAATTTTTGACCGGTTGGGCTTATCGTTAGGCTTTTGCTCGTCGCCGGACTCGCCGCGCTCGTTGTGCAACCGGCTCGAGGCGACGTTTCCGGGTTGTTTCTGGCGGCGGCGCCCGCGGTCAAAACCGGCCGGCGCCGCCGGAGCAGCGATGGCATTTGGTTTGGGCCCGCTCTTTCTCTTCTTCCTCAAGGTTGGCGCGGTCCTTTTCGGGAGCGGTTATGTGCTCCTCGCTTTTCTCCGGGCCGATCTGGTCGAGCGCTGGCACTGGCTCCCCGGCTTTTCTTTATCGCGCTGAGTAGTCCGCTCGTCCCGCGGATGCGGCGCTCGTCGCGTCGCGTTAGCCCCTATTTTTTTAGGCTTTTGGCCGGTTTCACTTCGATCTCTTTCGCGGTCATGGTGTAGGTGATCGTGACCTTGTCGCCGACTTTGGTCTCGGCGGGAATTTTGCTGGCCGCGTCGCGATTGATCTCCCAACGGTCTTTGCCTTTCTGGACCACGATCATGCTGTCGTTCATCTCCAGGATCGGGCCGGTGACTTGATAGGTTTTGGCTCCGCCGGCGAGGGCGAGGCTGCTCAGGCTCAAGCCGGCGGCGGCGATGAGGCTGACGAGTTTGGTGTGTTTCATGATGGACGGAAATTGAGCGCCAAACCGCGCCGCCTGACAAGAGTTTTCCGATTGCCGGCCGCGCCGGAATCGTTAGACTGCGCGCAGGCAATGGAGTTTGCCTTCCGAAAAACGGAGAACCGCGCGGGTTGATAACTCCTACTGATGTTCCGAGGGTTCGGAGCAGCGGTCGGAGTTTTTTTATGCTCACTTATTTCTGGATTATGTTAGGCGGGGCGGTCGGGAGCGGGGCGCGCTTTTGGGCGTCCGGGCTCGTCGCGGTTCGGGTCGGCGAGGTTTTTCCTTGGGGCACGTTCCTGGTCAATGTCACCGGGTCGTTCTTGATCGGCTTCCTCGCCGCGCTGACTGAACCGAGCGGCCCGTGGCTGGTCAGCCCGCGGCTCCGGGAGTTTATCATGATCGGGGTCTGCGGCGGTTACACGACCTTTTCCTCCTTCAGCCTGCAAACGATGGATCTCGCGCGGGACGGCGATTGGCTCCGCGCCGGGCTGAATTGCGTGCTCTCCGTGGTGGGCTGTTTGGGCGCCGTCTGGCTCGGCCGCAGCGCCGGTTTACTCGTCTGGTCTCGTTAGGCAAAATTCTGTATGCAACTTCCTAAAGAAGCGCTGCGGTTGCGCATTTACCTCGGAGAAAGTGATCGCTGGGAGCATCGGCCGCTCTACGAAGCGATCGTCTTGAAAGCGCGCGAATTGCAATTGGCGGGCGCGACGGTCCTGCGCGGCCCGATGGGTTTCGGCGCGACCAGTCACATTCACACGGCGAAGATTCTCCGGCTTTCGGGCGACCTGCCGATGGTCATCGAGATTGTCGATACGGAGAAAAAGGTGCAAACGCTGCTCCCTTTTCTCGATGAAATGATGGGCGGCGGGCTGGTCACGCTCGATCCGGTCAAGGTGATCCATTATCGCGAGGAAACGAAAAACGACTGAGGGATCGAAGCGTCTACAGGCGTCAGCGCTCCCGCTTATCCTCCTTGCGCTTTGTCCCGGGGCGGTTCTCCTTCTGCCGTCCTTTTTCTCTCTTCCGCATTTTTTGAAGGCAGCCAAAGTCAATGAGCGCGAAAGCTAAAACCATCGCCGTCCTCGGGGGCGGCTCGGCCGGTTTCACTGCCGCGCGCGTCGCCTGCGAGCAGGGCGCGCACGTCCTTTTTTTTATGGGCGCCAACGCCGACCACGCCTCGCTCTGCATCAATGCCGGCTGCATGCCCTCGAAAGCGCTCTTCCAGCCGATCGACGCCATGCATCACGCGAAAAGGCACGGCTGGCTCCGGGTGGAGCCGAAGCAGCCTAACGAATTCTTGGGTCAGATCGTGCGCTGGAAGGACGCTGAGATCGAGAAGTTCCGGGTCTATCGGCAGGAGGAAATTCTCGCTCTGGCCGGGGATTGTTTCGAGATGATCCGGGCGAACGCGCGCTTTACCGGCCGGCACGAGATCGAGAGCGAAGGCCGGAGCTACCACTTCGATGCGGCGATCGTGGCCACGGGCTCGATCACGACCTGGCCGAACTTCGCGGGACTTGAAGAGGTGCGCGATGCGGTTTGGACGAGTGACGAAATTTTGCGTAACACGCAGATTCCGAAGTCGCTCGCTGTGGTCGGCGCCGGGCCGGTCGGCCTGGAGTTCGCCTTGCGCTACGCGCGACTCGGTTGCGCGGTGACCCTCCTCGCGCAGAGCAAGCTCTTGTCGCGTTACCCGCCGAAATTCGGCGAACGGATGGCGCTGATTTACGAGACCGAAGGCATCCGCGTTTTAACCGGGAGAAAAATCGCGCGGCTCGGCCGCGATGGGGCAGGCAGCTTTACCATCGAGAGTGACGGCGCGGGGAGCATCCCGCCGATCCGCGCCGAACGTCTTTTGCTCGCGACCGGCCGTCATCCCGCCCTTGCCGATCTCCATCTGGAGGCGGTGGACGTGGCGCCGAATCGCCAGGGCCGGCTTGAGATCGGCGAAGACATGCGGGTCGAGGGTTCGCAGCATATTTTCGCCGCCGGCGACGTCGCCGGGAAACGCATGGTCGTGCATCACGCGCACATCGAGGCTGGCATCGCCGCCGAAAACGCCTGCCGCGACGGCCACCGGCGCTGGACAAAACGCTCGAACATTCAGGTCATTTTCTCCGATCTGGAGTTTGCCTTTGCCGGGATGAAATACCCCGCCGCGGAGGCCGCCGGGCACCGGCTCGTCACCGCCACGGGCGAGAGCCGCGACGTCGGCAAACTCCATCTGGCCGGCGACGATCTCGGCTTCGGCGAATTCGCCGCCGACGCGGAGACTGGGAAGCTGATCAGCGCCGGCCTCCTTTGCGACGACGCCAGCAACCTCATTCATCTCCCGGCCTACGCCATCGATCACGAGCACACCGCGCTGCAGTTGGAAGACGCGGAGTTTTATCACCCGACGAAAACGGAGATCATCACCGAGATCGGCGACAAGCTGGGCCGCGAACTGGGCGGTCATCCCTTCGCCCGCGCGGAAGAATAGGGAAAACGCTTCGCGCTTTCCTGAGGGATTACGACAGAATGAACAGAATGGACAAAATGAAGAAGGGGAGCGGAGGTCAGGCTGCGCGTCGTTTTCTAGCGTCTCCCCATTCTGTAAATTCTGTTCATTCTGTCTAAAAAATCTCAGCGCGTAAGTTGGTCCCCGTTGGCATCCCAGACACCCGCGCCGCGCAGGTAACTGTTTAGCGTTCAATCCTGATGCCGCCTTGGCGTGCAAATGGACACTTACATGTTGTCATCCCGAGCCCGGGTAGACGGCGAGGGATCTCGCGCAAGGTCTTGGCGTCGTACTCCCGAGAAAATGAACCCATCAGAGCAGACGTGAGATCCCTCGGCGCGCTGCGCCAGCCTCGGGATGACAACGGGCCGAGCTTGCCCGCGACGCCAAATACATACCCTTGCAGAGCGGGGAGTCTACAGGCTACCGAGCGGGAGCCGAAGGCGGGGATTGAACCCGCGACCTACGGTTTACGAAACCGTTGCTCTACCACTGAGCTACTTCGGCAAATCGAAGGTGGCCAAGATGGCATCCGCCGGCCTTCCCGGCAAGGGATGCGCGCCCGGGCGCCCTAACGGCCGAGCAGCCGCGCGTCGAAGATGAATGCAACTGGCTTCGACATTCTTAGACGCCGGAAATCGGGGTAGGCCGGATTGAGCAGGAAATTGACTTCCGCCGGATCGATTACGAATCGACTGCTCTGCCCAACTGAGCTACGCCGGCAAATTTCTCCGAACGTTTCCGCCAAAGTTCGACGCACCATTTTATACATTTGGATTGCAAATCAGCTGCTCTACCAACTGAGCTATGCCCGCGTTTACGAGGGAAAATAGCGTCCCATTGCGCCGCGATTTCCTTTCTACGCTTTTCTATACGGCGAAACTCTAGAGCCGGGCGCCGGTCGAAGGCCGTGATCGCCAGAAAGCCGTCCTCCCGGCCAGCGTGCGCTCCCCTTTATAGAGGGCGGAAGGGCATGGTACCTGCGGTAAGATGAGAACTTGAAAGATCCACCAACACCGGGAGCTCCTCCCCGGGCTTTCCCCCTGGCGAACAAACTCGTCCTCTGCTTTGCCTTGCTCAGCACGATTCTGGCGGCCATCGCGGCCGTCTCCCTTTTCGGCCTGCGCACCATCGGCGAACTCAATGGATCGGGGCGGGCCACCACCCTGGAAGCGACCGAGCTTCCCCGCCGGGTCAGCAAAAACTTGAGCGCGCAGCAGGCCGAAATATTTCGGCACCTTAGCGCGACCGACTCCAGAGAGCGTGCGGCGCACGAAAAGGTCATCGCGAGACTGGCGCAACTCAACGCAGAGGATCTGATTCGATACCATGAGGGCTTGGCCAATCAGAACGAGGAGCGCCTCTACCGGGAGGTGTTGGAGGCAAAGAAGCGCTTCTCCGAACAGACGCAAAAGCTGCTCTCCCTCAGCGGGCCTAAGGGGGCAGAAGCCATCGCCTTCGCGGTCGCGAGGCAAGTTCCCCTTTTTGATCGTTATCAGGGAGCGTTGGATGCGTTGATTCAGATCGAGGAAGAGGAAGGCCATGAGAACGTCGCGGCGACCAATCGCGAGATCGAAGCCTCCCGAAATCTCTGTGAGCTTCTGATCGGTCTGGCGATCCTGGTTATCCTCGGGACGGGCGTGGCCGGCCTGCAAGTGATCCGCGGGCTCCGGAAAGATAAAGGCACCTTGCTCACCGAGATGGAGGAGCGCGCGGCGGCGGAAGTGGCGTTGCGGGAGAGTGAAGCGCGCTATCGACTGCTGGTCGATCATTCGCCCGACGCCGTCTTCGTGGTTTGTGAAAAGAAGATCGTTTTCGTGAATCCAGCCACTCTGAAACTGCTCGGCGCGGCGACGCCGGGGCAGCTCGTCGGGAAAAGCATCTATGAAATTGTGCCGGCGGAGGAACATGCCGAGGTGGAGCGACGCGCGGCGGAGGTCGCCGTGGGCAAGCCAGCCCCGGCGACGGAACGCCGGCTCCTCCGGCTCGATGGCTCGCCCGTCGAGGTGGAATCGACTGTGATCTCGTTTCTTTTCGCCGGGCAACCTGCCATGCAGGTGACGGCGCGGGACAACAGCGAGCGCAAGATCGCCGCCGCGGAATTGCGGGCGCAGGAGAAACAATTTCGCCTCCTCTTCGAGGACAACCCGAGCCCGATGTGGGTTTTCGAGATTGAAACTCTCGGCATCCTGGCCGTCAACCAGGCCGCGATCGCCAGCTACGGATATACGCGCGCGGAATTTCTCCGGCTCACCCTGCGCAACCTTCGGCCGGCGGAGGACGTCCCCGCTCTGGTCGCGGCCGTGACCAGTGAAAGTGCTTCTTCCAGCTACGCCGGCGAATGGCGCCACCTGAAAAAGGACGGCACCGCGATCACCGCCGCGGTTTATTCGAGCCCGACAGTTTTCGAGGGTAAAGCAGCCCGGGTAACGCTGGCGATCGATCGCACCGAGCAGGCGGAAGCCGAGCGCAGAATGCGTGAAAGCGAAGCGAACCTCGTCCTCGCCCAGCAGGTCGCCGGGGTCGGCAGTTGGGAATATCAATTCGCTCCCGAAGGCTGGATCAATCAGGCAAAACTGACCTGGTCGCAGGAAGCCTATCGCCTTTTCGGCCTCTACCCGGAGGTTCCCATCTCGACCGAGACCTTCTTCCATGCGCTGCATCCGGACGATCGCGCTCATTTCGCGAGTCTTTTTGCGGCCTTCCTCGAGGGCGACACGCCCTTCAAGATCGACTTCCGGATCGTGCGCCCGGATGGAACCGAACGAACCGTCTATGCGGTCGCGGAAAAGACTTTCGACGAGCGGACGGGGAAACTCTTTAAGGTCGTGGGCACCCTTCTGGATATGACCGAGCGGCGGGAGGTGGAGGAACAGCTGCGTGCAGCGGATGACAAATACCGCACGATTTTTGATCACGCCCTGGAAGGGATCTTCCAGAACACACCCGAGGGGCAGGTGCTCTCGGCGAATCCGGCGCTGGCTCGAATGCTGGGTTTCGACAGCCCCGAGCAACTGATCGCGGAACGCAACGGTATTGGGCAGCAGGCTTACACGGACCCGGCCGAGCGGGTGGCCTTCCAACGAGCGCTCGAGGAAGAAGGCTTCATCAATAACTTCGAATTCCAGATGAAGCGCCGGGACGGAAGCACCATCTGGGTTTCGGAGAATTCTCGCATCGTCCGCGATGGCAGCGGCAAAGCCCTCTACTACGAAGGGACCATGCAGGACATCACCGAGCGCAAGCGGGCTTCGACCATGCTAGTGGAAAGCGAGCAACGTCTCGCCCTCGCCAGAGAAGCCGCGCACATCGGCATCTGGGATTGGAATGTGGTCACGAACGAGCTCGTCTGGGATGAGCGGATGTACGAAATCTACGGGATTCGCGCGCGGGATTTCAGCGGCGCCTACAATGCCTGGCAAAAGGGTCTGCACCCGGACGATCGCGCGCGGGCGGAAGTGGAAATCATGGCCGCGGTGAAAGAGGCGCGCGGTTTTCACAGCGAATTTCGAGTCTTGTGGCCCGACGGCCAGGTTCGCGAGATCGAAGCGCATGCCGAAGTCGTCTGCGGGCCCGATGGCGGCACGACGCGGATGATCGGCGTGAATTGGGACATCACCGAGCGCAAACGCGCCGAGGAGCAATTATTCGCCTCGGGGCAGATGCTGCGGAGCGTGCTCGATACCATCCCTCATCGGGTCTTCTGGAAGGATCGAGATTGTGTTTACCTCGGCGGGAACCGCCCCTTCGCCTTGGATGCCGGCTTCGCGGGGCCGGAGGAGCTCGTCGGTAAGAATGATGATGATGCCGGCTGGCGCGAGCACGCCGAGTCTTACCGCGCAGATGACCGGGCGGTGATGGAGACCGGGGTAGCGAAGGTGGACTTCGAGGAGCCCCTAATAACGGCGGATGGCCGGCCGATCTGGCTAAGAACGAGCAAAATACCCCTGCGCGATCGTGAAGGAAAGGTCTACGGCGTCCTGGGGATGTACGAAGACATCACCGCGCGGCGCCAGACGGAAGAGGCCCAGGCTCGGTTCGCCGCGATCATGGCCGCGACGCCGGACTTCGTGGGAGTAGCCGATGGAACCGGCCGCGTGCTTTACATGAACAGTGCCGGCCGAAAGATGGTAGGCTTCACCGACGACGAAGACGTTACCCAGACGACCATCGCCGAGCACACCGCTCCGTCCGAGTGTCATCGCCTGATGGAGGAGTGTGTTCCCGCCGCCATGCGGGACGGTGTCTGGAGCGGTGAGATGACGTTCGTGGATCGCGCCGGCCGCGAAATTCCTCTCTCACAGGTCATCGTGACTCATAAGACGCCTTCCGGGGAGGTCGACTTCATCGCCACGACGGCCCAGGACCTGACTGAACGGAAGAAAGCCGACGCCGCGTTGGAAAAAGCGAATCGACAGCTCCTGGAGGCATCGCGGCAGGCGGGCATGGCAGAAGTCGCCACCAGTGTCCTGCATAACGTGGGCAACGTGCTCAACAGCGTCAACGTTTCCTGTTCCGTGATCTCCGATAAGGTTCGCGGTTCTCGGATCAGCGGAGTGGCCAGGACGGCCGAGGCGCTCCAGGCGCATACGGGCGATCTGGCGGTGTTTTTCAGGGAGGACCCGGTAGGCCGGAAGCTACCCGACTTCCTAGCCAAGCTCGCCCTGCGGCTCGCCGGCGAACAATCGGAAATTATCGGGGAACTGCAGTTGCTCAGCCAGAACATCCAACACATCAAGGACATCGTCGCCGTCCAGCAAAATCACGCCAAAGATCACGGGGGCGTGCGCGAGACGTTGCCACTCCAAGGGTTGATGGAAGACGCTCTGCGCATGAATGCCGCCGCTTTGCTCCGACATCGGATCGAAGTCGTCCGCGAATACGGCGAGGCCCCTTCCTTTCCCTTGGAAAAACACAAGGTGGTGCAGATCCTGGTGAACCTGGTGCGCAACGCCAAACATGCCTTGAACGACGGGGGCCGGGATGATAAGCGCCTGGTCGTGCGGATCGCGCGGCACAACGGCAGCGTCGCGGTTAGCGTGAGCGACAACGGCGTCGGGATCGCGCCGGAAAACAAGATCCGGATTTTCTCCCACGGCTTCACGACCAAGAAAGATGGGCACGGCTTCGGCTTGCACAGCGGCGTGCTGGCGGCGCAGGAAATGGGCGGCTCTTTGGTGGCCCAAAGCGACGGCCCCGGCCAGGGAGCGACCTTCACCCTCGAGCTCCCGGTCAACGGCCACGGAAAGAACTAACCTATGCAAATCCCACCGAACACTCCCTCCCACCCGCAGCCCACGATTGCCGATTTGGAGAAAAACCACCGCATTCTCGTGGTCGATGACAATGAGTTGATCCACGCCGATTTTGGCAAAATCCTCGGCGAAAACGCCGCCGATCAGGCCTTTGCGGAAGAGGAGGCCCAGACCTTTGGGAGCGCCGAAACCGGGAGTGCGCGGGCTCACTTCGAGCTGGATTTTGCTTTCCAAGGCGAAGAGGCCCTGGCGCGGGTGCAGACGGCGGTCGGGGCGGGTCGCCGTTACGCGATGGTCTTCATGGATGTGCGGATGCCGCCGGGCTGGGATGGCATCCAGACCACCCAGAAGCTGTGGGAAGTCGATGCCGACCTGCAGATCGTCATCTGCACGGCCTACTCCGATTATTCCTGGGAAAAAATGATGGGCATGCTCGGATCGCCCGAGCGGCTGTTGATCCTGAAAAAGCCTTTCGACACCATCGAAGTCCTGCAGATCGCGCACGCCCTCACAGAGAAATGGTCGCTCCTGCAGGCCGCGCGGATCAATACCGCCGCCCTGGAGGGGGCGGTCGAAGATCGCACCTACGAGTTACAAGGCATTAATGCCCTGCTGGAAGCGGAGATCGCGGTGCGTCAGCAGGGGGAGGAAGGGGCGAAAGAAGGAGAGCGGGAACAACGGGGACTCGCGTCCCAACTGGAGCTGGAGCGATCTCGACTTGCTCGAAGCGAAACGGCGCTAGCCCTGGCCCAAGGCGTCGCCCATCTCGGAAGCTGGGAGCTGGATCTGGCTGATCTGGAGAATTTGGACAGCAATTCGCTGCGCTGGTCGGACGAGACTTACCGGATCTTCGGGTGCGTACCTCACGAAACCGCGGTGAGCAACGCGGTCTTCTTCGGTTTTGTTCATCCCGCAGACCGGGAAAGCGTCACCGCGGGAATTGGAGAGTTATTGCGAACCGGTGAACCCTATAGCGTCGATCATCGGATCCTGCGCCCCGACGGTCGGGAGCGCGTCGTGCATGAGGAAGCCAGATTGATTTTCGAGGGGAAGTCCAAACGTCCCGCGAAAATTGCGGGGACCGTGCAGGACATCACCGAGCGTAAACGCGCCGAAGAGGTCCTATACGAAAGCGCCGGACGCTTCCGCTTCCTTAGCGAGCTCGGCGACGTCACCCGATCGCTCTCCCGGCCCGACGAGATCATGGCCCGAGCCACGCGAATGCTCGGAGAGCATCTAGCCGTCTCGCGGTGCGCCTACGCCGAGGTAGCGGCCGACGGGGATCACTTCAGGATCCCGGGGGATTACGCGAAAGGATGCGCCAGCATCGTCGGTGACTTCCGCTTCTCCGATTTTGGCAAAAGGACTCATTCGGAGCTGGCCGCAGGCCGGATGGTAGTCTTGCGCGACGTGGATGCTGAGCTTTCCCCCGCGGACGGCGCCGACGCTTTCAACGACTTGCAGACCAAAGCACTGATCGCCTGCCCGCTCTTGAAAGATAACAAACTGGTGGCGGCGATGGCGGTACACCACCTGGCGCCGCGGCAATGGAGCGACAGCGAGCTCTCGCTCGTCCGGGAAGTGGTGGAACGCTGCTGGGCCATTATGGAACGCGCCCGAGCTGAGCTCGTCCTGCGCGAAAGCGAAGAACATTTGAGACTCATCATCGCCGCTTCTAACGACGGCATCTGGGAACACGACTATCAGACTGGCGTAGTCACCTGGTCGGATCGCCTGTATCAAATGCTCGGGTGGGAGCGGGACTCCTTCGTTCCGAGTGCCGAGGCTTTCGGCGCTTTGCTTCATCCCGACGAACGCGCGGCCTTCGCGCAATCAGTCCTGAAGAATCGGGAGACCGGCGGGCGATTTGAATCGACCAACCGCGTCCTGCTGCGCGATGGCAGCTATGGGCAATTCCTCGGCCGTGGCCAGGGCGTGGTCGACGCGGCGGGGAAACCGATCCGCATGATCGGATCACTCACCGATGTAACCAGTCTGCTCAAGGCCGAAGAAACCCTGCTCGAACAGGCCGAGCTCCTCAACCTCGCTCACGACGCCATCATGGTTCGCGATATGGCAGGTCGGATCCAGTTCTGGAACCACGGGGCTGAACGCCTTTACGGTTGGACCTCCGACGAGGTGCGGGGGCGGCTGGTCAGCGATTTCCTCCATCGCGAGGAGCCGGCCGCCGTCCGCGCGGCGGAAGATGCGCTCTATGAGGCCGACTTCTGGACCGGCGAATGTGAGCACCTGACCAAGACCGGCGCCACCGTCACCGTGCGCAGCCGCTGGACCTTGGTCCGCGATGAAGACGGCCAGCCGAAATCCAACCTCGTCATCAATACCGACATTACCGAACAAAAGAAAATGGAGGAACAATTCCTCCGCGCCCAACGGCTCGAGAGCATCGGCACCCTCGCCAGCGGCGTCGCTCACGATCTCAACAACATTCTGGCGCCAATCATGATGGCCGCACCAATCCTCCGTGGGAACCTCGATCCTGCCGAACGCGACACCTTTCTCGACATCGTCGATTCATGCGCCCACCGAGGGGCCGCTATTATCAAACAAGTGCTGACCTTTGCCCGCGGGACGGATGGCGACCACATCCTTCTGCAACCGATCTATTTCCTCGAGGAAGTGCTCAAGATTGCACAGGAGACTTTTCCGAAATCCATCACCCTCGTCACCGACTACGCTCAGGATATCCGATCCCTCGAGGCAGACCCGACCCAACTTCACCAAGTCCTGCTCAATCTCTGTATTAATGCCCGCGATGCGATGCCAGGTGGCGGAGAGATACGTTTACGCGCGGAAAATATAGATATCGACGAGCACTACGCGAGGATGACTCCCGGTGCGCGCATCGGGCCCTACGTCGCACTGGAAGTGGGCGATAACGGCGGCGGGATTCCCAAAGAACTCGTCGGAAAGATATTCGATCCGTTCTTTACCACCAAAGGTGTTGGACAAGGAACGGGCTTGGGGCTTTCGACCGTCGCGGGAATAGTTAAGAGTCACCAAGGTTTCGTCCAGGTTTCGAGCGAACCGGGACATACCAGCTTTAAAGTCTTTCTTCCTGCCGTGGTTACCCCCGTGAGGTCCGAGCGCCTTTGCCCCGGGGCGTCGATCCCGCACGCTCATGGCGAGATCATTCTCCTGGTCGACGACGAACCGGCCGTTCTACAAGTGGCCCAGGTCATCCTGGAAGAGCAGGGCTATAAAGTAATCGTGGCTGAGGACGGCCCCGCCGCCCTGGCCCTCTTTAGCCAACTCGCCGGCAAAATATCCGTCGTGGTCACCGACCTCGCCATGCCAGGAATGGATGGCCTTACGCTCATTGGTACTCTCCGCCGCATCGAGCAGGGAATAAAAATAATCATCTCCAGCGGACTCACCGATGAGTCGGATCAGGACTTGATTCGCACGCTCAAGGTGCAGGGCCGGCTGATGAAGCCCTATGCGTCGCGTGAACTGCTCCTCAAGCTAGATCAGGTCCTGCACGACGGTATGCGGGATGCCGCCTAGCGGAGTGTCTGCCAGCTGGCAGACACTCATTGTCGGCCTGACCCTCGTGACCCGGCCCGGCGCTTGAACGTCCTCCTCCCGTCGCACAAAACCTGCTTGTGCAGGAGGATGACACCTCAGCCTGCACACCTCAAAAGGTTTGGCCTGACCTTCCTGATTCTGGTCGCCGCTGCCTGGCCCGCGTGGGCTGAACCGCTTTCCCTTCGAGATGCGCGGCAGGCCGAGACCAGCGACGACAGTTGGAGTTTGGGGGAATCTGACCCCGGCATGCCGCTGGGGAAGTTTGCCAACGGAGTCTCTCGCCCGTCGAGTCCGGTGATAAACTCGCTCTCGGGCAGAGATTGGGTCGCGCGGGAGCGGTTCTCCGCTTTGGTCGCTGTGACTGCCCCCATTTCGTTAGGCGGGGCCACCAGCGTCGCCGTTCTCGGTGGCTCCACCATCACCAATACCGGTCCCACCCTGGTCGCGGGCGATATCGCGCTCGCTCCCGGAACTTCGGTGACGGGTTTTCCGCCCGGAGTGGTCAGCGGCGCGATTCACATCAACGACTCCTTCGCGACTCAGGCGAAAGCGGGAGCGCTGGCCGCCTACAATCTGCTCGCGGGCGAGACGCCCACGCAAAATCTTTCGGGCATGAATCTCGGCGGTCTCACGCTGGGACCGGGGGTCTATCAGTTTAATACCTCCGCGCAACTGACCGGCACCCTGCAACTCAATACTGGAGGCGACCCAAATGCGGTCTTCCACTTTCAGATCGGCACCGCGCTGACGACGGATCCCAACTCATCGATCACGCTGCTCAATGGTAATTCGGTGAACATCTTCTGGCAGGTCGGGAGCTCGGCGGTTCTGGGCGCTTCCAGTTCTTTTGCTGGCACGATCATTGCAAATCAAAGCATCACTCTGAATACCGGAGCTTCTCTGGCGGGCAGGGCTTTGGCGCTCAATGGGGCGGTAACGCTCAACACCAATACAATCGCCATTTCGACCCCGACCCCGACCCCCACCGCGACTCCCAGCCCGACCGGCACCCCGATCCCGACGGCTACGCCCAGCCCGACGGGCACTCCCGGGCCCACCGCGACTCCCAGCCCGACCGGCACCCCGACCCCGACAGCTACGCCCAGCCCGACGGGCACCCCCGGGCCCACCGCGACTCCCAGCCCGACCGGCACCCCGACCCCGACAGCCACGCCGACCCCGACCGCCACGCCGAGCCCGACCGCCACGCCCGGCGGCACGGCTACTCCGAGCCCTACGATCACTCCCGGCCCCACCGCCACTCCTTCGCCGACCGCGACTCCTTCGGGAACGATCGTCGGCGGAATCACCATCACGCCCAACCAGCTCGCGCTTGCACGAGCCTTGGATCGTCTGGCGGCTTTGCAGCCGAATAACGTTCTCATCCAGCAGCTCAACCTTCTGCCGGCCGATCAACTGCTGGCCGCGATCGAGCTCCTTTCTCCCGAGGAACTTGCCTCGATCTTCACCGGCGGTTTCGCCGTCCTGCACGTGCAGCTCGATAATCTCGAGCACCGTCTGTTCGATCTCCGCCATGGCGCGACCGGCTTCAGCAATTCCGCGTTCGCCGTGACCGATCACCGCGGCTCCACCCTCCCGGTGGATGGCAAAGATATGGGAAGCCCCGATGGCAAACAGGTCGTCTCCGCGCCCCCGGCCATCTCCTCGGCTCCCAATCGACGCTGGGGAGTCTTCCTCTCCGGGACCGGCGAACTGGTGGATATCGAGAGCACGAGCGAGGCTCGCGGCACCTCCTTCGCCACCGCCGGAGTTACGGTGGGTGTCGATTATCGCCTGACCGATCACTTTATTCTCGGGACGGCCTTCGGCTACGCCAATACCTCCGCCGACCTTATTCTGGGCGGCCGCATCCGCAGCAACCACGGCGAAGCCAGCCTCTATGGCACCTATTACGACCACGGATTCTTTGTGAATGGAGTCGTTGGCGCAGGCTATAACTCGATCGATACCCGGCGATTCACGGCGGGAGGTTTTGCGCGGGGCGACACCAATGGCACCGACTTCGACGCCTTGCTCGGCACCGGCTACGATTATCGCATCGGAGGATTCACTGTGGGTCCGATCGCTTCCCTGCGCTACGGCCGGATCGGTCTCGATGGCTATAACGAAACCGGCGCGCTGGGTGCGCTGCGGATTGCTTCGCGGAGCGAGAATTCCCTGCAATCAGAAGTAGGCCTGGAAGCTTCCTATACCACGGTGCTTGGCCGTATCCCGGTCACACCTTTCGTCCGCGCCCAATGGCAGCACGAACTCCTCGTCAGCACCTCCAGCATCGACGCCAGCTTTACCCCGGGAGATAACTTTAGCGTGCAAGGTCCGCGGATCGGTCGTGATGCTGCGCTCGTGTCGGTCGGTATCTCCGCCCAGGTCACGCCCAGAGTCGGGGTCTTCACTTATTACACGGGCGAATTGGGCCGGGAAAACTACAACGTCCAAAGTATTACCGCCGGTCTCAATTTCGGCTTCTAGCTCCGGTGATATGAGGCAGGCATCTGCCGCTGCTCGGCGTTGCCGCATCCAGCTTCTCGTTAGGCGATCATCCCGATCGCAGCGGGCCTACGCGCGCACCGCGCGTCGCCGCGTGAGCGTCCACCCCAGGACGACAATCCCGCCAGCGAGCATCACCCAACTGGAAGGCTCGGGGACAAGATAGATTTCTCCGGAAGCCACAGGCAGGGTGGAAAGATAGCCGTTGGTGCCATTGACTTCTCCGGGGGTCCCAGCGCCTGGGCCCGGGGCCACCGTCATGCCATGCAGGACGATCTCCCGAAGGTCCAGCGGCATGATGTCGCCGCTATCGAGCGTCACCATCGGATGCAGCGGATCCTCGAAATTGTTTTGCACGTTGAGGCTGAAGGTGACGTCGTAGTTGATGTTCCCGAAGGCGTCTGAGATCGGGAAATCAGTCCCGCCGTCGTTCGCGACATCGGCCACGTTGGTTAGGGGCATGAGAATATTGCCATAGCGCGGGAAACCTTCGGCCACCTCGATGAAACCGTCGCCATCGGAGTCATCAGCAATCGTGGGAGAAACGGAGTTGACCGGCGCGCCCGGGTCGCCCGTCAAGACGGGGCTGTTGTCGAAAAGGCCGTGAATGTGACCGGGGTGAAGGGTGAGTGCCTCAAAGCCGGTCGCCTGATATTGGACCCGGATGGTCTGGGCCGTGAGATCGAGGGTGATTTGGACGTTAGCGAAGACCCCTGAGTTGTTGAGGGGCGTGAGATTGGCCGCGTAGTATTGAACTTGCCCAAGCGCCAGCGTGGGAAAAACAGTCATTGCCAGGAGCGCGGCACCGAGAGAGATTTTCAGGAGTCGATTCATGATATTTTATTTTGGTAGGTAAGGTCGGGCCACCGCAGTGATTGATCCGGTTAGTGGCCGTTATTCGCACCTCGACCTGCGGCGGATGCACGAAACTTGGAACGGGAACGGAAGAATGGGGTGAAGGCGTGCCCAACATCTGCGTCCGAGAGTCCATCTGCCGCCTGCTCGAGTCCACGCCGGGACGTGTTCCAGTTTGAACATTTCGTCGATCCATGCCACTAAGGAAGCGCGTCAATGAACCTTTTCCGCCATCGGCTCGTGCGTTTCCCGGTCCTCGCGATCGGCTTTGGGGCGTGGCTCGCGATTTCCAATCATTGCGCGTTGGCTGCCTGGGAAGGCGGCGCGATGCAGATGCCGAGTTGCCATGGATCGGCGCCGGCAGGGCATTCGCCCGTCAAGCATGACCAACAGGGCAGCGTCGAATGCTGTAAGGTTTTGCGGGCGACGTTGCTTGAACCCGCGAGTGGTCTGGCCGCGGCCGACACGCTCGCGTTCGTGACGCACGATTATGTCGTCACCTTGATCTCGGCGGCGGAAGAGGCGCGACTGCTGCGCGTGATCGAATGGGATACCGGTCCGCCTCTCGCAGATTCGTTCGCTGAAACTGTTTTGCAGCGGAGCATTCTCGCTCACGCTCCTCCCTTCCTGAGCTAACGATCTGATCGCTCGCTACGCGAGCTGTCTCCAGATCGTCCATCGCTTCGTGCGCCCAAGGCTTAGGCCATTGGTCTGCACGCGTCCCTTCTTTTGCTCCACCTCACTACCAATGTTGACCAACCACAAATTTCGAAATAACCACACAGCCGCGCTCGCGCTAACCGCGCTTGGACTATTGCTGGTGGGTTGTGCCGCCAGCTTGCCGCCGCCCCCGGCCTCGAATCCGGCCGATCCGCGCGCACCGGAAGCGGCCAGCGCGCCTTTGCGACCGTCCTTGCTGGCCACTTCGCACACGTTTCTTTCGCCCGCTGCTGATGATCGCGAGCACCCGAAGCCAATGGATATGAGCCAAATGAAGCAGGACAGCTCTGACTTGAGCGCGATGCGGCACCAAATGCCTGGAATGAGTGCCATGCCGCGGGGGAGGCAGTCACCCCCTCCGACGGAGTCTTATTACAGCTGTCAGATGCATCCGCAGGTTCATGAGTCGAAGCCGGGGAACTGTCCGATTTGCGGGATGACGCTAATCAAAAAGTCGGCTGCGCTGGAAGGAGTAAAGCCATGAAGGTGCGCTCGCTTTTACCCGCACTCGCCTTCGTTGCGGCCGGCTGTGCCACTCCGAAAGCTTCGCTGGACCGTGTGCAGGAGACAGTGGCCGAGCGCACCGGCCAGCAGGTGCATTGGAGTCATGGCGGCGCCGAAGACGCTCAGGTCCAAGAGGGCGTGCAGACCCTGCTCAAGCGCAAGCTCACGGCCGAAAGCGCCGTCCAAATCGCGCTCCTGAATAATCGTGAGCTCCAGGCGCGCTTCGAGGAGATCGGAATCGCGCAGGCCGATCTGATCGAGGCGGGGCTGCTCCGCAATCCGAATTTCTCGGCCAGCTTCCGATTCCCGAATCGGCCGCCTTCGGGAACGAACATCGAATATTCCATCGCGCAGGATTTTCTCGACCTCCTCCTCCTGCCCTTGCGCAAACACATCGCCGCCGCCCAACTCGCGCAGACTGAGACCCGCATCGCCGGCGAAGTCCTACAGCTGGCGGCGGAGGTAAAGACGGCTTTCTACACCGCCCAGGCGCGTCAGCAGTTGCTCGATCGGCTGCGCGTCATTGCCGAAACCAATGAAACTGCGGCGGAGTTTACCAAACGCTTGCACGACGCCGGGAACACGAGCGATCTGGAGTTGGCCAATCAGCAAGGAAGCTACGAGCAATCGCGCCTCGAAGTAGCGCAAACCGAACTCCAAGTCCGGCGCGAGCGCGAGCGACTCAATCGTTTGCTGGGCTTGTGGGGAGTGCAAACGAACTGGACGATGGGCGATCATCTTCCGGAAATACCCGCCAGCGAAGTCTCCCTCCAGCATCTGGAAGCGCGTGCGATTTCTCAGCGGCTGGATTTGCAAGCGCGCCGGATGCAGTTGGACTTGTTAGGCCAGGCGCTCGCCCTGCGCACCAAGACTCGTTATGCCCCTGCGGGAATAAAAGTCGGCGTCGATACCGAGCGAGAACCCGATGGGCAACGTGTGACTGGTCCCACCCTCGATCTTGAACTGCCGATCTTTAATCAAGGACAGGGCGAGATCGCCAAACTGACGGCGCAATATCGTCAAGCGCAGCGCGAACTGGAAGGGCTCGCGGTGAATGCGCGCTCCGAGGTCCGCGAGGCGCGAGATCAATTAATCGCGGCGCGCGATCTCACTTCCTATATTGGGAAGCGATTGCTACCCACTCAGCAGCAGTCTCTCAATCTCACCCTTCAGCAATACAACTACATGCTGAAAGGCGCCTACGACCTCCTTCCGGCCAAACAGAACGAAGTAGCTGCCGAGCGCAGCTACATCGAAGCCTGGCGCGACTACTGGATCGCGCGCGCCGAGCTGGAACGCGCCGTGGGTGGCAGCCTGAGCGGCAAGACTTTCCTCGATCGCAGCAAACCCTGACGACATATGATGACACGACGTAAATTCTTTGCCGGAACCGCGGCTCTTTTCGGCGCTTCTGCACTGGCGCAACGGATCGCCAACGGTGCAAGCGCCCTTGCGGGAGCAGGAACCCCCACGCCGATGGCCGGCGGCAAAGTGAATTGGAAACCCGTGGTGACCCCGAACGGCTCTTCGTTGCCCTGGGTGATGAAAGATGGCGTCAAGGAATTCCATCTCATCGCCGAGCCAGTGCGACGCGAGTTCGCTCCCGGCATGATGGTGAACTGTTGGGGTTACAACGGGCAGAGCCCCGGCCCGACGATCGAAGCCGTGGAAGGGGATCGCGTCCGCATTCTGGTCACGAACAAGCTGCCCGAGCCGACCACGGTGCACTGGCACGGCTTTATCCTTCCTAACGGTATGGATGGCGTCGGCGGCGTGACCCAGAAACACATTCCACCGGGGGAGACCTATGCCTACGAATTCCCCCTCGTCCAGCATGGGGCGCAAATGTATCACCCGCACTCCGACGAAATGATCCAGATGGCCATGGGCATGGAGGGCTTCTTTATCATTCACCCGAAGGATGGTTATCCGAAACCAGTCGACCGCCATTTCCTCATCTTTCTCCAGGAATGGGCCATCGAGCCCGGGACTTTCACGCCGAACCCGAATGTGATGACGGACTTTAATATCTTCACCTTCAACAGCCGGGCTTGGCCGGGGACCGATCCCCTCGTGATCAGGCGCAACGAGCGAGTGCGAATCACCTTCGCGAATCTCAGCATGGATAGTCATCCCATCCATTTTCATGGGCATCGCTGGTGGGTGGTGGGAACGGATGGCGGCCCGATTCCGAAGACTGGCTGGTGGCCGGAGGCCACGGTCAATGTACCGCCTGGCACCACCCGCACGGTCGAGTTTGTCGCCGATAACCCGGGCGACTGGCCGGTGCATTGCCATAAGAATCATCACGCGATGAACGCAATGAGTCACACCGTTCCCAATGTCATCGGGGTGGACCAGAAAGGAGTGGCGAAAAAGCTGGGCCAGCTCGTCCCGGGTTACATGGCGATGGGCGAAGATGGCATGCATGAAATGTCGGCCATGGCGGGCACGATGCCCGGCCCGCGTAATACCCTGCCGATGATGACCGGCACCGGTCAGTTCGGCCCGATCGAGATGGGCGGCATGTTTACGATCATGAAAGTGCGCGACGGGATCACGAGCTATGAAGATCCGGGCTGGTATCAAAACCCAGCCGGCACCGTCGCTTCCTCTATCTCTGGCAGTAAGGAAACGCCGAACGCACCGATGGAGCACGACCACTCGTGAAAGGAAACCGCATTATGCGGTCATCCGCAATGTGCTCCCGCAGGCTAGAACTTATACGTGGCCGAGACTCGAAAGGTGCGCGGCTCGGCTGGATGGACGTGGAAGTCGTCGACCCCTCCGGGCGGCTCGCCGGGAAGCCGTGAGGTGTAGAAGTAGGAGACGTCGGTGTTCTTCTTGTCGAAGATGTTCAGGACATCGACGGCAATCGTCACGTCGCGGAAGTTCCAACCGATTCGGCCGTCAAAGGTGAGCGACGCCGGCGCGACCGCGCTGTTATCTTCGATCAAAGGTTGCGGGCCAAAATAACGGGTGCGGATCGTACCGAAGAAGCCCGCGGGAGTGTCGATCGTCGCGCCCGCCGCGAAGACGGTGGCGATGGAACCGGGAATGCGGTCGCCGGCCGGCTCATTCTCAAAACGCGCCTGGGTGTAGGCAAAGTCGGCATCGAAGGTGAGCCACTTAAAGGGCTTGTAGTAGTTCGCAAACTCCACGCCGATGCGCCGGCTCGCGGCACTGGCCTCGGTGTCGCCCGCATCGCCGGTGAAGACGAGCTCTGAGTCTAACGAGAGGTAGTAAAACGACAAGGTGCTAACGAGATTGGACACCAGGGAAGTGCGCGCGCCTAGCTCCACGCTCTTGGAACGCACGAGAGGATCCACGTTATCCGCGCGCTCGCCGGTCGAAGGACTGACTTTGATTGTGGTACCGCGGGCGTCGTTGCTGTGCAGGCCGGTCCCGGCATTGAGATATAGCTCTGTCTTAGCCCAAGGACCGAAAACCAGATTGAGTTTCGGGCTCACGATTCCATCGACCACATCGCCGGAGTTCACCGTGGTGTCGCTGTTGACGTGGAAGTAGTAGAGATCGCCGCGCAGGCCAAGGACAGAGCGGAACCACGGAGTCCACCTCACTTCGTTGCGCTGATAGAGCGAGAGGCTCGACTCTTCGACGCTATCGTCGCGCACGGTGGAGAGGCGGTTCTTCTCCTCGGTCTTGAATAGTCCGACCTCGGGAATGATGTCGTTGCGGGTCTGCAGGCCGACCGTTTCCGTGACCGGCTTCCCAAAGAGTTCACCTTCCCAAGTGTGGGTGAGCGAGCCGCCGAGGATCACCCGCGTATCGAGTTGCTCGAATTGATCGCCGTGCACCGGATCGTCGAGGAAGTAGGTGAAGTCGGAGAAGATATCGAGGTGGTAGTAGATGGCGTAAACGTTGAGATGAGTGGTGCCGCCGCCGTCGCTGTGGATCCAAGCAAAGGACGCGCTCTCGCGATCAGTCGTCAGGGCATCGGTCGTATCGATCGCGCCGAGCCGATCGATCGTGCCATCATCGATCGCGCGCTGCGGCACCTGATCGGGCGAATGCGCATGGCCGTGGTAAGCCATGAAGGTGAGAGAAAACTGATCCTCCTTATCGCCCCAGTTCCAGCGGAGAAAGCCGTTATAGCGCAACGCGTTTTGGTTCACCACATAAGGCCCGTCATAGTGGCCGTATTCGAACGCCGCGGTCAGCGTTCCGCTCTCCGTCCGGATGCTATCGCCGAGCACGAACCGGTAGAAATTATTCTCGCCGATGCTGACCGTGGCGAAGCCGCGCGGCAGCTCGGGGAAAAGTTGAAATTGCGCCGCGCCCGCCGAGGAAAAGTCGCCTACCTCCGCGAAGAAGGGACCCTTGCTGTAGTCAATCCCGTGCACCAGCTCCGGGATAATGAAATTCGTATCCGCGTACCCCTGGCCATGCGCGTGTGTGCGCATGTTGATCGGCATCTCATCGACGCTGAGCGCGAAGTCCGTGCCGTGATCGAGATTGAAGCCGCGCAGATAATACTGGTTCGCTTTCGCCTCGCCGCTGTGTTGCGTGATGATCACGCCCGGCACGGCCTCCAACAATTCACCCCGCCGCAGCAAGGGACGGGCTGCCAGCTCCGCGGCGCCGATCATCCCCTCAGAGGAAGTTGTGGCGTAACCAATGAGATCGTCTTCGCGGCCGACCACGGTAATGCGCTCCGACTCAGCGGCCGATGGCGAGACCGCGTCTTGCGCCAAAGCAGTTCCGCCGAACAAACAACTGATCGCAATCATCCCGCCGCGCAGGGTGAGGATGCCGGCGCCATGCAGCAAAAGCGTGGCGGCGACAAATCCCAGAGCGAACGAAAGCAAACTGGCCGACGCCGGCATTTCGTGCCCATGAGCAAAGCCGTGAAAGAAGGCAAAGAAACCAACCAAAAGCACGCTAAAGCTTGTGCTCAACTGAATCCGCCTAACGACCACGACGGCGAAGACAATCACCGAGACGAGAATCATTGCCTCCACCCCCGGCACCGACACGCCAGCGGCGCCGACTAATCCGCCCAGACTCATGACGCCGACAAAGGAAAGAGGAAGCACCCAGACGGCACGGCCCCTCATTTGCGCCGCCCAGATTCCGACCGTCAGCATTACCAGCAAATGATCCCAACCGGAGAGCGGATGATGAAAGCCAGTGGAAAATCCGGCTCCTTGCTCCATCTGAGAATGGGCCCAAACGCTGGTGGGCGACGCGAGCAGAAGGAACAACAACCCCAGCCGGAGTATCGATCTATGGGTAGATGTCCTTACAAATGCCATAACTATTTTTTCTTTAGCGTGATACGACGATTCCGCACCTACAGATGCCGATTGTCCAGCCTTCTTAGCCGCGTGATTGTGAATCGCGCCGCGACCCATAAGCCGGCCAAGCCGCCGACGCCGTAAGAGCGGGTCCCGGAAGCTGGCGCGGGTCCGCGCCAATGTTTAACGATCAGGAGCGTCTCGCCCTGCGCGGGAGCGCGCTGCCCGGTCAGCGCGAGTCTTCCCTCGCTCTCCCGAGCCTCGCGACGACGGAGCGTCCCGCTCCAAGGCTCGCTCTGCCGCGCGGTCTTTCAGCCTTCTGCTAGGTTGCCGAAGCACGATTCACCTGAATCAAGCTCCTTCTCACGATCATGAAGATCTTCTCGGTTCTCCTTTAGTCTTATCCTCGCGCTGAGCGCGCAGGCGGCGCAGCTCACCGTCCACGCTGCGGCCAGCCTGACCGATGCGATGAAGGAAATCGGCGCGGCCTACGAGAAGCAAAGCGGCGATCAGGTGCGTTTGAATTTCGACGCCTCGAGCGTGCTGTCGCGACAGATCGAGGAAGGCGCGCCGGCCGATGTCTTCCTCTCCGCCGATGAGGCGAAGATCGATCATCTGGAAAAAGCCGGTCTGCTCGCGCCGGGTACGCGCAGGTTGCTGCTCCGGAACACGCTGGTCATCGTGATGCCGGCGGAGAGCACGCGGACGATTCATTCCGTCGCTGACCTGACCGCGAGCGAGATCAAAAAAATCGCGCTCGCGCAACCGGGCAGCGTGCCCGGCCGGGATTTACGCAAAGGAATATCTGACCGCACAGGGTCTTTGGGAGAAGCTCGCTGCTAAAGTCGTCCCCACCCAGAACGTGCGCGCCGCGCTTGCCGCGGTGGAATCGGGAAATGTGGAAGCCGGTTTCGTCTACAAAAGCGACGCGCTGATTTCCAAGAAAGTAAAAGTCGCTTGCGAAATCCCGGCCACTGAAGGCCGAAGATCAGCTGTCCCGTGGCCGCCCTCGCGACCTCATCGGACCTGGCGTCGGCGCAACGTTTCCTGACTTATCTCGAGAGCGCACACCGTCGCTCGCCCTCTTTCAGAAATACGGCTTCGCGCTCGCGGACGAAGCACGCCGTTAGGCTGATTGGCGCGCCCGGTTTGAGGGTTGCAAACGTCCGCGACTTTTTGCAGAGAGCGGAGATGCGTCTCATCTTTATTCTCGCCCTCGTCTGCCTCGGCTGGTTCTCCGTTCCCGCGCGCGCGGCCAAACCGGCCGGCGATCTCCACACGTTTTACGGCATCCTGAAAGTCGTCGATCCGGTGGCGAAAACCTTCACGATCAAATCCGGCGCGCAGTTGCTCGTCTTTCACTACAACGACGACACGAAGATCAACAGCGAGTGGGGTTACGTGCGTTGGACCACGGTCAAGCCGGGAGTGGGCGCGAATGTCCAGATGCGCCTGGGTGAGGGGAATATCGGGGTCGCGGTGAGAGTCCACTTCGTGGTCGATCAGGGACGCGCGGAATCGATCGCGCTCTTCTCCGTGCGCACGGTGCAAGGCGAAAGGATCTCCGGCGTGGCGGTGAGCAACTACGTCCTCGCCGAACCGCCCCCGACGTGGTCGCGCGCGGCCTCGACCTCGGAACCGCCTCGGGAATTTTCCGTGCCACCGTGCGACCCGATGGAACCGTCGATCAAGTCACGATGGTGCGGTCGCTCGGCTGGCCCGAGGCGAACCAGCGGGGTATCCAGTGGATGAAGAAGTGGAAATTCAAACCGCACACCGTGACCGAGGTGCAGATGCCCGTTAGCATTGTGTCGTCGAAGATTTGACGGTCGCGACCGGAGTCTTAGTCTCGTGATGTGATTCTTCGCCTCGGACGCGCCGCCGTGATCTGCGCGCTTTGCCTGTCGTTAGGCTGGCAGTGGCTCGCCCTCCAATCCGTCGCCTGGACGACAATGCTGGTGAAGAACGCGCAGCAGCTTTCCTTGACGAAGGCGATGGCGAAAACCTTCGACGGCGCGCATCCATGCGCACTCTGTCACGCGGTCGCCGCCGGGAAAAAATCGGAACAGAAATCACAAATGCTGCCGGCGGCCGCCAAGCTGGATCTCATCTGTCTCACGCGTCCGCTGGGTCTGGAGCCACCGGCCGTGGCCTATACCTATCCGCACCACGCTTTCG
Organism: Chthoniobacterales bacterium; assembly: GCA_965217815.1. Lineage (GTDB taxonomy): Bacteria > Verrucomicrobiota > Verrucomicrobiia > Chthoniobacterales > UBA10450 > Palsa-1392. Next base: position 343,327 of record CBDCJI010000003.1, read on the forward strand.
CTCTTTCCGTCCGTGCGCTGGCGCCGCCGGCGCCGCCGCCGCGCTCACTCCTCGCCTGACTAACACTCGTTGGTCTCGGTTGCGCCGGACGTGTGTCCGGGTCGCAGCATCTCTTAACTCTGTTATCCGGGCCTGCGCGCCCTTGGAAGCCGCGCGTCCCACTTCTCGAGGAGGAATTTATGATGAAATTTTGGAAGCTATTAGTGATCTCAGGCCTGGGCGCGACGGCGCTGGCTTTGCCCGCACGGGCTTGCGACTTGTGCGGCTGTTACACTCCGCAGTTGGAAACCATCTCAGCGCCCGATCTCACGGGCGGCGGACGCTCCTGGACGAGCGGTCTCTACGGCGCAGTGGCGGCGCAGTTCACCTACTTCAATACCGTGCAGATCGATGGCCGCGAGGTGAGTAACCCGACCGACCAACATCTCGAGAGCTCGATCACGCAACTGGTCGGCGGTTACACCGTGAACCGCCGGTTCGCGGTGCAGGTGAACGTGCCGTTGATCTATCGTTCGTTCGTTAGGCCGGAAGGTTTCGCGCTCGATCGCGGGACCGAGTCGGGGCTGGGGGATATTTCGCTGCTCGGCAAGCTCGTCCTCTTTCACCTCAGCTCTTCGGGAACGCGCGAAGTCGTCTTCGACGATCCGAAGTCGCCGCGGATGGTCGAGCACGAGCCGGACTTTACCTGCTCGGGCGTGTTCATCGGCGGGGTGAAATTCCCGACCGGAGATAGCACTAGGATCCGGGAAGAATTCAGCGAGACCGAAAGCGAAGGCGCGCCGGTGAGCGGCATCCACGGCCACGACTTAACCCTTGGCACGGGTAGCTATGACGGAGTCTTTGGCGGGCAGCTCTCGCTCCGCTATCGGAATTTCTTCTTCCAGCAGGAGGTGCAATTCACCCTGCGCGGCGATGGCCTGCATCAATACCACTTTGCAAACGATCTCTCCTGGAGCGGCGGGCCGGGCTACTACTTCCTGCGCACGCCCCGCGCGCTGGTCGGGCTGCAGGCGGTGGTCTCCGGCGAGCATAAGGATGTCGATCGCTTCCGCGGCGAGGCAGCGGAGGATACCGGCATTACTTCTGTTTCGGTGGGGCCGCGGCTGGTGGCGTCGTTAGGCAAGGTGAGCGCGGAAGTGGCGGTCGAGCTCCCGGTGCTGATCGATAACACTGCGCTCCAGGTGGTGCCGGATTATCGCCTGAGCGGGGCGATCACGGTCCGATTTTGAGCCGCGCCTTCGCCTAACGAAAAGCAATTCGACCCGCCCGCTGCCGGTTGCGGCTGCGATGAGAGGACGTGTCGCTGCCAGTCATCTCCCGGCGGCATCGACTCTCATTATGAATAACTCTCCCTGCTCGGGATGTTTACCAGGCCCGGAACGAACACTGGGTCTTCGATTGCGATCCTGACCAGTGAACGCGCCCGCATTACTGATCCGCGCGTGCGCAAACGGCTGGTGAGATCATCGAGGCCCAACGCCGGGAAATCGGCTGCCGGCGCAGAAAGTCCAACGCCGAGTCCGTTTTGCCGAACGCCCGAAGCTGTGATGCGGCCCGTTCCGGGGATGGATTGGGCGACTTGATCCGTTGGGGCGGCCGTCGCCGCGTTGCGATTCGCCTTGAAAACTCTGAGGGTTTTCTGCGGCGGCGGTGTTTCATTGCTTGGAAGCAGGAGAATCGGACGCTGAGCAATGACAAATCGGGAACCAGATGAATTAAGCGCGGAGTTGCAGGCATGGCAGGCGCATGTGCCGATCCCACCCAGCTTCCAGGCAGAGGTCTGGCAACACATCGCGGCCCGACAGGAAACGCAGCCGCGGTCGGTTTGGAACTGGTTGCGGGAAGGGCTCTGGATTGAACTTGGGAAGCCCCAATACGCAACCGCCCTGATCGCGGTTAGCGTCGCCCTGAGCTTGGGTGTGGCCCATCTGACGGCCGCACATGCGAATGCCCGGACTTGGCGGACGCTGGAAGCACGTTACGTAAGTTCCGTCACTCCGGTCGGGAATCCTGTTCAATCGCCATGAAAAAAGGGGCGCTCACTTTACTCGTCGCGGTGCTCGGCTCGGCCTTCGCCTACTGTCTCTACTTCTATTGTGCCACGCAGCCGGTCCAGGCGATGATGAATAAACCGGAAGGCGAGATGGAATGGCTGCGCCAGGAATTCGCTTTGAACGACGTCCAGTTCGCCCGAATCAAGGCTTTGCATGAGACCTATCGCCCCAGGTGCGATCTCATGTGCCGAAAAATTGCAGCCACCAATTCCAAGCTAAATACCCTTATCGGGAGTAATCAGAGAGTGACGCCGGAAATCGACAGCGCGCTCCAGCAAGCTAGCGCCGCTCGACAGGAATGCCGGCAGGCGATGCTCGCTCATATCTACGCGGTCAGCGCAGAGATGAAGCCAGAGAGCAGCCGGCGTTATCTGGCGATGATGAAGCCGCGGTTGATGCAGGCGGGCTTGCCCTCGAATATGGCCGTCTCGCCGGCTGCGTCATTTGGAGATACTCATTAGGCCATGATGCGTCTCGCAGCCATTCTGATCTGGCTCTCTCTTTTCTCTGCGCCCCTCGCGTTGCGCGCCGCTCCCTGCGCGATGCCGGGTGAAACGGGCTCACCGGTCATGAAGTGCCACGGCGCCTGCTGTGCTGCGATGAAATGTTGCTCTCCGCAAACGAGTCCGGCGCAGCCGGTTCAGACAATCCTCCATTCGGACAACCGGACAGGACCGCAAGCAGCGGTCGCTCCGACTGCCCATTTCCCCTTCGGATCGGCGTTTCCTTTCCGGCTCGATCGAGGACCGTCCGCGTCGCTCCACTGGCAGCGGCACGCGCTTCCACCACTCGCTGCGAGCTGCATTTATCTCATCTGATTTCAGGGGCGCTGACAGGCGCAGTGTGCCGTTTTCCCGGCATTTTCAAGTCGGACTTCTCGAAGTCCCATCCATTCACCTGAATCCATGAAATCCGTCGTTTTACTTTCTCTAGCCTTACTCATCACAACATCGCTTCACGCGGAGCCGCTCGACCGGCTGGTGCGCGAGGTCTTGCGAAAGAATCCTGCGCTCACCGCCGCCCGCTATAAATGGGAAGCGCTGCGGGAGCGTCCGAAAATCGCGGGATCGCTGCCTGATCCGATGCTGAGCTACGGATACTTCTTTGACAATGTCGAGACCCGCGTCGGCGCGCAGAATCAAAAAGTCGGTGCGTCACAGAAGATTCCGTTTCCCGGAAAACTCTCACTCGCCTCGAAAAAAGCTGGCCAGGAAGCAGTCATCGCGGCGTGGGAATATCAGACCCTCGCGCGTGAGCTGATTCTAAGGACCAAGACTGCTTACTACGATCTCTATCAAGTCGATCGTTCCCGTGACATTTTGAATTCCGAGTTATCGCTCCTCGGGACCGTGACCAAGACCAGTCAGGCGCGCTACGAAGCGGGCAAGACAGGACAGCCCGACGTGCTGAGAGCGCAGTTAACAACTTCCGATATTCAAAAACGGCTGCTCGATCTCAGCCAACAACGGGAGGTCGCGCTCGCGCGATTGAACGCATTACGGAGCGAACCCCAAAACACGCGATTTGAAATGGCGTCGGAGTTGACCACGCCCTCTCTGCCCGATCGTCCGCGCGCGATGGCGGTTGCTTTGCAGTATCGCCAGGAATTGCAGCAGGCCGGGATAGCGATCGATCGCGACCGTATCGGACTTTCGCTCGCCCGGATGGATCGGCTGCCGGACTTCACCTTCGGCGTCGATTACACGCAGGTGAATCGCAACATTTTCTCAGATCCACCTGACAACGGACACGACGCTGTTGTTGCCTCGGTGAGCGTGAATGTTCCGATCTGGTTCGGGAAACTCAACGCCGAGGAGCGCGAAGCGAGAAAGCGTCTCGAACAAAGCCGCGCCACTGCTAGCGACATGCGCAACAGCGTGCAGGCCGATGTGCAGTCGGCCTGGTTCCGCGCGCAATTGTCGCGCGACCAACTCCTGCTCTACCGGCAAACCTTGGTCCCGCAGGCCGAGCAGAGTTTCGAGGCCACGCGCGCCGGCTACGAATCGGCAAAAAGCAATTTCATCGACTTGCTCGACAGCGAACGCGCGCTCCTCGCCTTGCGTCTCGGCGAAGTGATGAGTGAGGCCGATGTCGCTCGCGCCATGGCGCAACTCGAACGCGCCGTCGGTGTGGACCTCTCGCAAATCACAAAATGGAAAGGCGGCGAATCCAAATGAAGAAGCTGATAACACTCCTCGCGGCTGTCGCTATTCTTGGCGCTGGTTGCTCCAAAAAAAGCGAGCAGCCGTCGACAGAAATGACGGCGAATGCGAGCGGCAAGTCACCTAGCGGAAAACAACTCTACCAATGCTCGATGCACCCGAACGTGGTTTCGGATCGTCCGGGGAATTGTCCGATTTGCGGAATGGAACTGCAGCCGGTCAAGCAGGTGAAAGCCAAAGGAATTCCCGGTCGCGCCGCGGTGCAGTTGAGCGATGTGCAGGAACAGCTCATCAACATCCGGGTCGCACCGGTGGAACGGACGGAAGCGGCCAAGACCATCCGCGCGGTCGGCTCCATCACTTATGACGAGACGAAAGTCGCCGACCTTAACAGCAAGGTGATGGGTTGGGTTCAGAAACTCTACGTCGATAAACCGGGTCAGCCGGTGAAGGCCGGTGACCCCTTGATGGCGCTCTACAGTCCCGACCTTTATTCCGCGCAACAGGAATACCTGCTCGCCTATCAAACAACGCACGGCTCCGCCAAGGCTTCGGGGCTAAGTGCAGAGATGAAAAGATTTTCGGCGGCCAACCAAAACGCCGAGACATCGCTGCTCCGGTCAGCGCGAAAGCGGCTTCAGCTTTGGGACATCAGCGAAGCACAAATCAAAGCCCTGGAGCAGTCGGGCACGGCCAAAGACACACTGGAACTCACTGCACCAATGACGGGTGTCGTCGTGGAAAAAAACGTGCTTCCCGGCCAGATGATCAACTCCGGAATGCTCCTCTATCGTATTGCCGATCTTTCCGAGGTCTGGCTCGATGCCGAGGTCTACGAATATGAGCTCTCGCTGATTAAGGTCAGACAGAAAGCGGACATCACTGTCGATGCCTATCCCGATAAGACTTTCGAAGGCGAAGTCGCTTTCATCTATCCCTATCTGCAAAACAAAACCCGCACCGCCAAAGTGCGTCTGGTTTTGCAGAATCCCGACGAGCTGCTCAAGCCCGGGATGTATGCCAATGTCACCGTGAAGTCCGCTTTGGGCGATCAGCTTACGATTCCGGTAAGCGCCGTCTTCGACACTGGAAAACGGCAGTACGTCTTTGTGCAGGCGGAGAAAGGTGTCTTTGCGCCCAAGGAGATCGAACTCGGCCCCAAGAGTGGCGATCGTGTCGTCGTCTCGAAAGGACTCGAAGGCAACGAGCAGGTGGTCGTGGATGGCAATTTCCTGCTCGACAGCGAGAGCCAGCTCAAAGCCGCCGCCGGGGAAGAGCCTCACGCCATGGCCGGAAGATAATGACAGCGATGAAGCTTTCGATCTCTAGGCCAAGCCGATTTCCTTGCGTACCTGTGCGGTGGTGTAGCGGCGTTTGCCGGCGTTGGCGGCACGAGCTTCCAGCAGGTCAAGGTAATCACTTAGCTCTTCGATCTCCTGGCGTAGTTGCGCGATCTGCTTTCCCACCGCCTTTCGGGCAGGAGCCAGGGCAGCTCTTTTTTCAATCTTGATCATACGCTTTCTTCCGATGCTTGATCTTTTGTATCACGATGGTTTCTCCCTCAATGTCAAAGAGGACGCGATAATCTCCAGCGCGCAAGCGGTAGCCGATGTCAAACTCCTGGAGCCGCTTGATGTCGCCCTGCAAGCCACCTTCCAAACGTTGAATCTTGCGCAGGATCTGACCGGCGAAACGGGCCGGAATCAGTCGCAAATCCTTCAAAGATCGGTCGGTGTATTCAATTTTCATCGTCGTCGCCTTTCGCGCGGCCCAAGTGAGCAAGCTATCGCGGCGATCTTGCCCTGTTACCCTGAGCGTAGCGAAGGAGATCTCAAATATTTCTCGACATCAGCCGTTGCAGCAATGCCGCGCGTTGCTCATGAGGCCCCTCACTCCGTTCGGGCGACCAATAGATCATGATCAACGCCATCATCGCCTGGTGCGCTAAGAACCGGTTCCTGGTTCTGATCGCTCTCTTCTTTGCCATCGGCGCGGGGATCTTTGCCGTGCGCAATATTCCGCTCGACGCTATTCCCGATCTCTCCGACGTGCAGGTCATCGTCTTCACCGAGTGGCCGGGACGCGCGCCGACGATTGTCGAGGATCAGGTCACTTACCCGATCGTCAGCACCCTGGCCGCAGCGCCAAAGGTTAAGTACGCACGCGGCCAGAGCTTCTTTGGTCTTTCATTCGTTAGCGTGATCTTCGAGGACGGCACCGATATCTATTGGGCGCGGTCGCGCGTCCTCGAATATCTCAATCAGGTTCGCAATCAGTTGCCGGACAACGTCAACCCGGTCCTCGGTCCGGACGCCACCGGGGTCGGCTGGGTTTACGAATACGCGCTCGTCGATGATTCGGGAAAACACAGCCTGGCCGAACTGCGTTCCTTTCAGGACTGGACGCTGCGCTACTACTTGCAGAACACGCCGGGCGTCGCTGAAGTGGCCTCGTTAGGCGGCTACGTCAACCAGTATCAGGTGGATGTCGATCCGAACAAGCTGCTCGCCTTTCACATTCCGATCAACAAGGTCATCGAAGCGATCCGCGAATCGAACAATGACGTCGGCGGGCGCGTGATTGAGTTCGGCGAAACCGAATACATGGTGCGGGGCGAGGGTTATATCGGAAGCCTTGCCGACATCGAGAAGGTCGTCGTCGGGATGGGCGAGAACGGCGTTCCGATCACGGTCAAAGACATCGGCAACGTCCATCGTGGTCCCGATATTCGACGCGGTCTGCTCGACCTCGATGGCAAAGGCGAAGCCGTCGGTGGCATCGTCGTGATGCGCTACGGCGAGAACGCGCTCAAAACGATCGACGCGGTGAAGAAAAAGCTGGCCGATTTCAAATCATCGCTCCCGCCCGGGGTGCGCATCGTCACCGGCTACGACCGCTCGGATCTGATCCATCGCGCGATTGCGACGCTGCGGGGCAAGCTGCTCGAAGAAAGCATCATCGTTAGTCTGATCTGCCTGCTCTTTCTCTTCCATTTCCGCAGTGCGCTGGTCGCGATCCTGACGCTGCCGATCGCCATCCTGCTCGCTTTCATTCCGATGGATGCGCTCGGCTTGTCGTCGAACATCATGTCGTTGGGCGGAATCGCGATCGCGATCGGCGCGATGGTCGATGCGGCCATCGTCATGGTTGAGAACGCCCACAAATGGCTGGAGCGCTGGGAACACGCCCGCACCAGGCGCGCAGAGGAAGGGGAGGCCGCGCTCTTGGCCGAGGAACGCGAAGTCGTCGATCTCAGCCGGACACAGGTCATCATCAAGGCGGCGCAGCAGGTGGGCCGTCCGCTCTTCTTCTCCCTCCTCATCATCACGGTCTCTTTCCTGCCGGTCTTTTCCCTGCAAGCGCAATCCGGACGGCTCTTCAAGCCGCTCGCCTACACGAAAACGTTTTCCATGTTTTTCGCCGCCTTACTCTCGGTCACGCTGGCGCCGATCCTGATGCTCTGGTTCATCCGGGGAAAGATCCCGAAGGAGTCGAAGAATCCGATCAATCGCTTCCTCGTCTGGATTTACCAGCCACTCGTTAGGCTGGTCCTGCGCTACCGCTGGACGACACTTCTCATCGCGGCGGTCGTGCTCGCGCTGACCTGGTTTCCGCATACGCGGATCGGTTCTGAATTTATGCCGCCGCTGAACGAAGGCTCGCTCCTTTACATGCCGACGGCGGTGCCGGGTATCGCGATCAGCGAGGCGAAGAAAATCCTCCAGAAGCAGGATGCGATCATCGCGAAGTTCCCGGAAGTCGAACGCGTTTACGGGAAGGTCGGTCGCGCCCGCACGCCGACCGATCCGGCGCCACTCTCGATGGTCGAAACGGTCGTAACGCTGAAGCCCGAAAGCCAATGGCGGCCCGGGATGACGTTCGACAAGATCAAGCAGGAACTTAGCGCACGCCTTCCATTTCCCGGCATGCCGGCGATCTGGTGGATGCCGATCCAGACTCGCATAGAAATGATGGCCACCGGCATTCGCAGCCAGATCGGGATCAAGGTGCTCGGCACCGACCTGGCGAAGATCGAGGAGATCGGCACGCAAATCGAAAGCCTGCTGAAGAACGCTCCGCACACCGCGTCCGCCTTCGCGGAGCGCGTGACCGGCGGCTATTACGTCGATTTCAAAATTAAAAGAGACGCGATCGCGCGCTATGGCTTGCGCGTCGGCGATGTTGAAGAGGTGATCGAAAGCGCGATCGGTGGGAAAAACATCTCTACCACGGTGGAAGGTCGCGAGCGCTTCCCAATCAATGTCCGGTATGCGCGCGATTTCCGCACCGATCTTCCCGCGCTCCGTCGCGTGCTCGTGGCTACTCCGAGCGGCGCGCAGATTCCGCTCGAACAATTGGCGGACATTGGATTGAGCACTGGACCGCCCTCCATTCGCGATGAGAACGGCGTCCTCGCCGGTTTCGTCTTTGTCGATGCCGCTGGAATCGACCTCGGCACTTATGTCGAGAACGCGAAGAAGCTGATCGCGGACCAGATCAAGCTACCGCCCGGTTATTACATTCAATGGGGCGGCCAGTATCAGTATTTGCTCAAGGCTCGCGAGAATCTCCGCATCGCAGTCCCGATCACGCTCCTGCTTATTTTCCTGCTCCTCTATCTCAATTTCCGCAATGTCACCGAATCGGTCATCGTCATGCTGAGCGTTCCCTTTGCGCTCGTCGGCGGAGTCTGGCTCCTTTATTTGTTAGGCTACAATTACAGTGCCGCGGTCGCGGTTGGCTTTATCGCGCTGGCCGGCGTCGCCGCCGAGACCGGGGTCGTCATGATCGTCTATCTCGACGAAGCCTGGGAGAATCTAAAGCTACGAACGGCGAAACCGAAAGCGAGCGACCTCTACGACGCAGTCATGTTTGGCGCGGTGCAACGCGTTCGGCCGAAGATGATGACCGTCGCCGCCATCATTGCGGGTTTGCTTCCCATCATGTGGAGTCACGGCACCGGCGCCGACACCATGAAACGCATCGCCGCGCCGATGGTCGGCGGGATGGTCAGCTCCACCATCCTCACGCTGCTCATTATCCCCGCGATCTATTTCCTCTGGCGCAGCCGCGAAGTGGAAAAAGACGAAGCGCCCGAAGTGATCAAGCCCAGGCGGCCAAGATGGCGGGTCTGGCTTGCGCTCGCGGCAGTTTGCCTGCTGTTATTTGGCGGTTGGCTTTTGTGGACTCATTCCGGCATCGGCCGTCAGAGCCTAACGACTCCCGTTTTGAGCGAGCAGGTGGGCGATTTCAAAATCGATGTCTTAAGCAACAAGCCGCAGCTTGGCGTGGGCGAAAATCCTGTTCGAGTGGAAGTGAAGGACGCCGCCACCGGCAAGATGGTCGATGCGGGCGCGGTGAGCTTCAACCTCACCATGACCATGCCAGGGATGAACATGCAGGCTCAGGCCGTTCTGCAGAAGGGCGAACAGCCCGGCACTTATACCGGGACGATCCGACCCGGCATGCAAGGCGAATGGATTGGGCGCCTCGGTTACGACGGACCGAAGGGCAAGGAGGAAAAGGCCGTAACCGTAAACATCAAACAGTGACCGTGGAAGACTCATCGCCTAACGACACCGAACTGATGCTGCGGTTGCAAGGTGGCGACGACCTTGCGCTCAACGCCTTGATGACGCGCTGGCAACAGCCGCTCGTCAACTTCATCTACCGCTACATCGGCAACGAAACCGAGGCGCTTGATCTGGCGCAAGAAACTTTCGTGCGCGTTTTCGAAAGCCGACATCGTTACAAAGCTTCGGCCAAATTTTCCACCTGGCTCTTCACGATTGCGAGCAATCTGTGCCGGAACTTCTTCCGCTGGCAGACTCGCCATCCGACCGTTCCCCTGACAGCCGAAACAGACGACAGCGACCTTGCGGAACGAGCGACCGCAGATCGCACGGTCTCACCCGCGGAGGCGGCTGAACAGCGCGAACGCGCCGAGGCCGTTCGTAAGCATATTCACGCTCTCCCCCGTGGCCTGAAGAGCGCGATCCTGTTGTTTGAATATGAAGACCTTTCGCATCAGGAAATAGCGGGCGTGCTCGGTTGCAGCGTCAAAGCGATCGAGACACGTCTTTACCGCGCCCGTAATATTCTCCGCGAGAAACTCGCGCCCGCAGGGATTCGTTGAGTCAGACGATTCCCGCGCGCGGCTGGAGCGCAATCTCGGTCATTTTCCTAAAACCGTTTCGCAGTCCGAGCGCGATACTCCTTCTAGAGGGCAACAATATGAAAAGAGAGACCGTAGAAAAAACCAGCGACGCGCAGCCGCCGCAGAGCTTTCCCAGCGAAGGCGGCCAACCGCCGGCAAAGACGAATGCCGAGATCGGAGCGATTACGAAGGGCTCCGATAGCGAAAGCCACACGACCAAAGCCAACCAGACCACGAGCACCGGCTCGCCTCGAATCCCGGTGTCGCAGGGTTTTCTGGAGAAGCTTGGCGAGATGCACGATGGCGAGAAGCGCCTCACGCACGCGCTCCCGCTCCTGATCCTGGCGGCGAAATCCGAGGATTTAAAAACGCTGCTTGGCCTTCATCTCGAGGAGACGAAGGGGCATGCCAAAAGCCTCGAAGCGCTGGCCGTGTCATCCAACAAAGAGTTACCGGATAAGACCTGCCAGCCGATCGCCGATCTGCTCAGGGAAGGAGAAATCGAGGTGATCAAGAACATCCTCGACCCGGCAGAGCGCGACGCCGCGATCATCGCCGCGGGCCGAAAGATCGAGCAGTTTGAGATCAGCGCCTACACGCCGCTCTGCGACACAGCGAAGGAGAATGATTGGACGCACGAATTAGCGGTTCTCACTTCGATCCTGAATCAGGAAAAGCTGGCCAACGAGCTTCTCGCCGGCGTGGCGGAGGGGAAAGAGCCGCTCAATGCATTGATCGAAAAAGTGTCGTTGGCGCACGCGAAGGGCGACAGCTAGGAAGCACCGTCTTCACGGGTTGCTCTACGCGGCCAAAGTGAAGGACGGGCTTGTGCCTCGAATTCGCGATGAGATCGAGGGCGCCAAACTGCATCACGGCAGATTCATCGCCTGCGCGATGATAAAATCGCGACCAAGGTCGTTCGCGAATCCTAAGCGTCCCTTTAACGGCTGGTCGTTTTAGGGAGCGCTTCTAGCAACCATCCGCGTGTTGGATCCAGATCGTGGCATGCTGAATCATTTCAGGATTAGAAGTAAACCCGCATTTTTCTTTGATGTGGGCGCGGTGGGTTTCCACCGTTTTGCCGCTCAAGCGGAGAGCCTCGGCGACCTGGCGAGTGGACTTTCCTCGCCCAAGAAGTTCGAAAACCTCCAGCTCGCGATCGCTGAGCAGCGCGGTCGGAGCGATGGAGGCGGATTTACCATCGCCACCGGCTTTGAGTGCTTTATTAAAAATCGCGCCCGTCACGCTCTTACTCACGTGGTACTCACCGGCGAAGGCGCGCCGCAGCGCCACGATGATCTCCTCCACGGCTTCCTTTTTCATCACATACCCGTGCGCTCCTGCGCGCAACGCCCGCTCGGCGTAAACGCTTTCGTCGTGCATCGAAACCACGACAGCGACGATCTCTGGCAGTTGCGCCTTGAGATTCTTAAGAAATTCGATGCCGTTCATCCCCGGCAATGAAATGTCTAAAATGATCGCATCCGGCCGCAACTCCATGATGCGTGGGAGAGCGTCCGTGCCGTTGTCGGCTTCGCCGCACATTTCGAAATCCGTTTCCTGATTGATGAAGATGCGCAGTCCCTGCCTCATCATGCGATGATCCTCCAGCACAAAAATGCGCTTCCGCAACTCCGCCACCGGCGCTTCCTTGGCGGACCCTGCGGTCGTAGGAGTCTTCGTCGCAGGCATCCGACACCATCGTCGGCGGAGCGATCTTAGCTACCGCTGATTTGGCTTCTGAGGCGGTGAATTGGCTTTCCCAGCCTGGCGTTTACCAGAGCGTAATTCCACCATGACTTGGTGCAGTTCGTTCACGCCTGCTTTGATGCCAGCCGCCAGCTCTCGATGAAGCGCGGGGTCTCCGACGATCCCAGCCTCGGCGTCACGCAAAAGAACCTCGGCCAGCAACTGCGCGCCGCTAAACACCTGGCAAGGCCCATCGTGCAGCATCTGAGCGATCTGTCGCCGGTCTTCGTCGCCTGCCAAGTTTGAAAGTTCTGGTAATTCCATCGGTGTCGCTTCTGCGATGCAACTCTGTACGCTCCATCAAGCTCCAGCCAAGCACTCTTCGTGAGTAGGTCATGCGGACGGCTGGGCCGAGAGTTCGGCGCTTGCCTCCGCCAGGAGCGTGTTCAATCGCACCACGTCCACCGGTTTCAGCAGGTGATCCCGATAGCCCGCCGCCTGGCTTTTTTCCCGATCTTTATCCATGCCGTATCCGCTCATCGCGATGGCGTAGATGGGATGGGAAAAACGGACCCGCCGCAACAGCTCCCAGCCATCGCCATCCGGCAGGCCGATGTCGGAAATGAACACTTCGCAGTCGCTGCCGGGCGCCTCATCGAGCGTTTCCTGCATGGTCGCCGCCGTCGTCACAGAATGGCCCGCGCCCTCAAGATACATCGCCAGAAATCTGCGCGTATCCGCATGATTCTCGACAATCAAGATGCGCAGCGGTCGGGGAGGTTTCATTCTTACTTTCTATCGCCGCAGGAACGCCTCACGGTTTGGTCGATCCGCTCCCCGGCGCGGTTTTGTTCGCATCGTTTTCTCCGATTGGCAGCGGCAGCTCGACGGTGAAAGTCGCCCCCTTGCCGCGCCCCTCACTCTCCGCCGCGATGCGGCCGCCGTGAGCTTCGACCACAGCGTTCGCAATCGCCAGACCAAGCCCCAAGCCACCATATTCCCGTGTGATTTCGGAGCCCCCTTGCGCAAAAGCATCGAACACTTTCTGCAAGCCGGGCTCCTCGATCCCGATGCCGGTGTCCGCGACGGAAATGAGAATGCGATCGCCTTCATTGCGTGAGGTCACGCGAATTGCTCCGTGTTTCGGAGTGAACTTCGCGGCGTTGCGCAGAAGGTTCCAGACTGCCTGTTGAAGCCGGGTGAAATCGCCGAGCAATCCGTGGCGTTCCGCCTCGAGCGAAACGGTCAGCCGCAATTCCTTGGCGTGGATTTCACCGCCGGTTACTTCCACGGCGCGCTGCACCGCTTCGTGCACATTCATCGGCTCATGCGTGATCGCCAATTTGCCGCTTCCGATCCGCGTCACGTCGAGCAAATCGTCGATCAGCTGGACTTCGATGCCGATGTTGCGCCGGATCATGTCGATGATTTCAAGCTTCGTTTCGGGATCATCATTCCCCTGCTCCATGATATGCGTGGCCATCAGGACGGGATTCAGAGGGGTGCGCAGTTCATGAGAGAGGATGGCGAGGAAACGGTCCTTCGCCCGGCTTGCTGCCACCACCTCCTCCCGCGCTTTTTCGTTTTCCTGGAGCGCCTCCCAAAGCTCGGCACGGCCTTTTTCCAGCTCGTCCTGCGCCTGCCGCATCTCGGTTTGGTCCCGGAGGATTTTCACGTAGCCGACGATTTCTCCACGGCTGTCGCGCATCGCCATCATGGCGCCCGTGGCGAAAAAGCGTGAGCCATCCTTGCGCTCATGCCAGCGGTCGTCGCTGGCGCGGCCCTGTTCGCGCGCGGTGTTGATTTCGTGCTCAGGGGCGCCGGCGGCGCGATCTTCCGGGGTGAAAATGACATCGGCAGAGGTGCCGATGACTTCCTTTTCGCCGAAGCCGAGGAGCCGCTCCGCCCCGGGATTCCAGCTCGTGACGCGACGATCGAGATCGATCGAAAAAATCGCGTAGTCGTGCGCGTTCTCGATCATCAGGCGGAGCCGTTCCTCGCTGGTCCGCACCGCCTTTTCGGCTCGTTTGCGGTCGTCGATATCGTAGGAAACTGCGAGCACCGAAGTGACCTTGCCGCTCGGGTCGCGCAAGGGCACGCCGCGGGTGAGGAAGCAGCGCCCACGGGTTTCGTGTTCGTGGGTGAAGGATTCGCCGGCCAGTCCGCGCTGAAAAAAAGGTTCGTAGTACTCGGCAAACTCCGGATCTGGCGCCTCGAAGATGGTGCGCCCGACCAGATCCTCGGATTTCATCCCAACCAGGCCGAGCGCCTCGCCTTCCGCCAGCACGTAACGAAGTTCGCGATCCACGACAAAGGCCGCGCCGCCGGGAAGATTGGCGATCAACGCCCGCGCTCGCGCATCCGCTTCACGCTCGGCCGCCTCCGCGGCGCGCCGCCGGGTGATATCGACAAAGGTCAGCACAACGCCATCGATGTGGTCGTCCGCCGTCCGGTAAGGCAGTATCCGGGCGAGAAACCAGTGCCCGTCCGCGTGCCGCACTTCACGCTCCGCCACCTCCAGCCGCTCGAGCACGCGTTCCGCATCGGCGGTGATTTCGGGATAGGCCAGATGATGCGTGAGATCCGAGAGCGGCCGCCCGACATCGGTCGCGATGAGATTGAAAAGGGTGAGCGCGGGCGGGGTGAAGCGCTGGACACAGAGCTGACGATCGAGAAAAACCGTGGCGATATTCGTCGAGGCCATCAGATTTTGCAGGTCGCTGTTCGAGCGGCTCAATTCCTCGACTTTGAGCTTCAATTCGAGGTTTACCGTGCTCAGTTCTTCATTGACGGATTGCATTTCCTCGCGGCCCGTCTCCAGCTCTTCACTGGCCGAGCGCAGCTCTTCGTTCATGGCCTGCAACTCTTCGTTGCTCGCCTTCATCTCTTCGCTTTGCGCTTCGCTCTGCTCGAGATTTTCCCGCAGTTGCTGCTTGGTGAGATCGAGTTCCGCCTCGATCTGCTGAAGCACCGCCGCTTGTCCCTGCGCCGCGAGCGCTTCTCCTGGCGGCTTCTCGCCCGCATCGGCTTCCGCGCGTTCGCGGAAGACCACGAGCAGACAGCCCGGCGCCAAATCGTGCGCGGGTCGCACGCCCACATCCACCGCGCGCCGCTCGCCACTGAAATCGACCATGATCCCGCGCAAATCCACCGGCGTTCCGGTTTGGCCGGCCTGAAAAAGCGCCGCGCGCAATTCCGGACGCAACATCGGATGCACCACCCGCAGAAGGTTCATCGTGGGTTCGCCGGCGAATTGCAAAAAGCGGCTCACGCTTTCCGAGAGGTGCAGGATTTCGTGATTCGCATCGACCAGCAACGACGGCGGACCGAGCCGCTCGATGAGCCGGAAATGCACTTCGCTCCACGGCCTCCCGAGCGTCTCCAGCGCAGGCGTGTCGGCAGGCCCGGGCGTGACCTTCTCGCCCGGTGACGCTGCTTTTTTGGCCCGGAGCATGGATCGCTGCTGGGCCTGTTCGCGCGCGTGCGAGCCGGGCAAAACGGGGACGATCGGCTGCTGCACCGAGCGGCGCACATAGATGCGATGCTTCCGGTCGAGCGGAGAAAAAATGATGCTCACGTCGTCCGCCGATTCTGAGGCGCTGAGGCAGAGCCGGCCTTCCGGGCGCAGCGCGAAGTGGAAAATCTCAAACGCGCGCGCCTGCGCCTTGCGGTTCAGATAGATCAGCAGATTGCGGCACGAAATGAGGTCGAGCCGCGAGAAGGGCGCCTCCTTCAGCACATCGTGCAGGGCAAATAGCACCAATTCGCGCACCTCGCGCCGCACGCGAAAGCCGTGATGATCCTTTTGAAAAAAACGGCGCAGGCGCTCCTCACTGACATCCGCGACGATGGTCTCGGGATAGAGCGCTTCGCGCGCCGAGGCAATGGAGACAGAATCTATGTCGGAGGCGAAAATTTGAATCCGCGGCGGCGCCTCCAGCGTACCTGCATATTCGAGCAGGAGCATCGCGATCGAGTAGGCCTCCTCGCCCGTCGCACACGCCGCCACCCACACGCGCACTTCGTCTTCCGGTCGCTTGTCCTGGAAGAGCGCCGGCACATGCGCCTCCAGCGCCTGGAAGGTCTCGCGGTCGCGGAAAAAGTTTGTCACCGAGATGAGCAAATCCTGCAAAAGCGCACCCGCTTCACCGGCATGAGTGCGGAGGAAATCGAGGTAAAGCGGCAGCGTCTCGGTGTTGTTTACCTGCATCCGCCGGGCGACTCGCCGCAGGACGGTGGCGCTTGTAGTAGGAAAAATCGTGCCCCATCCGCATCCGCAGAAAGGTCAACACCTCGCGCAGGGCCGCCTCATCCTGCACGTCCTGCTGCTCTTGGGGAGCAGCGGGTGCATCCTTTTCCGGCGGCAGTTTGAGCCGCGCTTCACTGGCGCGAAATGCCGCCAGCCGGGCCGGCATTTCCTCGACCGGCAGCACCCAATCGACCATCCCCGTGGCAATCGCCGCCCGCGGCATGGAATCGTGCTCGGCCTCTGTCGGATCCTGCGCCACGGTTAGGCCGCCGCGCTCTTTGATCCGCTTAATCCCATTCGCACCGTCGCCATCCGCGCCCGACAGGACGATTGCCGTCGCCTTCGGCCCGTGCGTATCGGCGAGCGTGCGAAAGAAGAGATCGACCGTCACCCGCCGTCCCCGGGCCTGCTGGATCTCAGCGAGGCATAATTTTCCGTCAGCCATCGAGAGATTCTTGCCCGGCGGGATCACATAGACGTGATCGGCTTCCACCTTCACCGGCACCGTGACCTGCATCACCGGCAGAGGCGTGGAACGTTGCAGGATCTCTGCCGCAAGACTTTCGTGATCCGGCGAAAGGTGCAGGATCACCACATACGCCGCGCCCGAATGCGCGTCGACATTTTCAAAAAATCGCTGCATCGACCCCAGCGCGCCCGCCGAGCCGCCAAGGCCGACCACGGGCAGGGTGTGATATCCGCGCCCCGGCGCCCCATCATCGACTTCGTCTTCCAAATCCGCGCGCTCGGAATCGGTCGATTCGCCTAAGCGCTCCAGTTCGACCGGTGGGGAAAGCGGGGGCGGCTCATTCGATTGGGGCATTTTTTATTCTAGCGTTCGCCTCTCACGCGAGCCAGCGCGCTTCTCGCCCCTTCGGTAAAAGGGGTATCCCCCAACTCTGCGCGTTTGAAATTGTAAGTCACGCGGCGACTCTGCCTGCGATTGACCGGCCTTGAGAATCAGGCTCTACCCTGATCGCGAAACCAGCGGGCACCAGCGAATCGTATCCATGTCAATGATCCACGGCCAGCTCAAGGACTCGCCTAACGAATCTAGCTTTTGACTGCCGCCACAAAAGAGGAACGCCAAGCCCGGCGCGCCGCGCGCAGGCTCAAACAACGGGCCGAAAACGCCGGTCGCGCAGCCCAGATGCATGCCGCCCGGCTGGCTCCCGAAGACGAAATCAATCGGCCTTCAGCGGCGATTTCTCTGCCTGAATTCAACGTGGGCTGTTCGGGCTGGTTTTACTGGCACTGGCGCGGTGGGTTTTATCCGGAAAACCTGCCCACCCGCGATTGGTTCGCTCACTACGCCGATCGCTTCAAGACGGTTGAATTAAACGCTCCGTTTTACTCCTGGCCCACCCTCGGCGCAGTCCGCGCCTGGCTAAGACAGGCAGGTCGCCGGAAGTTTGTCTATACGGTAAAGGTCTGCGAGCTGATCACTCACGTAAAACGGTTCGCAGGCACAAAGACTCTGGTGCGTGACTTCAGTTACATTGCTGATCTGCTCGGACCTCGGATGGGCTGTTTCCTCTTCCAACTCCCGCCTAGCTATCACTATAGCCGCGCTCGCCTGGACCGGATTCTCTCACAGCTCGATCCGGCGCGCCGTAATGTCGTCGAATTCCGCCATCGCAGTTGGTGGAACGAGCGCGTCTTTACTGCTTTCCGGGCGAGCGGCACGATCTTTTGTTCGTGCAGCGGGCCGAGGCTGCCAGACGATTTGGTTAAGACCGCTGAGGAAGTATATCTCCGGTTTCATGGGACCAAGCAGTGGTATCGCCATGATTATGCTCCCGATGAGTTAGCTCAATGGGCCGCTAAGATTCACGCGAGTGGCGCGAACCGCGTTTGGGCCTATTTCAATAACGACCGAGATGGCTACGCCATAAAAAACGCGCGAAGCCTGCTGCGACGGCTCCGGAGCGGTCAGTCGTAACCTGCAATCTTGGAATCGCGGGGTTCCGACCGAACCACGCGAGCCGGTTGCACAGCGCTATCTGCGCTGGGCCAAGCTTCGGCGCGGGTTTTTTGTTCGCCCCACCCCGATGAGATTGCGATCTTCTGGAGTGATGGTGCATGACCGCACAGGAGGATCGCGTGTGGCCGTGGCTTGGATCGTGCGACTTCGCGGTCACGTCAGGATACATCTCCCCCGCCGGCCAGATGCGAACTCTTTCGCAGGCCTGTGCGATCGTCGACGTTGCAGTCACGGTGAAGGTCGCAGAGGACTGGAAATCTCAACCGACGGAGCAAAATTATGGCTAAAGCGACCTGGGAAGCTCACACCGAGCACGGAAAACTCGACCCCGAAGACCGCAAGGAACTCCCGGAGAGTGCCTATGCATTCCCCAAACAGAAAAAGGAACCGATGACCGACGCGTCGCACGTCCGGAACGCCCTCGCGCGTTTCGATCAGGTGAAGGACGTGTCTGACACGGACCGCGACGACGCCTGGGCAAACATCAAGAAGGCGGCCCGACATTACGACGTGGAAGTTGAAGAGGAGAGCTGGCGCGATCTCGGAAAGAAACCGCATACCGAAAATCCCTCGCACGAGAAAGATTAGCGGAAGGATTCGCGAGCGGCCGTGACCGCCCTGCGTCGCTCTAAACCAAGGCAGGGATACTTCGGCGCGCCCCGTCACCGCGCGGCCCGGCCTCTCTTTCTTCGTCCCGGCAGTTCAAATCGCGCCCACCGCGTGGGAGATCAGCAGCACCACGATGACGAGTGAAATGGCGACTTGAACCATGGTTACGGCCTTGGCCCAACGTGCCAGGAGGGGCGCGTCGGTGGGGCCGAAGGTGGCGCTCTGCATCATCGCGATGAACAAGTAGTCGATGAAATGGGGCCGCCATTCGTTGGTGATCCCGTGGGTCTGGCGTTCCGATTTTTCGACCTGCATCTGCGGGAAAACAAAGCTCTGGCTGCCAAATTGCGCTTGCGCCTTGCGCTCATTCGGGCCGCCGCCATCCAGGTGCCAATACCAAAGGCCGAAGACCAGGACGTTACTCAACCAGAGCTCGGCTCCGGAGATCAAGAGCGCCATCCCCTTTTCCTTATGCAGCGCCAGACCATCAACCAGCAGACAAAGCGAACCGATCAGACCGAGCGTGATCACCCCGGTGATAAGGAGACCGAGAATATGGTTCCACCGGAAACGCCGCGTCCGATGAGTCAGGACCGCTGGGATCAGGAGGAGGAGCACCACGCTCGGCAAGACCCAGCGCGGCGCGAAGTTAAGCCAGGAGGGCAAAGCGAGATCGATGCCGCCCACCGCCAGTAGGGCCAAGAGGGCGTGCCAGCGTGGCTCCGGCCTATCCAGAGTCTTGTTTTCTTTGGGCACAGGAAACGCCGCCGAAACGGGCTACATTTTCTCCTTAATCCCAGCTCGGAGCAGCCACCAATTCACGGGGTAGGCAGTGAAGAAGCCGGCCAGCATCGCGATCTGCATCATGAACCAGAATTGCGGGTCGTTTTTCGGTATTTCGTGGCCAAAGAGGAGAAAAGTTGCGATCGCCATCCACCCATACATTCCGACCTGCCAGGCGGTGAGGGAAAGAAAATCCGCTTTTGCCGCCGCGATCATCCCTTTCCCGAAGGAGAGCCCGCGCATCGGCGCGATGGTGAAATACTGAAAGAAAATTCCGAAGGCGAGCGCGAGGAAATAATCGACCGCCCAAGCGCCAAAAATCTTCACCCCAAAGAGAGTGAGGGGAAAGAAGAAAAGCGCCCATTCGCCGACCACGTCCGCGATGGTGCAGCCGCTGCCGCAGTGGGTCGCGCCGAGCGCCACTATTTGCCAGAACGGCTTCTTCTTTCCCGGTGGATCTTGGCCCCGCGCTTTTGCTTCCATCAGGGCGCTTTTCGTGGAGAGCCGGCCGGCGGTGAAATACCCCCAGAGCGCGAGCGGCCCGGCGTAGAGCGCGGTGATCGGCCAGACCAGATTCATGATCCACATGTGCTGCGGATGCCCGGCGAGCAAATCGATCGCAATGATCAAGGCGCAAGCGGCGCCGATGAGCAGGCAGATGATGGCGATGGTTGGCAGGGCGGAATTCATTTCCCCCATAGTGTCCGATTTAAGATGGTGTTCGTGTTTCCTCGCCCCTTGAGGGGCAGCTGGCCTAAAAATATTCGGACGCGCCGCTCAAATTTAGGCCGGCGCAAGAAAGTTCCTCGCGACGACAGCAACGCGCCGGATGGTGGTGGCAGGGACTCTTCCCTACTCGCCCGGCAGTCCATCACTGATTTCGTAGCCAATCGGTTTGAATTTGTAATTGTTCGACATCTCCGCGGAACAAGCGGTCAGCCCGACAATCAGGTCCATCTCGGCTCGAAGAGTGACACTGTCTCCGGCTTTCGATCTAGGAGGACCGATCGAAAGAACGCCCGTGCGTGTGTCGACCTCCACGTTCATGAAAAGATTCAACGTCGTCGGGATCGCATCAGGGGCGATGCCAAACGGGCGCAGGCCCCGGGAGAGGTTCTCGAAGCAGCTCGGATGATATTCCTCATGGTGATAAATGATTTGGAAGGTCTCCGGGCTACAGGGGGTGAGCAAAAAGTCGTGCCGTCCCACCGTGTCCTCGACGATCGTGAGCATCGGCTGGCTTCGGTTCGAGTAAAGGACGTGGCCTTTCGTGAGATAGATCGTGTTTGCGTAATCGATGCTCCGGCCAGAGGAAAGCCACTCCTGCCGATCAGCGCCATTGAAGGCGATCAGATCGGCTACCTGTTCTCCCTCTGGATCGATCACTCTGAGCCGTTGGCCGCGAGTTAACTGAAAGGCGGTGCCGGTTTGCGGCGCCAGCATGTGCGTTGTCATTTTTAATGGGCAAACGGGCAGCGGGGTGTTTCTCCTTCCTCCACTTTCGCGAGATGGAAGGGCGCCTTCCAGTGCTCGTTCGCCTCCCGGCCAGAATATTGCCGCGCCTCCGATCGCTCCCCGAAATCGCTTAACATCGGATTGACGCTGCCCTGCAAGGCCCTGTCCCGGGAACGAATCGCAGTCTGCATTCGTTTCCACTTTCCTTCTTGCCGTAAACGCTCGAACTGCTCGTGCGGATTGAATACCAAGGTGGGCAAAGAAAAGCGACGCGCCAGCCGTGAGCTCTGCGCGTGCAGGCCGACGACGTAAAGAGCCTGGCCTGCAAAGGAAAATGAAAAGCGCGGATCGTTCGGATCCGAAGCGGAGGCCGGGTCCCAACCATGCTTCTTCGCATCAATCTGATGAAGCTGTTGTAACTGCGACCACAGGAGACGCTCGAAGTCTTCCTCCGAGAGCCCTCGCGGTTCGCGAAACAAAGCTACGAAAGTCGCATAAGGGTTTCTTTGGCGCGTCTCGTAGCGCACAAACTTCTCCAGTTCGGGAGCCAGCCCGGCGGCGGCGGCGGCGGACCCCAATTCCTCGAAAACCGAGATGGTACAGGTATCGGCGTTGAGGGCGGCGCGGGCTCCTAGACAAGGAAACGCTGCGTCCCCGAGAAAGGCTTGGAACTGTTGCTGCAAAGCGGAGTCTGCGATCAGGTGGTGTCCCACCGCCGAATCTTTTTCAAGCATTACCCGAAAGAAACGCGAAACGCCGGCCGCGTGGCTGGGTGATCCAACCTGTCCTCCGCCTAGGGCAAACCCTTAGCTGTGACGGGGGGTTAATCGCCCAAGTAAAGACCCGCCTTCGGTCGGGGAGGCGCGATCTTAAAGCAATGCCCCCGACTTTCTCTTATCTCCTTCCGATTAGACGGGCGACCTTCGACAATGACGAAGTGGCGAAGTTAGCCGCTTACTTCACCATGCTCTCCCAGATCGGCTGCGAAATCCTCGTCGTCGATGGTTCACCCGCGGAAGTTTTCGATCGGCATGCCGACCTTTGGGGCGCGACCTGTTCGCATAGCGGAGTCGATAAACGCTTCGGTTATCGTAACGATAAGGTGAACGGGGTCCACACCGGCGTGCACTTGGCGCGTTGCCCGAAAATCATCCTGGCTGATGATGACATTCGATATACGTCCCCTGCGATCCGTGCCGTGCTCGGGCTACTCGATGAGTTCGAGGTTGTCCGCCCCCAGAATTTCCTCCGGCCATTACCCTGGTGGGGGAAAACAGAAGCTGCCCGTATGCTGATTAACCGCGCGACGCTGCGCGCTGCTGACTATCCAGGCACCTGCGCTTTTCGCCGCGAAATCATGCTCGAGAGCGGCCATTACGACGGCGATGTCCTTTTCGATAACGAAGAGATCATCCGGCATTTCGCGGCGGAAGGGCGTCGGATCGCCTACGCTTGCGATCTCTTTGTGCGAAAGCGCCCGCCCGCCTTCCGCAAATGGCTCGAACAACGTCCGCGTCAGGCCTATGAGGATTTCGGCCTGCGCGTAAAGACGGCCTTGTTTTTCGCACTGCCCCTAGGACTAATACTCTCAACATTCGTCTCCGGTTTCAGCGGCGCAGCCATCTATCTCGGGATGACAGCTATTGTTGCTGTCTTGTTCGCGGTGCGCGGCCGCGCGCGAGGTCGGGCCGCGGAATTCTTTCCCCTGACGGCCTGCTTCTTTGCCCCTCTCTGGCTCTTCGAGCGAACCCTTAGCACTTACCTCGCTCTTTATTGGTACCTTAGGTATGGCGGCTATCCTTTCGGCGATCGCGTCCTAGCGAAGGGAATCGGCCGGGCCTGGAAAGCCGGAGGCCGCGCCGCCTCGCAGCAGATCCGCCAGGAATAAGGAAGATGTCGTTGCCTGACTCGTTAGGGGAACTCGGCGATCTCTCCAGTGATTCATTCCGCCGGCTGCTGCACGAAGTGGCCGACTGGATCGCCGATTATCGCGAAAATATTGAAGACCGGGCCATCTCCCCACCCGCCATGCCCGGCGCGATTATTCGCGCTCTCCCGTCTTCCGCACCGGAGAAAGGCGAACCGCTCACAGAGATTTGGCGAGAGGTGCAGGAATTAATCGTGCCCGGGGTCGTTCATTGGGGACATCCCCGCTTCCTGGGCTATTTCGGCTCCACCACCACCGCCCCCGGGATCCTCGCAGAGATGATCAGCGCCGCGCTGAACGTGAATGCGATGACCTGGCGGACTTCACCCGCCGCGACCGAACTCGAAACTGTCATCCTTGGCTGGCTGCGCGAATGGCTGGGCCTGCCCATAACCTTCGCAGGCGTGGTCTACGACACCGCGTCGATTTCCACGATGCACGCACTCGCGGCCGCCCGCGAGCAAACTGCAGAATCCATCCGCAGCTTGGGGCTTACCGGACGCCTCCTTCCCCGCTTCCGCGTTTACACCTCCGATCAGGCGCATAGCTCAGTCGAAAAGGCAGCGATCGCCCTGGGCTTAGGCGAAGAAAACGTCGTGCGGGTCACCAGCGATCAGGATTACCGCTTGGAGACAAACGCGCTGCGGCAGGCGATCGAGCGTGATCTTCAAAAAGGCTGCCGGCCGCTCGCCGTCGTCGCGACCGTGGGCACCACTTCCACGGCGAGCGTAGATCCAGTCGCGAAGATCGCCGGCCTTTGCCAACAACATCAAATCTGGCTGCACATCGACGCAGCCTACGGCGGAGGACTCGCGCTTTTGCCGGAGGCGGCGTGGGTCCAAGCAGGTTGGGCTAAGGCCGACTCGCTCGTCATTAACCCCCATAAGATGCTTTTCGTTCCTTTCGACTTCAGCGTGCTCTTCGTAAAGGAGATCGCGCGACTGCGGGATGTCTTCACCCTCGTCCCGGAATATCTTCGCGGCGATTCCGTCGGCGCGGATATCAACTACATGGATTACGGCGTCCAACTGGGCCGGCGCTTTCGTGCATTGAAGGCCTGGATGGTTTGGCGCGCCCTGGGACGTGAAGGAATCGCGGCGCGGATTCGTGAACACATGCGGTTAGCCAGAGTTATAGCGGGCTGGGTGGAGCAAGATTGCCGATTCGAGCTCGCTGCGCCGGTTACGATGGGAGTTGTCTGTTTCACTTTCAAAGATACCAAGCCCGCGGAGGCAGATGCAGCTGTGACCCATCTCGTGGAAACGCTCAACGTCTCCGGGAAGACCTATCTCACGCAAACGAAGCTTCATGGCCGGAGCGCCATTCGTCTGGGCTTGGGAAACATCCTCACCACAGAAGAGCATGTGTCAGCGGTCTGGCAGATGATTCTTCAGGCAGCCGACAAGATTGCTAGTTAGGAAGGGACGTGAGCACAGCGCCGTCCCTTGCCTGTTCGCGCCGCCGAAAACGATTCGGCTGGCGCCACCAGCCTCGGGTAGCGAGAGCCGGATCGTCAGCACACTCCCCTCCGGCCAGGGCGGAAATCGCCTTCGTGAGAATAGTGCTGCGGACCTCGCCGTCGCTAAGGTCGAAGACTCCCGGTTCGTAATGCTCGTTAGGCTGGGTGACGAGACTATCCCAATCGAACGAGCCCAGGAGCGACCAGGCGGTGATCGCGCGCACGTCGGCCCCTTTGGCGCGCCCTTCCCGCGCCGCCTCCCACGCCTCCATCAACCAACGAAGCTGCTCGTCGGGGGTAGAGCCGAGATGCACTTCGGTCAGGGCAATCGGCTTGTGGTAACGCGCCTGGGCGTCGCGAATCGCGCCGGCGAAACCGGACGTGGTTGAGCAGGCCCGAACCGCCGCATCATCGGCGTAGGCTTCCCCGCGGTTGCCTCCATGAGTTTCAGGCGGGTAATGCTCGATCTTTTCGTCGAGGAAACGATCGCTCGTGACATAGTGGTTAATCCCGATCACGTCGGGCGGCGCGGGGTTTTCCCCTAACGAATCTAACTCCTGCCGGCTGGCGCCAGCTTCGAGAAGATGTTGCCACATGATGTGACCGGGCCGCACCATCCCGCTGAGCAAGTCCCAGCCAAGCCAGCGGCGCTCGTTGTCGAAGATGGCCTGATGGCGTAACTTCGGAGTACTGAAGGTGCGCCCGAGATCGTCCGTCTGCATAAGCAACGCGGACGGATTCACTTTCCGAATCTCCGCCATCGCCAAGGCGATCCCCCGACACTGATTCAGGAGCGCGCGAACGAAGGTCGCCTCATCGCGACCGTGCGGGAACCAATATCCATAAAGGCCGCTGAAACGTGCGGTCGTGAGAGGCTCGTTGATCGGCGTATAGGCGTCGATCCAGGGATAACGTCGCGCCACGCGCGCGGCGAAAGCGGCAAACTTCCGCGGAAACTCCGGATCGACCAGACTGGTGTAGCGCGGCCCGCTACCGTGATGGAGCAGCCCTGCGATCGGGCGCAGCCCGAGTTCCTGCAAGCGCTCGAGGCGCGCATCCGTCCAACTCCAGTCACATTCCTCCGGCGCCCGCGGCGCGATCGTTTCCCAAAGAATAGGAAAACGCAGCTTCCTCAGTCCCAGCGCGGCGAAGCGCGTCAGATCTTCATCCGCCCGCTGCCAGTGTCCGGTGCGCTCAAGCTGATTGGAGTAGCGGCCACCGATCCGGTTGATTGTGCACTCGGCTCCGCCCCACAACTCGATCGCATCCATTAGTTTTTTCGTGGCCGCGTCGGTAAATTAGCCGCTCCGCCAGCACGCTCCCCGCGCAGCCCCCGCCCACCATGAGATGGAGCTCACGCGGCGTTGATGCTGAGGAGGCGCTTGTTCGCGAGCACGTCGTCCACATGCTGTTCGAGTTGACGCACGACCGCTTCCCACGAGTTCCGCTGGGCCAGGGCCATTCCGCGTCCGATCCGCGCCCGATCCGGGCGGCGCGCGGATCGTTTGCCTTCGCTGATGAATCCCTCGTGATCATTCGCGAGCAGGACCACATCGCTAAATTGCCGAACCACGTCCTGGACCGGCGTGGAAACGATCGGCCGACCCGTCGCCATATATTCGAGCGCCTTGGTTGGGTTAAGGAAGCGAGTCGCCTCGTTCATCGCAAACGGCATCAGGCAAACATCGAAGCTCTTCGCGTAGGCCGGCAGCTCCGCGTAGTCGCGACCTCCCAGCCAATGCAAATTGGCGCGCCGGGGAAACGTCTCCGGGTCCACCTTCGTATGCGGCCCGACCATGACGACGCTGCCGGCGGTGGCGGCGGCCAATTTGCCTAGCAATTCGTAATCGAGCCGCTCATCCACTACCCCGATGTAGCCAAAGATGGGGCGCGGTAACTGCACCACGTCGGCCGGCACCTCCAACTCGGGAGCGCAGGCGCGGCCAAAGTGCTGGTGTTCCACCCCGCAGCCGAAGGAGAAGCAGTTCGTATTCAGAAGGCGTTTCGTCTCCCAAATCTTCGGGCCGCCCGCAAAAACCACATCGGCGAGGGCGAGCAACTCCCGCTCCCGCCGGACCAGTTCAGGCGGGGCGCCGCGGAAGAGCGCTAGCTCGTCCATGCAATCGTAAACGATCGCGCGTTGGTCGAGGTGCCCGGCAAACGCGGTTACGGCCATGGGATCGTAAAACCATTGCACCGGCGACTGGAAACTCTGGCCGAGCGGGCCGGCCAGGACTGTCTCGACGATGCGCCGCCGCTCGCCGTCCACCCAGGCTCCGTCGCTCCAGCGCGCCGCCGGGATTTTTATCTGCAGGACCACGACATTCGGGAAATCAGCGACCTCGCGCAGAACACTTTCCGAATGCTTCACCTCGTCCGCTGGGACCGGCCCTTCGACGAAAAGAACGCGGTGGTGTTTCGAGAGGCGGGAAAGAAATTGCTGCGGCCGTTGCCAGACCCAATCCCAGCGCAAATGGGAGTGAACAATGATCGGATAATGCTCGCGTTCGCGAAGATGGGGCAGCGCCAGCCGGCTGTCTCCCTGTCGACTGTTTTCGATTTTTGATTCTGTGGACAGCATAGGGTGTCCCCGAAATCGCGGCACCGGACAGTGGCGGCCTTCGTCGCCCGCCCGGTCCCAGGGTCGGTATTTTCCTGATAGCGCGCGGCGCGTGCAGCGCACCAAGTCGCTCTGATTCAGCGCCTGGTGGGCTTTGCTTCCGCCCGCGGGCTCCCGGGCGGCGAACTGGCCGTGAGATGGCGAGACGGTCTAAACGGGCTGAGACTTCTTCGTGATCTTTTCATCGCTGATCGCTGGCTGCCTGCGGATATCTTTCCCGGTAATAGCCAACGTTTTCTTCGACGGGTGGGCGAAACCGGAGATGGGTTCTCCGCGCTTTCGCACCCGGACGTTCGCTCGCCTTCGCCACGGAACCGAAGTTTCTGCACGTAGGTACGACGAGGCATACGATTCGCCAGTATGGGATTTGATCAATATCACGAGCCGGCTAACGAGTTACCGCAGGAAACGCGCACCTTTGCCCGGATGATCTCTTCCGTAGTCGAGGAAGCGCAGGCGATCGACTGGTACGAGCAGCGGATGGCGGTGGAGAAAGATGAAAGCGCGAAAGCGATCATGAAGAATGCGCAGAAGGAAGAGTTCAAGCATTTCGGGATGGACTTGGAATTTCTGCTGCGCCAGAAGCCGGAGTGGCGGCAGATCCTGCAAGGGATTCTCTTCACCTCCGGCGACATCGTGGAAAAGGGAGAGAAAGCGGAAAAGAAAGCCGATTAGGATTCGCTAACAGTTCCGCCCTCTTAGTCGGCTGCGAAGAAGCCATCCAACCCGCAATGCGGACGCATTTCGATGCTCTGGATTGGACGCGAGAACACTTAGGCTGCCGTCGGTCTCCAGGACTGCCGCCTCTACTTCTAGGAGCGAGGAATGACCGGCCGATCGGAGTGCGGCGTGTAGGCCCTCGCGAGTGACTCGTTCCTTCTTAAGGCTTCAAGACCACCTTGATGCAGCCATCTTCCTTGTCGCGGAAAGTCTTATACAAATCGGGACCTTCCGCGAGCGGCCGGTTGTGAGTAATGATAAACGAAGGGTCGATTTCGCCCGCGTTAATCCGATCGAGGAGTGGCTGGGTGTAACGCTTCATGTGAGTCTGGCCCATCTTTAAGGTCAGCCCTTTGTTCATGGCCGCGCCCATCGGCATCTTATCCACCATCCCGACATAGACGCCCGGGATGGAAACCGTCCCGCCTTTGCGGCAACACATGATCGCTTCGCGCAAAACGTGCGCGCGGTCGGTCGCCAGCATGACGGCAGCTTTGGCTTTGTCCATGACGGCATCGAAGGATCCCGCCCCGTGCGCTTCCGCGCCGACCGCGTCGATGCAACGATCGGGTCCGCGACCGTTGGTCATCTCCTGGAGCTTATCGTAGACGCCGCCTTCGAGTTTCTCGAAGTTAATGACTTCGGCTTTGCCTTGCTTGGCGGCCAGGGCCAGCCTTTCCGGCACGCAATCGATCGCGATGACCCGGCCCGCGCCAAACATCCACGCGCTCTGGATGGCAAACTGCCCGACCGGTCCGCAACCCCAGACCGCGACCGTATCGCCCTCTTCGATCTGGGCGTTTTCCGCCGCCATGTAACCGGTCGGGAAAATGTCGGAGAGGAAGAGGACTTGTTCGTCGGTAAGCGAGTCATTCTCGATTTTCTGCGGGCTAACGTCGGCATAGGGCACCCGCAGGTATTCGGCCTGCCCGCCGGCGTAGTGACCCATAAGATGGGAGAAACCAAAGAGTCCAGCCGGCGCATGACCCATCGCTTGCTCGGCTTTCTCCTTGTCGCGGTTGGTCGTATCGCAGCAAGAGTAGAGTTCCTTCTCGCAGAAGAAGCAGCTGCCGCAGGCGATGGTGAAAGGCACGACCACCCGGTCGCCCGCTTTGAAGTTCTTCACGTTCCGGCCGACTTCCTGGACGATGCCCATCGGCTCGTGACCGAGGATATCGCCTTTTTCCATTCCCGGCATGTAGCCGTCGAATAAGTGTAAGTCCGAGCCGCAGATCGCGGTCGCGGTGATTTTAACAATCATATCGCCCGCATCCTCGATCGTGGGATCGGGAACTGTATCGTAGCGAACATCGCTTTTGCCGTGCCAAACAAGTGCTTTCATAGGAGTGTCGTTATGTGTTAGGTGACCTGGTTTTTCCCAGAGTCTGATCGCGCCCGATACCGGATCGCGGTCGTCGCCGGGAGGCCCTGCTCGGGGTGGTAATGTGGAAACGCAGGTCGAGCTCGCTTCAGCCGTCTTATTTCGCTCACCGGTGAAGAAAACGGAGGCGCGGTGGAGCGGCGGCGCTGATTTGCGCGCGAGATTTCCAAGGCGCCTTCCGCATCGGCGTTCGATTCGGGGGTATGTTCGGATTCTTTTCCACTCGCCTGGGCTGTGTCGGTTCTCTCCTTGTCTCCGCCCTCGGGACGATCCTGCTTATCTTCCTGATGCACGGCTGCGCCCATTAGACGGGGCCGGAAGAGAAAGAAGCTGCTGGAGAAGAGCAGCTATTTACGAATAACCCGGCTTCGCTCGTCGCCACGTGCGATTTAGCCTTACTATGGAACTCGAAACACTCAAAGACCTCTACATTCACGAGCTGAAAGACCTTTACAGCGCGGAGAATCAAATCATCAAAGCCCTCCCCAAGATGGCCAAAGCCGCCAGCGACGAGAAGCTCGTGGCCGGCTTTAAGGAACATCTGGAGCAAACCAAGGAGCACGTCACGCGCCTCGAGCAGATCCTCAAGAGCCACGACGAGACCACCCGCGGCCCGAAGTGCAAAGGCATGGAAGGCGTGATCAAGGAAGGCCAGGAAATGATCGAAGAAGACGCCGAGGATGAAGTCCGCGACGCCGGTTTGATCTCCGCCGCCCAGCGGGTGGAGCATTACGAGATGGCCGGCTACGGCACCGTTCGCACCTACGCGAAGTTGCTTGGCGACAGCAAAGGCCAGCAACTCCTGCAAACCACCCTGGACGAAGAAGGGGCCACCGATAAAAAACTGACCAAGCTGGCGGAAAAGATCAACGTCGCAGCCGAATAACTCTCGGGAAGAACTTCGCGGGATCGCTCCGGGCCCGGGCGATCCCGCCTTCCCCCGGGGGCCTCACTCCTGGAGGGCGGAGCTCTGCGACGCCGGGGGCAGGAGCGCTGCGGGGCGGAGTTCTGCGGCGCCGGCGCGCGCTGCGGGGCTTGCGGGGTTACTCTTTCCCGAATAACTCGCGCAGCTCGTCCTTGGCTTTTTCCAAGGTTTGCTTACGGCTCGCGCTTAGGTTAGTGCCGGCGCGGTTGATGTAGAAGGTGAGCATGGACATGGCCGATTGCAGCGGAGTGCCTTTGCGCCGGTGGCTGCTTTCTGCGGAACGCTTGAGCGAGGCCGCGATCTGCCGCGCGCTCCGCTTCTTGAAGACGCTCTCTTCCAGGGAGAGCGCGTCGCTGTGCTCGGTTACGTCCCCCGACCAGCGTTTACCGCCCGCCTTTTTCTTCTTCGCCGGCATCCTTCAGGCGCCGTTCCCGCACATGTTGGCTTTGGCCATACCGGGAGATCGCGCGCGCCCCACCGGCTGGTCGCCGCGCGCTGCGGGGCGTCACCATTTGATTCAGACCGGCGCGGACTATCCTGGGCGCCGCCTTCGCTTCCAAACGCGGGAAACAGGTCACCATGATGGTGGCCGGATCGCTCCACGGTCCCGCGCCCGCGGTGTTCGCGGCGCAATTTTCCTTGCCTTCGCATCTCCTATAGATGCCAGCGCGCAGTGTAGGCCTTGCAGATGGTGTCTATCATCTGTTGGTAGTCTGACTCGATGTCGATGCCGAGCAGGTTGTCGGTCGCGAGGCGGGGCGGGTTGACGTTGTCGATGTGGACCGGCACGAGAAGCAGGTAGTCGTAGCCTTGCACGTGGGTGTGTCCCGGCGAGCGAGTCGTGAGCATCCGAAACTTGGCCACCGTCCGGGCAGGATCGTTCGGGGTGTTCTTGCTGATGGCGGTGGGGTAGTCCGTCCAGAGCTTTTGGTCGCCACTGGAGAGCCTCGGCACCACGGTTCGTGCGAATTTGGCGAGGTTGGACTTATAATGCTTCTTGACGTCGTCGGGGATGTTGAGGACCGATGGGGCGACGCCGATGAGAACCGTGGCCACGACGACCGCTTCCTGTTTAACGTCGTGGACTACTTTCATGGTCTGATTCAGATCATCGAAGCGTGAGTCCCGGTTGCGATGCGCGGTGACGACCGACTTGTTCTCGACGCAGATCCGAAGTTGCTTAATGTCGGGGACGCTGGTGTCGCGCTTGGGCTCACCGACGAAAAGGTCGATCTTGCGACCGCGCGCGCCTGGCGCGCGGACGTTTAGCCATTGCTGGATTGTTCCCTCCTCGGCGTCGTGGCGGATGGCCTCGCACTGACTTAGGAGATCGCGGTATATGCCGTTACTGACGATGTCGGAATGGCCTTCCAGCCGATGGTTATGATAACGAGCGCTCGCGATGCTGGCGATAACGTCGTCAAACGGCGTGCTCATGCCTGGAGCTGAAAGGGAGCGAGGGAATCGCGATGCTGCGCAGAAGGCGCGAAGGCTACGGGGATGGGCAGGCGCTTAAGGACGGAACTTTGGAGTCGGAGGAAGCCATTGGCGGCGCGCTGGCAATGGGCGCGGAGCCAGGTGGTGGCCTCGGGTCCATTGAGGTAGGCCTGAAGTTCTTCGAGCTGGGCCGGGTCCCGTGGGACGATGTAGTAAACACTATGGCGCGGCACGATCGAGCCTTCGCGGTCGATCCAGAAGTAAGACTCGGCGGTGATATCTTTGCAAAGCAGCTTGGGCCGCAGAATATCCGGCAGGGGCATGGAGTCGTGGAAGGCATACCAAGGTTTCCGGGCGACGCAGGTTCGCGAGTTGAGCTTCGATTGCACGGCCGGTTCAGATAGGTAGGCCCGTAAGGCCCCGAGATCCTCAAGGGGCAGCAGGCGCCCAACCGCGTCGTAGGGGATGAGCATGGATTTGTCCGAGCGCAGTTCGCCGCGTTCGGTCCCTAAGTCGCGCCCGGATAGGGTGGGGAAAGCGTAGGGGCGGAGAGAGACGTCGAGACTCTTGGTCTTCTGCACAAAAACGGAATCCACCCCGCTGGCTGGGCCACAGCTAATGCGCACGGCGATCTCTTCGAGCACCAGCGCAGGCGCGCGGGTGGTGTGGAGCTCGCCATGCAAGAGCGGTTGGAGCGATGAGCCGTCTTGAGGCAAGGCCGTACACCGGCGCGTGCCATCGCGGAGGACGATGTTGGTTAACCCGTGTTTGACCACGGGGACTTCGAGAGTGGTAATGGTCGGGTAAGTCAGGAGGTCGGCAAAGGTCTCTTCGTTGAGCAGCTCGATCTCGCACACATGGTAGTCTCCCAGTAAGCGGCGCAGGGGCTCGGCAGTGTTTACATAAAGGAACTTCTCCGGGGTAATGAAGACGAGCCGTCCGCGTGGGCCGAGCAGGCGCATGGCTTGTTGAAAAAAGAGGAGATACAGGTCGAAGCGCCCTCTCGCGACGCTGAAGTTCCGGCGGAACTCTTCTTTCTCCGTCACGGAGAGGGCGGTGATCGAGACGTAAGGAGGGTTTCCGATCACGTAGTCAAAGGAACCGGACCGTGGAGCGAGAAAGTCTTCGCGCAGGATGCTGACGAAAGGATAATCGCGGAAGCGTGCCGCGGCTTCGGCATGCCGCTGAGGTTCGCTTTCATAGCCCACGATGGTTGGCGGTGTTCGGTCGTGTTGCTCGCACCACTTGATTATCCCAGAAATGAACGCCCCGGGGCCACAACCGGGGTCGAGGATCGTGCTGTGGTGGTCAGGCGGCTTGCCCGCAAAGAGCTTGGCCACCATGCGATCGACAATCGCCTCAGGGGTGGGGACGAATCCTTTCATCCCTTGACCATGCCACAGACGTTTGGCTCCCGCAGGTGGCGGATGTAGGTGATCGATTGAGCCACATGGGAGATTAGCGGAGAGGCGATTGCCACGTCAACCGAACACGCAATCCGACGACGGCTCCGGAAATGAGCTGCGCTAGAGCTTGTTTGGCCTACGGAAGCTGATACGAATCGCCCATGAATAACTCTCTCGACCAAGAAGGAGCGGAGGCAGGTGAGCTCGCGTTGAAGGCTCATGTTTTGTGGTCTAATCCCGATATTCGTGCCGACATGACCAATGAAGCGGCAACACGCAGGGAAATCTCCGGTGCAGTCGACCTCACCGAAGCGCCGGAAGACGCAGTTTGCACGCTCGTCCTCGATCTCTGGCGCTATTGCGAAAGGGAGGGAATCGACTGGACTAAGGATGTTATTTCCAGAGCTCAAGCCCACGTTCGAGGGCTGGCCAGCGCGCCGAGCATCCCGACTACGGAGCCGGACTTGAACTTCAAGGAAGCCAAGGGGAGAGGGACGCCGAGCAGCAGTCGCTGATTTGACGGTTGCCAACTTTTCGTGCCCCACTTTAAACAGCGTCACTAGGGATATGAAGACGGTTCTTCTTTTAACCATTTCCAATGTCTTTATGAATCTGGCTTGGTACGGTCACCTAAAATTCAGGGATCAGCCGCTCTGGCTGGTTATCCTGGCGAGCTGGGGTATCGCACTCTTCGAGTATATGTTTCAGGTGCCAGCGAACCGAATCGGTTCCCACGAGTGGAGTCTCCCGCAGTTAAAGGTGCTCCAGGAGTGCATTACGCTCGTGGTCTTCACCCTGGTGGCTTTTCTGCTCTTTCGTTCGCCCATTCGCTGGAACATCGGCGTGGCTTACCTCCTGATTGTCGGAGCGGTCTTCTTCGCTTTTAAGTTCTAGTGATATCTCTTTAGTCGAAGTCGCTTTCCGCAACCTTCGGATAGGAGTCACGATTTCCGGTAAGATCGGTTTCGTAGCGAATTGGCAGACAATGGTGATCTTGTAAGGCCCGCGATCCGGCTCGCGGGCTTAGGGTTGTTCGCGCTCCTGGGGGTCGGTTACTTTGACCATGCGGACTTGTTTTGCCGGCTTCTTCGGGGTCGTCCATTGGTCTTGCCAAGTGGCCGAAGGGAGCGAAAATAGTCAGCCTGAGATGACCAAAACCGCCTCAAAGATTTGTTTCAAAGCAAAGCTCCTGCGGCCGGCGGAGCGCGCGAAGGGCGACTCGTGGATGTTCCTGGTCCTGCCCAAGACCGCCAGTGCCAAACTCCCCACCCGCGCCATGATCGCAATCGAAGGCACCCTTAACGGCTCCCCCTTTCAAGCCCTGCTCGAGCCCGACGGCCAAAAGAGCCATTGGCTCAAAGTGGACCGGGACCTGCGCGCCGCGGCGGGCGCCGAAGCCGGCGACGATGTCACCCTCGAGATCGTGCCCGCGGCCGAGGAACCGGAACCCACCGTCCCCGCAGCGCTGCGCCAAGCTCTCGCCGCAGCCGGGCCGAAAGCGCGGACGACGTGGGCGGACATCACCCCGATGGCGCGCCGCGATTGGATCCACTGGATCACCTCCGCCAAGCAAGAAGAGACGCGCGCGCGCCGGTTGGCGACGGCCTGCTCGATGCTCGCTTCCGGGAAGCGCCGACCTTGCTGCTTTGATCGGTCCGGATTCTACAGCAAAAGCTTGAGCGCTCCCAAGGCGACGGTCTAGGCGGCTGCCATTTTCAGCTCGAAAATGGACTGCCCAAACTCTTGCAGACTGAGCTTGGTCAGATTTGCGCCTGCTCGCCGAGATCATCGAAGATGAGCTGGAATTCACCCGCGAGCGCCGCGACCAAACTAGCGGGATAGGATTTCGTTTCCCCACTCGATCCCGCGCCCCAAACTATTGCGGCTGCCCGAGGTCGGGAGCAGACGGCGAGGGGAGCGATAAGCGAGGGAGATTAATGGTGAAGACGCAGCCGATGCCGGGCAGGTTCACGGCCGCGAGGGTGCCGCCGAAGAGCTCCACGCTGCGACGAGAGAGGGGCAACCCCAACCCGAGACCGGTGCGGTCGTTGCTGCCGTGGACGAAGGGGTGGAACATTTCCTCGTGATCGCCGGGAGGCAGGCCGCCGCAATGGTCTTCCACGTCGATGCGGATGCGCTCGGCAGAGGCGTAGGCGTTCAACCGGACTTCGGTGCCCGGGTGGGTGAACTTGAAGGCGTTTTGCAGAAGATTAAAGAGGGCGGAGTAGAGGAGGTCGCGGTCGGCATCGACGGCGAGTTGCCCGTCCACCGGCGCCACGGTAAAGCCGCAGCCTCTCATTTGCGCCTCCAGCAGCGCCGCGTGCTGCACCTCAGAAATAAAATCGGCGACGGAAAAGAGCTGGTGCGGGATGGGCAGACCGGCCGTTAGCCGGAAATCGGCCAGGGAACGGTCGACCAGGGTGCGCAGGCCGATGAGGCTGCGATCGAGCACCCCCGCAGTGGCCCCGTGCAGACCGACTCCGCCGGCTTTGATCGCGGTGAGGGCGAGGACCGCGCTGTTCAGATGATTGCGCAGCTCGTGGGCGAAGACACCGAGACGCTCGTTGATCTCCTGGTTCTGCCGGGCGGCCATGCCGAGATCGCGCAAATAGCTAAACTCGGTGACGGCATTGGCGATGGCGTTATCGAGGCAACGGTTGAGGGTCCGGAATTCTTCGGTCTCGAAAGGTATGTGCCGCTCGAAAGCGAGGTCGTGACGGATTGGCAGAGGTCGCCGTAATCGTGGACCACCTGGTCGATGGTGAAGCCATGGCGGAGCAGCTCGCCGCCGTGCTTCGAGGCGGCGGCGCCGATCTCGGACAAGCCGGGTCTCCCGCCGCCGGAAGGGCCGGAGACGCGCAGGCTCAGGAGTGGTTGTGCAGTTTCCTCTACTTCGAGGGTGGTGACCAATTGCTCAAGGAAGTAGGTGATGCCGAAAGTCAGCTCGGATTCGCCAGCGTTGGTGCCGAGCCGCCGGCTGACTTTGTCCCGACACCGGCTAATCAACTCTTCCCGGTGGGCGGTGAGAAACTCGTGGAGCATGGGAGGCCTTTCAAGTTTATGAGGGTTTAGAAATAGCTTGGATGAGCGCCCTGCGACGATGTCATTCTGCGAATAATATTCGCGCGACCGGGATCGAGGGAGGCACCAAGTCTACTCCTTTGGGCGATTAGATCAACTCCGCCAAGGGCTTGGGAATAGTCCGCCGCTTCTGGGCGGCGTTGGACGGGGGTGCCGATCGAAGCCGTTTGCCGGTGCTGGGAAAGCCGCACCCCGAGGTTTAGCTGGGCTCCGTCCGTGGCGTACGAAATTTGAGCCGCCCGGCGTTGGTCAGGGAGCGGTCGTGAAGTCCTGCACTTCTTTCTGGGCCAAAGCGATGTTTTCTTCCAGGCGCTCGATCGTTTGGTTGAGACGGCTGCGCTTGCTTTCCCGGGCCGACTTCATGTCCTCGGCGGCCAATCCCGCCAACTGATCGTTAATGTATTGGTCTTGCTCTTCGAGCGAGCGGACGCGGGTGGCGAAATAATCGCGACCGCCGATGACGTTTGCGCTCTGTTTTTTGAGCCGGCTAATTTCGGCCCGCAAATCAATCAGTTGCTGGTCGGCCCCTTCGCGATAGGTGGTCGTGTCTTCGGAGAAATAGGCTTTGGTTTTCTTCCAGGCGTGCCGCGAGGTCTGGGCAATGGAATGGGCGGCCCGTTTCGTCCCGGCCTTGGTCGCATCGATCGCTTCGGAGGTTTTCTCCTTTAATTTTTCCGCGGTCGATTGATCGTCCGCGGCGGCGTGGTGGCTCAAAGTGAGCGGGGCGGCGACCAGGATAAGAACGGCACAAATAGTTCGTGTTGTCATTCTACCTAAGATAACGCAGACGGACGGCTGGACGGATGTCCCTAGCCTAACGATGCCGGGCCGGGAGGTTTCGCGCGCGTCTGAAGTGGTCTCTGGGAAGGCAAAGCGGATCCTTGCTCCGGACGGTGTTGCGCCCCGTCGGCGAATTGGGCAAATTGGAGGCGATGTCGAATGCGCGGCGCGCGGTTTTTATTCAAGTGGGCGGGCTGCTGCTTTTTGGCATCGGCTTGGTTGTCGCCGGCCACTTTTTTCCCTTGGCGGACTGGCTTGCGCGCATCCAGCAACGAGTCATGCACCTCGGAGCGTGGAGTGCCATTTGTTATCCTCTGCTTTACGCCTGCTGCAATGTGCTTCTCCTGCCCGGAGGATTTCTCAGCATCGGCGGCGGTTTCTTCTTCGGCCTGTGGTGGGGGTTTTTGATCGTTCTGGTCGGTAACGTGACCGGTGCGGCCATCTCTTTCTTTATCAGCCGCTGGCTGGGGCGACACTGGCTGCGGCGCAAGCTGCTCCGGAACGCGACTTTGGAAGCCTTGGAGCCAGCGGTCGAGCGTGAGGGATGGAAAATTATTCTCCTGAGTCAGCTTCATCCGCTTTTCCCGACCAGTTTGCTGAATTATCTCTACGGGCTGACCACCATGCGCTTTCGGACCTGCATGCTTTGGGTGGCGGTCGGCCAGGCGCCGGGTCTTTTTCTTTATGCTTACGTGGGGACGTTAGGTCAGCTGGGGCTTAATTTGGTGCGCGGGCGAAGTCATCCGCGTCTGATTGAATATTGGGTCTGGGGTGGCGGACTGCTTTTTTCCGCAATTATTCTGATTGCCTTGGGCCGGATCTCGCTTCGGCTTTTGCAAGAAGCGGAAGACAAGGCGAAACAAGCTGATGGAGTTATACAAACCGTTGAAGAAAAGCTAATTGCCGAACAGCGCGTATGACTAAGATGGTTGATGAAAACGCGTTGTTCGACCAAGCTTGGGCGGCCCGGGAGCGGTCCTATTCCCCCTATTCAAAGTTCGCAGTAGGTGCGGCTCTGCTCGGTCCATCGGGAAAGATGTATCACGGGTGTAATGTCGAGAATATCTCGTTTGGACTTACCATCTGTGCGGAGCGGGCGGCCGCCCTCGCGGCGATCCAGGCTGGCGAACGCGCCTTTACCGCCATCGCGATCGTGGCCGAGACAGACCTACCGATCGTGCCTTGCGGGTCCTGCCGGCAGTTCCTAGCGGAGTTCAACCCCTCACTGCAAATCTTTAGCGAAGGGAAGGATCATGCGAGAAGGGAATTTTCGTTGGCCACGCTTCTCCCGAATCCGAGGGACGGAATTCTAAATAGCGGGGGCTGATTCCACGTGGAACAATACTTCCTACCGAGAACCTACGACGTCGTCGTGGTAGGCGCTGGCCATGCTGGAATTGAAGCCGCTCTCGCGGCGGCCCGGCTCGGCGCGACCACTCTTCTTCTCACGCAGAATCTTGATACCATCGGGCAGATGTCTTGCAATCCGGCGATCGGCGGATTGGCGAAGGGACATATCGTTCGCGAAATCGACGCCTTAGGTGGCGCTATGGCGGTGAATGCCGACGCGACCGGCATCCAGTTTCGCATGTTGAACCGGTCGAAAGGCCCGAGTGTACGGGCGCCCAGGGCTCAGTGCGACAAGAAGGCTTATCAGTTTCGACTGAAGTCTGTGCTGGAGAATCAGCCCCTCCTTGATGTCAAACAGGGTGCAGTCAAGAAGGTCCTTATCGAGGACGGCGGAGTTTGGGGCGTGGATCTGGATTTCGGCTGGAGTGTGCGAGCGCAAAGCGTGGTGATCACGGCTGGGACCTTCCTTCGGGCCCTTCTCCATGTGGGAAACCGACAACAGCCGGGTGGCAGAATGGCGGATAGCAGCTCACCGCTTAGCGATGAGCTGAAGCAACTCGGCTTTTCAACGGGTCGATTTAAGACGGGGACGCCCTGCCGTATTAATGCCCGATCCGTCGATTTCACCAGGTGCGGCCGTCAAGATGGAGATGATCCCCCCGTTCGGTTCAGCTATTTGCCGTTGGACGACGAATTTCCTCGCGGGGACGAGAATTTCCTCACTTTGAATCGGGCGGTGAGTGGCCAGTTCCATGTGGAACAACGCCCTTGCTGGATTACCGCCACGACCGAACAAACGCACGACATCATTCGGAGAAATCTCCATCGGTCGCCACTTTACAGCGGTCAGATCGAGGGTACCGGGCCGCGATATTGCCCCTCCATCGAGGATAAAGTCACCAAATTCCCGGCTAAGACCCAGCATCAGCTCTTCCTCGAGCCGGAAGGCCGACAAACGGAAGAATATTATATCAACGGCATTTCCACCAGTCTCCCCTACGACGTGCAAGTGGAATTTCTTCATTCCATCCCGGGCTTGGAACGGGCCGAGATTATGCGGCCAGGTTACGCAGTCGAATACGACTATTTTCCGCCAACGCAGCTTCACCCGACCTTGGAAACCAAACGCATTTCCGGCCTTTACTTTGCCGGGCAAATAAATGGAACCTCCGGCTATGAAGAGGCCGCCGCGCAGGGTCTCCTGGCCGGTGCCAACGCCGCCCTGAAGGTTTCCGGCGGAAGTTCCTTCGTGCTTGATCGAAGCCAGGCATATATCGGCGTTTTAATCGACGATCTCGTAAATCGCGGCACCCAAGAGCCCTATCGGATGTTTACCAGTCGAGCGGAACATCGGCTTCTTTTGCGGCAGGATAACGCCGATCTGCGTTTAACACCGCTGGCGGGGAAGGTAGGATTGGCTTCCCCTGCACGCGTGGCCGCGGTTGATGAAAAAATACGCGCTTTACACGAGGCCAAAAGTCGAGCCCGAAGCGCCCGTCTGGACGGGCAACCTCTTCTCCATTTGATGAAACGGCCCGATTTCGCCTTCGGAAACATTCCGCGAGAGATTCGCAGCGACATTTCGGATGATATTTGGGAGTTGCTAGAGACCGAGGTCAAGTATGAGGGGTACATTCGGCGCCAGCAGGACCAGGTGCGTGCGATGCAGAAGTCAGAAGCGCGAATGATTCCGCCGTCGCTTGATTATGCCGAGGTTCCGGGCCTTCGGAATGAGGCCCGGCAAAAATTCGCCAGCTTCCGGCCGCTTAACATTGGCCAGGCAGGACGGATCAGTGGCGTCACCCCGAGCGATGTCGGGATTCTTAATTTGTGGCTTTCGCGCAGCAGATAAACTCTGTATTTTAAGATGCTTACATTATTCTCTTGTTATCTCGTGGCCTCTCTGGCGGGATATTTACTCGGCTCCTGCCCGAACGGTTATCTCATCAGCAGATGGAACGGAATCGACATCCGGCAACACGGCAGCGGTAACATCGGGGCAACCAATGTGCTGCGGGTCCTGGGGAAAAAATGGGGCTACCTGGTTTTCTTCCTCGACGCTCTCAAGGGATTTCTCTCGGTTCGCATCGCCTTCGCGCTCGCCTACGCGACTTCCGGATTGGAGCACCCTGAGTGGGTAGCGATCATCGCCGCTGTCGCCTGCATCCTGGGACACACTTTTCCAGTCTGGCTCCGGTTTCACGGCGGAAAAGGAGTCGCCACCTCCGCCGGCGTTCTGCTCGGATTGATGCCGATTGCCGTCTTCTCCGTGCTAGCGGTCTGGCTTCTTCTGTTTTTCGTAACGCGTTACGTGTCTTTGGCTTCCATCTGCGCGGCTGCGGCCCTTCCGCTATTTGTGGCGCTCTATTTGCATTTTCATCTCCTTGCGGGCTCTACTCTTCTTCCTTTTTCCATCCTCATCGCCGGGGTGGTGATTTGGCGGCATCGTTCGAATATCGGGAAGCTCCTCAAGGGCACCGAGAATCGATTCGAGAAGTAATGCGCATCGCAATCCTAGGAACTGGCGGATGGGGAACGGCGCTCGCCCTCTGCTGGGCCCAGGCGGACAACGAGATCATCCTCTGGGGACACTCCCCCGAGCGGGTGGACGCAATCGCGCGCACCCGGGAGAACGTGGACTACTTCCCAGGCTTTCCAGTGCCGGCCAATATCCGCCTCACTGCCGATCTGGCGGATTGCGCTCAATCCGAACTGGTCGCCTTCGTCACTCCATCCGTCGTGCTGCGCGAAGTAGCGGCCCGTCTTCGCTCAAATCTGAACGCCAAAGATACCATCCTGCTCAGTTGCACCAAAGGGATCGAATATGGCAGCGGCCTGCGCATGAGCGAGATTCTGAGCGAGCAATTTCCCGGCAATCCCGTCGCCGTCCTCTCCGGGCCGAACCTGGCCGTCGAAGTCGCGCGGAACCTCCCGACCGCAACGGTCCTGGGCTGCCGGGACGAAGCGATCGCAGAAGACCTGCAACAAGCGCTCGGTGGCGAACGTTTCCGAGTCTACACCAGCCACGAGATTGTTGGGATCGAGCTGGGCGGCGCGCTAAAAAACATCTTCGCGATCGCCGCCGGGGTCGGCGACGGCTTCGGTTTGGGCGACAACTCCAAGGCCGCCCTGGTCACCAGGTCGCTGGCGGAATTGCTCCGGCTGGGCGTGGCCATGGGCGGCGAAGGTCGCACCTTCCAGGGATTGAGCGGCGCGGGCGACCTCATCGCGACCTGTTTCAGCCAGCACAGCCGCAATCGCCGGGTGGGCGAACAGCTCGGCCAGGGCAAGGCGATCGGCCAAATCACCGACGGCATGAAAACCGTCGCGGAAGGCATCCCGACGGCGCGCAGCGCCTACGAATGCGCCCGAAAACTGGGCGTGGAAACGCCGATCATCGATCAGGTTTACGCTGTGCTGCACGAGGGCAAAGCGCCGCAAGAAGCGCTCCAGGCGCTGCTCGAGCGCGACCAGAAGTCCGAGCGCGGTTAGCGCGGGGCTGGGAACCTCCCCGCGAGCTCGGCGATGACCGCCGGGTACAGCTCCCGCTCGGCCAATTGAATCCGGGCGTGCAGAGAAACCGGGGTGTCGTTAGGCAAAATCGGCACCTCCCGTTGCGCGACGATTTCGCCAGTATCGATCCCTTCATCGACGAAGTGCACCGTGCAACCGGTCACGGCCTCACCTGCGGCGAGCGCCTGCGCCCAGGCATCCCGCCCGGGAAATTTCGGAAGCAAAGAGGGATGAATATTGAGAATGCGCTGCGGAAACGCCTCCAACAGAGTCGACTTCACGATCCGCATAAAACCGGCCAGCACGACCAACTCCACCCCTGCCGCACGTAACAGCCTAACGAGTTCCACCTCCGCCTCGGGGGCCAGCTTGCTCCGCGATTTTCCCGGCGGCAGAAAAACC
This sequence comes from Chthoniobacterales bacterium, assembly GCA_965217815.1. Classification (GTDB taxonomy): domain Bacteria; phylum Verrucomicrobiota; class Verrucomicrobiia; order Chthoniobacterales; family UBA10450; genus Palsa-1392. Next base: position 385,470 of record CBDCJI010000003.1, read on the forward strand.
GAGGGAACCCCGAACTCCCGCGCCACCGCCAGAATTCCGGCGTCCGCCACGTCGGAAATGACCAATCGCGCCTCCGCTTCCAACTCGCCCGCGCGGATTTGTTCGAGCAAAGCCCGGCAATTCGAGCCCGTGCCCGAACCGAGAATGCCGAGGGCGAGACGACCCATCTTTACTCCTGGCGCATCTGCTCGAGGAGCCCGGAAGTCGATTTGCCCGCGACCAGCGGCAGGATCTCGATTCGCGTGCCCGCTTCCTCTAACTCTTTCACCTCCTGGGGATTCAAGCTCTCGGCGGTGTAATCGCCGCCCTTCGCATAGATCGCCGGCCGCACCGCTGCGATTACCTTTGTCACCCGCACCTCGGGGAAAATCGTCACAAAATCCACGCAGGCCAGCGCCGCCAAAACCTCCGCGCGATCAGTCGCCGAATTGAGCGGCCGCCCCGCGCCCTTGAGCGTGCGGACGGACTCGTCGCCATTCACCGCCACGGCGAGGAAGTCGCCCAGAGCGCGTGCCTCCTGCAGGTAGCGCACGTGCCCGAGATGAAGCAGATCGAAGCAGCCATTCGTCAAAACCAACCGGCCGTGGTGGCGGCGAATCTCCTCGGCGCGCTGGGCCAATTGATCGAGCGAGAGAATCTTATCTTTCAACCGGCACCATCTTCGCGACCAGAGCGGCCTGGTCAATCCTTCGGCCGCCGACGCCAGAGTCGCGCCTCGGGTTGCGCCGAAATATCCGCGCCCTCTCCGCCGAAACGCGGTTCGTTAGTCGAGAGCAGCAGCTCCCACTCGCCCCCGGACGAAAGTGCCGCGTCGTGCCCGCCGACCAAATCAGCGGCCAACATCACGTCCTCAGCGAAGACCAGCCTAACGACACCGTCCTGCGGCGCGAGCACCTGCCATTGCCCGCGCGCGCGATCCCGCAAGGCCGGGAGCGCGCGCCGCCAACGCAATAACTCGACATACAATTGCAGCGTCGCCGCATGCTCCCTTTCGGCCAGCTCCGACCAGCGCAACTTCGAGCGGAGAAAAGTTTCTTCCGCCTGCGGATCGGGAATTCGATCGCGCGCCGCCGCATCCCGAAAGGCCGCGAAACCGCGGAATTCCTCCCGCCGACCTTCCGTCACCAGGCGTCCCAAGGCCGGCTCGTGATCGGTAAAAAACTGGAACGGACTCGAGGCGGCCCATTCCTGACCCATAAAAAGAAGCGGCGTATACGGCACCAGGCAGAGGAGCGCGGAGGCCGCGCGATAAGCCGCCGGCGCGCAGAGCTCGGTCAGGCGCAGCCCAAAAGCCTGATTCCCAGTCTGGTCGTGATTCGAAATGCAGAAGACGAATTGCTCCGGCGCCAGCTCCGCGACTTCTGCCGCCTCCGCCGCGTCCTTCCGGCGCCGGGCCGAGCCGTGGAGAAGCCAGCCGTCCCGTAGCGTTTCGTATAATTCTTCCGGCGTTCCCTGGTAGTCGCGATAATAACCCTCGCGTTCACCAGTCAGCAGCACTCGCACGACGTGGTGAAAATCATCCGCCCAACAAGCGTCGAGCCCGAGCCCGCCTTCCGCCACGGGTCGGAGCAGCCTCACCTCATTCCGCTCGTCCTCCACGATGACGAATCCCCCTAACGAGTGCACCCGTTCCGTCACCTCGGTCAAAAAATGCGGGACCGAGGCATCGAGAATGGCGTGCGTAGCATCGAGCCGGAAGCCGTCGACGTGAAATTCGCGGCGCCAATACTCCGGATTGCCCGCGAAGAATTCGCGCACCGCGGGAAGCTCGAAATTGAAGGCATCGCCCCAGGGCGTCTTGTGCGCCGGATTGAAATAAGCGCGGCTGTAGCGGCCGAGATAGTTGCCATCCGGGCCGAGGTGATTGTAAACGACGTCCAGAATCACCGCGAGACCGCGCCCGTGCGCGGCCTCGACCAAGGCACGGAAATCGTCAGGCCGGCCATAAGCTCGCGCCGGAGCGTAGAGCAGCACGCCATCGTAGCCCCAGTTCCGCGCCCCGGGAAAATCCGCCACCGGCATGATCTCGAGCGCCGTCACCCCGAGCCTAACGAGGTGATCGAGTTTCCCGATCGCGCTCCGAAAGGTTCCTTCCGCCGTGAACGTTCCCAAGTGTAGCTCGTAAATAATCAACTCGGCCAGCGGCGGAGTCGTCCACGATTCGTCATGCCACCGATAAGCCCACGGATCGATCACCTCGGCCGGCGCCTGGACCCCGCCCGGGTTGAAGCGCGACGCCGGATCGGGCCACGTCCCATTCCCAAAACGATATTTGTAGAAATCGCCGGCCCGGCCCGCCTCATCCAATCCGCTGAAATACCCCTCACCCTCCGCCCGCAAAGGGAAGGCCCGCCGCTCCGCGCCGGCCGCGTCGGAAACGACCACGTGCACCCCCTCCTCTTCCGCGACCCACGTTCGATAGCGCACCCCGCCGCCCGTGACCTCCGCGCCCTGACTCCTAGAATTTACAAATTTCTCCATGGCCCAATTGAAAAACGACCGTCCACCCGGGCGCAGCCGTAGTGCAAGGGAAGAACACGTTATGCCGATGAAAAAACCAGCAGCTCGCGGCCCAACTCCATCCGCCAAGGCGAAGCAGTCGCTCGGCGAAAAACTAAATCGCCCGCCCAAGCCACCGCCCACCCCTAACGATCTCCCACCGCCGCGGCGCCCACCGCCCAGCCGCCCGATCAAGGGCGAGCGCCCATGAGTCCCACGTGGGAGGCGCGCCTCGAGCCGATGGCGCGAATGATTGCGCAGCAACTCGCGCGCAAACCCGAGCATTTCATCACCCACCCGAGCGAGAATCGACTCTTCCAAGCCTTGCGCGATGAGGACCTGCGCGACTTTGCCCACCGCCACGGCTGGCGCGTGGTGCGGCGATTAGGCGGCCGCCGGATCGAATTTTACAACGACGCTCACGAACGCCAGGAGCGCGCCCGCACCGGGAACGCCCTCCCGGAAGACGAACGCTCCGATCGTTAGGCTTCGGAGAAAAACGCCGTGAGCGGGCTCGTCGCCGAAGCCGTCGCCTGCCTTTCGGCTAGACCGATCTCCCGCGCCGCGCGGCCGGCTTCGACCGCTTTGCGAAAGGCTCGCGCCATCCGCACCGGATCGGAGGCGATCGCGATCGCGGTATTCACGAGGACCGCGTCGGCGCCCATCTCGAGCGCTTCCGCGGCCTGGCTCGGCGCGCCCAAGCCGGCGTCGACCACAACCGGGACGGTCGCCTGTTCGATGATGATCTCGATTTGCGCGCGCGTCTCGATCCCGCGATTGCTCCCGATGGGCGAGCCTAACGGCATCACCGTGGCCGTGCCCACGTCCTGCAAGCGCTTCGCCAGCACGGGATCGGCGTTGATATAAGGGAGCACGGTAAAACCTTCCCTAACGAGTATCTCGGCGGCCGCCAGGGTTTCGACCGGATCGGGCAGGAGATAGCGCGGGTCAGGATGGATCTCCAGTTTCACCCAGTTCGGCAGGCCGGCACTGACCGCGAGCCGGGCCAGCCGGACCGCTTCCTCGGCATTGCGGGCGCCGCTCGTGTTCGGCAAAAGGAGAAAGCGTTTCGGGTCGATAAAATCGAGAATGTCCGCGAACGGGTCGCCCTTCCCGGAGAGGTCGGCGCGGCGCAAGGCGACGGTGACGAGTTCGGTCCCGCTCGCTTCGAGCGCGTCGCGCATGAGCTCGTTGGAGGCGAATTTGCCGGTGCCGACGAGGAGCCGGGAAGCAAATTCGCGGCCGGCGATTTTCAGTTTGGCGGGCTGGTCCGACATCGCTCTAACTTACAGGCCGCCGTCGAACTGTCACTGGTACGGCGGAGCCTGCTGTGGTTAAATTAGCCATGACTTCCTTCGATCTCCGGCTCGGTGATTGTCTGTCGGGAATGGCTCAACTCGAGGCGCAGTCGATCGATCTGGTGGTGACCTCGCCGCCTTATAACCTGGGCATTCGTTACGGGAAATTTGCCGATACCGCGGACCGCGCCTCGTATCTGGATTGGTGCGTCAAGTGGGCCACGCAAATCCGCCGGTTGCTTCGCCCCGGCGGCTCGTTTTTTCTGAATCTCGGAGCGGCGCCCTCCAACCCGATGTTGCCGCACGAAATCGTTCTGCGCCTGCGCGAATTGTTTGTCCTGCAGAACACGATTCATTGGATCAAAGCGATCACTTTGCCTAACGACGAAGGCGAGGAAATTTCGCGCGGCCATTTCAAACCAATCAACTCGGCGCGCTATCTGAACGACTGCCACGAATACATTTTCCATCTCACGCCGAGGGGAGAGACGCCGCTGGATCGGCTCGCCCTCGGGGTGCCGTACCAGGACAAAAGCAATATCGCGCGCTGGGGGCACACCGGTGGGCGCGATCGGCGGTGTCGCGGAAACACCTGGTTCGTTCCCTACGAGACGATTCAGCGGCGGGACAAAGAGCGGCCGCATCCGGCGACCTTTCCGGTACAGTTGGCAGTCAATTGCATTCTCCTTCACGGCCTCACGAGAGTGCACGACATGCTCGATCCGTTTCTCGGGATCGGGAATTCCGGGGTCGCGGCGCAGCGCTCCGGCCTAACGAACTTCGTCGGTTTCGAGATCGACGAAGTTTATCTGGCGGAAGCGCGCCGGCGCCTCCGGTAGACGATTCGCAGAGCGAAGTTGTGCGTCCTGTCTCACGAATAAACTCGGCCCGTTGTCATCCCGAGGCTGGCGCAGCGCGCCGAGGGATCTCACGGTGGCTCTGATGGGTGCATTTTTCTGAAGAACTACGCCGGAGACCCTGCGTGAGATCCCTCGCCGTCTGCGCGGGCTCGGGATGACAAACTGGGAGCGGGCCAGTGAACGCAGGGAGGCCGACGGGATTGGAACGCCAAACAGATTACCTGCGCAGCGCGGGGGGTTGGATGGGAGCGGAGTCTTGCGGGGGAGCAAACCCCAGGGCCGCGCTGCGCAGAGCGCAGCGTCTACAGGATGGGCGTGTCCGAAAATTTTCCGAGCGGCTTGACCAGATTCCCCGGCAAGGGACGGACCCGATCGAAGACGCGCTCGGCCAACGGTTTCGCCAGCGGGTAACCGGCGAAGATCATCTCCAGCCGCGCGTCGAGATTATCGATGTGATTAAGGGCGAACGCCTCGGGGGTTTTCGGGACAACCGGCGAGCCAAACTGCATCTCGCCGTGGTGCGCCGCGACCAGGTGGAGCAAATGCAGCCGGATGTCCTCCAGCGGAGGCGAGAGAGCGGCCCATTCTGCCGCGTGCTCGTCGGCCTCGATTTTGCGCCAGAGGGAATTGATCAAATCCATCCCGAGCGCGATGTGGCCGATCATCTCGCCGCGCTCATCGAAAGGCATGCGGAAGCCGCTCTCGGGCAGATGATTTTCCCAAAGCTTGCCGGAATCGTGGAAAAGAATTCCGGCGACGAGCAAGTCGAGATTCAGCTCGGGATAAAGCGGGGCGATCTGCGCGGCCACGCGCATCATCTGCGCGGTATGCTCGACGAGGCCGCCGCGGCGCGCGTGGTGGTAAGTGCGCGCGCCCGCGCTGTTGCGAAAGCGCGCGCCATGCTCGGCGATGAATTCGGCGCAGAGAGCGTAGAGCCGCGGGTCGCGCAGCGCGGAGGTGGTGGCGACGATGAATTCCCAATCGGCGGCCTGCCGGGCACGCAGCTCGGGCGGGCCCTGGAGGAGGGCGGATTTTTCCGCGCTCGTTAGGCTGCGCGTTTTCCAGCGGCGAACGTCGAGGCCGTATTGTTGGTGCTGGTAAAATTCACCGGCGATCTCGACGAAATCGCCGGTACTCATGGAGTCGCAGGCTTTGAAATTGGGGTTGTCGCTCCAGACCCGTAGGGTCATGCGATCGGCGGCGTCGGCCAGGGTGAGCTCGCAGTAGGGCTTTTGCTCGCGGGTGGTTTTGGCGGCGACGGTTTCGAGCTGGACGTGAGCGCGGGTCTCCTGCGCTCCCGCGACGACGGCCTGGCGGATTTGTTTGAGCGTGAGGAGATCCATCGTCGGCAAATTTCGCACACTTCAGAGCGCCTTCACCACGATCCAGGTTTTCGCCCGCGCGCCCGTCGCCGGATCGCGCAGAACGATCTCGTGCCGGCCTGCGCGCAAACGCGCAAAAGCCTCCCCCGACTCGACCGCGCAAGGCAGCGTCGCGCTTTCCCAGACCACGCCGTCGCGCGCGTTGCTCTCGAGCGGAAGCCGATCGCTCTCCGGCAAATCCGGATCGAGAAAATATGTGCTGCCGGGCAACGGCGAGAGCACGCACAAGGGCGCCGTCCGGGCGACGCCGGGCGCCACCTGATGGCTCAACTCATTCTGCGCGCTGGCCAGCCAGGCATCGTATTCCGCGCCTAACTTTACCCGGCCGCTCGCGTTATAGTCGTTAGGCGCTTCCGGCGGCGGCAGATTGCCATCGAGGAATTTCTCCGCGACCAAGCCCGCTCGTGGAGCGGTGGCCAATTTCCCGGTGAGCGGCTGGACCGGCCGCTCCCTGATCGTGGCCGGTCGCGCATACCACGACGTTCCGAATTCTCGATGCAGTTGCTCGAAAATATCGTGCAGCACCGGCGCCGCGCCGCTCACGCCCGAGACATCGTGCATGGGCGAGCCATCGAAGTTTCCCACCCAAACGCCGGCGGTAAATTCCGGCGTGTAACCGATCGCCCAGTTGTCGCGATAACTCGTGCTCGTGCCGGTTTTTACCGCGACCGGGAAGTCGAAGCGCAGCCACGAATCGCTCCCGAAAGCGAGCGTGCGCGCCGCGTTATCGTTCAAGATGTCGGCGAGCAGATAACACGCGTCCGCGCTGCCCACGCGCCTCCGCTCCGTCGCGGATTCGTTAGGCAGGAGCCGGAACGGCGCGAACTCGCCGAGACGCGCGAGCGCGGCGTAGCCGTTGGTCAATTCGAGCAAACGCGCGTTGGCGTTGCCGATCGTCAGGCCAAGTCCGTAGTGCGCGGCCGGCAGGTTGAGCGTGGTCAGTCCGCACTGGCGGAGGAGCCGCTGCAAGGGCGCCGCGCCCCCGATCGCCGCGAGCGTTTTGACCGCGGGAATGTTGAGCGAATTCGCCAGCGCCAAGCGCAGCCGCACCGGCCCAGAGCAGAGATGGTTGTAATTTTCGGGCCGATAAACTCCGGTCGGCGTCGAGAAATCGACCGGCACATCCGCGAGCACGCTGGCTGCGGTGAAGCCGTGCTCCAGCGCGAGCAAATATGTGAACGGCTTGAAAGTCGAGCCGGCCGAACGCGCCGACCACGCGCCATTCACCTGACCCGCGGCGGGCGCGCGATAATCCTCCGAGCCGACCAGCGCGAGCACGTTGCCGGTGCGATTTTCGATCACCACGAGCGCGCCATTGCGCACGTGCTCGTCGCGCAGTTGCCCGATCCGGCGGCGGAGCGCCTGACTCGCGAAGCTCGTTAGGGGGAGATCGAGCGTCGTGCGCACTTCGCCGCTCGCGGGCAAGCGACGTCGCTGCCGGACGAGATCGACAAAATGGGGCGCATCGAAAATCTCCCGGCGCGGCGCGAGGTGAATCGGCTCGCTTTTCGCGCGCGCCCCGTCTGCTTCCGCAATGAGTCCGTCCGCCTCCATCCGCGCGAGCACCCAGCGCTGGCGGGTCAGCGCGCGCGCAAAATGCCGATAAGGATTCAAGCGTGAGGGCGCCTGGGGCAGACCGGCTAGAAAAGCGCTTTCGGCCAGGCTCAAATCGGCGGCCGGCTTGGCGAAATAATAATCAGCTGCCGAGGCGATGCCGGTGCGGAAGTTGCCGTAATCGACGCGGTTGAGATACGCCTCGAGAATTTGTTGTTTCGTCCAACGCTCCTCCAGCCGCAGCGCTTCGGCGGCTTCGCGGAGTTTGTTCGGTAAAGTGCGCGGGCGGGGTTCGGCCATCTTGATCAACTGCTGAGATATCGTGCTCGCGCCGGAGACCACACGGCGGCGCCGGAGCACGCCGAGGCTGGCCCGCGCGATCGCCAGCGGATCGACGCCGTGATGCGACCAGAAGCGTTTGTCCTCGGCGGCGACGGTGGCGCCAAGCAGTTGCGGCGGCAGATCGGCGAGCGCGGTTTGCCTAACGAATCGGCTGCCCTCGAGCAACGATTCCCGCAAGGGCGTGCCGTTCCGATCGGTAAAACGGATTCCGCCGGCCGGCCCCGGCCGCAGGGCGACCGGAAGCGGCACGAGGTGAAGCGCCGCCCAACCCGTGAGGCCAATGAGCAGCCCAATCCCAAGCGTTATCGCGAGACGTTTCATTCCTGCGGCGCGCTTTTGATCGCGATCGCTGCGCTCAACCCGAAGTGCTCAGGGTGATACATCTCCTCGATTTTCGCGGCTGGCGCGGTCACTTCGCCAGCGGCGCGCACCCGGGCGAGGTAGCGAATGGTGTAATTCCCTGGGGGCAGATGATTGCGGAAGAAGAGCGCGCGATCGTGCCGCAGCTCGCGGTAGTCGCTCCGCCAGTTTGAAGTGAGATCCTCTCCGGCGCGCGTCGCCTGCGTTTTGAACTCCGGATTAAGTGCCTCAAAAATTGCCGGAAGCGCGTCGTCGATCGCGACGTAATGCGCCGCCTGTCGCACTTCGATTTGCAAGGTGACCAAAATCCGGTCGCCCACGCGCAACGCATCCGTCGCGCCTAACGAACCGTCGTTGTTCACCTTTTGGTAATGCCGCTGCAAGAGAAAGCCACGATCCTGCCGCGGCTGGAGCGCGACCCGCGGGCGCGCCTCCATCGTGAGCTGGGTGAAGAGCAAACCCGCGTCCGGATTGGAGAGCGTGAGCGGCGGCGGAGTCGCGCCGGGCGCGACCGCGGCGATCTGGTGCGCTTCCTCAAAAACGTGCGTGTTCTCATTGAGCTGAAAATCGCTGCTCGTCCTCTCGTAGGTGAGCGAGCCGCTGATCTTTTTGTCGCCGGTTTCCACCGCGCTGGCGTATTTCGTTAGGCCGAGAATCGCCCAGGCGTTGCTCTGGGTGTCGGGCCAGCGGCCGTGGCGGCGCGCGTGGAGCAATTCCTCCGCGAGTCCGTCCACCGCGTGGTCGTTAGGCCGATATTGCGACCAGGCGAGCAGCCGCACGGCCTGCTCGCGTTCGCTGCTGCCGAAATTGACATCGCCCGGCGGTTCCGCGGGCGTTGGCGGATGGAGCAGCTCCTCGACCATCGCGGCCGGGCCGTGACTTTCGAGAATGGCGAGGGCGAGGACCGCGCGGCTCTCCGCGGAAAGTTGCGCGCGCTTATTGTAGAAAAACTCGTGGTAGGAATTCTCCGGGTGGCCGGCGAGGGCGAGGGCATAGAGCGCGAGGAGGTGATCGGACATCTCGGCGTTGCCCTGGAGGTCGGCGCTGTGGCGCAATTCTGCGCGCAGATAATCGCCGAGATGGTCGAGCATCGCGACGGGCACGTCGTAGCCGGCGCGCTCCGCGAGCGCGAGCGCCACCCCGCCATACGCGCTTGCCCAGAGCATCGGTGTGCGTTCGTGAGGCCAAAAGGAGAGGCCGCCATTGGCCGTCTGCATGGTGAGGAGCCGATCGATCCCGAGCTCGATCGCGTGCTGCGCCTTTTCTTTCGGCGCGCGCAATTCCGGCACGGCTTTTTGCAGCTCGGGCGCGACGATCCATGGGAGCATATTTGAGACGGTCTGCTCGGCGCAGCCGTAGGGATAACGGAGCAGGTAATTCACGGCTTCGCCGACGCCGCTCAGGCGGGTGTTGGCGACGCGGACGGCGAATTTCCCCGTGCCTTCGAGGAACTGCGGGTTGGCCTCGGCGAACAAATTCGCCGCGCGCGCCTGAGTGCGATCGACCAGCACTTCGTGCAAAAGCGGCGCCGCAAAACCGACCGGCAACTTGCTCTCGACCGAGTCGGAAATCGCGTTCGCGTCCTGACCCAGTTTGGCCGTCCAGATCCATTGGGCTTCTCCGGGATTCTGGAATTCGACCGGGAAATCGACCGTCGCCGAAGCGCCGGCTGCCAGGGCAACCCGCCTAACGAGCGCGCCGTGTTCCTTCGTTTTATCGTCGAGCTGCAGGGTGATCTCGGCTTCGCCGGAAAGCGCGGAGCGGTTGTGCAAAACCGCGCGGACTAGCACCTGGTCGCCGACGTTGCCGAAGCGCGGGAGCGCCGGCTCGAGCATGAGCGGCTTGTTGATCTCGAAGCTCGATTCGCCGCTGCCGAAACGGCCGATGCCGGAATTGGCGACCGCGATCAAACGGAAGCGCGTCAGGTTATCCGGCGCAGTAAAATGCACCGCGACTTTGCCGGCGGCGTCGGTTTTCAGGTCCGCTTTCCAGAAGGCCGTCGCGAGAAAATTCTTGCGCGTCGCCGCGGCGGATTCATTTCCGCCGCCACCGACGAGAAAGCCTTTATTCGAGAAGGTGAGGTCGGCCACATCCTCGGGGAAAAGACTCGGCAGGGTCAGGCCGGTCTGCACCCGCAACGGCTGCGTCGCATAGAAAAACGACCACGGATCGGGCGTTTTGTAACCGATCAAGCTGAGCGTGCCTTCGTCGACCGCGTAGAGCGCGACCTCGGCGTTGGCAGCCGGCGGGCCTGCGGAATTCTTCACCGTGACGCTGCTCGTGATCTCGGCGCCGGGCCGATTCGCGCGCTCGCCGGGCGCGAAGGAAAGGGCGAGCTTGTCCTCCGGCCGGACCACGTTGAGCTGTGCGTAGCCGACCCGATATTCCGGCGTCTTGATCTGGCGCGGACTCTGCGCGCGGCCGCGCAGCTCGATCAAGGAGACGAAAACATTCGGCGCGTCGCCCGTTTCGATCGGCACGCGCACGATGGGCGAGTTGCCTTGCAGACGAACGAGAAAAGAACGGCGCACCTCTTCCTGCTCGACGGTGACGAGCGCCTCGCCGTTGATCGGCGTTTTCACGAGGAGAATCGCCTGCTCGCCGGGCGCGTAGGAAGTCTTGTCGGGCTCGAGCTCGATCTGCGCTTGGTTGCGATAATCCCAGGCCGTCCGGCGCGGCTCTTCCGCGGCTACGGAGAAGTCGGAGTCGGTCTCGATCGGATGTCCGTCACGATCCTGCGCGGTGGCGCGGAGCCGATAGCTCCCCACTTCGTTAGGCGTAAACTGGGCCGTGCTCTTCACGGAGACTTCCCAAGCGTCGCCGGATTTCTGCAGCGGCAAGGTCCCGACCGTTTCCGAGAAAACGGGCTTGAACGTGGTCGTGGTGCGATAGACCGGCGCACCGCCCGCGCCGAGCTCGCGCACGGTGTGGTAGGCGCGTTTCTCGATCGTGACTTTCGCCTGAATGGTCTCGCCGCAAGGATGACCGTCGGGCTGGACCGCGACCAGATTGAGCGGCACGGCGTGACCGACGAGGGCGACTTCGCCGAGCCGCTGCAGGCCGAGATAGAAGGCGGAACTTTGCCTAACGAAAGCGCGGCGATCGGAGATGGTCGACTGGCCGAGGTCGGTGATTTCCACGAGCAAACTGCAACGGCGCGGCTGCGGCAGTTTGGGATTGGTGGGGACGTCGAGCGCGAGCGTGGCGGCGCCGTCGGGGCCGAGCTTCGCTTCGTCCTGCGCGGTGAAAACGATCGCGTCTTCGCTTTCGTTGTCTTCGCCGATGGGGCCAAAGGCGAACTTGGAAAAGCCGTCCGGCTGAAAGCCCTCATCGCGCGCTTCGATCGACCAGCGCACGGTCCGTCCGGCCAGGGGAACGCCGCTGAAATAATGCGCGTCAACCTTTGGCCTAACGAGCGCGGCCGCGGCGTAGGAAGCGGGCGCGTCGATCGCGACCTGGAAGGCGGCCGGCTGGTATTCCTCGACTCGAAACTCCAGCGCGCGGGTGATGTTCTGCCCGAAATCGAGAATCGCGGACCAACCGCCGAGCCGGCCGTGCGGGAGCGCGATGTCTTCCGCGAAGGCGCCATCCGGGGAGAGGGTGATTTGCTTTTCCCAGACCTTTTCGTCGTCCGGATTGTTGACCCGCAACTCCGCCACTGTGACCGCCGGGAAAACGAGCGCGCCCTCCTCGCGATCGCGCACGATGCCTTTGAGATGAATTGTCTCGCCCGGTTGGTAAACCGGCCGATCGGCGAAGAGAAAAATGCTCCGGCGCACGCGGGCGTCGGACTCCCAAAAATTGAGCGGAAGGTGGAAGGCGTAGAGAGGAATCCCGTCCTCCGGCGACGTGCCGAAGGCGATGGCGTGGAGATCGTCGCCGTGCTGCGCCACGAGCCATTTGTCGGCGCCGCTGCGCGGGAATTCCGCCCAACCACGCGCGTCCGTTTGGCGGGTGAGAATCAGCTTATTATCCTCGGTCACGAGCCGGAGGGTCGCGCCGGCCAGCGGTTCGCCGGTTTCCTGCGAGAAGGCATAAATCCAGGCGTCGGCCCTGGTGGATTTCCAGACCAGGCCGATGTCGGTTAACTGCACGATTGCTTGCGTGCCTAACGACGGCGTCTCCGCGTAGTAGCGCCCAAACGTTCGCGCCGCTTCGAGGAAGACCGCGCCGGTGCGTCGGCCGTGGAGGAGCTTGTCCCACGAGAGCGAAACTGTCCGGGCCACGTCGCGCGGCGCGCTGGTGTTGAAGTCTTGATCGAAAACGGTTGGGCCCGGCACAAGATCGAACGGAAGCCCGCGATACGGTTCCTGGTTGAGGTCTTTCGCCGCGGAATTTTTCGCATAGCCGGAGTTGTAGCCGGCGAGCGCGAAGACGAGCGCGTCACGATCGAGGAGGCGCGCGCGCACGCGAGCCTCGGGCAGGTTGATCGCGCGGAGGTCGAAGGTGCGCCGGCCGCCGCTCAGTTGCGCCGTCGTGAGGGCGGGGAAATAAAGGCGCGGCCGCTGTGGTGCGAAGGCGATTTGTTTCTCGAAAGGCGCTTCGAGCTGGAACGGTTCCTCCGCGGGCAAACCTGGGGCGACTTTCACGGTGTAATGCTGGTCGAGCCGGAAATCGCCGTGAATCACGACCGACGCGCCACCCGGCTCGAAGCGCACCTTTTCCGGGGTGGGATCGAGTGTAAACCAACGCGTCAGCTCTTCCGCTTTGAGCAGCGGGGAGAGGTCTTTGCTGAAATTGACGGCGAGCCACTTGCCCTCGTCGATGGTGTTGTGGGCCTCGACCGCGGAGACTGTAAACGGGGTGACGTCGCCGATCTTGATCTCGTAGTCGGCGGGCAGCTTTTCCGGGCCGTCGGACGCGGGCAATCCCTGGCCCAAAAGGCAGCGCCAGCCCGGGCCAATCGGCAACGGCTGGGCAGAACGAATGACGATGCGGTCCGGAATCGGCGCGGGGGTTTTGCGGTCGTTGGGCGCGGGCGATGGGGTTGCGTGGGCCTGGGCGAAACGATCGCGCCAGGCTTGCTGTTCGCTTTCCTCGTTGCCGAAATAGCCGTCGTCTTCCACGGCCTGCGCGACGAGGGCGGGAATCGTTAGGCCGGCGGCGTTTTGGAAGGTGACAAAGGGCGCGAGGGCTTCCGCACTCACGCGGACGTTGAGTTGCGCGATGATTTTCGGGCTGGAAGGCGCGTTCTTTTCCGGGAAAGACGACGGCCGGATTTTGGTCACGCTCATGGGCGGCGTCTGCACGTGGGCGTCGAGGGCTGCCGCGGCCGGCTGGCCATCGGCTTTGCGGAGGTTTTTGCCTAACGACAGGTGATAATCGGCGCCGAGCGCGGGCGCGGCGTCCGGGGTGAAGACGCCGCTGCGCTGGCTCAGCCAGACGAACTTGCCCGGGAGCGCGGGCGTGATCACGAGCGGCGAAGTGGACGCGGTGCTGCCGACGTTTTCGTAAGCGACCATGGGCTCGTCGAAGCGCAGCTCGAAGGTCGTGGTGGGGGCGATTTCCTTGGTGCTGAGGACGAGGCGCACGCCCTCGGAGTCGTTAGGCGCAGCGCGCAGGCGCGCGGTTGGCGCGCTGGTGGAAAGGAGGAGAAGCAGGGCCAGCGCCCGAGAGAGGCCGAAGCGATGTCGCACAGGGCGGGGGTTAGTGGATTTCCTGCACCTTGGAGAAAGTAACGGGCGTGGACTTTCGCCGGGGAGCGCACGCGCCTCCCGAACTTTTTCTTCCGCGACGCTCGGAGCCGAACTGGGCGCAGGGGAAGTTCGTTTTGGCGAGGCGCCAAAACCAGCACGCGAGGCGCGTGCGCTCCCCGGAAAAAACGTGGCGCCGCGTTCTAAAATTCATGACCCGCTCTAGCGTTTCCGCTATGGTTTGGCGAGGGAAAACGCAGGCGGCAAACGGGGCCGTCCTCTATCGGCTTCGCCCGGAATGACGGGGCGCACCGGCGCGCCCCGTTTTCGGTTTTGAAGCAGTTGCCATTAGCGCGGCGCAACGGGCGCCGGGAGCAGCATGGTGGGCGCGGCTCCGCCGGCGCCGAAGTAGTAGGTCGGGTATTGGCCGTTCCATTGCTGAACCCGGGTGCGCTCCACTTCGAGGGCGCGCAGTTGGTAAAGTAACGGGTTTTCCTTCGCTTCGGCGAGCGCGGCGTTGACTTCGCGGATCGATTGCGCTTCCGCGGCCGCGGCGATTTTCTTGGCGTCGGCTTCACCGGCGGCGATGCGGCGGGCGCGCTCAGCGGTGGCGTTGGCTTCCAGCTCGATGCGATCGTTCTCGCGCCGTTGGGCGTCGAAACGCGCTTCGTTCACCACTTTCTGCTGTTGCGCGATGATGGTGTTGTCGATCGATTTTTGGATTTCGTCGTTCTCATAGGTCATGCCGCCGAACATGCCGAGGGTGGTCACGGTCACGCCGCGGGAGGCGAAGAATTTGGTGATGTCGTTCTTGACCGCGTCGGAGATTTCCTGCTTTTTCTCGCGCAACGAATCAAGCGGATAACGGGCCGCGACCTCGGCGCTGACTTGCTGGATGCGGCCCCGCACTTCGCTGTCCATGACGCGGTCGAGCGAGCCGCTCGGGTACCAGTAGAGGAACTTTGCGGCGTCTTCTTCGGCGATGAACGACGTGCAGGTGAAGCCCATGCTGAACCCGACGCTATCGGCGCTTTCGATCCAGATGGCTTCGTTTTTGTTCGTGGTGCCGCTGTTGTTTTCGGCCGTCCATTCGCGGGTGACGGGGGAGCGGTTCACTTTGATCAGGCGCACCATTGGAATCCAGCGACCGCTCCAGTAGAAGCGGCCTTCCTGCGACCAGCGGTGGGTGATTTGCACGCGTTTGGCGGCGACCTTGAGGTCGCGCAGGTATTGCTCCGATTGGAACTTTGCCTGGCTGCCGGAATCGCCTTCCAGTGGAATGAGGAAGCCGGTTTCGGAGGTGTCGATTTCGGCGTACTCGGGGCGATCGTACGGTTTCACACAGCTGCTGAAAACGGCGCAAGTGGCCAGAAGGAGCAGACGGGTGAGCCGGCGGGCTCCCCTTTGCGCAGAGGGCGGACCAGCCCCAGCGCGAGCAGAACCAAGAGCAGCACGACGACGCCATGCGCCGTGAAGCGATAGGCTTCGAACAAGCGCAGCCGGTAAAAGGCGGCCTCCCCGCCATTCAACTGCTGCACGGCGAGCGCGGCGGAAAGACGCGGTTCGAGCGCGCTCAGCCACGCGGTTTCCACCGCCACGGCCACTCCTGCAACCAACCCAAACACCATCAATTTTTTAACGGTGCTCATAACGATACTTTCTAAAGGGCTTCTTCAGCCCGTGGCTCTCCTCTGCGGACAGAGAGGCCTTTTTTCGACGAGGGTCGGAAGGTCTTGCGACGATCCTTGCTCCCGGTGTTTGCGCTTACGAGGTTAGCTGTCGGGCTGGGACCACCAAGTGTCCTGGGCGCCGCAGCGCCCCACGCCCCGATCCGGTTGCCCGGAAAATTCGGTTCCCCCGCTGACCGGGCAAATGGGCCCGATCACTCAGCAATAACAAAGAACTGAGAAAAGCGTACGGCCGGGTTTTTCCGGGGCAAGCGGAATCGGATGGCGGGGGTTTTCGCTCCAGAGTCGGGCGCTGCCGGCAAAGCTGGAGGGCGGAGTTCTGCGACGCCGCGGTTGGAAATTCGGAGGTCGAACGAGCCGCAGCGCCGGATTCGCGGCGGTCGGGTTCCGGTGAAGGGGAGGTCGCGCTTCAGCGCAACCCGCTCGGCAGCCGGGGCGAGGAGAGCAATTTGCCAAATTCCTCCCAGCGTTTCTCGGGATGATCGGGCGTGCCGCCCTGCCGCTCGAGGTAGTGCCTAACGAGGTCCTCGCCGTAGTTGTAGTTGATCACGTAGCTCCCGTAGTGCTGGATGAACTGGACCCGTTTCTTCGCCCGGTCGGGCTCTTGCAGCGCATATTTTTCCAGCCAGACCGCGGCGCCCGCCGGATCGGTCTGGCCGTCGATTAGTTGCCGGGCCGCTTCGTTCCCGGCATAGCTGAGTTCCTTGAGCAAATCCTGCACAGCGTAATAGCGGTCGGCGCGGGCGGGATCGAGTCCGGCGGCGGGCCAGAGGACTTCCTTCTCAAATTTCCGCCGCTCCGCGGGAGTGAAGACGACCTCTTTCCCGAAATTCGCGGTGCCTTCCGCGACGAGCGATTGGGGTGAGTAGAGCGGATAAACCGAGAATTCCATCCAGCCGCGATCGCGGGTAAGATTTTTCTCCAGGAGGGTGTTGTAAACGTGGTGACCGGGATAGCCTTCGTGCGCGGCGAGATCGACCGCGCGATCGATGTAGGTCGGCAGGTCGGTGTTGACCTGGATGACGCTGCGGTAGTTCCCTTGGTACCAGTTGTAGCCGCCCCATGGTTTGTCGGTCACGTACTCGACCGTGAAACTTTCGTTAGGCGGGAGGGCCAGATGCGCGAGCGTGCGGCGGCGGCATTCCTTGATCGCGAGCTGGAAAACGGTGTCCAGCTTTTCGTTAGGGATGATGAAGGCTTTGTGCCAGGCGGCGTAACGCTGAGCCAGGGTGCGGTGGTCCGTCGCGTCCTTCGGCTGGAGCGCGCCGGCCGTTTCGATCTGGTCGAGCAGTTTTTGGAAATGCTCCGCCGGATACGTCGGCGCGACCGAATCGTAAAGCGCCTGCGACTGCTCATCGAAGGTCATCTTTTCCCCCTCCAGCAGGCGGATGCGCGCGCCGAACGCGCCGAGTTGTTTGCTGAGGTAGTCGCGCCGCAGTTGTTCGATCTCCGCGCGCGGCGGCGGGAGCTTCGCCAGCCGATCGACCAAAGTGCGGGCGCGGTCGGCGAGAGCGCGGCGCGGCGTCTTCGTCGCGGTGGCTTCCGCTTTCCAGGCGGGCGGCCCGTAATAAGCATCCACATAGTCGGGATCGCTTTCGCCCAAGGCGAGGGCCAGCTTCACGTAATTCTCGGCGATGGAATCCATCGGGCTCGCGGGCGTTGCGCCGGCTGCGAGCTGAGCCAGGGCGGCAAGACCGCTCAAGATCAGAGCGAGAGGGGTGAGGTGCATGGGGGAATCTTATCCGAGGGGGAGAGAAATGACGAAGCCCGAATGACGAAGCCCGAATAAATGACGAATGACCCAAGGACGGAGTGGGAAGGGGCCGCTTTTCGTCATTGGAACTTCGTCCTTCCTTCGGATTTCGTCATTCGGGCTTCGTCATTTGTCTCCATCCAACATGCGTTGCTCGATGCCGCCATAAGCATCAATGCGGCGATCGCGCAGGAAGGGCCAGTGCGTGCGCTGTTCGTTGACCCGTTTCCATTCCACGTCGGCGAAGATTGTTTCTTCGCGGTCGACGCTCGCTTTGGCGAGAATCTCGCCGCTCGGCGCGACGATAAAACTCTGCCCCCAGAATTCGATCCCGTCGCCGCCGACCGGCGCTTCGTGGCCGACGCGATTGACCGCCGCGACGAAGCAACCGTTGGCGATGGCGTGACTGCGCTGCATCGTCTCCCAGGCGGAATGCTGGGCGTAACCGTATTTCTCTTTCTCCGCAGGATGCCAGCCGATCGCCGTCGGGTAGAAAAGAATCTCCGCGCCGCGCAGCGTAGTGAGGCGGGCAGCTTCCGGATACCACTGATCCCAGCAGACGCAGACGCCGATATTGCCCTGCGGAGTCGACCAGTTGCGAAAACCGAGGTCGCCCGGGGTAAAGTAGAATTTCTCGTAATAAGCCGGGTCATCCGGGATATGCATCTTGCGATACTTCCCGAGCAACTTGCCGTCCGCGCCGATGATGGCGGCGGTGTTGTGATAAAGGCCGGCCGCGCGCTTCTCGAAAAGTGACGCGATCACGACCGCGCCGGTCTCGCGCGCGACTGCGCCGAGCGCCTCCGTGCTCGGCCCCGGGATCGGCTCCGCCAGCTCGAAATTCGCGTGGTCCTCAGATTGGCAGAAATACTGCGAGCGGAAGAGCTCCGGTAGACAAATGATCCGCGCGCCCTGCTCGGCCGCCTCGCGGACCCGGTCGACCGCTTTCGCCAGATTAGCCTCGGGCTCCGGGCCGCACTGCATCTGCACGAGCGCGACCCGGGAGCTGTCGTTAGGCATTTACTTGGTCGCGGGCGTCGTCTCGGCGTCCGTTTTGATTGAATCAGCCGGCACAATCTTGACGCTCTCGAGGGCGACCCGGGTGGTCGGTTTGCTCGTTTCGCCGCTCCCGCTGCGGGTCACGGCGCTGTCCCCGATTTTATCGAGCACGTCGAGGCCTTTGATTAATTTCCCGAAGGCGGTGTACTGCCGGTCGAGCGAGCTGGCCGTGCCGAGGCAGATGAAGAACTGGCTCCCAGCCGAATTCGGATCGGCCGAACGCGCCATCGAAAGGACGCCGCGCACGTGCGGGCGCTCGTTGAATTCGGCGGGAACCTGGTAGCCCGGGCCGCCCGTGCCGTAGCGGCTTTCGTTGCTCAGATCCTTCGTATTCGGATCGCCGCCCTGGATCATGAATCCCTTGATGATGCGGTGGAAAGCGGTGCCATCGTAGAAACCTTCGCGGGCCAGTTTCTTGAAATTCTCGACCGTCTTGGGAGCTACCTCGGGCCAGAATTCGGCCACCATTTCGCCGTCGCTGGTTTTGAGCACGGCCACTTCTTTTTGATTTGAGTCCATGGGCTTAGCTTCGTCCGTTTTCGCGGCTGCTTCCAGTTTGGGTATCGGCGAGGAGCTGGAGACAGGTGCGATGGCCGGAGTGGCCAAACCCGTGGCGCCTTCCGCCGGGGTCGCAGTGGGCTGGAGCGCGGGGACGACCTGAGCGTGAAGATTAGCCAGTCCCAAAAGACCGGCGAAGAGACCGCAAAACAAAATCCGTTTCATGGCCCACCAGTGGCATGGAGAAGAGCCGCTTGCATGCAGTTTTCGAACTGGCTTCTCAGTTTCCGGCAGTCGATGGGCTCCTACAGTTTCAAATAAAGCGTCCCCGAGCCGAAATCGATGATGCCGTGATTGCGCCGGAGAAATTCCGATCCTAACAATCCCACGACCGGCGGCTTTGCCCCCAGCAGATCGTTCTCGATCAATCCGGAGAGGTCGATCACCCCGACCTCCTTCTTCTTGACGACAAAAGAACCGACCGCAAAACGCCGGATCGTCGTGAGCTGGACGCCGCGCTCATCCAGATTCACCCCCCCGGAAGTGTAGGGCGTGTCGCGGAGGTCGAGCCGCATTTTCCGGACGAAAGGAAGATGGATCAGAGTGGTGAAAGCGCCTGTATCGATCATGAGCTGGACGGCCCGCCCATTCAGCCTGCCGTCAACAAACAGATTCCAGCCCTTGGTCACGCGGATGGGGACGGCGCGCCAGCCGCGAAAGTCCATCCCCGGAATCGGTCCCGGCGTGTCGGGATCGAGCTTCATACTCAAGACCTGGCGCCGACAATCCAGCACTGCCTCAGTCGGGATGAGGATGTCGGCCCCGAGGATTCCGTCGAGCTCCTGCTCTTCATATTCGCGCTCCGCCCGGGCCGGTCCGCCGAGGTCGATCGCGACCAGCGGTTCGTCGACGAGAATAAGCGCGCCCAGCTGCAGGCGATGGGCGATGCCGACCCGGCTAAAGCCGCCGTTAATGCGAAGCCGCGGCGGCAACTTGGAAGCGCCGGGGAGTGGGGTGAGGCCAAAGTGCTTCCGCCGGGAAAGAGCGATCGCGCTCACTGGGGCGCCAGAGTCGACCCCGAGGAGCGCCGGTTTCCCATTGATCCGCGCGCGCACCAGCAGGTGATTTTGACGCGAACGCTCCAGCGGCAAAGTCTGGAAACGCCGATTCTCCGCGGGCGCCGGGGTGGGCGGCGGCGCGGTCCGGGCGGCGGGGACGAGGAGGAGCAAACCAGCCAGCGCCAGAAGGAAAGGCCTGGGCGAGGGGCCGGCGGCGGAGGTTTTCACCGGCGAGGATAGCACGGGCGTTCCCCAGCGAAAACGCTTGATTCGCCCCGCCCCAGCCGCTATTCGGAGCGAACCGATTATGTCATCCCGTTTTACTTCCGCTGGCCCTCTTACATTCGTTAGGCGACTCGGCTCGCTTTCCCTCGCGGCGGTCTTCCTCTTTTCCGCCTGCGGCAAAGGTGGCGGCGGCGCCGGCGGCGATACCATTCCGGTCGGCGAATACGCCTCGCTCACCGGCCTGACCGCGAGCTTCGGCACCGCGTCCCACAACGGCGTCACCTTGGTCATGGAAAAAGCCAACGCCAGCGGCGGCGTCCTCGGGAAGAAAATCAATCTCATCACCGAGGACGACCAATCCAAGCCGGGCGAAGCCGCCACCGCCGTGCGCAAGCTCATCTCGCGCGACCAGGTCGTGGCCCTCCTCGGCGAGATCGCTTCTTCCCGCTCGCTCGAAGCCGGCCCGATCGCGCAGCAGAGCAAGATTCCCATGATCTCGCCCGGCTCGACCAACCTCAAGGTCACGCAAATCGGCGATTACATCTTTCGGGCCTGTTTCATCGATCCTTTCCAGGGCGAAGTGATGGCCAAGTTCACCCTCAACACCTTGCATAAGACCAAGGTCGCAGTCCTAGTCGACGTGCGGCAGGATTACAGCGTCGGGCTGGCCGCGGCCTACAAGGATTATTTCACCAAACACGGCGGCACCGTCGTGGCGGAGCAGAGTTACAGCTCGGGCGACCAGGATTTCAAAGCCCAGCTCACCTCGATCAAAGGCTCCACTCCCGAGGCGATCTTCGTGCCCGGTTACTACAACGAAGTAGGTCTCATCGCGCGGCAGTCGAAAGAACTCGGGATCGGCGTTCCCCTGATGGGCGGCGACGGCTGGGACTCACCCACGCTTACCCAGATCGGCGGCAAAGCGATCGAAGGCGATTATTTTTCGAATCACTTCTCCACCGATGATACCTCCCCAGTCGTACAAGGCTTCGTGAAAGATTACCGCGAGCGTTTCGGGAAGGATCCCGACGCCATGGCAGCACTCGGCTACGACGGCGCGGGCGTCCTCCTCGACGCCATGAAACGCGCGGGCGGCACTGACCCACAGAAGCTCCGCGACGCCATCGCCGCGACCAAGGATTACCAGGGAGTGACCGGGAACATTACCATCAACGAGCAACGCAATGCGACGAAGTCCGCGAAGGTGCTTACGATCAAAGACGGGAAGTTCCACTTCGTCGAAACGATCGCGCCGTGAGGGGAAGTTGATGATTGATGGTTGATGGTTGATCGACGCACAATCGCCAGATGTTTAACTTCGAGAAACTTGAGGCGTGGCAGCAGGCGATCGAATTCGCTCATGCGGTTTATCAATCGACCAAGGTCTTTCCATCCGACGAACGATTTGGTCTGACCAACCAGATGCGGAGGGCCGCAGTTTCTGTGTCGTCCAATCTGGCCGAAGGGAGTTCCCGTTCTTCACGGACGGATTTTGCGCGGTTCGTCGAAATCTCGACCGGCTCCTTGTTCGAGGTGGTCTCCCAGGCCGTCGTGGCCCAGCGGGAAGACTTTTTACCACCGGCCGACTTCGATCAGATCTACACTATGGCGGAACGCCAGGGCAAAATCCTGAGCGGCCTGCGCAACTCTCTGACGAGTCGCTAAGATGGAACCGTTCTGTCCATCAACCATCAACCATCCACCATCAACCTCCCCGTGAGCGAATTCATCCAGCAGTTAATCAACGGGCTTTCGCTGGGCTCGATCTATGCACTCATCGCTCTGGGTTACACCATGATCTATGGGGTGCTCCGCTTTATTAACTTCGCCCATGGCGATGTCTACATGGTGGGCGCCTTTAGCGGCTACTATCTCGGACGCTGGCTTATTAACAGCCTCGGGATGCAGTCTTCCGTCCTCCTCCTCGTCGTCGTCCTGATCGGAGCCATGATTATCTGCGCACTCGCCGGTCTGGTCATCGAACGACTCGCTTATCGGCCTTTGCGCAACAGCCCGCGTCTTACCGTGCTCATTACCGCGATCGGCGTATCCCTCTTTCTCGAATACTCCGGTCAAGTCTTTTTTGGCGCCGACCCCAAGCCCTTCCCGGCCCTTATTCCTGATCACATGATTAACTATGCGGGCCTCAGTTTTACGAACAAGGAATTGATCGTTCTCGGGGTAACCGTGCTTCTCCTCATCGGTCTTACTTTTATCGTGAGGAAAACGAAAATGGGCATGGCGATGCGGGCCCTTTCCTTTAACCCGATGGCTTGTTCGCTCATGGGGATTAACAACAACGTCATCATCTCTTTTACCTTCGGCCTGGGCTCGGCTCTGGCGGCGGCAGCCGGGATTCTTTCGTCGCTGAACTATCCGGTGATCACCCCGCTGATGGGCTTGCTTCCCGGGATCAAGGCCTTCGTCGCCGCGGTCCTCGGTGGGATCGGCAACATTCCCGGCGCCGCCCTTGGCGGACTGATCCTGGGCGTGGCGGAGACCATGATTGTCGGTTACGGCGACAAGATCCATGTCCCGCCGAGTTATCGGGACGCGGTCGCTTTCGTCCTCCTGATCGGCATCCTTCTCTTCAAGCCCTCAGGGCTATTAGGCAAAGGCACGGTGGAGAAGGTCTAGGGAGGTTGATTGATGATGGATGATAGTTGATCGAAAAACGCCCTGCCGCCATGACTTCCTCTTCTCCATCAACCATCAACCATCGACCATCAACCTATCCCAAGCTCTGGCTCCTGGCTGCGGTTGGCGCGAGTCTCCTGGTCTCGCAGTTCGTCCATCTCAATCCCTACTTCTCGATTGTGGTGATCAATATCGGGATCAACATCATCCTCGCGGTCAGTCTCAATCTGGTCAACGGCTACACCGGGCAATTCTCGTTAGGCCACGCCGGTTTCATGGCGATCGGGGCTTACACTTCCGCGGCCGTCACCAGCTTCGGCGGGTCGCGCTGGTTTGCCTGGCTGGGCGGGATTAACTCCTTTACGATCGCGTCGCTCTTTCTCGTCGCCTTGCTCCTGGGCGGCCTGGCCGCGGCTCTGGCCGGACTGCTCGTGGGCGTGCCCTCGCTTCGTTTGAAAGGCGATTATCTGGCCATCGCGACGCTCGGTTTCGGCGAGATCATTCGTGTGATCATTCAAAACACCGAGACCATGGGCGGCTCGCGCGGCTTCTCTGTTTCCGGAATTTATACGACGATTTTTTGGACTTACTCGCTCGCCGCGATCACGATTTACGTAGTCGTAAATCTCGTTCATTCCGCCTACGGCCGCGGCTTTCTCACCGTGCGCGACGACGAGATCGCGGCCGAAGCGATCGGGGTGAACACGACCAAATACAAAGTCGTCGCCTTCGTGCTCGCTTCCTTTTTCGCGGGCATCGCGGGCGGACTTTATGCCCATTTCATCGGCTATCTCACGCCGGAAGGTTTTGGTTTCATGAAATCGATCGAGATCATCGTCATGGTCATTCTCGGTGGGATGGGAAATACCGTGGGGGTCATTTTTGCGGCGATCCTGCTGACCATTTTGCCCGAGGTTCTGCGCCCGGTGCAGGAATATCGGATGGTTATTTACTCCCTCATGCTCATCCTGCTTATGCTCACGCGGCCGCAGGGATTGTTCGGCGGGATGAAGTGGCGCCGGCCCGGTTGGCTGCGCCGGAAGAAGATTCCTTTGGAAGATGGAAGCGCTGCTTGAGCTGCACGAATGCACGGTGCAGTTCGGCGGCCTCACCGCCGTCAACGCACTTTCCCTGGCCATCGGCCCGCGCGACCTGGTCGGTTTGATCGGGCCGAACGGCGCCGGGAAGACGACCGTCTTCAACATCATTACCGGCATTTACACGCCGACTTCGGGCACGATCAAGCTGGCTGGCCAGTCGATCGTCGGCCGCAAAGCTTCGGCCATCGCGGCGCGCGGGATCGCCCGGACTTTTCAAAACATCCGGCTCTTCGAATCGCTGACGGTTTTCGATAATGTGCGGGCGGCTTTCACCATGCACTTGCGCCACGGGATCGCGCACGCCCTCTGGCGGGGGAAGCCGTTCCTGAAAGAAGAGCGCGAGATCGACGGGCAGGTCCTGGAAATTCTCTCCATCTTCCAGCTTGA
This sequence comes from Chthoniobacterales bacterium, assembly GCA_965217815.1. GTDB lineage: Bacteria > Verrucomicrobiota > Verrucomicrobiia > Chthoniobacterales > UBA10450 > Palsa-1392. The sequence continues at coordinate 409,803 of CBDCJI010000003.1, forward strand.
AAAAGCGCGCGGCGTGGCCTGCAAGAGTTTGTCCTACGGCGATCAACGCCGGCTGGAGATCGTGCGCGCCCTGGCCACGCGGCCGAAGCTGCTCTTACTCGACGAACCGGCCGCCGGGATGAATCCGCGCGAGAAAGACGACCTGATGAAGCTGATCCAGTTCGTGAAGGAAAAGTTCAAGATCGCGGTCCTGCTCGTGGAGCACGACATGAAAGTGGTGATGGGCATCTGCGAACGGATCGCGGTGCTCGATTACGGGGTGAAAATCGCGGAAGGAACGCCGGGCGAGATCCAGAAGAACCCGAAAGTGATCGAGGCGTATCTGGGCGAAGAACCCCCCGCCCCACTTGCACCTACACTTTAACTTTCACTTACACTCTTTCCCATGTCCCCAAACAGCCTGTTCGATCACGAGAAGCTCAACGTCTATCACAAAAGCCTGGAATTCATAAACTGGGTAACTGTCCTGCTAGAGCGCGTTCCCAAGTCTATGGCTGTCTATCAGCTGGATCGCGCATCCACCTCCAGCCCGCTAAATATCGCGGAAGGCACGGGAAAGTTCACCGCGCCGGATCGCTGCCGATATTATGATTCCGCGCGCGGTTCGGCGCTGGAATGTGCCGCGTGCCTGGATGTGCTGGTCGCGAAGGGGATGGTGCCAAGGCAGGAGATAGACGAGGGGAAAGAGATCCTCCGACCGCTGGTCTCGATGCTGGTCGGACTGATTAAGTCTGTTGCACCGGATCGGGTTTTTGAGGAAGCGGGGGAGGATGGGAAGCAGAGTGTCAGTGAAAGTTAAAGTGTAGGTGCAAGTCATCCGGCCATGCTCGAACTGAAAAACGTGACCGTTAAATACGGGTCGATCGTCGCGCTGCGCGAGGTGTCGTTGCAGGTCGAAAAAGGAGCGATCGTCACTTTGATCGGCGCCAACGGGGCGGGAAAATCGACCACCCTGCGCACCATCTCCGGTCTGCTCAAACCGGAAAGCGGGAGCATTCTCTACGAAGGCGAAGAGATCGCCGGGGAAGCGGCGCACAAGATCGTGGGCCGTGGGCTCTCCCAGGTGCCGGAAGGGCGAATGATTTTCGCCAATCTCAGCGTGCAGGAAAACCTCCTGCTCGGGGCCTACCTGCGGAAGGACCGGGGAAAGCTGAAGCACGAGTTCGACTACATCTTCGGGATGTTCCCCCGCTTGAAGGAGCGCTCCAAGCAGGTCGCCGGCACGCTCTCGGGCGGCGAACAGCAGATGCTCGCGATCGGCCGCGCCCTCATGAGCAAGCCGCGCTGCCTCATGCTCGACGAGCCGTCGTTAGGCATCGCGCCCATCCTGGTGAAGACGATTTTCGAGAAAATTCGCGAAATCAATCAGTCGTTAGGCATCACCGTCCTGCTCGTGGAACAGAATGCCAACCTGGCCCTCGAAGTCTCAAATTACGGCTACGTCCTCGAGACTGGCCGGATCATTTTGCACGATCGCTCGGAAGCGTTGCGCACGAACGAGAAGGTGAAGAGCGCCTATCTCGGCGGCGGCTAGAGCGTGTCGTGCACTTGGGAACGTTTATTGGGGCGCAACGGTCTGTCTGGGGAGCGCACGCGCCTCGCGTGCTGGTTTTGGCGCCTCGCCAAAACGAACTTTGCGGAGCGCGATGGAGGGACGACCTCCGTGTCGTCCGTGAGGTTGGGGTCGCCTCGGATATCCCATTCAGAACCACGGACGGGACGGCGCCCGTCCCTCCACCAAGCGAAAAGTGCATAACACCCTCTAGCTAGCTAGCCGGGCCTCAGCTCGCTCGGCCCCAACTGGAGCGGCCGAAACGCCGGAAATTCTCCGGCAACGGCAGCCGTTGCGCGGGGCCGTGCGGAGCCGGGCGCAAAAGCGCCGCCAGCTCGGACGAATCCGCCCCGTGCATCCCCAGCCCGGCCTCGTCCTGGACGGAATCCGCGGCCGCTTCCACCAGCTTTTCCCAGTCGCCCGCCGGCATCGTCCCCTGCAAAACGCGTGCCTTGCTCTGCATCCCGGCGACGGATTGCGCGAGCGTGTCCCGCTGCACGCCGGTGGCGCGGAAGATCTCGATCAAACGCTGGAAGCTGAGGTGAAGTGGGAGAGTCGCAAAATCGGCCGTCGCCTCTTCGGACAGCTCCGAATCCGGCGTGGTGGTCGCGCCCGAACGGATCAAACTTTTCCACTCCGTCCCCTCGAAGCAACCCAGCTCGCAAAGATAGCGAGTGCCGGGAGCACTCACCTCGACAAAACAAGAGCCGTCGGCCGGGTCAATCTCGCGGGTGCTCGCCTCGCTCTCATCTTCGCGCAGGACCCGGAGGTGGACCGGGCGCGCCTCGAGCCCGGCCTCGGCGAAGCGGCGCGGCCAATCCAAATCCCAGTAGAGAAAAAGCGTCTCCGGATCGCGCGCGATCGCGTAGAGCAGATCGGCGCCGTAGGAAGCCGGTAATTCTCCCAGCGGATGCGTGGAACTAGCGGCCGGCGGTTCCGGAGCCGGTCGGGAGCCGACCACCGGCTCGGCGGAAATACGAAAAACCCCGTCCTCGGCGAACGGCTCCTGGGTTTTCTCGTCGATCTTTTCCATGGGCAAAATGGGGAGCGCGCGGGGCAGTAAACGCCTGCCGGGCGAAACTCACAAGTCAATTCCCGCCGCTTCTTTCCGCACCGCTCGGTTGGCGCGAGCGGCTTGGCGCGCACCGCTTCCTCGGCTACGTTCGCCCGATGCTTTCCGAAACGATCGAGCTCCGCGGCCACATTATCGATTCCCTTATTTTGCCCAAGGTGCTCGACGAAATCATCACCCACGGCGGCAGTTTTAAGATCGGCGAGATCAAGATCGGCGAAGGCCGGGCCGACCAGAGCTTTGCCCGCATCGAGGTGACCGGTCCCTCGGCGGACGATCTCGACGATCTCATCCTGCGTCTGCGCCAGCACGGCGCCCAGGTGGTGGAAAAAAAGAGCGTCGAAGTGGCCGCGGCGCCAGCCGACGGCGTTTTCCCGGAGCACTTTTACGTCACGACCAATCAGCAGACTTTCATCCGCCTCGGCGACGACGAAGTGGAAGTGCAACCCGCCCTGATGGACAGCGCGATCGTGGTTGACCGCGCCGCGGGGAGCGCGACGGCGACGAAGTTTTACGGCGTCAAAAAGGGCATGGAGGTGGTCGTCGGGCACCACGGCGTGCGCGTGGTGCCGCTGCAGCGTTCGACCGAGCGGGCGGATGTTTTCGAGTTCATGGCGAGCAACATTTCCATCGAGAAACCGAAGACGGCTGTGATTCGCGAGATGGCCCGGGAATTTCAACGCGCCCGCGAAGAAAACGGCAAAATCCTCGTCGTCGCCGGGCCGGCCATCGTGCACACCGGCGCCGCGGAGCACTTCGAGAAGCTGATCGAATGGGGCTACGTGAATCTGCTTTTCGCCGGCAATGCCCTCGCCGCGCACGACATCGAGAACGCCCTTTTCGGGACGTCGCTCGGTGTTTTCCTGGAGAAAGGGTCGCTCGCCGAAGCGGGCCACGAGAATCACATGCGCGCCATCAACGTCATCCGCTCGGCCGGCGGGATCCGGCCGGCGGTCAAGAGCGGGCTACTCCAACGCGGCATCATGTACGGTTGCGTGAAACACGGCGTCGATTACGTGCTCGCCGGCTCCATCCGCGACGATGGACCGCTCCCCGATGTCATCACCGACGCGCTCGAGGCGCAGCGGGCCATGCGCGCCAAGCTCCCCGGCGTCACCATCGCCATGATGATGGGCACGATGTTGCACTCGATCGCGGTGGGCAATCTGCTCCCCGCCACCGTGCGCACGATCTGCGTGGATATTAACCCGGGCGTGGTCACGAAGTTGGCCGATCGCGGGACCTTCCAGGCCATCGGCCTGGTCACCGACATCGAGCCGTTCCTGCGCGAGCTGACCGGCTGCCTCGAGCAAAATCGTTAGGCTCTAAATTTTCATGCGAAAACTTCTGCTCTGCCCGCCGGACCATTACGGCATCGAATACGAGATCAATCCCTGGATGAGCCGGGCCCGCGGGGCCGATACGCCGAAGGTGCAAGCGCAGTGGCGCGGGCTGCACGAGAAATTGGTCAGCCTGGGCTGCGACGTTCAACTCATCCCGCCGGCCCCGAAATTACCCGACATGGTTTTCACCGCGAACGCCGGGCTGACCGTGGGGAAAACTTTTATCCCGAGCAATTTTCGGCACCAGGAACGCGCGGCGGAGGCGCCGCTCTTCGCCGATTGGATGGAGGAGCAGGGCTACGAGATCGTCTGGTTGCCCAAGGATCAGTTTTTCGAGGGCGAAGGCGACGCGCTCTTCGCCGGCGACGCGCTTTTTTGCGGCTACAAATTTCGCACCGACGTGAACTCGCATCGCGCCGTCGCCGATATTCTGAAATGTCTGGTAATTTCCGTCGAGCTGGTCGATCCGCGTTTTTATCATATCGACACCTGTTTTTGTCCGCTGACCGATGGCGGCGCGGTCTGGTTTCCCGCGGCCTTCGACGAATACGGGCAGCGCGCCATCCGCGCGCAGGTGCCAGACCTGATCGACGTGGTGGAGGAAGAAGCGGCTCATTTTTCCTGCAACGCCGTCGTCCTCGACCACGAGATCGTGCTCCCGGAAGGAGCGCCGAAATTGATGGAGTCGTTAGGCGAACGCGGTTACCGCTGCCATCCGCTGCCGATGTCGGAATTCCTCAAGGCCGGCGGCGCCTGCAAGTGTCTCACCATGTTTATGCCGCAACGGGAAGAGGCCTAAGTTTTTCGGGCTCGGGTGCGGGCTCGCTCGGAAGCTGTCATGCCCCATGCCATTTATCTAAGGCCGCCGCTGGAGGGCGGAGCGCTGCGACGCCGCGGGCTAGAGGGTGTGATGAACTTTTGGATGGCGCGATGGAGTGGGGCTTCTCTGGGGAGCGCACGCGCCTCGCGTGCTGGCGAGGGCGCCTCGCCCTTGCGAACTTTTCTTGCCCGGCCGAGACCAAGAGCGGTCGCAAAGTTCGTTTGGGCGAGGCGCCAAAACCAGCACGCGAGGCGCGTGCGCTCCCCAGAAAGACGGTTGCGCGCTCATCGACGTTCCAAGTCCATGACACCCTCTAGGATGAGCAAAGGCCTAACTGTCCCGGATTCGCAGAGCTCATCCCTCCAGGATTTCCGCTCGGGACGCGAGACGCGACGGCAGGTCTGAGACGCAACGTGGATGATGCGCCCTAACGATCTTTCCGGGCGTGGTCATCACGTTTGCGTTGCAGCTCGCGCTCGATTTTGCCGAGCGGCAGGCAGTTCACGACGTCGGTTTTGGTGAGCCAGCCTTTGCGCGCCACGCCGACTCCGAACCAAAGCTCGGGCAACTTTTCCACTCCGTGCGCGTCGGGGTTGATCACGCATTTTACTCCCTTCTCCTTGGCCAGGGGCCACCAGCGCCAATCCAGATCGAGCCGTTTGGGCGCCGCGTTGATCTCGATCCAAGTGCCGGTCGCGGCGGCCGCGTCGAGGACCGCGGGAACGTCGATCGCGTAGGGATTTCGCCGCAGGAGCAGCCGCCCGGTCGGATGCGCCAGAAAGGTGACGTGCGGATTGCGCATCGCCCGGATGATGCGGGCGGTCATCTCCGCTTCCGGCAATTGGAAGGCGGAATGGACGGAGGCGACGACGTAATCGAGCTCGCCTAACGTCTCGTCGTCGAAGTCGAGCGAGCCGTCGCGCAGGATGTCGCACTCGACCCCCGCGAAAAGGCGGAAGCCGTCGAAGCTCCGGTTGAGGGCGCGAATCGCCGCGCCCTGCGCGCGCAGCCGGGCGCGATCGAGGCCACCGGCCTGGATGGAACTGCGGCTGTGATCGGCGATGCCGAGATATTGCAAGCCCAGCGCCTGCGCGGCCGCGGCCATTTCTGCGAGCGAATTGCGCCCGTCGCTCGCGCTGGTGTGGCAATGGAAAGTCCCCCGCAAGTTTTCCGCCTCGAGCAACCACGGGAGCCGCCCTTCCGCGGCCGCTTCGATTTCGCCGCTGTTTTCGCGCAACTCCGGTGGGATGAAATCGAGCCCGAGGGCGCGGTAAAGCTCGGTCTCATCGCGCACCGGAGGAATTTCCTCGGCTGGCCGTTTTTTCTTCAGCGTCGCTCCCTCGATTGCCGGCGCGAGCCGGTATTCGTTCAAGGTCCAGCCGCGCTGGAGGGCGCGATTGCGCAGGACGATGTTGTGCTCCTTGCTCCCGGTAAAATAGCCGAGCGCAAAAGGATATTCCGCGCTGCTCACTACGCGCAGGTCCGCCTGGATGCCGGAGTGAAGGCGCACGCTCGTCTTCGTCGTGCCCCGCGCGATGACGCTTTCGACGAGGCCGTGCCTAACGAAAAAATCCGTCAGCTCCGCGGGCTCATTCGTGGCGACGATGAAGTCGAGGTCGCGCACGATCTCCTTGCGCCGCCGATAACTACCCGCGCTGCTCACCTGTAGCGCGGCCGGATGTCCCTGGAGATCCGCGCGGAGCTGCTCGGCCTCCGCCGTGACCGCGCCGAGCGGAAAGCTGCCGGCGTGCTTTGCCCGGTCGGCGATGGTTTTGCCCAGCTTCTCCTGAGTCGCTTTGCCGAAACCGGGCAGCTCCGCGATGCGCCCGTCGGCGCAGGCTTGGGCCAGCTCGGCGATCGAGCCGATCCCCAGTTTTTCATGGAGCAGCTTGATCTTTTTCGCGCCCAGCCCCGGCAACGAGAAGAGCTCGAGAATGCCCGGCGGGAATTGCGCCCGCAACTCGTCGTAAAATTTTGAGGAGCCGGTCAGGACGAGCTCGCCGATCTTTCCCGCGATCGCTTTGCCGACACCGGGGATTTCTTCGAGGCGATTTTCCTCCGCCATTTCGCCGAGGTTGCCGCCCCAGGTTTCGATGGAACGCGCCGCGTTGGTGTAGGCGCGAATCTTGAAGGGATTCTCCTCCTGCAGCTCGAGCAGGGTGGCGATCGTCTCCAAGATCTCCACGATTTGCTCTTTTTTCATCGTCGCCACAGGAAACTGTGGCGCGGAAAGATCGATGCGTCGATCTCTGGCGCTCGCCGCCCTCTTCTGAGGTCCGCCGTAACCCATGCAGGGTTTGAAGCGGCACGATCGGCTGACCGTCGCAGCGACGCCCTCGTCGCTGGAGGTGTTCGCGGCGCCCCGCCGCGACTTTCCCTCGCGTAGCAGCAAGTGGCTCGCGAAAAGGCGGCCAGGGCGTCGTCGCTACATCTTCCGCATCAACTGCCGGTTTAGACAGCTCCCTTCCTCGCAACTCACTCGGCCGGCCACGTTTTTTTCCGGCGCCCCCAAAAAAGTTGCGGCCCGGGAAAGAACCCCGCGACCGCCTAGAAAGGCCACTATTTAACTTTAGTCAGAGATGGTTGAGGTTTAGGGCAACCTTTTCGTAAGTGAGGAAGTGACGCCCGAACCTTAAAAAGGCTCTAACTAAACCTCGGTCGTCACTGATGAAGGCTCGGCCAAGGATTCCGAAACCTCGGCAACGACAAACCAAGCTTCGGAAATGATTTCCGAAGGTAAAGAAGCGGCTGCCCAAACCTCAGAATGGAATCCGAGCCTTGGGCAAGGAATTCTGAAGATTAAGCAAGCGCTAGCCAAACCTCGAAAGTGCCTTCGGAACCTTCCCCAAGAGCTCCTTAACCTTCAAAGGCTCGAAAGAGGCGCCGACCGCCACAAGTGGGGACAAGCTTACCCTCTCAATCCGCGGGGGGAGCGACTCTCTTCCGGGTAATTGACTTGCCTCCGCGTAGCGAACCTTCGTGAAAACGGATCAAAACAGCCCTTTCCAAGGCTCAAAGGAAAAATTCTTAAAAAAGAAAACAAAATGCTTGACGCGTTTTTTAATTTCTGATGAAAAATCGCTTATATGGAATACCCCCCGGAAAAAGCCGGACTCCTCCCCGCGATCAATCTTTCTCTTTCGTTTCCGTCCTGGCCCCGCTCGGGGCGATGTTCAGTTCCCTCGACCTGCCCTAGACTTTCTTCCCTCCAGTTCCAGAAAGGCCCCACACTCATGTCTAAAACTACCCATCCTATCCCGAAGAACCAGACTCTGAGGGCATGGCTATTCGCGCTATGCATTCTTTGTCTATGTTCCATCACCAGCCCAGGCCAAGAGCCGGAAGAAGATCCGCCTTTGCCGCCACCACCGGTCCCAGAACAGTCCCCTTCACCTCAGCCCGAGCCGGATCCGTTGGTGAACGCTCCCCCAGAACTCGAATGGGAGCCTGTGGATTCAACCGCTCCCGCCGAGGAAACACCCTTAGAGCCATTCGAGGTTCCCTCACCAGAGGTGGACGCCCCGGTAACGCCCCCGGACGAACCGGAATTGGTAACCTTGGTTCCCGATCAGGACGACTTGAAAAAGGAGGCTTCCGAGGGGGAAGTCTGGCGCCCAGCATCGGAATATCCCCAGATCCCGCTGGTTCTGGAAGATCATTTCGACACGAGTTACGTTGCGGACAGTAATCCAGTTACGATTCTCCTACATTTCGATCCCAAAGCCGCCGGGAAAATGATCGTTATCCAACCGGAGGAAGGAGTCTCCGTCACCCCCCCAGAGGTGGAACTTCCCATTGGTTCCAACGGCGAATGTGTCGTCAACCTCAGCCTGGCGGATGGATACAACCATAGTGCAATAACTATCATTCTGGACGGTCACCGCTCCTTCATGCGGATCGACCGCACGACGCTGGCGCAGGTGATCCAGAAGGAAGAAGAAACTGGAGGCGCCCAATGAGGACGCGCGAAGCAATCTTTGCCTTGGTGGTCTTCATCGGGCTTTTCGCCGAAATCTCAGAGCTGCGCGCCACCGCTACGGCTCCTGGGCCCGACCAAAACCCGACTTCCAACACCGGGGCGCTCAAAAGCCGGGTCGAGACCGGGGGCGGATACGACGCCCACACTGGCAATGCCTCCCGGTCCATTCCGGATCTGGTGGTGCCGAATGCGCCGGGGGATTACGGCCTCGATTTCACGCGCCATTACAATTCGCTCCGGAGCGATGTTTACATGCACACGACCTCTTTGGGACCTCTTCCCGAACAGACCACTGATTTCGGGACGTCGGGCTGGTCTCACTCCTGGAGCTGGAAGGTCGTGTATCAGGACGTTCTGGAGGAACCCTACGGCGACGGACACGGCGAGCTCTACCGAATGCGGATCACTATCACTTTCCCCGATGGGCAGGCGCGTAAATTTACCCTGGTGCGGACAAGTTATTTCATTTGGGGGCAGCCGTGGGGCTCCGATCCGCGCTTCGGTCCCCCTTATCTCCCGGAGCATGGAGAGGATAACTGGACCCGAGACGGGGCGGTGCACGATGGATTACAGATGTCGCGTGACGGACACAGCTTCTGGCTCCATCGCGCGGACGGAGGCTCGGTCTATTTTGAATGTCCTACACCCGGTGGTTACCAGAGTTATCAGGCGACCATCGTTTACGATCCGCACGGACTTTGGACAAAGCTGCATTACGATACCGGGGGATATCTGCGCAATGTGGAGCAGGAGGGAGGACGACACCTCTTGATCGACTGGGGGACAGTCTGTTCAACCCCTGTCCCGCCGAACAATGCTAATGCCTGCTGGTCGAAAGTGATCAGCCAGGTGCAGTACGTCCCGGTGACCGGTGGCGCCGCCGCGCAAACGGTCACTTACCAGTACTCTTGGGTTAGCCACGGGGCCTTGAATCAGAGGCTCGTCTTAAGCAAGGTTTCCTACCTGAACGAGCCGGCGGCCGGCGGTTGCGTCAAAGCATCGTATTCCTATGGAGACTACACTGAGCCGCCCGGCTTCTATTTTATGGGCCCGCGCTTGACCGCCGCAGACGACCCGCACTTTGCCGGCCCGATGTCCCGCATTCACTATACTTATCAGCAGGCCGGCTGCGCCTGGTTGAGTCGCCCTCTTCCCCCAAATGAGCCTTATGTTGGAGCCACTTTCGATTATCTCTTCAAGAGTCCGACCGTCGTGGCCGCAGAGAAAAGTGTGACCGACGTGCCGGTATCTTCCTTTTCCATCGACTGCTGGGGTGGGACCCGCCTGGAGACGAATGGGCTGGGCGGGACCCGAAAATTTTATTTCGGGCACTCCGCCGGCGACCATGGTAACTACCATTGCTTCGGTTTTGAGTTGGCCAAGTTGACCGATTTCGCCTTGAACGGAAATCCCACCGCTCCGGGCGTGCCTTCGCGGACGCAAAATTGGTATATTGGGCAGCCTTCGGAAACTTGGGATGGGCGCGGTATTCGGACCGAGAGCGTGGTCACGGACGCGAGCGATCAGCCGGGGGAAGTTCATTTTGCCGATGGCAGCGCCGCTTACTACGATCGGGTTAATCCAGGAAACTCTGCCGCGCGCGACGGCTCGCGCATCTCCAACCCTGATACCCATTGGCTCTTCAGCTCGAAGGACGAGCGGGGAAAACTCACCACCTACCGGCGCGATGCCCGGCGCCGAGTGACGGATGTTACCTATCCCGATGGCAGCCACGAACTTTACGCCTACGACGAAGGCCTGGCTACGGCTCTTAATCTCGTGACCACCCACACCCTGCCCAGCGGAGCGGTCGAGCATTTCGGCTACGATAGCCGCGGGCGGCTGACCAGCCAGTGGAACAGCGTCGACGACTCCGCTCACTCGACCAACTACACTTACTACGGCCCGTTCAACCACCCGGAATGGGCCGACCAGGTGGAGACCATGCTGGAACCGCGGGCGCGCGGGGCGGGCAAGACTTTTTCGGCCAAGATGGAATACAATGGTCGAGGCCAGGTGACCAAAGTGATTTACCCGGCGACCGACAGTGGCGCCGACCCGTTCGTCACCTACGAGTACGATGCCTACGGGAATTGCACCGCGGTCAAGAATGAGCTGGGCTATCGCAGCACCTACACCTACGACGATTATCACCGCTGCACCTCCTACACCGAGCCGCTCGCCGCGGGCGGCGTCGCGCGAATCTGGTACTGGGTTTACGACCGCAACGTGACCGGGGTGGGTCTGGTCAGCGCCTACGCGCATACCGGGGCGGAATGGCGGTTGCAGATCGAGCCGCCCTTGAATGCTGCGGGCCAGCATCGGGGCACGGCCCGCATCCATGATGTCGATAACCGCATCACGGCGGAGGGCACCGGCTATACCGTCACCGGGGGGAGTGGAAACTGGGTTTTCACCGTCGGCGGTCAAACCGAAGTGCGCTATTTCAGCTACGACGAGAACGGGCAGAAACATACCTCGACCGACCCGCTCGGGCGCGTCACCTCTTACACCTACGACAATCGCAACCGCCTCAAAGACACCATCGAGCCGTTGAATCGCACGACCACGACCCTCTACGATACGACCGGGAATAAGACCCAGGTCACTTTTCCCGATAGCAGGACGCAGCGTTGGCTCAATTACACCGCCTTCGGCCAGCCGGGGCAGTTTCTGGACGAACGCAACAACTCGACCGAGATGACCTACAAGCTCTGGGGCTCGATGAAAAAGCTCGACACCGTCACGACTCACCGGGCGAAGGATGGAGGGGGGACTGAAGACCAACCCACCCAATTCCGCTACGACGGGATGGGGCGCCTGAGAACGACCGTCTTCCCGGATGCGACCACGGAAGTGAGTGAGTACGACGCCGGGCAGGTAATCACCTTCACGACGCGGCGACGGCAAATCAAGCACATTGCTTACGACGCGCGGGGACGGGAGCAGAGCAACAGCTGGGCGAGCGGGGCGGCTCCGGGAATCACGCGGGGCTGGGATCCGGCCGGGCGGCTGAGCTGGCTGCAGAACATTTATGCGCGGATCGATTACACCTATGATTATGCCGGGCAGATGCTGAGCGAGAGCAACGCCATCGCCGGGAGCAGCGGGTCCTCGAGCGCGTCGGTGGCCAAGTCCACCAACTACACCCGCTTCCCGAGCGGAGCCGTCAAAAGCCTGACTTATCCCAGCGGCACCACCGTCAACCGCGCCTACACCCTGCGCGGGCAATTGCAGAGCGTGACTTGGTCCGGCCTGGCGGGGGGCAGCGCCACCTACAGCTATCTGAAGGACGGGAAAGTCGATTACAGTGATTACGGGAATGGCTTGCGCAATAACCTCGATTACGATGGGCGCGGGTTCCCCAGCTTGAGCGAGACCTCACGGCTTTCGCCGGTGCAAAGCTACACCCGGCGGACTTATTGGCGGGATGCGCGGGATCGGATCACGGCCTGGAAGAAGAGCGAGGATAGCCGGGGGGACCGCTACGGCTACGACGCGGAGGGGCAATTGATCAGTGCCAAATATAACGCGCTCACCCCCGAGGGGACGCCGTCGGCGGCCGCGCGGACCGATGCCTTCAGCTACGATGCGCTGGGCAACCGGCAGAGCGTGAACTATGTGGCCAGCCGAGGGCAGATGAACTTCGTGCGCCGGGGCAACGGCTTGAACCAGTATTTATGGTGGGGCGATACCCTGCCCGCGGGTAATCCCCAGCACTGGGGCTCGAATACCTATCTGGACGACAACTGGTTTACGCCCTGGGTCTATCCGGGCAACGGGGTGACCATGGCCGACGGGACGATGACGGCGAGCTATAACGCGCTCAACCAGCCGGTGGCCTTCTACAGCCCGGCCTTGCCCCCGGGCAATTTCATGTTCCTGGGCTACGACCCGCTGGGGCGCTGCGTGAAGCGCTGGGTGGCGCCGACGAGCAACGGGGCGGGGAGCAACCCGGCGACCTATTTCTACTACGAGGGGTGGAACCTGCTTCAGGAAGGAGCCAGCGCCAACGCGCCCGGCCGGGTCTACGTGCAGGGGGCGCGGGTGGACGAGATCGTGGCCAGTTGTATTTGGTCGGGGAACCTCTGGGCTTACCACCATTATGACGCGCGGGGCCATTGCATTCTGCTCACCTTGCCCAACGGAAACGTGCAGGAGAAGTACTCCTACGACGCCTTCGGCCTGCCCTACTTTCACAGGGCCGATGGGTCCGCCATGCCGAAAGTGAACGGGCGGCCGATCTCCGCCTGGGGGAACCGATTCCTCTTCACCGGCCGGGAATGGCTCGGGGAGATTGGGATCTACGATTTCCGCAACCGGCTTTACCAACCGGAGCTGGGCCGCTTCATGCAGCCCGACCCGAAGGAGTTCGCAGCCGGCGATTACAATCTCTATCGCTATTGCCACAATGATCCAGTCAACAAAAGTGATCCGACGGGACTCTATGTCACCTATACCGACAATTGGAGTGCAGCTGATGCTGAGAAATTTAAAAAGGCATTCGACAAACAGTGGAGCACGAAGGAAGGACGGGAGACTTGGGAATCGCGATACAACAGTAAGAATGAGTTCCGCGTCTCACCCGACCGTACGACCGGAACGAAGGACCAAGGCGCGTCGAACTTCAACGTGGGTGAATATGGACGAAAGGGTATTCTCCAAAACATCAAAGATGCGGCAAGCTCCGTTCTCGGCATGGGCCAGAGCAATTTCAATTCCGAAAAAGGTCGCCAGGGGGATAACACCGCCAAGAATAAACAGGCCGAACAAGCAGCCGACAAGGAAAGGCTTAGTGATACTCAAAGGGAAATCTATCACGACCAGATTCACGGTCGAGACTTACCTTTCAACCAGCTGCGCGAAGAAGCGGCTGCTGTCCGGCAAGCCTATCCCGGTAAATGACTCGGTCGATCGAACACGAACTGTCGAGTCTGGCAGGCCTTATTTGTTGGGGCGTTGTGGCAGGTATCGGTAATGGCTCTATGGCGACACTCCACATAGGACAGCGAATTGCCAGACAGCCGCCTTTAAGCAATCCTAATCTTTCTGAAGAACTGCAAATGTTTAACGGAGAATTTTGCATTTTTGTAAAGGGATGTGCGTGGCGTTTGGAGAGTGGCTCGCGAATCCTTTGCGGATCAACAAACCCTGAGGCTGAGATCGGCCTGAAGCTGACTTCTAGTTTAACCGGCGCGTTGATAACAGAGGCACAGCTTTGCAGTTGGGCCGGAGACTTGAACCTAGCGTTCAGCAATCAACACGTGCTGCGCCTTTTTTGCGATCAGACAGGCGACCAAGCCATCGACAACTATGCTGTCCGCTTTCCTTCGGGCTGGATCAAAGTCGGTCCAGATGGCGTGCAATCGAGAACAACAGCGTGAACAGACATTTCCGGCGTAATCGTCCAAAGCGACGATCACGCCTGAGCGTTGGGAGAAGAGGGAAGAAGAATAGGTCATGGCGAGATTGGGGTCACATGGGAATGGCACTAAGTTAAGGACAGTTTAGGACGTTTTGTTTGCGGACGATTGCGGCGTGGAAGGTTACCTATTTGTGAGCGATTGGGGTCAGCAGGGCGATTGGGGTCAGGGTTGAATGGCACTAAGTTAAGACGGATTTAGGACGTTTGGTTTGAGGGCGATTGCGGCGTGGAAGGTTACCCATCTGGTGTCTTGGCTGAGTTAGTAACTGATAGTTTCGTGGTCTTCGCTTTTTCGCCCGCGGCTCGCTCCGCTGCGGTCGTTGGGGCAGCGGGTCGCGGGCGATTGCCGCGAGCATCTGCTCGATCAAGCTATCTTGCTTCCGTGGCCTGGCTCCGGCCGCCGCGATGACAGCTGACCAGTGCCGGACGGTATCGAGCGCACCCTTGAAGCTAATTCGTTCCAGCGGCACATGGCGCAGGTGCGCGGAGCGCTGCATCAGACTGCGCACCAGGTTATAAGCAATGCGGTGGATCGCGACTTCGCGCTCGATCATCTCCGGGCTTTTGCAACGCAGCACGTCCATCGCCAGGATCGTCTTGATCTGGGCAAAGTGGAGTTCCACCTGCCAGCGCTCGCCATAAAGCTCCCGGAGCGCGTCCGCGGGATATAACTCCGCGTCGGTGAGAGTCGTCACCAAGACGACGCGGTGGGTGCGAAAGCCTTGTGCCGCCACCCGCAGCCGGATCAGGCGCAAGGAGAGCGTCGCCGGCAGGGCCGCAAACTCTTCCTCACTCCAAGCCTCCGTCCGCTGACTCGGCTTCGCCCACTCCACCAACCGATCATCCGCGCCCAAGACCTTGCCTCGTCGAAAATCCACCGCCCGCGCCTGATGCAGCCGCAGCACGCTATCGATCCCGCGCTGCGCCAGGCTAGCCATGGCCGCATAAGAGCAAAAGCCGCGATCGCCCAAAAGGACATCGCCTCTTTGGAGCTTCTTCCAAAGTTCCCGAAAGAGCAGACTCTCATGCACGTGCAGATTGCCCCGAGCGGTTTCGAGTAAGGCTCCGCTGGCCAGGGAAAAGAGCCCGACTAACTTCATCATGGGAAACCCACAGCCCGTCTTTTGCGAGCTCGGTTGGGGCCAGAGCGCCTGATTAGCTGCGGTGTCCGGCATACTGAGATTAGTTCCGTCCACGATCTTCACCGGACGGCCCCCGAGCCAGCGTTCCTCCTCCAGGACATTGCGTTCCAAGCTCCAGCAAAGATGCTGCGCGATCAGCTCCAGCGCCTCGGGATCAAGCCGCGCTCGTGCCTGGCAATAGGCGCTCGTCGAACCACTCAAGGAGACACTCTCGCGAGAGCTATGCTGCCACCAAGCCTCGATCCGCCGGACCATCTCCCGGCAAGGACTCCCCGGGCTTAAGACCTGTGCGACAAAAGCCCAAAAAGTCACCTCCGGCGTGAAGGTGCGCTCCCGGCTATTGACCCCTTCCTCCGCACTCCCTAAAAGGCTCTCGGGAAAAAGATGACCGAAGAGCTCATAAAGCTCCTGGAGGGAATCAAGTCGCGCCAACTTCTTGACCACCCCGCGCGCCGCCCGCCCGAAGAGTAAAGGTCCAAAAGCTTTAAAAAACGGAGTTGAAGAAGCCATTCCCAAAGCTAACTATAACTACCCACTCCGCCAGCTTATTATATCCTAAAACCTTCTTATCTTAGTGCCATTCGGGTCAGGGTTCAAAGCTTGACAGACTGGTGAACAGCGGATGGGGTCAGCTTACTATTGAGACTGCGGCCATCGGAAACGCGAAAAAGCTCACCGTGATCAGCGCCAAATATAACGCGCTCACCCCCGAGGGGACGCCGTCGGCGGCCGCGCGGACCGATGCCTTCAGCTACGATGCGCTGGGCAACCCGCAGAGCGTGAACTATGTGGCGAGCCGTGGGCAGATGAACTTCGGGCTGGGGGAGATTGGGGTCAGGGTTCAAATCTTGACAAATGAAGCTGACGAGCGAAGAGTCGACGATGGCGCGCAGCATTCGCATTCAATATCCAGGCGCGTTTTACCACGTCATGGCGCGGGGTAATCGGCGGGAGCGGATTTTCCTGGATGAGGAAGATCAGAGCGCCTTCCTTGGCCTGCTGGGTCGAGCCTGTGGACGCAGCGGCTGGCGGGTGCACGCCTGGGCGCTGATGGGCAATCACTACCATCTGGCTTTGGAAACCCCGGAAGCCAATCTCATCGCTGGGATGCAGTGGCTGCAGAACAGCGTGACCCGGCGCTTCAATATCCGCCATCGTAAATGGGGGCGGGTTTTTGGGGATCGCTACAAGGCGGTGCTGATTGAGGGGCGCAGCGGCTATTACTATGAGAGTCTGCTGGACTACATTCAGCTGAATCCAGTGCGGGCCGGGTTGGTGCGTCCGGGGGAAGGGGAAAGTATGTTGGATTTCCCCTGGAGCAGCGTCGCGGGAGCGCATGCGCTGGCACCGGGTCGCCGGCCTCCATGGGTCGCGACCGCCGAAGTGCTCGGCGCTTTTGGCTTTGCCGATACGGTGGCGGGAAGGCGAGCGTTCGTGAGGCGGCTGGATCGGCGCGCGGTGCAAGAAGGGAGGAAGGGTGCGGGGGTGCCGCTGTTAGAGGAGGAAGTGGACCTGCGCATGAGTCATCTGCGGCGAGGATGGTATTGGGGGCGCGCGGCGTTTGCCGAGAAGATGCTCGCGTTGGGAGAGGCGGCGGTGCGGCGCCCTCAGGGAAGGGCTTATCGTTCCGCGGGCGCGCGGCGGACATTCGATCAAGCGCAGGCGGAGCGATGGCTCAGCGGGGGCTTGAAATCAGCTGGGTTGAGCAAAGATCAACTGGCAACGCTCAAGGGAAGTGATCCGCGCAAGGTCGCGCTGGCGCGTTGTCTGTGGGAGAACACCACCGTCTCCCAGGGCTGGTTGGCGGCTCGCTTGATGATGGGGAGCGCGGCCAATGTTAGTCAGCAGATCCGGCGCGGGAAGCGAACTGCTCCGCCCGTTGGGTCGCCCTTGCGAGAATTTCTTCGATCTGTCAAGATTTGAACCCTGACCCCAATGACCCTCGCAGGGTATTAAGTTTCGCCGTGGCGCTCTTTAGTGAATTCGCTCGCGAGTATCGTTAAGCAGGGAGCGCGATTCTGCTCACCGCAGCAACGGCGGCGACTCTCCTATTCGGCCGCTCCTGCGTGTCTTCGGTTCGCAGCGGCGTTCCCAACATCGGGGGCAAAGAGTTTGGGGCGGTGGGACGAGAGGAAGGTCGTCGCAACCCAGATTGAGGACTCATATCGCTTTGAGCTCTTCGTCGCTCCTGACGGCACCACTATTTTTTCCTCCATCCCGACAACACCTAGACGCCCGGTCGGTATCAGGCGCGGGACTTGGCGAATGGACGGTCAATCAGGGCGATCTAAGACTTGTTTGCTTTTTGGTATCATATTGTACCTCTCTTCCAGCTTGAGCGCGAGAGCAATTATCTTCACCCTAATAGCCTGTACCGTCTTGTCGGCCGCCCAGGCTGGAGACGAACGCGCTCTTTCCAAAGCAGAGATTATCCAGTATTTAGGTCCAGCCGTCACTTCTTCTTTTCGATGGGTTAGAGAGGTGGGACCAGACTTTGACGTATTCTATGGCTCTGCGTTGCCACCGATCGCCGGTAAGGTTGGATTATACTTAGGCGAGTGGCCTGACTTCGACGCAGACAACTTTGATACGAACGTTCAAGGCCGACTTGGTGCATATCCGGTGAAATGGTACAGGAAGACTCATAATGGACTGACCCGGCAAGAAACAGTGATCCCGCTGGATGACCATAATTTGAAAGCGCATGTCTGGATCGAAGGGCACAGCCAAGCCGATATTGATAAACTCGTTGCAGAACTTTCGCGGTTGAGACTCTTCGCGCCAAGAGGGAATAGGGGTTGCGAATAGGAAGGAGGGGTCGGAATAGGGGTCAGTCGGAATAGGGGTCAGGAGCGGGCTTGCATTGATTTCTCGGACAGTTTTTTGGGGATCAATTCCTGTCGTCTATTTTGGGTTGGTTTAGTTGGGATTCAAATTGAATGGGGCTGCGATAGTCCAGGCTGGAGTGCAGCCGGGCGCGGTTATAAAAGGTTTCGATGTAGCGGAAGATGGCGGTGCGTACTTCGGCGAAGGAGGCGAAGCGCTGCTGGTAAACGACCTCGTATTTGAGGCTGCTCCAGAAGGACTCGATAAAGGCGTTGTCGTAGCAATTGGCTTTGCGACTCATGGAGGCGACCAAGCCATGCTGGGCGAGGAGGTGGCGGTAAGCTGCGCTGGCGAATTGCATGCCGCGATCGGAGTGGACGATGAGGCTGCGACGAGGACGGCGCTGGAGGAGCGCCATGCGCAGAGCGGCGCTGACCAAACGCGTGTCGAGGCTTTGGTGCATGGCCCAACCCACCACGCGGCGAGAACAGAGATCGAGGACAGCGACCAGATACAACCAGCCTTGGCCGGTCAGGATACCAGTAGCATCCGTGACCCAGGCTTGATCAGGCCGCCGCACGGTGAAGTTCTGGAGACGGTTAGGCGCGATGGGCCCACCATGACGGCTGTCGGTCGTGCGGACGCGGTATTTGGAGCGCTGCCGGGCGAAGAGCCGCTCGGCCCGCATGAGTCGAGCGATGCGATTGCGGCGGCCGGGACAACCCAAGGCATGGGCCAGCCTCGGACTGCCGTAGGTCCGATGACTGCGGGCAAACTCGTCCCGGATGCGCTCGCGCAAGCAGCTCGTCTCCACCTGCCGTGGACCAGGGCGACGCCGGCGCTCCACCCAGTCGTAATAGCCGCTGCGCGAGACCAGGAGCGCTTCGCACAACCAGGCTACTTTGTATAGGCCGCTCATCTGTTCGATCCGGGCATACCTCTGGGCGGCACTTCGGAGAGGAGGCCCAGTGATTTTTTTAAGATTTCGCGCTGCTCCAAGAGTTTGGCGTTCTCTTCGCGCAAGCGCCGGATCTCTGCCTCCAGCGCCTCGACGCTGCGCGCTCGCTTCCTTCCAGATGGAGCAGTAGCCTGGAGGCGCTCATCTCGCGCCCAGCGGTAAAGCAGCGGAGGACGGATCCCCAGCTCGGTCGCCACCTTGGCGGCGCTGCGCCCGCTGGCGCGCCATAACTGCAGCGCTTGTCCCTTATATTCGTCGGTGTATCTCGCGGGACGGCGAGTCGGTTTGGCTAGCTGTGTCTTCATGTGGACTCTTCCGGGTTTGACCCCAAGCCCACTGTCCGTCAAATCAGGGCAACCCCACTCTGACCCCTTTCGGCACCCCTCGCCTATCTCAGACCCACCGACTTTAAATCCAAACTAAACTAGAATTACCCTTCCTTACTGTTCGCCAAAGCAATGCAAGCCCACTCTGACCTCTTCGAACGGCTGTTGCTAATCGTGCTCGACGGAGCAGGATCAGGAGCGAGAGCGGGAGGAAGGAGGAGCACGAGGCAAATAGTTCCTTGCTCGCCGCTCACGAGTGCGAGACGAATTCGAGATGGCGGAGTTGTCTGATTTTGAAAACTCCATCGCGCTCGTCGTTTCCAGCTGCGATGCCTTTTTCGACGCCTGGCGACCATTCGTTAGGTTCTTCGAAAAATTCTGGGACGATTGTCCCTTCGAAACATTCCTCCTGACCAACCATCTCCAGATTGAATCGTCGCGCTGGCGGGCACTCGCGGTCGGCGACGATCGGGGTTGGTCGAGCAACCTGCTGACCGCGCTGGACCGGCTTCCTCACCCCTACGTGCTTTATTTGCAGGAGGACTATTTCCTGACCGCGCCGGTTGTGCGGGAGCAGCTCGCGCAGGATTTTTCGGAAGCGATCGCTGCCGGCGTCGACTCGTTATGCTTCCACGCTCGGAGCGAACCCGACCCCGGTTTTTGCTGGTTGAACAATCGCTACGGCGTCATGGCGCTCGATTCCGATTTCCGGACGCGCTGCCAAGTCACGCTCTGGAAACGGAGCGCTTTGCAGTCAATTTTGCGCGCGGGTGAGACCGCGTGGAATTTCGAAGCACGCGGTAGCGCTCGCACCCAAGAGATGGAGATTCTTTCCTATAAACGCCTCGAAGATCCTCCCATCCCATATCTCATGTCGGCGATCTCGCGCGGACTTTGGGCGCCTGAAGCAATCGTGATGTGTCGCGAGAACGGCGTGGTCATCGATCCTTTTTTCCGGCCGCTCTCGGCCCCGCAGCCCTGGCGACGGCGTCTGCGTCGCGCCCTTGGACGCGCCCGCTTGAAACGTGCCCTGCGTCGTCAGGCGCGGCGCGTGATCAAGCTGTGATTCATGGGAAGGAGCGGGGCAGAGCGAATAAGCGGGAATGAGCAGTCGCGGAGATCGCCGCGACGAAATTTATTTGGCTGATGTAGATCGGAAAGAATATTTGCGTCCGGTGGGAGAGGACTTGCCAGAAGACGGGCCGGGAAGTGCCTTCGGCGGCGATATTTCTTCTTACCTGGACCTCAGCGCTTCTTTGACTCGACCGGCGCCGGGGGATTGGCCCGGGGGAGGAAGCGTGGCACCTACCTATTCGTGGTTTGCCCCGTGGGCCGGCGAATGGTCAGACCCGGATACGTTCCTCCGTAGGTCCGCCCGAAACCACATCGAGCCGCTCCGCCGGTCCCATTCGATAAAGGACGTTTTTCTACCCGGGCCGGATTTATCTCAGTCTCCACGATTTGCCCTTTCTTCGTCGTCGGGACAGGAAACTGTTGCGCGGAAAGATCGATGCGTCGATGTCTGGCGCTCGCCCTTCGTCCGATTTCCCCGTTGGCACGCCAACGGCTAATAAGGTATGCAATTTTCCGGGCGCACAGGCATTTTCCTCAGCCTGCTTCTGTTCGGGGCGACACAATTTGCCGCGGCCGATCCTTTCCCGCTGCGCGGTCCGACTGTCCCGGGGGCATTCGCGCAACTGCGCCACGGGGTGGCCTGCGCGCCGGAAAAAGCTCCGCTCGCGGTGAAACGAGCTATTTGGGCCGCCAACCAACTGCGCCAGCGGCCTTACCGGTTCGGCGGTGGCCATCGGTCGTTTACCGACAGCGGTTATGATTGTTCAGGGACGGTGTCCTACGCGCTCGCGGCGGCCGGGCTTATCCGCATGCCGATGAACTCCCGGGATCTGCGCCGGTATGGCCGGCACGGACAAGGGAAATGGATCACGATTTACGCGCGCAATGGCCATGCCTATGCCGTGATCGCGGGCCTGCGGCTCGACACCACGGCTTGGAGCAATCGCCGCGACCGCGACGCGCCCCGTTGGTATGCGACGAAACGTCCGCCGCGCGGTTTCGAGACGCGGCACCCGGCGGGATTTTAGTTGCCGGCCCGCGCTAAAAACAAGCCGCCAGCGGGATTCCCGCTGGCGGCTGTTGTTTCCGGAACGTTTGGAGAACCTTAGAAAACGTTTTTCCGGCCAGGGCGGTTCGTCTCGGCGTGCCGAGCGCCTCCCTTGGCGTCCTTGGAGGGCTTGAGGTCCCCGACCTTGACTGTCGGCTTCTTGCTCGCCGCGGCCTTGGTGTTTTTTTTAGCTGATGTGGGCATATTTTTGTTAGTTGAGTGATGGACTTGCCGCGCGGGTTTGGACCGCAGGCCGGCTCATCCAGTTCGGGTTCCTTAGTTAGCGCCGGGATTCGATCCGCGATCGGCGGAACGGCCGCCACCCATGTCGGCGCCACGGCCAGCTCCAGCGTTGACGCTACGGCCACCGGCGTTGAGGCTGCGGGCGGCTCCGCCTTTGGCGTCTTTCGACGGTTTCAGGTCGCGGACTTTCACTTCTTTTTTGTTCTTGTCTGTAGGCATGTTAGTTATCTCTTTCTTTTGTTTGTCGTTGTTTGGTTAATGTCAGTCGCACCGAAGAGCAGTTGACGGCCGCCCGAGACGTTCCCTTTCGGGAGTAGATCGTCGAGCTTGATCAACTTTTCTTTTTGACGGGTCCGCTTGGAAGTTTGCGCTTCACCGGCGGGGCCATTTTTTTTCGATGCACTCACGTTTGCGCTCCTATAACCACGATCCATGCCGCCGGTTGTTTCCGGGGATTTTCGGGCTTTTTCCCCAGTTGAAAGGCAAGTCTATTCTGCTTATCATCAGAAGGTTATAAAACTCTGTGATTTTCTGAAGTTTTTTCTGGCGGTCAATTTTCGGGCAAAAGGGATGGTCTCATGTCGAGGCCGGATGGCTTATTTTTGAAGCCTAAATTGCCTGAATTTTATCCACCTTGCGGAGGTGCCGGGCGAGCGTGGCCCGGGAGATGCCAAGAAGGCGCGCCGCCCGTCGCTGGTTCCGCCCGCTCTGATGATAAATCAGCCCAACGTGCCGCGCGACCGCCCCGGCCAGCGAAAGGTCTTCTTCGGACTGACCGTTTTCGCCTGGAACGGCCGCGGGCCCAGGAGCAGGCTCTTCCGGGCTGCTGCTTTTCAGGTCGGGCGGAAAGACGACGTGCTCGGGAAGGATGACACGACCTTCGCAGAAGAGCGTCATCGTGCGCACGGTGTGGCTGAGCTCACGGAGATTGCCCGGCCATTCGTAGAGGAGAAGTTTTTCCATAGCGGCAGGATGGATCGCGGTGATCTTTTTGCCCTCGTTGCGGGCGGAGGCTTTGAGCTCGGCGGCGATGAGCGCGGGCAACTCTTCGCTCCGGTCGCGCAGGGAGGGAATGAGCAGGGTAAGGCCGTTCAGGCGATGGAAAAGGTCCTCGCGAAATTTCCCCAGGCGCACCCGTTGGCGGAGCGAGCAGTTGGTCGCGCTGATGATGCGCACGTCGCAGGTGAGCATCTGCTCGGAGCCGAGCCGCTCGAATTCGCCATACTCGAGGACGCGCAAAATCTTGACCTGCGCGAGCGGGCTCATATCGGCGATTTCGTCGAGGAAAAGGGTGCCTTGGCTGGCCAGCTCGAACTTCCCTTTGACGGTCGATTGGGCCCCGGTGAAAGCGCCGCGCTCGTGCCCGAAAAGCTGGCTCTCGATGAGCGTGTCGCTCATGGCGGAGGCGTTAAAGGCGACGAACGGAGCCTGCGCGCGGGTCGAAGAATTGTGAATGGCGTGGGCCAGGAGCGTCTTGCCGGTGCCGGTCTCGCCTAACAACACCACCGGCACATCGGAGGTGCCAGCCAGCCGGGCGAGGCGCAGGCAGCGCGCCATCGCGGGATTGGAGGTCGCGATGTCTTCGAGCTTGAGCTTGGAGAGTGGGCGCGGCATCGCGAATTATTCGCGGGTGTTCTCGCGCAACTGGCGGATCGGCTCGAAGGCGTATTCCATGATCGTGCGCTGCCCGACGACGATGCGCGCCTCCCCGGCCATGCCGACCCGCAAGGCGAGCGGGCGCCTTCGACCGTTGCCGCTGGCCTCCAGGGTGGCGAGAGCGACGAAGTGCGCGCCCTCCGAGGAAGCGACGGCCGCCGGGCTGATCCAATCAAGTTTGGCGTTGACCACTCCGTAGCGTTGATAAGGGAAAGCATCGAAGAAAAGGCGCACCCGCTGGCCGCCCGCGAGCTTAGGCAAGCCGGCCTCGCCCAAGGTGAGCCGGGCGCGCGGCCGGGCGTCGCTCGCGGCCATCTGGCAAAGTTCCTGCCCGTTTTGGACTACGCTCCCGGCGTTGCTCTGCGCGAGCGAAATGATGACCCCGGCAAAAGGCGCGCGGATGGTGAGGAGATTGAGCTGCGAATTTTCCAGGTCGCCCCGGAGCGCTTTCAGCCGCACCTTCAGCTTCTCGATTTCCGCTACGTTCTCGTCGTGGACCCGGGCGTGCTCGTTCTTGAGCTGGTCCAATTCCAGATGCACCTGCTGCAAAGTGCGCTGGGCGACGCTCAGGTCTTTCTCCGACTCCGCGCTGTCCAGTTCGTAGCGCAAGACCTCCACTTTGGAAATGCCGCCGCTCCTGGTCAGCATCTCCATCCGGTGCACAAGATCGCGGCTGGTCTCGGCGTGTTTTTCGCGGAAATTCACTTCGCTCTCGGATTGCTCGATTTCCGCGGTCTTGATTTTGAATTGTGAGGCGTAGGCAGCGTCGGCTTTGGCCAGGCCTTCCGCATGGGTTTTCAGATCCTCGCCCAGGGTCAACTGCTCGGTGCCCCAGCCGCGGATCTCGTCGGAGCGGAGGAGGAAAAGCGGTGCGCCTTTTTCGACCGTCTGGCCTTCATCCACGAGCACCTTGTTCACCACCGCGAGCCGGGGCGATTGAATGGGATCGCCGCCGTTTTCGGGCACGAGGACGAAGGGGCAGGCGACCGTCTCCGGCAACTTCACGACGAGCGAAGCGAGCAGGGCGACGGCGAACATGGCGATGAGCAGCCAAGCGACCGAGCGGATGAACCAGGGCGGCGGATCTTGCGGGAGAATTTCGGATGCGCCGTCGAGGGCGTCGCGTTGCATGACTTCGGCAGGCATTGTTAGGCGGGCAAGATTAAATTCCGAGCTGCTGGCTGGAGAGGTAAAAATAAAGGCCGCGCTGGGCCATCAACTCATCGTGGTTGCCGACTTCGGCGACGGAACCTTTTTCAAGCACGACGATGGCGTCGGCCTCCCGAATCGTGCTGAGGCGGTGCGCGATGACGATGGTCGTGCGGCCGGCGGTGAGGCGGCCGAGATTATCCTGGATGGCGCGCTCCGATTCGGTGTCGAGGGCGCTGGTGGCTTCGTCGAAAATGAGGACCGGCGGGTTGTTGTAGATGGCCCGGGCGATGGCGACGCGCTGCTTTTGTCCGCCGGAGAGGGAGAGACCCGATTCTCCGATTTTCGTCTCGTAACCCATCGGCAGCCGCATGATAAAGTCGTGCGCGGCCGCGGTCTGCGCGGCGATGAGGACGCGGTCGAGATCGGGCTCGGCGTCGCCGAAAGCGATGTTGCGCGCGATCGACTCGTTGAAGATGTGGTTTTCCTGCAAAACCATCCCGATGTGACGCCGGACGTCGCGGTAGTTGAGGGTTTTGAGATCGACGTGATCGAAAAGAATCGTGCCTTCGGTCGGTTCGAGGAGGCCGGCGATCAGCTTGATCAAGGTCGTTTTCCCGCAACCGCTCCGGCCCACGAAAGCGACCATTCGCCCGGGCGCGAGGTCGAGGGTGACGTTGCTGAGAATGTTCGGCGCTTCCGGGCCGCCGTATTTGAAACAGACGTTGCGCAGCTCGATGCGGCCTTCCAGGCTGTGCACCGGGGTGAGGCGGGAACGGTCGCGGCCTTGCTCGGGTTCCTGCTCGAAGACGTCGTTCAGCCGATTGAGCAGAACGGTGGCGAATTGCAGATTATCCCACACGCCTAACGTCCGCAGGATGCCGCCATACGCGAGCGCGGTGAGCGAGCTGAAAGCGACGAAGCCACCGATGCTGAGGTTGCCGTTCATCACCTGATTGGCGCCGACCCAGAGGAAGACCGCGGTCGAGACCAGGCCGATGCTCTGCATCACGCTGTCATAGGTCATGACGATAAAACTGCTGCGGAACATCTTGCGCGAGACGGAGAGGAATTCGTTCAGCATCATGTCGCGAAAGACCGATTCCGCAGCGGAAGCCTTGACCGCCTCGATGCCTTTGATGGCATCGATCTGGTGCGAGCTGTATTTCCCCTGGCTCTCCTCGACCCCGGCGAAGAGCGGGCGGAGCACCTTTTGGGAGAAATACATCAGCCCGAGATAAAGTGGGGTGGTGGCGAGGAAGGCGAGCATGAGGGAGGGGCTGTAGATGACCATCAGGCTGAGCGCCCCGGCCAGTTGGACAAGGGCGAGAATGGCGCCGATGCCGTGTTGCACCGCGAATTGCCGCACCTGGCGCGCGCCATCGAGCCGCCGCTGGATGTCCCCGGTGCGGCGGCTGGTGAAATAACTCATCGGCAAGGAGAGCATCTGCCGGCTGAGAAAATCGAGAATGGCCGTGTCCAGCCGGACGGCGGCGAAAGAGAGCAAATATTCCTGCGCCAGCGACGACGCCTGGATGAAGAAAAGCACCACGCCCATCCCGAGAAGGATGGTTTTGAGCAGCCCGATGTTTTTCTCGACGATGACCTTGTCCACCACCATCTCGGTGAAGATGGGGAAGAGCAGCTCGAGGAAAGTGATCGCCACCGCCAGGAGCATGACCTGCGCGAAAAGGACTTTGAACTTGGCCAGGAAAGGCAAAATCCAGGCGATCCCCGGCTTGCTCTCCGGCGCGCTCTCGAAGGCGGTGGTGTAATCGAAAAGCGCCGCGTAGCCGGACCAATTTTGCTCGAATTCCTTCCGCGGAATTTTGCGCAGGCCGAGCGCCGGGTCGGCCACCTTCACGTAGGCCGGCTGGACGTCGTAGAGCACCATCCAATGATTGCCTTCCCAGTGGATGATGGCTGGCAACGGCATCGCCGCGAGATTGCGCAGCGAGACCTTGAGCGCGCGCGCGGCCAGGCCCAGCTCGGTGGCGGCGCGGCAGAGCGCTTTCAAGCTGGTCCCGTCGGTCGAGGTATGGCAGAGCTGGCGGATGCGCGAAAGGCTCACTTTGCGCCCGAAATGCCGACAGATCATTCCGAGGCTGGCGGCGCCGCAATCCATCTCGTCGATCTGCTCGATGTGCTCGACCTTGCGAATGCGCTCCTTCCTTTTGCGAAAAAGGCCGCCTTCCTCCTCGAAGGGCGTTTCGCCGCTCTCCCGCGCGGGCGGCGCGGCGTGGTTGTCGACGGCGATTTTGTCGTGCGCCGCGGCCTCGGCCGGGAGCATCTCGGTCGTGAAATCGAGCGGAATCCGCGCTTCCGTTTTTGCCTGATACTGGGCGAGCCGCTCCTCCATGAGCAGGCCAAATTCCGGGTAACGCCGCTTGAGCTCGCGGACCGCTTCCGGCTCGAGCGCGAGCAAACGGCAGTCGCTAAAAGCTTCGACGGTGGCGGCGCGGGGCGAGCCGTTTAAAATCGAAAGCTCGCCGAAGAAATCGCCGTCGCGATAAAAGGCCAGGTTGTGCGGCGAGCCGTTGTTTTGCGAGAAGGCGCGAGCCCGGCCTTTTTCGAGAATGAACATCGCGCCCGGCGCGTCGCCTTGTTTGATAATAGCGCGGCCTTTCGCGACTTCGATCGGCTCGAGCTTCTCGATCAGGCTGCGCAAAGCGGGCACCGGGAGCCGGCCGAAATTGCTGAATTGATACAGAAAACCGTGGAGCGACCGATGGCGCGCGGTCAGCTCGAGGTACTGCTTGAGCTCGGGATTTTGCTCGGCCAGCTCGAGAAAATCCGAGCGATCGAGCCGCCACGCGTCTACCGCGGTGCTGCAGCGCACGGTCGCGCTCCGCGTCCCTTCTTCGGAGAGCGCGGCTTCGCCGAAACTGTCGCCTGGCTTCAAGGTCGCGAGCACCACTTCGGCGCCATTCTGGTCGGCCTTCAGGACCCGGGCGCGCCCGGTCAGGAGGACGTAAAAGGAATCGGCCGGCTCGCCTTGCCTAACGATCAGATCGCCAAACTCGTAGCTCTCCTCCTGCAGGACGGCGCGCACTTTGGCGAAATGCTCATCCGGCAAAAACTGAAAAAGCGAAGCGCGCCGGAGGAGTTGGTCGTCGGTCGCTTTCATGACTTGTCGTTAGGGAAGAATATTCTTCCACTGCAAATGCTTGGCTGTGAGCTCGGCGAAATAACGCTCCAGAATGCGATCTTCCGCCCGGCTTTTCACCGTCGCGTCCTCCGGGTCCGGCTCGGCTTTGCCCATGATCCGGCAAAGATGGAAACCGTCGCCGTGCTCGATCGGCTCGAGCACGCTCCCGGGCGTGACACTGAGAAATTTCTGCTGCAAATCCTCGGGCACGTCCTCGAGCAGAATCTCCCTGTGCCGGTAGGGATAGCGGCCTTCCGCGGCCACTTCCTCCATCGTCATGCCATCCTGCCGCACGCAGAGCAGAGCTTCCCGGGCCGCGTCGAGCGAATCAAATTCGTTCGTCTCCACCTCGAAGAGAGTGAGGGGCAGACGCAAGGCCGAAATCTCCCGGGCGCGCGTATCGCGCGTGAGCAGCCCGCCAAGGTCGCGCTCGTAAGCCGCTTCCATCCTCAGTTGCTCGCGCAGCCAGATTTCGTCGCGCTCGATCTTGCCTAACCAATCCTCTTTCTCTGCCGGCGCGAGGCCCTGGCGTTCGAGAAAACTCTTTTCCTCCTCGGTGATCAGCGTCGCGTCGATTTCCGCGTCCCCGGCCGCGCGGTCCGACGCCACCCGCCAGCTCGCGCGTTGCGCCATGCGGTCGAGTTCTCCGCAAAGGATCAGTTCGATCGTAAAAAGCGCGCGCAAATCTTCCGGAGCGGTCGCATAGGGGATCGGTTCGGCCTTCGGTTCCCCGACCGCGTCGCTCCAGGAATGGCGCACGAAATAACTGCTAAAATCGCTCAGATTCAGCCCGCGTTCTTCCAGCCAGCGCTCCGTCTCTTCGGCTGTGATGAGGTCGTGCAGGTAGCGGAATTGCTCGGCCGCGGCCTCGACCGTGTCGTCGTCGATCTCGAGGTCGCGGGCCTCGGCCTGATTTTCCACCGCGACGAGGCGAAGAAAATCGGTCCAGACCGGTGCCATTTCCCCGCGGAAATAGGCGGCATCGATCAGATCGCGCACGGAAAACGAACGATCGTGGCTTTCAAAGACGACTCGGTCGTCTACTGCATTTACGCCTGCCGGGGCCATCAGTGTTGGCGATTAGCCAATAAACCCCGGCAATTGTCGAGAGAATCCGTCCATGTTTGCATATCAATCCAAGGCGCAATCGCCCCCCTAAAAGGGACATTTCTTTTCCGAAATTTTCGCCTCGCGCACCCGGCGTTGCCCGATCGTCACATTTTAGGCTTTGACCCCGCGCCAGGCGATGTTCATAAACGCCGGAATGCGGATACCGGTGCAGGACTGACCCTCCCATGTCGCTCACCATCGTTTTCGTCTGCCTCGCCGTTGTTGTAGCGCTTTATTTCTACAACAACCCGCTCCGGCACAGCTCCTGGTTCCTCAGCCGGCGTTTCCTGAACTGGTTCCCGCTCGGGATGACCTACTCGTTCCTCTACATGGGGCGCTATAACCTGACGGTCGCGAAGAACGCCCTCGGCAGCCGCATCACGAACGAGGAGTTCGGCCTCATCTTCGCCGCCGGCACCCTCACCTACGCATTCTCATTTCTGATCAACGGCCCGCTCGTCGATAAGATCGGCGGCAAAAAGGGCATCCTCATCGCCGCCCTCGGCGCCGCTACGGCCAACGGCGTGCTCGGCCTCATCACCTGGCTCGAGCTGACCGGGCGCATTCATCTCCGGCTCGTCGGTATTTTCTCGGTCGTCTACGCGCTCAACATGTATTTCCAGAGTTACGGCGCCGTCTCCATCATCAAGGTCAAAGCCAACTGGTTCCATGTGCGCGAGCGCGGCATTTTCGGCGCGATTTTTGGGACGCTGATTTCGTTTGGCGTTTATTTCGCCTTCGATTGGGGCCAGGCCATCGTCAACATGACCAAGGCCACGCCCACCGGCGCTCCCAACGCCCTGCAAAACCTCCTCCGACAGCTCTTCGTCCCGGCCGATTCCGCGATTGGCGCGACCTGGGCCGTCTTCTACGTGCCTGCCCTCATCCTTGTCGGCTGGGCACTGCTCGATCTCTTTCTCGTCAAAGACACTCCGGAAGATGCCGGCTTCCCTTACCTAGAAACTCACGACGCCTCGGCCGGGCACATGGACGAGGAATATTCGACCCTCGACCTGCTCAAGAAAGTCTTCCTCAACCCGCTCATGCTCATGTTTGCCAGCATCGAGCTCACGGCCGGCGTCCT
Organism: Chthoniobacterales bacterium; assembly: GCA_965217815.1. GTDB lineage: Bacteria > Verrucomicrobiota > Verrucomicrobiia > Chthoniobacterales > UBA10450 > Palsa-1392. Next base: position 439,758 of record CBDCJI010000003.1, read on the forward strand.
CCGCAACGGCATCATGCAGTGGTACACCATTTTCGGCCACCAGGTGAAACAGGTCGGCGCCGAGGCGATCGTGGCCAACTGGGGCTTGCTCCTCTGCATTTTCGGGATCATCGGCGGCTTCGCCGGCGGGCTCGTCTCCGACAAATTCTTCCAGTCGCGCCGCGGACCGCCCGCCGCCATTTTCTCCGGCTGCATGCTTCTGCTCGCGGCCGTCATGGCACTGAATCTTTTCGCCCGGCCCTTCCTCGTCGGGGTCGCTGCGCTCCTCATCGTCGCGGCGGTGACCGGCGTCCATTCCCTCATGTCGGGGACGGCGGCGGCGGATTTCGGCGGACGCAAGGCGACCGCCACCTGCTCGGGGATTGTCGACGGCTTCGTCTATCTCGGGAGCGGCGTGCAATCGCTCGGCGTCGGCTTTCTCGTCAGCCACCAGGGCTGGCAATGGTGGCCGGTATTCCTCATGCCCTTCGCCCTCATCGGTACCCTCATCGCCTGGCGCGTCTGGCACGCCCTCCCGGCCGCCACCCGCAAGTACATCGACGAAGTGGAACGCGCCGGCGACCCGGCCCTCCTGCGCGACGCCAGCGCGCTCGATCCGGGCTAGCTTAGATCAGGTCCTTCGCCTAACGACCATAGGACTGCCCCGGAAGTCGCCCTCTTCGCCTCGTTCCCAGACAGAGTCTGGGAACGAGGGAAGGCGGCGCAGCACACCCCTTTTTCGAAGGCCCGGCGCCGCCGAACGACCCCTCCACGTCACAGGAATGTAACAGTAAAGATTTTGACCCGCCCGCGCGCGCTACGGCACGGTGTTGGCACCATGAAAATGCACAAACCCACACGCAAACTCCTCGCTGGTTTGCTCTTCCTCGGCCTCGCCACCACGGCGTCGGCGCAGATGACGATCAACGGCGCCGGAGCCACTTTTCCTTATCCTATTTATTCCAAATGGTTCGATGCCTACGCCAAGATCGACCCATCCGTTCGGTTTAATTACCAATCCATCGGCTCCGGCGGCGGACAGAAGCAAATCCTCGCCCAAACCGTCGATTTTGGCGCCTCCGACGGCCCGATGAGCGACGAGAATCTCGCCAAAGCGCCGGGCAAATTGCTCCACATCCCGACGGTCGCCGGCGCGGTCACCATTACCTACAACCTGCCGGGCAAGCCGACCTTGAAGCTCGACGGCCCGACCATCGCCGATATTTTCCTCGGCAAGATCAAAAAATGGAATTCCTCGGAAATCGCCGCGCTCAATCCCGGCGTGGAGCTTCCGGGCAACGACATCATCGTGGTGCATCGCTCGGATGGCAGCGGCACCACCTACATCTTCACCGATTACCTGAGCAAAGTGAGCCCGGAGTGGAAGGAAAAAGTCGGCAATAACACTTCCGTGAATTGGCCCGTCGGTCTCGGCGGCAAAGGCAACGAAGGCGTCGCTGGCCAGGTCAAGCAGCTCCCGAATTCCATCGGCTACGTCGAGTTGATCTATGCCGTCCAAAACAAAATGCCCTATGCCGAATTGAAAAACGCCTCGGGTAAATTTGTGAAGCCGACGCTGGATTCGGTCACCGCGGCGCTGGCCACGGCGGATATTCCGGACGACTTCCGTTTTTCCATGACCAATGCCCCGGGCGACGAGGCCTACCCGATCGCCGGTGCCACCTGGCTGCTCGTTTACCAGCAGCAGAAAGACGCGACCAAAGGCAAGAAGCTGGTCGAGTTCCTGAAATGGGCGGAGACGGATGGCGAGAAGATGGCCAAGAAACTGGACTACGCACCGCTGCCTCCGGCTTTGGAGAAACGGGTCTTGCAGCGGATTAGCGAGATTAAGTATTAACAGATTCGCGAACTTGGCGCCGCGCCGGGCAACCGGCGCGGCGTCTCGTTCTCGCGGGACCTTTCCCTATGCCGCTCGTCGCCCCGATGCCCGTGACTACACCGCCCGTGCGGGAGCGCGTGCAGATGGCGGCGCCTTCGCGTTTCGCCGATAAGGCGTTCGAATGGCTCACCCTCCTGATGGCGCTGGCGGTGGTCGCGCTGGTTTTCCTCGTCGGCTGGCAGCTCGCCGCCGGCTCTTCCCTCGCGATCAAGAAATTCGGCTTTCACTTTCTCACCACCTCGACCTGGGATCCGGTGGCCGAACAATTTGGCGCCGTTCCCTTCATCTACGGGACGGTGGTTTCCTCCCTGCTCGCTCTCGTCATCGCCGTCCCGCTTAGTATTGCCACGGCGGTCTACCTCACGGAACTGGCGCCGCTCTGGATTCGGCAGCCGCTCACTTCCTTGATCGAAATGCTGGCCGCCATCCCGAGCGTGATCCTTGGTCTCTGGGGCATTTTCGTCATGATCCCGTTCCTCCGCGATCACCCTTTCCCCTGGCTGGAGAAATACTTCGGCTGGACCGGCCTTTTCACCGGCCCGATCTACGGCGTCTGCATGTTTTCCGGCGGGATCATCATCGCCATCATGATCCTGCCCATCATCACTTCGGTCTCGCGCGAGATTCTGCGCAGCGTGCCCAATCTGCAACGCGAAGCTGCCTACGCCCTCGGCGCGACCCGCTGGGAAGTGACGCGGATCGCCGTCCTCAGCTACGCCAAGCGCGGCCTTTTCGGGGCGGTTATTCTCGGGCTCGGGCGCGCCCTCGGCGAGACCATGGCGGTCACCATGGTGATCGGAAATACGCCGCAAATAGCGGCCTCCCTTTTCGCTCCCGGCTACACCCTGGCGAGCGTGATCGCGAACGAGTTTACCGAAGCCACCTCCGATCTCTATCTCCAGGCTTTGTTTGAGATCGGCCTCGTCCTCTTCGGCATCACCATCCTCGCCAACCTCCTCGGCCAGGTCCTCCTGCGCACCCTCAAAACCTCGGGCACGAACCGCGGCGCCTAACGACGATGGCTATCCGACATGACCGCCATCGCTGGCGCAAAATCAAGAGCGCGCTCGCTTCCGGCCTCTCCATGTTCGCCGCGGTCCTGGTCATCGCTCCTCTCGGGCTCGTCTTCTTTTACCTCCTGCAAAAAGGCGCTGGCGCGGTCAATCTGAACTTCTTCACCCAACTCCCGAAGCCCGTCGGCGAGCTCGGCGGCGGCATGGCCAACGCCATCGTCGGCACCGGTGAGCTTCTCGGCCTCGCCGCCCTCGTCGGCATTCCCATCGGCGTGCTCGGCGGCGTTTATTTGGCGGAGTACGGCTCCGCTCGCAGCAACTGGTGGCTCCGTTTCGTCGCCGACATTCTCAATGGCGTCCCTTCCATCACTTGGGGCGTGGTCGTTTACGGCCTCGTCGTCTTGAGCTTCCGCAGTTTCTCCGCCTACGCCGGTGGTCTCGCCCTCGGTTTTATGATGATCCCGCTGATCATGCGCACGACCGAGGAAGTGCTCCTCCTCGTGCCTAACGGCTATCGCGAAGCCTCCCTCGCGCTCGGGATCAGCCGTTGGAAAACGATCGTCTTCATCGTCATGAAGACCGCCTCCAAAGGCATCATCACTGGCATCCTCCTCGCTCTTGCCCGGATCGCGGGCGAGACCGCTCCGCTTCTTTTCACCGCCTTCGGCAACCGCTTCTGGAATCGCAGTCTGGCTGAGCCGATCGCCGCTCTCCCGCTGCAGATTTTTTCCTACGCCATCTCGCCCTACGAAGATTGGCACCGCCAGGCCTGGGCCGGGGCGCTTGTCCTCGTCGTGGGCATTTTCTTTATTAACGTTTTCGTTAGATTCTTGACTCGCGACCGGGGCGCCCGCGTCCTCTAAACAGGGCCGGTGGAAAATGGCGAAATCCGAAACCATGACGAATTCCCAATACCGAATAGAAGGTGCCCAGCGCTCTTCGAGCTTCGTCATTGGTCATTGTTTCGGATTTCGTCATTCGGGCTTCGTCATTCCAACCGTCGCCCGGTCTGAGGCCCTGCTTCGCTAAACATGTCCAATCTCACCATGGCTTCGCCGATACCCGCTTCACAAAACGACGCCCCGAAACCCGCGCCGGTCAGCGCTCCCGCGCCGGCCGAACCGGCCCGGCCGGCTTTCAACGTCAAAGATCTCTCCATTTGGTACGGCGATAAACAGGCGATCAAGAACGTCACCATCCAGATCCCTGATAAAACCGTCACCGCCATCATCGGCCCGAGCGGTTGCGGCAAATCCACCTTTCTCCGTTGCCTCAATCGCATGCACGAACTCGTCCCCCGCACCCGCGTGGAAGGCGAGATTCTTTTCCACGGAGAAAATCTTTATCGACCGGAAGCCGACCCGGCCATGGCCCGCCGCCGCATCGGGATGGTTTTCCAAAAATCGAATCCCTTCCCGACTATGTCGATCGAGGAAAACGTCCTCGTCGGCCTGCGCCTCAATGGCGTGCGCGACCGGCAGGTCTTAAACGAACGCCTCGAAAAATCCCTGCGCATGGCCGCGCTCTGGGAAGAAGTGAAGAACGACCTCAAGAAGCCCGGCATGAGTATTTCCGGGGGCCAGCAGCAACGCCTTTGCATCGCCCGCGCCATCGCCGTCGAGCCGGAAGTGCTCCTCATGGATGAGCCCTGCTCCGCGCTCGATCCGATCGCGACGGCCCGCGTCGAAGAGCTCATCCGCGAGCTGAGCGATCGCTACACCATCGTCATCGTGACCCATAACATGCAGCAGGCCAGCCGCGTTTCCGACAAGACGGCCTTCTTTTACGTGGGCGAACTGATCGAGTTTGGCGAGACCGCGCAGCTTTTTAGTTCCCCGCGCGAACGCAAAACTGAGGATTACATCACGGGCCGCTTCGGTTGAGCGGATGGTGCCTTCCCGCCCTTCTCCGCATCGCACTCGCGCTTCGCGGAGCGAAGCGTCTACCGGGCGAGAGCTAGCGCGGTGGGAATTCGAACTCGGCCTTTTTTTTGTCCTTCGAGAGCGTGAGGTAGGCGCTGAAATTTGACCCGCGTTTGGAGACGAATCCTTCAATCAAATCGGTTTTGCCCAGTTCCAATAAACGCTCGACGTCTTCGGCGGGGATCTCTTTGCCGCAAAGGTTGCGCTTTAACTGAAAAACAACCCGCGGCGAACCGTCGGCCTGGGGCTTGGCCACGAGGAACGCGTCCTCAGTTTGGTAGAGATCGCCGTCGTGCACTTTGCTCTCGCTCAGCTTGACCGCCTTGCTCAGGTCGACGGGCGCTTTCGGTTTGCGGGGCGCGCCTTTGCCATTCTTGGCCGCGCCTTCGCGCGGTTTACGCGGCGGAAATTCCCAATTGATTTTCGGCCCTTGCCTAACGAGAAAAGCATCGAAGGGCCGGCCTTTCTTGGAAATAAACTTCTCGATCAAGTCGGTCTTCCCGTCTGTGACCAGTTGGATAGCCTGCTCGCGCGGAATCTCTTTCTGGCACATGAGGCGCCCGACTTTGAAGGTCTGCTTCCAATCGTCGCCCTCCCGCTCGCGCAGGACGTAGCTGGTCGGCGCTTCGCAAAGTTCCGCGCCGGTCGCGGGATCGGTCCAGAACGGTTCGAGCGCGTTGAGGTCGACTTTGTTGCCGAAATCGAGCTCGGCCTTTTTCTGCCCGGGCTTTTTCTCGTCGTCGACGATTTTGATTTTTGACGGAAAACGGTTGCCGGTTTTCGCGGAAACGAAGCCGTCGAGCGGTCCGATCTCGCCGTCCGCGATGAGGGCGCGGACTTCGTCTTCCTCGATTTTTCGGCCGCTCATGATTTTGTAGATCATGAGCACGCCATCCTGCGATTTGTAGCCGCGCAAGGTCTCGATCATCGGCTGCTGGTCGGTCGGGGAAGGAATGTCGGTGACACGCGAGTTGGACTCGTCTTCCTCGAAATTTTTCGTGCGCTCGACGATCCCTTTGGTCACCTCGACGATCTCCGACATGAAATCGCGGCGCGGGAAATTGCCGTGCTCCATTTGGCGAAGCTTGTATTCCCATTCGCCGGTCATGTCGGGCTTGGTCAGGGCGTCGGCGTGGACGGCGGAGAGGAACTGGAGGAGCGATTCGGCTTTGGTCGTGGGGGCCAGTTCGCGCTGATTGCGCTCCATGTATTTCTGATAAATCAGCCCATCGATGATGTCGGCGCGGGTCGCGGGCGTGCCGATGCCGCGCTCTTTCATCGCTTCCGCCATCTCTTCGTCGTCGACCAGTTTGCCGGCGCGTTCCATCGCGGAAAGGAGGGTGGCCTCGGTGTAGCGCGGAGGCGGTTTGGTCGTCTCGGCGTGGAGGTCGGCGGAAAGGGTTTTGGCCTGGGCGTTGTCTGCGCTCGTGAGGGCGGGCAGCGCTTTGGCGTCGGAGGAATCGTCGACCGTGTTTTTGTTGTAAACGGCGAGCCAGCCGGCGGAGGTGAGGACTTTGCCTTCGGTCTTAAAATCATGCCGACCGGCGACGCGGCTGAGCCGGGTAGTGACATCGAATTCCGCCGCCGGGAAAAAAGTCGCGACGAAGCGGCGCGCGATCATGTCGTAAACCTTGCTCTCCATTTCATCGAGGTGACTCGACTCGGTGCCGGTCGGGATGATGGCAAAGTGATCGGAGATCTGCGCATTGTTGAAGATGCGTTTGTTTGGCCGGACCCAGCCGTTTTCGAGCACGGTCTGGCCGTGCTTGGCGAGGTCGCCGGGCAGATTGCCTAACGTTTGCTTGCAGGTCGGGATGTAGTCCTCGGGGAGCGCACGGGAATCGGTGCGCGGATAGGTGATCACTTTGTGGCGCTCGTAAAGCGCCTGCGCAATCTGCAAGGTGCGCTTGGCGGAGAGGCCGAAGCGACCGTTCGCTTCGCGCTGCAAGGTGGTGAGATCGTAAAGACGCGGCGAGGCCTGGCTCGACGATTTCTTTTGCTCGCTGACCGCGGCCAGCGGCTGGCCCCGACAGGCGGCGAGGGCGGCTTCGGCGAGGGCTTTTTCCCAGACGCGATCGATCCGGTCGTGCTCTTCGTTCTCGTCTTTCTTGAAATTCGGCCGCTGGTAGACGCCTTCGTAGATGCCGTTGGCGATTTCGAATTTTGCGGTCACGCGCCAATAGGAGCGCGGTTTGAAATTGCGGATCTCCAGTTCCCGATTGAAGACGAAGGCGAGGGTCGGGGTCTGGACACGGCCGACGCTGGCGACGTTGCCGGCGCGCGAACCGAAAATGCGTTTGGTCAGGGCGCGGGTGCCGTTGATCCCGATGAGCCAGTCGCTCTCGCTGCGGGAACGCGCGGCGTCGGCGAGCCCGGCCAACTGCGCCCCGTCGCGGAGATTTTTGAAGGCTTCGCGGATGCCTTCGGCGGTCATGGTTTGCATCCAGGCGCGTTTGACCGGGAGCTTCGATTTCGAGAGCTCGTAGAGATTGCGGAAGATGAGCTCGCCTTCGCGGCCGGCGTCGCAGGCGTTGATGACGGCGTCGATGTCCTTGCGGTGGAGGAGTTTCTTGAGAAGATCGTAGCGCGGCTTGGAGCTGGCGATCGGCTTGAGGCCGAATTTTTCCGGAATGATGGGCAGCGTCTCCAACCGCCAGTAGCCGTATTTCTTTTTGTCGATGTCTTCGGGCATTTCCAGCTCGACGACATGGCCGACGGCCGAGGCGATGACGTATTCGTCGTTCTCGTAGAGGTCGCCTTTTTTCGGGACTTTGCCGAGGGCCCGGGCGAGGTCGCCGGCGACGCTGGGTTTTTCCGCAATGATGAGGGTTTTGGCCATGAAGGGATGCCAACTAGACATCGTTGGCGGTCTTTGCAAGTGGGAGGAGCACGAACCGGGCGCGTTGCGGGAGCGCAAACGAAATATTTGCCCGCTCGGCGGTGGCGCCCCCGAGCGCCGCTACAAAATCTCGCTCAAGCAGTCTGCGACCGGCGGATGTGGCCGGGCGTTTAGCCAACTGCGTCGCACCCGGAAGCCGCCGATTTCCCGGCTGGCGATCCATTCTTCGCCGTGCGCAAATTCGGTCAGCACTTCACCTTCCAAGGCGTAAAAGCGATGCGCGTTGGTTTGCGGGTCGAGGACCCAATATTCGCGCACGCCGTGCTCTTCGTAGGCGGCAAATTTCGGGCCCACGTCACGATCCGCCGTGCGGGGGCTGAGCGCTTCGCACACCCAGACGGGCGCAAGAGGCGCATGGCTCTCCTGCAATCGAGGCACTTGCGCCTCGGAAAACCAGGCCAGGTCGGGCAGGAAAACGTTCCGCGTGCTCAGCCGCACCGCGACCACTTCGCGATAGAGCCGGCCGCCCAAGTCCGCGCGGTCGAGATATGCTCGGAGGAGGTAATCCAAAAAATTCAAAAGATCCGCATGAACGAGGGCAACAGGTGAATGCATGAATTTTTCTCCATCGATGAGGTCTGCGTGCTTCCCGGGCTCGAGCCAGTCCAAAAAATCGGCGTCCGTCCAGAGTTGCCTTTCCACCTCTGCGCTTTCGGAGACGAGCGTGGCCATGGCGCAAGCTAACCACCTTTCGAGCCACGTGGAAAGCCACGGCCTCACGAGAGTTTGACGAAATATTTGCCGGGAAGCTGTTTCACCAGGTGCTTGAGCTCGAGGCGGAGAAGGAGGGAAGAAACGGTCGCGCTCGGCAGTTCGGCTACGGTCGAAATCTGGTCGATCGGGGTCTCGGTCGGATTGATCGCGTCGTAAACCCGCCGTTCCTCCTCCGACATTTCGGGCAGCGGGCGGGCAGCGTCGGTCGCGAATTTTTGCTTTTCCGGGAGCAAAATTTGCAGGTCGTCGAGGATGTCGCTCGCTTCCATGACCAGCTTGGCGCCCTGCTGGATGAGCCGATTGGAACCGTGCGCGGTCGGGGCATTGATGTGACCGGGAACGGCGTAAACCGAGCGCCCCTGCTCGATCGCCTGCGAGGCGGTGATGAGCGCGCCGCTATTGAGCCCGGCCTCGACCACCAGAATACCGTGGCTCCAGCCGCTAATGATGCGGTTGCGCATCGGGAAAGACTGGCGATCGGGCTCGACCTCCATGGAAAACTCGGAGACGACGGCGCCGTGCCCGTCGCGGATTTTCTCCGCGAGCGCGGCATTTTCCGGCGGGTAGAGATGGGATAATCCCGAGCCGATCACAGCGATGGTGCGACCCTTGGCGGCGAGCGCGCCCTGGTGCGCGGCCGTGTCGATCCCGCGCGCGAGTCCGCTTACGATTGTGAGGCCCGAGTAAGCAAGCTGGTAGGAGAGCTTTTTCGCGCATTCGCTGCCGTAATGGCTGGTGCGCCGCGAACCAATCACGGCGATGGCGTGCTGATCGCGCTCCGTGATTTCACCCCAAACGTAAAGGACGATGGGAGGCGCGTGAATTTCGCGGAGCTGCCGCGGATAGTGAGGCGATTGCGCGGTGATAACTTCACAGCCGAACTCGCGAATGCGCTGCAGTTCGGCAGGAAGATCGACCGCGCTTTCCCATTTCGTGATCTGCCCGGCGACATCGTCGCCAATGCCGTCGACCGCGCGCAATTGATCGCGCCGCGCCGACAAAACGCGCTCCGGCGTTTCAAAGACCTCGAGCAACTTGCGCAATCGCACCGGCCCCATCTTCGGCACCATGTTGAGTGCGATGCAGGCTTCGGTGCTGTTCATGGCTCGAGGAGTTCGTGGAGTTGCTGGGCGAAGACTTCGTAGACGAGGGTGCGATGTTCCGCAAAGACAGAGCGAATCTGACGTGCGCGGGGCGTCGTGCGATAGAAAAAAATGACGCGATAGCGATTCACCCGCAGCCGGTAAAAGCCGTCGAGATCGCCTTCCAACGGTCGAATTTCGCCTTTTTCCTGCGCCAGTTTTCGCAGCGCTTCTCGGAGGAGATGGCGGGGTTCGGGCGCGAGAGATCTGATGAAGTCGAGAACCTGTTGTTCAAACTCAACTTTCATCCAGCGCAGCGAGGGCGGAGAGCGGGTAATATTTGCCCTGGCCGCGGCGGGCGCGCCGAATCGCTTCCATCGCTTTTGGATTCGCCATGATCTCCAGCGTCTCTGCGATGGCCGCCATCCGCTCGGCCGAGACCAGGTAAGCCACGGCCTTTTCCCGCCGCGTGATCACGATCAGCTCCCGTGCGCTTTTTTCAAAAGCGCCGGCAAAGCGGACTGCGCCTCGGTGACGGAATACGTAGATGACATGGGGGAAAACTGTAGCGACGGGGCAGGCGATGCGAAGGAAATTATGCTGGTGACGGCTACCGTGAGGGATTGTTCGGGTCCAGGTCGCAAGCGTTTCTGCGCTCAAGCGTTGTCATCCCGAGCGCAGCGAGGGATCTCGCGGACGAAGGGGACGGGTACGAGAAGAGAGGTGCGGCGAAGGGCAGGGCAGCGCAGTACGGGCGGGACCGTTTTTCCCATGCCCTCACAAGATAATCCGTGAGATCCCTCGCTGCGCTCGGGATGACAACGCGGAGCGACGGGGAGACGGCGGACGCGACTTCTTTGCCGTTTTAAAACGGAATCTCGTCGTCGTCCGGCTCGGGGGGAGGCGCGCTCTTCGGCGGGGCGCTCCGGCCGCTGCTGCTCGGGCGTCCGCGGGCCGATTCGTCAGGTTCGTCTCCGCCGCTCCCGCCTCCGCCACTTCCTCCGGGCCTGCTGCCGAGCATCTGCATCATGTCGCCGATCACTTTCAGCTTGCTCCGCTTTTGCCCGGATTGCTTGTCATCCCAGGTGTCGAGCTGGAGCCGGCCTTCGATGAAAACCGAGCGGCCTTTCTTTAAATACTCACCCGCCACTTCCGCGGTGCGGCCCCAGAAGGTGACATCGACAAAAGTCACCTCCTCGCGTTTCTCCCCGGTATCGAGGGTGTATTGGCGGTTGACCGCGATCCCAATATCGGCGACGGCGCTGCCCTTCGGCGTGTAGCGCACCTCCGGATCGCGGGTCAGGTTCCCGAGGAGGAAGACTTTGTTGTAGCTGGCTGACATGCGCCCGTTCTACCGAACTTACTTCTCGGCGGCGACTCTCTTTTTCGCCGGCTGCTCCTTTTTCTCGCGCAGCTTCTGGTAGTGCTGCCGGTACACTTCCGGATCGAGCTGGAATTTCGAGCGCAGCTTGGTGATGAGCTGCGAGTCGGCGTGGAAGATAAAATTCACGTAAAAGCCCGCCTCGAGCTCGCCCGCGACGTAGGAGAACTGCCGCTTATCCATCTTCTGGACCTGCTCCACTTTGGCGCCTTCTTTTTGAAAATCGGATTCGAGGCGATCCACGATATCCTTCACTGCATCATCTTTGCCCTGCGTGTTGAGCACGATCAGAGCTTCGTAACGGTTGGTCATATTTCTGGTGTTTTGTTGAACTCATTCATCGCAGCAATCACGCTTTTGTCGATGGCGCAGTTCACCGCGGCGGCGGCGCGCCCGAGCGTTTCGTCGAGTGGTTGCTTCTCTTCTTCAAAAAATCGGCCGAGCACGTAATCGATCGCGCCGTCGCTCGGCGCCGCGCCGATCCCGACCCGCAAACGCGGGACAGCGTCGGTCCCGAAATGCTGAAAGATCGATTCGAGGCCGTTGTGTCCGCCGGAGCTGCCGTCGGGGCGCAGGCGCAAGCGGCCGAGCGGGAGGGCGAGGTCGTCGAGCACAACGAGGATTTCTGCGGCGGTTATTTTGTAGAAATTGGCGATCGCGGAGAGCGGCTCGCCGCTGCGGTTCATGAAGGTCGCCGGTTTTACGAAAATCGTTTCCGTTTTCGCCCAGGCCGCGCCCCATTTTTCCGAGTAGTCCCAGGGCAAGTGCCGATCGGCCGCCAGCCGGTCGAGGACCATGAAGCCGACGTTGTGACGCGTCGGCTGATATTCGCGGCCGGGATTGCCCAATCCGGCGACCAGACGAATCGGCGCGGGCGCCGCGTTCACAAGCGTTTCCGTGAGCCGGTCGTGTTGTCCTCCCGAGCGAAGCGAGGGATCTCGCGGACTGTTCCGCGCGCCGCGGGAACCCGGGAGCCTGGCATAATCCGTAAGATCCCTCGCTGCACTCGGGATGACAACGCGACGGGAAAAAGCCGGGCCGGCTACTTCTTCGCGTCCTTCTCTTTGGCGCCGGGGGCGGGAGCAGGCGTTTCGCCTTCTTCCTTCTTCGCGGTGATGACTTCCGGCGCCGTCGGAGCTTCCACCGCGGCCACGGGCTCTTCCTCGACCTTCGGCGCGATCACGGAGAACGCGGTCAGATCGGGCGGGATATGGGTGATCACGCCGTCAGGCAGCTTGATTTCACGCACGTGAATGGCGTCGCCGATATTGAGCCGCGACACGTCCACGGTGATGACATCGGGAAGATCGCGCGGCAAGCATTCCACTTCGAGCGAACGCAGATTTTGCTCGAGCAGACCGCCAAAAGTTTTCACTCCTTCCGCCGTGCCGGTGGGCTCGAGCGGGATATCGGCTTCGATCATCTCGTCCATCGAGACGGCGTGGAAATCGACGTGGAGAATATCGCCGCCGATCGGCGAATGCTGCACTTCCTGGACGAGCGCGAGACGCCCGCTGCCTTCCCCTTCGATTTCGAGTTCGACGAGGATGTTTTCCCCGGCGGCGTGGCTGAGCAAATTCGAGATGTCGCGCTTCGTCACCTGGAGAGCCTGCGGCTCACTTTTGCCACCGTAGATGATAGCGGGGACGCCGCCTTGCGCTTTGATTTTACGGACGGCGGAGCGCCCGATTTCGCTGCGACGAGTCGCGCTGAGTTTTACTTGTTTCGCCATGGTATGAGTGAGTTATTGCGCGCCCTTGTCGATCTGGAAAAGCGAGGAAACCGACTCGTCTTGATGAATCCGTTTGATGCTTTCGCCGAGCAGCGCGGAGACACAAAGCACCGTGGTCGTAAATCCTTCCACGGTGCGGACGGGCGTGCTGTTGGTCGTAATTAATTCCTTAATTTGGGAATTTTGCAACCGCGGGATGGCCACATCGGCGAGGACGGCATGGGCCACGCCGGCGTAAACATCGAGCGCGCCGTTCTTTTTCAAAATGGTCGTGGCCGAGGTGAGCGTGCCCGCCGTCTCGGTCAGATCGTCGACCAGCAGCACATCGCAACCTTCCACCTCGCCGATGAGATAAAGCGCTTCCGTCTCGGTCGCGCTTTTGCGTTGCTTGGCCACGATCGCAAGATTGACCCCAAGCGCCTGCGAGTAGGCCGAGGCCATTTTCAACCCGCCGACATCGGGCGAGACCACGACGGTTTTGCGGGTGAGGCGTTTCCGGAGATAGGGAATGAGAACCGGCAGCGAATAAAGGTGGTCGACCGGAATATCGAAAAACCCCTGCACCTGTTGGGCGTGCAGATCCATCGTCAGCACCCGGCTTACGCCCGCGGCGGTGAGGAGATTGGCGACCAGTTTGGCCGTGATCGGGACCCGCGGCTGATCTTTTCGATCCTGCCGGGCATAGCCGAAAAACGGGATCACCGCGGTGATGCGATCGGCGCTCGCCCGGCGCGCGGCGTCGACCATGATGAGCAGCTCCATGAGATGCTGGTTGGTGGGCGGACAGGTGGGTTGAACGATGAAAACGTCGCGACCGCGAATGTTCTCATCGATCTTGATGTAGGTCTCGCCATCGGGAAACGAGCTGATCGTGGCCTGCCCGAGAGGCACGCCGATGAAATCGCAAATCTGTTGCGCGAGCTCGCGATTGGCGGACCCGGAGAAGACTTTGAGCTCGGGTTGAGTAGCAAACATGGCGCGCGGGGGCCGCTACCTTAGTCGCGACCGCGCGGAATTGGCAAAAGGAATCGGGGGCTCCGGAAAAAGCGCACGCAACGAATCGCGGCGGCTGCTTCTGCCGGGGAGGACGGGCTGGGAGCCCTCGCACTTGGGCGAGTCTCGCCCAAGGCCCCTTGCGCGGAGCAGAACCCGTCGAGTGCAGCTTTTCGTTAGGCTAGCCGCCGCGAGAGTTCGGCGGAGGCTCCGCCGAACGACGGGGTGACACCCCGTCCTCCCCGGAAAAAAAGAAGAGCCGCGCCGGGCACGATTCGGCGTCGCTATTGCGCGAAGGAGGCTCGCAGCTTATTTTTCTTCTCTTCGCAGTCTTCCTGCAAGCGGCGCACTTCGATGGATAACTGCTTTTCCAACTTCTCCGTTTCCTCGAAATTACCGGCCTGCTGGGTCTCGCGGATTTGGCCTTTCAAGAAAAGCTCCTTCTCCGCGATCCGCGCCTTGTAGCTGGAATCGATCTCCGCGATCTCCGCTTTCTGGGCGTCGCTCAGGCTGATCGTGGGAGCGTTTTTTTCGAGCCGTTCCATGGCGAGTTCGTAGGCCGATTTCATTTCCCTTGAGTCTGGACTTGCCCGCCGGGCGAGGCAAGTTGCCGCTCCCATGGCCGGCAAAATTCAGCTCATCAGCACCGACTTTGATGGCACCCTCGTGTCGCACGCGGATGACCCGGTCTTCGATCGCGCCTGCCTGGAATCGATCGGGCAACTGCAGAAAGAGGGAGCGATTTGGGCGATCAACACCGGCCGCTCCGTCGGTCTGCTCGAAGAAGGCCTGGCGGATTTTGCCTTTCCGGTGCTGCCCGATTTTATCCTCACGAGCGAACGCGATATTTTTCGTCCGGCGGCGAGCGGCTGGGAGCCCTACGGCGATTGGAATGCGCGCTGTGCGCAGGCCCACGCGGAGCTGTTCGACAGCGCCTCTTCCGTCCTCGCGGAGGTGGTTGATTTCGTCGACCGGAAAACGAAGGCGCGGATCATTTACGAAGAAAACGCGCCCGCGGGTTTGATCGCGGCGGATGAGGACGAGATGGAGCGGCTCGCGGAATTCATCGATCGGGCGCGGGCGAAGGAGCCGCGATTTCATTATCAGCGGAACACGATTTACCTTCGTTTTTGCCATGCCGATTATCACAAGGGCGCGGCCCTGGCGGAGCTGGCGCGGCTCACGAAAATTCCGCGCGCGACCATTTTCGCCTGTGGCGATCATCACAACGATCTCTCGATGCTCGACGGGCGTTACGCGGCGCTGCCGGGTTGCCCGGGAAACGCCATCGCGGAAGTGAAGGAAGCGGTGCGGCGCGCCGGCGGTTGGGTGGCGGAGGAGGAATTCGGCGCCGGGGTGCACGAGGCGCTGCGCCATTTTCTCGCCTAACGACAAAGGGAATAAAAAACCGGAGGATTAGGGCCCTCTCGTTTTGTCATCCCGAGCAGAGCGAGGGATCTCACGGATTACCCGAACCTCACCGAGAGTCGCGCGCTTCCAGCTAATGCGTGAGATCCCTCGCTCTGCCCTAACGACCGGGGAGCTGCAGCCGCTCATCTTCCTGTAGAATTTCGCCTAACGGCGGCCAGCTCGTTTCGCTGTCCATGTCGTGGAAGGCGTGCAGGTAAATGGCCACGGCTTCGGCCGGGTACTTCGCCAGGAGTTGATCGATCGCGGCTTTCAGCTCGGCTGGGGGCGGAGAAGCCGGCAGATTTTCCACGGTGCCGTCGTCGTCGCGTTTGATCCCGAGGGCGTCGAGAAAATCGCAGAGCATCTGCTTTTGCGCCCCGAGCAGCCAGGCCTGGAGGAGATGGGCCGCGAGGGTGTCGTTGAATTTGCGGCCGAGTGCGTTCTGCAGCCAAGGGTAACGTTCGTTAGGCGGTTTGCGCTCCACGAAGATCGGCCGGAGATGCCGCTGCTCCGCCAACCCTTGGATGGCGGCTTTCAAGACCGGCTTCTGCTCCTGCTGCAGGTAGGTGAAAATAGCGACCGCCTGGGTCGGCGAGATGTGCTGGAAAATTTCGTGCGATTTCATCGGATGGTCTCTGCGATCGGGGACGACAAAACATCGGGATGCGCCGGGGCGCGACCGATTTTCGAGAAACTATTCGTCATATAAGTAAGGAGGAGTACCCAAAAAGTGAGGGCCAGGCTGAAGAGCGGGAATTGGAGAGCGAGCGGGAGCGAGTAGATGATGGCCATCAGCGGAATCCAAACCGCCCAGGTCGCGAGCAAAGTGGGGACGATTCTTTCCCGGTACTGGGCCCAGCTAAAGCCCCGGCCTAACGACTCCCAGGTGAAGCCGCTATTTTTCCATTCGTAAGTGAGAACGCCGAAGGGGGCGGCGAAGAACGGGTTGTAGCCGAACTGGTCGACGCAAATTTTCGCGAGCACGACGGGAACGGTGACGACGTTGCCAAACCAGGCGGCTTCGCTCCGGTAAAGCAGATCGACGAGCGAACCGTCGAGCGCCCAGATCGGGATGGTGAAAAGCAGGTTACGCAGATTCCGCCGGGTCGGTCGTCCGCCCTGAAAGAAAACGACCAGGAAAATTTCCGGCACAATTGCGCCGGCCAGGACTGCGGCACTCAGGACAAAGGTCCAGCCGTGCCGGGCTTTGTATTCGGCCAGCTGGCCGAGCGCACGATGGGTCGCCGGGCTGAAGTCATAAGCCAAGAGCAGCGCGAGCATGAGCGCCTGAATGAGCAGCGCCGGCCAAAGATTGGCCCGGGCCGCTTCCCAACCAAGCGCCCACGGGGTGCGCCGCTTCAAAATAACTGCGGCTGATCGTCGTCCGGCAGGGGCTGCCCGATGATGGCGCGAATTTTCTCGAGCATCTCCCGGAAATCGTAGGGCTTTTGCACCGTGTCGATGACGCCGGCCTTGAGAATCTCCGAGCGCATGTTCGGCTCGAGATAACCGCTCGCCACAATCGCGCGGACGTTGGGCTTGATCTCTTTCATCTTCAGAAAGACCTCGCGCCCGCCGAGCCGCGGCAGGCCGAGATCGCAGAGGACGAGACCGATCTCGTCGGCGTGCTCGGCGAACATTTCGACCGCCTCGACTCCGTCCTTGGCCGCGAGCACGCGGTAGCCGTCGCCTTCGAGCATGAGCACGCCGAGGCCGCGCAACATTTCCTCGTCTTCCACGAGCATGATGGTGCGCGCGGGATCGCTCGGCCGGCTGGGCGCCTTCTCGTCGCCGCCCTGCGCAGTCTCAAGGACGTTTTGTAACGGCAGGTAAATGCTGAAGGTAGTGCCGTAGCCGCGCTCGCTATCCACCTGGACGAAGCCGCGGTGTTTATTGACCACGCCGTAGACGACCGAGAGCCCGAGCCCGGTCCCTTTGCTCCGCTCTTTCGTCGTGTAAAAAGGCTCGAAAATGTGGGGCTTGACCAGTTTGCTGATGCCCGTACCGGTATCGATCACGCGCATGACCGCGTAGTTTTCCGCGGTTACGCCGGTGAAGTTTTCGCCCAGTTGCGCGCCGGAAGCCGTGGCCGTCTCGAGGGTGATGGTGCCACCGTCGGGCATGGCGTCGCGGGCGTTGACGCAGAGGTTGAGCAAGACTTGATGAATCTGGCTGCGGTCGGCCTTGGCCAGGGGAAGATTCGGCTGGAGATGGAGCACGAAGTTGATCGTCTTCGGGAAAGTGGCCCCGAGCATGTTCTCCATTTCTTCGACCAGGAAATTGAGATCGAGCGGCGCGAACTGGGCCTCCGTCTGGCGAGCGGAAGTGAGCAACTGCTGGACGAGGGCGGCGCCGCGCTCGACTGCTTCGCGAATCACCCGGGTCGCCTGCGTCAGTTGCTCCGGTTCCCATTGCGATTCCTCGATGCGGGTGGTGTAGCCGAGGATGATCGCGAGAATGTTATTGAAGTCGTGGGCGATGCCGCCCGCGAGCGTGCCGAGGCCTTCCATTTTCTGCGCTTGCACGAGCTGGCCTTCGACCCGTTTGCGTTTGGTATCGTTAAAAAGATAACCGCGCACTTCGGTCAAATCCCCGCTCTCGCCGAAGCTCCCGGTGAAGCGCGCGGCAACGTAGACCACCTCCCCATCGCGCTGCCGCATCTCCATTTCATCGCGCTCCACGCTCTCGTTAGGCCGAAGATCCGCGATCAGCTCGAAACCCTCCTTTTTTGCCCGCAAAAGCGACATGAAATTTGCGCTCTGCGCTTCCTCCACCGAGTCGAAACCGAAGATGCGCACGAAGGCGGGATTGCAGGTTTGGATCGCCCCGTCGGGCTTCATGATGAGGTTGCCGGTGATGTCTTCATCGACAAACAGCCGGTAACGTTCTTCGCTCCGCCGGAGCGATTCCGCCGCCTGCACCCGGTCGGTGACGTCGGCGTTGATCTGCAACCAGGGGGCGTCGGGCTTGCCGTCGGTCAGCGTCCAACTGCTCGCGACCACGATCTCGCTGCCGTCGCGACGAGTCTGCCGCAGCTCACCTTCCCAGTGGTCTTTTGCGCGGAAGGTTTCCTTGAGCCAGCCGAGGGTCTCGGCGGCGCGGGTTTTGAGCAGCTCATCCACATTCTGGCCCAGCGCTTCCTCACGTTTCCAGCCGTAAATGCGCTCCGCCCCGCGATTCCAGGAAGTAATGGTCCCGGAGGCGTCGCAAAAAATGATGGCGTCGCTCGCCAGATCGAGCAGCTCGGCGTTATGGAGCAACTCCTCGCGGATGTTTTGCAAGTCGTGCTCAGCCCGGCGCTCGCGGAGCGCGCGGCGGATGGCCGGCGCGAGTTTGGAAAGGTATTTCTTGAGCACGAAATCGTGTGCCCCTTCCCCGAGAGTGGCGATGGCCGTGTCCACATTTTCCTCTTCAAGCACGAAGATAAAAGGGACATCGGGGCGTTTCGCGCGGGCGAGCGCCAGCGCCTGCGTACCGCCGCAGGCGGGCAGGGAACGTTCCGCCAGGATCAAATTCACTTCCGGGCGCTCGATTGCCCTAACGAACTCTTCCTCCGTCGCCACCCGGGTGACGTTCCCCTCGATGCCGCTACGGCCGAGTTCTTCCCGGACGCGGGTGGCCTCGGGTTCGCTCCCTTCCAAGTGGACGATCTGTAATGGAGACATGAATGCTCGGCTGCGGACCCGTAACCCGGGAGGCAGGCGCGGGATTCCGGCAGGACAGGTCGCACGACTGCGCGGTCGATGCCAGCGCGCGCTTTTTACGCGCGCGACGCGTCATCGTTTTCGCGGCGAATGGAGACCAGCCTTAGGGCATGCCCAGCTCGGTCGCCATCTCCGGTTCGGGCAGAATGCCTTCCTGCGATTGCAGGTAGGTCCGGCCCTGATAGGACATCGCGAAGATCACGAAGATCACCGCCGCGACGAACATGATCCCGGCGAAAAAGAGGAAATACTGCTGATCGTTCATCTTCAGGGTGCCGTCGGCATTTTGGATGAAATGATTCACCTCCGCGGTGAAGAGGTTGCCCGCCGAGACGGTGAAGAGCCAGAGCGCCATGACCGCGCTCTTCATCTTGTTCGGCGCCTGGGTATAGGAAAATTCCAGGCCGGTGATCGAGACCATCGCTTCGCCCAAGGTGAGGATGAAGTAGGCGAGGAATTGCCAGTTCACGCTTGGCGTGCCGCCCGCGTCGATCAGCCGCTGGATGTGCCAGATGACCACGTAGCTGAACGCGGTAAGGAATAGGCCGATGCCGATTTTGCGCAGCGGGGTGACCTCGAAGAAGCGGCCCATCCACGGATAAAGACCGTAATTTACCACCGGGATCAGGATCAGAATCAGAATCGGATTAGCGGTCTGCACCTGCGACGGGAGCAGATTCATCCCGAACCAATGCAGGTCGAGATGCTGCGCCTGCAAGGTCCACGAGCCGCCGCTGCTTTGATCCCAGAGCGACCAGAATACCGCGACAAAAACGTAAACCATGGCCAGCCGGAGCAGCGCAAGGCCACCTTCCTTACTGAAGACCTGCTTCAAAAAGCCGAGGCCGCCGGGCGGGATGTGGACAAATTTTTTGCGCCCGAGCCAGAAGAAAACCGTCGCCAGCACCATCATCACGCCGGGCAAACCGAAAGCCCAGCGCGGACCAAAACGCGGATCGTGCAGGAGGATCGGGCAGAGGATGGTGGAGATGAAAGAGCCGGCGTTGATCGAGAAATAGAACCAGCCAAAGACTTTCGAGATCAGGTGCTTGTTCGACTCGCCAAACTGGTCGCCGACGTTGGCCGAGACGCACGGCTTGATCCCGCCGGCGCCGAAGGAAATCAGGCCCAGACCGAGGAGCAACCCCATCCGGGTGTCGTTCAAGGCGAGCGCGAAATGGCCGAAGCAGTAAACGATCGAGAGCCAGAAAATCGTCTGGTATTTCCCGATAAAACCCTCGGCCAGGATCGCGCCGAGAATCGGCAGGAAATAAACCGCCGCGACAAAAAGCGCGAAATATTGCCGCGCTTCCGCGTCGCCCATGTGATCGGTCGCGCCGCTGCTCGTGACCAGATATTGGGTCATGAAGACAATCAGGATCGAGCGCATCCCGTAGAAGGAGAAGCGCTCGGCCGCTTCGTTCCCGATGATGTAGGGCACGCCCGGCGGCATGGTCGTGAGATTGGGCGGGACGGTGGCGTATTGGTGGCGGGCCATGGCGGTGCTCCTCGTTAGGCTAAATGATCACGGACGACGGACGGCTGTTCGTTAGGGCTTTTCCGGAGGGAAAAAATTAGCGGGGGTGGGCGAGGCCCCACTCGTCGGCGGAGTAGGAAAAGTGGGTGCCGCCTCTTCCGCCCCAGGCTGGAGCGGGTGCAAGTGTTCGCGCTGCACTTCGGGCATTTCTCCGGGGTGGTGTCGTTCGCAGGCGGTAAAAACGACGAGCAACCCAGCGAGCGCGGCCAGCGGAAACAACCGAAAACGAAACATGCGCGGGAGAGTAGCGGGGCAGAGGCAACGGGCGCAACAAAAAGATTGGCGGGAGATCGGCGGGTCCGCGGTCCGAGCTGAGATCCGAGCGTCAACTACATCCCTCTCGACTCCCAGTCCGGTTGCGGGAAACGTCCGCGGACTTCAGCTTGGCGGATGGCGAACCTGATCCCGCGGACCGTCTTGTTCCTCGGGCTCGTTCTTTCTTCCAGCCGCTCCGTCTCGGAAATTCCTCTCAACATTCCGCCGACCTTGGAAGGCTACATAAAAGTTACCGAAGATAAATTCCTCGGCCCTATCTGGTATCGCCTCGTTGCCGCGGAGCCGCGGATGACGCTCGGGACAGTGAAGCTAACCTTTGCAGTTCCGGCCGCGGGCGGCCGCGTTGAGAAGATCAAGGTCACCTTTAATAATGCGGGCTCGGTGGATCAGGAAGTTGCGCTCAAGGCGGTGCGAAGGTTACGGGCACCACCTGTTCCCGCCGGTCTGCTGCGGCCGCCAGAAGTGTCGGTGCCGTTCGAAGAGAGTTTCACGGTCTTCCAAAACCCCGCGCCCGGAGCTTTGCCTGCGCGGCCACGTTAGGCCGGAAGCCGCTGACGGATTGCGCGACGCGCGGCCGGTGCCAGCTTAGCGGATGTCGAACCGGATCCTGCGCGCTCTTCTCCTTGCGGCCCTTTGCCTAACGATCGCGCCCCCAGCGCCCGCCGCGCCCGCCGCGCCCGCAAAGAAAAGGGCCATCACCGAGAAGGACCTTTTCGATTTTGTCTGGATCGGCAGCCCGGAAGTTTCCCCCGATGGCGCGCAGGTCGTTTATGTGCGGGTGACGGTCGACCAGAAAAAAACCGTCTACGATACGTCTCTCTGGCTCGTGCCGACGGATGCGAGCGCCGCGCCGCGCCGGCTGACGAGCGGTCCGCACGATGGCGGGGCGCGCTGGTCGCCGGATGGAAAATTTCTCGTTTTTACCCGGGCGGTGGAGAAGGACGGGAAAAAGCAGCCACCCCAACTTTGCCTGCTCTCGCTGGCCGGCGGTGACGCTTTTATTTTTACCGATCTGCCAAAAGGCACTGGCGATCCGAAATGGTCGCCGGACGGCCGTTCGATTCTTTTCTTGAGCAGTTCGAATCCGGAAGACCTCGCGAAAGCGGCGAAGAAAAAGGCGGAAAAGGAAGGCGCGGAAAAGACCGCGGCGGCCGAGGAAGAACACGAAAGCGACGTTCATGTCATTACTCGGGCGGTCTATCGGAATAACGAGGAAGGTTATCTCGATCCGAAACGACCGGATCATCTCTGGATGGTGCCGGCGCCGCGGAGTGGGGATGAAAAGGTCGAGCCGCGCCAGCTCACGAGCGGCCGCTTCAACGAGGGGAACGCGTTTTGGTCGAAGGATGGCGCGCAGATTTATTTTACCTCCTGGCACGTGGACGAGCCCTATTATTCGCTCCCGCAAACGGAGCTCTACGTCCTGCCCGCGCAGGGCGGCGCGGAGCCCAAACTCGTCACCACCATTCCGATGGGCCTCCGCGCTTTGACGCTCAGCCCTGATGGTAAACGCGCCGCTTTCATCGCCGCGGCGAATGAGCCGATCAATTCCTACACGCAATCCGATCTCTGGACGATCGAGCTCACGCCTAACGCCCAGCCGGTCAACCTCACGACCGGCTTCGACTCGGATGCGGGCGACAGCGTGTTCGGCGATAACGCCGCTCCCCGCGGCCTCGGCGGGAATGCGCCGCTCTGGTCGGCCGATGGCAAAAGCATCATCGATATTTATGCGAAGGAAGGGCAGACCCAGTTGGCCGCCTTCGATGCGACGAGCGGCGCGGTGACCGATCTCACCCACGGCAAGCAGGCGGTGACGCGCTACGCCGCTTCGGCCGACGCCCGGACGATCGTCTACCTCGTGTCCACGCCGACGCGGCTCAACGATCTCTTTTGCCTCGACCCGTCCGGGGCCGCGCCGCGCCAGCTCACCCAGGCGAACGACAAACTTTTCAACCAACTCGAGCTGACCGAGCCGGAGGAAATCTGGTATGAGAGCTTCGATGGCAAACGCATCCAGGCCTGGGTGCAAAAGCCGCCGGGCTTCGATCCGACCAAAAAATACCCGCTCATTCTCAACATCCACGGCGGACCGCACGCCGCCTACGGCTATATCTTCGAGCACGAGTTCCAGTGGATGGCGGCGAAAGGCTACGTCGTGCTTTATCCGAACCCGCGCGGGAGCACGAGTTACGGTCAGGATTTTGGCAACGTCATCCAGTACCAATATCCGGGCGACGATTACAAAGACCTGATGGCGGGGGTGGATGAAGTCGTTAGGCGAGGCGCCATCGAGGCGAAAAAAATGGGCGTGACCGGCGGAAGCGGCGGGGGGTTGCTGACCGATTGGGTGGTCGGCCAGACCGACCGGTTCGCGGCCGCGGTCGCGCAGCGCGACATCGCCGATTGGGCGGACTGGTGGTACACGGCGGATTTCACGCTTTTCCAGCCGACCTGGTTCAAGACGCCGCCGTTCCAGGATAAAGAGGGCAACTACAAGGCGCGGTCGCCGATTACCTACATCAACAACGTGAAGACGCCGCTCATGCTCGTGCTCGGCGAGGCCGACACGCGGACCCCGCCCGGGGCCGGCGGCGAACAGATGTTTCGCGCTCTCAAGTTTCGTAAAATTCCGACGGTGATGGTGAAATTCCCCGATGAAAATCACGATCTCTCGCGCAACGGCCAGCCCTGGCATCGGATCGAACGGCTCGAGCACATCGTCGGCTGGTTCGATCACTGGTTGCTCGGGGTGGCGAAGCCGGAATACGAAGTCGCGCCGAAAGACGAAGTCCCGGTAAAACAGAAACGGCCGGCGGAAAAGCCGCCTAACGAATAGGCGGGCCAATCGAATAAGCGTGTTCCTCACTCGCCCTCGCTCGTACCTGTCATCCCGAGCGCAGCGAGGGATCTCACGGCTTAGCGCAAGCTTAAGCCAACGGCTGTGCACACGAGCCAGTCCGTGAGATCCCTCGCTGCGCCCGGGATGACAAAAGTTGCCTGACGAACTCCGGCCGCGCGAAGCGATCCTTGTCACTGGTGCGGCCTTTTGCGAACGTGGGCCCATGCGGATTCCAAAACAAAATTACGACGACATCGAGCGCATCATCGAATTCGATTTCGTCCGCGCCACCGAAGCGGCGGCCCTCAATGCTCTCCCTTGGCTGGGCCGGGGGGAGAAGGAAAAGGCCGATTTCGCCGCCTGCGACGCGATCCGCGGGATGTTCGATCTCATGAACATCTGTGGCGAAGTCGTCATCGGCGAGGGGATCAAGGACGACGCGCCCGGCATTTTCAAAGGCGAACATCTCGGGATGTGGCTCCCCGGTTCGCCCCAGTTCGACATCGCCCTCGACCCGATCGACGGCACGACCAACATCGCCAAGGGCGCACCCAATTCCATTGCCTGTATCGCCGCGGCCAGCCCGGCGCCCGACGTCAAGCTTGCCCTGCGCGACATCCCTTCCTTTTACATGATGAAGCTGGCTTACGGGCCCTCCGTCATCCGCAGCATGCAGCGAATTGGGATTGAAACCTTGAAGCTGGAAAGCCCGCTCGAAGAAACTCTCTTCACCGTGGCCAAGGCGCTCAACAAACGCGTGCAAGATGTCGTGGTGATGCTGCTCGATCGGCCGCGCCACCAGAAAATCGTGGCCGCCATTCGGCAGGCCGGCGCTTCCCTGCGCATGATCAGCGATGGCGACATCGCCGCCGCCATGGCCCCGGCTTACCCCGAGAGCGGGATCGATCTTTATATCGGGATCGGCGGATCGCCCGAAGCGGTCCTGGCCGCGGCCGGGATCAAATGTCTCGGGGGCGACATGCAATGCATGATGTGGCCGCGTGATGAAGAGGAACGCGCCCAGCTCGTGGCCGACGGTTACGGAGAAGAACTGAGCCGGGTTTATTTCGCCGACGATCTGGCTAACGGGAAAAACATCATCTTCTGCGCGACCGGGATCAGCGACAGCGCCCTCCTCCGCGGGGTGAAATCGCAGGGCGACACCGCGATCACGCATTCGATCCTGATGCGGGCGAAGAGCAAGACGGTGCGCTTCATCCGCGCCTCGCACGATCTCAAGAACAAGACGATCCGGCTGCGTTCGGATAAGCGCGAGCATTCCATCTAAGGCGCGGAGCCGCGAGGTTTAGGCGATGGACCATCTGCGGACGCTTCTCCTCCTCGCGCTCGGCAGCTTTCTCTGCCTAACGACATCCCAGCTCCGCGCCCAGGAGCCGCTGCCCGATCCGGCCCAGCTCCTCCAGCAGGCCCTCGCGGCAGGGGAAGCCTTCCGCAAACAACTGCCCGGCCTAGAATATGATGCCGCTGTGCGGGTGGACGAATTCGACCAGAGCGGCGCGCTCCGCGGCACCGGCAAAGCGACCATGCTGGTGCGACCCGGCGCCGATCCGGAGGTCACTTACCTTTCCCGGGAAAAACAGGGCCAGGTGCGGCTGCCCGACGATAAACCTTCCCAGCACGAAGAGGACAAAGAAGAAACGACCGTCCCGGAATTCGCGGCCAAGCACCAGGTGGCCGAGCGCTACAAATTTACCGTCGAGGGCCGCGATTCCATCGCCGGCGAGCCGAGCTATCGGGTGGCTTTTTCTCCGAAGCCGGATCAGCCGGCAAAGAACAGCGTCGATCGCTTCCTCGAGGCCGTCGCCGGCCACGCCTGGGTCACGGAAAAAGAGAGTCGGCTGGTAAAATTCGAGATGCGTTTACAACATCCGCACGAGCTTTTCTGGCTGCTCGCTGTGCTCAAGGAGTTCAGCTTTCGCTACGAACTGCTCGAGCCGGGAGAAATTTTAGGGCGCGCCCAGATCCGATTTCGCTTTTATCTGAGCACTCCCATCTGGTCGCTGCGGCAGGAACATGTGCTGGTGCTCGACCATTTTCGTCCCCGCCCGCTCGCGCAGAAAGCCAAGACCACGAGTCGTTAGGCGCGGCCAAATTTCCCGCCCGTAGAATCTCGCGCTCGACAGAGGCCGTTGGGCCTGTTCAAATCTGATTAAATACACGCCGCTTATGAGAGAAATATCCAAAACCGAACTGTCGCCAGACAATGGCGCGATCATTGACACGAAGTGGAAAGTCGGGCCGCTGAGATATCACGCCTGTGCCGCCGGGGAGGCGCCGAGCGAGCAGGCGCCCGGGGATAGTCGCCTGCCGGAAGTCGTGATCTACGATCACGCCGGCTTCAAAGGCGCTTATGCCCGGACCAATCTGAGCTTCCATTATCTGGGTGATTTTTGGAACGATCGCATCAGCTCGCTCATCGTCGTCAGCGGGGTCTGGCGTTTCTATCGCGACGATCACTACAAAGGCGATCACTGGGATCTCGGGCCGGGATTCTACGAATGTTTCTTCACCGAAGCCGGGCCCGATGATGTCGTCAGCTCCTTCCAGGCGATCGCCCTGACTTAATCTCGCCGACGTCGCTCCCGCGACTCCGCTCTGCGCCCTCGCGCGCCGGGCCTGCCGCGCCGCGCCCGGGCCCGCGCGGCGTCGAGAAAATCTTCCATTCCTGTCTTGACGATTCCGTCCGCGCTACCCATCTAGTACGCCATTATCTGTGCCGGCTCCGGGCGCCGTCTCGTCTTTCCTATGAAACATCTCATCTCGTTAGGCCGTTGCGCGGCTTTTCTCTTATTGTTAGGCTGGGCCATCGCCGCTCCCCGGGCGGCGCGCGCCCAAGGTGTGGAAGGCGCCACCGTTACGGCGATCGACGTCCGCTACGTCGGCCCCCAAACTGTCAGTCGCGATCGCGTCCTCGCCAACATGCGCACAAAGGTCGGCGGGCCTTATTCCGAGACGACGGTGGAAGACGACATCCGGGGCCTCTACGACACCGGCAAAATCCAAAACGTCCGCATCTATGGCGAACCTTCCGGGAATGGTGTGCGCGTCCAAGTCATCCTCGCCACCCGCGCTCTGGTCACCGAGATCGAGATCGACGGAGCGCAGAAGCTCAGCGCAAAATCCGTCCGGAAGGTGGTAAAATTCAAGCTGCCCGGGCCGACCAACGCGGAAAAGCTGGAAGAGGGTCGCCAATCGATCGTCGATTTCTACCAGAAAAAAGGTTTCACCGGCGTGACCGTCGATCTGCGTCTCGAGAATAACGAGGAGCGCGGAACCGCCCGCGTCATCTACACGATCGACGAAGGCGAAAAAGGGGCGGTCCGGACCATCCGCTTCGAGGGCAACAGGGTTTTCAGCGATCGCAAGCTGCGCGGGCAGATGAAGACCAAGCCGAAAACGATCATTTCCTTTCTCGATAAATCGGGCCGGCTCGATCAAGCGCAGTTGCAGCAGGATCTCGACAGTGTCCGCGAGTATTACCAGAATCACGGCTACATCGACGTGGCGATTCCGGAAGTGCGCCAGGAACGCTCGGCGAAGGGTCTCACCATCGTCATCGTGATTACCGAGGGCGTGCAATATCACGTCCATAATCTGAGTTTCGCCGGCGAGCAGCAGACGGATGCAAAGCGGCTCCGCACGATTTTGAAAATGAAGGAGGGCGCGGTCTACAGCCCGGAGGGGTTGACGGCGGATTTGAAAGCGATGAACGACGGCTACGGCGCGGGCGGTTTTGTCGACGTCGATATCCGGCCGGAGGGGACGCCGGCCGGGCCGGGCCTAGTCGATCTCACCTACACGATCGATGAAGGCCAGCGGAGTTTCGTCGAGCGGGTTAATATCGTCGGGAACACGCGCACCAAGGATAAGGTGATTCGACGCGAAGTGCTGGTCTTGCCCGGCGACGTTTACAACACCGTGCGGATCGACGTTTCGAAAAAGCGACTCGAGAACCTCAATTATTTTGAGCATGTCGAGACGTTTCCCCAAGAAACCGGCATCCCGGGCCGGAAAAATCTCCTCGTCCAAGTGGAAGAAAAACGGACCGGTTCGCTCCAGTTCGGCGCCGGCTACAGCACCATTGATAGCGTCATCGGCTTCATCGAATTCTCCCAGAGCAACTTCGATATCCTCAACTTCCCGAGCTTCACCGGCGCGGGGCAGAAATTCCGGGTCCGGGCGCAATTTGGCTCCCAGCGGCAGGATTACTCGGTCTCGCTGAACGAGCCCTACTTCCTCGGTTATCGCCTCTCCTTAGGCGGGGAACTCTTTTATCACGGCGCCAGTTTCCTCAGCTCGCTCTACGATGAACGCGATTATGGGTTCTCGATCGATACCCGTTTCCCGATCAACCCGTTCGCTTACGTCGGGCTCACCTATCGGCTCGAGGATGTGGAAATCTTTAACGTTTCGTCGTCTGCCTCCAACGCGATCCAGATTGAAGCAGGGACGCGCCTGAAGAGCGAACTGACTCCCTCTTTGGTCTACGATACCCGTGATAACGTCTTTCTGACCCACCGTGGGCGGCGTATCATTTTCACTCCGCATGTGGCCGGCGGATTCCTGGGCGGCGATGTCCAGACCTATGGTTTCGATCTGGAAGCTTCCCAATATTTCCCTCTCCCGCTCGATAATATTCTTCTCCTGAACGGCGAAGTCGCGGTCATCGACTCCTGGGGCGGCGGGAACGAGGTCCCGATCTTCGATCGTCTTTTCCTGGGCGGCGCGAATAACTTGCGCGGCTTCGATTACCGTGAGGTTTCGCCGAAGGATCAAAATGGCGAGCCCCTCGGCGGAAGAAGTCTCGCGCGGGTCACGGTCGAAGATACCTTCCCGATTATTCCGAAGGTGCGCTTCGCCCTCTTCTTCGATGCCGGCCTGATCAATGGGGATGCCTACGATTTCGGGACTTCGCAATTGGCCACCGACGTGGGCGTGGGTCTTCGCCTCAATTTGCCGATCGGCCCGCTCCGCATCGATTATGGGTTTCCTCTGCAAGGGAACCGCACTTCCGGCGGGGGCGGTAAATTCAATTTCAACGTCGGTTACCAATTTTGAACGGCAGCCCTGACTTGCGGTCTAACCCCTTCCCGTTTACCTGTCTCACCTTACATCTATGAAAAAACTTACCCTCGCGGCCCTTTTTCTCGCTTTCGCGCTGCCCTCGGCAGCTTTTGCGCAAGGCGTCAAGATCGGCACGATCGACATGAATCGCGCGTTCAAGGAATTTAACAAAACCAAGGACGCCGAGAGCAAAATCAACGAAGCCAAAAACGCGGCCAAAAAGGAATACGACGAGCGCGCCGATTCCTACAAAAAGGCGCTCGACGAAATCAACAAGCTCAATCAGCAGCTCGAAGCTCCGGCTTTGAGCGCGGACGCCAAGACCCAGAAGGCCAAGGAGCGGGATGAGAAAATCGCCAGCATCAAAAACATGGAGCGCGAGATCAACGAATTCCGCCAGACCCGCGAGAAGCAACTGCAGGAGCAGGCCGTGCGCATGCGCGACGGCATCGTCAAAGAAATCACCGATGTGGTGATGACGAAGGTAAAAGCGGGCAGCATGGACATGGTCTTCGATAACTCCGGCGTGAGCTTGAACGGGGTGCCGATGGTGATGTTTTCCAATCCCAGCTACGATTTCACCAACGATGTCGTGGCCCAGCTGAACAAGGGAAGCAGCTCTTCCACCGCGCCGAAAGCGACGGCGCCTCCGGCCAAAGCGAAGCCCTAAACGGCCCGCTCAATAAATCACTTTGAGAGGGCGCTGAAGTTCAGCGCCCTCTTTGCTTTTCGGCCGGCCGGCCCGGTTGCATCACGCGAGCCTGCACCTGAAGTTTGCCCAGTGCCTACTAGAATTTCGCTCGCGCTGAGCCTCTGCGCTCTCTTCCTCGCACCTGCGCTTCTCGCGGATTCCAGTTGGAAGAGCACGGTCACGCAGACTGAGCGCGGGACTTTCCCGAATCCCCGCCCCCTCCATGCCACCTACCAGTTTGGCTGGAACGACCTCGTCGCCGCCACGGCCGAGATCGACTTCGGCAAAAAAGACGGCCAGCTCGATCTTCACGGCGCCGGGCGCACCATCGGCCTGGTCCGGGCTCTTTGGCGGTTCGACGTGCAGCAGCACGCCACCGCCGACCCCCTTACCCTGCGTCCGCTGGTCGTGCATCAGGTCGATGAGGTCCGGAAAAAGATCATCACCACCGACCTCGTCTTTAAACCCAACGGCGTCGTCCGCACCCGCACGGATACGAAAGCGAAAAAGCCACCCACTCCAAAAGGCTTCCCATTCAGCCCGCTCTTCGACTTGCACACCGCGCTCCTCTACATCCGCAGCCAGCCGCTGAGCGAGGGCAGCGTCTACCGCATCGTCGTTTATCCCGCGACCAACGCCTACCTCGCCACCATCACCGTCGCCGGGCACGAGCGCGTCACGGTCGGCGCCGGCACCTTCCAGGCGATCAAGCTTGATTTGCAATTGAGCAAAATTGGCAAACAAGGAGAGCTCGAACCGCACAAAAAATTCCGGCGTGCCAGCGCCTGGTTCTCGGACGATGCCGATCGCCTGCTTCTGCGGATCGAGGGAGGAGTTTTCATCGGGACGGTCTTCGTCGACCTGCAGACCGTGCGCTTTACCGGCGAAAAGTCCTAAAGCGGGTCGTGCACTTTATGGAGCGCGGTGGAGGGACGACCTCCGCCTGCTCGCGAACGCTTTCGGAGTGTCGTCCGTGAGATTTGGGCTGCCTCGGGTCTGCCAAAACCACGGACGGGACGGAGCCCGTCCCTCCACTAGACGCAAAGCGCATGACACGCTCGAACGAATGAAACGCGCCGTTGCCCTTGTCGTTCCCGCTTCTACTGCGGGATCCACTGCCCGCGGTAAACCGGCCGCCGGAAAGGCCGACGCCGCGGCGAAAATCCCGGCGCGTGTTGTCCGGGCAACAACCCGAGCGCGGCCAGCGTCTCCATATTCAGCCGCCCATTCGGCGGAAGGCCCGCCCGCGCCTGGAAAGACCGCACCGCCGCCGCCGTTCCGGGTCCGAATTCGCCATCAATCCCGCTCCGATAATAACCGGAGCGCGCCAGGAGCGTTTGCGCTCCCACGATCACATGCCGCTGCAAGTCGGGCGGCGCGATTTCATAGGGCGTTCCATCAAAAACTCCGCTCGTCTCCGGCCGCAGCCCCCGTGGGCCGGGCGCGTAATAATCACCGCTGGGCGGCCGCGCCGCCGGGCCTTGCGGCGCGATTTCCGCCGATTGTCCCTCGTCTTCCTCGGGAGGGTTTGCCGGGGCCCGCGGAGGGGCCGTCGGCGCGGGCGTGGCGCGCGGCGCCCCCGCGCCCACCCCTAACGAGCGCAGCGTCTCCGCATCCACCTCCCCGGTGATCTGGAGCCCGTTCCGAATTTGATAGCGCCGGATTGCCGCGGTCGTATCCGCAGTTTTTTGTCCGGTGACAGCGCCATAATAAAACCCCTGATCCTTCAACGCCTGCTGCACCTGCGTGGTGGCTTGATCGGCCCGAACCGCTCCGGCCCCGGCCAGGAGCAAGACGAGAAGAGCGCCGCAGGTTCGTTTCATGGATGGTTTTTGACGCCGCGTGCGAGCCCCTTATTCAGCCCAGGCGATGGTCGGTTCGTTAGGCTGGAGCACTTCCCGATAACGGTGAATCCCCTCGCTGATGGCCGAGGCAATCTGCTGCCGGTATTCCGCTGTTCCTAGCTTGAGCACGTCGGCCGGGTTCGTGATAAAACCGCCTTCCACCAAGGCCGCCGGATGCCGTACGTGAGCGATCACGTAAAATTGCTCCGACTTGATCCCGCGGTTGACCGCTTGAGTTCGCTCGACCAGCGCCGCCTGGAGAAAGCGGGCCAGGCTTTCGCTTTTCGCCAGCAACGGGCTCGGCTCCGCCGGCTGCAAAAACGAGAGCCAGGCAAAAATTCCCGGCCCGCTTTCCGCCTGCCGTTCCGCAAAATAAGTTTCCACGCCCGAGGCAGCCGCGCGCTCCCCGTCGTTGAAATGAATGCTCACAAAGAGCGAATCCTTCTCGCGATTCGCCACCGCGGCGCGTTCCGCGAGCGAAAGATAGCGATCGTCCGTGCGCGTCAGCACGGTCTTGAATCCGGCTGCCCGGAGAAGCTGGGCCGTGCGCAGAGCGACATCCAGCGTTAGATCTTTCTCCAGCACCGTCCCGCACATCGCCCCGGAATCCTGCCCTCCGTGGCCGGGATCCAGCACCACCACGAGCGGAGCTTTTCGGTTCGGGGCCGCCGCCGGCTGCGAGCCCCGGGGAAGGACAAAAGGCGACCGCAGGAACCAGACAAAGGAAATCGCCAGGAGGAGCAATCCGATCCACGGAACGGCGCGGCGCATATTTCCCCCTTACTCCATCCCGCCGGCCCCCGGCAAACGCCGCTTATTCCTGGCCGGTGAGCGCGTGCAATTCCTCACCGCCGAGCTGCCGGTAGCGGATGGACGTGGTCGCGTTCCGTTCCAGCACGCAGGCTTCGACCGTCGCGCTCTGCAATTTCTCCGTCCGGTGCTCGAGCAACGCCGGGTGCGTCGGAATCTCCCGCACCCCTTCCTCGCCCGGCGGCAGACTGCCCGCGCTCCAGGCATCCAGGGCGACCTTCATCGCCTGACGCAAGGTCGCTTCCGGGTCGTGGTCGCGGGCCAGCAACTCCTCCATCGCCTCCGTCCCCCGGGCCGTCCCGCTGATCGCGCAGAAGCTCGGTTGTTTCACGCCCTGCGCCGCGATCGCGCCATCGTATTCCACCCGCAAAAATAAGTCCTCGGCCGCGCTCGCGCCCACTTCCGCAAAAATCATCCGGGCCAGATAAGGCGCGCCGTAGACCTGCTCGAAAGCCGTTTTCAGCAGCGGGCTCAGCGAGTAAAAAGCCAGCCGCCGCAGCGAAACATCCGCCGCCGAACGGGTGAACCCTTCCGTGCTCGCCAGCTCGATCGCCGCCATCCGCAGCCGCTCGATGTCGCCCGGATGCCCGATCGCCCCGAGCGCAATGCGATCGTAAATCTCGAAAAGTTTTTGTCGCGCCTGGCCGATCGTGACCAACAAAATCCCCTCGCGAAAACTGAGCGCCGCGATCGGGCTGCCCGGGGCCAGTTGCGTCTCGATATACTCGCGGCGGTTGGCGATCGCCTCGACCCAGCGATACGGCTCTTCCGTCATCCTACGGTGCGCTTAAAGCGCGCGGCGATCTGCTTGTCCGCGAGCGTTTTGATCCCCTCGCGCGAGATGATTTTGATCACCGGAAAAATCCGCGCCTGCCGGTCGACGCCCCCGGTCGCGGTATCAGACTCCGCTGCGGTGTCGAGCGCGCGCAAGGCCAGCGTCACCGCGTCGTCCTCGCGCAACTTCTGCAGCGATTTCTTGCCCCAGCGATTCTCAAAAAATAAAACGCCCCGCACCCCCGGCGAGCCGGAGCCGGTCGCGGCATATTCCGTCACCTCAAAATTCGCCCCCATCGCGTCGTAAAAATAAAGGCGCGCCTGCCCTTCTCCCGCAAAATCGAAGGTCGCAAAGATCGGCACGACCACGCCGACCCCCTGCATAACGAAACCAAAATTGTCGCGCAACAGCTTCGAGAGCGCGCGCACCTTGCCATCCACGCTCATTTCCTGCAGTTGCGTGCGCCGGAAAAATTGCAGCGAATGCTCGAGCACCCGCGCCATTTCCCAAGCTGTCGCCGGCACGCCCGCGATCGCCATGAGGGAATGCCGATCGATCTCGAGCACCTTGTCCGCGCGATCGTAGACCACCGTATTGCCCGCGGTCGCGCGCCGATCTCCCGCCACCAGCACGCCCCCGGCAAATTTGAAAGCGAGAATCGTCGTCGCCTGGGTCGGGACAAACGCGGAGGCCGACCCAGCGGAAACCGTTCCGGCCCGGAGCGCCGCCTCCGTTAATAAACCGCGCTCCCGGAGGAGCGCCGGAAAATCGGCCGCGGCCTTGCCTAACGAGTCCGCCGTCACTCGCCCGTGCGCTGGCGGTAGCGCTTCGATTGGTTCGGATCCACCTTGCGCATTTTCTTGAGCAAATCGCGCGTGTCCGGCTTAGAAACGTCGGGCGATTTGGGGCCGCCGCCATCTCCCGGTTGCGGGGCCCACGGCACGGGCGCCACCGGTTTTTCCGTCCGTTCTGGCATAAAAAAATGCTACGGCGAAAGCGCCGAAACGCAAGCCGGCCCGGTCCGCTTGCCAGTCTCCGGCAGAGGTGCCAACGTTGCCCCATGAACCGCCTCCGCTTCGCTCTCTTACTCGCCCTCTGCACCCTCTCCTCCGTGGTGCCCGCCCCCGCGCAGAAGCCCGCCCGCGGCTTGACCGAGCTGACCCAGAAGATCGACCAGCAGAACATCAAGATCGACGCTCTTTCCCAGCAAATCCTCAAGCTCCAGCAGGCGATCGAGCAGATGAAAGGCGTTTCCCCTGCCGCCGCCCCCAGCCCTGAGAGCATCCCGGCCACGGCCCCTGCCGTCCCGGTGGCCGACGGTGCCGCCACCCACGTCGTGACCCGCGGAGAGACCCTTACTTCCATCGCCAAACAGTACAAAGTCGGCATCGAAGAACTGCAGAAATTCAATCACATCGAGAACGACCGGAAGCTGCAAATCGGCCAGAGTCTGGTCATTCCCGGCGCGCCCACTCCCGCCCCGAGCGCTTCGCCTAACGAGTGATGGAAGGCGCCGCCCACCCGGCCTGGTTTCTGCGCAAGCACGCCGACGGCAGCATTTTTGGCCCGCTCACTTTCGCCCAGGTCCGGCGTTGGGCGGATAGCGCGCAGATCGCCCCGCACGACAAAATTTCCCACGACCAGGAGACCTGGCAGAAGGCGCCCATGTTTCCGGAGCTGGCAATGGATTGGCTCGTCGAAGTGACGAGCGAACGCTACTACGGCCCGACTACGTTAGGCGCGGTCCGCGAGTTCCTGCGCCTGGGCGAGATCGGCGCCGGGACCTACGTGATCAACTCCTGCGACGGCGGCCGCCGCCAAATCGGAGACCTGCCCGAGCTGACGCTGGAGCCTAACGAATCCTTCGATTCCTCCGATCACGCGCCTCCGGCCATGCCCATGGCGATCAACCTGCGCGACCGCATCAACGACCTCGAGCAAAGCCTCTTCGAAGAACGGCGCGCCCTCCAGGAAAGCGAAGCGCGCTACCGCGAGTTGGAAGCGCAATTCCTCGAGCTCCAGCAAAAGCAGTCCTAAATCCCCTGCCGGAGCCGCCTCCAGAATTCCTGGGTCCGGACTCACAGCACGCTCCCCTACTTGTCATCCCGAGCCCGCGCAGACGGCGAGGGATCTCACGTAAGGTCTCGGCGTCCGGGTCAGAAAAGATGAACCCATCAGAACAACCGCGAGATCCCTCGGCGCGTTTCGCCAGCCTCGAGAATGACAACCTTGGCGTGCCCACTCACACACCCCCGGCGCCACCCAGAAAACTTCAACTCGCTGCCAACTCCACTTCCCCGTCTGGCGTTTCCAGCAGACTTTGCTCGCACAGGCGCGCGTATTTTCCGCCTAACGAAATCAGCTCCTCATGCGTCCCCCGCTCGATGATCCGGCCGTGATCGAGCACCAAGATTTGATCCGCCCGCACGATGGTGGACAGCCGGTGCGCGATCACGATGCAGGTGCGATGGAACATCAGATTCTCCAAGGCCTGCTGAATCAGCCGTTCCGTCGCCGTATCCACGCTCGCGGTCGCCTCATCGAGCACCAAAATCGGTGGATCCTTGAGCAGCGCACGCGCGATCGAGAGCCGCTGTTTTTCTCCCACGCTCAGCTTGACTCCGCGCTCGCCCACCACGCTCCCGAGCCCGTTCGGCAAGCGCTCGACAAACGCCCGCGCGTTGGCTGCTTCCACCGCCTCGAAGAGTTCTTCATCCGTCGCCTCCGGTTTCCCGAGGAGCAGATTCTCCCGGATCGTCCCGTTAAATAGGAAGCTCTCCTGCGCCACCACCCCGATCTTTTCGCGCAATGCGTGCAGTTGGAAATCCCGAATCGGCCGCCCGTCGATCGTGATCGCGCCCGCGGTGTATTCGTAAAAGCGGGTCAACAAATTCACCAGGGTCGACTTCCCCGCGCCGGTCGCGCCAACCAGCGCGATCGTCTCTCCGGGCGGGCGTGAAACGTAATCTCGCTCAGCGCGGTCAGCCCTTTGGCGTAAGCAAAACTGACCTCTTCGTAGCGAATCTCTCCGTCGATCTGGGTGACCACTTCGCCGCTCTGCAGCCCCGGCTCCTCCGCTTCATCGAGAATCTCGAAGACGCGCTCGCCCGCCGCCCGCCCCGCCTGGACCAGTTGATTGAGCTGATGCAAACGCGTCACCGGTTCGTAGAGAAACCGCGTCAGGGTAATAAAAGCGACGAGCGAGCCGACCTGCATCTCGCCGCGCAGGACCGCGCGTCCCCCGAAGCCGATGGCCAGGACCAAGCCTAACGAATTGACAAAATCCATCGACGGACTGTAGAGCGCCCAGGCCCGCATGATCCGCAGGGTGGCCTGGCGGAGCGAGTCGCTCGCCCGATTAAAGCGCGCGTGCTCGCTCTCTTCCCTAACGAACGATTTGATCTGCCGGATGCCCGCGAGATCGTCGAGGAGGAGCGCGTTCAGGGCCGAGGCGGCGCGGCGCTGCGGCCGGTAACGGCTCGGCCCGGTCAGGGTGTAGGCGAGGGCGCCGCCGAAGAGCAACGGGACCGGCGCGAGCACGCACCAGGCGAGACTGCCGTTAAAATAAAAGAGCGTCACGATCACGATCGCCACTTGCAGAACCGCGACCACGCCCTGCTCGATCCCATCGATGAGCACGCGCTCGACCGAGTTCACATCCTCGACCACGCGGGTGATCAGATCGCCGGTCGCGCGGTTATCAAACCAGCGCAAGGGGAGCAGCTCGATGTGGCGGAAGAGATCGCTCCGCAGATCGAAGATGACCTTTTGTTCGAAGCTGTTGTTGAGCAAAATCCGCAGGCCGTTGAGCACGTCCTGGAGGAAAAAGGAGAGGAGCGCCAGCCCGACCATGGGGAGGAGCAGCTCCGGGCGATGGCCTGCGATCACGTCGTCGATGATGAACTTCGTCACCGCCGGGAAGACGATGATCATGAGCGTGCTCACGACCGCGCAAGCGAGCGTGCCCGTGGCCATCCACGGGTAGCGTTTGAGGTAAGCGAAGACGCGCCAGACGGTTCTCATTGCGGACCAGCAACGTCAGCGGTGAGCGGAGCGACTTCAAGTTGCGCCGCCTGCGCGCGGCGCGATGCTGCTCGGAGCGATGATCATCGAGCGAATTTTTATTTCCGCGGGTCACAACTACTTCGGCCATTACGGCCGCGAGCCTGATGATTTCCCGCTCGAGGAGAAGACTGAAATTGAGTGCGTCGCCGGTCACGGCATCCGGGGCGACCGCTTCTTCGATTACCGCGAAAGCTACCCGGGCCAGATCACGTTTTTCTCCCGGGAAACCTTCGACGAGCTCAGCCGCGCCTTTAGCCTAACGAACAAATCGCCCGGCATCCTCCGCCGCAACGTCATCGTCTCCGGGGTCGAGCTGCCCGACCTGATCGGCGCCGATTTCGAGCTGCAGGGAGTGCAGTTCCGCGGGACCAAACATTGCAAACCGTGTGCCTGGATGGATCTCGCCTTCGCGCCGGGCGCGGAGAAGTTTCTCGCGCCGGGCAAAGGCGGATTACGGGCGCAGATTTTGAGCGATGGCCGCCTGCGCCCGGGCGCTGCGCAGCTCAAAGTTTTGCAGCCCGCCTAACGATGCGCTTCAGCGCGGTGCTCCTGGCCGGCGGGAAATCGACCCGGATGGGCCGCGATAAAGCCCTCCTCGAGATCGGCGGCGAGCCGCTTTGGCGCCGGCAGCTCGCGACCTTGCGTGGCTTGTCGCCTGAGGAGTTGATGATTTCCGGCCCGCCTCGCGATGACCGTGAAACGGTCGCAGACGAATTTAAAAACGCCGGCCCGCTCGCCGGCGTAGCCGCAGCTCTGCAAAAGTGCGCCGCCCCGCTCCTGGTCGTGCTTGCGGTCGATTTGCCTGTCATGACCACGGATTTCCTGAAAACGCTGCTCGCTCTCTCGCGGCCTGGGAAAGGCGTGGTCCCGCGCGGGCCTGAATTCTTCGAGCCGTTGGCGGCGGTTTATCCGAGCGCGTGCGCGGCTCTGGCCGATGAAGCTTTGCGCCGCGGGGATTTTTCGATGCAGCATTTCGTCGAGAGCGCGATCGCTCAGGAATTGGTCGCAGGGCGGACGATTGCGCCGGAGGAAGCGCATCTTTTCGCCAATTTGAACACGCCTGCCGACCTATGAAAACTCCGCGCGAAACCGCCCAGTCCACCAGCGTGGTGCGCTATCGCGAGGGCGCGGCGCTACCAGAAGCGCTGGATGAGGTCGCGGCCGAGGAACCGCTCGAAATTCGCGTGGAAGGCCAGAGCGTCGCCGTCGTCATGCGCACGCCGGGGCACGACCGCGAGCTGGCCGCCGGTTTTGCCCTAACCGAAGGAATCGTTAGGCAAGCCTCCGATCTTTTCGAGATTACCTCCTGCCTAACGAGCGCGAACGCGGTCGAGATTACCCTGGCCGATCCGGCGAGTTTTGATGCAGTTAAATTGAGCCGGCACGTCTTCAGTTCCTCGAGCTGCGGGATCTGTGGGAAAGCCACCATCGAAGCGGCCCTGCAACAGTTTCCGCCGATCCGCGAGGCCGTTTCGGTTCGCCCGGAAATTCTCTTCGGCCTGCCCGGGAAATTGCGCGCGGCCCAGGAAACTTTTCAGCGCACCGGCGGGTTGCACGCCTGCGCTTTGTTCGACGCGGCCGGGGAACTGCTCCTTCTGCGCGAGGATGTCGGACGGCACAACGCGCTCGATAAGTTGATCGGGCACGAGCTGCTCGCGCGACGCTTGCCGTTAGGCGAAAACATCCTGCTCTTGAGCGGTCGCGTCTCTTTCGAGATGACGCAAAAAGCGCTGGCCGCGGGGATTGCGATCATCGCGGCGATCTCCGCGCCAACCAGTCTGGCGGTCGATTTCGCGCGCGCGAATAAGCAGACGCTCATCGGATTCCTCCGCGGTGAAACCATGAACGTCTACGCCGGAGGTAAGCGCCTCGCGCAAGACTTGTCATCCCGAGCAAGCCTGGCGTAATCCGTGAGATCCCTCGCTACGCTCGGGATGACAACTTGGAGGCGTGGCGTCCTTTAAAAGTCAGCT
The DNA here is from genome assembly GCA_965217815.1 of Chthoniobacterales bacterium. Lineage (GTDB taxonomy): Bacteria > Verrucomicrobiota > Verrucomicrobiia > Chthoniobacterales > UBA10450 > Palsa-1392. The sequence goes on from CBDCJI010000003.1 coordinate 478,385, forward strand.
CGGCGATGCCGGATTTATCGAGTTCGCCGAGGCCGGCATCGATCATCCGTTCGTATTGTTCCTTCGTGGCTTCCGCCAAGGGCAGAGCGAGGCCGGCTTCCTTCGCCAGGACGAGCGCGATCCCGCTGTCTTTGGCGGCGTGCGCGGCGGAAAAGAAACAATCGTGCTCGCGGTTCTGCATGTCTTCGCCATCGGTTTGCAGGACGCGCGAGCCCGCTCCGGTTTCCGAAAAAACCTCGCGCAACATCGTGAGATCGAGCCCGAGCGCGTCGCCCAAGCCCAACCCTTCCGCCAGCCCGGCGGTGTTGATGTTCATGACCATGTTGACCAGCGCTTTCACTTTCGCGGCCTCGCCCGCTTTCCCGATGAAGCGAATCTTCGAGCCGAGCGCCTGAAGGATTGGCTCCGCGCGCGCGAAGGCTGCGTCCGAGCCGCCGCACATCAGATAAAGGGAACCTTCCTTTGCCTGGGTGATGCTCGAAGCCATGCAGGCTTCGAGGGTTTGCGCGCCGGCTTTCTCCGCGAGCTGCTCGATCTCGACGTGCACTTCCGGCGAAACCGTGGCGCAGTTGAGGAATAACTTGCCCTCCGCTTGGCTCAGCAGGTTGTCGTTAGGCTGGGAAAAAATCTCCCGCATGGCCGCGTCGTCGGAGACGACGGTGAGGACGACCTCCGCGGCGGCGGTCACTTCGCCTAACGACTGACTGGCAAAGCTGCCCAGCTCCTGGGCCAGCTTGGTCGCGGTGGGGCGGTGCGCATCGTAGACCGCGGTCACGTGAAACCCGCGCTCCTGCAGGCGGCGCGCCATGTTCGCGCCCATCCGGCCGACTCCGACGAAAGCAACGTTCATGCGCCTCGCTTCAGCTCAGGCCGGTGGATCGTTTGGCCGCCCCGGCAAAAAAGGCGTTGTGCTTTTTCTCTTCCGCGACGGTCGTGAGCGGCCCGTGTCCCGGGCAAAGAATGGTGTCGTTAGGCAGGGTCAGCACTTTCTCGAGATTGTTCCGAATGGCGTCTTCGTAGGAGACGTTGCCGCCGCCCACGGAACCGGCGAAGAGCGAATCCCCGACGATCGCGACCGGCTGATCGAGCCCGCGAATAAAAAACGTCATCCCGCCCAAAGAATGACCCCAGGTGCGAAACGATTCGATGGTCAGGCCGCCGACCGTAAAATTTTTCCCTTCCTTGATCGGCTCCGCGCCCGGCGCCTCTTCATGGCGGGAAAGATAAATCGGCGCGCCCGTCGCTTCGGCGAGCCGCTCCAGATCGGCCACGTGATCGGGATGCGCGTGGGTGAGCAAAATCAGCTCGATGGTCAGACCAGCGCTTTGGCTTTTCTCTAAAATCGGCGCGCAATCCGCCCCGCTGTCGAACGCGACCGCCTTTTTGCTCGCCGGATCCCAGACCAGATAGGCGTTCACCTTCATGTCGTGGTAGGGCGTGTTGAACTGGGCCAATCCCTCAACGCTGGCCTCGTGAGGCTGCCATTTTTCCTGGGCGAGCTCGGCCAGGGCGTCGGCGTCGAGTTGCAAGACCGGAGCGATCTGGTCGATCGTCGCGCGCTCGAAGTTTCCCTCGCGGAGCTGGCGGATAGCTTCGGCGCGGGCGCCCGATTTTTCTGCGAGCTGACTATCGGAGAAACCGAGGCCGCGCTGGGCCTTGCCGATGATGTCGGTAAAATTGTCTTCAAGCGGAATGGCCATGCTTTACTAAAACGCAGAGCGAGTAGGTGTCGAGGGGCAAGCGATTCCGGGGAGCGCACGCGCCCTCGCGTGCTGGTTGAGGCGTCTCGCCTCAACGAACTTTTTCTGGGATTACATTTCCCTGAGCGCGCGAGGCCCGACGGGGTCGGGAGCGGTCAGAGATGGGGTCGGCGCGGCGCCGCCACCAGCACGCGAGGCGCGCGCGCTCCCCGGAAGGTCGACGACGCGCTCCTTCGCTAGTTGCGCCATCCTGGCGGCGACACCTTCCAGCGGTTGAGCCCTGCCGGTTTCCCGCTCAATCGAAGTCATCGCGACATTGGCGATGCCGCAGGGAGTGATTTGCGCGAAGGGCGTGAGATCGCCGCTCACGTTGAGGGCGAAGCCGTGCATGGTGATCCAATGGCGCACGCCGACGCCAATGGAGGCGATTTTCCGGTCGGCGATCCAGGCGCCGGTGAGGCCGTCCCGCGTCGTCGCCGCGATCTCGTAGCGGGCGAGGAGGGCGAGGAGCAACGCCTCGATCCAGCGCAGATAGCGATGCAAATCCTGGCCGTAACGACGGAGATCGATCAGGAAATAACCGACCAATTGCCCCGGCCCGTGGTAGGTCGCCTGGCCGCCGCGATTGATCGGGAAAAGCGGGTGCGGCAAATGCGCGGCGCCGCGCAGGCTCGATTGGTCGGGCGTGCGCCCAATGGTGTAAACCGGGTCGTGCTCGAGGAGCCAGAGTTCATCCGGCAGCTCCGGCCGCAGCCGCTTTTGCCTAACGAATTCTTCCTGCCGGGCGAGCGCTTCCGCGAAACCGACCCGGCCTAACCAGCGCGTCTGCAACGGCGCCGGGCTCATATTTGCAGCTGACCCGGCAGGCCGACGCGCAAACCTTCCTGCGCGCGCAAATGAGTGAGGCCGATGGCGAGCGCGTCGGCCGCGTCGGGGCCGGGGGTTTCGGTCAGGCCTAATAATGCCCGGACCATAAAGGCGACCTGTGTTTTGTCGGCGGCGCCGTTCCCCACGGTCGCCTGTTTGATCCGCTTTGGCGCGTATTCAAAGACGGGCAGCCCGCGCTCGGCCGCCGCCATGATGGCCGAGCCGCGGGCCGCGCCGAGCGTGATCGCGGTCTGGTAGCTCTGCACGTAAATGACCGCTTCGAGGGCGCAGCAATCCGGCTCATGTTCTTGAATCAATTCGGCCAGCCGGTCGCGGATGGCGACGAGGCAGGAGGACATGCGCAAGGTTTTCGCGTTCCGAATGACCCCGAAATGGAGCGCATGAAATTTGCCCCCGCCGTTCGTTTCCAGGACGGCGACGCCGGAACTGCGCAGAGAAGCGTCGATGGCGAGCACACGCATCGTTAGGGGCCGGGTTCCATGGAACAGCTTAAATTCGGCCCGGCGCGCTTCAAGACGGAAGTGACCTCCAGGTCGCATCCTGGAGACGCTTCGCTCTGTACCTGTTTCTGTCTGGCGTTCATTCCTGTAGGCCTCCTGCTTTCACTGGCCCGCTCTCATGTTGTCATCCCGAGCCCGCGCAGACGGCGAGGGATCTCGCGCAAGGTCTCGGCGTCGTTCTTTAGAGAAAATGAACCCATCAGAGCAACCGTGAGATCCCTCGGCGCGCTGCGCCAGCCTCGGGATGACAGAGAACCCAACTTTTCGTGGGCCGCTAAACACACACTTCGCTCCGCGAAGCGCGGGGGACAGATTCCTTGGCAGTATCTGTTTTAGCGTTCAATCCGGCCGCGCCTTGCCTTCCCCGCCCACTCACATTTTGTCATCCCGAGTCCGCGTAGACGGCGAGGGATCTCACGTAAGGTCTCGGCGGACGGGTCAGAGAAGATGGACCCATCAGAGCATCCGCGAGATCCCTCGGCGCGCTGCGCCAGCCTCGGGATGACAACGCCGAGCTTTTCGCGAGACGCAAAACAGGACCTCCGTCGAGCGAAGGTCCACCGGGCGGCTCGTTAGGGGAGCGAGAAGTAATCCGCGCTTTGGTAGTTCCCGTCGACCGTTTTCACGATCTGCATGAGGACGTCGTTGACCAGCGTGCTCGCGCCGAACCGGAAGAGGTCGGGCGTAAGCCAGTCGTCGCCTAACGTTTCCTTCACCATCACGAGATAGGCGAGCGCCTGCTTGGCGTTGCGGATGCCGCCGGCCGGTTTCATCCCGATGCGCACGCCCGTTTCGTAGAAGTAATCGCGGATCGCCTCGAGCATGACGAGGGTGACCGGGAGGGTCGCGGCGGGGGCGATTTTGCCGGTCGAGGTCTTGATGAAATCGCCGCCCGCGCGCATCCCGATTTCGCTGGCCAGGCGGACGTTGTCGTAGGTCTGGAGCTCGCCGGTCTCGAGGATGACTTTTAAATGCGCGCTGCCGCAAGCTTCTTTGACTGCCGCGATTTCGTCGAAGACACGGTCGTAATCGCCGGCCAGGAAAACGCCGCGATCGATCACCATGTCGATCTCGTCGGCGCCGTCGCCCGCGGCCCGGCGAACTTCCTCGAGTTTCAAGTCGAGCGGCATCAGGCCGGTCGGGAAGGCGGTCGCGACCGAGGCGACTTTCACCCCGGAAGTGCCGAGAAAACGCTTGGCCGCGCGGACGAGATTCGAGTAAACGCAGACCGCGGCGCAGGCCGGGACGTCGTAGCGGGGAGCGATCGGCTGCATCGCTTTGCGGCAGAGGAAGGCGACTTTGCCAGGCGTGTCTTTCCCTTCGAGCGTGGTCAGGTCCATCATCGAGACGGCGAGCTTGAGGCCGGCCAGTTTCGCGGAAGTCTTGATGCTCCGCTTGGTAAAGGCGGCGGCGCGTTCTTCGACCATGACCTGATCGACCGCGGGAATTTCCCAGCGATCGCGCAGCGCGTGGTGGCGGTTGTTGGTGGCGGGCAACGTTTTCACGGCGAGTGAGGTTAAGGAAGCGAGGGCGAATCAGGCAAGCTGGAAGCTCGCCCCACTGATGCTCAAGGCGATCTCGCGGCGATGCGGGGCGCGGCGGTGCTCGAAAAGGAAAATACCCTGCCAGGAGCCGAGCTGCATCCGGCCCTCCGCGATCGGGATGACTTCGCTGGTGCGGGTGAGGACGGCGCGAATGTGCGAGGTGCTGTCGTCGCCGCCTTCCGCGGTGTGCTCGAAATAGGGCGTGTCTTCGGGCACGAGGCGCTCGAAGAATTCCTCCAGATCCCGCCGCGCGGTTGGATCGGCGTTTTCCATGATGATGAGGCTGCAGCTGGTGTGCCTCACGAACACGGTGACGGCTCCGGCGCCGATCCCGCTTTTTGCAACCTCGGCGGCGACCGGCGCGGTGATTTCGTAGGCGCCTTTGCCTTTGGTCGAGACGGTCAGGAGCGCGGCGTGAAAGGGCATGAGGACGGGCTCAGTTTGTCAGGCCCGGCGGCGTTGTCGATGGTGGCAGATGTTTCGGCTGTTCGTCGCGCTTCTCTTTTTGACGGCACTTCGGCCGGGAATCGCGGCGCCCGCGCCGGGCGAGGAGGCGATTGCTCAGCTTTATGCCCGCGGGCTGGCGGGCGACAGCGAAGCGGTGCAAGCGTGCATCGTCGGGCTGGAAACGAGGCTCGCCGCGCAGCCGGGCGACCAGTTGGCCCGGGTCTATCTGGGCAGCGCCTACACTTTGCGCAGCCGCGATCTCCCGGTCTTTGGGCTGGCGAAGTTGCGCGCGCTGCGGCACGGCATGGCGCTGATGGATGAGGCGGCGCAAGCTGCGCCGAACGAGGCCCGGGTCGCGCTTTTGCGCGCGGTGACTTACGAAGCGTTCCCGGCCATTCTGGGCCGGCGGGAGGTCGCGCGGGAGGCGCTGGAGCGTCTGGTCGCCGCGGTCGAGAAGGAGCCTGGGAAGCTGCCGCCGCGCGACCGGCAATTGCTTTACCTCAACGCCGGCGAAGCCGCGCAACGCGCGGGCGATGCGGCGCGCGCGCGCGTGCTTTGGCGACGTGGCGCGTTGCTCTCGAGCGATCCGAAACTGGCCCGGGAAATCGCCGCGGCTTTGCGGCAACTCTGAGGCCCGGGTAGCGCACACGTCTCGTGTGCGGACGACGGCGGTCCACCGTCGCGAACTTTTCTGCCGGACCGGAACTCTTTGGACCAGTGCAGCGAAGAGAAAGTTCGTCGCGCTGAAACAGCGCGACCAGCACACGAGACGTGTGCGCCACCCGAAGCCGTGGAGGACGCGCTTTGAATCACCTGCGATCTGTGGCCCATTACGGGAATGCTCGATGACCTCGAACGCGTGCTCTTCGACGAGGCGACGATCCTGCGCCGACTTGACGAGATTGCGGCGCAAATCTCGAGCGATTACCAGAGCCGCGAGTTGACCGTCATCGCCGTTCTCAACGGCAGCCTCATTTTCATGGCCGACCTGCTCCGGCGCATCCCGCTGCCTTTGAAACTCGATTGCCTGAGCGTCGCCAGCTACCACGGCGGGACCGAAACGACCGGGGAAGTGGTCTTCAAACAGATCGCGCTCCCCGACGTCGCCGGCCGGCACATTCTCATCCTCGACGACATCCTCGATAGTGGTGTGACCCTCGCTGCGATCGGCGAAAAGCTGCGCAGCGAGCAGCCCCTCAGCGTGAAAATTTGCGTGCTCCTGCGGAAGAAGAAAGAGCGGCTGCGCCCGGTCGAAGCCGATTACGTCGGGTTCGACATCGGCGACGAGTTCGTCGTCGGCTATGGGCTCGATTACATGGAGCGCTATCGCAATTTACCGTGCGTCGGGGTCCTGCGGAAAGACCTGATCGTTACTGCCTAACGATGCATCTGATGGTGCAATTTTTCTCCCAGCTCCGGGAGGCAGCGGGCGCGAGCGAGCAAGCGGTCGAGCTGCCCGACGAAGCGACGGTGGCGGATTTGCTCGCGCATCTTTACCAACTCCATCCGGCCCTGGAGAAATGGGATCGCCACCTCCTCGTCGGCGTCGGGGTGGAATTCGTCGAACGCCAGCACCGCTTGCAGCGGGGCGAGGCAATCGCGCTCATGCCGCCGGTCCAGGGCGGGTGAGCGAATTGAAACGGGAGGGTCGTCTTCTCGGTACCCTTCAGATTAAGCTAGGGTGACACCATGAGACCGACGGAAGAAGAAGCCTGGCGCGCGCAATGCCGGGACCAATTGGCGCGCGATGTTTCGACCCGAATCAAATACGGATTTTGCCACGTCCACAAACCGGTGCTCGACGAGGTCGGGATGCGCGCTTTCAAAACCATGGCGGAATATCGCGCCTGGTGCGCGCGCGAGCTGCCCGCCTATCTCGGCTACCGGCCGGCGCCCCCGCCGACTCGTTAGGCTATGCCCGAGAATAAATTCACCCCCAGCCAGGCCGAGGAGCTGGCTGCCGCCTTTGCTCGGGAAGCCGTCGATTACCTGTTTATCGGCAGAAGTGGCGCGATTTCGGCTCCTGCTACGGGTGCGGCGACCTTCTCGGCTATCCGGAGACGACGCAAGACGTGGACATTTTTCTGCCTCGCTCGCGCGCCAATGCGGAGCGCGTTCTGCGCGCGCTCGGCCGGCTGGGCTTCGAGCTGGACCCGGCCCTGACCGTTTCCATCTTGAGCGGGAGTGAGATCGTTCTTTTAAAAGGCGGCCCTTTCGCCCTCGATCTCATCCATGCTCCCGATGGCATCGAGAGTTTCGCCGCGGCTAAAAGTCGCTCCACCCTAGCGGGCGGGCGTTTCCCGGTGGCGGCTTTGGACGACATCATCGCCAGCAAACGCGCCACCGGGCGGGAGAAGGACCTCCAGGATCTACGTCGCTTGGAGCAATTCCGCATCGAATATAGGCGAAGCCAGGAGTAGGGACGGTTAAGCCAACGCCTAGAGGGTGTCGTGCACTTGGACCCGCCTCGCCTATTAGGGCGCAACGGTCTTAGGGCGCAACGGTCTTTCTGGGGAGCGCACGCGCCTCGCGTGCTGGTTTAGGCGCCTCGCCAAAACGAACTTTGCGGCCGCTCTTGGTCTCGCAGTGGGCAAGAAAAGTGCGCGACGGCGAGGCGCCCTCGCCAGCACGCGAGGCGCGTGCGCTCCCCAGAGAAAGTCCATCTCCATCGCGCCATCCAAAAGTCCATGACACCCTCTAGAGCGTGTCATGAACTTTCGTGCCTCGATTGCCCCCGCAAGCGTCCGGGAGGCGGTTGTAGCGTGCGCTGTCCTCAGCGCATTTCGCTTGGGTCCACCGATTTTCCGCTGGGGACAGCGGACGCTACAACGCCCCGCCGCTGGTTCAAAGTTCATGACCCCCTCTAGTTGATCCGGACGGTTCGCGTCGTCACAAAGCAGGCGTTTTGCGAGACCCGAAGATACCCGCGACGAAGTGGCGGGGTAGCAAGCGAGGCCCAAGGAATTTTTCGGGCGCGGCAGCCTCCTAAGGTAGACGTCGGTGAGAGCCGGCGCGCCCCTCGTTTGGGCGAGGCATCCCAAGCGAGGCGGACCCCCGATTCAAACGACAAGACCGTTTCGCGCTCGGCAGTGTGGAAAGAATGAACGAGAAGCATCCGAAGCCTGTCTTATTTTCGATATTTAACCTTGTTAAGTAGTTTGTTAGATGGTAGACCTCTCATCCCACTTTTTCCCGGCGTTCGCCTCCATCTGGGATTCCCGGGAGCACAAACCACTTTACTACCCAACGCATGAGAACTTATATGGCTGCTGAAGATAGCGATACTGGAATAAAAATTTACCTGCGCGAGATCGGGCAAATCCCGCTCCTCACGCCTCTGCAGGAAATCGAGCTCGCCGCGAAAATCAAGAAGGGCGACAAGGAAGCGCGCGCCCTCATGATTCGCTCGAACCTCCGCCTCGTGGTCAAAATTGCGCACGATTACGCCAACCTCGGGTTGCCGCTCCTCGACCTCGTCTCCGAAGGCAACATCGGCTTAATGAAAGCGGTCGAACGCTTCGATCCCGCTAAAGGCGGAAAACTGAGCACCTACGCTGCTTGGTGGATCAAACAATCGATCAAGCGCGCGCTGGCCAACCAATCGAAGACGATCCGGTTGCCCGTCCATCTGGTCGATAAAATCTCCAAAATGCGCCGCGTCTCGCTGCAAATGAGCGAGGAACTCGGCCGCGAACCGACCGATGACGAGCTCGGCGAAGAGATCGGCATCGCCGCGGGCAAAGTCTCGCAGCTCAAGACCGTCTCCATCCGGCCGGCCTCGCTCGACGCGCCCATCAGCGACGACGATTCGACCGAGTTTGGCGAAATCGTGGGGGACGAAGAAGCGCAGACGCCCTTCGAATTGCTGCGCGACAAAAACCTGCGCAACGAAGTCGGCGGGTTGCTCGATGTGCTCGACGATCGTGAGCGGAAAATCATTTTCTCGCGCTTCGGGCTCGACGGCGGCAAGCCGAAGACGCTCGAGGAAGTCGGCAAAAAATTTGGCGTGACCCGCGAGCGCATCCGGCAATTGCAGAACATTGCGCTCTCCAAGCTGCGCCGCGCCCTGAGCAAGAAAGAGCGGCCGGTCGACGTGGAACTGACCGAAGCTTAAGCAGCCCAAGAAATTCGAAGCGCGCGGATGGAAACGTCCGCGCGCTTTTGTTTTGCGGCGTCGCCGCGACTTTCCGGGGAGCGCACGCGCCTCGCGTGCTCTTTCCGGCGCCCCGCCGGAAAGCTCTTTGCGCGTTCGCCCGCTCTCATTTTGTCATCGAGCCCGCGCCAATGTGAACCGTTCGGCGAGGCGCCGAACGGAGCACGCGAGGCGCGTGCGCTCCCCAGAGCTGGACCTACCCCGCCTTCACCTCACGCAACTGCACGCAATCGAACACGCCCTGGCCCGTCCGCACATCGCTGATCACGACCAGCTTATCGTTAGGCTGAATCAGTTTCTGCGCGCGCAGATACTGCTCCGCGGCCTCGATCGTGGCATTCGGGTCTTCCGTGAAATCAATCCAGACCGGATACGTCCCCCAGCAGAGCGCCAGTTGCCGATAAACGCACTCGTTAGGCGTGAAAGCAAAAATGGGCGCGCGTTGCGGGCGCAGATTGGAAACGTTGCGCGCCATCGTGCCCTGCCGGGTGAAGACGATCAGCTTCGAGCGCGCGAGCGAGTCGGCCAGGGCGACCGCGGCCGCGACGATTTTTTGGCGCGCGTCTTCCAGGATCGCTTCCTTCGCGTAGCCGGCCCCGCCGCTTCGCTCGATCCGCCGCGCCACCCGGTCGAGCACCTTCACGCACTCGACCGGATAACGCCCGGAAGTCGTTTCGCCGGTTAACATGACCGCGTCCGCCTGCTCGAAAACCGCGTTCGCCACATCCGTCACCTCAGCGCGCGTCGGGACCGGATTTTCCACCATTGATTCGAGCAGGTGCGTCGCCACGATGACCGGTTTGCCCACCCGCAGGCAGCGTTTCACGATCCGCCGCTGAATGATCGGCAGCTCCTCCATCGGGCATTCGATCCCGAGGTCGCCCCGCGCGACGAGGACGGCGTCGGCTCCTTGAATCATGTCGTCGATTTGCCCGACGGCTTCCGCACTCTCGATTTTTGCCACGACCCAGGCCTGGCTGCCTTTGGTTTGCAAAACCTGGCGCAGCTCATCGAGATCGCGCCGTTGCCGGGCAAAACTCAAGGCGACGAATTCGACGCCCAGCTCCACGCCGAGGGCGATATCAGCCAGGTCTTTCTCAGTCAACGCCGGCAAATTAACGTGCACGCCCGGCAGGTTGACGTGGCGATGCGAGCCGAGCGTGCCGGCGGTCAAAACCTGGCAGCGCATGCGGTGGTCGCGCTTCTCCAGGACGCGCACCTGCATGACGCCGTTATCCAAAAGAATGGTGTCGCCTAACGACACGTCGTCGATCAAATCATCGTAATTTACGCTCACGGAATTCGGCACCGTGGCGCTCGCGCCGCGCACCGTGATCTCGAGGGTGTCGCCCACCGCGAGGGTGAGCGGGCGGGCCAGATCGCTCGTGCGGATGGCCGGGCCCTGCGTGTCGAGAAGCAGCGCGATGCCGCGCTTCGATTCTTCGGCCAACGCGCGCACCCGCGGCACGATTTCACGCACCCAGTCATGCTGCGCGTGACTCATATTTAGCCGGAAGATATCGGTGCCGGCCGCGATCATGGCCCGAATCGTCTCGGATTTTTGGGAGGCCGGACCGAGTGAACAAATGATCCGGGTCTTGCGCATCGGGCTCAGAATTCAAGCGCGCGAGTCAAAAGCAAGGCCGTTTTCGCCCGGGCAACTCCTGTAGACGCTTCGCTCTGCGAAGCGCGAGGGTTGCTTGACGGCATCTCGAGCAGAGGCCGCCACACCCGCGCCTCCCCATTATCCGTGAGTCTGGCGTTCATTTCTGCCAGCGCTTTGCGTCCAACACGCCCGTCACATGTTGTCATCCCGAGCCCGCGTAGACGGCGAGGGATCTCGCGCAAGGTCTCGGCGTCGTTCTCCAGGTAGATGTACCCCGGCAGCGCAACCGTGAGATCCCTCGGCGCGCTGCGCCAGCCTCGGGATGACAAGATCCCCGCTCTTCGCGAGGCGCTAACTAAACACCTGCCCTCCCCGCGGGAGGCGCCGACAGGATCGCGCTCGATTGCACAACGTCCGCCGAGACGGTTCACTACCGGCGATGCATCCCAGCTCCTTCGACAAGATGACCGCATTTGCGCAGAAATATCTCGAGGCCCGGCGCGCCGAGCCGCTCCTCATTCTCGATCTCGGGAGCCAGGATTTTAACGGCTCCTACCGGCCGCTCTTCGATCGCAAACCGTGGCGCTATCGCGGCGTCGATATGGCGGCGGGGAAAAATGTCGACGTCGTCCTGCGCGATCCGTATCGCTGGCGGGAGATCAGGAGCGCCAGTGCCGATGTCATTATTTCCGGCCAGACCTTCGAGCACACGGAATTCTTCTGGCTGACCATGCGCGAAATCGCCCGGGCCCTCAAACCTGGCGGGCTCTGTTGCCTCATCGCGCCCTCGGCGGGCGACGAGCATCGTTACCCGGTAGATTGCTGGCGCGTCTACCCGGATGGCCTGCGCGCCCTCGCCCGCTACGCCGGTTTGGAAACGCTGGAGGCCTGGACGCAATGGGAAGACCTCCCGCAGTACGACAGCGAGAGCAATAAGTGGCACGATTCCGTCCTGGTCGCGCGCCGGCCTCGCGAAAAGCGGAGACGCAATTGGCGCCGCCGGCTCGACCACTGGCTCGAACGGCAGAGTCGTTAGGCAACCAGGTCCGGCGATTCCGCCACCGCGCAGAAGTGCATGTAAAGCGCCACGTCTTCGCGCGTGCGCAAAGGGTGTTGGCCATAGGGAAAAATCTCCACCCGGCGAAAATGTTTTTCGAGCAGGGCGCGCAAACTCGCGCGGGTGAAAAAATTCTTATGGTCCGCCTCGAGCAGATGCCACGGCGCCGCCTGCCATCCGTAGAAATACGGGAGCACCTCCAGGTTGGGGACGGAGAAAAGCACGCGACCGCGCGTCATTCGCGCGATTTCACGCAGAAAGATCTCGGGTTCCCGCACATGCTCGAGCACTTCGACGCAAATGGCGCAATCCCATTCGCCATCGGCGCCCGGTAACGTTCCCGATTCCGGCGTGACGCGGCGAAAGGGCAATTGCCGGCGTCGCAAAATGTCGCAGCAATGCGCGTCCACCTCCAACCCCAGCCAGCGATGCCCGGCCGCGATCAAGCCCGGCCCGTAGGCGCCCGCGCCGCAGCCGACATCGACCACCGAGGAGCCCGCCGGCAGGTAGCTGCGCAAGAGGTTGGCCACTTCGATTCCCGGCTCTTCCAAAGGCGGTCCCGAGCCGTAAATATTTTCGCGGTGCAACAAGGTCTCGTTCGCCGGATAGACCAGTTCGCCGTAGGGCCGCGCCTCGAGCAGCGCCGGGACGAGCCGGACCGGCTGCTCGATGATCGTTAGGGGGTTTTCCTCATTCCACGAGACGGTGATACGGAGAACGGAGTCGCGCGGTCCCTGCAGCGGAGGCTGGAGTTGCCCGAGCATGCGGAATCCGCTGGGGACGATGCGCTCGAGCTGGAAGCGCTCGGAGATGTCGGCGCGCGGGAAAAGCGTGTGCGTTTCCGCGCAGTAGGTCTCGTCGAGATAAGCGCGAATTCGGCAGGGGGAGGCCGCGCGTCCCGGCGCGTAAATCCAGCCGGAGAGAAAGAGCGCGCGATCGTAGATGACCTCGTCAGGTGCGGGCGAGTCGAGGCCGGCCGGGAGCGTGGGAGTGGCTTCGATCATCCAGCCTCGTTAGAGCGTGTCATGAACTTTCGTGCCTCGATTGCCCCCGCAAGCGTACGGGAGGCGGTTGTAGCGTGCGCTGTCCTCAGCGCATTTCGTTTGGGTCCACCGGTTTTCCGCTGGGGACAGCGGACGCTACAACGCCCCGCCGCTGGTTCAAAGTTCATGACACCCTCTAGGGGAATTTTCTCGCGGGCAGCGCGGCGGAAAGGCCATCTGGTAGCCCGGCAAGCTCAGGGAAAGATTGGGATTGTAATAGGGATCCTGCAGAAGCGCGGCGCCGTGCCTCGTTTGCATGGCGCCGGCCTCCCGAAAGAATTGCGCCCGTTGATCGACGTGGGCATGATGGCCGCGCTGGGCGGATTCGTCGTGCAGGAGGTTGGCCGAGGGCGTCCAAACCACCTGCCAGCCGGCCGCCCGCGCGCGCAGGCAGTAGTCCACATCGTTGAAATCGATCCCGAAGTTTTCCTCGTCGAAGCCGCCTAACGATTCGAAAACCGCGCGGCGCGTCAGCAGGCAGGCGGCCGTGACCGCGGAGCAATGGTGCACTAAAAAAGCCCGGCTGAAATAGCCCGGCTGCCCGCGCCGCGTCCGGTAAAAGGCATGCCCGGCGACCCCGCCAAGCCCGGCGATCACTCCGCCATGCTGCAAAGTGTCGTCGCGATACCAGAGCCGGGCGCCGACCGCGCCTACCTCGGACCGGACGGCGTGGCGGACCATTTCGCCTAACCAATCGGGCTCGGTCACTTCGATGTCGTTGTTGAGGAAAGCGAGGATTTCTCCATGCGCTTGGGCAGCCGCGAGATTATTGAGCCGGCTGAAATTAAAAGGCCCCGGGACCGGGAGAACGCGCGCCGCCTGGGACGACTCCAACGCGCGAAAATAGGCTAGCGTTTCCTCTTCCGCGGAGTGGTTATCGACGATCAGAATTTCGAAAGGCGCGTAATTCGTGAGGGCGCGCAGACTTTCGACGCACTGCCGGAGGAGCGCCGCGCGATCGCGGGTCGGGATGATCACGCTGACCAGCGGCGGCGGATCAGGAAGCTCATAAACGACGCGGTGAAATTCCGGATTTTCCGGGCACGGCTCAACGCGCCCGGCGATCCCGCGGCGCTGCAAATGATCGCGCAAGGCCCGGCGCGCCGCTTCGCGCGCATACGGCTTCGCGCTGGGCCGCGCCGCTACACTTCCGGGCGCGCTGCGCCAATGATAAAGAATGCGCGGGATGTGCCGGATCTGGGCCGGCGCGATCCGATCGAAGCAACGCGCGGCCAGATCGTAATCCTGCGAGCCTTCGTAGCCTTCGCGAAAACCGCCCAGCTCGCGGAGGAGCGCCGTCTCGTAAACCCCGAGGTGATTGATGAAATTCTGCCCGTGGAAAAGCTCGGGATCCCAATCCGTTTTGAAGTGAGGATCGGAACGCGCGCCCGCCAAATCGATCTTGTCTTCGTCGGAATAAATAACTCGGGCCTGCGGATGCTCCTGAATCTCGCAGGCGACAGCCGCGAGCGCGTGGGGAGGCAATTCGTCGTCCTGGTCGAGGAGCGCGCACCATGCGCCGGTGGCGAGGGCAAGCGCGGAATTGCTCGCGGCCGAGATATGGCCGTTGCGCTCGCGAAAAGTCAATTTGATCCGCGGCTCGGCGGCCGCGCGCGCTTCGAGAAAAGGTCGCACCGCGGGATCGGTGGAAGCGTCGTCCGCGAGGCAGAGTTCCCAGTCCGGATAAATCTGCGCGATTACGGAATCGATCGCGGCTTGCAAAAATTCCATCTCGGGATTGGAAACCGGGAGGAGAACGGAAAGGCGCGGCCGGCGCGGCAAGGCGCGGAGCCGACGCCGCCAGGCGATGCGATCGGCGCCCGAAAGCGTGTCGTATTTTTCCACCCAATCGGCGTAGGTGAGATTTTCCGCGCCCGGGGGCCGGTCGGAAAGCGTTTCCGCAGGCGGCAGCGCGCTCTCAGGCATCGGCCATGGCCTCGTGCAGAAGTTCGAGGAAACCTTCGCCAAAACGATCGAAGGCGAAATATTTCTCGTAGACCGGTCGGGCCTGCGCGGCGAGGCGGGCGAGCAATTCCTCGTCCCTCACGAGTCGCTCGATGGCCACGGCCAGAGCGCCGCTGTCGCCTGGCGCGAAGAAAAGACCGGCTTCTTCGCCGAGGAGAATTTCCGCCACGCCGCCCACCGTCGTGCTCAGAATCGGCGTGCCCAAGGCGAGCGCTTCGATGGAGATGAGCGGACCGGTTTCATCCCAGGAGGTCGAAAGCATGACGTCGGCCGCGCGAATGAGCGCGAGCGCTTCGGAGTGGGTCACGCTTTCGCGGTAAGTGAGCGAAGGATCCGCGGCCGCCGCCGCCCGGATCTCCTCCGCGAGCGCGGCGTCGTGCGGCCGTCCCACCACTTCGCAGCGGGCTTTTTGCCTAACGACATCGGAAAGTTGACTCCAGGCTTCGAGGAAAACTTTTTGTCCTTTGCGATCTTCAATCGTGCCGAGGAGCAGAAATTTCACCCGCCCGTCCGGTGACCTCCCGGCCGGCTCCGCCTCTGAAGTTCGCGGATCGGGGATTCCATAGGGGAGAACGCGCACCCGGCGATCGCTGAAGGGCTGGTAAACTCGCGCGCTCCGCGTGTCCGGCGTGACGACAAAGTCGGCCGTGGCGAGCGCGCCACGCAGCCCGGCGTCTTCCGCCAGATAGTGTTCCGCGATGCGCCCTTCGTGGATCCACCAGAAGTGCGGGAGGCCGGCCGCTTTCGCGCTCCGCACGATCGGCGCACCGAAGATCGTGCTCGCGATCACGCAATCAAATTCCCGCGCGAAATCGGTGAAGGAAGGATGATTCCGCGCGATCAGCGGATCGACGATGACCGGAAATCCCGCGGCCACGAAGTGCTCGCCTAACGGCCCTGCCTTGGGCGACATCACGGTGATGAAGTAGCCGCGCGCCTGGCACCACTTCGCGAGATGGAGCAAGATGAGCGGCGCGCCGCTCCAGCTCAGGTCGTGCGAGACGATGAGCAAATCCGCCGTGCTGGGTGCGACCGGCCGCGGCCGCGCGCGCGCTGCCATGCGCAGCGGCGTCGGCGAATCGGCGTAGAGCCAGTCCCGCAGGTTATCGGGAAAATAAGGATCGTGGCAGGTGTATTCGGGCCAGCGTTTGAGCAGGAAAACCGAGGCTTTCTCGCGGCGCGCCTCTTTTTTTTCCAGCGCTTCGGCGCCGATCGATTCATGGCCGCGATGGGTCATGGTGACGAAGGGCGTGTAGACGCAACGCATGCCGGCCGCGCGGATTTTGAAGCACAAATCGAAATCCGAATGCGCCACCGGCGTGTCGACCGCGTCCCAAGGGCCGAAGGCAAAAAAATCGTCGCGCCGCAGGGCCAGGCAGGCGCCCGAGAGAGCGGAAACGTCGCGCATCGATTGGGCAAAATTTACGTAATCGGTGGAATCGGCCGCCCATTGATGACAGGAGGTGCCGACGAGTCCGCGCACGCCGGTGACGAGCCCGGCGTGCTGAATTTTTCCGGTCTCGTAAAGAAGCTTGGGCGCAACCGCGCCGATCGCGGGATTCTCCAGCGGCTCGATCAGGTTTTGAATCCAGTCCGGCTGTCCGGGCTCGACGTCGTCGTTGAGAAAAATGAGCCGGGCGCCGGTTGCGGCGGCGGCGCCGAGGTTGCATTTCTCCGAGAAATTAAACGGTTCGTCGTAGCGCACATAGCGGAGCGCGGCGCTCGCGGGCGCGAGCACTTCGAGCGAATCGACGAGCCCGCTGTTGGTCACGAGGACGATTTCGAGATCGGGGTAGGACGTTTTTTGCGCGAGCTGCTCGGCGCAAAAGCGGGCGCGCAAACCCGAATCGGTCGGGACAATAATCGACGTTCGCGGCCAGGTCGGCACCTCTAGGCGCGCGCGATTCGCGCTCGGATATTCGATAATTTCCGCGGGCAAATTCCGCCGGCGCATGGCTTCGGCGAGCGCGGCCAGATTGCTCTGGCGCGCGTCCGGTTTTCCCCCGGCCGAACCGGAAGCGGGATGTTCCCGCCAATGATAAAGGACATGCGGAATGTGCCCAACCGCTCGGGCTTGCTCGGTCGCGCGCAGGGCAAAATCGTAATCCTGCGACAAATCGAAGGCCGGGCGAAAACCGCCGAGGCGCGCGACCAGCTCGCGGCCGTAGGCCGTGAGATGCCCGAGATACATGGAAGAAAGGAGATACTCGGGACTCCACTCCGGCTTGAAAAAGGGCGCATGTCTTTTTCCCGTGATCGTTAGGCGATCCTCGTCGCTGTAGAAAATATCGGCAGCCGGCTGGTTCCCGATGGCGCGGGCCAGCTCGTAAAGCGCGAAGGGCGGGAGGAGATCATCCTGATCGATGCAGGCGAGAAAGTCGCCGCGGGCGCGCGCGACGGCGCGGTTGGTGTTCTCGGCGATGCCGAGATTTTGCGGGAGAAATTCGAGGAGCATTCGCGGCTCTTTTTGCTGCCACGTTTTCAGGTAGTCCCGCGCCGCTTCGTCTGACCCGCCATCGACCACACAGATCTCGAAATTCTGGTAAGTCTGCGCGGCCAGAGAAGCCGCGAGCGCGTCGAGAAAATCGAGCGGCGGCTGAAAGATCGGCAGGAGCAGGCTGATCTTCGGCTGAACCGGCAGCTCGGTCGCGAGCTCGATTTGTTGGGCCAGGCCCGCCGCGTCCGGCTCGTGCTCGGCGATCCATTCCGCGTAACGATCGACGGGTTCCGCGACCGCTTTGCCCCCTGGCGGCGAGGCGGCCGGAGCGCGGCTGAGATTGCTGGGAATGCGCTTGAGCTCGCGGAGGATGCGTTCGGGAATGGAGCGGCGGGGTTTGTTCTCCGGCGAGAGCGCGAAGCAGCGTCCTTTCTTGCGGCAAGCTTTGCGGGCGGCGTTTAGCACGCGTTTCTGCTCGTCGGCGCGGGCCTTGAGTTTCTTGAATTCCCCGCTGAGCGTTTCGTGCCGGGCAGCCGCCTGTTTGAGCTGCTCGGCCTGGGCGTCCATCACCAGCTGGGCCTTGATCCGATCGCGGCGCAATTCCAGGAAAGCCTGTTGCCTTTCCTCCAGCTCGCGCGCCTGGTCGTCCAGAACGCTTTGCATGGAGGCGGTGTGCGCGCGCAGATCGCGCAACTGCCCGGATAACTCGTCCATCACGCCTTGAGCGGTGGCGCGATCGGCCAGGAGGGTGTCGAGCCAGACTTGGCGCAACTCCAAAGCGGCATTGCGCTGCTCCAGCGCCGAGCGGCGTGCTTCCGAGGCGAGGCGAGCGCTGATTAGCTGGTAAGTCTCTGCTAACTCCGCGACGCCCTCGGGCGGTCCGAAGAGGCGGGCGAAAAAAGGGCTTTCCGCCGCGACCTCCGCCTGGAGTGAAATCAGGCCGAGGCCCAGACCCAGGCTCAGTTCTGCGGACGCCCGGCCGGCGCGCGCTTCCTCCCAGACGGCGCGCGGCGAGTCTTCGCGCTCCAGATTTAGACCGTCCAGCAAAATCAAAGCGTTCGGGGCGAGTTTTGGCTGCCACGCGAGCAGCTCGCGCCGCAGCACTTCGCCGGAATCGCAGTCATCCAGGAGAAGCAGATCGACGCTGCCATCCTCTGTCGACGCGGCCAGCGCGACCGGATCGCCGGCGATCAAAGTTCCTTGGGCCGGGTAAGAGTTACCAGCCTCGGCCAGCGTTTTCTGCCAGGCCGCATCGTCGTCCGGATTTTCCTCGTCCCCTGCGCGGCGCACCGAGAAGAGACGAGTTCCCAACTCCAATCCGACCGTGGCCTGGGCCAGCGCCAAATGCACGCCTTCAGAAAAACCGAGCGTGACGATCTTTCCCGGCCGGCGCGAAGCCACCAGGTCGTAGAGCAACGGGAGCAGAAAAGAGGAAGGACCTGCCGGGTAAAACTTCGGTTGAAACCGGAGGCTGGGCAGTGCGGGCAGCATACGAAAAAGCGGCGCTCGCGCGGGAAGCGAGGAAGAACTAGTCACCGGCGCGGGCGACTGGCGCAAGTGCCGGGGCGGCCGGTCCCGATTTGCGGAACCGGAAGAGCACTTCAAGTTGCGCTCACCATGAGCGTTCCGCCGGCCCGCCGATTCTTTATTGCCAGCGGCTGCCCGATCGCGACCACGACCCTTTATCGCTGCGTCCACTTGCGCGAACAGTTAGAGGCCCTCGGCTATGAGGCCACCGTCGCCGAATGGTTTAGCGAGGAGAAGATCGAGCCCGAGGCAGCGCTGGCCTGCGAGGTGATCGTTCTTTACCGGCTACCCTTTTGTCCGGCCCTCGAGAACCTTATCGAGCGGGCGCATAAGTCGGGGAAGCGAGTTATCTTCGATACGGACGATCTCGTTTTTGCGCCCGAGCTGACTCACTGGCATCGCGGCGTGGCGCTCCTCCCAGAGGACGATCGAAGACTGCATGAGGAGGGAGTCCAGCGTTATCTCGAGACCTTGCGAGCGTGCGATGCGACCATGACGGCGACGCCGCTTCTCGCGGAACTGGCGGCCCGAGAAGGCCGACCGGCCGTCGTCCATCGCAATGCGCTTGGGCAGGAGATGCGTGAGTTGGCGGAGCAGTTATATCATTCCCGCGAGTCACGGGCTACGGCCGATCGGGTCGTGATCGGTTACGGCAGCGGCACTGCTACTCACGACGTCGATTTTGAAGAAGCCGCGCCCGCTTTGGAACGAATCCTGGAGCGTTACCCGCAGGCCGAGTTATGGATCGCCGGACCTCTCACTCTACCTGATTCTCTGGGTCGTTTCGGCCCACGCCTGCGCCGCTTTCCGCTAACGGACTGGCGCGGCTGGTTCCAGCTCATGAGTCAGATGGACATCGCGCTCGCACCTTTGGAGATGGGTAACATTTTCTGCCGGGCCAAGAGTGAGATAAAGTTCGTTGAAGCCGGCGCGCTTGGCCTGCCTGTGGTTGCTTCCAGGATCGACCCATTCATCGAAGCAATGACGGAAGGAGTAGACGGTTTTCTCGCGGCCAACGACGAGGAATGGGAGCGTGCCCTGGGCCAGCTCATCGAACGGGCGGAGTTACGTCGAAAGACCGGGAAGGAAGCGCGTCGCACGGTCTTGCAGAGTTATAGTCCGGAAGTCCGCAGCCGAGAACTCAGCCAGATCCTGCCTGGTCTAACGAAGCCGCTAAAACTTAACTGGCTTATTCCTGAACCCTTTCCGGGGGCGGGTGGAGATACCGGTATATTTCGCATCATCCGCTATCTCGCAGAGTTCGGGCATGACTGCCACGTCTATGTCGTCGCTTATAACTTGATGAATGACTTTAGCGACGAAGAGGTCAGAAGTTATGTGCGAAAACACTTCGGTGAAACCCGGGCGCATTATGAGCGCTGGCGGGACACGGTCCGCGACGCGGATGCCACCTTCGCCACCTTCTGGCCCACGGTGGAAAATCTGCTCACCCTGCCGAATGGCGGAGAACGCTACTATCTGGTGCAAGATTTTGAGCCGAATTTCTACCCAGACGAGCCGCATCACGCGGAAAGGGCGGAGGCAACTTATCGGTCGGGCTTGCGCTGCATCACCTTGGGACCTTGGCTAACGAAGCGGCTGCGCGCTGATTACGGCGCGCGCGCCGACTTCTTCGACTTCGCGGTAGATACGCAGGTTTACTGGCCGCGCCCGGGCTTGCGCGGTCATCGGCGGGTTTGCTTCTACGGGCGGCCGGCGACTCCACGGCGCGCGTATGCCCTCGGTCTAAAAGCTTTTCGCTTGCTCCATGAGCGCATGCCGGAGGTGGAAATTAACTTCTTCGGTGCACCCGAGCTCGACCCGGCGCCTTCCTTTCCGGTGGTCCAGCACGGGCAGCTCGGAGAGCAAGAGTTGGCGACTCTCTTTTCTAGTTGTGAGGTTGGGGTCGTTTTTTCCCTGACCAATCCTTCTTTCGTTCCGCTCGAGATGATCGCTTGCGGTTGCGCGGTCGTGGAAATAGCGAGCGAACGCTGGGAGGGCGTCTTAAGTCATGGCAAAAGTGCCTGGCTGGTCCAGCCCACGCCGGAGGCAGTGGTGGATGGGATCGTCGAGTTATTGCAGAACGATGCTTTGCGCGAACGCTTGGTAAAAAATAACCGGCAACGGAGTTGGCGCGACTCTGCGCGGCAGGTCGAAGCCATTCTTCTGCGCGATGACTTTCTGCGGACGTTGCCGTCGCAGCGTTTCGAGCCTCTCCGCTATGGGCTAGGCGCGTGGACGGAATATATCTTTTTCGCCTACGACCTGGTGGCGCAGCTCCGGCCGCGCCTGCTCGTGGAGTTAGGGACGGATCGCGGGGAGAGTTACTTCGCCTTTTGTCAGTCTGCCCGGGAGAACGGGACGGGCACGCGTGCTTTCGCGATCGATCACTGGCAGGGTGATAGTCATGTCGGCAGTTATGACGACACGACCTTTGCGGAGGTTTCGGCGCATAACTTGAAGTATTACCGCGAGTTTTCCACTTTGCTCCGGTCGTCGTTTGATGAGGCGCTGGAGCGTTTTGCGCCGGAGAGCATCGATCTCCTGCATCTTGACGGCCATCACACCGAGGAAGCGGCGCGGCACGATGTCGAATGGTGGCTGCCCAAATTGCGGCCGGGCGGGATTCTCCTCTTGCACGATGTCGCGGTAAGAGGTCGTGATTTCGGAGTTTGGAAAGTGTGGGCGGAGTTAAGGAAGCGCGGCCGAGCCTTCGCTTTCGCGGGACCGCCGGGGCTCGGGATTTGGGAAAAGCCGGGCGCGGCGGTCCAGCCGCCCTGGCTCGAAATATTGCTGGCCGGGCCTAACGAGCAAAGCAATCCCTACGAAGAGCGGAATCGCGCTTTGCAAGCGCGGATGGCCCAGGAATGGCGCGATGGGACTATCCGGCAGGCGCCGCTGGCGGGCGAGACCGTCATCCAAGTTTTTTGGAAGACGGAGGGCGGATATTCCGAGGAGCAGTCGGTGGACGCGCGGATCGGGCACGCGAAGTGGAAAGAGGTTGCCTTACCCCTTGGGTCGGTCGCGCCGATCAGTGGAATCCGGATCGATTTCTTCAGCGCGCTCACGCAGGTGGAGGTCTCGCTGATCGCTGTCGGTGACAGCTACGAAGCAAAGGCCGCCTCTGCTTTTGCGGCGATCTCGTTAGGCGGGGATTGTGTGCGGGTCAGTCGGGAGCCTTTTGTCATTCAGATTACTGGGATCGATCCGCAGCTTTATCTGCCGGAGTTTACGCCGGCGCTTGAGGGGGCAGAGCTGGTCGTGCGGATGCGATTGCGGGTGTTGCGGTAGAGGGTCGGGAGCAAGAACGCACAGGCCCGCGCTTCGCCGAGCGAAGCGTCTACAGGGCGTCGCGGAGGGGGCGCGTGAGGTCGTTTTTTACCCGGTCGAGGATGCCGTTGACGAAGCGGCCGGAATCTGGGCCGCCGAATTCTTTGGCCAGATCGATCGCTTCGTTGATCGAGACGACCGGCGGGATGTCGTCGCGGTAGAACATCTCGTAGATGCCGAGCCGGAGGACGTTGCGATCGACCGCGGAGATGCGACGGAATTCGTAGTTCTCGCAGTAGCGGGTGATGCGTTCGTCGATCTCGGGCAGGTGGAGGAGCATGCCTTCGATGAGCGGCTGGGCGAATTGCTGAACGCTGCTTTTCGCCGGACACATGCCCCAAAATTCTTCGATCGTTTCCGGTCCGTCGCCGCCATGGAGGTCGCGCCAGAAATGATATTGCAAGGCCGCGCGGCGCGCTGAGTGACGCTTACCCATGGTTAGCGGCGCAGCTCCCCGAGGAGGTGCGCGATCTCGAAGGCGGCCCGCGCCGCTTCGGTGCCGCGATTGATCTTGTCTTCGAGGCAGCGTTCGCGCGCCTGCGTCTCATTTTTTAGGCTGAGGACGCCGTGAATCACGGGGATGCCGTACTCGAGCGCCAACTCCTGGAGAGCGTGGGTGACCACTTCGCCGAGGTGTTGGGCGTGGACGGTTTTGCCTTCCAAGATGACGCCGAGGGCGATGATGGCGTCGGCTTCTTTCTTGAGCGCGATCTCGCGGATGACAAGGGGGATTTCGAAAGCGCCCGGGACGAGATGAAGGGTGACGTTGGCGGCGGGCGAGAGCTTGCGCAGCTCTTCGGTGCAATGGGTCACGAGGCCCTGGACATACTTGGCGTTGAACTGGCTGGCGACGAGGACGAAGCCCCGTTTGGTGCTGACCAGCCGCGGTCTTGGCGGAACAAATTGCGACATGGTCCTAGAGGAAATGACGAAGTCCGAATGACGAAGTGCGAAATAAGGACGAAGCCAGAATGACCAAAGGTGCCGGCAACCCCATTCGGGTTTCGACATTCGGATTCGATTCGGGCTTCGTCATTCGGATATCGTCATTAAAGCAAGTGCCCCATTTTCACTCGCTTCGTCTCAAGATATTTGGCGTTGTGCGGATTCGGTTCGCTCCGGATGGGCACCTGCTCGACCATCTGGATGCCATAGCCTTCGAGGCCCACTACTTTCTTCGGATTGTTCGTGAGGAAGCGGAATTTGCGCACGCCGAGATCGTGTAAAATCTGCGCGCCGATGCCGTAATCGCGCAGGTCGCTGGCGAACCCGAGTTGGGCGTTGGCCTCGACCGTGTCGAGTCCTTTCTCCTGGAGTTTGTAGGCGTGGATCTTGGCCGCGAGGCCAATCCCGCGCCCTTCCTGCCGCATGTAGACGAGCACGCCGCCCGCCTGGCTGATCTGCTGGAGCGCGGCGTGCAGCTGATTCCCACAATCGCAGCGGCGCGAGCCGAAGACGTCGCCGGTGAGGCATTCGCTGTGCACCCTAACGAGGGTGGGTTTGGTCTTGGAGATCTTCCCTTTGACGAGGGCGAGGTGATGCGCGCCGTCGACGGTCGAGCGGTACATGTGCAAATCGAAATCGCCGTAATCCGTCGGCAACTTCACCACCTGCTCGCGGACCACGAGCTTCTCGCGCACCCGGCGATGCGCGATCAAACTCTGGATCGTGCAAATGCGCAGCCGATGCTTTTTCTTGAACTGCATCAGCTCCGGAAGGCGCGCCATGGTGCCGTCGTCGTGGAGGATTTCGCAGAGCACTCCGGCGGGGGTGAGGCCGGCGAGGCGGGCCAGGTCGACCGCGGCCTCGGTGTGGCCAGCGCGGCGGAGGACGCCGCCTTCCTGGGCGCGAAGGGGGAAGATGTGCCCGGGCTGGACGAGATCCTCCGCGGTCGATTTCGGGTCGGCGATGGTGCGGATGGTGGCGGCGCGATCGTGCGCGCTGATCCCGGTCGTCACGCCTTTCGCGGCATCGACCGAGACGGTAAAATCGGTCCGGTACATTTCCCGATTTTGCGCGACCATGCGCTGGAGCCCGAGCTGCTCGGCGCGCTCCGCTGTGACTGGCACACAGATTAAGCCGCGGCCGTGCATGGTCATGAAATTGATCGCCTGCGGGGTGGCCTTTTCCGCAGCCATGATGAGATCGCCTTCGTTCTCGCGATCGGCGTCGTCGGTCACGATCACCATCTGGCCGGCGGCGAGATCGCGGAGCACGTCGTCGATCGTATCGAATTGAAATGCTTCCGGCGCCTGGATGATCATCGGGCCGATAACATTGCTGTCCGGGGGAGGGTCGGCAACTCGAAGTCGAGCGTTCGTTCGGCTGTGGCGCGGCGGCGTTGTAGCGTCCGCTGTCTCAGCGGATCAACGTCGGCGACTGGGAAGTGCGCTGAGACAGCGCACGCTAGAAGGCGTCGCCTAACGAGAAATATCCGTCTGGCTCAGTAGCTTGAAGCCCTCGCCCTGTAGGACGGAGGAGGCGCATTCGGTGTCGTCGACGTGCATGGCGAGGGCAGCCAAGCCGTGGGGGCGGGTCAGGAGCGGGTAGCTGAAGTGCAGGTTCACCTCGGCCATGAGCAGGGCGGCGAGTAATTTGGCCAGCTCGGTCGCCACTTCTTGCAGCTCGACCACGACCATTTCGCAGACACCGAAGGCGACTTCGTGTTCGTGGAAAATATTCTCCACCGTTTCGGGATCGCTGACCACGATGCGGGCGATGGCCGAGTCGGTCTGCTCGGCGATGCTGAGGGCGACGACGTGGGCGTTGCGCGTGCTCAGCAGTTTCACGATATCGAGCATGGCGCCGACCTTGTTGGGGAGGAAGACGGAGAATTGCTTGACCAGCGGGCCGCCAATCTTGGACGTGGTTGCAGGTAAATCGAGAGGCATAAAAGGTAATGGGGGCCAGCAATATGCGGTCGTGGGCGAGAGCAACGCAAATGGATAGTTCGGAAGAAGCGGAGCGGCTGCCTCCCGGGCTGGGCGATCCCTCGGCGCGCGCAGCGCTTTGCGGCGCTCGCTTTCGCGGGCGGCGAAGGTGAGAATCGCAGCATGCAGCGTTACGTGGCTTTTCTGCGCGGGATGAATCTGGGCAACCGGCGCCTCCCCATGAGTGAGCTGAAAGCGCACTTCGAGGAGCTGGGCTTTGCCGAGGTCGAGACCTTTATCGCGAGCGGCAACGTCGTTTTCTCCAGCAAGATAAAGGACCGGGCGAAGCTGGAAAAACAGATCGCCCAACATCTCGAGAAGTCGCTCGGCTATCGAGTGGATACTTTCGTCCGCACCGCGGCGGAGGTCGTCGCGATTGGGAAGGCCCAAGTGTTTCCCGAAGAGGGCCATTCCGGCATCACGGTGCACGTCGGTTTCCTGCACGAGGCGCTCAGCCCGGAAGTGGCGCGCAAACTCGCAGCGGTCCGGACGCCAGAGGACGAATTGCGGGTTAGCGGAAGCGAATATTATTGGCTCTGCCGGGTACGGAGCAATGAGTCGAAGGTCTGGAGGTCGCCCGCGCTTAAGGCACTCCAGCTCCCGACCTCGTCCATGCGGAACCTGACGAGCATCCGCAAACTCATCGCGAAACATCTCGCGTAGGCGCGACGATCTGGGCGCAACGGTCGAAGGACGCAGCCAATCGGCGCGCGAAGCACGTTTTTTAAGTATGAAATATCTCTCGTCTCTGCTCGCTGCGGGCCTGCTCGTCGGGTGCGCCAGCAGCTCTTCGCGCCTGGTCGGGCCGGCTCGGCCACCTATTAACCCGGCGGAGGTGCGGATCTACCGGGCGCCTCCGGCGAAATACCAGGAGGTCGCGGTGCTCGACGCGACCAGCGGGACGAGCTTTTTCCATGGTTCGGCCGAAGGCGAGACGGCGGCGATCGAGAAGCTCAAGATTCAGGCGGCGAAAGTTGGGGCGAACGGGGTGCTCCTTACCGTGGTCGGGGATCGCCCGAGTGGCGCGATCGGGGTGGGCGTGGGCGGCGGCGGCATTTCTGGCGGGCGCGGCGGCTACACCGGCGTAAGCGGCGGGGCGAGTGGCGGATTTCCGCTGGTGAGCAACGGCGCGCGCGGGATCGCGATTTACGATTTCAATCAGCGCTGAAGAGAGGGCGCCGGCCTGGGGATGCTTCGCTCGGCCCTGTAGACGCTTCGCTCTGCGAAGCGCGGGGGGATTGGTAGGCTGAGGCTGTAGTGTGTTGGGGTAAGCCACGCCGCGCTCGCCCCTCCCAGTGGGAGGCGTCTACAGGTGCGAGGTGTTAGGCATCGCGACGAGAGTTATTATACTTACTCGAGGAAGTGTTAGGTTAGTGGAGTGGTGCTAAACGCGGGAACGGCGCCGGCCGTTGTTGCGGGAGTATTTCACCGGCTTGCGCTTCGGTTCTATCTTCGTTAGGCCGGTCCCGCTCTTTACTTCCATGATTTGGTCGCGCAACAAGGCCGCGCGCTCAAACTCCAGATTGGCCGACGCCTGCTGCATCTCATCTTCCAGCTCGCGCAGCAGCTCGGTGAGATTGAAGTCGCCCCCCGCTTCGTTGACCACGGCGGCGGCGATCTCCCGGCCGCGCAGGATGGTGTGGAGACTTTCCTGGACGGCCCGGCGGACGGTTTGGGGAGTGATGTTGTGCTTCTCGTTGTATTCCATCTGCTTGGTCCGGCGGTAATCGGAGATGGAGATCAAGGCCTGCATGCTTTGGGTGACGGTGTCGGCGAAAAGGACGACTTCGCCGTTGAGGTGACGGGCGGCGCGCCCCGCCGTCTGGATGAGCGAGGTCTGGCTGCGGAGGAAGCCTTCCTTATCGGCGTCGAGGATGCAGACAAGCGAGACTTCGGGCAGGTCGAGGCCTTCGCGGAGCAGGTTAATTCCGACCAGGATGTCGAACTCGGCCGCACGCAATCCGCGCAGGATTTCCACCCGCTCGATGGTGTCGATGTCGCTGTGCAGGTAGCGCACTTTCAACCCGACATCGCGCAGGTAATCGGAGAGATCTTCCGCGGTTCTTTTGGTTAGGGTGGTGACGAGGACCCGCTCCTGCAGCTCAACCCGCTGGCGGCAGAGCTCGATGGTGTCGTCGATCTGGTTCTTTAATCCTTTGAGGGTGACTCTCGGGTCGAGCAGGCCGGTCGGGCGAATGATTTGCTCGACCACGAGCGGGGCGCCGGGGCTGTGAACGTCGAAGTCGGCGGCTGGCTGATCGGTGCGAGAAAGTGGCGCCAGCTGCGCGCTCGCGTTTTTATCAGCGGGCAAGCTGGAAGCTCTCCCCACGCCGGGCAAAGCGAAGGGGACCGCTTCTTCCTGGCCGATCCGCTCGCGTTTGTGGGGAAAATAACCGGTGTTCCCGACGATGCTGTTCTTGATCTCGAACTCCGCCGGGGTCGCGCTGACGTAGAGCAGCTGGTTGGCGTTGCCCATGAACTCCGGGAAATTCAGCGGCCGATTATCGAGCGCGCTGGGCAGCCGGAAACCGTACTCGACCAGGACGGTTTTGCGCGATTTGTCGCCTTCGTACATGCCGCCGATTTGCGGGATGGTGGCGTGCGATTCGTCGATCACGAGGAGGAAATCTTTCGGGAAAAAATCGAGCAGGGTGAAGGGCTTCGATCCTTTCGGACGGCCGGAAAGATGACGCGAGTAATTCTCGATGCCGTTGCAGAAACCCATCTCCTGGAGCATTTCGAGATCGTATTCGGTGCGCATTTTTAACCGTTGCGCCTCGAGCAATTTGCCCACCGATTCGAGCTGGATGATGCGCTGATCCAGCTCGGTCCGAATGGAAGTGAGCGCGCGGTTGAGCTTGTCGGCCGGCGTGACGAATTGTTTGGCCGGGAAGAAGGTGATCACGCCTAACGATTCCTGCGCGTGACCGGTCAGCGGGTCGAAGCGGGTGATGGCGTCGATTTCGTCGCCGAAGAATTCCAGCCGGACCGCTTCTTCATCTGCGGTCGCAGGATAGACCTCGACGACATCGCCGCGCACCCGGAATTTTCCCCTCACGAAGTTCACGTCGTTCCGCTCGTAAAGCATCTCCACGAGCCGGCTGAGGACGGCTTCGCGGGTGATTTGCTGGCCGCGTTTTACGGTCAGAAGCATGCGCAGATAATCTTCCGGCGACGTCACGCCATAGATACAGGAGACGCTGGCCACCACGATGGTGTCGCGGCGGGAGAGGAGCGAGCTGGTGGCGGAGAGGCGGAGGCGCTCGATTTCTTCGTTAATCGAGGAGTCTTTCTCGATGTAGGTATCGGAGCGCGGGATGTAGGCCTCGGGTTGGTAGTAATCGAAATAGCTGACGAAATATTCGACCGCGTTATGGGGGAAGAACTGCTTGAACTCGGAGTAGAGCTGGGCGGCGAGCGTCTTGTTATGCGAGATGATGAGGGTGGGGCGGTCGAAGTCGCGGATGACATTGGCCACGGTGAAAGTCTTGCCCGAGCCGGTCACCCCGAGAAGGGTTTGGTGACGGTTGCCGGCTTCGACCGACTTGAGGAGTTTGGCGATGGCCTGGCCCTGATCGCCGCGCGGCTGGTAATTCGATTCGAGCTGAAAGGGCATGACCGGTAATATGCGCCAGTCCGCGCGAGACGACAACGGGAGCCGGGGGCGTGCCTCTTGCTCTGAAACGGCCGACCTCATGAAAAAATTACTGCTTCCCGTGGTTCTTCTCCTCGGCCTCGCTCTGCCGAGCCGGGCCGACACCGTTTTAGTGGCCAACCAGGGCGACAACTCCATTTCGCAATACGACGCCCGCGGCAACGCTTCTCCATTTAACAACGCCTTCGTCAATGGCCCGATCGGCCTGGCCTTTGATCGGGCCGGCAACCTTTTCGTCTCGACCAACTCGAACACCATCCAGAAGTTGTCGCCCACCGGGGCCGATCTCGGGATTTTCGCGAGCAACCAGATCAATTTCCCGATGGCGCTGGCTTTCGACCGGGCCGGGAATCTTTACGTGGCCAATTTCGGCTCGAGCACGGTGCGGAAATACACCCCCAGCGGAGTCGGTTCGCTTTTTACCAGCGTCGTTCGGCCGACCGGGCTCGCTTTCGATGGCAACGGGGTGCTTTACGTTTCCACAGCCGGCAACACGATCGAGCGATTTTCGGCCAGCGGCTCCAATCTTGGTCCCTTAACCAACGGCCTGAGCAATCCGGAAGGCCTCGCCTTCGATGCGGCGGGCGACCTTTACGTGGCCAACGCCGGCGCGGGAACGATCGAAAAATTCTCCACGGCGGGCGCCGATCTCGGCCTCGTTGCAAGCGGATTGGACGGCCCGGTCGGCCTCGCTTTCGACGGCGCGGGCAACCTCTACGTGAGCAATCTTTTCAGCGCCACCATCGTGAAAATCACCAGCGCCGGCACCGCCACCACCTTCGCCACGACCGGCTCGAACCCGGGCTTTCTGGCCGTCCAGCTCTCGCCCGTGCTGGTCAACATCTCCACCCGCAGCCGCGTTCTGACTGGCGAGAACGTCCTCGACGCCGGTTTCATCGCCCGCGGACCAGGGACGAAGCAGATTCTGATTCGCGGCCTCGGCCCCTCGCTTGCTGGGGTCCCGGCGCCGCTGGACGATCCCGTGCTCGAATTGCACAGCGGCACCGGAGCGCTGCTGCAGACCAACGACGATTGGAAATCGACTCAGCAAAGCGCCATCATCGCCACCGGCATCCCGCCTCAGAACGCGCTGGAGTCAGCCATTCTCGCGACCGTGACGGCCGGCAGCTACACCGTGATCGAGCGCGGGAAAAACGGCCAGACCGGCGTCGGCTTGGTGGAAATTTACGATCTCTCCCCGGACTTCGGGCCATCCCTGGTCAACATCAGCACGCGCGGATTTGTCGGGACGCAGAACGACGTCATGATCGCGGGCGTGATCGTGGGCGGGCGCACTAGCGGGAGCAGCACGCTCCTTTTCCGCGGGCTCGGGCCGTCGTTAGGCCGGGCTGGGGTGACGCAGCCGCTGGCCGATCCGGTCCTGGAATTATTCGATCGCGACGGCAACCGCCTCCTCCGGAACGACAACTGGGCCACGACCCAAGGAAGCGCCATCCGCGCGACCGGCCTCCAGCCTAACGACGGCGCGGAAGCCGCTCTGCTGGTGGTGCTGGCGGCTGGCCAATACACCGCGATCGAGAGCGGGAAAGACGGCGCGACCGGCGTCGGTCTGGTGGAAGTCTACGATCTCGATTAAGCGCGCATCGCGGCTTTCGATGTCGCGGCGGGCCTGTAGACGCTTCGCTCTGCGAAGCGCGGGGGGTTGCTTCCCGTCCGCATCCCAGACCCTCGCATTCCGCAGGAATCTCTGTTCTACCTCCATCCCAGCCGCCGTCCTGCGTTCACCGGCCCGCTCTCATGTTGTCATCCCGAGCCCGCGCAGACGGCGAGGGATCTCGCGCAAGGTCTCGGCGTCGTTCTTCAGAGAAGATGTACCCATCAGAGCAACCGTGAGATCCCTCGGCGCGCTGCGCCAGCCTCGGGATGACAACGGGCCAAGCTTTTTCGTGGACGCTACTAAACACAGAGCGAAGCGTCAACAGGGCACTCCAGTGCGCAGCCGGCGGTCGCTGTTCTTTCCCAACGGCAGCGAGAAGTTCAGCACACGCTCGAAAGGCAGCCCTGGCTCTCCCCTCTCCGCCGGTTGCCTTCTTCCTTCATCCCAGCCGCCGTCCTGCGTTCACCCGTCCACTCTCATTTTGTCATCCCGAGCCGCGGAGACGGCGAGGGATCTCACGCAAGGTCTCGGCGTCCGGTTCCAGAAGAAGTGAACCCATCAGCGTAACCGTGAGATCCCTCGGCGCGCTGCGCCAGCCTCGGGATGACAACGGGCCGAGCTTTCGTGGACGCTACTAAACACATACCTGCGAAGCGCAGGAGTCGGGCCTGCCAGCGGGGCCAACTCTCGCGCTTCGCAGAGCGAAGCGTCGACAGGGCACTCCAGCGCCAGCCCTGGCTTTCCCCTCTCCCCGCGGCTTGCCGTCTTGACAGCGCGGGCCAGGCACGCGATCCAGCGGCTCGTGCAGATGGAGCTGATTTCGTTAGGGAAATGATTGCGCAGGCTTTTGTCCTGGGGGCCGGGCTGGGGACGCGGCTGCGTCCCTTGACCGATGAGCTCCCCAAACCGCTCGTCCCCATTTTTCAAAAACCGCTTCTCACCTTTGCCTTCGATCATCTGGCGGCGGCGGGCGTGAAATCGTTCGTCGTGAACACCCATCATTTGCCGGGCGCCTTCACGGAGGTCTTTGCCGGCGGACGCTACGGCCAGCTTCCCGTGCAGCTGGTCCATGAGCCGATCCTGCTCGAGACCGGCGGCGGGATGAAAAATGCCCAACCCTTTTTGGGGACGAACCCGTTTCTGGTCTACAGCGGCGACGTCCTGACCGATCTTCCGCTGGAGCCGCTCATCACGGAACATCTGCGCCGCGGGAACGATGTAACCCTGGCCTTGCGCGAGACCGGGCTGGCTCGGCACGTCGCTTTCCGCGACGGCCGCGTGGTCGGGATCGGCGACCGCTCGAAGGTTCCGGGCGATTACGATTACGCCAACGTTTCGGTTTGGAACGCGGGCATCTTTGGGCGGATTTCGTTAGGCGAAAAAGTTTCCTTCATTCCCATCCTGGCCGAATGGATCGAGCAGGGCGGCCAGATCGGCGGGGTCGTCCTGAACGAAGGCGAATGGTTTAATCTCGGTTCGCCCGCCCAATATCTCGACGCCCATCGCACCATCGCGGAGCGTTCCTGGCGGCCGGCTTATGTCCAGCCGCCCGCCTGGCCGGTACGGATCGATCCCACTGCCGTGGTCGAGCCGGGCGCGGAAATCCAAGGCTGCTCGGCGGTCGGGCCCGGTTGCCGAATCAGCGCCGGTGCCGTCGTGCGCGATTCCGTCCTCTGGCCCGGGGCGCAAATTGCTCCGCGCGCCCGGCTGAATCGCTGTATCGTCCGCGCGCACCGCGCCGTGGAGGGCGCGCAGACCGACGACATCCTTTAATGATTCTTTCTGAGACGCTGCTGGAGCAGACGCGCCGGCATTTTCCGAGCTTCGAGCAGGCGGAAGTGCAGATTTCGCCGATCGAAAAAGGCGGGTCGGGGCGCAAGTTTTACCGCATCCAGTTTTCCCCCGGCCAGACGATCGTGCTCGTGAAATACACCGGCGAGCAGGCGGAAAATGAGCGCTTCGTGGAGATCGCGGAATTTCTCGCGGCTCACGGAATCCGGGTGCCGCGGATTCATTTCCACGACCCGGCGGAGGGCCTCATCTGGCTGGAAGATCTGGGCGCTAACGATCTCTGGAGTCACCGGGAAGAGAGCTGGGCGGCGCGCCGACCTTTCTACGAGTCGGCCTTGGAAGAAGTGGCCAGGCTGCATTGTATTCCGGCGGCAAATTCGGCGGAGTTGCGGGAGCATTTGCCGGCGCATTTCGACGCTGCGCTTTATCTTTGGGAGCAGCACTATTTTTTGGAGAATTGCCTGGGCCGCTGTTTCGGGATCGAGGAACGGGAACGGCAAACTCTGGCGGACTTGCCCGCGCTCCAAGCCAGCGCGGATCGGCTGGCGAGTTATCCGCGCGTTTTAGTGCATCGCGATTTCCAGTCGCAGAATATCATCGTGCGTGAGGGGCGGGCTTGCCTGATCGATTTCCAGGGGATGCGGCCGGGGCTGGGGGAATACGATGTCGCTTCGCTACTTTACGATCCCTATGTCCAGCTGGCGCCCGAGGAGCGCGCGGAAATGGCCCTGTTCTACCTCGGGCAGAGGGATCTGCCCGATGAGGGGTTTGCGGAGAAGCTGCAGCTCTGCGCGATGCAGCGTTTAATGCAGGCCCTGGGGGCTTACGGCTATCTTGGGCTGGTGCGCGGGAACAAGGCGTTCCTCGAGCACATTCCCGCGGCGCTCCAGTCGTTAGGCGAAATCCTCCAGGACGTTCCCGGGCTTGCGCCGCTCAGGAGCATTCTCGCACGGGTGACTCGCGCGTAAGTTTGTTGGTTCCGGAGGAC
The DNA here is from genome assembly GCA_965217815.1 of Chthoniobacterales bacterium. GTDB lineage: Bacteria > Verrucomicrobiota > Verrucomicrobiia > Chthoniobacterales > UBA10450 > Palsa-1392. The sequence continues at coordinate 511,564 of CBDCJI010000003.1, forward strand.
GGCATCCGTCGTAGCACAGGCATCTTGTCGGTGGGGCCACCGGGCGTCTCGCCCGGTGATTCTTCCCACGTCGCAACGACCGGGCGAGACTCGTCTCGCCGCTGTTTCTTCCGTTCAAATTGTTTCACCGGGCAAGATGCCCGGTGTCCCCACAGGCAAGATGCCTGTGCTACGAGACCCTGCGCACTTCCGCTATTCAAAAAGGTTCGCGCTGGTCGCGCGAGCGCGGAAACCCAACCCTAGCGCACGAAGGGATTGGCCTGCCGTTCCGCGCCGATCGTGGTGGCCGGTCCGTGGCCGGGCAGGACGGTGATTTCGTCGCCTAACGGATAGACCTTTTCTCGGATCCCGGCGAAAAGCAGTTCGCCATCCCCGCCGGGCAGATCCCAGCGCCCCACGCCGCCCGCAAAGAGGACATCGCCCCCAACGAGCAGCGCGTCCTCCCGCGCCAGAAAGCAAAGACTTCCCGGGCAATGCCCCGGGACTTCGAGGACGGCGAAATCCATCCCCAAAAACGCGCGGGAAGGCGCCGCCTCGATCAGCAGATCGGGCGTGACCGGTTCGATCTCGAAATGGAATCCGAAGTCGTGGAAGAAACTTGCGTCGGAGATCATGGGCGCGCTTTCCGGATGGATGCCGATCGGGCAACCAAAACGCTTTTTGATTTTCGCGACGTCGAGGATGTGATCGATGTGCCCGTGGGTGAGGAGAAGGAGGCTCGGGGCGATGCCGGCGCGGACCAGCCAGTCGCAAGCGCCCTCCGGGGCGTCGAACAGAATCCAGCCGCCCGGCGCGGGGAAGGCGTAGCAGTTCGTCTCGAAGATTCCGCCGGTGAAAGTTTGGTAGTCCATCAGCTTCGTTTTTCTGATTCGAGCACGAGTCGGGAGCAGGATGGGCGGGAGTCGTCGGCCGAGCAAGGGAGGGAACGGAAATTGCAGTAGCCAACCCCGAACTCGCCCAATCTAAATTTGAATCTTCGCGCCGCGCCGTTGTCTTACCTTCTCTTCCGGGATGCTTCGACCGCGCCGCTGACCTTGCTTTCAAAATGAATTCTGCGAGCTTTTTTTCCGCTTTATGAAAAATTTCCATCGTTCGGCTGCCCGACTTCTCCCCGGCATCCTTTTCCTCGCCCTCGCGGCCCAGCCGGTCCTGGCCAAGACCGATTCCGAGCAGATCGGCGTCTCCGTCGGCCGGCTCCTCGAGGAAGGCCATTACACCCATCATCCGCTCGATGACGAGATTTCGCGCAAACTGCTGACCGGTTATCTCGAGCTGCTCGATTTCAGCCACCTCTTCTTTACCCAGAAGGATGTCGACGGTTTTACGGCGAAATACGCCACCTCGCTCGATGACGATATCCTCCTCGGCAACTTGAAGCCGGCCCACGAAATCTTCGCCGTTTTCCAGAAACGACTGGAAAATCGGGTGACCAAAATCAAGGAGTTGGTGAAAGAGCCGATGGATTTCAAGAGCGACCAGACCGTCCTCATGAGCCGGCAAAAAGCCCCGTGGCCGAAGGACGACGCGGAAGCCGACGCGCTCTGGCACCAGCGGATCGAGAACGAGCTGCTCCAGGAAAAATTAAGCGAACATCCGATCGAGCCGGGGCCGAAACTGGTCGCGCGCCGCTACGACCGAATGCTCCGGACCGTGCACGAAGAGGATGCGGAAGAGCAGGTGAAGCTTTTCCTCGACGCGCTCGCCCAAGCCTACGATCCCCACTCGGAATACCTCAGTCAGGCGGACCTGAAGAATTTCAGTATCAACATGGGCCTCTCGCTCGTCGGGATCGGCGCGATGCTGCGGAGCGAAGACGGCTACGCCAAGATCGAGAACCTCGTCGCCGGCGGTCCGGCGCAGACCAGCGGGAAGATTAAAGTCGGCGATCGCATCAGCGCCGTGGCCCAGGGAGCGAAGGATTTCGTCGATGTCCGCGACATGCGGCTGGATAAAGTGGTGGAAAAAATTCGCGGCAAGAAAGGCACGAAAGTGCGGCTCCTGATCATTCCGGGGTCGTCGGCCGATCCTTCGCAGCGCAAGACGATCGAGCTGGTGCGCGATGAGATTAAACTGAAAGACCAGGAAGCGCGCGCCGACATCATCATCCGGAAAGATCGCAGCGGCGAGCCGGTCAAGCTCGGCTGGCTCACTTTGCCCTCGTTTTATGCCGACATGGAAGGGCACAACAAGAGCACCACCCGCGATGTGCTGGCCCTGCTCAAGCGGCTCAAGAAAGAGAAAATCGCCGGGCTCGTCATCGACCTGCGCCGGAACGGCGGCGGCTCGCTCGAGGAAGCGATTTCTCTGACCGGTCTCTTTTTCAAATCCGGCCCGGTCGTGCAAACCAAGGGATCGAACGATCGCGTCGTCATCTCGACCGATCCCGATCCCGATATTTCGTATGGCGGCCCGCTCGTCGTCCTGACCAGCCGGCAAAGCGCCTCGGCCAGCGAGATTTTTGCGGCGGCCCTGCAGGATTACGGCCGCGCCGTCATCGTGGGTGACAAGAGCACGTTCGGCAAAGGCACCGTCCAGACGATTCTGGAGATCGGGCGTTTCACTTCGCTCCTTGGCAGCCGATCGAAAGAAGATGGCGCGCTCAAGTTAACCATCCAGAAATTCTACCGCGTCGCGGGCGGCTCCACCCAGCTCCACGGCGTCGCCTCCGACATCGTGCTCCCGAGCCTGACCGATCTGCCCGAGTTCGGCGAAGGCGCGCTCAAGAACGCGCTTCCCTACGACGAAGTGCCGCCGGCGAAGTTCACGAAATGGTCGGATGCGCACCAGCTTTTCCTCGACGAACTGAAAGTGCGCTCGGCCGCCCGAGTCACGGCCGATCCGGAATTCCACTACGTCATGGAAGACACCGAGCGGTTGCGCAAGCGGTTGGATGACAACCGGATTTCGCTCAACGAAAGCGTGCGCAAAAAGGAGCTCGACGAAGATAAAGCGCGCAAGGAAAGCCGCGCCAAAGATCGCCTGGCCCGGCAAACGGAAGAGCCCAGCATTTACCGGCTCACCCTGGAGACGGTGGACGCTCCAAAGCTGCAGTTGATCATGTATCCGGGGAAAATCGCGGAAGCGAAAAGCAAAGGCGAAGTCGGCAAAGTCGCGCCCGAGGCCGCGTCCGACGACAATTCGGATGAAGCCGACAGCGCCCCCGATGCGGACGGCTCGAAGCCAGCGGCGATCGATCCGGAACGCGACGAGACGCTCAACATCCTGACCGATCTGGTGCAATTGACGCAGGGTCCGAAGACCGCGAGCACGGGCCACTAAGGCGCTGGCTCACCTACAGGGCGTCCCCCCCGCCGACCGACAAATCCTTTCGACTTCGCCCGCGGCGGTCTGGTAGAGTCGGGCCATGAACCGGTTCGTTAGGCTCGGAACCCTCCTTTGCCTAACGATAGCGCTGCTCGCCGCCGCCCCGCCGGCCCGCGCGCAGGAGGCCAAGCCCGATCTGGCCAACGCCTACGCCGCGGCCATGCAGGATTTCCAGGCCGGAGATTACGCCCACGCGGCCAGCGCCCTGGAAGCGCTCGTCGCCCGGGTTGCGGTCACGCCCGAGGTTGAGCCGATCTTTTACACCATCGGCTCGGCTTATTTCAACGCCGGCGATTACCCGAAAGCGATCGCCGCATTCAAAAACTACCAGGCCAAATTCCCCGCCGGACCACACGCCGCCGGCGTCGCTTTTGCCATCGCGCAGTCCAATTTCCTGAGCAAAAATTACCGGGAAGCCGCCGCGCAAATGGCCGCGCTGGCGAACGATCCGAAACTGCGCGAGGAGGCGCTCCTCTTCCAGGGCGAAGCGAGCAAAGCCGCGGGCAAAATTGATGACGCCATCGGTGCGCTCGAGCAGCTGGCCGGCCGGGAAATCAAAAGCCCCACCGCGATGTGGGGCGCGACTTTGCTCGCCCAGCTTTTGGCCGGGAAAGGCGACGGCGCGCGGGCCCTGCAGATCCTCGAATTGATCCATCGCCAAATCGCGCTGGTCGATAACGTGGTCGAGCTGAACACGCTCACCGTCCAACTGGGCGACAAGTTTTACGGGCAAAAGCAATTCCAGGAAGCGCTCGCTTGTTACCGTTTCGCCTCCCCGCGCGCAGAACTCGTTAGGCTGCAGAACGACCGCATCGCCGCCATGCAGCGGCAGGTCGCGCAGAACCTCGCGGCCACGCGGGCCCATCCGGCCGAGATCACCCAGCTCGCGCCGGTTACGAATCAGCTCAAGGAGGACATCGCGCGCGCCCAGAAGTTGCTCGCGGAATTCGAGAAGCTGCCTTCCATCACCCCGGCGATCTACCTCCGGCTGGGGCGCTGCTTTTACGAGCTCGATCGCAAATGGGAAGCGATCGTGGTCGACCAGGAAATTCTCGATCGCTTCCCGGACGGAGCAGAGCGCGAGCCCGCGCTTTTCGGGATCATCCTGGCCCTGGCCGAGGTCGATCAACCGCAGCGCGCGGAGGCCCGTTGCGAGCAGTACCTGCGCGATTTCAAAGAAGGACCGAACGTCGCCACGGTCGGCTATTTGTTAGGCGCGGTCGCCCTCCAGGCCGGCGATGCCCCGGCCGCGGAAGGGTATTTCAATCGCATCCTGACCGCGCAACCCCAGAGCAAGTTCCGCGAGCAGATTCGCTATTTGTTAGGCAACGCCAAATTCATCGAGGGCGACTATGCCGCGGCGATCGCCGCCTACCAGGATTACCTGAAGGAGTTTCCGAAAGGCGCGAGCGTCGAGGAGGTGCGCTACCGGATTGTGCTCGGCGCGCTTTTCGCCGGGAAATATGAGGCCGCGATGAAGCAGTTGCAGGAATTCATCGCCCAGAATCCCCAGAGCAGCTTTCTCCCCGACGCCAAATACCGACTCGCCGTCTGCAAATACGCGGCCGCGCTTTACGATGAAGTGATCGCCGATTGCCAGGCGTGGGAGAAGGAATTCGGGAACCACCCGCAGCTCGGCGAGGTGCTGGCCCTGCGCGGCGACGCCTACGCGGCGAGCGATCGGGAAGGGGCCGCCGTCCCGATTTATATCCGCTCGTACCAGACCGCGACGAGCGAGGAGGTGCTCAATTACTCCCTCACGGCCGCGAGTAAACTCCTCCAAAAACAAGGGGAATGGGACCAGGTGGCCGCCCTTTTCACCGCCTTCCTCAAGGAGAAGCCGGATAATCCGGCGGTCGTCACCGCCATCTACTGGATCGGAAAAGCGAAGGCGCACGAAGGCAAAATCGACGAAGCCAAAACGCTCGCCGCGGAGACGATCAAGAGGTACATCGACGATCCGAATCGGGAGGCGGTCGAACAACTGATCAGCCAGCTCGCGCGTTTCTGCGTGAAAAAGAAACAGCCGGTCGAGGCGGCGAGCGATCCCGGCGCGGAGCTCGCGCGGTTGCTCTCCCGGCCTGAGGGAAACGATTCGCCGACGGCCCGGGCGCGCCTCCTTTTCGCCCAGGTGGAACTGGCTCGCCTCCGCCACGCGCCGGCCGAGGCCGAGAAAAATCTGGCCAAGCTCGCGACCGATTTTAAGCCGGAAGATTTGAGCCCGCTGTTGTTAGGCGAGGCGGGCGATTATCTCCTGAGCCAGGGAAAGCTCGAGCTGGCGAGCGGATTTTATCAATATTTGCTCGACGATTTTCCGAAAAGTCAGATGGCGGATTTTGCCTTCCACGGACTCGGCGAAATCGCCTACGCGAAGCACGAATATCCGAAGGCGCTGCGCTATTATAACGAAGGCCTGGAGAAGAACGCGGCCTCGCAAAAGCTCAAGGAAATCTCCGTCGGCCGGGCCAAAACGCTGCTCGCGCTGGGCCAGTTGGATGAAGCGCAGAAGGCTTTCGAGCAGGTCGCCTCGGTCCGCGCCTGGCGCGGGGAGAGCACGGCTTTCAGCGTTTATTCGTTAGGCGCAATCGCGGCCCAGCGGGAAAAATGGGCGGAGGCGAATGCCTATTTTCAGCGCGTCTACGTCGGTTACCAAAAGTATCTGCCTTGGGTCGCGAAAGCCTACATGGGGAGCGGCGAAAGTTTCGAGAAACTGGGCAAAAAAGAGGAGGCCGGCAACACCTACCGCGAGCTTTTGCGCAACCAGAAGCTGGCCAATTTCACCGAAGCCGCCGAAGCCCGGAAACGGCTGCAAGCCCTGGGACAAGGATGAGCGCGCATCTTCGCTTACACTCCACGGGCGTGTCATCCCGCGCGCCGTCCGAAAGCGTGTCGCCACCGGCAGGATTCTCGAGCCTCCGTGAGATCCCTCGCTGCGCTCGGGATGACAACTGGGTGCGCGTCGCCGGCTGTCGAAAACTTTTTTGCCTGAGCGGCTGTCTTCTCTTCCTTTTCTCCCTCAGGCTCACGCCCAAAAGATCGTCCTCAAAACCGGCCAAACCATCGCCACCGAAGGCGTCCGGCGCAGCGGCGACATCATTATGGGCCGGGTGCAGGTCGGCCAAAGCCGCGGCGAAGTCGGTTACCAGGCCGCGACCATCGCCCGCATCGTTTTCCCCGAGCCGCCCCAGCTCAAAACGACCGCTGCCCTTCTCGCCCAAGGCCAGCCGGCCAAAGCGCTCGCCGACATCGAGCCGGTCGTAAAATATTACGCGTCCTTCCGCGATCTCCCGGGCAACTGGTGGGCGCAAAGCGCTCTGCTCAAAGTCTCGGCCCTCGCCGAGCTGCAGCTCGGGAAGGAAGCCGCCGCCCTCGGCGAAGAAATCCGCCAGCACTCGACCGATCCCGAAACCGCGCGCGCCGCTCAATTGCAAATCGTCGGCAGCCTCCTGCGGCAGGAAGATTACGGCCAAGCGCTCGCCCTCTGCGACCGCGTGATCGAGGAAAGCGCGCAGCCCGCCGTGCTCGCGGAGGCCTGGGTAAAAAAGGGCGACGCCCTGCTCGCGCAACGGCAATGGGACACCGCCCTGCTGGCTTACCTGCACGTCCCGGTTTTCTACGAAAACGAAAAACGCTGGATGCCGCCCGCGCTCCTCGGCAGCGCCCGCGCCTTCCGAGGTTTACCGGACTTGGACAGCGCGAAGAAATCGCTCAATGATCTCACCACGCAGTATCCGCAATCCGCCCAGGCGGAAATCGCGCGGGCCGAATTGCAGAACTTACCAAAATGAACACACCGCGCCGGCCCGCTCCTCGCCTAGAGCGTGTCATGCACTTTAGGGTGCTGAAGCAGAGCTCTGGTGTGGCGACCCAGGTCCGGGGAGGACGGGGTGTTACCCCGTCGTTCGGCGCAGTCTGCGCCGAACCCGAGCGCTGGAAAGAGGTGGAATCACTCCCAGATTTTCCTCGGAGAAAGAACCCTCGACCAAACCGATCGCGGGCCTGCCGGCAACGCTCTCTCCCGACTTCGCCATCTTTTCTCCGCGCGGGTTCGGCGCAGACTGCGCCGAACGACGGGTTAACAACCCGTCCTCCCCGGAGCTATCGCAACGCGCTTTGTTGGCCCCGATGCGATGACCTCGTAAAGTGCATGACAGCCTCTAACGAATTTATGAAAATCGCTTCCCGCATCTTCCCGATCGCTTTGGCCGGAGCTTTTCTCCTCCTCGCCACGCCCGGTTTGGCCCAGGAGAATTCGCCCGCGGCGCCCGTCGCCGGCATCCAGTCGAAAACGCTCTGGGCACAGATCCGGGAAGGCGGTTGGGTGATGGTGCCGATCGCCCTTTGCTCGATCGCCACCCTTTACCTCATTGGCGACGGCATCCTGCGCACCAGTCGCAAAAAAGCGGCGCCGCCGGAACAGGAAGAGGCGCTCAAGCTGCTCTTTCGCCAGGGCGATTACGTGGGCGCCTACAACTATTGCAAAGAAAACCTCTCGCCCCTCACCCACGTGCTGCGGAGCGGCGTCGGCCTCCTCGGCGAAGGCAAGGAAGTCGCTGAGGAAGGCATGCTCGGCGCCCTGGCCAAGGAAAATTCGCACATGCAGACCTACATCAGCTACCTCTCCGTGATCGGCGTTTGCGCCCCGATGATTGGTTTGCTCGGCACGGTCACGGGCATGATAAAAGCCTTCGCCAAGCTCGGTTCCGCCGGCATCGGCGATCCCTCCGGGCTTTCCGCCGCGATCGGCGAAGTGCTGGTGGCGACGGCGAGCGGTTTGATCATCGCCATCCCGGCTTTCGGCGCCTTTTATTTCCTGCGCAATCGGGCGACCGACGTGATTCATCACATTCAAGACGTGGTCAACAGCCTCTTCCGCAAGATGCCCTACGAAGCGCTCGCCGGTGTCCATCTGGGCGACGACGAACTCTTCGCCGCGACCCCGAATTGGCTCGCGCACGATCCGCACGCCCCGGTCGCCCCGGCCGAGCAACCAGCCTAACGAGGAGGCCCGGGCGATGGCAGGAGGAGGCGGAGGAAGCGAAGCAGGCGAACCGGAATTCCAGGTCGCGCCCATGATCGACGTGCTCCTGACCATTCTCGTTTTTTTCATGACGATCACTTCCGCGCAGGTCTTGAAAGTCGATAAAACCATCCAGCTCCCGATCGCCAAGGACGCGCAGAAAAAAGACAACACCCGGGCGGAAGCGATCTTGAACGTGCGCTGGAACTTGCCCGAGAAACAAGCGCTCTTCGTCTTCAACGACCGCACCTTTAAAGCGGCCCACGCGCTCGTCGGCCCGCTCAAAACGGCGCGCCTGACCGGTGAAAAAAAAGTCACGGCGGGCGCGAATCCGACCTTCCGCGCGGTCATCCGGGGCGATCGCGACGTTCCCGCGCTTTGCGTTTCCCAAGCCATGAACGCGTGTGGCGAAGCGGGTATTAGCGACATTTCGTTTTCGGCGGTGAATAAGGAGTGAATGACGAAATCCGAATGACGAAGCGCTCCACTCTTGGTTTCGGGCTTCGGATTTCGGGCTTCGTCATTTAACCAACTCATGCGCCTCGAACTCAATCCGAACGAAGGCAACCTCGGCTTTCAGATCGCGCCGATGATCGACGTCGTTTTCGTGATCATGCTCTTTTTCATGGTCATGGCCGGGGCCGTGAAGGTCGAGAAAGAGCTGAACACGCAGCTCCCGGGGACCGCCGAAACCGAGGCCTCGACCGACTTCGTCGACGAGCAGATCATCACCATTTCCGACACCGGCGAAGTCGCTTTGAACGACGAGCCTTTCGATTCCGCGACGAGCAAGGAATTGCCGCAGCTCAAGGGCACGCTCCTGCGTTTGAAGGAAAATGCGGACGCCGCCAAGACGCCGGCGGTGGTCACGATCATCAGCGACACCCAGGCCAAATACAGCCGCACGATCGACGTGCTCGATGCCCTCGCGGTCGCCAAGATCGACAACGTCACCTTCACGGTGAACGAGGACGAATAGCCTGCACCCGCGCGCTCGCGGCGCGGTTGTAGCGTGCGCTGTCTCAGGCATTGGGCAGGGCCCACTCCCCAGCGCCCCGAATCCATCTGCGCATCAGCGTTTATCCGCTGAGACAGCGGACGCTACAACCGCGCCGGCGTGAGCATTTTCCAGCCCTCGTTAGGCGCTGGGCAGGTAATCTTCGATCTCGGCCCGTCCGCCTTGCAACGCGATCATGTAGATCCCGTCTTTCTCCATCCAGGTCGCCGTCATCCAGCCGTGTTCATTGGCGAAAACGGGTTTTCCGCCCGGCTTCATGTTCGGAAGCGCGGCGCGATCCACCACGAAGAGATGGGCCAGCCGATTTCCGTTCCGCTGAAAACAAATCAAGCTGACGTCGTGTCCGCGGAAAGAAAGAATGCGGCAGCCGATTGGCTGGAGCGCGGCCAGACGGGCCGGGACCGCCATCGGTTGTTCATTCCGTTGGGCCAGCCAGTTCTTGATCTTCCCGAGATTGTCGCTCTCCATCTCGAGCGGCGGCGCCAGGCGGACGAAGCTGACCATTTCACTGGCGTACTGCGGCACGGGGATGCCGGGGCGGCGCCAGAAATCGGCCACCTGGGCAACCAAAAAGAGGAGCGCAGCCAAGCCCGCCAACCCAACCAGCCAGCGCGTGTAGGCGGAGCGCGCGGGCGTCTCCTGGGCCTGCGCGAGAATGCGAGTTTTTAGACCAAAAGGTGGCGGATCCGCGGCCAGATGCGTCGTGATCGCCCGGTCGAAAGCTTCTTCCTCCGTGAGCCAGCGAGCCAGCTCTGGATTGTTCACCGCTTCCCGCAGGGCCTCGGCAAATTGCGGGTCGCTCTCGTCCTCCGTCCCGGGCCGATAAGCCTGGAGAATAAAACGGGCTTCCTGCTCGTTCATTGGGCTTCGTCCTCCGCGTTGGTCATCGTTAGGCCAGGATCGGCCAGGAGAGTTTTGCGCAGCTCGGCTTTACCCCGCGAGATGCGCGACATGACCGTCCCGATGGGGATTTCCAAGGTCTCGGCGATCTCCTTGTAGGAATGATCCTGCAGATAAAAAAGAGTGAGCGGCGCGCGATACAACTCTTCCAGGGCGAAGAGCGCGCGCTGCACGATGGCGCTGTCGAGCTGGTTCACGACCGTGGCCGGAACGGTCTGGGCGCTGATCGCTTCGGCGTTATTTTCCGACTCGACGAAACGGTCCTGCCGCCGTTTGCGCCCGAGAAATTCCCGATAAAGCGAGGTGAAGAGCCAGGTCTTCACTTTCGAGCCGTCACGCAGTTGGTGGCCCTTTTTCGCCCAGAGCAAGAAAGTTTGCTGGGCCAGATCGGCCGCGTCGGATTCCCGGCGGCTCAGGGAAAGGGCAAAGCGGTAAAGTGGCATGTAAAAATCTTCGACGAGTTTTTCGAAGTCGAGATCGGCCACGGCGAAAGCGTAAGTCGTTGCGGCGGAAGTCGCCAAGGGAATTAAGTTCGGCGCCGCCATCTCTCCTCCGGACGTGGGAGGCGAGGCCACCAGGCTTATTCCGCAGCCAAGCTGAGCGCGCTTAGTTGACCCACTTGCCGCCCGCGGAAGAGAGCGCCGGCAACTCGCCAGTCGAGTAGTCCGTCTTCCCGATCGCGCCCCACATCCGCGTGCCGGTCGCGGCCCGCCAGAGTTTGCTCATGCTTTCTCCGGTATGGCAGCCCCAGCTTTTCACGTAGGAGTTGCGCGCAAAATCGCGCCGATCGATTTTCCGCAGCTCCGATTCGTGCAGCCACGCCTTCGAGGCGCTGTCCACCACGTTGCTGTAGTCGAAGAGGAAACAGGCGCGATTCGAGTGCCCGAAATATTCAAACCCGGCCACCTTAATTTGCCCGCGCGGCTGCCCGTTATTCAGATAATCGATGACGTCGCCGCCGCGCTGGAAGTAGACCAGATTGAGGTGAAACATGTCGCGCACGCTGTTGATGTTCGCGATCAGGTCCTGATGCTCCTGTTCGCCGCGATCGACGTAGCCCGGCTTGTAAACCAGCCAGGTGATCATCTGGTCGGGGCCCAGTTGGGCGCGCAATTGCTCCGTCCGCACCCGCGCGGAATGGACGAAATTAGCCCACCAATGATCGTGCGGCTGAGCCTTGTATTGCTCCCATTGATGGAGCGACGGGCCGCCCACGAGCAGGATATATTCATTCTGCGCGGCCTGGGCGGAGACGGCCATGGCGCAGAGGAGGAAAAGGAGCGCGAATCGGTGTTTCATCGGATAAAAAGGGAGCAGTATCTATGCGCGGGGCGGGACAACTGTGCAAGGGCGCGCCTTCTTCCGACGTTCCCGGCGCGTTTCTTGTTCAAATTTCCTCCCGAACCGGCGCGCTCCGTCCGCGCCAGAGCGCCGTGGCCGAGGTGATGACGACGAGCAAAACGCCAAAAGTGCAGACGATCGCCGCGCCCGAGGGCAGATCCCAGCGGAAAGAGAGAAACAGCCCCGCCACCCCGCCGACCAGCGCGATCAACCACCCGTAGAGGAAACGTTTGCCTAACGAATTCGCGAGGCCGATCCCGCAGACCGCGGGGACGATGAGATAACTGAAAACGAGCAGCACCCCGGCGATGCGGACGAAGCTGGTCACGACCAGGCCGAAGAGCGCGTAAAAGAGAAAATCCCACCAACGCACGGCGAGGCCTTCTTGATAAGCGGTCTCGCGCTCGAAGGAGACGAGGAGCAGGCGGCGGCGCAGGACGAAGTGGACCAGCCCGACGATCAGGAAGAGCCCGAAGCATTTCCAAACGTCCATCGGACTCACCAGCAAAATATTGCCCACGAGCATATTCTTGATCTCTTCGTCGCCTTCCGCCGCCCGGCTGAGCAGGAGCACGGCCGCGGCCGCGGCCACGACGTAGGCGATGCCGATGATCGCTTCCTGCGGGATTTGGCTGAAGCGTTTCCCGGTCAGCGAAAAAATCGCGGCGCCCAGGAGCGTAAAACCGAGCGCGATAAAAAAGGCGGGCCAGCCCTCGAGATTGAGATGGAGCAAGACCGAGACGCAAATGCCTAACGAGGCCATCTGCGCCATCGCGATGTCGATAAAAATGATCCCCCGCCTGACCACATGGAGGCCGAGATAAACCAGCAGCCAGGGCAACAACAGGCAGGCCACGACCGGCCAAAACATCACGTCCCACATAATTTACAGAAAAGCATTGCGTTCGGATGTCCGGGGAGCGCACGCGCCTCGCGTGCTCTTTTCGGCGCCTCGCCGAAAAGTCTTTCGCGCCGCCGCAGTCGCAATCGGCGAGGCGCCGCTTGGAGCGCGCGAGGCGCGTGCGCTCCCCGGAGTTTGAGGCGGAGCGTTGCGTTCATTTGAGCGCGGCGGCGAGGTTGTTGACCAGCGCGTCGATCAATTTCACGTAGGTCCCGGTATTCGGTAGCGCCCCGGGAAATTGCGCAAAATCCACCACCTTGGCGCCGGTCTCCTGGGCAACTTTCTCGGCGATTTTCCGATTGTGATACGGCTCCACCAGGATGGCCTTGATCTTCTGCGCTTTGATCTGCGCGATCACCTCCGCGAGATGCGAGGGCGAGGGTGGAATGCCCGGTTTCGGCTCCAGGAAGATGGCGATGTTAAAGCCGAAGCGGTGCGCGAAATACGGCCAGGAGTCGTGATACGCGACCAGGCTTTGCCCATGATACGGCAACAGCTTCGCGCCCCATTCCTGCAGCTTGGCGTTGATCGTAGTTTCGAATTGTTTCTCGTTAGTCTGGTAAGCGGCGGCGTGCGCCGGATCGATCGCGGCGAAGGCGTTCGCGATATGCTGCGCGACCGCTTTGGCGATGATCGGGTCGACCATGAAATGCGGGTTGCCCAGGGCATGCACGTCGCCCGCGGCGCGGCTTAACTCCGCCGGCACTTCCATCAACCGGATGCCTTGGGAGGCCTGCACCCGGCCCGGTTGCCCGACCTGGATTTTTGGGTTGCGCGCATTTTGCAGGAGTGGCGGCAACCAGCCGATTTCCAGCTCGGCGCCGCCGTCGATGAGCACGTCGGCCTCCCGCAGTTTCACCACGAAGCTGGGTCGCGCATCCACGAAGTGCGGGTCCTCGGTTGGTTTGGCCAGCGCGGTCACCTCGACATTTTCCCCGCCGACATCGCGCGCGATCGCGGCAAAATCGGGCAGCGTCGCGACGACCTTCAGCTTGGCTTGGGCATTTTGCGCCATCGTTAGGCTGAGACAGCCCAGCAGCGCCATGATCGTTAGGTTTCGTATCCTCATATTTTTTAAAACTCCCATTCCTGTCATCCCGAGCGCCGCGAGGGATCTCACGGGTTACTCCACGCGTCCTCTACCCCTGCGCGCACCCGATTCTCCGTGAGATCCCTCGCTCTGCTCGGGATGACAAAAAAAACCGCTCTCATCCTCAAAATTTGTGCGCCCCGTGCGCTCCGAGGATGAATTCAAACTGCAAGAAAAGTGAATCGGCCTGACGCGCCGAGAAGAAGTTGTCCTCCTCCAGAAAATCGTGGTTGTACTGCAAACGCAGTTTCGAAAACTCCGTCGGATACCAGGTCAGATCCGCTGAAACCCGTTCCCGGCTTTGCCGATCGGGATCGTCCGTAAAAGCGGAATCCTGCAGGTGCAGATAATCGCCGCGCACGCCCGTGGTCCAGCCTTTGCGAAAACCCCAGACGACCTGTGAATACATGCCCCAATCGTGAAACGTCTCCGCCACCGGAAACGATTGATCGATCCCCCGGCCCGCTTCGAAGCGGCGATAGAGCGCTTCGCTCTGCCATTTCACGAACGGAAAGCCGCCTTCCGCGCGCGGCGATTTCCATTTGTAGAGAAGGTCCGCGCCGTAAATCTGCGTCCGCGATTCTGCTCCGGTTTCGTTCGACCCGAAGGCGCCGGAAACCCCGGCCAGCACCGTCTGGGTGGGGCTGACATCGAAGGAATTTTCCCAACGCGGCACGTAAACAAAATCCTGCGGGCCGCGCGCCTCGCGATCGGTCGTGCGGCGGCCGAAAAAGACGCCGTCCGCGCCCGGATTCCGAAAGGAAAAACCGGTGTTCCCGCGACCGTTTTGCACCCCGAAAATAAACTGCGAATACCAGGAAACCGGAACCGCCCAGGCCACCTGCGCGCCTACGCCACGCAAGCCGTCGGAGCCGAGAAATTCTCCGTGCACGAGCGGATCGTCCGCAAAATCCCAAGTGTGCGGATGGGTCGGATTGATCCGCCCGAAGGCGGAGAAAAACTGCCCGGCTTTGACCTGCAATCCCCACGGCAAATCGGTCGTCTGCAGGAACGCTTCCTCGATTTCGATCTCGGTCTCATTGTCATTGTTGAGCTTGAGCACGATGTTGGCGAACCCTTCAAAATAAGGATCGACTGCGCCATCGAGCGCGAGCTCGAGATTGCGCGCGTTGAAGCCGCGCTGGAGCGGATCGTGGTCGCCCACCTCGAGCCGGTCGAGATCGCGATCGCTTGAATAGGCAAAGGCGAATTGCCCATCGAAGGAGATGTTCATGTAAGTGCCGCCGGCCCGGCTCCCCGCGATCGTTAGGGGAGCGGCCAAGGCCGCGCCCGCGCCGGTCGCGGAGACCGTTTCGGTCGGGCCGGTGACGGCGGCGTCGGTCGTAGGGAAAGCCTGGTTGACCGGCGCGGGAGCGGCGGCGGCCACGGTCGCGGGTAGCGGAGTCGGCTCGGGCGCGCCGGCCACGACCGCCTCATCGGTCGTGGGGAAGGCGGGGGCGGCGGCCGCCGGCGTTTCGTTGGCCGGCGTGGGACTCGGATTGGGGTTCAATTGGGCAAGCGTGGCTTGTTGATCCTGCACCTGTTGTTGCAAGGTTTTCACCATGTCGGTCAGCGCCTGCACCTGCTGGCGCAAGCTTTCGACATCGTTAGGCGCAGGCGTCGGGCTCTGCGCGAGCAAGCGCCCCGCGCCGCACAGCAGCGCGATCGGTATCAAGAGTTGTTTCATTCGGCCTTCATCCGGTGGCGTCTGTCGCTCGACAGCAGCGTTTCGCGCAATCGGGACGCGATCGTTAGGCGCAGGCGCCGCGGTCGACGCCTGCGCGAAAACGGTCGCCTGCCTATAAAAATTCCTTCACTTTTCATCTCCATCTGATTGCTCCCGGAATAACCGGAAGGCTCTCCAGCTCGCACGAAAGCGTTCGCGCGCTTGGACGCAGGGTCGTGCGGAACGCGCGCGCGACGCTGCCGCGCCCGGGGGCGCGGTTCGGGTCCAATCGTTAGGCGAGAGAAGGCGGAGCGTGCTCGAGCAGAGAAAACTCGAGGTTCTCCGCGAGCGACGGGAGCTGGGGAGGAAGAGGGAGAGGCGACCAGACCACCTGGAGCGGCGCGACCGTCGGCGCCGCCGTCGTTAGGCGAGCAAAGTTCCCGTGGGTGAACATGGTGACGGCGCATTCATGGCCGGCTCCGAGCTGTTGGTGGAGCTGCTCGTGCAGTCGCGGCGCAACCGCCAAGGCGATCGTAAAAAGAAACGCCGCGATGATTCCCAGAGCATGAAAGCCGCGCCACCTGGCGGTCTTGCTCAGAAGGAAATCCCAGCGCACGGGGACGAGCTTGATGGCGGTCGGACAGTCAGGCAAGGCCCATTTATTAAATGCCGCCAGTCCCAGACCGGTCGGTGGCGGCCCGCAGGCTGCGCCGCGCAGGGCGAGAGCCCCTCTCGAGAAAAGATAAACGGCGTGCGCTTAGCCGGGTTTTTGTCCCACTTCGTAATTGCCTAACGATCGCGCTTTTTCCCGGGCTTTTCCGACAACGACTTGATCCCGCGCCGCGCCGAGACCAGTTGATTAAGGACATCTGCGCAGTCGCGATCTTCCGCCAGCATCTTGTCGATGGCCTGCAGCTGTCCGGAGATCTTGCGCAAGCGGGCGCGTAAGGCTTCCTGCTCGGCGCTCGGATGTTTGTGAGCCTCTTTCTTCCTCTCTCGCAGGGCGCGGCGAGGAGAAAATAGGAACTAATCCCGCGCCTGCGATGGGTTTGCGGGAGGAAGGGGGGTGGGGGTATGGTCCAGGTATGGCGCGCCCGGCTCCGGAAACGGAGGAGCACAAACATTCCGAGGAGCAGGAGGATGCGCCGGGCCACGCCGGCCACGGAAAGCATCACGCGCACGACCACGGATCCGGGTTGCTCGGGTGGTTCCGCGGCACCTTTGCCCATTCGCACAGCGTCACCGAGAAAGTGGACTCCACCATGGAATCGAGCGAGCGCGGGATTCGCGCGCTCAAGATTTCGCTGATCGGTCTCTCGCTCACGGCACTCCTGCAGTTGGCCATTGTGCTTGCCTCAGGCTCGGTCGCACTGCTCGCCGATACGATTCATAATTTCGCCGATGCCGGAACGAGCATCCCGCTCTGGATCGCTTTCTCGCTAGCCAAACGCGGGGCCAGCCGCCGCTTCACCTACGGCTACGGAAAAACCGAGGATGTCGCCGGCGTGCTCATCGTCCTGTTTATTTTTTTCTCCGCCTGTGTCGCGGCCTACGAAGCGATCCGGAAAATCATTCAGCCACAGCCGATGACTTATCTCTGGTGGGTGGCGGCGGCGGCGGTGATCGGTTTCCTCGGCAACGAGGCAGTCGCGGTTTTCCGGATCAAAGTCGGTCAGGAAATCGGCTCCGCCGCGCTCGTGGCAGACGGCCAGCACGCGCGGGTGGATGGCTTCACCAGCCTCTCCGTTCTCATCGGTGTGGCCGGCGTGCTTCTCGGTTTTCCGATCATCGACCCGCTCGTCGGCATCGGCATTTCCATCGCGATCCTGTTCGTCGTGAAGGATGCGGCGAAGGCCGTTTGGATTCGCCTGATCGACGGTATCGAGCCGGAGATTCTCTCGGAGATCGAGCATGCGCCGACGAACGTGAGTGGTGTCCTGGGCGTGCGTGAGGTGCGGGCGCGTTGGGTCGGGCACAAAGTTTATGCTGACGTGGCCATCGAGGTCGACCCGACGATTTCGGTGGCGGCTGGCGATCTGATCGCGATCAACGTGCAGGCAGCGCTTCGTGAGCATGTGCGCCTGCTCGGTCACGCGGTCGTGCGCCTTTCCCCAGCGTCCACGATCAGTCGATCGTAGGACCCTGCGTTCAGTCGATCGTAGGACCCTGCGTTTGCTCGGAGGCGTTGTGCTCCGTCGTCCATAACCGTAGAGAACTGCAAGCGCGATCTCGATTCATGAAAAAACTGATTCTCCACGGCGCGATTCTCCTTGCCGCTTTTTCTTCGGCCGCAGCGGACCGCCTGCGGATCGCTTCTTTTTCCAGCGTCCTGACCGAAATCGCCGGGAAAGTCGGGGGCGCCCACGTCGCCGTCGCCGGGCTCATTCCGGCCGGGAGCGATCCGCACGAATACGAGCCGACCCCGGCCGATCTGCGCGCGGTCAGCGCGGCGCGATTGATCCTGACGAGCGGGCGCCAGCTCGAAAATTACCGGGACAAATTGCAGGAAGCGGGCGGGGGTCAGGCCGAGCTGCTCGCGGTCGGCGATCATCTCCCTGACCTAACGAGCGATCCGCATTGGTGGAACAGCGTGCCTCAGGTCGAAGCGGCCACCCGGCTGATCCGCGACGAGCTCAGCCGGCTCGCCCCGGCGGAGGCGCGCGCCTTCGCGCAGAACGCGCAGGTTTATCTCGGGCGACTGGCGGAGTTGCAGCACCGGACGAAACGCAAAGTCGCGGAGCTGCCGCGGGACCAGCGGAAATTGGTCACGGCGCACGATGCCTTCCAGGCCTTTGCGCGCGAGTTTGGGTTCACCGTTTTCGCGATCGAAGGGGCGAATACCGAGGGCGAACCCTCCAATCGCCACGTCGCCCAGTTGATCGACGAGATGAAAAAACAACGAATCAAAGCGATCTTCGTCGAGAGCACGCTCAACCCAAAAGTGACCGAAGAAATTACCCGCGAGACGGGCGCGAAGATCGGCGGGGTGCTCTTCGCCGACGGGCTCGCCCCGGGGAAAACCTACGCGGAGACGATGGAGCAAAACGTCTCGACCATCGTGGAGGCGCTGCGCTAGCCTACCGATGAAGGGATCGCCTCTGCTGCGCGCGGGCCTCGTCCTTCTGGCCCTGCTCACCCTGATTCTCCCGTTGCGCGGCCTAACGAATCGTCGGCTCCCGGCCAGGGTGCGTCCGGCCCCGTCCGCCGCGCCGCTCGCTTCCGTGCACCTGGCGATCACCGCGACGACGTTTCCGTTTCACTTCGCCATCTCCCATCTCGGCAAAATCATCTGGGCAGGCGAAAGCGCGACCGGCCGGAGCGAGAAGGAAGTGGCGCTTCCTTTTCCGCCGGAAGGCATCGATCTGCTGGTCGAGGCGAACTGGGAAGGCGAGCAGGAAACGGCCGTGCGCCTGGAAGTGGCACGCGCTGGACAGACCCTGTGGGGAACCCGCCGCGTGAATGACGTGCTCACTTTTCTCCCGACCCCATGAAGCACGAGCTCGTGATCAAGGATCTGACCGTGGCCTACCGCCGGGTGCCCGCGATTCATCATCTCGATCTGGTTCTGGCCTGCGGTCATCGGGTCGCCTTGCTCGGGCCGAATGGCGCCGGCAAGACATCGCTTTTCAAAGCCCTCGTCGGGCTCGTCCCGCTGACCACGGGGTCGGTCAATTTCGGTGGGCACGGCGCCACCCCGGCGGCCGCGGAGATTGCCTACCTGCCGCAACGGAGCACGATCGACTGGGATTTTCCCGTGACCGTGCGCGGGCTGGTGGAAATGGGTCGTTACCTGCAAACGAGTTGGTGGCGGCCTTTCGGAGCAGCCGACGCTGGCGCGGTCGAGGCCGCGCTCGCCGCGATCGATCTCGAGGACCTGGCCGACCGCCAGATCAGCGCGCTCTCCGGCGGGCAGCAGCAGCGCGCTTTCATCGCCCGCTCGCTCGCCCAAAACGCCCACGTTTTTCTCCTCGACGAACCGTTCACCGGGCTCGATCGGCCGGCCCAGGAACTGTTAGGCGCAACCCTCCAGCGCTTGTCCGAGGCGGGCCATCTGGTCATCGCCGCGCATCACGATCTGAAATCCGTCCCGGAACTTTTCGATCAGGTTATTTTCCTTAATGGCGAGCTGATCGCTTTTGGAGAAACGGCGGAAGTCTTCACCGAGGCAAACATCGAGCGCACCTTTGGCACGCAGATTTTTTCCGGAGCGCGGGAGTCGTTAGGCAAATGAACTGGCTGCTCGAACCTTTCCAGCACGAGTTCATGCAGCGCGCGCTTTTTGGCTGCGCCCTCATCGGCTTCACCAATGGCGCGCTCAGCGCTTTCGTCGTCCTGCGCCGGCTCGCTCTCATGGCCGATGCCATGGCCCACTCGCTGCTCCCGGGCGTGGCGGTGGCCCTGCTGCTTTTTGGGCTCGCGCCCGGCAGTCTCTTTCTCGGGGCGCTCGTCGCCGCGCTGCTCGTCGCCCTCGGCGTGCAGGTTATTTCCGGCAGCTCGCGCATCAAAGAAGACACTTCGCTCGGGCTTCTCTTCGCCTGCGCTTTTTCGTTAGGCTTGGTTCTGCTCAGTTTCTCGCCGGCCCAGGTCAACGTTAGCCATTATCTTTTCGGCAACATCCTCGGCCTGGCCAACGCCGATCTCTGGGGCATTTATTTGATCAGCCTGGTCGTTTTGCCCTTATTGGTTTTGCTGCAACGACCGCTCCTCCTCCTTATTTTTCAGCCGACCATCGCCGCCACTCAGGGCGTCTGGGTGAAATCGTTAGGCTATCTCCTCATGGCCCTGCTCGTCCTGGCCATGATTGCTTCGCTCCAGGCGGTTGGCGTGATCCTCGCCCTCGGCATGCTGATCGCGCCGGCAGCCACGGTTTATCTCTGCTCCGATTCGTTCGCGGCGATGTTTTGGGGCGGCGGCTTGATCGGGATGTTCGGTTCCTGCGCGGGATTGTTTGTTTCTTACTGGCTCAATCTGCCGTCTGGCGCCTGCATCGTCCTGATGCTCGGGCTGATCTTTTTTCTGGCTTATCTGTTTAGCCCTAAATACGGGGCGCTCCCGCGGCTGCTGCGGCGCCGGCGGCATTTTCACGAGGAATCCCTCGCCCGCTGGGAGGAACCGCGCGCTTAACGTCCGGTCGGCTCAGCCACGCCGGCTGGATATCCGTTTCGCGTCCCAGGCAAAGCTTGGCGCGTTGTCATCCCGAGGCTGGCGCAGCGCGCCGAGGGATCTCACGGTAGCTCTGATGGGGTCATCTTCTTTGACCCGGACGCCAAGACCTTGCGCGAGATCCCTCGCCGTCTACGCGGCTCGGGATGACAAAATGAGAGTGGACAGTGAACGCAGCACGCCGACCGGAATGAGTTCTAACTAAACAAATTCCAGGTGGAAGCCTCCCGAGTCAGTCAAGGTGGCTGACTTCCTCTCCGCACGTAGCCGTCGGCAAGCAAGCGATCGTCGCCTAACGAATGGGGCGGGCTTCCTGGAAGGCGTGCCACGATTGCCAGGCCCGTTCCCAATTTTCCTGATCCGCCCAGGCCTGGGCCTGGAGGTAGTAAAAATAGGCGGGGGCCTGCGGTTGGGCGGTAAAATGCCGCGCGGTGGCGAGGGCGTCGCTCTTCCGGCCGGCCTGCCACTGCGCCTGATAGAGCGCGTATCCGGCGGCGTAATCGTTCGGGTTGGCGTAGAATTTTTGCTCGAGCTCTGGCAGCGAGACGGCTCCGGGCGCGGCCGGCAGGGGCGGGGCGACGGCATGTTGCCTAACGAGTTCCCAGGCTTTCTCGAACTCACCTTTTTGGGCGTACCAACGGGCCAGTCCGGGCCAGGCGAATTGCTCCCATTCCGGCTGCGCCCCAACCGCCCGGACGAGATCGTCGAGGGAATCGCGTTCCGACCAGAGGGCGAAGAGGCGCGTTTTTTGGGCGGCATCGAACTGCTCGAGGGCAGGGTCGCGTGTCCGTAAATCCTGCAGCGCCGCCGCAAAATCTTTTCCGGGCAGATTTTCCAGGAGGGTGATCGTTAGGCTGGGCTGGCCGGCGGCGAGATCGCGCAGGCCCGGCAGCACCCGGACGTCGAATTCCTTGGCCAGCGGAAACATCAGGGAGTAAAGCCCGGCCGGATCGGTGGTGCGGCGGCGGAGCGCTTCACGCCAGGCGGTGAGCACATAAACCGGTTGCGAGCCAAGCCAGGCGCGCCCTTCCTCGAAGGGCAACTGGGCGGCGCTCGGCTCAAGGAAACGGGCTCGCCGGAAGTCGGCCAGGGCTTCGGCCGGGGGCTCTTTCAGGCCGACACGGGCGACGCCGCGGATAAAGTAAAGTTGCCAGTCGAGCGGCGCCCAATGGAGGCCGCGATCGGCCGCGGCCACTCCCTCGGCATAACGATGGCCGCGGTTGGCGAAGGCGGCGGCCTGTTTGGCGTTGGTCACGCCGAGGTAGCCGGGCCAGGAAAGATCGCGCCGCCAGGCCACGAACCAGCCGAGCCCGAGGATGAGAAAGAGGACGCCAGCGAGGCGAAAAACGAGCGCCGGCCAGCCGCGCGGAGGGCTTTCGGCCGGGCGAAATTGGGCGAGGCCGAGGAGAAAGGTGCCCGCCAAATAAGTGCCGAAACGATGCCCCGAGACGTCGACCAACCCGTGCAGGGCGAAGAGCACGGCGCCGACCAGGGCAGCGTAGCGGAGGCGCTGATTGCTCCCCTCGGCCAGGGGAAACACCCGCCTAACGAAAAGAAGAAACGCCCCGAGGACGAGAGCGACGCCGAGCGGCCCGAGCTCGCTCCAGAGCCAGAGCCAATCGCTTTCCGGATGGAGCGAGCGGGTGACACCGCGCGAGATGTCGCGGAAAAGGGCGAAGACGCTTTCGAAATTCCCCAAGCCCAGTCCGGGCCAGGGCGAAGCGTGAATCATCGTCCAGACATCGCGAAAAATGAGCCACCGAAAATCGGAGGTGACCCCTTCTTCGCTCCCGATGCGGAGGTGAAAGCGCTCGATCGTTTCCCCGCCGAAAAGGAGCAGGCCGGCGAGCAGGAGAAGGAGGACCGAGACCGCGACGGCCACGCCTCCGCCGGTCCATTTGCGGAAGGCGAGCCGGGCCAGCCAGGCCGCCACCCCGATGACGAGGATGAGAATGCCGGCGCGCGAGAAGTCGAGAATGAGGGCGGCGACGAGCAGGCCGGCTCCGGCCAGCCAGACGATCCAGCGTTTGCGATCGCGGCGGAAATCATCCTGCATGCAGGCCAGGACGATGAGGGTGGAGATGCCGAAAAGGTCGCCGGTCTGGTTGCGATTTGGGTAGGGGCCGAAGTTGCGCACGTTATGCCAGAAGGGGAGAGCGCGCTGCCGGAGATGGAGGACGATGCAGAGGGCCGCGAGCGCGATCATGCTCCCGGCAAAAATCCGCGCGGCCCGGCGGATATCGCGCAGATCGGCGTCGAGGGTGGCGACGTAATAGAGCCAGGCCAGGCCGGCGAGCAGGGTGACGAAACTATCAAGGGTCAGCCACGGCTGCACGCTCAGGGTGCTCGGGAGTTGCAGCCCGAAATCCCGGGTGAGCGCGACGCGCCAGGCCGGCTGGTGGAACCAGTTCGCGGGGAGAAAACCGGTCGCGGCCAGGGCGAGAAAGAGGAGCGCGAGCGTATTGAGAACCGGCCCGAGAGAAATGCGAGGCGGTCGCGCAAGCAGCAGCAGGCCGAAGCCAGCCAGAACGATCCCTTCCGCCCAGCGCTGGGTGGAGCCGCCGAGGAAAGAGCCGAAGGCCACAACCAGGGGCAAAGCGAAAGCAGCCCAGCTCGCCGCCGCGCCGCCCTCCGCGAGCGGGCTGGCCTGTCGTGAGCGGCGCGGTTTTTGCATCAATCCAGAGCGTCGTGGTATATGAATAGCTCTACAGCGAGGTGGCTCCCGGCAGGGACGAAACTCCATCCGGCAAAAAACGGTAACTTCGCGACCCTCGTGCAACTCATTGGTAGACTGATCTCTCGATAAACATGCTCACCCAGCGCACGCAAGGATTGTATTGGGTTTTTCTGCTCTGCCAGCTCGTCATCGTAGGCGCGCTCTTTTGGTTTGGCGTCTGGGTGATGGTGACCTTCTATTCGCCCGGCGGACGCCTCACGCCCGGCAGTTACGGCACCTATTGCATGATGCTGGTGATCGGGATTCTCTCCGAATCGCTCAGCCGTGAGGGGTCGAAAAATTTCTTCCTCCAGGCCGAGCTGCTCCGCCAGCATCGGCTCGCCCTCCGGCAGACCATCGCCAGTGTCGGCGCCCTCGTCCTTTATCTCATCGCGGCGAAGGACGCCTTCATCTCGCGTATTTTCTTCTTCAACTTCGTCCCCTGGCTCTACGTCGCCCTGCTCTTCTCCCACCATTTTCTGCCGCATTTTCTGGCCCAGGGAATCTTCGGCCTGCGCGACGAAAAAACCCTCCTGGTCGGCTCGACCGCGAAGGCCGCGCAACTGCGCGGCTGGCTCCGGCGCAAAGCCGATGTCGGCCTGCGCACGGTCGGCATCATTTGCGAGGAACCGCTCGATTGCACCGAGGATAAAATCCCCGTCCTCGGCGGCACCGACATCCTCCGCCAGACCATCCAGGAGCAGGGCGTCACCCAGGTGATCATGCTCGAATTCCCGCAGTTCACCGAGTCCAACCGCGAGGTCATCACGATTTGCGACCAGCTCGGGGTGCGGCTCCTCATCGTGAGCGATCTGGAGGAAAAATTGAGCCACCCCGTCATCCACTTCGAAGATGACGGCTTCCGCTTTATCGGCCTGCGCGAAGAGCCGCTCGAGAACCCGCTCAACCGCGCCTTCAAGCGCACGCTCGATATCCTGTTTGCCCTGCCCATCATGCTGGTGATTTTCCCGCCGCTCGCTCTCCTCGTCTGGCTCGCGCAACGGCTGCAATCTCCCGGGCCGCTCTTTCACCGGCAGGTCCGGGCCGGGATTCAAAACCGCCATTTCAAGATCCTGAAATTCCGCACCATGCATCCGCAAAACCACGATCTCGCGCGCCAGGCCACCTCGGAAGACGACCGTGTCTATCCGTTAGGCAAATGGTTTCGCAAACTGAGCATCGACGAGGTCCCGCAATTCTGGAATGTCCTCCGGGGCGAGATGAGCACGGTCGGGCCGCGCCCCCATCTGCTCGAGCATAACGAACAATTCGCGCGCCTGATGGCGAGCTATCAAGTGCGCACTTTTGTGAAACCGGGGATCACTGGGCTGGCTCAGGTGCGCGGTTTCCGCGGGGAAGCGCAGACCAGCAAAGACATCGAGAACCGGGTGGCCTGCGACCTGGAATATCTGGAGAATTGGAACCTGATGCTGGAATGCGGCATCATCGTGCGGACGTTCGTGCAGTTGGTCGTGCCGCCGGCATCCGCCTATTAGTGAGGGCGCCCCGCGCTGCGAGGCGACGAGCAGTAATTCGCGCGTCATTCGCGCGCGCCCACCTGTAGACGCTTCTCTGCGAAGCGCGGGAGGCAGCGCGGAAAACACTCTGGGGACGACGGGCTGTCAGCCCGTCGCGGCGTGCAGTCTGCGCGCCGCTCGCTCGCAGATTGTGCGGGAGATCAACCGGGAAACCAAGCCCACGGAACCAGAGCAGCGAAACCCACCCTCGCGTCTCCCAGGGAGGGTTCAGCGTCTCGCGAAAAAGCTCGGCGCTCTGTCATCCCGAGGCTGGCGCGGCGCGCCGAGGGATCTCACGGTTGCTCTGATGGGTCCGTCCGTTCTGGAGCCGGACGCCGAGACCTTGCGTGAGATCCCTCGCCGTCTCCGCGGGCTCGGGATGACAACATGGGAGCGGGGGGCAGTAAACGCAGGACGCCTCCAGGGACGAACGCCAAGAAAAGATGCCGACGGAGCGCCGGAAAGAGACTAACGGCGGCCGCGCCCCAGCCTAACGACTCAACCGCTCGGCCAGCTTCTTCTGTTCCTCGAGCAGTTCGTCGGGCACGCCCGGCTGGAGCGACTCGAGAAATTCCTTCTGGCCGGCCAGCTCCTTTTCCCATTCCTCCGGCTTCACCGCGAGCAGCTCTTCCAGCATCTCCGGGGTCACCCCTTCGAGTTCGTCCAGATCCAAATCTTCCGGCCGCGGGATGCAGCCGATCGCTGTTTTCTGCGCGCCGCTTTTATTCTCGCAGCGGTCGATCATCCATTTCAACACCCGCATGTTGTCGCCAAAACCGGGCCAGAGGAATTTTCCCTCGGCGTTTTTGCGGAACCAGTTGACGTGAAAAATCAGCGGCGGATTCGTTAGGCGAGGCCCAATGCGGAGCCAGTGCCGGAAATAATCCCCGATGTTGTAGCCGCAAAACGGCAGCATCGCCATGGGATCGCGCCGCACTTTCCCGACCGCGCCGGCCGCCGCCGCGGTCGTCTCCGAGGCCATGGTCGCGCCCACGTAGACGCCGTGCTGCCAGTCGAAGGCGCGGAAGACCAACGGCATGGTGTCGCTCCGCCGCCCGCCGAAAATGATCGCGCTGATCGGCACGCCTTTGGGATTTTCCACCTCCGGATCGAGCACCGGATTATTTTGCATGGGGACGGCGAAACGGCTGTTCGGATGGGCCGCTTTTTCCTTCGAATCCGGCGTCCAATCATTCCCCCGCCAATCGATGGCGTGCGCCGGTTTTTCCCCGTCCTTACCTTCCCACCAGACGTCGCCGTCATCGGTCAGCGCGACATTCGTAAAGAGCGTGTCGCGCTCGATCGAGCGCATGGCGTTGGGGTTCGAGGCATAGCTCGTCCCGGGCACCACGCCGAAGTAGCCGTTCTCCGGATTGACCGCGTAGAGCCGGCCGTCCTCGCCGATCTGCATCCAGGCGATGTCGTCGCCCACCGTGGTGATTTTCCAGCCGTCGAAATGTTTCGGCGGGATGAGCATGGCGAAATTCGTCTTCCCGCAGGCGCTCGGGAAAGCGGCGGCCACGTAATGCTTTTTCCCTGCCGGCGATTCGATCCCGAGGATGAGCATGTGTTCAGCGAGCCAGCCTTGCTTTTTCGCGAGGTAGGAAGCGATGCGCAGGGCGAGGCATTTCTTGCTTAAGAGGACGTTGCCGCCGTAGCCGGAGCCGACCGAGATGATGGCGTTATCCTGTGGAAAATGGCAGATCCAGCGCCGCTCCGGGTCGAGGTCGAGCAGGGAATGAACGCCGCGATTGAATTCCGCGTCAGGATCTTCGCCGAGCAGCTCGGAAGCTTGCGCGCCCATCCGGGTCATGATGCGCATGCTCAGGACGACATAGATGGAATCGGTGATCTCGTAACCGACCTTGGCCAGGGGCGACTCCGCCGGGCCCATGATGTAGGGGACGACAAACATGGTCCGGCCGGCCATGGCGCCTTTGAGCATGCCTTGGAGCTTGCTGTAGGTCTCCGCCGGATCGGCCCAATGGTTGGTCGGGCCGGCTTCTTCCTCGGTGGGGGTGCAGATAAGGGTAAACTGCTCGACCCGCGCGACGTCGTTCGGGTTGGAGCGATGCAGGTAACAGCCGGGCCGCTTCTCCTGGTTGAGCTGGATCAGAACGCCCTGCCGGCAGGCTTCGCCGAGCAGATAATCGTTCTCCGCTACCGAGCCGTCGCACCAGAAAATGTTTTCCGGCTTGGTCAGAGAAGCGACTTCCTTCACCCAAGCGAGGACCGCTTTGTGGGCGGGTTTATTTTCGCCCAGGCCACTGGGCGGCGAAAGGGCCGGCGCGATATTTTCCATAGGTAATCCCCGCGGCGACGCGAGGGAACCTTCAATTTGAACGCTTCGGCCGGTTGGCCAAGAAAAATCTCAGCGTTCTCACCGCCGGGCCGCGCCGCCATCCTCCGCTTGCGTTGGGCGAGGCCGCACCGTTTAATGTCAGGTATGTTCGGCGTCGTGACCTCGGATGATTATCAGCCGGTCGGTTGGGTGGGCCGCTATCCGATTCACGTCACCACCCTCCTTCTCATCGTGCATGTCGCGTGCATGATTCTGGGCTGCTTCCTCGTCGCTTTCGGCGCGGGCGGGGTGCTCGATTTACTCATGTTCAACAGCAGCGAGGTGCTGCATGGCGGGCGCCTCTGGCAGATCGCGACTTACGCCTTTGTCCATCCGCCATCGGCCCTGATCTGGTTTGCGATCGAGATGTATCTGCTCTTCGCCTTCGGGCGCGAAGTGGAACGCTTCATCGGCCGGCGCGCCTTCCTCGCGCTCTACGCGCTGCTCCTTTTCGCGCCGCCGCTGCTGCTCCTGCTCTGGGGTCTGTGGCAGCCGACCGCGCTGGCCGGCTCGGGCACGATTCACTTCGGCATCTTCATCGCTTTCGCCGCGATCTATCCCAACGTGGAAATGTTTCTGCGCGTCCCGGTTAAATGGATCGCCCTCATTTTAACCGGCCTTTACTCACTCCAACTGCTCTCCTACCACGTTTGGTCGGAGCTGGTCGTGCTCTGGCTGAGTGCGGGCATGGCCTGTGTTTTTGTGCAGTTGCGCGGGGTCGGGCCGGAGTGGGAATGGCTCCGCGAATGGCCTTCCCGTTTGAGCTCGAAACGCGCGCTTCGCGTCGTCCCCCGCACCTCTCCCCGCCGGGTCGTCGAGCCGGAGGATGTCTACGAATCGATCGATCCCGTGCTCGATAAAATTTCCAAGTCCGGCATCGCCAGCCTGACCGCGAGCGAGCGGCGCGCCCTCGATCGCGCGCGCAACCGGCTGCTCGACAAATCCTCCTCGTGAGCGGACCCGCGGGCGGTCCGTTGCGGATCAGTGTCGTCGTCCCCGCCTGGCGCGACGAAGCCAACCTGCGCCGGTTGCTTCCTTTACTCGTTAGGCTGAGAAACCTCCACGAAATCATCGTGGTCGATGCTTCCGGCGACCCCGCCACGGAGGAGTTGGTCCGGGCCGCGGGCGCGCTGTATGTGCGTGCGGCGGAACCGAATCGCGGGACGCAAATGAATTTAGGCGCCGCGCGGGCGAGCGGTGAGGCGGTTATTTTTCATCACGCCGATACCCTGCTGACGGAGGCGCATCTCGCCGCCATCACTGTTGCCCTGCGCGCTCCGGCCGTGATCGGCGGCGCCTTTCACCGCAAGTTCGATGGGCGCCATCCCCATCTTCTTTGGCTGGAGAAAGTGGCCCGCTTCCGCAGCCGGCACGGCGGCACTTTTTTCGGCGATCAATCGATCTTCGTGCGGCGGAAGAACTTCGTCGCGCTGGGCGGTTTCGCGCCCATCCCGCTGATGGAAGACATGGAATTTTCCCGGCGCCTGCGCCGGGGCGGCCGGGTTGCGGTGCTCGATCCGCCGGTGGAATCGTCGGACCGGCGGCATTTGCGGCGCGGCGCCTGGCGCACCTCACTGCAGAACGGCCTCTTCATCGTGCTCTACAAGTGCGGCTGCTCGCCGCACCGGCTGCATCGTTGGTATTACCGCCAGTGCGAATCGGCGCCCGACCAACAACGCGCGCAACCGGTCCTCGCCGCCCCGGCCGTGGAAGAGCTAAGTCGTTAGGCCGCGCTCTAGGATTCACTCCCCGCCTAACGTTTCGAAAAACTCCGCCGGCGTGGCCGCGGCCAGCAGTCCTTCGCGCCGCGAGGCGCTTTGCAAGAGGCGGGCGAGGGCGCCGACGCAGATGAGGTAATCGTTCACCATTTGTTGCGGCACGGCGATGACGAAGATCAGGTGCACCAAATCGGCGCTCCCGGCGAAGGTCACGCCGGCCGCGCTGCGCCCGATCCCGAGGACGATTTGCTCGACCAGATCGGTCCGGGCGTGGGGAAAAGCGACGCCGACGTTGGCCACGGTCGAGCTTTTTTGTTCGCGCTCCATCACGAGGTCGAACAAAGGTTCCGCTTCGCGCAGCTCGCCGCTTCCGCGCAGGCGCTCGACGATCTCCCAGATCGCTTCCCCGGCGGTCGTGGCGCGCAGATCGAGGACGAGATGTTTTTCCGAAAAAAGATCGGTGAGCAAAACTGGGAGCATGCGCGAATTGATAGATTGACGCCCGCGCGCGCCTTGTCGAATCATTCCCCCAGCATCGTGGCCACCGAATCTCAACCCCACTCCGCGCCTCCCGAGGCCCCGCTCCATCCCGCGGACAGCCTTTACGATGCCGGCTACGTCAATGCCATGTCCCATTTTTACCGGGCGGAAATGGGCCGGATCATGGTCTGGCGCACCCGGCTCGACACGACCACGAATTGGGCGGTGACGAGCAGCACCGCGATCATCACGATCGCCTTTTCGAACGCGGGCGTGCCCCATCTCATCTTCTTTTTTAATCTCGCGATCGTCTGGATGATGCTCTGGATCGAGGCGCGCCGGTACCGTTTTTACGACGCTTTCCGCGCGCGCGTGCGCATGCTCGAAGCGCATTTTCTCGTCCCCATCATTACGGGGAACCGCAACCTCCTGCAGGGCGAATGGAAAAAACTGGTCTGCGAAGATCTCATCTTGCCCTCGTTCAAAATCGGCAAACTCGACGCCGTCGGGCGCCGTTTGAAACGCAATTACGTCTTCATTTTCATCCTCATCATGATCGCCTGGGTGATGAAAATCTTCCTGCACGCGGCCGAGCCGATCGAGAGCGTGGGCGCGTTTTATCGGGCTCTTCGGGTGGGCTACATTCCCTCCTGGGTCGTGGCCATTATTTTCGTCGGCACCATCGTCTCCGTCATCGGCATCACCATTTACGTGAGCAAGAAAACGTCCGGCGAAATCTCCGAGTTCAGCAGCCATCGCTCGCTCTGGAGGATCTGAGGGGAGGTTGATGGTTGATCGCTGATGGTTGATCGCTGATGGTTGATGGAAAGGCGTGGAGAGCGCTTCCTCGATCAACCATCATCCAACAACCATCAACCCTTCCTTCGAGCGGCTCTGCGCGATCATGCGCCGGCTGCGCGCGCCCGGTGGCTGTCCCTGGGATCGCGAGCAAACCCACGCCTCGTTAGTCCCGGGTTTGCTCGAGGAGACCTACGAAGTGGCCGAGGCCATTCGCGCGCAGGACGACGCCAACCTGCGCGAAGAGCTGGGCGACCTCCTTCTGCAAGTGGTCATGCACGCTCAGATCGCGAGCGAAGAGGGCCGCTTCACCATCGACGAGGTGGCGCGCGAGATCGGCGACAAACTCGTTAGGCGGCACCCGCATGTCTTCGGGGAAAGCGCCGCGCGCGACACCGGCGCGGTTCTGCAACAATGGGATGCGATCAAGCGCACGGAAAAGAACGCGGCCGGCGCGCCTTATTTCAGCGGCCTCACCAAAGCTTTGCCCGCTTTGCTCCTGGCCCAAAAAACGCAGACGAAAGCGGCGCGAGTCGGTTTCGATTGGAGCGAAATCGGCGAGGTCATGGCCAAGGTGGAGGAAGAACTGGGCGAGACCAAGGAAGCCCTGGCGGAGGGCGATCCGAGCGCGGTCGCCGAAGAGCTGGGCGATCTCCTTTTCTCCGTCGTAAACCTGGCCCGAAAACAGGGGCTCGAAGCGGAAACGGTGTTGGCCGCGGCGACGGAAAAATTCATCATCCGCTTCCACGCTATGGAAACGGATTTGAAAGCGCAGGGGAAAATGCTCGGCGAAGTCGGTCTCGCCGGCCTCGATGAGGTCTGGAATCGCGTGAAGCTGGAGGGATGACCTCTGTGTCGTCCCCGAATCTGCACCGGGGACGGGACAGAGCCCGTCCCTCCAGCATGACAACGTCCCTCCATTCCGTTAAAGTCGCCCTCCCTTTATGGAGACCGAATACAAAGTGCGCCTCGAGATTTTCGAGGGCCCGCTCGATCTCCTTCTTTACCTGATCAAGCGCGACGAGCTCGACATTTACGACATCTCCCTGGAGCGCATTACTAAGCAATACCTCGAGTATCTCCAGGCTTTCAAAGAGCTGAATATCGACGTCGCGGGCGAGTTCGTGGTCATGGCCGCGAACCTGATTTATCTAAAAAGCCGCAGCCTGCTCCCGGTCGATCAGCAGCCGCCCGAAGAAGACGTCGAAGAGGACAATCCGCGCTGGGATTTGATCCGGCAGTTGATCGAATACAAAAAGTTCAAGGAAGCAGCCGCCCAATTGCAGACGCGCGCGCTCGAGCAGGAGCGCATCTTCGCGCGGGTCGGCGAAGGGATGACCCCGGCAGCCCCGATGCGACTGGGCGAAGTGGGAATTTTCCAGCTTATCAACGCCTTCCAGAACGTCCTCAAACGCCTCGATGCGCAGGAGGATTTACGCGAGATCTTCAGCGAGAATTATTCCGTGTCGGATAAGATCGAGTGGATTCTGCAATGCCTCGGCGGCGGGCAATCGCTTCGTTTCTCCGAGCTCTTCGTGCGGGCTGCTTCGCGGGTGGAGATCGTGGTGACCTTTCTTGCCCTGCTCGAACTCATCCGGCTGAAACAACTGCGGGCCGTGCAGCCTGACGTTTTCGAAGAAATCGAGATCACCTCCCTGGCCCACTGATGAGGCGGGTCTTGATCGCGGGCTGCGGCTACGTTGGCGCCGCCACCGCGGAAATTTTTCAGGCCGCCGGTTGGGAGGTGGAAGGCTGGATGAGATCGGCCAGCGAGGAGTCGCGGCCGTATCCTGGTCGAGCGGTCGATATTTCCGAGCGCGCCGCGGTCGAGGCGGCGCGGGCGAAGTTTGATGCGGTGATTCATTGCGCCAGCTCGGGCGGGGGCGGCGCTTCGGCTTACCGAAAAGTCTACCTGGAAGGTGCGCGCAACCTGATCGAAGTGTTGCAAGCGCCGCATTTTATTTTTACCAGCAGCACCTCGGTGTATGCGCAGAAGGACGGCTCCCTGGTGGACGAGGAAAGCCCGGCGGAACCGGCCCCAGAGACCGGCAGGATTCTGCGGGAAACCGAAGAATTCGTGCGGCAAAACGGCGGCACGATCGCCCGGCTCGCGGGCATTTACGGTCCGGGCCGCTCTGCTTTGCTGCGCAAATTCCTGGCCGGCGAGGCCCGGCTGGACGGGGCGGGCGAGCGGATACTCAACCACGCTCACCGCGACGATATCGCGGCGGCTCTGCTCCTCCTTGCGAACGGTTCGCCTAACGAACAAATCTACAATGTGGCCGACGACGAACCGCTCGCGCAACGCGCGGCCTACGAATGGCTGGCGGGCAAGCTGGGCCACCCGCTCCCGCGGGTGAGCGACGAAGCCGCTCCGCGCAAACGCGGCGCGAGCAACAAACGCGTGAGCAACCACAGGCTGCGGGCCCTCGGCTGGCGGCCGCGCTTCCCGACCTTTCCCCGCGGCATGGAGGAATCGGTCCTGCCGGCCTGGCCTTGGCTTGACGGACCATGAGGTTGCCTAACGAAGATCGGATTGTCGCAGAACGGGGAAAGATCGAGGGCTATCTTCTCAATCTCTCGCCCCGGTAGAGCGTTTAATTAGCGTTCAACCCTGAGGCCGCTTTGCGTTCACACGCCCACTCACATTCTGTCATCCCGAGCCCGCGCAGACGGCGAGGGATCTCGCGCAAGGTCTCGGCGTCGTTCTCCAGAGTAAATGTGCCCATCAGAGCAACCGCGAGATCCCTCGGCGCGCTGCGCCAGCCTCGGGATGACAGAGCGCCCAGCTTTTTCGTGTGACTCTCAATTCATATCTTTTTCGCAGCGTTCGGGCTTAAGAATCGACGAATGGGAGCGGGTCGCCGAGGGGACGACTGCGCCGCGTTTAATCAGTGCCTATCGGCGGGATCTGTCCCATACGCGCGAGCTGAGTCACGGGTAGCGGCTGCGCTGCCGCGCCTAACGATCTCGCGGCGCCGGTTCGATCAGGCCGAAGTCGCCGTTTTTGTGCCGGTAAAGGACGTTGACCAGGGTGCTGCGCGCGTTCATGAAGACGATGAACTGCCGGCTGGCCGACATCTCCAGTTGCAGGACCGCTTCGTCGACGAACATCGGTTTGAGCGAGATGCGCTCGGTCCGCACGACCGCGTGGCCGTGGTCGTCACCGGTTTCGTCGCCTTCGATTGGCTCCGGGTTGAGGATGGTTTCTTCGAGATGCCGGATGTCTTCTTTGCGCGGGCGATGGCGGCGCATGAGGCGGGTTTTATACTTCCGCATCTGCCGCGCGATTTTGCTCATGACCGCGTCGATGGCGGCGTAGAGGTCGTCGGTTTCTTCGCGGGCTTCGATGGTGATGTGGTTCGAGCAAATGAGCACGACTTCGGCCCAGTGCCGGTATTTCTCGACTCCGAGGATGACGTGAGCCTCGATGATCTTGGGGTAATCGAGATGGAGGCTTTCGATTTTGTGGGTGGCGTATTCGTTGATCGCG
The DNA here is from genome assembly GCA_965217815.1 of Chthoniobacterales bacterium. Taxonomy (GTDB): domain Bacteria; phylum Verrucomicrobiota; class Verrucomicrobiia; order Chthoniobacterales; family UBA10450; genus Palsa-1392. Next base: position 545,050 of record CBDCJI010000003.1, read on the forward strand.
TCGGTGATGACGAGGTGGCGGCCGGTGACTTTGACGTTGGGATGGGCGTTGGCGGTTTGCATGGCTCCTTTGGTTTACATCTGAAAGCGTTCGCCGAGGTAAAGCTGGCGGCTGATCGGGTCGTTGATCAGGAAATCCTTGGTCCCTTGGCTGACCACGCGGCCTTCGTCGATGAGGTAAGCGCGATCGACGATGGAGAGGGTTTCGCGGACGTTGTGGTCGGTGATAAGAATGGCGAGGCCCGACTTGCGCAGGTTGACCACGAGTTGCTGGACGTCGTAGACGGCGATCGGATCGACGCCGCTGAAGGGTTCGTCGAGCATGAGGAGTTTCGGCCGGGTGACGAGGGAGCGAGCGATGGTGAGGCGGCGTTTTTCGCCGCCGCTGAGGGTGAGCGCGGTGTTCCTGGCGATACGCTCGATGCCGAATTGGTGGAGCAGTTCTTCGCAACGGTGGCGGCGCTCTTTTTTGCTCAAGGGCATGGTCTGGAGGATCGCCATGATGTTTTGTTCGACGGTCATTTTGCGGAAGATCGACTCTTCCTGGGGCAGATAGCCCATGCCGAGCCGGGCGCGTTTGTACATCGGATAATCGGTCACGTCCGTGCCGGAGAAGAAGACCTGGCCGAGGTTTGGCCTAACGAGGCCGACGATCATGTAAAAGCTGGTGGTTTTGCCGGCGCCGTTTTTGCCTAACAATCCCACAATCTCGCCCGGGCCGACGAGCAGATCGATCCCGTTGACGACGGCGCGGCCGCCATAAATTTTCACCAGGCCCGACGTCTCCAGGACCTGGCGGGTCTTCTCGGGCGCCGGGCTGACGGAGGCGGGAGCCGGGCGGATGGCGGTCTCGGCGCTCATCGCTTTTTCGGCGGGCGCGGGACGATGGCGCGCTCTTGTTTTGGCTCTTTCAGCTTCGGGGGCGCGGCCGGGACCGCCGCTGCCGGGGAGGCGCCTGGGTTGGGCGAGGCTTCCTGCCGGATCTCGGTCCGGCTCGGCCCGTGGGTGGTGAGCTGGCCGTTTTCGTTCAGGATCATGACGGTGGATGGGCTGGTCGCAATGTGGGTGTCGAGGCCTTGCTGGACGCGCGGGCTGCCGGTCAGCTCGACATTGCCATCGGAGGAAGTGTAGACGGCTTTCTCGGCCAGCCCGATGGCCTTGGAGGGCGGGCCGCCTTTCGGGTCGGGCTTGTCGCGGACGACGCCGACGTGGCCTTCGGCGATGGCTTTTTCGAGGCCTTCACTTTCGGTTTTGTGAATGTTTACGGTGAGCTTGTCGGATTGGATGTTGAAGCGCGGATCGAAGACGCGGACGTGGCCGGTGAAGATGCCGAGGCGTTTCTCGGTGTTGAAGGAAGCTTCGTCGGCGTAGATCTGGGTGGTCACGGCGGCGTCGCCTTTTCCCGGGCTGGCTGCGACGGCGGGAGCCGGGGCCGTCGGGGTTTGCGCACGCAGGGCGGTGGTCGCGAGCGCGGCGAAGAGAAGAGGGAGAAGCCGCTTCATGATTTTGGTTTCCCGGTGAGCTGCGATTGGTTGTACAGGGTCATGTGCACATTGCCGGTGAGCGTGCCGTCGTGCGTGCCGGTGTTGAAGCGCATGGCGTCGCCGGAGATTTCGAAGTCGGCGCGTTTGATTTTGGTGCGCTGCTTCGATTCGATCACGCGCGTGTCGAGATTGAGGACGGCGTCGGACATATCGACCTTGAAATCGGGTTTCTCGTGTTCGTCGTAGGTGAGCATTTTGAGATCGGTAAAATGGACGTGTTGCTCGTCGATGCGGCTGGCGGTGCCGGCTTCAAACCGACCGAGCAGATGGCCGTTGAGATCGTAATTCGGGAAGACCAACCCTTTGGCGGCGTGCCCGACGGTGAGCGGAATGTTTTTTAAACCAAGCTCCTCTTTCTCGGCCGGCGGGGTGGGAGACTTCTTCGGCTTTTTCGCGCGGGCTGGGGAAACGAAAACGCTGCCGGCGAGGATGAGAAGAAGGCTAAAACGCACGCTCCGGGAGATCGGCAGCGCGCTACGAAACCGCAGCATGGATAGCTTTAAACATGCGCAGATGCTTCGGCAAATCCTTTAGCGGAATCTGGTTCGGTCCATCGGAAAGGGCGCGCGCTGGATTCTCGTGCACTTCCATGAAAATGCCGTCGCAACCCGCGGCCAGCGCGGCCCGCGCGAGGACGGGAGCGAGGGCGGCATCGCCGGAGGTGGAATCGCCCGTGCCACCGGGCCGCTGCACGGAATGAGTGGCGTCAAAGACGATGTGATAGCCGGCCTCGCGCACCCAGGCGAGTGAGCGCATGTCGGCGACGAGATTGTTGTAGCCGAAGGTGGTGCCGCGCTCGGTGAAGAAGAATTTTTTGGCGCCGAAGGTCTCGAGTTTTTCCGCCACATTGCGCAGGTCCCAAGGGGCGAGGAACTGGCCTTTCTTCACGTTCACGACCCGGCCGGTTGCGGCGGCGGCGCGGAGCAGATCGGTCTGGCGACAGAGGAAAGCGGGAATTTGCAGGACGTCGATGGAGGCGCCGGCGATCTCGGCCTCGTTAGGCGAATGGACATCGGTGGTGACCGGCATCTGCAGCTCGGCCCCGATCTCGGCCAGGAGCGCGCAACCTTCGCGCACGCCGATCCCGCGGAAACTGCGCACGGAGGTGCGGTTGGCCTTGTCGTAGGAAGCTTTGAAAATAAAGGGAAGCGCTTCCGCGGCGCAGATTTGCCCGAGGCGCCGGGCCATTCGCCTAACGAATTTCTCCGACTCGATCACACAAGGGCCGAGGATTAAGGCCGGCACCTTACCGCCCAGAGTGACGGGGCCAATGCGGAGAGGTTTAGGACGACGGGACATGCGGAATTCTTAAGACAGAATGAACAAAATGAACAGAATGGGAAAAGAGGCCACGCGGCGGTTGCCCGGATCGATTGGAACGTCCGGCGCGGCTATTCCTCGGCCGGCGGCAGGTGCGAGCGGCTGCCCTCGATCGCTTCCAGCCGGCGCACCACTTCCGTGAGCAGGAGTTCGTTCTTCAGATTTACCCGGTAATCGAGATCGGCCCGGAGCCGGTCTTTTTTTCCCTGCCGATTCTGCGACATCATGATGATGGGCGCTTGCAAGCCGGCGACCATGCCGAGGACGAGATTGAGGAGTACGTAGGGGAACGGGTCGAAGGAACGGGTGTAGATGAGCCAGCTATTGAGCAGGATCCAGAAAAGCGAGAAGCAGATCGAGGCGATGATGAATTTCCAGCTCCCCCCAAATTCCGCGATCAAATCGGCCGCCCGATCGGCCAGGGTAAGCCCGGCGATTTCTTCTTCGTTAGCGTTCCGCGAGATGCGGTGACGCAAAAGATTATCCGTCCGACGCAGCCGATGGGTCATGGCGGTGAGGAGGCCGAGCGCGATGTCGGGTTTGCTGCGGACGAAGCTGCGGAAATCTTCCCGCGCGAGCACGACCACTTGGGCCTCCTCGACGGCGGTGGCATCGGCGGAGCGGTTGCGGCCATCGAGCATGGCCATTTCTCCGAAAAAATCGCCGTGCCCCATCTCGGCCAGAACGGTGTCGTGGCCTTCGGTATCCTGCACGCTGATGCGGATATGGCCGCTCTCGATAAAGAACATGGCGTCGCCCGGATCGTCGCGATGGAAAAGCGCGGTTCCCGCGGGAACGCTTCGAGTCGTGAGAAGGTCGAACAGTTCGGCCGCTTCCTTCTCGCTGAGCGCTTGAAAAAGGGGGACGGAGCGGAGGACGTGACGGTTCATGACGAGATGACGGACGGCCGCTACGATAGCGGGGATGAGCGCCGGGCGTCGATGGAATTTACGCCTGGGAATTTGGCGGCGCGCCAGTGCAGGTAAAAACCGCGCACCTGTAGACGCTTCCCTCTGGGAGACGCGAGCGCGGCGTGGCTTACCCCGAACCGTTACGGCCCACCCAACCCCCGCGCTTCCTAGAGTCCGCGCAGGGCGCGCTCGGCTTTTTCTACGTTCGATGGGCGCAAGATGAGCAGCCCGCTCTGCGATTTAGGGCTGGTCGCGAGGTAGGCGTACTCGATGTTGACCCCGGCCTGGGCGAGGCGATCGGCGATCTCCGCGAGCGTGCCCGGCTGGTTGTTGCTCTCGATCATGAGGACGTCGTTCTCGAGCGCGAGGACGCCGCGTTCTCCGAGGATCATGAGCGCCTTGCTCGGGTCGCTCACGACCATGCGGACGACCGCATGATCGATCGTATCGGAGGTGGCGAGGGCGTGGATGTTAATGGCGGCGGCGGCTAATTCGCTGCAAAGGCGGGAGAGCGCGCCGGGCCGGTTGTCGAGGAAGACGGCCAGTTGAATCGCGGTTTCGATCGAGATGTCGGGATTCATGATTTAATGGGAAGGATGCTCTCGCCCGCCGAAGCTGACAACAGCAAGCGGGGCGGATATTCCAAATAAAGCTGGACCGGCGCGTATTTTCGTAGGCATTCTCCGAGCCGCTTACGAGTTGCCGGTCGAATCCTTCACTCAGCCCAACACAATGTTCAAGAATCATCAGCCCATCCTGCTCGCTTTGGCCAGTGCCGTGGCGGGCCTCGCCGCCTCTTTCGTCCCGACTCCGGCGCAAGCCGGCGCGGGCGACCTTTTCGCAAGCGATCCGACCGCCAATGCCATCATCGTCTACGCGCTCGATGGCACCATGCGCACTTTCGCTTCCGGCCTGAATTCCCCGCAAGGGCTGGTCTTCGACGGTTTCGGCAATCTCTATGTGGCCGATCGGGACAGCGGGAATATTTACAAATTCACCGCGGACGGCACTCGCAGCACTTTCGCGAGCGGGCTGAACGCGCCGGTCGGCCTCGTCTTTGACGGCACCCAACTGGTCGTCTCCGAGAGCGGCGGCGACACCCTCAGCCGCCTCGATCAGGATGGCACCCGGACGGTTTCGATGGTGATCGACAATCCCTTGGGCGTGACCTTTGGAAACCCCAATCTCTATGTCGTGAATGGCACGTCGCTGATCAAAATCGATCCGGGCGATGTCGAGACGACCACGGCGATCGCGGGCAGCCGCGGGGTGGCGGTCAACGGAGCCCTCGATGCCTTTGTGAGCAGCGACGATGGGAACATCACCCTGGTGACCGATGGCGGCGTGAGCGCCATCTTTGCCTCGGGATTGACCACTCCCAACGGCCTGGCTTTTCGTCCGAAACGCTACAGCGACGCCGAACAGGGGGTGGGCGATCTCTTTGTCGCGGAGACTCAAGCGGGCGTCGTCTCGGAGTTTTCGCTCGCGGGGACACGCTCGGTTTTTGCGACCGGCGGTCACCCAAAATATCTTGCCTTCGAACTGATTCTCCCGAGCAAGTTGCTCAACATCTCAAGCCGCCTCAACGCGCTGCGCGGCGACAAAGTCCTCATCGGCGGCTTCATCATCACCGGCAACACGCCCCGCCGGGTGATCCTGCGCGCGCTCGGGCCTTCCCTCTCCGCCGGCCCTCCGCCGGTCGCCGGGGCGTTGCAAAATCCCGTTCTCGAATTGCACATGCCTAACGGCACCGTGCGGACGAACGATGATTGGATGACCTCGCAGAAAGCGGAGATCATGGCGACGGAACTCGCTCCGAAAGACCCGCGTGAATCGGCCATCGTCCTGACGCTCGCGCCGGGCGCTTACACCGCGATCGTGCGCGGCAAAGGGAGCACCACCGGCGTCGCCGTGGTGGAAGCATTCGATCTCGATCGGGCTGTCGCGGGCGAGCTGGCCAACATCAGCACGCGCGGTTTTGTCCAGACGGGCGACAACGTCCTCATCGGCGGTTTCATTATCGATCCGACGGAAGACGCCCGCGTGCTCATTCGGGCGATCGGTCCCTCGCTGGCTGATGGGGCTGCTCCGGTGCCCGATCCGCTCGCTAATCCTTTCCTCGAATTGCGCGATCAGGATGGGGCTTTGGTCACTTCGAACGATGACTGGCAGGACACGGCGAGAGGCGAAATCAACGCCACCGGTATCGCCCCGACGAACCCGCGCGAGTCCGCTATTTTGGCGAACCTAAGAGGCGGCAACTACACGGCCATCGTCCGCGGCAACGGCGGCGGCAGCGGCGTCGCCTTGGTGGAAATTTACCACCTTCCGTAAAGGCATCGCGTCGCCACCCGCTCCTGTAGACGCCTCCCTCTGGGAGGCGGGAGAGCGGCGTGGCCCAACTCGATAGGTTGCGGCCCGTCCAAGTCCCGCGCTTCGCAAACCGCACCACCTCCAGCTAAGTTCCACCCAATGAACCATTCTTCTGTCTCGAAAATCCGGGAATGCTTCCCCGCGCTCCAGCGCCTTCACCATGGCCAGCCGGTCGCTTATTTCGACGGTCCCGGCGGCACCCAGGTCCCGCAGGCCGTGGTCGACGCGATTAGCGACTACCTGCTCGAGCACAACGCCAATACCCATTGGTCCTACCCGAGTAGCCGCGAGACCGACGCCATCATCCAGGAGGCCCGCCAGGCTTGCGCCGATTTTCTGGGCGCCGCGCCTAACGAGATCGCTTTTGGCGCGAACATGACAACCCTGACCTTTCATTTGGCCCGCGCGCTCGGGCGCGGTTACCAGCGGGACGACGAAATTATCGTCACGGAACTGGATCATCACGCCAACATCGATCCCTGGCGCGCCTTGGAAAAAGAGCGCGGCGTCCAAGTGCGGATGGCGAGAATGATCACGGCAACCGGCCAGCTCGATTGGGACGACCTTTCCGAAAAAATGAACGAGCGCACCAAACTCGTCGCCCTCGGGGCCGCGTCGAACGCCCTCGGCACCATCACCGACGTCGCGCGCGCCGCCCAAATGGCGCACGAGGCCGGCGCGCAGATTTTCGTCGATGCCGTGCATTACGCGCCGCACCAGCTGGTCGACGTGCGGGCGTGGGATTGCGACTACCTGAGTTGCTCGGCCTACAAATTTTACGGGCCGCACCTTGGCCTTCTCTACGGACGGCACGCCTTGCTCGGCGCACTCGATTTTCCCAAGCTCCTCCCGGCCTCCGATGCCGCGCCAGAGCGCGCTGAGACCGGCACTTTGAACCACGAGAGCATCGCTGGGGCGGCCGCGGCGGTTGAATTCCTCGCCTCCTTCGGTCAGGGCGATAACCGGCGCGCCCGTTTGCAAGCGAGCTTCGCGGCCCTCCACGCGCAATCCGGCGAACTCGTTAGGCAATTATGGGAGGGCCTGGCCGAAATCGACCGCGTCCAGCTTTATGGACCGCCGCCCGACGCGCCGCGCACGCCGACCGTTGGCTTCACCGTGCGCGGAGTGCCCTCGGGCACGGTCGCGGAACGCCTGGCCGACGACGCTGTCTTCGTCTCCAACGGCGACTTTTACGCCACCACCGCAGTCGAGCGCCTCGGCGAAAGCGGGGAGGGTTTGGTCCGGGTCGGTTGCGCCTGCTACACCACGGCGGAAGAAGTGGAACGTCTGCTCGAAGGTGTGCGTGCCGTCGCTCGCGCGTAAGCTATGGCCATGAAAGCAACCTGGCAGAACACCATCCTGGCCGAGAGCGACGACATCGTCGTCGTCGAGGGTAATCACTATTTTTCGGCTGACTCGCTCCGACGCGACTACTTCCGCGAGAGCGACCAACACAGTCACTGCCCCTGGAAAGGCGAAGCGAGTTACTACGACATCGCGGTCGGCGGCGCAGTCAACGCTGGCGCCGCCTGGTATTATCCCGAGCCGAAAGAAGCAGCGGCCGAGATCAAGGATCGCGTCGCTTTCTGGAAAGGCGTGGTCGTAGAGTAGTTGCTAAGGGTGGTCGCGCGGCGCTCGGGCGAAGTTAGGGTAGGCGGTAAACTTCCACCAGACCTACACCCGTCCCTTTATTCTGCCCGGCGACGATGGCGGTGTAGTTACCGGGAGCGAGCGTTTCGACCAAAGCGGACTCCTTGGGTTTGGTCGGCGGGATCCCGGTCGCTTCGATCACCGTTCGCTGGCCGCCCTCTTTCCAGTTATCGTTCTGGCGCACGAGCGTGCCGTTGGCGTTTCGTAGCTCGAGGGTAGGACTGGCGAGCGCTCCGCTCAGGCCTGCCTGACCGAGCGAGGGCCCCAGTGCTCGCACATAGATATGTGTGTTCCCCACGCCGCCGCCGAGGATAAAGCCGCCGATCAAGACGTTGTCTCCGGTGTCGACGAAGCCGCGGGTGCTGATGTTGGCCAGTTGCGAGTCGACCGTTTGATCGAGGTCGTAGATCTCGACCAAGCCTATGCCAGTTCCGTTGCCCTTTCCCTTCACGATCGCGGTGTAGCTTCCCGGGTCGAGCGTCGCCACGATGGCCGATTCCAACTTGTTGGTGGGCGCAACGCCAGTCGCTTCAATCGCCGCCTTTTGGTTCGTCATCCAGTTGTCATTCGACCGGATCAGGTTGCCGTTCTGGGCGTGGAGTTCGAGAACGGGGTTGGCCAAGGCGCCGTTGATGCTGGCTCCGGCCAGGGAGGGGCCGATCGCCCGCAGGAGGACCTTCTTCGATTGGGTGCCGGTGACGATAAAGCCGCCGATGAGGACCTGGTTACCGCTCTTCACTTCCATCCGGGTGGCGATGTTGAGGGGGAAGGTACTCGTCGGATTGGGCGCCAGGGCGACGACAAAGGGCGAGAGTGAATTGACCTGGGCGTAGACGGTCTTGGTCCGGAAATTGGGCGCGGGATCGTCCGGCGGAAGGATGGTGCGATCGACTAATGCTCCATTCTCACCGTGGAGGATGCGAATCCGGGCGAAGTCGGCTTCGCTCGTCTCGGCTGCGACGATCAAGGCGACGGTGATGGGCGCCGTGTAAGTCGCCGTGGTGGCAACGTCGTAGGCCGGCTCGGTCTCGAGAATCTCGTAGCCCTCGGGCGGAGTGCCCGCGGAGGAAGGCGGCTCGAGCGCGCTAAAAGTAGTGAAGCCGGCCGCGCTGACGGAATGGAAGGTGACGGTAATCTCACCGCCCGGTCCCATGACTGTGACATTACTGCCTGTCTCTGAGTTAGGCGGCTGATCTTCAAACGCGCCGATATCTGAGCCGTCGCCGCCACTAGCACTTGGGACGGCAGGGTTGTTATAGGGTCGTGCCAGTCCGCGCTGATCAGTCAAGACATCCGCACTCTTACCCTTATCGATCGCCGGGCTACCCGTCAGCAAAGCATGAGTGAGGGTAGGGCCGCCGTTGTTTGCCAACGCGCCGACTTGCGGATTGACGTTGAACTGATCGCCCGTGTTGGAGACGCTGTTGTTGGTATTGGCGGTATTGCCGATGATGTTGTATCCGGCGGAATCGAATCCGCTGAAGATATCGGGTCCGGTCGCAGCGGTATTGCCCGCAATGATCGAATTTTGGAGTTTAAAACGGAACCCGAAAGCGCCGCTTCTGCCTAACTCACCATCGTAGATTCCGCCTCCACCGCTGGGGGAAGTGCCTCCCGCAGATGCTAGGACAACATTATTAACAACGGTTGAATTGATAACTTCCAACCCATGACTGAAATTATATATCCCACCCCCGCGAATACCGGCAGTATTACCGGAAATAGTTGTATTAGTTATTCTTGTCGGTGAGTTTGATTCGCCGCCGATAAAGACTCCTCCACCGTCGGCATTACTTGAACCCGAGTTTCCAGTAACTGTGTTGTTTGAAATTGTCGAATCAACTATGTTCACAGCCTCGCCGATATTACGAAAAGACATACCGCCGCCGCCACTGGTGGTAGAATTATCTGAAATTGTAACTCGCCGCAAATTGACGACGGAGGTATTCTCAAAACTGAGTCCGCCGGGTCCTCCAGTAGTTCCCTCATTACCCGAAATGACCGTGTCGGTTATATCCATCCTCGCCTGATAAACATCCATTCCGCCGATACTTCTCGCCGCAACATTTCCGGTAATCTCACAGTTTGCGATCACAATAGTCCCGCGAGAAATGCTGATCCCGCCAACATCCGCCGATGATGCCGTATTATTGGAAACAATTGTATTTCGCATCGTGAATGTCTGATTCTCGTTGCCAATGACCATCCCTCCGCCGCCATAGGCTGAGTTTTCCGTAATCAGGCAGTTGTTGATGACAACATTTCTGGAACCATTTGAAAATATCGCCCCGGCATTGGCGACGGCGGTTACGACATTGTTTCTCAGGACCATTGAATTCAGGGTCAGGTTTGCGGCTAAAAATGCATAGATCGCCCCGCCATTTCCTGACTCAATGGAACTCGTTCCGTTGCCGTCCCGCAGAGTCATCCCGTTCATCGTGACATTGGCATTTTGCAATTGGGCCCCCGGATTTCCCGCCAACAAAAATATCCGGCTCGCGTTGTTTCCGCTGATCGTGAGAAGCTGCGATCCCGGTCCATTGATGGTGACGAGTCTCCCGGTTTGACCATTATTGGACTGATCGTCGGCGGAGATCAGAATTTCACCACCGGTCAGAGTAATCGTCCGCGCGACACTAAAGAAGGTAGGATCGAAGTTGATCGTGTCGTCTTCTCCGTTTGTGTTTGCCCGGGCGATGGCCCCGCGCAGACTGCCCGCGCCGCTGTCCTTCGCGTTCGTGACTAGGAAGGTCGCCGCCGGGAGCGAAGTGGCCGAGAGAATGGCGATCCAGAGGGCGATCGGGAGAATGATACCGAGATTTTTATTAAGGTTCATGATTTTTGGGCGTTTTGGTGGCTCTATCCATACAAAGCGCAACGGGCCGCGGATGTGGGCCATATAATTTCCCGATCAATCGAAAAATCTGCGGAGCAGAGCCCCGCGCTTTGTCCCAGTTGCCTTTTGCCTAACAAAGTGAGTTCGCTGAGGACAGGCCTTGCTTGCTTGCCGCGCAAGGCGGCGAGGGCGTCGCCGCTACCGCGGCCCCCTCCTTCCGCGTCCAACTGCATCGTTACGGCTTAGCTCTGAATTGCCTCCCAGCAGTGGGGACGCTCACGATGAGCGAGCCTGCTCGCGCAGCTCAAAAATCGTTTACGTGGCTCGGCTAAACTGGTATGATCGTTCTGCCGTCCGGAGAGGGTCTTCGGCGTCGACTCCCTGGACAAATCACTCGCATGATTTCCGCTCCTACCCGTCAACAAGTCACCCAAGGCCTGATCGATTGGGGCAACGGGGACCAGGCGGCGGCGGATCGTCTCCTCCCGCTGATCTACGACGAACTGCGCGCGATCGCCCGCGGTTATTTGCGGCGGGAAAGGGCCGATCACACTTTACAGCCGACCGGGTTGGTCCACGAAGCCTACCTCCGGCTGGTCGATGAAACGGCCGCGAACTGGCAAAATCGCGCCCATTTTTTTGGCGTCGCGGCGCAGGTAATGCGGCGGGTCTTGATCGATCACGCGCGGCGTCATCGGACGGCCAAACGCGGGGGGACTTGGGAGAAGCTGGAGTTCGACGACCTCGTCACCCCGGGTCCCAGTCGCAGCGTCGATCTGGTCGCGCTCGACGACGCTTTGCTCGAGCTGGCCAAAATGGATCCGCGCCAGAGCCAGATCGTGGAGCTGCGTTTCTTTGGCGGCCTCACGATCGAAGAAGCCGCTGAAGTGCTCGACGTCTCGCCGCGCACGATCAAGCGCGAGTGGCGCCGGGCAAAAGCCTGGCTGCGCCGGGAGATCACGGAAGAGAAAGCCGATGCGGTTGCCGAGTAGCCGCTGGCCAGAGGTCGGCGCGATCTTCGACGCGGCGGTGGAGTTAAGCGAACCGGCGCGGACGAAATTCCTCGACGAGCAGTGCGGGAAGGATCAGGCCTTGCGCGCCGAGGTTGATTCGCTGCTCGCGGCGGATGAAGGGGCGGTCGAGTTCATTGAGCAGTCGTTTCTGCCCAGCCCGGCCGAGCTTTTTCCCGACGCCACCATTGAGCGGGCGGGGCAACAGTTTGGCGCCTACCGCATTATCCGCGAGGTCGGGCGCGGCGGTCTCGGCACGGTCTATCTGGCGGAGCGCGCAGACGACGAATACCGCAAGCAGGTCGCTCTTAAACTCGTTAGGCGCGGTCTCGATACGGAAGATATTCTGCGGCGTTTTCGGCATGAGCGGCAAATCCTGGCCCAGCTCGATCACCCCTACATCGCGCGCCTCTTCGATGGCGGCACGACCGCGGAAGGGCTGCCGTATTTCGTCATGGAATATGTGGAAGGGGAGCCGCTCACCCGCTTTGCCGTCGCGTGCGAGCTGAGCGTGCGGGAACGGCTGGAGCTCTTTCGCAAAGTCTGCGCCGCGGTCAGCTATGCGCACCAGAATCTGGTTATTCATCGCGACCTGAAACCTTCGAATATCCTGGTCACGCCGGAGGGCACGCCGAAGCTGCTCGATTTCGGCATCGCCAAGGTCCTGGCGCCCGACGAGGAAGGGTTCACCCAGACGCTGCCGGGCCAGCAGGTCATGACTCCGGATTACGCCAGCCCGGAGCAAAGCAGCGGCGGCCAGATCACCACCAGCAGCGACGTTTACTCGTTAGGCGTGCTCCTTTTTGAACTCCTGACCGATGAAAACCCGCTTCGCCTAACCAGTCGCGCTCCCGCCGAGATCGCGCGCGCCCAGAGCACCCAGGAGCCAGAGCGGCCGAGTACGGTGCGCGCGCGGCAGGCCCGCGCCGGCGGCCGGCCGAGATCGCTCGAGGGCGATCTCGCTAACATCGTCCTCATGGCTTTACGGAAGGAGCCGGCGCGCCGTTACCCTTCGGTGGATCGTTTCTCCGAAGACATCGGGCGTCATCTCGAAGGTCTGCCGGTCAGCGCCCGCCCTGACACTTTTTCCTATCGCGCGCAAAAATTCGTCCAGCGTCATAAGCTGGGCGTGACCGCGGCGGCGGGTGTCTTCCTCCTCCTCCTGGGTGGCCTCGCGGCGATTCTGCGGCAAAACGAGATCGTCCGGCAGGAGCGCGATCGCGCGCGCGCCGCCCAAGCGACCACCGCCCGGCTGAACCAATTTCTGCAAAGCCTGCTTAGCAGCGCCAATCCCGACACCTTTGGGCGCGACGTAAAAGTCGTGCAGGTGCTCGACGCCGCCGCCGCCCGGCTCGATCGCGATCTGGGCAGCGAGCCGGCCATTCTCGCGCAGGCGCACCTCACCATCGCCCGCGCCTACGCGCAACTGCGCGCGGCCCAGCCGGCGGAGCGCCACGCTCGCGCCGCCCTCGCGATCGATCGCAAACTCTTCGGCGACGATCATCCGGCGACCGCGGAGGTGATGGCTTTTCTCGGCCGGGCCATGCAGGTCTTTCGCCGTTACGGGGAGGCGGAGCCGCTCCTGCGCCAAGCCTTGACCGTGCAACGGCGCGAGCCGCCGGCCGATCCGAACGAATTAGCGCGCACGCTCCTGGTCTTCGGCACGGTCTTGGTCAACACCGGCCGCGCGCAGGAAGCCGCGCCGCTTGTACAAGAAGCGCTCGACCTCAGCAGCAAAACGAACGGCGAAGAAAGCGTGCAGGTGGCCGATGCCCTGCAAACCACGGGAGTCTTGCGCCGTGCCCTGGGCGACAAGGCCGGCGCGGAGAAGGCCTTTCGCGCTTCGCTCGCGATCCATCGTCAGCTTTCCCCGCGACCACTGACTTTTCTCGATCCCATGGCCGACCTTTCGGAGATGCTTTTTGCCCAAGGAAAAATCAAGGAGGCGGCCAGCTTGTTACAGGAAGGCGATCGCTTCGCGCGCCAGAGCATCGGCCAGGACAATCCCACCTACGGCGCCCTCTCCGGTCGTCTGGCCTTGATCGATTTTGTGCAACACGATTACGCGGCGGCCATCCCCCGGCTTCAGCATTGCCTGGCTACCGTGGGCCGGGTCTACCCGAAGGAAAACCCCGAGATGGTGCTGGCCAAAACCGTCCTCGGTCTCTCACTCACCCGCACTGGTCAGGCGGCGCAGGGCGAGCCGTTGCTGCGCCAGGCCCTGGTCGAAGGACGGAAGGTGCCGCCCGCGCGGCTCGCCCTCATCGGCAGTCTCGAAGGGGCGCTCGGCGAATGCCTCGTGGCACGTGGGAAACTCGCCGAGGCCCAGCCTTTCCTCGAGAAGGCCGCCAAAAAGTAAGGCATAACTCGAGCGCTGCCTTGTCGACGCGGTCGCTCTGCGAAGCGCGAGAGTTACCGGTGAAATCCGGCCGTCCAGCAGGCGAAGCCGTCCTCCGTGGCGCGAGCTTCTAGCTTGCGAGAGTGGTCGACCGCGAAGTTCCCTATGGGAATCTCGCAAGCTAGAAGCTCGCGCCACGGACAAACGGAAAGTGCAGCTCCGGGATTTCTGCTGAAGACAACCCGAAGCTACCTCGCCCTATCCCATGACAAAGTGCATGATACCTTTTAGGGCAGGCGAAACGCTTCGACTAGACCAACTCCAGTCCCTTTAGCATGGCCCGCGACGATCGCGGTGTAGGAACCGGGACTAAGTGTTTCCACCAGGGCCGATTCCAGAGCATTCTTAGGCGCCGCCCCGCTCGCCGTGATCTCGGATTGCTGGCTGCCCTCTTTCCAATTGTCGTTACTCCGCACGAGATCGCCGTTGGCGTTGCGTAACTCCAACGTAGGATCGCTCAGCGCGCCGTTCACGCCCGCGCTCGCGAGGGAAGGCCCGAGGGCGCGTACCAGCACATTCGTCGATCCCGCATTCCCACCGAGAATGAGACCGCCAATCATGACGTTGTTGCCCGTATCGACGAAGCCGCGGGTGCTGATATTGGCTAACTGGGCGTCGGCCGCTGGATTCAAGTCGTAGACCTCGACCAATCCAATCCCGGTGCCTCCACCCTTTCCTTTTACGATGGCCGTGTAACTACCCGGGTCGAGCGTCGCGACAATGGCTGACTCGAGCTTGTTTTTCGGCGGAATGGCGGTGGCTTCGATCGCTGCCTTCTGCGTGCTTTGCCAATCATCGTTACTCCGAATGAGCGAACCATTGGCGGCATGAAGCTCAAGCACCGGGTTGGCCAGCGGATGAGAGATGCCGGCGGAACCGAGCGACGGCCCGATGGCGCGCAACAGGACTTTCTTCGGCTCGTTCCCCGTGACGATAAAGCCACCGATCAGGACCTTCTCACCCGTCAGCACTTGCAAGCGGGTGGCGATGTTGACCAGGGCGTTGACCGAGGAAGGGCGGGGAGCGAGAGCTATCACAAAAGGCGAGAGCGAATCGACCCGCGCGCTCACCGTGTGCCGGCCGAAATTGGGCGCCGGGCTTCCCGGCGCGAGAATGGTGCGATCCACCAGCTTGCCGCCTTCACCGTGAAGGATGCGGAGGCGATCAAAGTCGAACTTCTTCAGGCCGGAGGAAACGGTGAAAGTAACGGTCAAAGGCGCTTGGTATCCAGCCGTGGTGACGATTTTGTAAGCAGGTTCGCTATTGGAAATGGTGTAGCCCGCAGGCGGGCTGCCGGCCGACGAGGGTGGCGCGATCGGGGTAAAGGTGGTTACTCCCGCGGTGTCGACGGAAGAGAAAAAGACAGTGGCATCTTGCCCCGGTGCCTTGACGGAGATATTCTGGCCGGCAGGTGTGTTGTCGGTCAGGCGGACGAGAGAGATCAGGGTTACAAGGTTGTCCGCTGTGATCAAATCTCCGGAGTTATAGTTAATCACAGGTAATTGATCGAAAGGGCTTCCGGCATTAGTCACCTCCAGACCGGCAATCCGATCGATCACGGCCTGGCTGGCCTCATCCAAGACCCGGCCGAAAACGGTGAAACCGCCATTCTGGGTATCGAGATTGGCCGAGTTATCCGCCAGATTGAAGAACCACTCATCGGTCGCGCTGTCGGGATCACTGCCCAGTTTGGCCATGGCGATCGTGCCGCGCACGTTTGAGACCTTGAACTCATTCATGACCGGCGGCTTCGTCGGGATGGTCTCGACGTTGCCGTTGACGAAACGATAACCGCCGCCCTGCAGGACAAAATCTTTAACCAGGCGATGGAGAAACGATTGATCGTAGTCGCCGCGATCGAGGTAACCGAGAAAGTTGGCTACCGTTTTCGGAGCGTCGTCCGGCAGCAATTCGACGTCGATGGGGCCAAAATTCGTGTTAAAACGGACGACAGGATTTGTTCCCTGGGCGGGCAGGCTGGTTCCCAGGAAAAGGAAGAGCGCTCCGGTGAACAGATAGGCGAGGAATTTCGGGGATGTTTTCATAGAGATTGAGTTGCGAGTAAATGAAGTCTCAGGCGGCCTTTTGAGGCATTTTCGCGACTTTATCACAAAACCTCAGCCGCTGCAGCTTTTGATCCGTCGCCTCGCACCAAGCCTGGGCTACAGCAATTGATAAGGGTCGACGTCCACCGCGACGGCGACGTCTTCGGGGAAGGGAAGCTTGTCGAGGGTTTGGCGGATGAGGCGGCTGAGCCGGAGGATGGCTTCGCCGCGGATCAAGATGTGGAAGCGGTAACTGCCTTGAAGCTTCTCCAGCGGGGCGGGGGCGGGGTTACCCAGGATATACTCGTTAGGCAGAGTTTCTTTGAGCCGGCGGAACAAGGTGTCGGCGGAGAAGCTGGCGCGGGCTTCGTGTTCGGAGCGGATGGTGAGTAAGACGGCGTGACGAAAGGGCGGAAAGTCGCAGCGCTCGCGGAACTCGAGTTCCTGTTCGAAGTAACCGGCGAAGTCGTGGTGGCGGGCGAATTGGATGGACGGCGAGAAGGGCGTGTAGGTCTGGACAAAGACTTCGCCAGGCGCCTCGCCGCGGCCGGCGCGGCCAGCCACTTGGGTGAGGAGCTGGAAGGTGCGTTCGCCGGCGCGGAAGTCGGGGAGGTGTAAGGCTAGGTCGGCGTTGATGATTCCTACGAGCGTGACCTTCGGGAAGTGGAGCCCTTTGGCGATCATCTGGGTGCCCACCAGGATGTCGATCTTGCCCGCGCGGAAGGCGTGGAGAGTTTCGCGGTAGGCGTCTTTGCGGGTCATGGAATCGGCGTCCATCCGTTTGACCACGGCTTGCGGGAAGATGGCGCTGACGGTGGCTTCGACTTTCTCGGTGCCGAAGCCGGCGTAGATGAGCGCGTCCTGGCCGCACTCGGGACAACGCTTGGGGACGGCGGCGTGGTGCCCACAAAGATGGCAGCTAAGTCTCGCGTTACTGCGATGGAAGGTTAGGGCCACGCTGCAATTTGGGCATTCGCGGGCTTGGCCACAGTTGCTGCAAAGGAGCGAAGTGGAGAAGCCGCGGCGGTTAAGGAAGAGAATGGTCTGTTCTTTGTTCGTTAGGCGCACGGCGATGGCGCTGCGCAGTTTCTCGGAGAGGATGGCGGCAGCTTTTTCTTTCCGGCGTTCCTGACGGAGATCGACAATGCGGATAAGGGGCATCTGGCAGTCGTCGACGCGCTGGGTGAGCTGGCTGAGGAGGTATTTGCCGCTGGTGGCGTTGCGGTAGCTCTCGAGCGAGGGCGTGGCCGTCCCGAGGACGACGACGCAGCCTTCGATCTTGCCTCGGACGACGGCGACGTCGCGGGCGTGGTAGCGCGGCGCTTCTTCCTGTTTGTAGGAGTTCTCGTGTTCTTCATCGACCACGATGAGGCCGAGGTTTTCGAGCGGGGCGAAGACGGCGCTGCGCGCGCCGATAACGATTTGGGCGCGGCCGGAATGGAGTTTGTGCCATTCGTCGTGGCGCTCGCCTTCGCTGAGGTGGCTGTGGAGGACGGCGACGGTCTCGGGATCCTCGGCGAAGCGGCTTTTGAAACGCTCGACGGTTTGGGGCGTAAGGGAAATTTCGGGGACGAGGACGATGGCGGTCTTGCCCTGGGCGAGAGTGGCGCGGATGGCTTGCAGATACACTTCGGTCTTGCCGCTGCCGGTGACCCCGTGGAGCAGGATCGGCGGATGGGCCGAGGGATTTTCGAGCGCAGTTTCGATGAGCTGGAGAGCGGCCAGTTGCTCGGCGTTCATGGCGAGGTCGGCGTCGGCGAGGAATTCTTCGGTGCCGTGCGGATCGCGCGCGACCGCTTCTTCGTGCAGTTCGGCGTAGCCGCGTTTCACCAGGGCGCGGAGGGTGGAGTGGTCGAGCGAGGTATCCCGGAGGAGGTCGGTGGCGGGAACTGGTGCAGTTAATTGCGCGATCGCTTCGAGCAGCTCGGCCTGGCGCGGGGCGCGCTTCCGGAGTTTCTCCCGTTCGTCGTCCGTCGGGGCGCGCCCCAGACTAACGAAAAGCTGTTTTTTCCAGCCGACTTCCGCTTTGCGGATGACTTGCGGGAGCAAGCTGCGCATGACCGTCTCGATCGGGCAGCAGTAGTAGGTGGACATCCAGCGCGCCAGCTCGATCAGGTGCGCGCTCAAGACCGGGCGCTCGCCTAACAAGTCGGCGATCGGTTTGATCCCGTGGGCGAGGCTTTCCTGCAAAGTGGCGACGACGGTGGCGAGGAGCGTTTTGTCGCGAAAAGGCACGCGTACGCGGGAGCCGATGGTGACGCGACCGGCGAGCGCCTCGGGCACGCTGTAGTCGAGTTCGCGCCGAATGGAACGATCGACGACGACGCGGACGAATCTGGTGGAATTTGATTGCTCAGGCACAGGATGCGTGAAATTGCTTCTGCCCGTGAATCTCCGCGCCGTGGCCAACTTATCCAGCGGGAGGCGGCGCCGAGGCGGTCGTTAGGCTATGGTCCGGTTCATTTTTAAACTGATCATCTGCCTCCTCCTCGCGGCGGGGGTGGGGATCGCGGCGCTCGCCTGGCGTTCGGGCGATCCCGTTTATACGCTTTACGAATGGCTCAGCCCGGCGCGCTTCCAGCAATACGATCAACTGATTCGCGCGGTCGCCCTCCCGAACAAGCTCGACCCGATGCTGGTCAAGGCGGTGGTCTGGCGGGAGAGCCGGTTTGATCCGCGCAAGTTCGGGGCAGCGGGCGAGCGCGGGCTCATGCAGGTGAGCGAGATCGCGGCGCAGGAGTGGGCGACGGAGAAGCATCTCGAAAATTTCCGGATCGAAGAGCTCTTCGACCCAAAGACGAATCTGGAAGCAGGCTCGTGGTATCTGCGCCGGGCGATCTTGCACTGGCAGACGCAAGGCGAGCCGGTCCCTTTCGCCTTGGCCGAGTACAACGCCGGGGCGAGCCGGGCCCAGCGTTGGGCCGGGGGCGAGGGCGCGCCGCCGATCTCGGCGAGCGAGTTCCAGCGCAACATCGATTTCCCCGGGACGAAGAAATACGTCGAGTCGATCCTCCGGCGCTATCGGTTTTACGAGCGCCGCGGACGGATGTGAGGACGGGTCGAGTTTTTCATGTCTATGATCAGGCTGGTCGAGCCGAAGTTTTGAGCCGATGCTGCGGGGGCATGAAAATGTTCCCCGTTCGCCTGCTTTTTATCCTTCTGCTGCTCACCTTGACCTGCGTGGAAGCGCCGGCCCGGCTTTGGAAAACGGTCACGGGCCAGACTTTCGAGGCGGAGTTCATACGGCGCGATGGGGGCAACGGCATCTTCAGCGTAAAGGAGAAAGAGTATCCCTACCCGCTCAACCGGCTCTCGGTGGCGGATCGTCTTTTTATCGGGAGAACGGTCAACCAGCAGACGCCCCAAGCGGCCTCCGCCACTCCCGATCTTACTTCGCCCACGCCAGCCGAGCCGCTGGCAGGTGCCGAGCCGTCACCGTCGGCGGCCGCCGGTGGACCGGCGCTCGCGGGTCAGTCCTTGAAGCTGGGAGGCGAGACGGAGGTGGAGATTCCGATGACCGATCCGGACGGTCTGCGCGAAGTGCAAAAGGCCTATGCCAAGCCGTCCGACCAAGCGCGCCTCCTTATCGCGGTGCCGGAGGGTTTCGATCCGGCCAAAAATTCCTACCCACTATTGATCGTGAGCTCGACCGCGGATGGCGCGGCCTCGAGCATCGGCACGGCGCATCAGTACGTGCGCGACGCGCTCGAGAAAGGCTTCGTCGTCCTGGCGGTGGACGGCCAATTTGGCAAACCCGGTAACGGCGACTCGATCGAATTTCGCTGGGCGTTGGTTTCCGCCGCGCTCGCGGCCGTGGACAAAGAATGGCCGCAAGCGAAAGAGTGGCCCCTGGCCACAGCCGGTGTCTCAGGCGGGGGCGGCTACGCCAGCCATCAAGCGCTCAAGCTTGCCCAACAGCGCGCACACCTTGTTGGTCTGTTCCTCGCCGTGACGAAGTGGAATCCGACCAACTTTAAGCAGGATTTCAACCGGGTTCCGTTTTCGATCATTCGCGATCTGCCGATCTTCCTCAGCGCCGGCGACAACGACGAAGTCGCGGACAAAGAAAGCACCGCTGATTCCTACAAGGCGATGGTGAAAAAAGGCTTCAAGAAAGTGCGCTTCGAGCAGTTCGACGGCGGCCATCAATTGAATCATGCGCATTTGCAGGCCGCACTCGATTGGTTTCGGGGAGAGATAATGACGAAGCCCGAATGACGAAATCCGAAGGAATGACGAAGCGCGAAGGACGAAGTAGAGCGCCCCGTCTCCCCATTTGGCCTCCCTTACTTGCGGAACCGGGATCTTCATCTACACTGGCCGTTCGTTTATGGCAGAAAGCAGTGACACGAAAGACATGACGGGGTTCCAGCTCCACGAGAAAGATACCGGCAGCGCGGACGTGCAAGTCGCACTCCTCACCCGCCGCATCGCGCAGCTTACCGAACACCTCAAGAGTCACGCCAAGGATCACTCCTCGCGCCGCGGCCTCCTCAAAATGGTCGCCACCCGCCGGAGCCTCCTCGATTACCTCAGCCGGTCGAAAAATGACCGGTACAAGAGCGTGATCGAGAAACTCAACCTGCGGAAGTAACCGCAGCACCCGTTTCGATCTCTGGCGCCGGCTCGCGTTTCTCGCGTCCCGCTTGAGTCATTGCGTTCAATCAAACCAATCGCGCTCCGAGCCGATCGTGCCCTTGAGTTTAGGTTTTAGCCCCGAAAGTGTTCGGGGTTAAAACCTACAATCAAGGTGACCGGCTTGGATTTCGCACAGCTAGAAATCCATATGCAACACAAAGTCTCGGCCCAAATCGGGTCCACCGAAATCACCATCGAAACCGGCAAAATTGCCAAGCTCGCCGACGGCAGCGTCATCGTCTCCTGCGGCGAGACCATCGTCATGACCAGCGCGGTCTCCGCGACCGCGACCAAGGAAGGGCAGGATTGGTTCCCGCTCACCGTCGATTATCGCGAAAAAGCGGCCGCCGTGGGCAAATTCCCAGGCGGCTATTTCAAACGCGAAGGTCGCCCGAGCGAAAAAGAAACGCTCACCTCGCGCATGACCGATCGGCCGTTGCGCCCGCTTTTCCCGGCCGGCTATCTTTACGACACCCAGATCATCTCGATCCTGCTCAGCGCCGATGGCGTGAATGATCCCGACATTCTCGCGATCAACGGCGCCTCCGCCGCGCTGACCGTTTCCGACATTCCGTTTGCCGGCCCGATCGGCGCGGTCCGCGTCGGCCGGGTCAACGGCGAGTTCGTCGCCAACCCGACCCACGAAGAACGCGAGATGAGCGATCTCGATCTCGTGTATGTGGGCACGGAGAACGATGTGATCATGATCGAAGGCGCCGCCGACGAATTGCCCGAGGAGGATTTCATCAAGTCCCTCGAATTCGCCCACGGTCATGCCAAAGAAATGATCCGCGCCCAGCGCGAGCTCGCGCAGCAGGTCGGCAAGCCGAAACGCGAAATGCCGCTGATGGAAGTGAAGCCGGAGATTCTCGAGATCGCCGACCGCGTGGCCGGCGATCGCATCGAAGCCGCGCTTTATACCAGTGGCAAAGTCGCCCGCAGCAAAGCGGTCGGCGGATTACGCGACGAAGTGAAAGCCGCGGTGCTCGAATCTTTCCCCGACGCGGACAAATTCTCGATCAACCAGGCCTTCGATTACATCCAGAAGAAGTCTTTCCGGAGCAACATCCTCGACAAACAAAAGCGCGTCGACGGCCGCGGCTACGACGACCTGCGCCAGATCACCTGTGAAGTCGGCGTGCTCCCGCGCGCTCACGGTTCCGCCATTTTTGCTCGTGGCGAAACCCAGGCGATGGCGCTGGCGACTCTCGCGCCGATCGAAGAAGCGCAAAACATCGACGCTTATGGTGGCGGCGAGACCTCGAAGCGCTTCCTGCTGCACTATAATTTTCCGCCGTTCAGCGTGGGCGAGACCGGCCGCTTCGGTGGCGCCAGCCGGCGCGAGATCGGTCACGGCGCTTTGGCGGAACGCTCCGTCGAGCCCGTTATCCCGAGCCAGGAAGACTTTCGCTACGCCATCCGCGTGGTCAGCGAAGTGATGGAATCGAAC
The DNA here is from genome assembly GCA_965217815.1 of Chthoniobacterales bacterium. Lineage (GTDB taxonomy): Bacteria > Verrucomicrobiota > Verrucomicrobiia > Chthoniobacterales > UBA10450 > Palsa-1392. The sequence continues at coordinate 567,224 of CBDCJI010000003.1, forward strand.
GGCTCCACCTCGATGGCGAGCGTCTGCTCCGGCATGCTCGCGCTCATGGACGCCGGCGTTCCGATCAAGACGCCGGTCGCCGGCATCTCCGTCGGCCTGGTCAGCGAGAAGGACGAGCAGGGCAACATGAAACGCTACAACCTGCTTACCGACATCATCGGCTCCGAAGATCACTTCGGCGACATGGATTTCAAACTTTGCGGCACCAAAGATGGCGTCACCGGTTTCCAACTCGACCTCAAACTCGCCGGCGTGAGCCACCAAATCCTCGGCGAAGCGATCCATCGCGCCAAAGACGCGCGCACCAAAATTCTCGCCTTGATGGCCGAAGCGCTCGCCCAGCCGCGTGAGTCGCTGAGCAAATACGCTCCGCGCATCGAGACCCTCAAGATCAATCCCGAGAAGATCGGCGCGCTCATCGGACCGGGCGGCAAAACGATCAAGGGCATCGTGGCCGAGACCGGCGCGGAGATTAACATCGAAGACGACGGCTCCGTGCACATCTACGCGGCGAGCGGCGAATCGATGGCCCGCGCCAAAGAAATCATCGGCGGCATGACCAAGGAAATGGAGATCGGCGAGCTCTATCACGGGCGCGTTGTTTCGATCAAAGAGTTCGGCGCCTTCGTCGAAGTTTTCCCGGGCAAAGACGGCCTCGTGCACATCTCCGAGCTGGCCGATTTCCGGGTTAACCGCACCGAAGACGTGGCCAAGATCGGCGAGATGATGTGGGTCAAATGCATCGGCATCGACGACAAAGGCCGGGTCAAACTGAGCCGCAAAGCCGCCTTAAAAGATCGGGGCGAAATCGAAACGTTAGGCGCGACCTCCGGCGCTGAAAACGCCGGCGGCGAGCAACCGCGCTACGAGCGTCGGGACGATCGCGGACCCCGCCGTGACGGCGGCGGACGCGGCGGCGACCGAGGTGGTCGTGGTGGACGCGGCCCGCGTCGCGAAGGCGGCGAAAATCGCGGCCCGCGTGAAGATCGCGGACCTCGCGAAGACCGTGGCCCATTCCAAGGCGGCGGACAGAACGAGCAGCCGCCCGCACCGCCGCGGGAATCCGAAGCGCAGCCGGGCGACTACGAGCCCTCTCGCTAATTTTCTTATAGCCTGCACTTGCCCTTTCCCTTCCTGGGCAGGTGCAGGGTGAGGATTTAAAGGCCCGGATTGAGCGCGTAGACTTCGAACAACGCGACTCCTTCGCCGTCGTTGCGGCCCCGCACGACCGCGGAATAACCGCCCGGCGCGAGCGTGGTGAGGATGGCCGCCTCGCGGTTATCGGTGGGCGCGACCGTCGAATCGAGAATCGCGCGCTGTTGTTCCGACCGCCAGTTGTCGTTGGTCGAAACCAGCGTTCCCTCGCTGTCGTACAAGTCGAGCACAGGATCCTGCAAAACGCCGGCCACCCCTTGGGCAGCGAGCGAAGGTCCGATCGCGCGCACCATCACCTGGGCCGGCGCCGAGCCGCCGATGATGAAGCCGCCGATCATGACCTGGTCGCCCTTTCCGACCCGGCCACGGGTGGAGATATTGGCCAGGCTTCCCTCCGTGCGCTCCAGATTATAGAGCTCGAATAAAGCAATGCCCTGGCCCGCGCCTCGCCCGCGCACCGTGGCGCTATAGGCCCCGGGCGGGAGACTTTTGATGAGAGCGGCCTCCCGGTTGTCGGTCGGAGCCAGCCCGAGCGCGAGCAATTGCGCACTGTTGGAAGAACGCCAGCCGTCGTTCGAGGCGACGAGCACCCCGGAGGAGTCGCGCAGTTCCAGAATCGGATCGCTCAAAGCGCCGTCGACGCCGGCTTGGGCGAGCGAGGGGCCGATCGCGCGCAACGCCACCTTTTTCGGCGCGTTCCCTTGCACGATGAAGCCGCCGATCATGACGGCGTCCCCCGCCTGCACGAAAACGCGGCTGGAAATATTATCCAGGGTGACCGGGGGCGGAGTGCCCGGAACGACGTAGGTGACAGGCTGCGAAAAGGCGCTCTCCGCGCCACTCGTGTTGTAGGCGGTGACAGCGAAAAGGTAAGTCGCGCCGGCGGTCAGATCCGAAATCTGGGCCGAAGTCGTGGGCACCTCGATCATCGCGGAATAAGGGTCAGCCGGGGGACCGTAATAGAGGCGATAACCGGCGATATTCGGTTCGGCATTCCGATCCCAGGAAAAGCGGACGCTTTCTCCCGCTTGGGCAAACGAAGTCCAGGCGAAGATAAAAATCGCAAGGAATGGCCAACGGATCGATCGAGGAATTTGCATAACGACTATAATTACTATAGCAAGCGGTGTGCCGGATTCCGGATTCCGCCAGACACCAGAGGCAGACGGATTTCCACCTGCGTTCCCTTGCCCACCTCGCTGGTGACAGAAATTTTACCGGCATGCGCTTCGACCACCGACTTGGCAATCGCCATCCCGAGCCCGGTGCCATTTGCCTTCCCGTGCGTCACAAATGGCTCGAAAAGCCGCGGCAGAATGTTCGGGTTAATCCCCACGCCGGTGTCGGTGATTCGAAAAACCATCTCGTCGGCCAAGCGCTCCGTCGCGATCGTCAGCGTCCCTCCGCCCGGCATCGCTTCCCGCGCATTTTTCAGCAAGTTGCCAAACATTCGGAGGAAGCGGTTGGCATCCACCTCGATTTCTCCGTCCCCCTCCAGCCGCTCGATCAGGTTCACTTGCTTCCCGACCAGTTGCGGCCGGGCCTGCGCGATGACCTCGCCGAGCAATTTTCCCACGCGCCGCCGCTCCGTTTGCAAAGCGATCGAGCCGCGGGTGTAATCGAGTAATTCCTGAGTCATGCCGACCATCCCCTTGACCGCGCCATCGAGCAGCGCGGTCGCTTCGAGGAGCGTGGGATCGCTGCTCTCGCGGGCGATGACATCGCAACAACAGCGCACCGTCGAGATGGGATTGTTGAGATCGTGCAGGATCATGCCCGCCATCGCGCCGACCGCGCTGAGCCGCTCGCTCCGCATCATTTCGGCGATAAAATGCGAGTTGCTCTCGCGCAGGCGCTGGGTGACCGAGCGGAGGAAATTCAAGTGCAATTGGCTGGGAGCGTCCTCCAAAATTCGCTCGAAGGTGGCTTCATCGACCAGCCCCAGCACCGTCGGCTGCGCCGCCATGGCCATGGCCGAGCGGGGTTCGTGATCGAGCAGCGCCATTTCCCCGAAAAAATTCCCGGCCTCGATAAAGCCGAGCGTTTCCTGTTGGCCGCCCCGGCCGCGTTTGGAGATTTTCACCGTGCCTTCGCCGACGAGGTAAAGGAGATCGCCCCGTTCTCCCTCGTGGAAGATGACCTCATCGGCGGAGAAGGTGGAAATTTCCATCCCGGCCGTAAGCTCCGCCAGCACTTCGCGCTCGATCCCTTGGAAAAGCCGGTTGCCGGCGAAGGATGGGATGGAGGGATGGATGAGCTGAGCGGACATGGGATGACGCGAGGCGCCGAGGAGGCCTGAGCTAATTTCAGGCCATCGCCGCGCCCCCCCAAGCGGAGATCTCAGGCGGAATGAGAGCTGCTTAAAAAACGAGCGTCCCTCCGGGAGATTTCCGTTTTTCGAAGAGGTCGAATCTCATGGCAAATTGCCGCCCGCTCACTCCACTGCTCCTTCCCGAAGGCAAAGAAAACCTCATCCTCGCCTTCCCTCCGGAGAAGCGCTTGGCCGCGCCTGGGCACGATCTGAAAATGGAGATCGGCCACGTCCTCTGCATCGACGTGGTCGGTTACTCGAAGTTGCTCATCCACGACCAGAGCGACCTCCTCCGCCAGCTGAACGAAATCGTCCGGAGCGCGCCGCAATACCGGCTGGCCGCCTCCGCCGGGCAACTGCTTCGCCTGCCCACCGGCGACGGCATGGTGCTGGTTTTCCGCGATAACTCGGAGGCGCCCGTCCGCTGCGCACTTGAGATCAGCGCGGCCTGCCAGGCCCATCCCACGATACCTTTGCGGATGGGCATTCACAGCGGCCCGGTGAATGAAATAAGCGACATCAACGAGCGCACCAACCTCGCCGGAGCCGGCCTCAACATCGCCCAGCGCATCATGGATTGCGGCGACGCCGGCCACATCCTCCTCTCCAAACACGTCGCCGAAGACCTCGAGCACTATCCCCGCTGGCAGCCCTATCTCCATCCGCTCGGCGAATTCGAAGCCAAACATGGGACCGTCATCTCCGTCGTAAATCTGCTTACTCCCAGCGCCGGCAATGCCGCCCTGCCACGCCCGATCGCGCGGCGCAAAGCCGACACCCTCCGCCGTTTCGCCGGCCCGCGGGTCAAACCGCCGGCCCCTTCGATCGGCCCGTTTCTTATCCTCGGCGGTTCGCTCCTGGCGGCCTTTTGGTTCATCACTCACCCGCCCACGCCTTCTCCGAGCCAGCCCCCGGCTCAAGTCACCGCGGCCATTCCCGAGAAAAGTATCGCGGTGCTGCCTTTCGAGAACCTGAGCGCCGACCAGGAAACTTCCTTTTTTGCCGACGGCATCCAGGACGAAATTCTCACCAACCTGGCCAAAATTTCGGATCTAAAAGTCATCAGCCGCACCAGCGTGATGCAATACAAGACTATTCGCGCCCGCAACCTCCGCGAGATCGGCCAGGAGCTCGGCGTCGCCCATGTCCTCGAAGGCAGCGTGCAGCGCGAAGGCAGCCGCATCCGGGTCAGCGCCCAGCTCATCGATGCGCGCACCGACGCCCATCTCTGGGCCCAGGTTTACGAGCGCAAGGTGGCGGATGTATTTGCCCTCCAGAGCGAGGTCGCGCGAACCATTGCCGAGCAGTTGCAGGCCAAACTTTCTCCGCGCGAAAAAGCCGCGCTCGCCCAATCGTCCACCACCGATCTGGTCGCGGAAAAGCTCTTCCGCCAAGCCTGGCAGCGGATCGAGCTCGCCTCCGATCCGGACGCCCGGGCCAGCCTCTTCGAAGCGATCGCCCTCCTCCAGGAAGCGCTCGCCCGGGATCCGCATTTCCTGCGCGCCGCCGGTTTGCTCGTGACCGCGCAGATGGATCTTTACTGGCAGGGCTTCGATCACACGCCGGCGCGGCTCGCCCTCGCGCGCGCGGCGATCGAGCAGGCGGCGCGATTCCACCCCGACGCGGGCGAGGTGCACCTGATGCGCGCGGATTATTTTTACAAAGCCTTCCGCGATTACGATCGCGCCCGCGCCGAGCTCGATCTGGCCCGGCAAACCTTGCCTAACGATTCCCTTATTTTCATCTATGGCGCGGCGCTCGATCGCCGGCAGGGCCGCTGGACCGAATCCATCCGCAACTGGGAACGCGGGGTCGCGCTCGATCCGCGAAATTTTCGCTTCCTTGTGGAAACGGCCTTTACCTACCAGGCGCTGCGACGTTTCGAGGAGGCGGCCGGCTTTTACCAGCGCGCGCTCGCGGTCAAGCCGGAGGATCAATTTGCCCGCACCGAGCTGGCGCAGCTTCCGTTTTCGGCGCGGGCCGATTTGCAGCCCTGGCAGGCCGCGCTCTCCTCGATCTTGGGCAAAGATCCGAGCGCGGCGACCGCGATTGCCAACGGCCTCTTCAACTGCGCGCTCATGGAACGCAATCCCGCGCGGATGCGCCGCGCGCTCGAAGCGATCCGGCCGCAAGGCTTGCGCGATCCCTACAATAATTCGCTCTGGGCGCACGACTGGTTTGTCGGGCTGGCCGCGCGCACCTTGGGCCGGCCGGAGGACGCTCGGTCAGCTTTCCTGAGCGCTCGTGCGATCGAAGAAAAAGCCGTGCAAGCCCAGCCAGAATACGCCGCGGCCTGGAGTCGGTTGGGAGCGATCGATGCCGCTCTCGGCCGCACTGCCGAGGCGCAAGCGGAAGGCCAGCGTGCCTGCGAGCTGCTCCCCGTGGCGCAGGATTCCTGGGATGGCCCCACCTATGTGACCAACCTGGCGATGATCTACGCCTGGACCGGCGATAAACCTCGCGCCCTCGAGCAGTTGACTCGCTCCGCGCAACTTCCCGGCGGCATCACCTACGGGGAATTGAAGCTCGGTCCGCAGTGGGATCCGCTGCGGGGCGATCCGCGCTTCGGGAAAATCCTGACCGCGCTGCGGCCACCGCAGAAGTAGGGAGCCCGCAGCTCGGTCACGGGGCGACAGAGCGGCGCGCTCCAGATAGACAAAAAATTCCCGCGGCGGCGTTACTTTTTTGAATCCGTCCGATCCGGTTAATGCATCCTACTGCAAAGACCGCGCTCCGCCTTTTCTTCGCCTAACGATTATGTTTTTTGAATCATTCTTTCAGGATGTCCGGGTGGGTCTGCGCGTCCTGCGTAAAGAAAAGACCTTCTGCCTCCTCGCTGTCACCGTCCTCGCGCTCGGCATTTGCGGAGTCACGACTCAATTCAGCATCGTCAACGCGCTCGTTTTGCGCGGCTTTTCTTTTCCCCATCCCGAGCAGCTTATGTCGGTGGGTTTGATCGATCCGCTCGCCACTTCGCAACAAAATAACGACGGCTCCGGGACCATCCCGGCGAGCCAGGATTACGAGGATCTGCGGTCCGGCCAGAAATCGTTTTCCCTGATGGCCGCCTATCTCAGGGGTTCGACCGTCAACGTCACTTACCGCGGCCAGCCGCAGCGTTACACCGGCGCGTATGTGACCGAGGATTTCTTCAAAATTATCGACGTCGCGCCGCAGCTCGGGCGGAACTTTACCGCACAGGATGACCAGCCCGGCGCGGAGCGCGTCACCCTCTTGAGCGATGAAATCTGGCGGCGCGATTTCCAGGCCGATCCGAAGGTCGTGGGCCAATCGCTCCGCATCAACGGCCGCGCCGCCACCGTCATCGGGGTGATGCCGCCCGGCTTCAAGTTTCCGCAGGCGGAGCAACTCTGGGTGCCGCTTTACAACGAGTATCCGCTCAAGCCGCGCGGCGACGCCAGTAACAACAGCGTGCAAATCCTGGGCCGGCTCAAGCCGGGAGTCAGCCTCGACCAAGTGAACGCGGAGTTCGTCGCCCTGGCCAAACGGCTGGCCGCGGACAACCCGAAAACCAACGGCCAGCTCGTCTCCGCCAGCGTCGAGCCGCTCCTCCAGAGCTTCACCGGCGCGCAACTGCGCCAGACGGTTTACGCCATGCTCGTCGCGGTGGTGCTCGTGCTCGTGATCGCCTGCGTGAACGTGATGAACATGCAGTTCGGCCGCGCCGCCCTTCGCGCCAAGGAGCTGGCCATCCGCGGCGCCCTCGGGGCGAGCCGCTGGCGACTCGTTAGGCAAATGCTCACCGAGAGCCTGCTCGTCGCCCTCCTCGGTTCCGTCGTGGGAGTCGCCCTGTCCTACGCGGCGATTGCGCAGGTCGTCCGCGCGACCACGCGCTTCGCCTTCCCCTTGCCTTACTGGGTGGTTTTTAAAATCGACGCACCGGTGATTTTTTTCACCGTCGGGATCACGCTCGTCGCCACCCTGCTTTCCGGCTTTATTCCCGCTTACCTGAGCGCGCGGGCCAATCCCGCCGAGATGATGAAGGAAGGAGGCCGCGGGAATAGCAACCGGCTCGTCCAGATCATCACCCGCGTGCTCGTGATCGGACAGATCGCGCTCACCGCCGCGCTTCTCATCGCCGCGACCTTGCAGATCAAATCGATCCGCAACCAGAACACCCTCGACTACGGCTACAACGAGAACGGCGTTTACTCCGCCCGCCTCGCCTTGTTCGAAGGCAGCTATCCCGACTCGGAAGCGCGCCGGCAGTTTTTCGTGCGTGCCCTGCGCGCGCTGCGGAGCGATCCCGCTTTCCCCGAGGCGGCCATGACCGATCGTTTCCGCATGACTTTCGCCGAGTTCGGCCCCTACGAAGTGGAGGGAAAAAATTACGTCACCGAGCGCGATCGTCCGCGCGGGAATGCCGAAGCGGTTTCCGACCAGTACTTCACCGCGCTTGGGCTCAAGGTGATCGAAGGGCGCGACTTTACGATTGAAGATCGCGACGCGAAGCAGCCGGTGGCGATCGTGAACAGCAGCTTTGCGCGCCATTATTACGGTCACGAGAGTCCGCTGGGGCGCCGCATTCGGCGCTTCAATCCGGCGCGTCCACAGCCCTGGCGCACGATCGTCGGGTTGGTGCCGGATACGCTCATGCAGGGTCCGTTTAACCAGGAAACGGATCGAAGCGGATTTTACACGCCGCTCCTCGGCACGGAGGAAGCGCCGCAGTTTGTCACTATCGTGGTGCAGCCGCATCCCGGGCAGAGCGCGGCCACGCTCGCCCCTGCGTTGACCCGCGCGGTCGCGGGGATCGATCGCGATTTGCCGGTTTATTTCGGCGGAACGCCGGCGCGGTTGCACGATGAGATTCTTAATGGCAGCCGGCTCATCGCCAATCTTTTTACCATCTTCGGCATCGTTGCGGTGGTGCTTTCGGCGGTCGGGCTTTACGGGGTGATGAGCTTTTCCGTGAGCCAGCGCACGCAGGAGATCGGCATCCGCATGGCGCTGGGGGCGGACGCCCGGCGCATTTTGCGCATGATCATGACGCAGGGCGCGTGGCAGGTGGCGATCGGTCTGGTGCTCGGGGCGGGGAGCGCGGCGCTGCTGCTCGGAGTGATCGGGCGGGCGGCGTTGCAGAATTTTCTTTTCGGCGTGAACGCGCTGGATCCGGTGATTTATAGCTCAGTCGCGGCGTTGCTCGTGGCGGTGGCGGCGGTGGCTTGTCTGGTGCCGGCGCTGCGGGCGACGCGGGTCGACCCGATGGTGGCTTTGCGCTCGGAGTAAGGTTCAAAGAAGGCGGCGGCCTGGAGGGCGGAGCTCTGCGACGCCGCGCGTCGGGTCACGCGCGCACAAGCTGCAGCGACGCGCCCTCTCCCGGATTCGCAGAGCTCATCCCTCCAGGTCATGACCGCGCCAAGAACTTGGGCGGTGCCGGCTTTTCGTTAGGCTTTCTCGACAGGAGGGGGGCTTGGCGCGAGACTGGGCCGGCGCGATTGCGCCAATCGTTGTGAGCGCTCACCCACTTTCGCCCATGGAAATAACGGCGCGCGGTTTGATCGACCGTTTGCGCGTAGCCGGCCACGTCGCCTACTTCGCGGGAGGGTGCGTGCGCGATCTGCTTCTCGGCAAAACTCCGAAGGATTTCGATATCGCGACCGACGCCCGCCCCGGGGAAGTGCAGAAGATTTTCCAGCGCACCTATGCGGTCGGCGCGCATTTTGGGGTCATTGTGGTGCGGGAAGAGGATGAGCAATTCGAGGTCGCCACCTTTCGCGCCGACGGCGCGTATTTGGACGGGCGGCGGCCCGCGGAGGTCCATTTTTCGTCGCCGGAAGAAGACGCGCGTCGGCGCGATTTCACGATCAACGGGATGTTTTTCGATCCGCCTAACGAGGCCGTGATCGATTTCGTGGGCGGCCGTGCGGATCTCGCCGCGCGGCTCATCCGGGCGATCGGGAAGCCGGCCGAGCGTTTCGCGGAGGATCGTTTACGGCTCTTGCGCGCGGTCCGGTTCGCGACGGTCCTGGACTTCGAGATCGAACGGGCAACTTGGGAGGCCCTCAGGCAGGCAGCGGGGACGATTACGCAGATCAGCGCCGAACGGATTCGGGAGGAGCTGATCCGCATTTTCCTCTCGCCGCAAAGAGTGCGCGGCTGGGATCTGCTCGACCGGAGCGGTTTACTGGAAGTTGTTTTGCCCGAGGTGGCCGCGCTTAAAGGTTGCGAACAGCCGCCCCAATTCCATCCCGAGGGCGATGTCTTCACCCATACCCGGCTCATGCTCGGGCTTTTGCCTAACGACGCTTCATTGCCGCTCGTCCTGAGCGTGCTTTTCCACGACATCGGCAAACGGCCGACGGCCGCAGTGGATGAAGAAGGCCGCATTCGCTTCAACGGGCACGACAAAGTCGGCGCGGAAATGACGGAAGCGCTCATGCAGCGGCTCCGTTTTTCCCGGGTCGAAATCGAGGCCACGGTGGAGGCGGTGCGCCAGCACATGGTCTTCAAGGATGTGCCGAATATGCGGGTCGCCAAACTGAAGCGGTTCATGGCGCGCCCCCATTTCGCCGACGAGCTGGAACTTCATCGGGTCGATTGCGCGAGCAGCCACGGGATGCTGGACAACTACGAGTTCCTGCAGCGCAAGCAGGAGGAATTTGCGAACGAGCCGATCATCCCCCCGCCCCTGGTGCGGGGTGAGGATCTGATCGCGCTGGGCCTGAAACCGGGCCCGCGTTTCGGAGAAATCCTGGAGGCGGTGGAGACGCGGCAACTGGAGGGAAGCCTCCGCAACCGCGACGCAGCGCTCAGCTGGGTGAGAGCGGAATTCGCTCCCAACCAGCCGTAGCGCTGCGCCGTTTTGCGGCTACGCCTTAGGGGTTACGGAATGGCGTTGCCCGACTTGCTCTTGATGGTCGAGACATCGCTCGCGTTGATCACGCCCGACAGGTTCACATCGGAACGGAAGTTGGACGCATTCGCAGTCGCACCAGAGATTGCTTTCGTCTGGCTCACGTCGCTCCCGTTGGTGATGTGGTTATTGTTTACGTCGCCCACGAGGAAGCCCAAGGGCACGTTGGTCGAGGTGGAGGTGCCGTTTACGCCTGTCACCGTTAAGACGACGACTTCGTGATCGGTCACGCCGGTCAGCGGTACGGTCATGGTGCTGCCACTAAAGGTCGGCGCACCGGCGGTTCCTGTGCCTGACGTCACCGTCGCTGTGCCCGAGGTCACCGTAGCGTTGAAGGTCAGCACAATATTGTAGGTGCTGGCCACTCGCGGCTCGGAACCGGTGGGGCCGGTCAGCGGCATATTAACGTCGAAGGTTCCGACCCCGGTGTGATTGAGACGGGAGACGGCCGAGACGAGTTGCAACCCGGCGGCATCGCAGCTGAAGCCGTTCTGGATCGTGAGCGTATCAATCCTCCAACCGGTCGCCGCGACGCTGCTGTCCGAGCCCATGCGGAAACGGAACTTGACGGTCTGACCGTTGAGGTTCGGCCCGAGATTTACGACGGTGTTGATATAGCCGCCTGAAGATCCCGACCAGGCCTGCCGGCCGGCCAGCGGATTCATGAAGCTACTGCTGATCGTGGCGGTATATCCACCCGAGGTAATACTGCCACCCACCGCGGGATCGGTGACATCGGTGAAGGCGCCGCCGTTAATGTTCGGCGAAGAGACTTCGAGGACGCCGCCGTCGTAGGTGCTTTCGGTCGCGTAGTTATTGCGGAACATGAGCTTCGCGGAAGCCGAGGAGATGGCGATGCCGGGAGTGTCGAGCCGCTTGTCGCTGACCGACGCCGGATCGTCGACGAAAGCGTCGTTAGGCGCAGTATCCGGTGTGGTGGTGGAGGTGACCCAGAGCGGGGCGGCCCCACTGGCGTTCGTAGCCACCCAACCCGGAGGCAAGGCCGGCGCAGTCACGCCATCGAAGTTTTCGAGCGGAGTGATGTTCGGCGTGCCGGTCGTGAAGGTGTAGGTGACAGTGCCATAACTGGTCGCGCCGTCGTTCACATCCAGGGAAGCGGTGATGGGCGAGCCGCAGGTCAGGTTGGGATCGACCGTGAAGGTGAAATTCCGGAACACGACCGGGCCGCCGTTACAGAGCACGCCGTAGTTTTGCGAAGCGGGGCTGGGATTGGTGACCCCACCGGTCGACTGCAAAGTTCCGGTGAGTGCCGTGGTGCAACCGCCGCTGCCGACATTCTGCAGCCCCAGAGAGACGGTGACCGTCTCGCCGGGATCAGGCAAACCGTTGCCACCGGCCGAGACAATGCTCGATCCGCCCGAGGTGATGACGATGGGCGCGGGCGGCAAGAAGGTGAAATTGCCGATCCGCGTCTTCCAGGCCACGTTCGCGGTCGCGGCGTAGTACTCGCTGGTAAACCAGAAAGTCTCGTCGTCGCTCGGGTCGACCGTCATGTCGCTGTAGTCGCCCCAGCGGCTGCTGCTGCTGGTCTGGCTGCCGGTGCCCGTCATGAGATCGGCTTCGCCCTGCGGCATGGTATTGAGCGGGTCGCTGACGAGACGGCCGGTGTAGCGGACACTCGGGAAAACCGTGCCACTGGAGGCGCTATAGCCGAGGGCCATGTTGCCGTTTTTATCCATCGCGATACTGCCCATCCAGCGCTGAGTGGTATCGGGCTGGAAGGTGCTTTCCTGGAAAACCGTAACCGGTCCCGAGGAGACGTTGCGCAGCTCGAACCAGCGCACCGCCGCGACGCTATTCGCGCTCACGCTGAAGTTACCGACGACGGATTCATGCCCGTCGCTGAACTTACGATATCCCACGCGGAACATGAGGCGGTCGCCGATGCCGTCCAGCTTGGCCGTCGTCCCGGGTTGCGTGATACAGGCCCGAGTGGTCGGACAGAGCATGGTAAAGGGCGCGGCCGGCGGGTTGGCAAAAAGGGTGAAGGTCGTATTCCCGGGCGTCGCGAAGTCCGCGTGGAAGTGATAGATTTTGTAAACGCCGCTGCCGGGAAATTCGACGAAAGAGTTAGGCGTGCCTGCGGGAGGCAGGATGGAACCGTCGAGATCGGACGGAAGAAAGGAGTCTTCGCTCGCGCCCCCGGTGATCCCCGGAGTGACAAAGCTCGAAGCGGTGCCAGCGACCATGGCCGCGCGATCGAAAGCGAAAGCCTGCGGGCCGAGGAAAGCCGTGCCGGACGAGTTGAAGACGTTCATGCTCATGTAATAAGCATCGGGCCAAACGGAAAGGTGCGGATAATCGTAGAAGTTGGGGCCGAGATGGAAGCCGTAACGCGTGTAGGTGCCGGTCGCGTCACTCGTGGTCGAGACCGCGAGACACTCATCGGTGATTGGAGTGCCGCCCGTGGCGGTGGCGAATTGGGTGATCACCCAGCGATTGGCCAGATGATCGTAGAGGACAACCGGGTCGCCGGAGCCGCCGTTCTGACAGGCGCCGCCAAATCCGGCCCACAGTGAGGAGATGCTGTTGGGTCCAAGCTGCGATGCGCCGGTGCTTTTATTGAAGACCTGGAAACCTTCATTCACCATCTGCACATATTGGGTGGCACCGATCACACCATTGGTATCGGGCGGCAAACAGTTGCAGCCTACGCCCGGGTAAGGGATGCCATCGAAATTGAGGATCGTGCTCGGGATCGTCGGAGCCAGGGTCTTCAGCCAGAAGCCGCTCTGCACGACCGTATCTTTCTTATCAATATGGTGGACGGGCAGTTTGGGGTTGAGGTTGCCTTCATATTCATCCTTGTCCTTCACCCCGGTCCATTTCGCCATCTCGCTCAGGGGCGCCGAGACATCGTGATGGTAGGAGCGAACGAAAGTGATCTTCTGTTGCTTATTTGCTGTTTTCCCCTTGGCCTCCGCCGACGAAGCCGGCAGCAAGGCCGAAATGGCTAAAGCGATAGCGGCCGAACAGAGCCCGGCGCTGAGCCAAAGACGGCCGTTAACGAATCCACGTTTTTGATGAGTTTTTTTCATATTTCGATGTTTTTTTGCGGTTCCAATTGAGCCTTGGTTAAACCGGAATTCCGGAAATTTGTCATCTTACGATTCTGTAATTGTACCCGAATGCCTACCCGGATGCTGCTTTCGACCCGTAGCCGCCCACCCGATCCCGGGTTAAGCTGCGGCCTGATGAAGATCCTCATGCTCAGCAGCGAAGGCTGGCCCCTCGCCCGCTCCGGCGCTCTCGCCGATGTCCTGGCCGCTCTCCCGCGGGAACTCAAGGCCCGCGGCCACGAAGTCGGCCTGGCCATGCCCTACTACCGGGAGTTGCGCTCGGTTCCGGGACTCGACCCTCGCCCCCTCCCGGTCAGCATCGATATCCCTCTCGGCGGGGAAACCCACTCCGCCCAAGTCCTGGAAGGGCGCACGCCGGAGGGGCTGCAAATTTTCTTCCTTCGTTGCGACGAATTCTTCGACCGCGTCGGAGTTTACGGAGAAAAAGGCGAGCCCTACGCCGATAACGCGGCCCGCTTCATTTTTTTTAGCAAAGCGGCTGTCGAGCTGGCCCGGCGCATGACCCCGACGCCCGATATTTTGCACGGCCACGATTGGCCGGCCGCCCTCGTCCCGGTCCTGGTGCGCGATCAACGCCTGCCCTTCTCGACCGTTCTTTCGATTCATCATCTCGAGCAACAAGGGAGCTTTCCCGCGGCTGATTTCGGCCTGACCGGCCTCCCGCCGCGTGCTTTCGGGCCCAGCGGGGTGGAATTCTTCGGCCGGCTCAATCTTCTCAAGGGTGGTCTGGTTTTTGCCGATCGCATCGTCGTCGCGGGCGAGCCCTATGCGCATGGCGTCCAGACGGAGTCGTTAGGCGAAGGTCTCGAGGTCGTCTTCCGCGAGCAGTCTCGCCGTCTCGCCGGCATCCTCCCGGGCGCGGATACGCAACGCTGGAATCCGACGACCGATCCTTTTCTGCCGGCTCGTTACGGCATCGGTTCGCTCGAGGTCAAGGCTATCTCGCGCACCGCTCTGCTCGACGATCTCGGGCTCGCGCCCGCCCCGCGCGGGCCGGTCTTTGGCATGGTCACCCGGCTGGTCGGCGAGAAAGGTTTCGCTATCCTCCTGCCCGTGCTCGATCGGCTCCTGGCCGACGACGTGCGCCTGATCATCCTGGGCAAAGGCGATCCCGCCTACGAGGCCGCGCTCGGGATCGCGGCGCGGAAATTTCCCACCCGTCTGGCTTACCGGCACGATTACGACGAAGCGCTCGCCCACCTCATCGAGGGCGGGAGCGACCTCACGCTCATCCCCTCGCGGATGGAAGCGGGCGGTTATAGCGCGATGCACAGTCTGCGCTACGGCGTTCTTCCGATCGCTCGCGCCACCCCGGGGATCGAGCAGATCATCGTCGATTACGACGTGGCCGCGGACGCCGGTTACGGCTTCCTTTTTTATCAATACGGGAGCGAACCGTTCTGGGATGCGATCAAGCGCGCGCGGGAAGTGTTTGCCGATCGCGAGGAGTGGGAACGGCTGACCAAGCGCGCGGCGGGCCTGGATTTCTCCTGGGCCCATGCCGCGGAGAGATATGAGGAGTTATATGCCGGCCTCCTCGTGCAAGCGGAAGCGGCCTAGGACCCACGAAGTTACGGTTCTCATTCGTCGGGTCTGGGAGCGTCGATTGCAGCCGTGCGGCCCTCTTCGTCCTTCGGCGGTTTGAGATGACAAGTTGGAACGCGCGCTGGTGGTCACGCATTTCGCTAACGAGCAGATCAGTAGTAATGCCAGCTACCATATTGATCGATCCAATAGCGATGGCCCTGGGTATCAAGGCGGCTGGTGAAGCTGGCGGACTGATAAGCTGACTAGCGATCTCGATAGCGACTTTCGCTATCTCGTTCGCAAATCCCGCGTCTCGGCGATGCTGCCGTCGGTGAAGATGAGGAGGTTGCCATTGCCGTGGACGTCGCCGGTCTCGATGAACCACGGCTGCCGCGGCCAGCGGTGCGGCGAGGTCGCAGTCTCGTCGAAACTGGTCGCGACATAATCGAGCCGCGCATGGGCGGCATCCTGGTAATCGGGATTGTGCAGCAACAACTCGATCGTCGGGCAGATCCAGGTTTTGCGCTCGATCCCAAACGGCGCCAGCGCCGTCACCCAGGCATTCGCGTACGCCTCCTCCGAAGAATAGTCCCTGATCCGAATCTGCGGCCAATGCCCTTCCCGCTGGATGTAAAGGTCCGCCCCCACGTAGAGGCTGCGCAGGTTGGCCATACACTGCACCTTCTGCGCGCGTTCCCGCAGGTGCGCGTAGACCGGGATGAGCAGGGTGACCAGAATCCCGATGATCGCGAGCACGATCATCAGCTCCAATAAGGTAAAGGCGCCGCGCCACCGGGCCGGCCCTGGGCTCGAGGAGAAAAACATGCGAAGCCCCGGCCGCGCCGGCGCGCCTTAGGTGCCGGTTGGCGGGGTGAGGGTTCCGGCGGCCGGGGGCGTGCTCGATTGCTTAAAGCCCATCACATCCAGAATCAGCGTCCCGTCGATCACCGGGTCCAGACTTCCCTGCAAAAAACCGTTCTCGATAAAAACCGTGGCGCTACCCCGCAGCAGGGCGCTCGATTGCGAAAAGACGTTCCCGTTATTCGTAATCTGCGCGGTGAGGGGACCGGTCACGGTCGACGTGATCAGCCGGGTCAGACCCGAGCTGGGGAAAAAGACGTTGGTATTAAAGGTCGCGTTTAAGAGCGCCTTCAACTCTCCCCGGGTCGGATCCGTCACGCCTTGAATCGAGCCGCCAAATTCCCGGCCGCGCGAGAAGATGAGAAAAAGCCCGGTCGACGGTCCGGTCGTGGGAATGCCGACGGTGAAAACGCCCACCGTATTAGTCGAGAAAGGATCGGTCGGATCGAACTCCGCCTGCAACACGCCCGCATAAGTTCCGGCCGGACTGATCGTGCCGCCGGGATAAGGAGGGCCGCCGCTGATCGCAAAACACTCGGAAGCGAAAAGCACATAACAAAGGAGCGAACCGAGCAGAGCTTTCATCGCGGGCGAGAATAGCGGGCGCGGAGCAAGCGGGTCAACGGGAAATTTCCCGGCCCGGGGATCCTTTTCGCTCAAGCCGAAAGCGCTTCCGTCGGGGCCGCAGCCGCGTCGTTAGGCTCGATCGCCAGCCCGAGCTGGCGGAGCAATGCCACATCGGCATCGGCCGCCGGATTCTGCGCCGTGAGCAACTTGTCTCCGTAAAAAATCGAATTGGCTCCCGCGAAAAAACAGAGCGCCTGTCCTTCGCGCGAAAGCCGGGTCCGCCCCGCCGCCAGCCGCACCCGCGCCTTCGGCAGAGCCAGCCGCGTCACCGCGATCAGCCTCACCAGATCGAAGACATCGATCGGCGGCTGATCCGCCAGCGGCGTGCCCGGCATCGCCATGAGACAATTGATCGGCACACTCTCCGGAGGCGGAGAAAAATTGCTCAGCACCTCGAGCATGCGCAGCCGGTCCTGCGGCGACTCGCCCATCCCGACAATCCCGCCCGCGCAAACCGACATCCCGCTTTCCTGCACGGCCGCGATGGTCGCGAGCCGATCCGCGTAGGTATGCGTGCTCACGATTTCGGGATAAAACTCCGGCGACGTATCGAGGTTATGATTATAAGCCGTCACGCCCGCCGCCTTTAGCTGGCGCGCTTCCTCGCGCCCGATCTGGCCCAGCGTCACGCAGACCTCCATCCCCAGCTGCCCGACCTCGCGAATCGCTGCGATCACCTGCGAAAATTTCTCCGTTCCCGCACGCACCCCGCGCCAGGCCGCCCCCATGCAAAAACGGGTCGCGCCTTGCGCCCGCGCCCGTCGCGCGGCCGACATGATTTCCTCCGTCGAGAGGAGATTTTCCCGTTCCAGCCCGGTGGAATAGTGCGCGCTCTGGGCGCAGTACGCGCAATCTTCGCTGCACCCGCCGGTCTTGATCGAGAGCAGGCTGCAACGCTGCACCTGTTCCCCGCGCCAATGCTGCAAATGGACGGCACGGCTTTCCGAGATGAGGTCGAAAAGCGGCTGATCGTAAAGCCGTTGCAGTTCCGAGAAATCCATGGCTGGGGCGAGCGTAGCGGCACGCCGATCTCCCGCAATCGGAAAAACGCGCGGGCGCCTCTTCGCCGTCGTCGTTAGGCGAGCAAGTTCCGAGAAAAGTTGAAAGCCCCGGGAACGCGACGCTCTCTCGTCCCGGCTCCCCTGAAGAACGAAGCAATCCGACCGAAAGAGAAAGAGCAGCCTATCCCATGGGCTTGGGATGATATACGTGACTCACGTATATCATCTCCTTTTCCGGGATGCTGGAGTTGTGTGCGTCAAGTTCTGCAATTTGGTCATGATTGGTTGGATAGGTTTCAGTCTCCATCGTGCGGACGCTGCCTCATATCGCCGATTCTACTGGCAGGAGACCGATCGACGGGCGCGTGATCTTCACCTCGATTCTCGTGACCGGTGGTGGTGGGTTCATCGGGAGCGCCCGAAGTTTCGAAGCCGCGCCGGAGGCAGCGTCGTAACAGGAATGCGCGCTGGCTAATCCCGTCGTTTTCTGGTGAAATGCTGGATGCCTGCGAAGCCTTGTCCCCCAACGACGGAGGCGGGTGGGTTTGGGACGACGCGTTGGACGGTGGTGTGCCAGGCTGCCGGAGCGGAGACAGACGTAGCCGCCGCGGCTCTCGAGGAGCTTTGCCAGATCTATTGGCGGCCGGTTTACTGCTTCCTTCGCCGCCAAGGAACCGCGCCACATGACGCACAGGATCTGACGCAGGGTTTTTTTGCCCGCTTTATTGCCTCTCGCGGATATGCGCGGGCGGACCGGGGGAAAGGCCGCTTTCGCTCTTTCCTGCTGGCCGCGTTGAAGAATTCTGTGGCGGATGAGCGCGACTGGAGCCGGACCGCGAAACGCGGAGGCGGTTCCAAGCCGGTGGAATTAACCGAAGCAGCCATCGCGGAGGCAGAGGCGCTCGCGGCCCGTGTGCCACAGGAGAGCGCCGACCTGCTTTTCGAGCGCGAATGGACCGCGACGATCCTGCGTCGCGCTCTCCATCGTCTCGCCGAAGAATGGAGCCTCGCGGGGAAGGCCGAGCTTTTCGAAGGATTGCGCCCGCGCCTCTCCTCGTCGCCAGACGCGGAGCAGGCGCCGTATGACGAGCTCGCCCGGCGTTTGCGGCGCTCGGCCGTGACTTTGCGCAGTGATGTGGCGCGCTTGCGCGCGCGCTACCGCGCCATTCTCCGCGAGGAGGTGGCCGCCACCGTCCGTGAATCATCTGACATCGATGATGAACTGCGCTACCTGCGCGAAAGGATTGCCACTCGTTAGGCTGACCGTCGCTTCCTCGTGAAATCCGAAACTATCCGCGGAGAAGGGACGAACGGAAGGCGTGCGACGGCGGTCTGCCCCGATTGCGGCACGGCCTGTCACGGCGAATCGTCGGACGATCTCGGATGCATGGCGTGTCTGCTCGACCTGGGATTGGAGGACGAGAGTGTCTCCGCCGAGGGCGATGGGCCTGACGCGCCAGCGAACGATCGCTTCGGCGTTTACCGGATCGAGCGCACGGAAGAGGGCGAACTTTGGGAGCTCGGGCGCGGCGCGATGGGGGTGACGTATCGCGCCCTCGATACGTCGCTGCAGCGCGCGGTCGCGTTGAAGATCATCAACCCGGCCCGGCTGGAGCGCGGAGCGGAGGCGCGGGCGCGTTTCCTGCGGGAAGCGCGGGTGGCGGCGGGGTTGCGGCATCCGAACGTGGCGGTCGTTTACCAGTTCGGGATTCGCCAGGAGACGGGCCAGTGCTTTTGCGCGATGGAGTTGATCGAGGGCGAAACTCTGGAAGCGCGGGTGCGCCGAACCGGCCCGCTCGATGTCGTGACGACGCTCGCGATCGCGCGCCAAATCGCCGCGGCGCTCGCGGGGGCGGAAGAATGCGGCCTGGTGCACCGCGATCTGAAGCCGGCGAACATCATGTCGGCGGTGCGCGCGACGGACGGGGCGGAGTTGCCGGTGAAGGTGATCGATTTCGGCATCGCCAAGGCGATCGCGGAGGAGCCGGATGCGATGGCCCTGACGCGCGGAGGATTTGTGGGGACGCCCGCGTTTGCCAGCCCGGAACAATTTACCGGCGCGCCGATCGATGCGCGCTCCGATATTTACTCGTTAGGCGCGACGCTCTGGTTTGCGCTCACCGGCAGGAAACCATTTGCGGGCCGGAGCGTGGAGGAAATTCGCCGGGAGCAGACCAGCGCGCGCCCGCCGCTTCGACAATTGCAAGCGGCGCGCGTCCCAGCGCGCTTGACTCGCCTGCTCCTGGCCATGCTGGCGGAGGAACCGGCGGCGCGCCCGAGCGTGTCCGAGTTAGGAAGGCAGCTCGCGATCTGTCAGGCCGATGCGACTTCGCAAAATCGACGCCGGCTGGTCGTAGCCGGCGGCGTGATCGCAGTGATCGCGGGCGCGCTTTACTTTTTCGGTCGAGCGGGCTCCGACGAACGAACCCCGCAGAAAGGAATCGCGGTTCTTCCCTTCGCAGACGTGAGTGATGGGAAGACAAGCGCGTCGTCGCTCGCCAGCGGTCTCCACGATGATTTGCTGGTCAATCTTTCCAAGATCTCCGCGCTCAAGGTCATCTCGCGGAATTCCGTGATGCAGTATCGGGGGATGCAGCCGGATGTGCGCGAAATCGGCAGAGCGCTGGGAGTGGACGCGGTTTTGGAAGGCAGCGTGCGACGCGAAGGCGAGCGCGTGCGCATCAACGTGCAATTGATCCAGAGCGCGGATGGCGCGCAGCTTTGGGCGGAAAATTACGACCAGGCACTGAGCAACGTCGTCACCCTGCAGCGCGATCTGCCGCTGCAGATCGCCTCCGCCCTGCGGACAAAACTCTCCGCCCTGGAGACGGCGCGTTTGCAGCAAGCGCCGACCACGAACGGGGAAGCCTACCTGCGCTTTATCGAAGCGAAGACGCAGGTCGCCGATTATCGCAAGCTGCAGAGCGACCTCGACCAGGCCGAACGTCTTTATGGCGAAGCGATCGCGCTCGATCCGAAATTCGCGCTGGCCTTCGCGCGTCTCTCGCTTCTCGAGAGCACGTATTACGAAATGTATGACAGGACTCCGGCGCGTCGGGAGAAAGCCCTCGCCGCCGCGCACGAGGCGTTAAGGCTCCAGCCTGATCTACCCGAAGGCCATGCCGCGCTGGGGGTGGATTATTGGCGAAGCAACGCCCAAACTGGCGAGATCGATTGCGCCAACGCGCTCAAGGAATTTTCCCTCGCCGAGCACGGGTTGCCTAACGACGCCGAGATCGCTGCCTACATCGCAAGGGTCGAACGGCACCAAGGCCAATGGGCTTCGTCCACGCAGCACCTGAAGAAGGCGGCCGCGCTTGATCCGGGTAACGTCGAGCGCTGGCATCGGCTTTTTTTCAACTACGAGGTAACGAAAAACTTTCCGCAAGCAGCGCGAGCGCTCGACCGCACCATTGTGCTCGCTCCACCGGAAGACCGCTGGACCTACGAAGCGCATCGCGCCTTCTTGCAGATGCTCTGGAAAGGCGATCTCGGTGAAATGGAGCGCCTGCCGCCTCCGCGGGCGGACGATCCGAAAGGCCGCCACACCGAGGAACGTTTTACTCAGCAACTGAGGCTGCGAAACTACGACGCCGCGGAAAAAATCCTGCGTGACGATCCGCGCGACGCCCTTTCCTACGGCGACCTCGCAGGCGCCCCCAAAGCTTTCGCTTTCGGCCGGCTTTACTTCCAACGCGGCCAGACCGAAGAGGCGCACGCGGCCTATGAATCCGCGCGAGAGATGTTGGAAAAAAACGTCCGCGACAATCCGCGCGATCCAGGCGCGCACGCGACACTTGCGGAAGCGTATGCGCGGCTCGACCGCAAAGAGGAGGCGATCCGTGAAGCTCGCAGCGCGACCGAGATCATTCCTGAAACCAAGGACGCCTGGTTCGGCGCAGCCGCGCTGAGCGATCTCGCTCGCACCTACCTGATGGTGGGCGAGAGCGAGGCCGCGCTCGCGATGGTGGAACATTTACTCGCCACCCCGGGCGGTGTTTTCCGCAATGAACTGCGCTTCGAACCGGTCTGGGATCCGCTCCGGAGCGATCCACGCTTCGAGGAGTTGCTCGCGCGGCCAGATGTGGTCGTGCCCGTTCAGGAACCTTAGGGACGCGCGATTTTACGATCGCGCCGCGATATCTCTGCAACGCGGCAGAAATTTTCCCGAAGGAATAGGGTAGCAACCTATTCCCTTATGCATAACAAACTCGTCCCACGACTGCTCCTCATCCTTTGCGTCGCTCTTGCGGCGCAACTCGCCTCGGCCGCCGACACGTCCTACATCGGTCCCAACAACGGGCTCTACAGCGACCCCGCGAACTGGTCGAACGGAGTCCCCGACAGCAGTGCATTCAACGCGATCAACGACACGGACTTCATCATCCAACTCGATATCGATCCGACGATCGGCAATCTCACCCTCGGCGGGAACTTCGGCCGCCTCTTCGGAACCGATCGCAGCTTGGTCGTAACCGGCACGACGACCATGGGCGCCGGCAATCGGCTCGACGTCGTCTCACAATCTGCCGCCAGCGTGAAGTTCGACCTCGGGAACCTGGCGAACTTTAGCGGGACGACGTTAAACTCCGGCGGCTATTTCGTCACTGCGGCCGCGGGGACGAACTCCGCGATTCAGTTCAACGGCGCCAACATCGTCACAAATAACGGCCGCATTGGCCTCATCGGAGCAGGCGCCGCGATCGTGGATCAGAACGGCCTGAGTGCGCTGCGCAATCTCACCACCAACGGCGTCGATGGATTCATTCGCATGGGGAGCGGCGCGAGCTTTACGACCACGAATAATTTCACGAACGCCGGGATCATGTCGGCGCGGCCAGGGGGCACATACACCTTCAACGGCAGCTTCGGTAGCGCGACCGATCCGGCGAATCGGGACGCCGGCCTGATCCAAATTTTCGGCACGGACCAGGGCCCTGCGCAGGGGAATGGATTGGTCGCCGCGAACGGCAGCTTCGGGAACGTAAACGCCGCGGGCACCTTCGATGGTTCCTACGAGATCATCTCGAACGGGTCGGCCACGGCGATGCTCCGATTCAATAACGCGAACATCATCAACAACGCCGGGAACATTTTTCTCACCGGACCCAACTCGCGTATCGTGGACCAGAACGGGCTCGATGGACTGCTCAATCTCGCGACCAACGACGGCTTCCTGCTTCTCGCTCGCCAGGCGCGCTCGACCTCCGGCGCTCTCACGAACAACGGCGTTCTCGCCGCTTTGGGCGGCGGCAATCTGACGGTCGGCGGAAGCGTGACCAACCATGGCTTCATCTTCGTCAGTCAGTTCGATGATTACCTTAATGTCACCGTCCCGGGTTTCGATCCCGATCCGACCGGCGCAATCACGACACTCGTGACCATCAATGGAAACCTGACTCTCGGTTCAACGAGCGAGTTTCAATTCGAGCTCTACGATCCGACGGTCACCGCCTCGGTGCGGGTAAACGGATTCGCGACTGTCGGTGGTCTCCTCGATCTGCTGCTCTTCGATCCCAGCCTGATCAGCAGCACCGACACCTTCACTCTCATCCTGACCAATGGTGCGATCGCCGGTGCTTTCGACAACGTCCTGAGCGGTGGTCGGCTGGACGCGACGCAGGATCCTGACACCGGCGGGACCGGTGACGTGGTCGGATCCTTCCGCGTGGACTACAATGGAAACAGCCTAACGATCACCGACTTTCAGCCGGCGGGCGCGGTGCCGGAGCCAGGCACATGGGCGCTCCTCGCGGCCGGTGCGTGCGTCTTGCTCGCAGGCCGTTTCCGGACTCGACGGGCCGCGTAAAACGCACTCGTTTACCAGGCTGGGAAGAGGAAATTTTACAGCGCTTCGGCCTGTCCTGTAATCGTTTCCCGCGCGCTGAAGCGACATCGGCAAGCCGCCGGCCAGTTCCAGCGCGACAACCACGCGAACCCCCGCGGTCGGTCGACGCGCGGACAACCCCCGCGATCCTCCGCAGATCCGAACCGCTCCGCACGCCTGGAGATTTTGCTGCGCGAACGGCCGGACTCGAAGCCCGCGGAGGAAGCCCGAGGGATCTCACGGTTGCTCTGATGGGTTCATTTTCTCTGAACCCGTACGCCGAGACCTTGCGCGAGATCCCTCGCCGTCTTCGCGGCTCGGGATGACAACATGGGAGCCGGCGGGTGGACGCAAAGCGCCGGTGGGTTGAACGCGAAGACGGGTACCTGCGAAGCGCGGGGGGACAGCGCGGGGTGCGATGGTCTGGCGGGCGCGGTTTAGTTAGCCTCGCCCCAAAAGCCTGGCCGACTGTAATCCCGAGACTGGCGGAGCGCGCCGAGGGATCTCACGGTTGCTCTGACGGGCCCGTTCTCTCTGAGCCCGTACGCCGAGACCTTGCGCGAGATCCCTCGCCGTCTTCGCGGCTCGGGATGACAACATGGGAGTGGGCGAGTGGACGCAAAGCGCCGGGTGGGTTGAACGCTAAGACGGATGCCTGCGAAGCGGGGGGCCAGCGCGGGTGCGACGGGCTGGCGGGCGCGGTTTAGTTAGCTTCGCACCAAAAGCCTGGCCGACTGTCATCCCGAGGCAGGCGGAGCGCGCCGAGGGATCTCACGGTTGCTCTGACGGGTTCATTTTCTCTGAACTCGTACGCCGAGACCTTGCGCGAGATCCCTCGCCGTCTTCGCCCGCGCGGAATGACAACCTGGGAGCCGGCGAGTGATGCAATGCCACTCCAACGATGGAAGCCAAACAGACACCTTCGCAGAGCGAAGCGTCTACAGGAAGGGCGGGTCAGACCGCGATCGGCGCTTTGATCGCGGGGTGCGGATCGTAGCCGACGAGGGTGAAATCTTCGTAGCGGAAATCGCGGATATTCCGCACCGCCGGATTCAATTCCATCCGCGGAAGCGGGCGCGGTGCCCTGGTCAATTGTTCGCGCGCTTGCTCGAGATGATTCCGGTAAAGATGGAGGTCTCCAAAAGTATGGATGAACTCGCCGCTCGTTAGGCCGCAAACTTGCGCGACCATTCTGGTGAGGAGCGCGTAGCTCGCGAGGTTGAAGGGCACGCCCAGAAAGAGATCGGCGCTGCGCTGGTAAAGCTGGCAACTGAGCGCGCCATCCTGGACGTGGAATTGGAAGAGCGCGTGGCAGGGCGGCAAGGCCATCGCCTCCACTTCCGCCGGGTTCCACGCCGTGACGATGAGCCGCCGGCTGTCGGGGTTGCGCTTGATTTGCGCGATCACGTTATCGACCTGGTCGACGCGCTCGTCGTTAGGCCCGCGCCAGTCGCGCCATTGCGCCCCGTAGACGCGGCCCAGCTCGCCTTTTTCGTCGGCCCATTCGTTCCAAATCGTGACCCCGTTTTCCTGGAGCGAGCGGACGTTGGTCTCGCCGCGCAGGAACCAGAGCAGCTCGTGCACGATCGATTTGAAATGGAGCTTTTTCGTGGTCAATAACGGAAATCCCGCGCCGCCGGGACGAAGATCGAAACGCGCCTGCGCCCCGAAAACCGAGAGCGTCCCGGTGCCGGTGCGATCTTCTTTGGGCTTCCCGTTTTCCAGGACGAGCCGGAGCAGGTCGAGATAGGGCCGCATCCTCAGAGCACGCGCCACTTCGGCGTTTTGCCATCCGCCTGCGTCTCCCAGAGTCGCACCCCGCCGGGATAAACGTTCCGGTTATGCCCGAGCTTGACGTTCTTGGGCAGCTCCTCCTCGAGCAGCTTCGCGTTCCCGCCCCCGAGGACGACGCGATCGGCGATGAAGGCAATCTGCAGTTGTTCGAGCGCGCGGATCGCTTCTTTGCGCCAGGCCTTTTTCCCGAGCCGCTCCATCCCCGCCTCGCCGAGCTGATCTTCGATCACCCCCTCCTCGATGTAGGGGAGAAAACCGAGTTCGAGCGAAAGCACGCTGCCCGGCCAGACGAGCGCGGAGCCGAGCCCGGTGCCGAGCCCGAGGAAGAGCATGCGCTCGCCTTCTTCGTAACTCCCGAGCGCTTGCAGCGAGGCGTCGTTGATCACCCGGGTCGGTTTCCCCAGGGCCTTGGCGAAATCGAAACCGATCCAGCCTTTGCCGAGATTTTTCGGTTCTTTCAAGATGGCGCTGCCGCGAACCGCGGAAGGGAAACCGACCGAGACCGCGTCATATTCCCAATCCGCCGCCGCCTCCTTGATTTGCGCGATCGTCTCGGCCGGCGCGAGCTTCGGACCGGAGGAAAATTTTCTCCGTTTTTCCTCGACTGAGATCATCAGCTTGACGTTGGAGCCTCCGATGTCGACGACGAGGATTTTCTCTTTCATGAGCGATCTTTGGGCGGATTGGAAATGGGCGAAAGTCGCATTTTGCCTTCGCGTTGTTTCTCCGCCAGCTTTTTCGCCTGGCGCCGGGAATGCTCGCGGAATTGCAACTGCGCCTGCTTCGGCGCGACCCCGTCTTCCGCTTTCAGACGCACATAACTGCCATCCGCCTGCAACTCCCGCGCCTTGCCGTGATCGTTCAGGAAACGCGGCAAAACTTCCTCGACGATCTCGTCGCGCAAAGCCGGCGCTTCGATCGGGAAAGCGATTTCCACCCGCCGATAAAAATTGCGCGGCATCCAATCCGCGCTCGCCAGATAGACCCGCGGTTCCCCGCCGTTGCCAAAATAATAGATACGGCTGTGTTCGAGAAAACGCCCGACGATGCTGATCACGCGGATGTTCTCGCTCAAGCCCGGCAGCTTCGGCCGGAGCGAGCAAATCCCCCGCACGATCAGATCGATCCGCACCCCGGCGCAGGAAGCTTCGTAGAGTTTCTCGATCACCTCCTGATCGACTAACGAATTGAGCTTGGCGATGATCCGGGCCGGCTCACCGGCGGCGGCGCAGGCGCGCTCGGTCTCGATCAAGCCGATGAGCCGCTGGTGGAGGTCGAACGGCGCGACCAGCAATTTCTTCAAGCCCGGATAACCGGCCAGCCCGGTCAGAGTGTTGAAGACGATCGCCACTTCCTCGGTCAGCTCCGGGACGGTCGTGAAAAGGCTGAAGTCGGTGTAGATGCGGGCCGTTTTCGGATGGTAATTGCCGGTCCCGAGATGGACGTATTGGCGGAGCCGGTCGCTGTCCCGCCGCACGACGAGAAGCGCCTTGCAATGGGTTTTCAAACCGACCACGCCGTAGACCACATGGGCGCCCGCTTCCTCGAGCCGGCGCGCCCAGAGGATGTTGTTCGCCTCGTCGAAACGGGCCCGTAATTCCACCAGCGCCGTGACCTGCTTGCCCGCGTTCGCGGCATTGATCAAGGCCTCCACGATGGGCGAGTCGCCGCTCGTCCGGTAAAGCGTAATCTTGAGCGCCAGGACCTGCGGATCGGCCGCCGCGCTTTCGATCAATTCGACCACCGGATCGTAACTTTCGTAGGGGTGATGAAGCAAAATATCCTGCTTCCGCATGGCCTCGAAAATATCGGCGTGGGGCGGGAGCGCGGGATCGCGCGCTGGCTGGAAAACGCGATCCTTGAATTTCGCGAAAGCGTCGTTCGCCACCATCGGGGCGAGATGCGTCATGGAAAGCGGGCCATCCAGTTGGTAGAGATCGGCCTCGCCCAGTTGAAAAAAATCGAGGAGCAAATCGGAGAAGTCGTTAGGGCAATCGGCTTCCACTTCGAGGCGGACGGCGTTGCCCCGGCTGGAGCGCCGCAGTTCCTGCTCGATGCTGCGGAGAAGATTGTCGGCTTCTTCGTCGTCGACGTAGAGATCGCTGTTCCGGGTCACGCGGAAAGCGTGCGCGCCCTCGATGATGAGCCCGGGAAAAAGTTCGGCGATGTGATGTTTAATGAGCGACGCGAGGTAGAGGTAATTCCAGGTGGCGTCCCCTTTTTCTCCGCGCGGCATGAGGATGAGCCGCGCCACCGCGCGCGGCACCTGCACGATCGCGTGCATCGGCTCGTTGCCCTCCTTGGCCCGCGCCCGCACCAGGAGGTTGTGGCTTTTATTGAGCAACTGCGGGAAGGGATGGCTGGCATCGACCGCGAGCGGCGTGAGCATCGGGAAAACTTCCTGCTGAAAATAACGCTGCGCCCAGGCCGCGCGTTTCGTGTTCAAATCGGCGCTGTTACGGATGCGGATGTTGTCCTTCTTCAGGAGCGGCAGCAGCTCGTCGTTCCAGAGGGCGTATTGCGCCGCCACCATCTCATGGGTGATGCGCTGGATTTGATTGAACGTCTCCGTCGGGCTCATCCCATCGGGGCCGACGTCGCTCGTTTCGCTGGCGATTTGCTGCTTGATCCCGGCGACCCGGATTTCGAAAAATTCGTCCAGATTCGAACTCACGATCCCGAGAAATTTCACCCGCTCGAGCAAGGGCTGGGTCGGGTCCTGCGCTTCTTCGAGGACGCGGCGATTGAACTCCAGCCAGCTCAGCTCGCGATTGATGAAATTGCTCGGCGCGGAGAAATTGGGCGCGGGGGGAGCGTCGTTAGGCAAGGGCATCGCGACGACGTTATCGGGCGGGGCGGGAGCGGGTGAAGAATTGCGGGATGGCATCGGGACGGAGCCGGGTGGGAGGGAGCCGCGGCGGCCTCCAATAAAACCCCGGCGGCCCATCGTCGCAAATCCCTGGAGACGTTTCGCTCTGCCAAAAGTATCTCTTTAGCGTTAATCCCGGCCCGTGCTTTGCGTCCACTCGCCCGCTCTCATGTTGTCATCCCGAGCCCGCGGAGACGGCGAGGGATCTCGCGCAAGGTCTCGGCGTACGGGTTCAGAGAAAATGGGCCCATCAGAGCAACCGTGAGATCCCTCGGCGCGCTGCGCCGGCCTCGGGATGACAACGGGCCAGGCCTTTCGTAGGACGCGAAACAGACCCCGCCGAAAGTCGACAGCAGCGTTGACTCCGACCCGCTCCCGCCCCCAACCTCGCCCATGGCCCGCGCGCGCAGGAAAACCTCGAAGGCAAATTGGTGGGAACTGGAAGCCCTCGAATGGGTCGCCATCGCGCTCGCGGTGCTCGGGATCATCGCGGCCTTCTGCATTTTCTTCATCCGCCGCCACGTCCTCGAATACCGTCTCGCCCACACTTTTTCGGTAAGCGATCCGGCCTTTTTCGGCTCGGCCCTCGCCCTCGCCGATCCCGTTCCGCTGCCCGGCAACAAGATCACGCTGCTCCAAAACGGCGACGAATATTTCCCCGCCATGCTCGCTGCCATCCAGGGCGCGCGGAAGACGGTGAACTTCGAGGCTTACATTGTTTATTCGGACAAAATCGGGCGCGCTTTTCGCGACGCGCTCTGCGCCCGCGCCCGCGCCGGCGTGGAGGTGCGAGTGCTTCTCGACGGCGTCGGCTCCGGCTGGAAGTTCGATAATTCCGACGCCAAAATGCTCCGGACCGCCGGCTGCAAATTCAGCTATTACCATCCGTTGCTTTCCTGGCGGATCGATCGGACGAATCGCCGCTCGCATCGCCGCGTTCTCGTCATCGATGGCAAAATTGGCTTCACCGGCGCGGTCGGGTTTGCCGAACCCTGGTCGGGCCACGCGCAGGATCCGAAGCACTGGCGCGACATGCAGGCGCGCGTGGAAGGCCCGCTCGTGGCCGAGCTACAGAACGCTTTCGAAGCGCATTGGATCAAAACTTTTGGCGAAACCTTGAGCGGCGCCGATCAATTCCCCATGCATCCGCCGGCGGGCGAGCTGCGCGCGCAGACGATCGCTTCGCATTCCTTCTCGATGGCCCCGGTGCCGCTGGCCCAGGCGGTTTCCTTCGCCGCCGCGGAGCGCCGCATCTGGATTACGAACGCCTATTGCACGCCGACCGAGGCGCAGGTCGATGCGCTCGTCAGGGCAGTCCGGCGCGGGGTCGATGTGCGCCTTATTTTACCGGGCGAAAACGACGACCAGCCGCTCACGAAAAGCGCCGGGCGCGCCGCCTACGGGAAGATGCTGGCCGGCGGGGTCAAGATTTTCGAATACGAGCCGACCATGATCCACATCAAGTCGATGGTGATCGACGGCCGCTTCGCGCTCTTCGGTTCGTCGAATTTCGACGATCGCTCGTCGCAGATCAACGAGGAGCTCGACCTGGCGATTTACGACGAGAATTTCGGCCGGCAGATGGAGGCGATTTTCGAGAAAGATTTGGCGCAATCGAAGGAATACACGCTGCGAGATTTCCAGAGCCGCTCGCTTTGGGAGCGGACGACCGAATGGCTCGCGCTTCCTTTTCGCTCGCAGATGTAGAGGAGGGACGCCCTCGGTGGCGTCCGCGTTTTAGCATCGGGGACGGGACAGAGCCCGTCCCTCCATGGTGCGCACGACCTCGAGCGCGGGTGAGAGGACGACGAAATCGGCGTCCATCCCCCCCGCGAGCACCCCTTTGCTCTTCCAGCCCATCGCCCGCGCCGGCGTTTCCGTCGCCATCCGAATCGCTTCGGGCACCGGCACGCCGACCACCTCGACCATTTGCCTAACGAGATCGATCATGCGCGCGGCGCTCCCGGCGAGGACGGAACCATCCGCCATCCAGCAGGCGCCGTCCCGCACCACGCAGGCGGCGCCGCCCAGCTCGAAACCGCTCTCGTTAGGCAAGCCCGCCCCCGCGGTCGCGTCGGTCACGAGACAAATGCCGGCGGCGCCTTTTGCCTGGTACAGCATCCGCTGCAGCGTGGTCGAGACGTGCGCGCCATCCGCGACCAGCTCGCAGAAAATCGCCGGCTCGCTCAGCGCGTATTCGAGCAGCCCGGCGGTCCGCACTCCCGCGCGCCGCCGCTGCGACGACATGCAATTAAACGTATGCGTGACCTGGCGCAGCCCGCGGTCGAAGCCGGCCCGCGCCTCGTCGTCCCAAGCCGCGCTATGCCCCGCGCTGCTCGCAATTCCCAGACTCGTTAGGCGCGAAATCAGGTCGAGCGCGCCCGGCAACTCCGGCGCGAGCGTGACCCGCGCGATGGCCGCGGGATTTTGCAACAACTGCCGCACCCGTTCCTCCGTCGGTGCGACGATGAACTCCGCCGCCTGCGCGCCCTTTTTCTCCCGGGAAATAAAAGGACCTTCCACATGCGCGCCGCGCAGTTGTGGGATCTCAGGCATCGCCGCCCCGATCGCCCTAACGACCTCGACGATTTTAGCCAGGGGCGCCGTCACCGTCGTGAGGCAAAGCGAAGTGGTGCCTCCGCTCGCGTGATAGTCGCAGATCGCCCGGAAAGCGTCCGTCGTTCCCTCCATCGTATCGCGCCCGACCGCGCCGTGCACATGCAGATCGATGAATCCCGGCGCGAGGAAATTGCCCGCCAGGTCGATCACTTCCTCGCCCGGCTGCGGTGTCATCTCCGGGCCGAGCGCGACGATTCTCCCTTCCGCCGCCCGAAGCGAAAACCCCTCCGCGACGCGATCGGGAAAAACGAGACGGCCGTTTTGAAAAAGCATGGAAAAGAATGATGGCGCGCCCTCCCCAAGGCGTCCATCCCTCCTCCTCGTGCTCGTGCTCGTAATCGTGCTCCTAATCGATCCTCTTCACGAGCACGAGCACGGTTGCGAGCACGAGCACGAGGAAGAGCTTGCGCTGCCCACCCCCTCGGCGGAAAGCTCGCGCTGCTCATGAACTCCGCTCCCTGGTTTCGTCAATTCGCCGTCCGCGGCGTTTTCTGGCGGCGCTACCTCGACTTCGGCGTGACCAACGTCCCGATCTATTTGCGCGCCGTCATGATGCTTCTTTGGACGAGCTTCTTTTTCTTTTTCGCCGCGCCCGCCCGCCGCGCCCTTCTCGGCAATCTCGCGGTCGTTCTCCCGGGCTCCTCCCGCCTAACGAACCTGGCGCGGGCCTGGCTCACCCTCTTTCATTTCGCCTGGACGATCGCGGACGCGGCCGATCACAAACTCGCCCAGACCGAGTTCGTCTACGCGCTCGAGGGCGAGGAATTTCTCGAGGAATTAGCGGCCGCGCCGGGCGCCATTCTGCTCACCGCGCACATGGGGAATTACGATCTCGGCGCGGCCCTTTTTGCCCGGCGTTACCAGCGCGAAATCCACATGGTCCGCGCACCGGAAACGGATACGGCGACCGCGCGTCATCTCGATGCCTCGCTCGCGCAGGCCGGGGCGGGCGGGGTCAAAGTGGCCTACAACACTTCGGCCATGGCGCTGCCCCTCGAGTTGCTCCAAGCGTTGCGGGCGGGCGAGATCGTTTCCATCCAGGGCGATCGCGCGCTCCCGGGAGTTTCGCAGCGGGCGACGCAGCTCTTCGGCGAAACCGTGCGGCTGCCGGATGGTCCGTTCGTCCTCGCACTCGTGGCCCAGGTCCCGATCTATCCGCTCTTTATCTGGCGCACTTCTTTCCATCATTACAAAATCAAGACCTGCCCGCCTTTCTCCTGCCGGCGCCGGGAAGGCCTCTCGCGCGACGCTGCGATCGACGAGGCGATGAACACCTGGTGCCGCACCCTTGAGGGCGTGATTCGGCCGCACTGGTCGCATTGGTTTTCGTTGGTCCCGCTTTTTCCAGCTCGATGAAAGAGGGTGGGCATGGTTACGTCTTCGCCCTGCCGCGGCTCCTCGCCCGGCTCGCCGGCCTCCCCGTGCGACGGGCGGAATGGAGCGGCCTGGAGGTTTACGGGTTCGGCCTTTTCGTTTTCGGTTTTGCCGCGGTGGTGGCTGGACGGGCGCTTTTTCTTTTCGTTAGGCCGGGGTTGGGCCGGTGGCTCGCCCTGCTCTCTTTGCCGCTCTTCATCTGGCTCGCCTTGCTTCTTTTATATTACCTGAATTACCTGTTCGCCGGCTTCCTCCGGCGGGTTGGGTGCTACTCCGCGCGGACGAATAACCCGCTCCAGCACCTCGCGATCATGGCCGTGATGACCCTCCTGGCCGTTTGGCTGATCGGGGTGAGCCACGGCTGGGTCAGGTCGTTAGGCATTTTTTGGCTGGCCCTGGTCGGGCTGAATCTGCTCGCGCTCGGCTTGCTCAGGATTCTTCATGCGCCGTAACGCCATTCTCGGTTTCGCCCTGGGCGCGGCGCTCTTTTTTCTCGGCGCGGTCTGGTTTCATCCCGGGCTCGCGCTCGGAGTGCTCTTTCTTTCGCACCTGCTCGTTCTTTATCCCACCCTGGTCGCGAATTGCTCCTGGTGGGGCCCGGTCATGACGCGCTTCCAGACGCCGCGCCGCGAGGTTTGGCTGACGATTGACGACGGCCCCGACCCGGCGCACACGCCGCGAATGCTCGCGTTGCTCGAACGCTTCGAGGCGAAGGCGACGTTTTTTGTGATCGGGCGCCGGGCGCTCGAATTCCCCGCCGAGATCGAGCGGATGCGCGCGGCCGGCCATGAAGTGGCGAACCATACCTGCACGCATCCGAGCGGAAGTTTTTGGGCCTTTCCGCCGGCGCGAATTGCGGCGGAGATCGATCGACACCCGGCGGCTTCGCGCTTTTTTCGGGCGCCGGCCGGGCTGAAGAATTTCTTCGTCCATCCGCTTCTGCGGGGGCGCGAGATGGTCCTGGTCGGCTGGACGGTGCGCGGACTCGACACCATGAAACGCGATCCGGCAGCGGTGGCGGAGCGGATTCGCCGGCGGCTCAAGCCAGGCGCCATTGTGTTGCTGCACGAAGGGCATCGCACCGAGAGCGACCCGGATTTCCACCCGCGTTGCCTGGAGCTGACGCTCGCCGCCCTCTCCGAGGAAGGATACCGCTGTGTCCTGCCGGGGCGATCGGACGTCCGCGCGGGGCATCCGCTGTAAACGCTTCGCTCAGCGAAGCGCGGCCTTGTGGTCGGCCCAGCCGGAAACCTTGACCCGTTGTCATCCCGAGGCTGGCGCAGCGCGCCGAGGGATCTCACGGTTTCTCTGATGGGTACATTTTCCGTGAAGAACGAGGCCGAGACCTTACGCGAGATCCCTCGCCGTCTTCGCGGCTCGGGATGACAACATGGGAGCGGGCGGGTGGAGGCGAAGCGCCGGGGTTGAACGCGAAAACGAATGCCGCGGAGCGTGGAGGTGTGGTCGGCCGGCGGAAGCAACCCCCGCGTCTCGCAGAGCGAGACGTCTACAGGGCTCGCGCTAGCGCGAGGGAGCGGGCCGCCGACGGAAGATGAAGAGGTGATTGTTAAACGGCGTGCGGCCCCAGAGCGGTTCGATGCGGGAACTGAAGTCGCCTCCCGCAAAGGGCGCGCTGATCCTTTCCCGGCTCGGGAAATGGAGCGGCGTGCGCAAATTCCAGCTCGTCATCTGCGCGAAACGCTCGGCCATCCAGGTCAGCCAAAAACGCGCGTTCCCGTCGCGGGGGCAATCGCGAATGAGGAGCAACCCCCCCGGCGCGACCCGCGGAACGAGCCGCTCGAGGAGGAGGGCCTGTTCGTTAGGCTGGAGGTAATGGAGAAGGTCGAAGAGAGCCAGGTTGCCGCTGGCTTCGAGCGCGGCCGTGACATCCTGTTCGAGGAATTCCAGATCGCGATAGCCGCCCCGCTTAACGACCGCGCGGGCCCGCGAGATTTTGCGGCGATCGCGATCGAGGCCGATTAGCGGCGCCTGGAAATTCCGTTCGCGCAGATAAAAGCCGAGCAGCCCGACGCCGCAGCCGACGTCGATGAGCGGCTGAGCGCTCTCGCCTAACAAGTCGAAGGCGGCCGGAAAAACCGGATCGCTCCGCAACTTTTTCCCGACGTAGAGGCGCAGCCAGAGCTCGTCGAAACGCGCCGCCACCCGGGCGCAGGCGCCTTCGTGGTCCGCGGCAGCGTCCCGGTTTTTCATTGCGTGGCTCTCTCGCCCTGACAGATTGAGTGCGCAAATGGCCGACCTTTTCTCCGCTTACAAGGTCGAGCATTTTTTCGATGAAATGTTTGCCGCCCCGGGGGTGCCGCGGCCGCATTATCGCCGTTTGCTGGAGAGCTTCCGGGAAATGGCGGCGCCCGATTTCGAGCGCAAACGCAGCCTGGCTGCGACCTCCTTTCTGCAACAAGGCGTCACCTTCACGGTCTACAACGACGACCAGGGAACGGAACGCATTTTCCCCTTCGACCTCATCCCGCGCATCATCCCGGCCCGCGAATGGGACCTGATCGAACGCGGCCTCGTCCAGCGCATCACCGCGCTCAATCTTTACCTGCACGACATTTATCACGGGCAAAGCATCCTGCGCGACGGCGTCATCCCAAAGCAGATCGTCTGGGAAGCGGCCCATTTTCGGCCCGAGTTTATGCACTTCGATGTGCCCCGGAATATCTACATTCACATCTGCGGGACAGATTTGATTCGCGATCGCGAGGGCAATTATCTCGTCCTCGAGGATAACGCGCGCTGCCCCTCGGGCGTCTCCTACGTGCTCGAAAATCGGCAGGCCATGAAGCGGATTTTCCCGCCGCTTTTCTCTGAATACCGGGTGCGACCGGTGGAAAATTACGCGCAGGAATTGCTCAACGTCCTGCGTTACATCGCCCCGCGCGATCGCTCCGAGCCGACTGTCGTGCTGCTCACGCCCGGCGTTTATAATTCGGCTTACTACGAGCATTCCTTCCTCGCCCGTTCCATGGGTATCGAGATCGTGGAAGGCCGCGATCTGGTCGTGCAGGACGGGTGCGTTTTCATGCGCACGACCAAAGGGCTGCAGCGGGTCGACGTGATTTACCGGCGGATCAACGACGACTTTCTCGATCCGCGCGTTTTCCGGAAAGACTCTGGACTGGGCGTGCCCGGCCTGGTCGACGCCTACCGCGAAGGTTGCGTCAGCCTGGCCAACTCGATCGGGACCGGCGTGGCCGACGACAAGGTGGTTTATCATTACGTGCCGAAGATGATTCGCTACTACCTGGGCGAAGATCCGATCCTGGAAAACGTTCCCACCTATCTGGCTTCCCAGCCTAACGACCTCGCTTACATCCTCGAGCATCTGCCGGAGTTGGTCGTGAAATCGGCCAACGAAAGCGGCGGCTACGGCATGCTCATCGGTTCGCAGGCGAGCGCGGCGGAGCGGGCGGATTTTGCCGCGCGCATTCAGGCCGACCCGCGCAACTACATCGCGCAACCGATCGTGGCGCTCTCCCGCGCGCCGAGTTTTTGCGACGACTCGATGCAAGGGCGGCATGTCGATTTGCGGCCCTACATTCTTTACGGCGAAAAGGTCACGATCATCCCCGGCGGCCTAACGAGAGTAGCTCTGCGCGAGGGCTCGCTCGTAGTCAACTCCTCGCAAGGCGGCGGGAGCAAGGATACCTGGGTGGTCGATGATGAGGACGAGGCGCCGCCCGCGCGGCAAACGCAGTCGCAATCGCAGTCCCAGTCGACGAGCTGAGCCCATGGACGCGAAGTCAGCCCCAGCCATCTCGATGCCAGACCCAACGCGGCCGATTCAGCACCGCGCTCCGAGTGAACGCGGCCACACTGAACGTGTCATCCCGAGCGCCGCGAGGGATCTCACGGATGACTCCGGACGCCCGCTCTCGCACCGACGCCGCGGATGGTCCGTGAGCTCCCTCGCGGCGCTCGGGATGACAACCCCACGGGAGGACTCGGTAAATTGTAGGGCGACCGCTTCGGTTGCCCAGATTGCGGATTCTGGGCAGGCGGAGCGCCCGCCCTACAATTTTCTGCCATGCTAAGCCGCGTCGCCGACTCACTTTACTGGATGGCCCGTTACATCGAGCGGGCCGAGAACGACGCCCGCCTTCTCGACGTCAATCTCCAGCTCCTCCTCGATCTCGGCGGCGAGGCCGAGGCGATGCAGCATTGGGCGCCGGTCATCGCTTCCCTCGAAGAGACCGATCTTTTCGATTCCCTCTACGCAGCGGCCGACGAAGAATCGGTTACGGAATTTCTCACCCTGCAGAAGAAAAATCCCAACTCGATTCTCTCCTGCCTCACCCTGGCCCGGGAAAATGCCCGCACCACCCGGGAACAAATTTCCAGCGAAATGTGGGAGCAACTCAACCGGCTTTACCTTTGGGTGCGGAGCGACAACGCCCGGCAGTTGCTCCACTCCAGCCCGCACGAATTCTTCAAGCGCGTTATCGCCGGCTCGCACCTCTTCCAAGGCATCGCCGACGCCACGATGACGCAGGGGGAAGGCTGGGAATTTATCCG
This sequence comes from Chthoniobacterales bacterium, assembly GCA_965217815.1. Lineage (GTDB taxonomy): Bacteria > Verrucomicrobiota > Verrucomicrobiia > Chthoniobacterales > UBA10450 > Palsa-1392. The sequence goes on from CBDCJI010000003.1 coordinate 603,703, forward strand.
CATCGGCGGCTTGCTCGAACGGGGCGATAGCACCTCGCGCGTCCTCGATGTGAAATACCACATTCTTCTGCCCTCGGGCGAAAATGTCGGCGGGAATGTCGATACCATCCAGTGGATGGCGGTGCTCAAATCGGTCAGCGCCCTGGAAGCTTACTGCAAGCTTTACGTCAGCCAGGTGGCGCCGTGGAAGGTGGCGGAATTTCTCATCACCCATCGGGAATTTCCGCGCTCCATTCGTTATTGCGTCGACTCGCTCGACCATGCGCTCCACCGCATTTCCGGGGTGGACGAATCCCGTTACGCGAACGAAGCGGAAAGGCTCTCGGGGCGGCTCCGCTCGGATTTGGATTACGTCACCATCGGGGAAATTTTCGAGATCGGGCTGCACGAATATCTCTCGAAAATCCAGGAGCGCTTCGTGGAGGTGAGTAACGCGATGTATGCCACCTACTGCGCGAGTCTCGCGCAGCAGTAAGTGGCGCGGGCTTCAAGCGTGCGTGTTTGAGAGACGGCAAGCTGGGAGCTCGCCCCACGCCTAGGGCAAAACCAACCCTGTAGACTACGCCACCAGGCGGGTCGGCCCGGCGCCAAGGTCGTTAGGCCGACGACTGAGCCGACAAGGCACTCTGAAGAGAATTAGCGTTTACCGGCGCGCGCGCTCATTTGCGCGATAAGAGCGCTCCGACTGGTCACGCCGGCTTTCCTGAAGATTCCGTGGAGGACGTTCTTCACCGTGCCCAGCGCCTTCCCGGTCTGCTCAGCGATCTCCTGGTTGCTACAGCCGCGGCGGACCACCTCCACCAGGATCTTTTCTTTCGAACTAAGAGCTGGGTGAACCGCCCCGCGTGAAAGCACGGGCGGCGAACTTTTTTCGGGGGCGAACTCGATCACGAACCCTGGTTTGGCGAAGGGATCAAGATGGGACAAGTGCATCGAAACGGTCGCTTGCAGAGTGGGCTGGTGAGGATGCTGCACCTGGCGCCGCTGGACGGAGCCCGCGATCGGGTCTTCTCCTTGCGAAATGCGCCAGCGCTCCTTGAGGGCGCCGCAGGCTTCGCGCAATGGTTCGGGCAATCGAAACGGCGGCGGCGTGAGGTGCTCGGTCTCGGGGCCGTTATTCCAGCGCGCGCAATTCTCCCGCGCCGCCCGGCTTGCGCCCGCCACGACCAATTCCCAATCGAGCACACAGGTCGCGCGGTCGGTGCGCCGGACGAAGCGGCGCATTTCATCGCGCACGGCCCGCTCTTTTTCGAGCGCGTGGACGCGTTCGAGCGCGGTCCGGATGTGCGGGTAGAGCCGGTCGAGAAGAGCGACCTCGTCGTCGTTGAAATCGGGATTCCCTTCGCTCCGGTAGAGGGAGAAAACGGCTTCAGGCGTTCGCGGCGGTTCATCCCAGAAGAACATCCCGATGGCGTGGCGGAAGCCCATCACCTGCATCACCTCACGATAGAAACGGGTCGTCTCCAGGACGTGCTGCGGCGCGAGGATTTCGCGGGTGTTGATGAAGCGAATCCCGGGATTGGCCATCAGCGTGGGCATCCCCGGGTGCTCGGCCAGGAAAGCCTTCTCCAGGAACTCACGGTCAAACTCGCGCCCGCGTGAATCGATCATCCGGTAAGCCATATTGCCTTCGCCCTGGCGCATAATGCGCAGGCAAACGTTGACGAATTCGCAGGCTACGGCGCTTTTCGTTAGGCGGAAAACCGCCTTGATCAACTGGGCGCCATCGAGCGCGGCATGGAGCGCGAGGAGCGGTTTCTCGAGCCGTCGCTGGAGAATCGAAATGGGCTCGCGGTGGCCGTTGCGCACAGCCGATCTTAACCGCCCCCTGGCGAAAAGAACATCTATTTAGTCGCAAACCGGGCCCCGCATTTTGTGACTTTAGTTTGGCGGACGCCCGCTGCGCGAGTCGCTACCATCACTGTCGCCCAGCTTCCAATCCGAAGCTGCCGTCACCGGAAATTCCTATGAAAAGACAGCTTCTTCTCGTTTTCGCCGCGGCCTGTTCTCTCAGCACGGCGGCTGCAAACACGATCACGGTGAACAGCGCCGCGGATGTCGCGGCCGATGACGGCCAGTGCACCCTCCGGGAGGCAATCACTTCGGCCAACACGAACACCGCTTCGGGCGGGATGGTCGGCGAGTGCGGAGCAGGCGGCGCGGGAACGGATACCATCGCATTTAATATTGCCGGCGGGGGAGTCAAAACCATCACTCCCACCTCGGCCCTGCCCGCCATCTCCGCGCCGCTCTTGATCGATGGCTACACGCAGTCCGGCGCCAGCGCCAACACGAACCCACTCAGTGCGGGGATCAACGCCGTTCTGCGCATCGAATTAAACCAGTCGCAAGGTCAAGGCGGCTTGGTGATCAACGCCGGGGGCGCGGGCACCACCATCCGCGGGCTCGTTCTTAATCGCGGGGTCGATGAGATCCAGATCAACGCAGATAACGTGACGATTTCCGGGAACTTCATCGGCACCAATCCGGCTGGCACGGTCGCCATGCCGAATGCGCAGGGCGGCTTTGCCATCCGACAGAATGCCGGCAACAACAACATCATCGGCGGGAACGCCCCCGCGAACAGGAACCTTCTTTCGGGCGACTCGCAGGGAGCGATCATCGTGACGAGCGGGAACGGAACCCAGATCTTGAATAACTACATTGGAACCGACGTCACGGGCACGCTCGCGCTCAACATCAGCGCGGCGAATCCGATCGGGATCGACATCGTATTCGACGGAGTCTTTTTTCTGCCGGCGAATACGGTCATCTCCGGCAACTTGATTTCTGGTAACGGTGACGGCGGTGTGAACGCCGGCGGCGGCGGGCTCATCCAAGGGAATCTCATCGGCACCCAGCGAGACGGTGTTAGCCCCTTGGGGAATCTGAATTTCGGCGGGATCAATATCAATGCGGGAAACGGTTGGGCAGTCGGCGGGACAGCTTCCGGGCTCGGCAATACGATTGCCTTTAATACCGGAGCAGGAATAAGAGTTCAGAACAACACCTCCGGGCACAGCATCCTGCGCAACTCCATCTATTCCAATAGCCAGCTCGGGATCAGCCTGCTCAGCTCGGGCACCCCTTTAACGAACGACCCCTGCGACACCGATGCAGTCCCGGGCAATCTTGGGCAGAACGACCCGGTGATTACCTCAGCATCGGTCGCGGGCGGCAATGTGAGTATCTCCGGGACGTTGAATAGCGCCGCCAGCACTGCCTTCCGCGTCGAGTTCTTCGCTAACACTGCCTGCGACCCATCTGGTAATGGAGAAGGCCAGAACTTCATCGGCGCGGCTACGGTCACGACCGACGCTTCCTGCAACGCCAGCTTTGGTCCTTTCCTGTTCCCGGTCCCTTCTGGGCAAACCACCTTCACCGCGACGGCGACTGACCCGCAGAATAATACCTCGGAATTTTCCGCCTGCTTCTCCATCGCGAGCGCAGCGCCCTCGGTCCAATTTAGCGCCTCTGCCTACAGCGTGAATGAAGGCGCCGGCGCTGCCACCATTACCGTCACCCGCACCGGAGACACTTCCGGAACCAGTAGCGTGCACTACGCCACGAGTAACGGCACCGCGAAAGCGGGCTCCGATTATACCAGCACCTCCGGCGATCTGATCTTCGGGTCTACCGTCGCAAGCCGGACCTTCGACGTTCCCATTACCGACGACAACGCGGTTGAGCCGAACGAGACCTTTAACGTTACACTCACCGCACCGACCGGCGCGACCCTGGGTTCACCTTCCCGCGCCACAGTTACGATAGTTGATAACGACCGAACCCCAACACCAACCCCAACACCAACGCCGACACCTACATCGACACCTACGCCAACACCTACGCCGACGGCTACACCTACGATTACGCCTACTCCTACACCTGCCCCCACGCCCGCGACCGTCCAGTTACTCAATATTTCCGGCCGTTCCTTCGGTCAACTCAACGATCAGGTCAGCATCTGTGGCTTCATTATCTCGGGTTCGGCTAAGAAGATCATTGTGCGAGGCATCGGACCAAGCCTGGCTGCCGCCAACAGTTCTATCACCAACCCCTTGGCTGATCCGATGATCGAGCTGCATGATGGGACCGGCGCCATCGTCCAAACGAACGATAACTGGCGCGACACCCAGCAAGCGGCCATCCAGGCAAGCGGCCTGGCCCCTGCGCATCGCCTGGAGTCCGCGCTCATTGCTACTTTGCCGCCGGGCGCTTACACCGCGATCCTGCGTGGCACGAACCACAGCACCGGCGTCGGCCTGGTCGAAGTCTATGACCTCCAACCCATGACCGGTGAGTTAGCCAACGTCTCCATCCGCGCCGATGCCCTCGCCGACGACGACGTGCTCATCAACGGCTTGATCCTGCGTGGCGCGCTCCCGAAGACATTTCTCTTTCGCGCCTTGGGTCCGGAATTAAAGGATCGCGAGATTAGCGGCGAGTTACTCGACCCGATGCTCACTCTTTACGATGAGAACGGAGTCATGCTGGAAAATAACGACAACTGGCGGGATTCGCCGGAGGCAGCGGCGATCCGCGCCAGTGGTCTGGCCCCGAGCGACCCTCGCGAATCGGCGATTCTCCTGCTCCTACCGCCGGGCAACTACACCGCCCTCGTGGAAGGCGTCGATCGGACCGCCGGCGTCGCGCTGGCCGAAGTTTACAAGCTGGACTGAGACCCAAGCGAAGGGAACACCGTTACGGCTGGAGCAACCCGGTATACCACGCCAGCAGGCGCGGCCCCCAAAACATCCAGACGAGCGCCCCCAGGGCCAGATAAGGCCCGAAGGGAATCTTGGCCGACCAGGCCCGCCGGCCCAGCGCCAATGTCGTGAGGCCGACGACCGAGCCGACGAGGGACCCGGCAAAAATACTAAAAAGCACCGCGCGCCAGCCGAGGAACGCGCCGATCGCGGCGAGAAATTTGAGATCGCCGCGCCCCATCGCTTCACGGGGAATTTGCAGCTCGCGGACCACGCCGGAAATGCGATCGACCGCGTCGAGCGAAAACATTTCCTCCGCGATCGTGAGTCGGTTGTAATGCAGCCGCAGGGTGACCTTTTGAAAAAGGCGGCCGTCGACCTCCGCCGTGTCGCAATGCAGGAGCATGACGTCCTTCTCCCGCGCAAAATAATCGCTCCAAACCCCGCGCTCCTCGCCGACGACGAATTCTGCCTCGTCCCCCGTGCGCACCCAACTGAACGGAGTCGGCGCGGCCAGTCGTATGCGTTTTTTCCCGAACGCTTTTTTGCCTCCTTCGAGGACGAGCCAGAGGAGTCCGTAGCCGAGCGCGGCCGCGCCTAACGACCAGGCGAGAGCGCGCAGGCGCGAGCTTTCGCCCATCAATGCGGGCAGGGCCAGCGAGGCGAGCGCACCGGTCACGGTGCCGCCGATGGTCACCTCATCCGGAATAATGAAGTGCGTGAAATCGATAAAGGTGGCGACAATGAGCAGGCTCACGAAAACCGCGTAAACGAGCGCGATCGACCAGGGAAAAACGAGCGAAACGGCGAGAAAAAGGAGCGCCGTGAGCAGCTCCACCGCGAAGTAACGAAAGGCGATGCGGCTCCCGCAGTGCGCGCACTTTCCATGCAGGATAAGCCAGCTCAGGAGCGGGATATTTTGCCACCAGGCGAGCGTCTTCTGGCAGGCCGGGCAGAAGGAGCGGCGCGGCTGGTTGACCGAGAGATCGCGCGGCAGCCGGTAGATGCAAACGTTCAGGAAGGACCCGATGGCCGCGCCCAGGACGAAAGCAAAAGCGCGAAAAAGCCAGGCGTAAACGGCCGCCGTTTCCACTCGTTAGGCAAGGTCGGCCCGGGCCGCGCGCCGCTGCATGAACCAGGCGATCCAGATGCAGCTTTCGTAGAGCAGGCACATGGGCAGGCTCATGGCAACGAGGGTAAGGACATCGGGCGTCGGCGTGATGATGGTGGCGAGGATGAAAATAAGGACGATCGCGTAAGGTCGGGTGCGGGCCATGAAGGCGTAGGTGACGAGGCCAAAGCGGACGAGGGCGAGGACGACCACCGGGAGCTCGAAGGCGAGCCCGAAACCGAGCACGAAGCGGGTCACGAAGGCGTAATATTCCTGCACCGTCCAGGTCGGAATCCAGCCTAACGACTCGGTATCGTGGAAGAAAAAAAGGATGGTTTTGGGAAGGAGCCAGAAATAGCAGCAGGCCACCCCGATAAGGAAAAGAGCGAAGCTGACGAAGATGGCCGGGAAAAGAAAACGCTTCTCCACAGAGGTCAGGGCCGGGAGCACGAACTGGGCGATAAAGTAAAGGAGGATCGGGAAAGAAATGACGATGCCGGCGTAGAAGGCGAGGTGAAAGGAGACAGTAATCGAGTCGGTGATCCCGAGGGCGCGGAGTGTCCCGACCTGGGCGCCGACGTCGTAAAGGGGATGCTGCAGGATGAGGACGAGCCGCTGCCGGAAAGCAAAGCAGCCGACCATCGCGACGATCAGGACGATGGCCATTTTCACGATCGTCCAGCGCAGATCTTCGAGGTGTTCAAGGAACGGCTTCGAGACTTCGCTCTCGGGCGGGTCGCGGAAGGAGAAGATGTCGCGCAGTTTCATTGGTTAGAGCGTGTCCTCAACTTTCGCGCCTCGATGGCCCACGCAAGCGCACAGGGCGCGGTTGTAGCGTGCGCTGTCCTCAGCGCATTTCGCTTTGGGGCGAGGGCATTTCCGCTGGGGACAGCGGACGCTACAACGCCCCACCGTTGGCTTAAAGTCCATTACACTCTCTAGGGAAGAAGCTCGCCGCGCGCGACCAGGCGGGCCCAGAGGCTGAGGGTGTTGGCGTCGCGGATCTGGTTCTCGGCGATCATCTGGCGAAGGACATCGGGGCTAAACTCACGGCAATCGACAATCGCTTCGGTCTCGTCGTGTGCGGCGCCGCCGGCGCTTTTTTGCACGGGCCGGGCGAGGAAGAAATAGCAGAGTTCATCCGTGAATCCGGGCGAAGAGAAATAGTAGCCTAACGAAATCAGCTCGGCCGCGAGGGTGAGTTCGTAGCCGGTTTCCTCGCGCAATTCTCGCCGGGCCACCCCCCGCACGGCTTCGTCGCCGGGCTCAAGCGAGTCGTCGATCTGGCCGGCGGGAAACGACCAGATGGCGGCGCGAATCGGGATGCGCTCTTCGCGGATGAGGACGAATTTTCCCTCGGCGGTGAGCGGGGCGATGACGACGGCGGGTTTGCGATGGACCACGGCCCACTTGTGCGGCGCGGGCTGGGAGGGAGTGCGCACTTCGTCGGTCGCCACGGTCAGGTGGGGCGTTTGGAAATGGGTTTCGCTCCCGACGGTTTCCCAGCCATCGCCGTCGCGCACGAGGTTGCTTTTTTGCACGCGGGCAAGGTAGGGATGACGCGGGGAAAAGCGAATCGCCCGAGCGCGGGAAAACCCGGAATCGGTCAAGGCGTGGTGGAGGCTATTAACTCTCTGATGGACGTAAGCCGAAAACATTGGGCGCGTTGTCATCCCGAGGCTGGCGCAGCGCGCCGAGGGATCTCACGGTCGCTCTGTCGGGGTTCATTTTCTCTGAGGAACGACGCCGAGACCTTACGTGAGATCCCTCGCCGTTTGAAAGCCCGGCCTCGCCCGCTGCGCGGCCTGCATTACGGCCGCGGGCTCGGGATGACAGCATGAGAGTGGGGCAGTAGATGCAGGACGCCGCCAAAGTTACCCGCTGAAAAGAATCGGAGAAGCGCGATCGAGCGCGTTTCCGTTGTAGGGCGACCGCTTCGGTTGCCCAGTTTCTGCCACCGCCGCTCCCCGGGGCAGGCGGAGCGCCCGCCCTACGATTCGCCTTCAACCCGACTTCCCAGACGGCCTTCTTGGGCGTCGTTCACCCCCGCGCTTCCCAGAGGAAAGCGTCTACAGGCAGGCCGCCCCAGTTAACGCGTGTGCACGCCGGTCGTGACGGCGTGGCCGTTATCGGTGCGGACGGTGGTCGAACAACTGGAGAACGCCGCCAGCAAAACGATGGCGCCGAGTGTGGAAAGAAGAATGGTTCGCATAATTTTGTATCTTACGTCGTATTCGCACATGCCGCGCGCGCCGGTCGGAGAAAATTTCAACCGGCAAAATGCCGGGCCAGATCGCGCCGGCTGATTTTCCCCCGCTCGTTCGAGGGCAGGGCGTCGAGCAGGTAAATGCGTTTCGGCACCTGCCAGCCGCTTAGTTGCCCGCGACAGAATTCCAGGAGCGCCCCTTCGTCGGTCTCGCGCGTCGCGACCACGCAGGCGACGACCTCCTGGTTGCGCAGCGCCGAGGCCCGCCCGAAAACGACCGCCTGACGCACTGCGGCGTGTCGCAAAAGTTGCGCTTCCACTTCGGCCGGGTTGACCTTTTTTCCCGCTACATTGATGACGTCGGAAAGCCGCCCGACCAGGCGCACGCCGTCCGGGCTGAGGGTCACGAGATCGTCCGGCCGGAAAATGCCGCCGCTCAATTTGTCGGGCTCTGGCTCCGGAAAATAACCGTCGCCCACCGCCGCGCTCCGCACCCGGAAGGCCGTCGCATCCGCGCCCGGATCGATCGGTTGCAATTCCACGCTGTCGAGAGCCGGCCCGACAAAGCCTTCCCGCTCGCTCGTCCCGGCCCGATCGTAGCAGATGCCGCCGCATTCCGAAGCCCCGTAGAACGAGTGAATGGTGCGCCCGAATCTCTCCCGAAAAGCGCGCGCCACTTTGCGCGTGAGCGGCGCGCCGGCGGAAATGCAGAGCCGCAAATGAGGCAACGACGGCGTCTCGTTCATCTCGCCGAAGGCCTGGTAAAAAAGCGGCATCCCGGGGAAAACGGTCGCCTCCGTGCGCGCTAAATCATCGAGGACGGCGCGCGGGATGCGATCGGTGCTGAGGGCCAGCGGCACGCCGCGCACGAACAACGGCGTGAGCAGATTGCTGAAGCCGTAGGAGTGCGAAACCGGGATGACGGCGAAATTCAAATCGGCGCTGGTGATCCCCATGGAGTCGCAAATCTGGACGGCGTCGGCGATCAATTGCGCGCTGCGGAAACGGATCGCGCGCGGCGCGGCGGTCGTGCCGGAAGTGAGCTTGAGGAGGACGGGAGCGCAGCCGCCCCAGTCGACCGGGCCGCCGGCGTCGAGCCGCTCGATCGGGCGGTCGGGCGCGGTCATGAGGCCAGCGGCCCGGCAGCTTTGCAAAGCCGAGGCGCGCTCCGCCGGGCTGACCGATTGTTCGAGCGGGAGGACGGCCACGCCGGCGCGCAAACAGGCGAGGAAAAGGGCGGGCCAATGCGGGTGATTGCCGATCTGGAGCGCGACGATCTCTCCCGGAGCAAAGTCGATCGGGCAGGCGCGGCTCAGCTCTTCGAGCTCGCGGAAGCGGAAGAGGACGCGGCCCTCCCGATCGCGCAAGGCCGGCTCGGGACCGCGCCGGGCCAGGGTCTCGGCCCAGGCCGCGAGCAACGGGTCGGCCGGGATCGTCACTTGCGACGCCCCGGTTTCGCGGCTACTTTGCCTGCTCTTTTTGACCTATGAAAACGGACATTCATCCTGACTACAACGAGACGGAAATTAGCTGCGCCTGCGGAGCGGTCTACCATACGCGCTCGACGCGGCCGGACATCAAAATCGGCATCTGCGCCGCCTGCCACCCGTTTTTTACCGGGGAACAGAAGTTTGTCGATACGGCCGGCCGGGTGGAGAAATTCGCCCGCCGCTACGGCAGCACGAAGGCTTCGCGCGCCGGCGTCGGCAAGAAATCGTAAGGCCTTTCGCCTAACGAACGGTGACTCCGAAGATTCGGGGTCGCCGTTTTTGTTTGGATGGACTTCCAAGACCTCATCGAGCGCAAGCGCGGGCGTTTGCGCGAACTCGAAAGCGAGATTGCCGATCCGCAGCTTTTCGATAATCCGAAGCGCGCCAGCGAGATCATGCGCGAGCACTCCGGGACGAAGGATCTGCTCGCACAATGGGAGGAGCTGGAGACGGCTCGACGCCAGCTCGAAGACAATCGCGAGCTTGCCCTGGCGGGAGACGCGGAGCTCGCCCAGATGGCGCAGGAGGAAATTCCGGCGCTGGAAAAGCGCGTAGCCGACCTGGAATTTGGCGTCCAGATCGCGCTCCTCCCGCCCGATGAAAGCGACGAGCGCGACGCCATCGTGGAGATCCGCGCGGGCACCGGCGGGAGCGAAGCGGCCATCTTCGCGGCCGATCTTTACCGGATGTACAATCGTTATGCGGAGACGGCGGGATTGAAAATCGAGGACTTGGAAGCGAGCCCGTCGGAGCTGGGCGGGCTCAAGGAAACCATCTTTAAAATCTCGGGCGCCTCGGTTTTCCGGAAGCTGCGCTACGAGAGCGGCGTCCATCGCGTGCAACGCGTCCCGGCGACCGAAGCGCAGGGGCGCATCCACACTTCCACCGCGACGGTGGCGGTCCTGCCGGAAGCGGAGGAAGTCGATTTCGAATTAAAGGCGGAAGATCTGCGCATCGAAGTTTGCCGGGCGGGCGGGCCCGGCGGCCAGGGCGTGAACACGACCGATTCGGCCGTCCAGGTCATGTACATTCCAACCGGCCGCATCGTGCGCTGCCAGGACGGCCGGAGCCAGCAGAAGAACAAGGAAAAAGCCCTCAGCATCCTGCGCGCGCGTCTCCTCGAAGACAAGAAGCAGGAGGAAGAAGCCAAATATTCCGCGGCCCGCAAAAGCCAGATCGGTTCCGGCGGCCGCGAAGAAAAAATCCGCACCTACAATTTCCCGCAGAACCGCATCACCGATCACCGCATCGGCCTGACTCTCTACAACCTCGATCGGGTGATGGAAGGCGATCTCCTGGAGATGATCGATGCGCTCCAGCACGCCGATCTCGAGGAGCGGCTAAAAGCTTCCGCGCTCCTCGTCTGACGCGGCTGGATTCGGACGGGAAAATTCGCTGTGGCGCCGAAATTTCCCCTGGGAAAAAGCGGCCGCGTCACTGAGTTGGACGGCCTGCGCGGCGTGCTCGCGTGGACGGTGGTCGCCACGCACTTGCTCCTCGTCTCCGGCGCCTACGACCCGCTCATCCGGCGCTTTCCTCCCTTCGGCGAAATCGCGGAAACCGCGGTCGATGTTTTCATGCTTTTGAGCGGGTTTGCCATCACCAACGCGCTCGCCTTGCGGCCGGCCGTGGTCAGCTATTTTGTCCGGCGCGCCTGCCGCATCCTGCCGGCGTATTACGTCGCGCTGACCGCCGGGATTTTTCTCAACCAGATGCTCGCGGATAACCTCCGGCATCTGCCCGCGGAATCGCTTTCGCCCTTTTACCTGCAAATTTGCCAGCTCGGCCAGGAACGTCTTTGGCTGGATGGGCCGCTCCATTTTCTTTTGCTCCAGGGCGTGTTCCCGGCCGCGGTGCTGCCGGCGGAACCGTACACGCTGCTCGGCGTCGCCTGGAGTCTCTCCCTGGAATTTCAATTTTACCTGCTCGCGCCGCTGATCTTTTTTTGCGGGCGGCGCTGGCGCGGCGCTCTTTTCATTTTGGCCGCCGCCGTCGCCCTCACGACGCTCTTCGCTGGGCGCATCATCGGCGGTTTTTCCAGCGCGTTCCTGCCCGCGAAGGCCGCGTTTTTTCTGGTCGGAGGAATTTCTTTCTTCGTCCTGCAGCGCCATCCTTCCGCCCGTTCCGCGCGCGCGGCCTGCCTCGTGCCGAGCATCGCCTTGGGCTCTCTCTGGTGGCTCGGCACGGGCCGCGTGACCGAGGCGATTTTCGGTCCGCTGATCTGGTGCGCAGTTCTTTACGCGGTGCGTTTTGATCGCTTCCAACCGCTGCGGAGCTGGCTGAATTCCCGCCTCATGCAATTGCTCGGCCGCATCTCCTACAGCACTTACATTTTTCACGGCGCGGTTGTGATCCTGCTGCAGGGCGCGCTTTGGCGCTGGGTGCGGCCCGCCACCGGCACCGCGGTTTTCCTTTGGACCACCCTCGCCGGCGTGCCGCTGATTTTCGCCGTCTCCTGGCTCACCTGGCGGGCGATCGAGCGCCCGTTTCAGCGGCTCAGCCGGCCTGCGCGGGAAAAAATCAAAGTATTCTAGGCAGCCGGCGCAGCCGACGTTTGCAGCCGCGGCCGCGGCCTAACGAATTACGGGGCGCGAAAACGACTTGACGATTTTTCGCTAAACTGGCTGCCTCCTGGCCCGTCATTATGAAAATTCGTCTCCCTCTTCTCCTCGTCGCCCTCTTCTCCTCCGTCGCCCGCCTTTCCGCCCAGCAGCACACCGCGGATTTGGTTGGAAAATAAAAGTCCTTATCGGACGCAGACCGATTTTTTCGGGGTCGAGCCCTCGAAATCCGATCTGCCTCCCTCCCGGTGCCGGGTGCGCTGGGCGACCCAACGCTCGAGCTGCGCGACGGCGACGGCGATTTGATCGCGCAGAACGACAACTGGAAAGACCAGCAGAAAGCGGCGATCCAGGCCACCGGAGTGGCTCCGAAAAAGAACGCGGAGAGCGCCATCGTGACCACGCTCGCGCCCGGCGGTTACACAGCGATCGTACGCGGCGCGCGCGGCGAGACCGGGGTGGCCTTGGTCGAAGCCTACGCCTTGCCCTAGGGCAACCCTTCGGCAACGCTGAGAGCCGCATGACCGTGCTCGAAGTGCTGCAATCGACGACCGCTTATTTCACCAAGCGCGCCGTGGAAAGTCCGCGCCTCAACGCGGAGCACCTCCTCGCCCACTCGTTAGGCAAAAAACGGCTTGAGCTTTATCTCGACTTCGAGCGACCGCTTTCCGAGCCGGAGTTGGCCCCGCTGCGCGAGCTGGTGCGGCGCCGCGGCCAGGGCGAACCGCTCCAGCATCTGCTCGGCACGGTCGAATTCGGCGACCACACTTTCCTGAGCGACCGGCGAGCCCTCATCCCGCGGCCGGAAACGGAACAACTGGTCGAATACGTGGCCGATCTTGGCCTGCCGCCAACCGCGCGGATTCTTGATGTCGGCACCGGCAGCGGGGTCATCGTTCTTTCGCTCGCGGCCCGTTTCCCCAGCGCCGAAATGCACGCGGTCGATCTCTCGGAAGAAGCCCTCACCCTGGCCCGCGAAAACGCCGAGCGGCTCGGTCTGGCGGAGCGTATTCATTTTTCCCGCAGCCATCTCCTGGAAAAATGTGAGGGCGCCTTCGATCTCATCGTGGCCAATCTTCCCTACATCGCCGCGCCGGCGGCGGCCCAACTGGCGCCGGAAGTGCGGCACGATCCCGCGGTCGCCTTGTTCGGCGGCCCGGTCGGCGACGAGTTGATCCGCGAGTTGATTGCCGCCGCGCCGCCTTGCCTAACGAAGGGCGGCCGGCTCGCCCTCGAGATCGGCCACGATCAGGCCGGGTCGCTCGGCGCCTTTCTCGCCGCGCAAAATTTCCACGACATCGCCGCGAAAAACGATTATGCAGGGACCGCCCGGTTCCTCTTCGCGCAGCATGGATAAAATTCTCGTTCACGGCGGTCGGCCGCTCTCCGGTTCGATCAAGATCAGCGGCTCGAAAAATTCCGCGCTTCCCATCATCGCGGCCACCCTCCTGACCCGCGATCCCTGCGTCCTCCATCGCGTCCCCGACCTGAGCGACACGAATTACATGTTGCAAATTCTCATGCATCTGGGCGCGGAAGTGGAGCGCGCCAGCGGCAACGTCACGGTCAAGGCGGAGCGGGTCGAATCGGTCGCGCCCTACGAAATCGTGCGCAAAATGCGTGCCTCGGTTTGCGTGCTCGGGCCATTGTTAGGCCGATGCAAAGAGGCGACCGTTTCCTTGCCGGGCGGCTGCGTCATTGGCGATCGGCCGATCGATCTGCACCTCAAGGGCTTCGAAGCGCTCGGCGCCGCCGTCCGGGTCGAGAACGGCAACGTCAAAGTGTTCGCCCCGAAATTAACCGGTGCCGTGATCAACTTGCGCGGAAAATTCGGGCCCACCGTCCTTGGGACCGATAACGTCATGATGGCCGCTGTCCTGGCCGACGGGATCACCGTGATCGAGGGCGCGGCGGCCGAGCCGGAAGTCTGCGACCTGGCCGATTTCCTGAACAAGATGGGCGCAAAAATCGAGGGCGCCGGGACCCGCCGCATCATCATTGAAGGCGTCGCGGAATTGCACGGCGCGGAGCACACCGTTATTCCCGATCGGATCGAGACCGGCACCTTTCTGGTGGCGGGGGCGATCTGCGGGCGAGGCGTTACTCTGCAGCGGGTCGTGCCCGAGCACGTCGCCGCGGTGACGAGAGCCTTGTCGGAAGCTGGTTACAAAGTCGAGATCGCCGAGAGCTCGATCACGATTTCGCCTAACGGCTGCACCCCGCAGGCGCTGGAATTAACCACCGACCCCTATCCGGGTTTCCCCACCGACATGCAGGCGCAAATGTGCGCGCTTCTCTCCACCACTGACGGGATCAGCGTGGTCACGGAGAATGTTTTCCCGCAGCGCTACATGCACATCGCGGAGTTGAAACGGATGGGCGCGCAGGTTCAGATCGAGGGCGCGACCGCCATCATTCAGGGAGTCGAACGATTGTTAGGCGCCCCCGTCATGGCGAGCGATCTGCGAGCTTCCGCGGCCCTCGTCCTGGCCGGTTTAAAAGCGGAAGGGATCACGGAAGTGCGGCGGGTTTACCACATCGATCGCGGCTACGAGCATCTCGACGAAAAGCTGAGTGAGCTTGGCGCGCAGATCGAACGTGTGAAAGAATAACGGTATGGAAACTGTCGCTGTCACCGCTCCGCCGCGCTCCTCCGCCCGCACCTGGATGGTGCTCTGCCACGCCAGCTCGCTGGCCGGTTGTTTTCTACCCGGGGTGGCGCACATCATCGCGCCGCTCGTCGTCTGGCTTTTGAAAAAAGACGAGTATCCCGAGGTCGACGACCAGGGGAAAGAATCGCTCAATTTTCAAATCTCGATGTTGCTCTACACGCTCCTGCTGGGCGTGGTCGTTTTCGTGCTCCTCTTCGTGCTCGTGGGGTTTTTGCTCATCCCGCTTTTCGGGGTGCTCTACGTGCTCGACATCGTGCTGGTGATCGTCGCCTCGATCAAAGCGAGCGAAGGCAAGCTTTATCGTTATCCACTGACGATTCGGTTCCTCAAGTAACGAGCGGCCGTTGCGCTCGGGCGCGCCTGTAGACGCCTCCCTCTGGGAGGGCGTCTCTTAAACGTTGCACGGTGCCGGCCCCTTGCGTTCACTGGCCCACTCACATGTTTGTCATCCCGAGCCCGCGCAGACGGCGAGGGATCTCGCGCAAGGTCTCGGCGTATGGGTCCAGAAACGATGAACCCATCAGAGCAACCGTGAGATCCCTCGGCGCGCTGCGCCAGCCTCGGGATGACAACGGCCAAGTTTTTTGTCCGGCGCGTGAACGTCTACAGGAGCTCGCGTAGCGTCTTCATGTTTTCGACGTCTTCCTTCAGGTCTTTACCTTTCGGCGTCTCCAGAACTTTGGGGATTTTGCGCAAACGCCGATCGCGCATGATCACGCCAAACGCCTCCAATCCTATCTGACCTTTCCCAATGTGATCGTGGCGATCGACCCGGGAACCCCGCGCCGTTTTGGAGTCGTTCAGGTGGAGCGCGGCGAGATGCTTCAGGCCGACGACGCGATCGAACTCGCGCAGTGTTTTCCGCGTGCCGGCCGCACTCGTGAGGTCGTAGCCAGCCGCGAAAACATGCGCGGTATCGAGGCAAACGCAGAGCCTTTCCGGCTCGCGCACATGGGCGCGAAGGAAGGCCAGATGCTCGAAGGTGTGGCCGAGACAGGTCCCTTGTCCGGCGGTCGTTTCGAGCGCGAGACGCGTTTTCACTTTCGGGATTTTGCGGAAAACTTTGTCGATCGACTGCACGATCTTCTTCAGCCCGGCTTCGTCGCCCGCACCGAGATGCGCGCCGGGATGGAGCACGAGGAAAGGCAACTCGAGCTGATCCGCCCGGATCAATTCCTCGGCCAGCGCCCGGATCGAATTTGCGTAGAACTGCGGATTGGTCGCGGCCAGGTTGATCAAATAATTGGCATGCGCGAAAACCGCGCCCAGCTCGGGGCGTTGCGGGTGCTCGAGAAAAGCGCGGATTTCGTCCCGCGCAAACGGGCGGGCGAACCACTGCATGTTGTTCTTCACGAAGATCTGCAGGGCGGTGCTCTCGATCGAGCGGGCGCGCTCGATCGCGCGATGAACGCCGCCGCCGATCGACATATGCGCGCCGAGCCATCCGGCTACGGGAAGGGCAGCCGAGCGTTTGGCTTGGCCTGAAGGTTTGGTCACCCGGCTCAAAACCGTTTCGGTTTCCAGATCGGCTTCGTCAGGCTGCCGCTGCCGTGATATTCGAAAAGCTGGTAGAGCGGCGTGAGCAGCACGCCGGGACCAGCCGCGTCCATGCGCAGATCGAAGTCGAGCTCGTTCTTGACGAAATCGATGTCGCCGTGGCCGACCATGGCGAAGAGCTTGCCTGCGACTTTCAGCTTGTCGGTGTGAATGACGCCGTCGCGAATGGTGAACGGCGCCGTCGCCTCGTGCGCCACGCTGTAGCCCGCGCCGGCGAAGGCTTTGCTGAAGATTTCCGAGAGGGGCCCGAAGATAGGGATGGCAAAAACATTGCCGTTGCGCACTTCCACGCGGCCGGCGCCATGGAGCGCCTGGCGTTCGCCGCCGATCCCGCCGAAATCGAAGTGGCCGTTGAGCTGGCCGCGCGAGGTTTTGTAGTTGAAATAAAGACCGGTCACGCTCGGAAAATCGACGTCCTCAGCCGCGGCGCTCGCGCTGTAATGGTGATCGTTGCGGGCCAGCGAGATATCGGCGCTGCCCTTCACGCTTCCGGCGAAAAGGGTGGCCTGAAGATCGAAGATTTGCAGCCGATCATCCGTAAAAAGGAGCTGGCCCGCGATCCGCTCGAAGGGCAAAACTTTGTCGATAAAAGTGTAATCCATGCCGGCCGGCGCGGCCACGTCGAGCTGGAGATGGGTCTGTTTACCGCCGCCGAGCTGCACGATGCCATCCGCTCGCACCGTGGGCGGACGATGGAAGCGGTACGGCTTCACATGTTCCCAGAATTTCGGGTCGATCCACATGATCGCATCCGCCGGATCGAGCGTGCTCTCGACGTGGCTGATGCGAATCTCGCGCCGCCGCGTGTTGTAGCTGAAAGCGCCGGTTCCGACCCCTTCGCCGCGGGTCACTTTGAAGTTCTCCACCGAAAAAACTCCGTCGCCGAAATGGAGATCGCCGCTCGCGCTCTCCAGGCGAACGCCGCGGAAGCGGGCCGGCCCGAGCGCGATCGTCCCGTCGCCCCGCCAAGTGGCGGGCGCACGGCTGGTCCCGCGCACGGAAAGGCGCAGGTCGGGCGAGCGGGGCCATTCCCAGGCGCGGAGGAAATCGGCCACCTTGGGCGTGGCGAGCGGGAGGAGCGCGCTCGGCACGATGGTGCTTTCGACGTTCAAACGAAAGTCGTTAGGCGCATCGAAGAGATCGGCGTTGAGGTGGCCGCTCTGCTGCCGCAGACGGAAGTCGCGCAGCATCGTGCGCGCCCCGTCCCAGGCGAAGTCCGTGGTCAGGCCGTCGAAGTTGATCTCCTGATAACTGAATTTCCCGAGCGCGACTTTGCCGATGATCTGGAGGGCCGGCTGGGGCGCGCCGAGCGTGGCGGAGCCGGAAGCTTCGATCAGGGGCGGCGTTTCGAAGGCGAAGCCGTGCAGGAGGGAATTGAGCTCGAAACTGCCTAAGAAGAGGGGCAAAGCGACGGTCGAGCGCGCCTCGAAAGTGGCCCGGCCGTTCGCGCGGCTCCAGGTCGCCGTGCCCGAGAAACGGCCGGTTTGATCGTGCCAATCGAGCTGCGGAATGGTCAGCGTCTGGTCTTTCCATTCCGTGGCCAGGTTGAGGTTGTAAGCCTGGTATTGGTCGCGCACGACGTGAGCGGCTCGCAGGGTGGCTTCGACCCGGGCGTTTTCCAGTTGGGAGAGGTCGCCGGAGAATTTCACCTGCAAAGAAGGCGCCGCACCGGGATAACGAAAGCGCTGCAGGATGGTCACGAACGATTGCAAAAGATGGAGCCGGCGGGCCGCCTCCTCCGGCGAGTTAGGCGAGGCGACGTAGCTTTCGCGCTTGATCAACTGCCCGGTGGCGGAAATCCGGATCCCGCAAAAAACGCCTTCCGCCTGGCTGACCTCGATCCGTTCCGGCGGGAAATAAACGTGGGCGCGGAACCGTTTCAGTTCGGCCTGGCGCACCTGGCCGGCAACTTTGGGCAAGGGAATGGTGAGATCGCCGTTGCGAATATCGATCGCATTCAGGAAGGGCTGATGATGAAAAAGCGCGGCATAATTAATATCGAGCGAGATCTCGCTTACCACCGCGAGGGTTTGGTCGCGTTTCTTGTAGTCGTAGATGCGCACATCGCGCGCGATCAGGCCGCGAAAAGGATCGAGCGTCAGTCGCCGGACGGAAGCTTCCACGCCGCGCCGGTGCAGCTCGGCGACGACGCGGTTGCGCCAGTTCCGGCTAAAACCTTTGCCGGCCAAATACCAGCCGCCCAGGATCAGGCCGCCCAAAAATAAGAAAATCGTTAGGCCAAGAAGAAGACGGAAGACGCGACGCGGCCCGGACGCGCGGAGGCGGCCGCGCTCGAGACGCGGACGCGGCGGGGGCTCACTCGTGAGGGTGGCAGACATGAGGATTTGTACGAGGCGCGGTGGGGAATTCAAGAGCGGTGCGGCGATTGTCCGTCATCCGCGTTATAAACGTTGCAATTCGCGCCGCGCCCCTCACACTTGTCTCCTTGTAACACCCATGAAGTCATCGCTTATTAAACCTGCTCTGTTCAGCCTTCTCCTGGCCACAGCCTTCAGTTTCTCGTCCGCGCGGGCCCAGGGTCCGGCGCTGACCCACGGCCCGGTCGTCGGGGGCGTTACGCCTTCCGCCGCGCAGGTCTTTCTCCGAACCAATCAGGTCGCGACTGTGGCCATCCGTTACGGGACCGATCCAAGCCTGCAAAGCTTTGCCACTTCCGCTGCGTTCCAGACGGCGGCGGCTAATGATTTTACCAAGACCATTCCCCTAACGAATCTAACTCCGGAAACAACCTACTATCTCACCGTGTTGGTCAATGGGCTGGCGCAAGACGTGGCGCCTTACCCTACTTTTAAGACGTTTGCCGGGCCGGATACGTCCCGCGACTTCAAATTCGTTATCCTGACGGACTTCATCACGGTCAAGAACCTGCAAAACAACGTCCAGACCTTCAATAGCGCCGCCGCCGAATCGCCCGCCTTTGTCTTTCTTGGCGGAGACTTCGATCACCGCAACCCGGTTAATATTTTTGCCAAGCGCAAGATGTTTCAGGATCTCTACGATCCCGCCACTCCTTTCATGGCTGATTTCGCGAGTAAAATCCTGCGCCAATTTGCCCTCGCCCATCAATGGGACGATCACGACGCCGGCTGGAACAACATCGATAAGAACTACGCCAACTGGGGAATCTCGCAGCAAGTCTTCCAGGAATATGTCCCGACCTATCCGCTGCCGGGAATTACCCCGGGCATTTGGCAGGAGTTCCGCTATGCGCAGGCCGATTTTTTTGTGCTCGATTGCCGGAGCCAGCGCGATGACGAGAACGACACGGACGATGCGAATAAGAGCATGCTCGATGGCAACGCGCTGGGTGCGACCGGACAGTTAGAGTGGTTGAAGCAAGGGCTGCTCCATTCCACGGCCAAGTGGAAGATTGTTTTTACTTCGGTCGTCACCAATCCCACGACCAAATTCCCGGATGGTTGGGCCGGCTATCAGACCGGATGGAATGCCTTGCGAGACTTTGTCGCCCAGCACCAGATTCATAACATTGTCTTCATTAGCGGCGACCTTCATTTGGCCGCGATCGACGATGGGAGAGCTTCCGGCTTTCCCGAGATGTGCGCCCCGCAGGCCAATGGCGGTCGGAACGACGGTTTCTGCGCGACTGATTATGAAGGGGTCTGGAGTCAGGGTTACTTTAACGCCACCTGCCCGGGCTACGACATGGTGACCGTGTTGCAGAATCCCGATCGGCTCCTGCTGCAAACGGCGGATGAGTTCGGCGCCGTGCACCTTTCCTATACCGTTGCCAGCACGGAGCCGACACCAACTCCGACGCCGTCGCCGACTCCGACTCCGACAGTTACACCTACGCCAGCGCCACCCATTATTACAGCGCAGCCGAAAAGTGTGACCGTGAAAGCCGGCGAAACCGCCACTTTCACCGTGAGGGCCACTGGCGACGCGCCGCTTAATTACCAATGGCTGAAAGATGGGGCCGCGATTAGCGGGGCGAACTCGGCTTCCTACACCACACCTCCGACCACAATCGGCGATAGCGGCAGCCTCTTTTCAGTCGTGGTCAGCAACCCGGGTGGCAGCGTCACGAGTAACTCACCCAAGCTGACGGTTCAGGCTGCTCCGGCGATTACGGTCGAGCCGCAGGATAAGAGTGTGCAGGTTGGCAAAGCAGCCAAGTTTACGGTCAGCGTGGCCGGGTCCAAGCCTCTCAGTTACCAGTGGATGAGAAATGGTGCGCCGATTGCAGGCGCGACCAGCTCATCCTACAAAATCGAGGTCGTCACGAACGAGGATAATGGCGCGACCTTCTCCGTCACCATCGCGAACGATTTTGGCAACGCGGTCAGCCGGAACGCCCTCTTAACTGTCAGGTAAAGCGGGCTCTGCGCCCGCCAAAAGGCAACGCCCGGGCGCCTCATGCGCATCCGTCTTATCGGCGTAATCCGCGGTCCATCTCTTTTCTTTTTTCCATCCTTTGAGCCGGATCGAGCAAGCTGGAAGCTCGCCCCACTTTTTGGCGAGGTCACTTCGCAAGCCCGCCTGTAGACGCTTCGCTCTGCGAAGCGCAGGAGTTGCTCACATTTTGTCATCCCGAGCCCGCGGAGACGGCGAGGGATCTCGCGCCAGGTCTCGGCGGAGTTCTTCAGGAGAAATGAACCCATCAGAGCAACCGTGAGATCCCTCCGCGCGCTGCGCCGGCCTCGGGATGACAACGGACCAGGCTTTGCGCGAGATGCTAAACGGAGATCAGGGCGGCGCAGGTTGGGGCGTCGTTAGGTAAGGGCACGCCCAGCCCCGCGCTTCGCGGAGCGAAGCGTCTACAGGCGGCGCGCGAGCGCACCTCTCCTTTCCGACCACGCAGGAGAAGTTCGCGAGGCCCTCTCCTGGACCAATCTTCGCTTTCTGGAGTTGCGATTGTCGCTAAGGTGCGGCCTCGCCCATGGCCATTTCCGATCTGCCGGCGCTGAATGCGTCACTCAATTTTATCAGCACGGTTTTCCTCGCCCTGGCCTGGTTTTTTATCCGGCGCGGGCATTGGCGGCGGCACATGGTTTTCATGATCGTGGCGCTGACTTCGTCGACGGTCTTCCTGACCAGCTACCTGATTTATCATTATCACGTAGGAGAGAAATCGACCCACTTCACCGCCCCCGGAATCGTGCGGCCGATTTATTTTGCGATGCTCATCTCGCATATCCTGCTCGCCTTCGCCACGCTGCCGCTGGTCATCGTGACGCTGACGCCGGTCTTTCGCCGGCGGTGGGATAAGCATCGCCGGATTGCCCGGTGGACGATGCCGATCTGGCTCTACGTTTCGGTCACCGGCGTGCTGGTTTATCTGATGCTCTACCGGTGGTTCCCGCCCGCTGGTCTTGCGCTCGGGCGGTAGTTGATGTTTGATCCAGTACGCCCAACGAACTCGGGCATTTTATGGTGACGATTGCGACCTATAACGAGCCGGCCAAAGCCAAGCACCTCAAGGAAAAATTCAGCCAGGCCGGAGTCAAAGCCGACATCAACAACGAGGCTAATCTGCAGACCTTCGCCTTCATGTCGAAGCCGCAGGCGAACGTGAAAGTGAAAGTGGAGGAGCAGGATTTCGAGCGCGCCCACGCCCTCATGGTGGAATGGGAATCGGCCGATCCCGACATCGGGGCCATCCGTTGCCCGCAGTGCAATTCGCCCCGCGTGCAGTACCCGCAGCTCACCCGCAAATTTCTCACCCCGGCGCTCGCCGGCATTCTTTTCGCGCTGAAGATTTTCCCGAAGGAATTCTACTGCCAGGATTGCCAGTTCACCTGGACGAACGAGGACGTACGGCCGCGCTACCGCTTTTGGAACCGGTTTTTCTCCGGTCCGGAGCAGGAGGGTTGATCGGTTCTTCCTCTCCGGCTGGCGCTCCGTCGTGAGCGGGCAAGTCTGGCGGAAGAAGAAAAATGAAATGGCTTTTCGCGTTGCTTCTGGCCGCGCTCATCTTCGGCGGGGCGGCGCTTTTTAGTTACAAGATTTTCCTCCGGCCCGAGATGATGCGGCGGGCGGAACTGAAAGCGGAGGCGACGCCCCGGCCGATGCCCGATCTGAGCCTGCCGGAATTCCAGGCCGCGGCCAAACTCAAGAGCGAGGGCCAGCTCGGGGAAGCGCGCGCGGCCCTGACCGCCTTCATCCAGAGATATCCAAGCGGGCAGCACGTCGGCGAAGCGCAGGACCTTCTCGGCGACGTCAATACCAGCATCCTGCTTTCGAATTATCCCTCGCCCGAGAAGGAGGAATACACCGTGCGCAGCGGCGACGTCCTCGCGCGCATCGCGAGCAAGTTTAAATCGACTCCGGAGTTGATCATGCGCACGAATAACCTCAGCGGCACCATGCTCCACATCGGCGACAAGCTGCTCATCTCGCGGCCGCAATTCACCATCCTCATCCAGCGCGATGCGCAGTTGCTTTACCTGCTCGATCACGACCGTTTTTTTAAGCGCTACCATTTCCTGCACGAGAAATTGCCCGCCAAACAACCGACGAAAATGAAGACCCGGGTCTCCGAGATTATGGCCTGGAAAGACGGCAAACGCATCGGCATCGGGAGCCCCGATTTCCTTAACAGCACCCGCTGGGTCCGGCTCGCCGCGCCCGGCTACATTCTTTATTCGGAGCCCGACGATTCGCATCAGATCCTCGATGTGCCGCCACCCGAACAGGGCATCGGTCTGAGCGCGACCGACGTCGAGGAGCTGAGCAGCCTTGTAAACGCGAGAACGACTGTCACCATTACTCCCTAGCGCCCATGGATTCGCATCCGCTCGATTTTGAAAAACCGATCCTGGAGCTGCAACGCCGCCTCCAGGACCTCAAGTCCCATTCCGACAAACACGACATCGATTTCGATTCGGAAGTGGAATCGATGGAGCTGAAAATCCGCGAGACGCGCCTGGAGATTTACGATCATCTGACGGCCTGGCAACAGGTGCAGATCGCCCGCCATGTGCAGCGGCCTTTCGCGCTCGATTACATCTCGCGCTGTTTTACCGAATGGGTCGAGCTGCACGGCGACCGCGTTTTCGGCGACGACCGGGCGATGCCCTGCGGCCTCGCCAAACTGGGCTCGCAACGCTGCGTCGTCGTCACCCAACAGAAAGGGCGCGACACCAGGGAAAACGTGAAACGCAACTTCGGCTGCGCCTACCCGGAAGGGTATCGCAAGGCCCTCCGCGTGATGCGGCTCGGGGAGAAATTCAATCTTCCCGTCATCGCCTTGATCGATACGCCGGGCGCTTTTCCCGGGATTGGCTCGGAAGAGCGTCACATCGCCGAGGCGATCGCCGTAAATCTGCGGGAAATGATGGTCCTGCGCGTGCCCATTATTGCCTGCGTCATCGGCGAAGGCGGCTCCGGCGGGGCGCTCGGGATCGGCGTGGCCGATCGGGTGCTCATTCTCGAGAATGCCTATTACTCGGTCATCAGCCCGGAAGCCTGCTCGGCCATTCTCTGGAAAGATCGCAAACACGCCGCCGAAGCCGCCGACGCCTTGAAGCTGACCTCGGACGACCTAATGAAACTGCACGTCGTCGATGAAGTCATCCCGGAGCCGGAAGGCGGCGCGCACCGCGACCACGATCTGGCCGCCGCGAATCTGGGCACGGCGCTGCGGCGCAACCTGAAGCAGGCCCAGGAAAAGCCGGTCGACCAACTTTTGCAGGAGCGCTACGCGAAATTCCGCCAGCTCGGCAACTTCGAAGAGCCGAAGGCCAAGGCGGCGGCCTCCGCCTAACGAGCTTGCGGCGTGCCCGGCCCGCTGGAGGGCGGAGCTCCGCGACGCCGCGCGCCAAGGCCAGGCCACGCCCGGCGTCGCAGGAGCTCAGCCCTCCAAATTCGACCTTCCCGAAACTCAGGAGGCCGCCATCATCTGCGCGGCGCCGGCGGATAGAGAAACCGCAGGACCGCCTCGAAGCGCGCCCCCCAAGCTCCTTCACTGTGCTCGCCGCCCGCCACCTCCAGGTATTGCAGATCGTCGTCCAGCCGCCAGCCCTGCCCGACCAGCCGATCGCGCAGGGTCCGCGCCCGCTCCCAACCCGGCTCGCGCGTCCCGGTATCGAGCCAGATTTTGAGCGGCAACTTGCCCTCCACCTGGTCGAGAATGCGATAAATCGCGCCCTCGTCCCACCAGATGGAAGGCGAGAGCACCGCGAGCCGCTGGAACGTCTCCGGAAACCAAAGCCCGAGAACCAGCGCGGCCAGCCCGCCTAACGAAGAGCCGCCCAGTCCGGTCCATTCCGCTTCCGGCTTGGTCCGATATTCGCGATCGATGAAGACCTTCAGTTCGTCGCGCAAAAAACGCCCATAACGGTGGAGCAACCCGCGGCTCCGTTTTTTGCGCGGCGCCGTGGCGTCGATCACTCCGCGCGTTGGCGCGTATTCGTGGATGCGATCTTCGCCCATGTTGGGCACGGCGACGATGATGATCGGCTCCATCCAGCGGCGCTCGGTCAGGCGCTCGGCCGATTCGTCGACGCCCCATTCCACGCCGGCGTAGGAAGTCGCGGAGTCGAAAACGTTTTGCCCGTCCTGCAGATAGAGCACGGGATAGCGCCGGCGCGGCGAACGACGATAACCGCGCGGCAAATAAACCAGCACATCACGCCGGTTACGCAGGAGGCGGGAGGCGAACTGCGGATGCTCCACAATATTTCCTGTGAGGGTGTGCCTGGCCTCCATCCGGGCGCTTGTATCGCCGAGGAGTCTGGCCCGCGCAACCGGCCACCGGGAGCGAAGAGTCCGGCAAGAGGACGAAAAGCCCGCTGCCCGCTTCGGGCTTGGACCTTCGTCATTCCTTCGGATTTCGTCATTCGGGCTTCGTCATTTTCCACTTTCACACCAGCACATAACGGCCGCTCTTCCTCGTCCCAATCCGGCGCACCAAGCCCGTCTTGATCGCTTGGGTCAGCGTAAGTCAAATTAAGCGTCCAGTGCCCTCGACGACAATCCCACCGCCCCACCAATCTTCCCATCCGAGAAATCCGCGCCATCCGCGGTCCAACCCCTCCTCGATAGCCATCCTGCGCTCTTCTCATCCGCGGGAATCTGCGTAATCTGCGGTCTCGCTTATGAAAAAAATCGGAATCCTTTACGGCCAGGAAAGCAGCTTTCCACCGGCCTTCATCGAACGGGTCAACCAAAAAACCGGTGGCCAGGACTTCATGGCCGAGGCGGTGCGCATCGATAAAGTCGTGCAAGGCGAACCGGCCGGCTACGACGTCGTGATCGACCGCATCTCGCAGGACGTTCCCTTCTATCGGGCCTGGCTCAAAAACGAAGCGCTCACCGGCTGCGCGGTCGTGAACAACCCGTTCTGGTGGAGCGCGGACGAGAAATTTTTCAACAACGCCCTCGCCACCAAAATCGGCGTGGCCGTGCCCAATACCGTCCTTCTCCCATCGCATCAGCCGCCTCCGGACACGAACGACAACTCCTTCCGCAACCTGGCTTACCCGCTCGATTGGGACGCCATCTTCGCCTACGTCGGCTGGCCCGCTTATTTCAAACCGTTCGCCGGCGGCGGTTGGAAAAACGTCTACAAACTGAATAACCCCGACGAATTTTTCCGAGCCTACAGCGAGACCGGCCAGCTCGTCATGATGTTGCAAGAGGAAGTCGTCTTCGAAAAATACTTCCGCTGCTACTGCATCGATCAGCGCCAGGTGCGGGTGATGAATTACGAGCCGCGCCATCCTTTCCACGAGCGCTACCGGACCGATTGGCAACCGTCGCCCGACCTGGTGGAAAAAGTCGAGCAAGGCGTCCTCACCTTGAACAAATACCTCGGCTACGACCTGAACACGGTCGAGTTCGCGATCCGCGATGGGGTGCCGTTGGCGATCGACTTCTGCAACCCGGCGCCCGACGCCGACCACTTCTCGGTCGGCCAGGACAACTTCGAGTGGGTGGTGGAAGCCGTTTCCGACATGGCCATCCGCAAAGCGCGCGAACACGTCGCGGGGCAGGATAATTTGAGCTGGGGGAAATTCGTGCAGGCGGGCGTCGCCCGGCAGCCACTCCGCGACCCGACTGCTGCATAAGTTGGAATCAGCTTCATGCCCCGCGCTCGCTCCTCCCCGAAGAACAACTCCACCGCCAATCTTGTCGCGATCGAGCGCGACAACCCGCGCCTGAAAGGCGTCCTCCCGAAAGAATACGCCCGCCCTTCGCTCGATAAGCACCGTTTACGCGAGCTGATCGACCTCATCGGCACGATCGAGTTCGTCGCCCGCGCCGACACTCCGGGGAGCGCACGCGCCTCGCATGCACAAGTCGGCGCCCCCGCCGACTTGCCTCTCGCCGCCGAAGAACCTCCCATGAATACGGCTCCGACAACTCCCACCGCTCGAAAGACATCCTCGGCCGCGTTTACGAATACTTCCTCGGCCAATTCGCCAGCGCCGAAGGCAAGAAAGGCGACCAGTTTTACACCCCGCAGAGCGTCGTCCGCCTGCTCGTCGAGATGCTCGCGCCCTACAAAGGCCGCATCTACCCCGAAAGCTTTCGGGGCTGCGGCTCCGGCGGCATGTTTGCCTCCCCAGGCTCTACGAGACAGCCGCCCTCAATTGTGAAACGCGCTTCCGCGCGGGGTAGTGTGCAATCGGAGAAATTCGTCGAAGCCCACGGCGGCAAGCTCGGCGACATCAAACGTGGCGCATGCTTCCAGCTTGTGTGGCCAACGCGGCGTCTCGCCCGTTGTTCAGTGCGCCCCTCGCAGAGCAACTCCACCACCCGCCGCCTTGCCGTCATGAACCCCGAAAGCTTTCGGGGCATCGAGGCGGACTTCGGTCCCGAGCACGCCGACACCTTCCGGCGCGACCTCCATCCCGACCTCCGCGCCGGCTACGTCCTCGCCAACCCGCCCTTCAACGACTCCGACACTGCCCCGCGCGGGAGCGCGATTCTACAAAACAGGACTAACCTGCAGGTCGTGCGCGAAGCGCAGGACAATTTCCGCAAAGACGACGACGTGCGCTGGCAATGGAGAGAAGCGACATGGACGACCACGGGGAGCCCGAAGGGTGAGCACAATCAGGCTCATCAATATCCTTCTCCCCAGCGGGGCAACGCCAACTTCGCCTGGCCCCGGAGGCGTTCGGGGTTCATCCACCACTTCGCGCCCCACAGGATGGCCGGTTTCGTCCTCGTCCGTCTCTTTTTTTGATTGAATAAACACATACCAGCATTCCAGTTCACGCGAGGAGACAGGCGACGCATCATGCGTGTTCAACGATACGTGTGGAACGCGCCCACTAGCCTGCTCGCGATCTGAGAAATGATCTACCAACACGACTCCGATCCCCAGCCTTCCGTCGTCAGGGAGCAGGACATTGAAACGGACTTCATCGAAAAGTTGCGCGATCTGAAGTACACCGATCGCCCCGACATCCGCGACCGCGCTTCCCTCGAACGCAACTTCCGCCAGAAGTTCGCGGCCCTTAATCGCGTCACCCTCACCGACGGCGAATTCCAGCGTCTACTCGATGAACTCATCACTCCCGATGTCTTCACCGCCGCTCGCGTCCTGCGCGAGAAAAACGACTTCACCCGCGATGATGGAACCCCGCTCGCCTACACGCTGGTCAACATCAGGGACTGGTGCAAAAACGACTTCGAGATCGTCAGTCAGCTCCGCATCAACACGGACAACAGCCATCACCGCTACGACGTTATCCTCCTCATCAATGGCGTCCCCGTCGCGCAGGTCGAACTCAAGACGTTAAG
The DNA here is from genome assembly GCA_965217815.1 of Chthoniobacterales bacterium. Classification (GTDB taxonomy): domain Bacteria; phylum Verrucomicrobiota; class Verrucomicrobiia; order Chthoniobacterales; family UBA10450; genus Palsa-1392. The sequence goes on from CBDCJI010000003.1 coordinate 631,742, forward strand.
CGTGAACGCGCGCCGGGCGATGGAGCAGATCGTCGATTACAACAACGACCCCGGCAACGGCTACACCCGCACGCTCCTCTGCTTCATTCAGCTTTTCATCGTCAGTAACCGCACCGACACGATCTATTTCGCCAACAACAACGCCCGCCATTTCGCCTTCAACGCTGACGAGCGTTTCCTCCCTGTCTACCGCTTCGCCGACCGCGATAACAATTCCATCAATCACCTCGACGACTTTGCCGACCGCTTCCTGCAAAAGTGCGAGCTCGGCCGGATGATCAGCCGCTACATGGTGCTAATCCAGAGCGAGCAAAAGCTCCTCATGATGCGGCCGTATCAAATCTACGCCGTGCAGGCCATCGTCGACTGCATCGACCAGAACAACGGCAACGGCTACATCTGGCACACCACCGGAAGTGGCAAGACGCTTACTTCCTTCAAAGCTTCGACCCTTCTCAAGGACAACCCCGCGATCGAGAAATGCCTCTTCGTCGTGGACCGCAAGGACCTCGACCGGCAGACGCGTGAGGAATTCAATCGCTTCCAGGAAGGCTGCGTCGAAGAAAACACCAACACCGAGACGCTCGTCCGCCGTCTTCTCTCAGACGACTACGCCGACAAGGTTATCGTCACTACCATTCAGAAGCTCGGCCTCGCCCTCGACGAAGACAGCAAGCGCAACCAGCAGCGAGCGAAGCAGAATCGCGAGACCTACAAGCAGCGCCTCGAGCCTTTGCGGGGTCAGCGCATGGTTTTCATCTTCGACGAGTGCCACCGCTCGCAATTCGGCGAGAACCACAAGGCCATTAAGGAGTTCTTCCCAAACTCGCAGCTCTTCGGCTTCACTGGCACACCCATTTTCGAAGAAAACGCCGCACGCCTCCAGATCGAAGGAGATCAAGCCTCCTTCCGCACCACTGCCGACCTCTTTCAGCGAGAGCTCCACGCCTACACCATCACTCACGCGATCGAAGACAAGACCGTTCTCCGTTTTCACGTGGACTATTATCGAGCCGAGGGAAAAGACATCCCCAAGGCGGGGGAACCGCTGGCCAAGCGAGCCGTCGTCGAAGCCATTCTCGACAAACACGACGCCGCGACTCATTCGCGCCGCTTCAACGCGCTCTTCGCCACAGCTTCAATCAACGAGGCGATCGAATACCACAGCGTCTTCCAGAAGGTTCAGGAAGAGCGGCGCGCGGCCGACCCTGACTTCGCTCCGCTCAAGGTTGCCTGCGTCTTCTCGCCTCCAGCCAACGGCGACCCTGACGTGAAGCAACTCCAGGAGGATTTACCGCAGGAGAAAGAGGACAATGAGAAAGAACCGGAGAAGAAGAAGGACGCTCTCAAGGTCATCATCGCCGACTACAACGCTCGTTACGGCACGAACCACTCCATCGGCGAATTCGACCTTTATTACCAGGACATTCAAAAGCGCATCAAGGACCAGCAATTCCCCAATGCCGACCTGCCCCGCAAGGGCGACGAGAAGATCGACATCACCCTCGTCGTGGACATGCTCCTCACCGGCTTCGACTCGAAGTATCTGAACACCCTCTATGTCGACAAGAACCTGAGGCACCACGGCCTCATCCAGGCTTTCTCCCGCACCAACCGCATCCTCAACGCCACCAAGCCCCACGGCCAGATTCTCGACTTCCGCGCTCAGCGGGATGCCGTCGATGCCGCCATCGCCCTCTTCTCCGGCGGCAAGTCCGACAAGGCGCGCGAAATCTGGCTGGTCGATCCCGCACCCAGGGTGGTGGAGAAACTGAAAGCCGCCGTCGGCGCGCTCGACAGCTTTATGCAATCGCAAGGGCTCGACCCGAAGCCCGAGAGCGTGCCCGCATTGAAGGGCGACGAAGCGCGCGCCGCCTTCATCGAGCGCTTCCGCGAAGTGCAGCGTCTCAAAACGCAACTCGATCAGTACACCGATATCCCCCCCGAGATGAAAGCGGAAGTGGATCAACTTCTGCCCCCGGACGAGCTCAACGCCTTCCGCGGCGTTTATCTCGCCACCGCGCAGGATCTGAAAGAGCGGCAGGGCAAAGCCGGCGAAAAAGTCCCGAGCCCTGTGATCGAGGAACTCGACTTCGAGTTCGTCCTCTTCGCCTCCGCCATCATCGATTACGACTACATCATGGCCCTGCTTGCCCGCTACTCGCAGCAGACGCCGAGCAAACAGACGTTGAACCGCGAGCAGCTCATCGGCCTCATCGCCGCCGACGCCAAGTTCATCGACGAGCGCGAGCTGATCACCGACTACGTCCGCACCCTCCAGGCCGGCCAGGGCCTTGATGAAAAAGCTATCCGCGACGGCTACCAACGGTTCAAGGCCGAGCGCCTTGCCGCCGAGATCGCTAACATTGCGCAAAGCCACGGCCTTGCCGCCGAGCGCCTCCAGGCCTTTACCGACACCATCCTCCAGCGCCGCGTCTTCGACGGCGAACAACTCACCGACCTCATGGCGCCGCTCGGCCTCGGGTGGCGCGAGCGCCGCGTGAAAGAACTCGCCCTCATGGACGCTCTCGTCCCCGTCTTGAGAAAACGCGCCGGTGGCCGCGAAATCTCCGGCCTCAGTGCCTACGAGTCATGACAGGCGACAAAGTGACGAAGTTACGTCCGAAGCTGCGCTTCCCGCAGTTTCGGGATGGACCGGGCTGGGATGAGAAGCCGATGGGCGAGGTCTATAGCTTCAGGGGCAATAACTCGCTTTCGCGCGACAAGCTGAACTACGCGGATGGCACCGTGAGAAACATTCACTACGGAGACATTCACACCAAGTTCTCGACACTTTTTGACATTACCAAGGAGACCGTCCCCTACATAAATCCGTCCGAACCCTTGGACGGCTTCCGTGCAGAGAACGACTGCGCCGAGGGTGATATGATTTTCGCTGACGCCTCCGAGGACTTGGAGGATGTCGGCAAGAGCATTGAACTTGTTCGGTTGAACGGCGAACGCGTCGTCTCGGGTCTACACACGATTCTTGCTCGGCCGAACGACGACCAATTAGTGATCGGCTTCGGCGGACATCTCTTCAAATGCCGGCGTGTTCGCACCCAGATTCAGAGAGAGTCTCAGGGCGCCAAGGTTCTCGGCATTTCACCCACACGTCTCGCGAAGATTGATTTGCCTCTTCCGCCCACGAAGGCCGAGCAACAAAAAATCGGCGAGTGCCTAAGCACGCTGGACGAGCTGATCGGATCCGAAAGCCAAAAGCTCGACGCTCTCAAGGCCCACAAAAAAGGGCTTATGCAGCAGCTCTTCCCCCGGGAAGGAGAAACACTTCCCCACCTCCGCTTCCCGAATTTTTCCAAGCGCGCATGGGAATTAAAGCCTATTGGGTCCGCGCTGGTTGAGTGCCCTCGTCCAATTAAGATGAAGGATGAAACCGAGTATTCCCTTGTTACCGTAAAGCGTCGCTATGGCGGCGTGGTATCGCGGGGGTTACTCAAGGGTCGAGAGATTCTGGTTAAATCGCAGTTCCTAGTCGAGGAGGGTGATTTCCTGATCTCTAAACGCCAAATTGTTCACAATGCCTGCGGTCTGGTCCCGCATGAACTCGCGGGGTCCATCGTGTCCAATGAATATTCGGTGTTGAAGCCGCGAGAAGGCTACGACATCCGGTTCTTTAACTATTTTGCGCAGCAGCCCTGCGTTAGCGAATCGTTTATCCAGTGCAGCGTGGGCATCGTCATCGAGAAGATGCTATTTAAGCTCGATCGCTGGCTTAGAAGGGAATTTCTCTTCCCGTCTTTCGCCGAACAACAGCGCATCGCCTCCTGCCTCTTCTCCCTCGACGAGCTGATCGCCGCCCAAAGCGACAGGCTTGACGCCCTAAAGACCCACAAACGCGGGCTGATGCAGCAGCTTTTTCCATCCGCGCGTGAGGTTGAGACATGACCACGCAGCCGGCTAAGTTCAGGTCGCTACCGTCTTTAGCGAGAAAGCTTCGAAGGGACTTGAGAGGAGTTCACAAACGAAAAAAGACGGCAAAGCGGAAAGGCACATCGGCCGTGAAGGCCAGTGAATTCGTAATCCTCTTTGGACACAATGGAGTAGGCAAGACCCGCCTTTCCACGGAATTCAAAGATGTCGGGAAGAGAGGAGGCGGTGCAGATACTCTCTACTTCAATGCTTATACTGAGGACCTTTTTGATTGGGACAACGATTTCGACGGGGACAAGGAACGCATGATCGAGTTCAAGTCCCGGTCGCGGTTCTTCAAGGACCTTGAAGGCATGGGTATCGAGGATATCATCCGGCCCCACTTAGCGCGGTATGCTGACTTCAACTTCACCATCGATTACACGGAATCCGAGATTCGCTTTTTTAGAGATGTTATAACCAAGGGGCGGAGTCAGAGATTGGAAGACATAAAGATATCGCGCGGTGAGGAGAACATATTCGTATGGTGTTTCTTTCTCGCGATTCTGCAATTGGCCATCGAAGCGAAGAAGGGCCAGCCGTATGACTGGGTCAAGTATGTATACATCGACGATCCCATCTCTTCATTGGATGAGCACAATACGATTACCGTTGCAACAGACCTCGGTGCCCTGCTGAAGGCTGAGGGAAACAAGTTGAAGGTCGTTATATCCACTCACCACGGATTGTTCTTCAATGTCATGTTCAATGAGCTGACGGGGAGAAGAACGCCGGATGGAAAAGACATAAGGAAGAAAGCATATATCTTGCACCGGCTAAACGGCGCGCAAACGTACACGCTGCAAGACACAGCAGAATCTCCGTTCTTACATCACGTCGCTGCTTTAGAGGAATTGCGAGCAGCTGCGAAGTCGGGGAGAATCTTCCCATATCATTTCAACTCGCTTCGCAGCGTTCTGGAAAAAACCGCGATATTCTTCGGTCGGCGACGTATTGAAACCTGCTTCGAAGGGTTGCCAAAGCAGGCTTTGTATACGCGTTACCTGCATGTGCGCAGTCACGAAAAGTATTCGGTGTTCGACGCCGCCTCTATCAATTCAAAGGATAAGGAGATGTTTCGTGAGATACTGAAGGCCTTTTTGGACCGCTACACGTTTCTGCTGCCGCCGCCCCGAGCGCCTGCCGCTCCCGCAGCAGTGAAGCCAGCAGCTGCCCCAACCTCATGACTGAAAGCAATCAAAGGCAACTGGGCAAAATCCTTTGGGGCATCGCCGACCGGCTGCGCGGGGCAATGAACGCGGACGATTTCCGCGATTACATGCTGGCTTTTCTCTTCCTGCGCTACCTCTCCGACAATTACGAGGCCGCTGCGCGCAGGGAACTCGGGTCTGACTATCCCAAACTGCCGGCGAACGACGACCGCGTTCCACTCGCAATCTGGTATGCGAACAACCCCAATGATATCGCCGATTTCGAGAAGCAGATGCGGCGCAAGGTCCATTATGTGATCAAACCGGACCATCTCTGGGCGAGCATCGCCAATCTGGCGCGCACGCAGAGCGGCGAGTTGCTCGAAACTCTGCGCGACGGATTCAAATACATCGAGAACGAGTCCTTCCAGAGCACTTTCCAGGGACTGTTCTCCGAGATCAATCTCGGCTCGGAAAAGCTCGGCAAGACCCACGCCGATAAGAACCGAAAGTTGTGCGAGATCATCGGAGAGATCGCGAAGGGGCTGGCGGAATTTTCCACCAACACGGATGCGCTCGGCGACGCCTACGAGTATCTGCTCGGGCAATTCGCGGCCGGTTCCGGCAAGAAGGCGGGCGAGTTCTACACCCCGCAGCGCATCTCAGACATCCTCTCGGCGATTGTGACGCTCGACAGTCAGGAACCGAAAACCGGCAAAGTGCCCTCGCTGGAAAGCGTCTTCGATTTCGCCTGCGGTTCAGGATCGCTGCTCCTCAACGTGCGCAAGCGGATGGGGCCGCACGGCATCGGCAAAATCTACGGACAGGAAAAAAACATCACCACCTACAACCTCGCCCGCATGAACATGCTGCTGCACGGGGTGAAGGACACGGAGTTCGAAATCTACCACGGCGACACGCTCCTAAACGATTGGGATTTCCTGCGCGAGACCAATCCGGCGAAGATGCCGAAGTTCGACGCCGTCGTCGCCAATCCTCCTTTCAGCTACCGCTGGGATCCGAAGGACGATATGGGCGACGATGTCCGCTTCAAAAACTACGGAGTCGCGCCTAAATCCGCCGCCGACTTCGCCTTTCTCCTGCACGGATTCCACTACCTCAAGGATCAAGGGGTCATGGCCATCATCCTGCCGCACGGTGTGCTTTTCCGCGGCGGCGCCGAAGAACGCATCCGCACGAAGCTGCTCAAGGATGGCCACATCGACACCGTCATCGGCCTGCCTGCAAATCTATTCTACTCCACCGGCATCCCCGTCTGCATCCTCGTTCTCAAGAAGTGCAAAAAGCCCGACGACGTCCTCTTCATCAACGCCGCCGAGCACTTCGAGAAAGGCAAGCGCCAGAACTTCTTAACCGACGAACACATCGAAAAAATCGTCGGCGCGTATCAGCATCGGACGGAAGAAGACCGCTACTCCAAGCGCGTCTCGATGGATCGGATCGAAGCGGAAGGCTACAACCTCAACATCACCCGCTACATCAGCACGGCGGTTTCAGAGAAAGAAATCGACTTGCCTGTTGTTCATCAGGAATTGACTGCGTGCGAAGAAAGGGTTCGGCAATCGACGCACAGGCACAATCAGTTCCTCAAAGAGTTGAACCTGCCATTGATCCCGTAAAAATGAGAGGTTGCTATTCTATGCTACCTTAGCCCGGCGATGGCCGCTTTACCCGAATCCTACGTGTCACTTGCCCTAACATTGTTTACGGTTCTGGGAGCAGGTGTTGGCTCGGCATATCTGTCTCAGAGGCTGATTCGCAGCCGCGACGAGAGGGCGTTCAAACGTGTAACGCTCGAAGAACTTTTCGCCATTGTCCGCGACAATTGCGATCGCGAGACCAGCAAGGCCCTGCAATTAGCACAAGAGATCGATGCCGCCAAAGGCGGACCGTTTCCTGTAATTGATCACGAGTGGAGTAGAGCGGTGGATACCTTCGCCCGAGCTTCGCTCCTCACGAAAATGTATTTCCGACGCTTGGATACGCCGCTGTCAGAAGTAAGGAGCGCTGTTTTCGCTATGAATGAAAAGCTGTGGTTGAAAATCCGGCTTGCAAAGACAGAGCCAGACACTCCGCTAACCGGTAGTGAAGTTAGGAACGCTGCAAATTTGGTTCAGTTGACGCGTGGTCTTTTCAACGAAGAGCTTTTCGAAGCGGCCCAGGATATTAAATAGCTTCCCCTGGGCCTCGAAAGAGCAGATGTCTGGAAGCGGCGCTGGAGCCATCCGCAAGCACGGCGAACTCGAGGTCGGATTCTACGCTCGCACGCGAGTCGGCGACAAATGGCTCTGCGTTGTGGTAAAGTATCTGCAAGACGATGCCTTCGTGATTACCGGGTACCTGACTGACAAGCTGAAAGCTGGAGAAATATTGTGGCCGACAAAGTAAAACTGTGGTTCGACCCTGAAGGGGATTATCTGGAAGTGACTTTTTCCGACGCGCCTGGTCACATGCGCGAGACGAAAAGCGACGCGGTGATGCAGCGCGTGGACGAGGAGGGCCGCGTCATCGGGTTCAGCGTGCTGGGCGTCAGCAAATTCCAGAAGGATCATCCGCTTGAGGCGGAGCTCGTCGCAGAAATGTAGCAATTCCGGCGTAACGAAACATCAACTATCTTCTCCTTCTTGCCGAGGTGCGCGGACTCAAATACGAGAACGTCGCTGCCGAGCTGCTGGCAAAGCTGCTGGGTGACGAGATTAAAGTGCGCTCGAAGCGAAACCTCGTCCAAAGCCGCGAGTTAAGGGGTGGTCGCGAGGCGCGATCACCAGCACGCGAGGGCGCGCGCGCTCCCCTATGACAACCGCGCGATCGCGACGCAGGAAGTCATCGAAGAACTGATCAAGCTCGCCAAAGAAATGAGCGCCGCGACCCAGCGGGGCGTCGATCTCGGCTTGAACGGCGACGAAGTCGCGTTCTACGACGCGCTCGCCGCCAACGACAGTGCCGTCGAGGCAATGGGCAAAGACGAACTCAAAGTCATCGCCGCCGCGCTGGTCACCCAAGTCCGCAAAAGCGTCACCATCCACTGGACGCGGCGCGAAGGCGCACGTGCGAGGATTAAAGTGATGGTCAAACGCATTCTCCGAAAACACGGTGACCCGCCCGACCTTCAGGATGAAGCCGTCAAAACCGTCCTCCAGCAAGCAGAGCTGCTATGCGCAGGTTGGGTAGAGGCGGTGTGACGAACGCGGAAGTTTGCGCCCGCCGAGGCTGGTTTGTTAGGCCGCGAATCCATCTCCAGCGGCTTCGGCCCTGTCGGGCATTGCAAACTATTTTCCCACGCCCGTGGAGATGGTCCGATGAGGCGATTGAAGCGGAGGAGCGCGCCCGGATTTTCGCCACGCCCGTGGGGATAGTCCGGTTATTGGGCGATAAAGGAGAACGCACAACAATTTTCCCACGCCGGCGGTGTGGCCCGGCGAACGCCTGGGCATCATTTTGGCTGCATAGCCTTCTCAAGACCCTTCGACTGCGGCCGCCACTCCGAATAGATAACCCCTGCGCGACATTGCCCGGCCCGCTCACTTCGGCTTAAGTTAGGCAACGCATGAGCATCGAAGTTAAAATCCCGCCGGTCGGCGAATCCATCTCCAGCGGCGTGGTCTCCGTCTGGCACAAAAAGACAGGCGACTACGTCACGGCGGGCGAAGCCCTCCTTACTCTCGAGACCGATAAAGTTTCGACCGAAATCACGGCGGAAAAAGCCGGCCTCCTCGAGACCAAAGTCGAGGAAGGCCAGGAAGTAAAAATCGGCGAAGTCGTCGCTGTGATCGATGAGACCGCGAGCGCTCCAGCCAAATCGAAAACCGCCCCGCCTAACGAAGCCGCTCCCGCCGCGCCCGCCGCAGGCGAGCGTTCTCCCAACGCCGATGTCCTCTCGCCCGCGGTCAAACGCCTGACCACCGAGGAGAAGCTTGATCCGGCGAAAATCACCGGCACCGGTAAAGGCGGGCGCCTCACCAAAGGCGACGTCGTGGCCCATCTGCAAGCCCAACCGGAAACCCCTCCGACCGACGACCAGGAGAAACCGCGCGCCACGAAAAAGGCGGCCGCGCCGGCGGCGGAGTCTGCCGCGGGCAGCGAGCGTTTCACTCGCAAAAAAATGTCGCCGCTCCGGCGCAAGATCGCCGCTCAACTTGTCATGGCGCAGCAGACCGCCGCCATCCTCACCACCTTCAACGAGTGCGACATGAGCGAAGTGATGGCTTTCCGCAAAAAGGCGCAGGAAAAATTCCAGGCCGATCACGGCCTCAAGCTTGGGTTTATGTCCTTCTTCATCAAAGCGACCGTCGAAGCGCTCAAAGCCGTCCCCGCGATCAACAGCCGCATCGAAGGCGACGACTTTATTCAGAATCACTTTTTCGACATCGGCGTCGCCGTGGGCACGGAACGCGGGCTCGTCGTCCCGGTGGTGCGGGAGGCCGACCAGAAAAGCTTCGCCGACCTCGAGCGCGACATCGCCGAGTACGCGACCAAGGCGCGCGAGGGAAAAATCAAAATTGAAGACCTGCAAGGCGGCGGCTTCACCATCTCGAACGGCGGCGTCTACGGCTCACTCCTGAGCACGCCGATCCTCAATCCGCCGCAGAGCGGCATCCTCGGGATGCACACCATTCAGCAGCGACCGATTGCCGTAAAAGGCGAGGTCGCGATTCGCCCGATGATGTATCTGGCCTTGAGCTACGATCATCGTGCGGTCGACGGGAAAGAAGCGGTCAGCTTCCTCATCAAAGTGAAAGAAGCGATCGAGAATCCAACCGCGTTGCTCCTCGATCTCTGACGTAGCACAGGCATCTTGCCTGTGGGGCCACCGGGCGTCTCGCCCGGTGATTGCTCCCAGCGTTCAAAGAGCCGACATAAATAGCGCATGGAAAAATTCGACGTCATCATCATCGGTTCCGGCCCGGGCGGCTACGTCGCGGCCATTCGTTCCGCCCAGCTCGGCCTCAAAACCGCCATCATCGAAAAAGACAGCGAGCTCGGCGGCACCTGCCTGAACATCGGCTGCATCCCGAGCAAAGCGCTCCTCGCTTCCAGCGATCATTTCGTCTTCGCCAAAAAAGAAGCGGCCCAGCACGGGATCAAAATCGATGGCGTCAGCCTCGACCTCCCGACCATGCTGGCGCGCAAAGACAAAGTCGTAAAAACCCTCACCGGCGGCGTCCGCGCCCTCATGAAAGGGAACAAAGTCACCGTCTTCACCGGCCGCGGCACCATCACCGCGCCCGGCCAGGTGCGGGTTCAGCCTAACGAGGGTGAGCCGAGCGAGATCGGCGCCGATCACATCGTCATCGCCACCGGCAGCGTGCCGATCAACCTCCCGAGCATGCCCTTCGACGGCGAGATCATCGTGAGCAGCACCGAAGCGCTCAGCTTCGAGCAGCCGCCGCCGAAGCTTCTCGTCATCGGCGCGGGCGCGATCGGCCTCGAGCTGGGTTCGGTCTGGAGCCGGCTCGGCTCGGAAGTGACCGTGCTCGAATTTCTCCCCCGCATCGCCGTCGGCTTCGATCTCGAAATGGCCAACCTCCTGCAGCGCGCCCTAACGAATCAAGGAATGAAGTTTCACCTCGAGACCAAGGTCGGCGCGGTCCAAGTGAAAGACGGCCGCGCCGTTGCCACCGCCACGAAAGGCGGCGAAGAGCTCACCTTCGAGGCCGATAAAGTGCTCGTCTCCGTCGGGCGCAAAGCCTTCGCCGAAGGCGTCGGCGCGGACCAGATCGGCGTCGCACTGGACGAGCGTGGCCGGATCAAAGTGGACGAACTTTTCCGCACGAACGTCGAAGGCATCTACGCGATCGGCGACGTCATCGCCGGGCCAATGCTCGCGCACAAGGCCGAGGAAGAAGGCATCGCCTGCGTCGAGCTGATCGCAGGCAAAGCCGGGCACGTAAATTACGAGGTCATCCCCGGGATCATCTACACGAATCCCGAGCTGGCGGGCGTCGGACTCACGGAAGATTTTGCGAAAGAGAAAGGCCTGCAAATCCGGGTGGGCAAATTCCCGTTCCGGGCCAACGGCCGGGCCCTGGCCAACGCCGACGCGGAAGGATGGGTAAAATTCATCGCCGACGCTGAGACCGACCGCATCCTGGGCGCGTCAATCTTGTCGCACGCCGCCTCGGAATTGATCGCGGAGATCGTCGCGGTGATGGAATTCGGCGGGAGCAGCGAAGACCTCGGCCGGACCGTGCACGCGCATCCGACCCTGAGCGAAGCGGTCAAGGAAGCCGCCCTCGCGGTCGAGAAACACGCCATCCACATCGGCAATCGTTAGGGGGCCTGTTGGAAGACGGCAGCGACCGGTAGCCGATTCGCTCTGCGAAGGTATTGGTTGAGTTAGCGTCCCGCGAAAAGATTTGTCATCCCGAGGCTGGCGCAGCGCGCCGAGGGATCTCACGGTGGCTCTGCCAGGTTCATCTTTTCTGAAGAACGACGCCGAGACCTTGCGCGAGATCCCTCGCCGTCTACGCGGGCTCGGGATGACAAATGAGAGCTGCCGAGTTGACGCCAGGCATTGGGCGGGAATAACGCGAAACATTATCTGCGAAGCGCGAGAGTTGCTTTCGTCGGCACCTCGAATTCCCGCACTGCGCAGAGCGAAGCGTCTACAGCGCACGCGAGAAGTCGCACTCCGCACCGCTTGATTTTTTTCCACGTCGCACCTGACCGAGGCCATCCGCTTCGACCACGGGCTGCGTTTTCTAAAGTATGGCGGACGATGCGACGACGGATTCCGGTGCGGAAGAGTATGTCGCGGCGGAGATCGACCTGGCCGAGCCCTTGAATCCCGAGCAGGAAAAAAATCTGCGGGATGCGCTCGATCAGTTCGAGGCCCACGCTTTCGATTCCTGCGATATCGGAGCGAAAAAAATCTCGATTTGTTACGATCCGACGCGGACGAAGAAACAGGATTTGCTTCGCCTGCTTGAGCAGTGCGGCGGCCAACTGAAGCACGTCGAGAGCGAAGGCTCGCCGCTTCTCTAGCAGGCCTTCTGAAGCGTGTGATGCGCTTGGAAACGTGTGTTTGGGCGCAACGGTCTTTCTTGGGGAGCGCACGCGCCTCGCGTGCTGGTTTTGGCGCCTCGCTAAAACGAACTTTGCGGGCGCCTTGGGCTCGAACCGGGCAAGGAAGGTTCGCGACGGCGAGACGCCCCCGCCCGCGGGGCGCGTGCGCTCCCCAGAGAAAGTCTTAACGCCGCCGGAAAACGAAGAAAGCGAATCAGAAAAGCGTGAGATGGACGCACGGGATGTCGTCGGCGGCGGGGGGCTCCCCGGCGGGGCGGGAGATGGTGAAGCCGCATTTTTGCAAGACGTGAATGGAGGCGGTGTTGTGTGCGGCCACCTCGGCGTGGAGCGGGCGAGTCGGTTCCAGACGGAGGAAGGCGGTGAGCGCTGCGGTGGCGAGGCCGCGGCCCCAGAGGGACCGGTCGAGCCAGTAGCCGACTTCGCGCTTTCCGTCGGAGGTCCAGCTGCTGATGTTTCCGGCGACTTGGCTCTGGGCGGGGGAATCCGCGGAGACTGCGGACGCGACTACGATGGTCTTGGTGAGGTTCGCGGAGTCTGCCAGGATGTTGGCCCAATGCTGGTCGAAGGCGGCCCGGTCGCGCGATTGGTAGCCGACCATGGCCACGGCCACGGGCTCGCGTTGGTTTTCGAAGAAGAGCGGTAGGTCGTCCGCTTCGACGTCGCGTAATCGGATTCTTGGCTTCATTCGAGGTGCGGTTTCGTGGGCGAGTTTTGCCGCATTGTTAGCCAGCACCCCCGGTTTGTTCACGAACGAAAGGTAGGAAAGAATCGGGAATAAGGGAATGAGTTTAGGATTCGACGGGGGTCTCTGCTCCGAGGTGCTACGGCACTGCAACCGCGCTTGCCGTTTATCTTAGCGCCACCCGGTGGGGACGCGCCGGGATGGTCAATCCCACGCGGCGTGCGAGAGTGGTCCATGGCTGAGGTAACGATCGACATCATAAAGAACGGCCCTTTCATCGTGAAGGGCGAAGTGGAAATGAAGGACGCGGATGGACAGAGCTATCCCGCGGAAAAGCGGATGGCGCTTTGTCGCTGCGGGGCTTCGACAGAGAAGCCGTTTTGCGACGGGACGCATTCCAAGATCGGGTTTGAGGCCGCCGAGAAAGCGGTGCCGGAATCGTCGGAAGGGTAGCAGCCGACGGGCTTGGCCAAGGGCGCGTTAATCCTGGGGCTGCAAAGGGAGTGCTTTGGGCCAGAGGAAGTAGGGGCCGAAGCGCGCGCTCACCCGCACTTCGCCGCCGAGCCGGCGGCCCAGCGGGGTGATTTGCTTGTGGCCGTCATGAATCTCGATCGCGCCCAGTTGCACGAGATGATCGGTTAACTCGTGGGTCTTCAGACCGAGCTTGCGCGCCAGTTTGGAGGTGCTGAATTTCCCCGGCTCCTCCTCGTCCGTGCCTAACGACTCGCTGGATTTCCGGCTCGTCTTGACCCGCTCCAGACTCATCCGCACTTCTTCGCTGATGCGCATGATGCGCTCGGCTTCCTCGGAGGCGTTCCGGAAAAGTTCCGCGTCGCGGGCGGCCGAAATGAGGATGCCCATCTCGTTATTTTTCACTTGGTTGAGGTCGTAAAGATTGAGGCTGGTGATGATGCAGAATTGCTCGTTCAGGTAACAGTTGGCGTGCAGATTTTTGCAATAACTGGTGTGCAAATAGGGCAGCGCGCGCAGCCAGTTGATCTCCTCGAGTTGCAGGTCGTTTTTCCCATAAACGAGGCGGACGTCGATCTGGAGGCGGTTTTTGTCGACCAGCAGTTCCTTGATCCGATCGTTCAATTGCAGGAGCGGAGTGATGAGAACGAGGCGTTCGCGGGCGAGGCGGATAATTTCTTCGAGATAGTAATTGGCCGCGGTGGTGGTGAGGAACGTGGCCATAATTACTAGAAAGCAACTCCGGTGCCATGGTCCCGGGCTGGGGCAGGACCTTCTGAGAACGCAGACAGCAAAGAACTGGGGCGCTGGGCAAGCGCCCGGGCGCTTTCAAACCGCCGCTCTTTGCGGCCAGCAGGCCGTTGCACGGCCAGACCGCTCACCGCGATCGCGTCGAGCCGGCCAGGCGCGCGCGGCCTCGGCGACGCGCGCCTCAGTGCATGGGAAATGCGGGCGCGCCCGAGGGCATACACGTATTTGGGAACTCGACCGCTTTAAGCGGTCGAGTTCCCATGCTGCCCGGTAACCAAAAAGCCTCCGCCTCCCCGCACGCGTTCTTCCGGCTGCCCTTCCTGATATACGTGACTCACGTATATGATCCGACTTGCGAAGGCTCGGATATGACCGAGGAAACCAGTGCCACGCGGCCCTTGCGCAGATGCACACTCTACCGCGTCCGTCGGCCGACCAAGCGGCGCGGCCTGGGCGACGCGCCCCAGCGCATGGAAGACGGATTGGAAACTTGACCGCGCCAAACAGTAAGCATGCAGTTGGCGCGGAAGCGTCGTCGCTCTTCAGCAAGCACCCACCCCGCGGGCGGACCTTCCCCGCGCCCCTTCCAAATCTTGTCATCCCGAGCCCGCGAATGCGGGGAGGGACCTCACGGGCGGAGCGCTGAGGTCCGGGTGAAGGAGAGAGGAAAGCGCAATGGAGATGTGGTCTGGAGCGGGGACAACCCCCCGGCATGTCCCTCGAGGGTAATCCAGGAGATCCCTCACTCCGCTCGGGATGACAAGATGGGAGAGCGCGGGCGTCTCGCCGCGCCTGGCACGCTTGGTGGGGCGTCTCGCACGTTCGGTTGGCCGCCTTGCCAGCGGCGTTGCGGCGACCTCGGCGGGCGCGCCCGATTGCATACACGTATTTGGAAACTTGACCGCTTTAAGCGGTCGAGTTCCCACGCTGCCTGGGAACCAAAAAGCCTCCAGCCTCCGCCTCCCCGCAACGGCTCTTCCGCCTGCATTTCCATGATATACGTGACTCACGTATATCAATCCGATTTGCGAAGGCTCGGATATGGCCCGGCGAGATCAGCGTCACGCATTCCACCGTGCAGCCGCATCCTGAAATGGGGAGAACGCGTGATGCGTAGCCCCGGCGTCGCTTTCGCCCGCGTTGCCCAAGGGGAGGCGGCTGCAGCGGAGGGGGGCGCGAAAATGAAGCGCCACTCCGCTCGCTCGAAGAAGACGATTCCGTGGCATGTTGCTCGAGGCATGACCGCGGCGCGCAAAACTCTCATCAACGTCTCCAACCGCCTGCCCGTGACGGTCGGCGAGACGATCACAAAATCCTCCGGCGGCCTGGTCGCGGCGCTCGATGGGCTTTCCGCTGAGGAGTTCGATCTGAAGTGGATCGGCTGGCCCGGCGCGGTGATTCCCGAGGCGAAAAAGGCGGAAGTCGAAAAGCTGCTGGTCGACGACTACGGCTGCCTTCCCATTTTTCTCTCCGGGGAGGAAGCGACCGGGTACTACGAGGGATTCTCCAACTCCAGCCTCTGGCCCATCCTCCATTACATGCCGAACTACATGCGCTACGAGCCGGGCTGGTGGGAAAGTTATCGCCAGGTCAATCAGCGCTTCACCGATCAGGTGCTCGCGATCGCGCAGAAAGGCGACCTCGTTTGGGTGCACGATTACCAGCTCATGCTCGTCCCGGCCATGCTCCACGCCGCCCTGCCCGAGCTGAAGATCGGCTTTTTTCTGCACACGCCATTTCCTTCTTTCGAGACTTTCCGTTGCCATCCGAAACGCCAGGAGCTGGTCGCCGGTTTGCTCGGGGCCGATCTCATCGGCTTTCACACCTTCGGTTACATGCGCCATTTCCGCAGTGCCGTCCTCCGGCTGCTCGGGATCGAATCCGAGATCACCCGGGTCCGCACTGAGGAAGGGCATTCCGCCGAGTTGGGCGTCTTCCCGATCGGGATCAACGCGCAGAAATTCGACGCCACGCTGGACTCGCCCGAGTTCGCCCGGCGCCTCGAGGAGATGCGCCTTTCCGATGCCGATAAACGCGTCGTCCTCTCGGTCGAGCGGATGGATTACACCAAAGGAATCCTCCATCGCCTCGAAGCGATCGAGTGTTTCCTGGAAGCGACGGAAGACCGCGACGCGATCAAATTCATCTTCGTGAGCGTGCCCTCGCGCGAGGGCGTGGAGGAATACCAGGAGCTGCTGGCCGAAGTGGAAGCGCAGGTCGGCCGGATCAACGGCGCCTACGCAACCCTGCGGAGCAGCCCGATTCGCTTCATCCATGGGTCGGTCGATTTCATCGATCTTTGCGCGCTCTACGCGCAGTCCGACGTCGGGTTGGTCACGCCCCTGATCGACGGGATGAACCTGGTCGCGAAAGAATATATCGCCTGCCAGCGCCACGACGCCGGCGTTTTGATCCTGAGCGAATTTGCGGGCGCGGCGGGCGAGTTGTTTAACGCCATCATCGTGAATCCCTACGACGCCGAAGGCGTGGCCACGGCGCTGCGCGAAGCGCTCGCCATGACGCCGGAAGAGAAAGCGTCGCGCAACAAGCCGATGCGCGAACGGATCGTGAAATACGACGCCGGCCACTGGGCGCGCACCTTTATCGGCCAGCTCAGCGGCTCCCGCGAAGAAGTGGCCGCGCCCGCGAGCGAGCGGATCGAAGACCTCGCGCAGCAGTTGCGCGAGGCGCTCGCCCACGGAAAAAAAATCGCTCTCTTCCTCGATTACGACGGGACCTTGCGCGAGATCGAGCGCGATCCGGGCGCGGCCAAGCCTAACGAAGGCGTCCGCGCGCTGCTTGAGAGCCTGCGCGATCGCCCGCAGCTTGCCGTCAGCGTGATCAGCGGCCGCACCAGCGACGACCTCGGCGCCTGGCTGGGGGAATATCCGTTCACCCTTATCGCGGAACACGGCTCCGCCCTGCGCCGCGCCGGCGCGGTCGCCTGGGAGCGGCTCGACGCCGGGGTGAGCTATGCCTGGAAAGAAGAGATGCTGGAAATTTTGCGCAGCTACGAACGCTCCACCCCAGGCAGTTTCGTCGAGGAAAAGAAAACCTCGTTAGTCTGGCATTATCGCAATACCGACCCTGAGTTTGGCACCTGGAAAGCGCATCAGCTCGCCTTGGAACTGGGCGCGATCATGGCCAATCAACCGGTCGAGATCCGGCAGGGGCGCAAGATCATCGAAGCCAGCTCCGCGCAGATTTCGAAAGGCGCGGCGGTCCGCCAGGTCTTGCGCGGGCAGCCCTACGATCTCGCGCTCTGCGCGGGCGACGATCGGACGGATGAAAGCATGTTCGAAATCAACCTCCCGCACCTGCTCACGATCAAGGTCGGCACCGGCCCGAGCCAGGCGCAATACCGGCTCCCTCATCCCGCGGAGTTCCGGCATTTTCTGCAAGACGCGCTCGCGCCGCCCGCCTAACGACTCTCGACCCCTCAGGTTGTCATCCCTCGCTGCGCTCGGGATGACAAACTCAAGGAACGGATGAGGGCCTCCGACCGGGCTGTTTTACGGCAGCACGAACGTCTCCCCGATCTCGCGTAACGCGACCCGTTCGGGTGCGCCCGCCAGGGCCGCGCTGAAGCGCTCGATCGGTTCGCGGAAGGGCTCGAAGCTCAGCTTAAAAGTCTGATGATGCACCGGGAGAATGAAACGCGCGCCCGCCTCGTCGGCCATGGCGATGGCCTGCTCCGGCGTGCAATGGGAGCGAATCCACGGCTCATATGCGCCGATGCCCATGATGGCCAGATCGTAGGGCCGGCCATCGCGCAAGGCCGCGAAATCGTTCGTTAGGGCAGTGTCCCCACTGAAGAGAACCCGCCGGCCGGCGCGCTCCAGCACATAGCCGTTATAACCGCGGTAGTTGTCGTATTGCAGACGTGCGCCCCAATGTTGCACGCGAACGGCCGTCACCCCTAACGAACCCGCCGCGGTCTCGAGGGCACGGCTTTCACCCCAGCGAAGTTCGCTGATCTCGCGCAGTCTGGTCCAGCGCAGCAGATCGCGCGTGCGGGGCGCGGTCACGACCTGGGTGCGCCGCCCGAAGCGATGCAAGGTGCGCGTATCGAGGTGATCGAAGTGCGCGTGGGAGAGCAAAATCAAATCGATTGGGGGCAGGTCACGCACCAGCAAGGCCGGTTCCGTGAGACGTTTCGGACCGATCGTAAAACCGGGGAAGCGCACCCCGCAGCGCGGGAAAAGGACCGGATCGGTCAAAATGGTGACGCCGAAAAAGTTCAGGAGCACCGTGGAATGGCCGAGCCAGGCGGCGCTCAAGCGGTCGTTAGGCCATTCCTGAGGCCGCGGTCGGGCGAAAGCGGGCTGGAGGGGGCGGCGCAGCTCGAAGAGCCATTCGTGCCAGAGATGGGCGATCCAGTTGCGCCGGGGAAGTTGCATGGCGGCGAACCTATTCCAGTTGCGGCGCGCTTTCTCGCGAGCATCCGGGCAATCCCCTCGAACGCGTCCTCGCTTCTGGAGGG
The DNA here is from genome assembly GCA_965217815.1 of Chthoniobacterales bacterium. Lineage (GTDB taxonomy): Bacteria > Verrucomicrobiota > Verrucomicrobiia > Chthoniobacterales > UBA10450 > Palsa-1392. The sequence continues at coordinate 650,256 of CBDCJI010000003.1, forward strand.
CGGAGCTCCGCGACGCCGGGCATCATAGGTGTCACCCCGCCCCAGCCCGGAGGTCGATGAGAAAGGCCGGCGGTTCGTGGGCGGACCGAGAGGAAGCGGCGATTGGAAGGTTGCTGATCGCACTCGAGACAGGCATCTTGCCCGCGTGAGCACGCCCGCCGAGATCGAGGCCGCCATCGCCCAACTGGCGCCCGCACAGTGGCTGGAAATCCGTCGCTGGATGGATGCGCATGCGCCGCAGACGGCCAGGACGGACGGCGCGTCCCCCTCAGCGAGGGCGTTCCCGGATTTTCTTGCGCGGCAAAGGGCGCTTTTCGGCGAAAGGATTGTGCCGGACTCGCAGGCGGTGCTCGATGAATTGCGGGCGGAACGCACCTGATGCGGTATTTCGACACGGGCTGCCGATTACCGCGTTACATCGCTTGGAGATGAAGGCGGCCTTCGGCCAAAAACGCGGACGCGGCGAGATCAGCGAAACGGAACGCCTTGCGGTAATGGCAAGTTTTCAGGGCGACCTTGCAGCGGGTGTGTTTACGGAGTTGAGCCCGTCGTGGACCAACGTTTTCACCAAGGCGGAGAACCTCGCGGACGCTTATGCCGTCACCAATCTGTGCCGATCTCTGGATACGCTTCACGTCGCTCTCGCGCTGGAAGTCGGCGCGACGGATTTTTGCACGTTTGATCAACGACAGGCCGCGATGGCGATGGCCGCCGGTCTGGCGATCCTGCCGTAGAAGCTGCGCACCACAACGGGTGGTCGTCCGGGATCCGGCACCCTCGCTACTGGCGGCCGCCTGGCTGCGCCGTCCCAGTCACTTCCTGCAACCGGCGATGGACTCGCTCCAGATCGAAGGTGGTCTCGACGTTGCCCGGATGGGCTGCGACCAGCGGCTCGAGGATGGCGAGACAACGCCGGTAGCTCGCCGCGGCGGCCGCCGATTTGCCCTGCGCCTGCTGGAGACGGCCGGCCACGAAAAGGACCGAGCTTAAATCCTGGCGCGCTTCCGCGTTGGCCGGGTCGGCCGCCGAGAGGCTGGCCATGATCGTCTCGGCGCGGCGGCAATCGCCTAACGACTCCGCCAAGTGCTCACCGGTAGAGGCGCGCAGGTAGCCGAGGGCGATCAGTTCGTCGGCCAGGTTGCGGCGCAGCGAACTGCTCTCGGGATCGGCGCGGAGCAACGCTTCGTCGAGCGCAACGGTGCGCTGATGGAATTGCGCCGCACCGGCGAAGGCCGCGGGGTCGTGGGCGGCCGCGCCGATGTCGGTCTGCACAGAAGCGATGCGGGAACAGACGCGCGCGAGCAGAAAACGATCGGCGACGCTGGCCGGATGCGCGGCGACGAAACTTTCCGCGAGCGGGAGGGCGCGCCGAAAATCCTCCAGCGCCGCGCGTTGCGCGGGCACAGCGGGCTGAAAACGCTGCGCGCTGATCGCGACGTCGCCGAGACCGATCTCATCCGCCACGATCCCGCGTTGCCAATCCTCACGGTGCGCGGGATCGGCGGTGAGCAATTTTTTCCGCAAGGCGAGCGCGTCCCGATAGTTACGCGTGGCGGCTCGCCAATGGCTCAGCCGCGACTCAACCGCGCCGAGACTTTCGCAGGCCTGGCTCAAGAGCTGGCGCGCCCCCGTCTCCGAGCCATGCTCGGTGGCGGCCAGCGGCCGGACGATGGTGGCCGCGGCGCCGTAGGAACGGAGCGCGCCCGCGGCGTCGCCGAGGTTGGGGGAGTACGGTTTGCCCTGGACATCGCCGACTTTCAGGTAGGCCGCGGCCAGGTCGAGCTCGAGGGAACGGTCGCCGCCGGATTCGCTGGCCAGGCGGCCGAGATATTCCAGGGCTCGAGTGACGATGAGGCGGCGCGCGGCGGTGGCGCCAGGAAGATCGTGAATGGCATCGTGGATTTCGAACAGATAGGAATTGGTCAGCCGCCGGACGTCGTTGAAACGGCGCTCGGCCCGGCGAGCTTCGATCACGGTGGCCGTGACCCCCCCAATCAAGGCAGCGGCAAGAAGCGCGGCGGCGGTAACGGCGAGCCGGTTGCGCCTCACGAATTTACCGGCGCGATAGCCGAAGGTGTCCGGTCGCGCGCGCACGGTGCGGCCGGCGAGGTGGCGGGCGAGATCGTCGGCCAGGCCGCTCGCGCTGGCATAACGGCGAGCCGGCTCGCGGGCGAGGGCGCGGAGGACGATATTATCGAGATCGCCGCGCAGCCGACGGCGCGTCTCGGCGTCCGGCGCGACCAGGCTGGGCCGGCGCGGATCCTGTTCGCAGATGACCCGCGCCAGCTCGTTGGCCGGAGGCCGCGCGGTGGAAAAGGGGTGGGCCGAAACGCCCGTGAGCAATTCATAAAGAAGCGCGCCTAACGAGTAAAGGTCGCTCGCCGTGGTGATGGGCTCGCCGCGCACCTGTTCCGGGCTGGCGTAGGCGAGGGTGAGCCGGCGATGCTCCACGGCGGTGGCTTCGAAATCGCCCTGCTCGGGATCGAGGAGACGGGCGATGCCGAAGTCGAGCAATTTCGGGACGCCCTCGGGGGTGACGAGGATGTTGCCCGGCTTAAGGTCGCGATGGACGACCAGGTTCTGGTGCGCGAATTGGACCGCGGCGCAGACCTGGCGGAAAAGCTCGAGGCGCTGCGCCACCGAGAGTTTTTGTTCGGCCGCGAAGTTCGTTAGGCGCTGCCCGTTTTCGACCAGCTCCAGGACGAAAAACGGGAGACCGTCGTCGGTTTCTCCAGCGTCGAAGAGCCGGGCGATGTTCGGGTGGGAAAGGCGGGCCAGGATCTGCCGTTCGGCCTGGAAACGGCGCAGCACTTCCTCGGTGTCGGTGCCGCGTTTGAGCAACTTGATCGCGACCTGCTGCTCGAAACGCCGGTCGGCCCGCCGGGCCAGCCAGACCGCGCCCATGCCGCCGCGGCCGATCTCGCGAACCAGTTCGTAGGCGCCGATGCGCCGGCCGGTTTCGGGGCCTTGGACGTAGGTCTCGAGCGCGTCGGTTGGCTGGGCGAGAAAGGAGTTTACTTCCGCCGCGAGCGCGGCGTCGCCGGCACAGGCACGCGCGAGGAAGGCTGCGCGTTCGTCAGGCGCAGGGTATTCCAGGGCGTCGGCCAGAATCTCCTTGATCTCTCGCCATCGCGCCGGAGTCATCGCGCGGTAGATCAGGCCGCCTCGTCGCAGAGCTCGCGCTGGAGCCAGAGCTTCGCGGTGGACCATTCCCGCTTCACGGTGGCGACGGAGATTTGCAGGACTTCGCCCACTTCTTCGATGGTGAGTCCGCCGAAGAAACGCAGCTCGACGATCTTGCCTTGCCGGGGGTCGACTTGCTCGAGGGTGCGGAGCGCCTCGTCCACCCCGGTGAGCGAGACGGAGCATTCCTGCGAGAAATCGAGCGCTTCATCCAGCGCGACCACGGTGGCGCCGCCGCCGCGTTTCTGGGCCCGCCGAGCGACCGCGGAATCGGATAAAATCCGGCGCATGATGCGCGCGGAAATGCCGAGGAAGTGCGCGCGATTTTTCCAATCGATCGGCTGGTCGCCGAGCAGGCGCAGGTAGACTTCGTGGACCAGCGCAGTCGGCTGAAGGGTGTGATCGGGACGCTCGCGCCGAAGGTAATTGCCGGCCAGTTGACGCAACTCGTCGTAGAGCTGCGGGAGCATCGCTTCGAGCGACTGCGGAAAAGCACCCGCCCCGGTCTTCGCCGGGAGCAAGTCCTGGAGCAGCGCGGTGATCTCAGCAGCGTTGGCGGGCAGGGAGTCGTCGGTCATTTCGTGTCAGCTCTAGAGCAGGAACCGTGAAAACGTCGGGCGCTGAAAGTTGGTCAACTTTTCGTGAGCCGATTTGCCGGCGTTTTCGGCATTGCCAGGAGAGAGAACTCTATCACCCGCGCCCAAACTTGTCCCGCATCTCCGAAAACATCCTAAATTCTATGAAACTCACACTTCCTTCCTTCCTGCAAAAGTCGCTCGCCGTCGCGCTCAGCCTCGGTCTCGTCCTCGCCGCGCCCGCTGCCCAGGCCGGGATCGTTTTTCAGCGCGGCTACGTGGACGAGCAATACGGCTTCGGCGGCTCGCTTTACCAATTGGACGGTTCGCCGGATTCGCCGTTTTTCTTCGGTGGCGGGAATCATCCGGATTATTCGCTCGACGGCTCGCAGATCATCTTCACGGACGCGAATGGCGATCTGGCGAAAACGCCGGCGGCCGATTACACGCCGGTCAACCTGGTCTTCGCCGGCGGCGGTTCCGTGCTCGGGGGCCTGAAGCCGAAGTGGTCGCCGGATGCGACCCTGATCGTCTTCGCCACCCAGGCCACGAACGCGAACAAGGTCGTCATCACCAATGCCACCTGCACCAGCGGGAACGAATACAACACCGCGGTCTGCAATTACACCAAGCTCGACGAGGCGAGCACGAACGTGAACACCGATCCGGCCTGGTCGCCGACCTTCTCCGCGAATGCGACGAGCCGCGGGGGGCGGGTGATTTTCGTCCGCAAAACCGACGCGAACGCGACCATGAACGACATCTACGCGACGGATCTGTTGATCGAAGCGAATGGCGTCGCGCACGAGACCGGCACGGTGAATTTGACCCAGTCGCTCTCGAACTACGAAGCGCCGGCCTACTCGCACGACGGCACCAAAATCATCTTTGTGCAGAACGAAGCGCTCTGGCTGATGAACGCCGACGGGACTAATCAGCATCCGATCGTGAGCAGTGCGGATAGCGGGCTGGTTTACGGCTTCGACCCGTCGTTCTCGCCAGACGATAGCAAGATCGTCTGGGGTGCCGGTTTCATCTACAGCGCCGACCTGGTGGTGAACATGAATGGCAGCGTGAGCGCCAATAACATCACCGGCCTGACCAATAGCAGCAGTGATCGCGCGCCGAGTTGGAATGGCGATCTCGGCCCCACGCCGAGCCCTTCGCCGTCGCCCTCACCTTCGCCGAGCCCGACGCCCGGAGAAACCGTGAACAGCTTCCAAGTGTCGGGCAAGGCGAACATCTGGCTGGCGGGCGCGGCCGCCGGCACCACTGCGAGCGCCGGCCAGGATACCCTAGCCAACGCGAAGCCCTACGAAGTGCAGGGAGTAAATCTGGCCGCAGGCAACTTACTCACCTTCAGTGCGAGCGGGAGCGTTTCGAACGATCCAACGAAACCAAACGGCACCGGTCCCGACGGCGGCCCGTATCTCGGCACCCGTTTTTATACTCACAATGCCGAAAACGGTATCGCGAAACTGACCGCGCCGATCAACTCCCTGGTCGGCGTCTTTTTGAACGGAAACGTTCCCGTCGGCGCCCTGCCGGCTGGGCTCGATTTCCAAAGTGGGGTGACCGGCGGCACGAGCTACGCGAGCATTTCGCCCGCGTTGAAGCAGCCTTTCTTTATCGGCGACGGACTCACCGATGACGGCCGCGCCCAAAGCGTCGTCGTGCCGGCGGGCGCGACCCGGCTCTATCTCGGCTCGCTCGACCCGAGCCAGAACAGCAACAACCTCGGCGGCTTCGCCGTGATCGTGAACCCACCCGCCGCGCCCGACCACGGCGGGCTCTCGGCCACGACCTTTCAAGTGGACGATAGCGGCTCGCCCACGGCGGAGGTGACCGCGGATTCGATCCTCCGGTTCAAGGCTTACCAGACCGGCCATCCCAAGGATCTCACCGTCCGGGTCCAAAGCTCCACCACGCCTACGGCGGAGAACAGTTGGAGAAATCTGCCTGACGCCGCGGCCGGCCGGATGAGTTTCGCGCCGCAAGTGAACGCTTACATCCTCGACTCCACCAGCTATCCGCAAATCAACGGCGTCTATTTCCGCGCCATCTCGAAAGCGCCCGGCTACACTCCGGACAGCCCTTCGAACGCCGTCGGACCGTTTAACCTCGCCTCGACCACACCGCACGTCACCGCCCCGCTTCTTTTCGTCACCACCAATGGCGAGGTGAACGCCATTCGTTTCGGCGTCCATCAGACCGCCGTGCCGTCCGGCTTTACCGTGCGGGTGCAAACGACTCAGACCCCTGCCCTCGAGAGCAGTTGGGCCGATGCGCCGATCGCAGCCAGCTCCGGCCAGCTCGTCCAGGACCCGGCGAATCCGACCGAGTTCTACCTCGGCACCGATGACTACCCGGCGAGCGCGGGCGTTTACTTCCGCGCCATGGCCAAAGCTTCTGGCGCAGTTTCTGGCCTCTCCTTTGCCTATGGGCCCTTCACCTTTGTCAGAGATCCAGCTTCCAGCGTCACCATCAGCATCAACGGCGTCCCCTCCCGGGATGGCAATACGCTCGATGACGGCATCGTTGGCTTCAGCCGTGACTCGGTTACCGTCTCGGCCACAGCCACGAGCGGCCGCCGGATCAAAAAGCTCACCGTGCTTTATGACGGGGTGATTCTCGATGAGTTCCCGAGCGAGCATGCAAATCTCTCCTTCCACACGACCATTCCCGGCGATCACATTGTCGAAGCCCTCGCGACCGACGATCTCGGGGTGACCGGGGCGGCGCCGCCGGTCCACCTGCGCATCCTGCCCGATACGCCGAACCAGCCGAGCGCACCCGGCCGCACCTTTTATATGGTTAAATCGGGCAACTGGTCGACTCCGGCCAACTGGAACGACCTCCAGGGCAACCCGGGGGTCCCCGGCCCGAATGACTTCGCGATCGTGGCCGACTTCAACCCCACCCTCAGCGGCAACGTCACGGTGAACGCCGTGAGCCTCAATGGCGGCACTATCAGCAATAGCACCGCGACGGCCCGCACCTTGACGGCAACGACCTTCTGCACCGTGGGGGCGGGCCAGATCAAGAGCGACCTCACCATTCCGGTGGGCAGCACCTGTGAACTGCTCAACGACGCCGATGTCGGCCTCAGCGGCCATCTCACCTGCGGCGGCACCTTCCGGCTCCACGGCAAGGGCGGCATCACCGGCGTCAGCACCAGCAACAGCTCCAGCAGCTCCTCCAAAGCCCTGAGCGCCCAGCCCAATGGTCTCTTCGATTTCGTCAAAGGCGTCATCGACGGTGTGGGTAAATTCTTTGCCGACCTGGCCAGCGGTGGCCGTAAAGGCTCGAAATCCCCAGCTCCGCCGGCGACCGTGATTGCACCGGAACTGCGCAAGATAGATGTCGCGAGGATGGTGATTCCCATCAGTGAGGTCCACGCTCCGGTCGTGTCGAATGATGGCGGTAGCCTCGTTGCTTCTGGCGGCGGCAATCTCTCCGCCTCGCTCGCGGAACTAGTCGCCTCCGGCGGCGGTAACCTCGTCGCCAGTGGCGGTGGTAACCTTATCAGCCAGGACGGGGGCGGCCTCATCTCGCAGGACGGAGGAGGCCTCATCGGCCAGGATGGCGGCGGTCTGGTCGCCTCGGGGGGCGGCAACCTCGTCGCCACCGGCGGCGGCAACCTCGTCGCTTCGGGCGGGGGCAATCTCGTGGCCAGCGGAGGCGGTAATCTCCACGGGGAGTCCATCTCCGATACCACCGCAGCCCCCACCGCTACTTCCGGCTACTTCCTCACCGGTGGCGAGACCAATCTGGACCGCATCGTCATTCACGGGAACGTCACCGTAAGCGGCGGCGTCCTCACCGGCTCCGGCCTCATTCTCGGCGACTTGACCAACAACGGCGGCTACCTCTCCCCCGGCCACTCTGCCGGGTCGATCGCCGTTGCGGGTAACTTCACTCAGACCGCCAAGGGCACGCTCGTCGTCGAAGACGGCGGCGCCTTCCCCTCCCAATACGACCAGCTCGCCGTCACCGGCTCAGCCACCCTCGGCGGCATCCTCGACATCCGTACCCTCAACGGCTACACCCCCGATTCCGCCGACACCTTCAGCCCGCTGGCCTATGGCAGCCATACCGGCAACTTTGCCAAAATTAGCTCGAACGCCACGGTCAAGCTGAACTCTGGCGGCCTGCTCGCCACGGCCAACCCGAACCTGCCCGAGCCCTCTACCGGCGACCTTCTTAACATCGCCACCCGCATGAGCGTCGGGACCGGCGACAACGTCATCATCGCCGGCTTCATCATCACTGGCAGCGGCTCGAAGAAAGTCCTCATCCGCGGCCTCGGCCCCGAACTGGCAAAACAGGGCGTCCCCGGCGCACTCGCCGATCCCACCCTGGAGCTACACAAACCGGGCGGCGCGGTGGTGACCAACGACAACTGGATGGACACACAAAAAGCCGCCATCCAGGCGACCAAAATCGCCCCCAAAGATGCCAAGGAATCCGCCATCGTCGCCACCCTCGCGCCGGGGGCTTACACCGCCGTTCTGGCGGGCAAAAACAACGGCACCGGGGTCGGCTTGGTGGAGGTTTACGATCTTAACCAGGGAGGCACTTCCACTGTGGCCGACATCGCCACCCGTGGGATTGTGCAGACGGGCGACAACGTCCTCATCGGCGGCCTCATCGTGGGCGGGAGCGAACCCGCCAAGGTCCTCGTCCGCGCCATCGGTCCGTCCCTGACCAAGCTCAAAGTGAAAGGCGCCTTGCCCGATCCGGTGCTGGAATTGCACGATGCCAACGGCAGTGTGACCACCAACGACAACTGGCGTGAAACCCAGGAAGCGGAGATCGTCGCGAGCACCCTGGCCCCGAGCGACAACAACGAAGCGGCCATCCTCGCCACCCTCGTGCCGGGCAATTACACCGCCATCGTGCGCGGCAAAGGCGCCGCCACCGGCGTCGCCTTGGTCGAAGCCTACGATCTGCACTAAAATTGAGGGATCCCAAAAATGTTCCTCGGGGTGGATTTCGATTTAGGCTCCTGGATCCACGCCTGCCTAGCTTGGTTCGATTGGCGCTGAGCAAAAACGGCGGAGGTTCGTCACTGCTCTGCGTAGCGCGGGAAGCGGGTGTGGCCGGGTCTGGAACAGCCCGCCCACCCGCGCCTCCCCGATATGTGTGTAGCGTCTTGGGTGAAGCTTGGCCGAATGTCATCCCGAGGCTGGCGCAGCGCGCCGAGGGATCTCACGGATGCTCTGTTGGGTCCATCTTTCCTTGCCCCGTACCCCGAGACCTTCCGGGAGATCCCTCGCCGTTTGCAAGCCCGGCCTCGTCCGCTGCGCGGGCTGCGTTCCGGGCGCGGGCTCGGGATGACAAATGGTGAGCGGGCGGTGGACGCAAAAGCGCCGGGCGGTTTGACGCCCCTCAGGGCGAGTGCGCCGCGGCCTTCAGTCCGGCGATGACTTCATCCGTAAGATCATCGCTCGGGCGTGCGTAGAGGACGGGAGAAAAACCGCTGAGGCTCGCTCCGGATTTGTCGAAGACGAGATCGAGCTTTTTCGCTTTGACCACACCGAGCACGACGCCGGTAATTTCCTGCACGATCGCTTCCTTCATCCGCAACATTTGCTCCTGGAGTTGCCGCTCCCGCGTCTGCCGGAACTCCGTGAGCTCGCGTTCCAGTTTTTTGATCCCTTCGATTTTAACGTCCCGCAACTGCACTTTTTGCGCTTTCGCTTGCGGGCTCAAAGCAGGCGTGTCGAGCTGTTGGTTCAGCCGATTGATCTCGTCGAGCGCTTTCTTATACGCGTCGGTCCGTTCGGTAAACTCTTTGGTCGCCGCGTTTTTCGCGGCGTTTAATTTCGCCTGGGCCGCCTGCGCTTTCTCCGATGCCCGGAAGACGCGCTGCACATCGACGGTCCCGATTTTCACCTGAGCACAAGCGACCGGAGAGCTGGCCAACCCGACGCTCCCGGCGAGGAGAAGGAACAGCCAGAGGCGGCGGATTCTGAGACGGGCAAAGCTCATGGCATGCTCGCGATCCCGTCGTCGTCGAGCAGGGCGCGAATGGGAAGATCGAGACGGAGCGCGGGGGCCGCTTCGGAGGTGGCGTGGTCGGAGACGAGATTGGCGGTGAGGAAAGAGGCAGGCCAGGAAGCGAGCTCGGCCGCGGTGACGCGCAAGGCGAACCGGTCAGACGCAGGGGTCTCGACGACCTGTCGGTGAGAAACGACCCGCGGAGCCGTGGGCGATTCGTTAGCTTCCGGCTTTTCCAGCGAGATCACCACGAACGCGGCGATGACGCAGGCGAGGGCCGCAAGGGCTGCCGCTGGCCACCTCATTTCGACGAGCAAAATTCGCAGCCCAGGCCAGGTCGGTGAGCGATCGCGCGCGACCGGTAATTCTCGCCTGATCAAGGCTTGCAATTGCGCCCCGCGGACCGGCGGCAGCGTCAGGGAAGCGGGCAACGCCCGGTCTCGTTCCTCCGAAATCTCGCGGAACGCGCGGCGCACTTCGTCATGTCGCTCTTTTAGCTTATCCATTGGCATTGGTAAGATGAGAACGGTTCAAGCTGGCCAGGAGCTTTTCTCTGCAGCGCATCAGCCGCGTGCAGACGGTCTTGGCATTCATCTTCCGGACAGCGGCGATTTCTTTAAAAGTGAGGTCTCCGAAGAAATGCAGGCGGACGAGGTCGCGATCGGTCTCGTCCAGCGCGTCGATCGCTCGATGTAAGATGCTCGCGCGATCCTTCGCCGCCGAGACCTCCGCGGGCGAGAGCGCTTGGTCGCGCAGATCGATGGCCGCGTGCCAAGGCACGAGCAAGTCCGCACCGCGTTTCTCCGCCCCGCGCCGGCGATGAAAGGTGGCCGCTTGTTTGGCCGCGATCCCGAAGAGCCAGCCGCGGAACGATCCTTTCCCCGTGAATGTCTGGATGTTGCCGGTCGCCGCCGCGAGCGAGGCCTGCGCGATGTCTTCCGCATCCTGCTGGTCGAAAGAGCGGTAGAGGCGATGCACAAAAGTGACGAGTCCCGGCCAGGCGGTGGTGCAGAGCGATTCCCACGCGTCCGCGTCGCCTTCGCGGCAGCGCCGGCCGAGCCGCTCGATTTGCTCCTGGCGCGACGGCTCTTCGGCATTCGCCCGGGGATCGCGGTTCTCGCGCCGGAGAATCTGGCTCTCGGTCTCCGCGAGAAGCAAGGGAAGGCAAGAGGTCATCTGTGGCAAAAACCGAGCAGCGTTTGTTTCGACATGAATCCGGGCCGTGCGTTCGCCGGAGTTTGGGATTCTCCAGCGCGGCCTCTATGGAAGTGGTCGCAATTCAGGCGGGAAATACTTCAACTTTCTCGCCGGAGGATGGGCGCAACTCGGTCGAGGAGGGCGCTGGGCCGCGCTTCGCAGAGCGAAGCGTCTACAGGGCGCCGCGGCGGGCCCCGCCCGGCCTATTTCACCACGCCGATTTCGGCGCGACGATTTTTCGCCCAGGCGGCTTCGTTGGAAGCGGGGTCGGCCGGCATCTCGGCGCCGAAGCTGACCGTCTGGATGTTTTGCGCGTTCGCGCCGCTCGCGATCAACGCTTCACGAACGGATTCGGCCCGGCGTTCGCCGAGGCCGCGATTGTATTCGGCCGTGCCGCGCTCGTCGGTGAAGCCGGCGATGATGAGCTGGGCGTTGCCCTGTTTCAGGAAGCTGGCGACTTGCTGGATTTTTCCGTTCTCGGAGGTGCCGATGGTCTGGCTATCGAAGGCGAAATAGACCGGCTGGAATTGCTGGCGATCGACGTTGCCGCTGAGGAAAGAGGTGCCTTCCTGGCGCTCGGGCAAGGGCGTCCCGGTGACGTAATCGCCGGTGCTGCCGGCGCTTTGATCCGCGCCGTTTTTCGGGGTGCAACCGGGCAGAAGCGCCAGCAGGAGAGCGAGCGGGAGAAATGGCCTAACGAGTGCAAAAAAACGGCAGCAGTTCGGATTCATAGCGGCGTCCCGAGCATAATGGCAGCGACCTGCCATGCAAGCCAGGCCTCGCTCCCGTGCTCGTTAGGCGGAAAATCTCGCGCGGGCTGGAGACAAAGCTGGGCGCGTGGTCATCCCGAGACCTTACGCGAGATCCCTCGCCGTCTGCGCGGGCTCGGGATGACAATAGGGGCGAGGGGAGTGGACGCGAAGGCGCGGGCGTCGAACAAAGCCCTTCGCAGAAGCAGCGCCGACCCTTACTCGTTAGGCTCTTTCCCGCGCGCCGAAGCCGTGGAAGAGCCGGTAGAAAAATCCGCCTTCCGCATCTTCGTCGTCGGTGATTTTACCGGCCCGCGCCACGAGCACGGGACAATCGGCCCGGTTCAAAATCCCGCGGGTTAAATCCCCCATGATGTAATGGCGAAAGGTTCCGGTGGCCTGGGAGGTGCCCGTGACGATGAGGTCGTGCTCGCCTTCGCGCACTTCCGCAAAAATCTTGTCGAGGGCCAACCCATGCCGAATGCGGACCTGGACGGTGAGCCCCATTTTCTCCAGGCTCTCCTGCTGCGCCCGCAGGTTGCGGCCCAGCTCCGATTCCGAGGCGAGCAGGCGCTCGATGTCTTCTTCGAGCCTAACGAGATCGGCATAGATGGCCGGCGGCTCGGCCATGACGTGGAGGAGGGTCACGATCGCGCCGAGGGGCACCGCCATTTCGCCCGCCAACTGCACCGCGTCGTCGATGTAACGCCGCCCGCCCGTGCACACGAGAATGCGCCCAACCCGGTCGCACGGACCGATCGCCACGAGCACGGGTGGCGGCACCGCCTTGATCACTTCGTAGGTTTTCTCCGGGCGCCAATACATGCCGCCGCTTCCTTTGCGCCGCGCGCCGATGATCGCGATGTCGTATTCGTTGGCGGTGGTCTCGGCCAGAATCTGGCGGATCGGCTCGCCCGTGCGCAGGACGATTTCGGGCGCGACGTGCTGTTTTCGCAACATCTCCGCTTCCTCTGCCAAAGCGGCCCGGAGCGGTTCTTCATCCTCCGGTTTTTCGGCGATGCCTAACAAGGTCACGGCCGACTGGGCCGGGCCGGCAATGAGACCGCCGAGCCGGGTCGGGTTATCGGCGGGATCGGTTCCATCGCTGCAAATAAGGATGCGCATGGGCGGCTAGATTTTGTGTCCGGTAAACAAAGTGTAGAGGACAATGGCGGCGCCGATCAATGGCAGCGGCACGAAAAAGAGACGGATTTTGGGGCCGGCAAAATACTGGGTGAGGGTGGCGCCGATCTGCGCGCCGATGGCCGCGCCAGTGTTCATGACCAGGGCGATGAGGATGTCGACGTTGCCTTTGAGGGCGTGGCTAAAGGTGCCGTAACTCGCCGAGATGATGATTTCGAAAAGATCGGTCCCGACCGCCAGATGGGTGGGAATGCCGAGCACGTAAACCATCATGGGCATGCGGATATAACCGGCCCCGCCACCGAGAAATCCGCTGAAGAGTCCGCCGATGAAGGAGACCACCACGATGACCCAGAGCGAGATCGATTTCACTCCGGAAGTGGGCAGCGAGATCATCGGCCAAAGCGGGATGCGCTGGATCGCCGCGGTCATCCCGCTGAAGGAGGAAACGTCCTTGGTGCTTTTTTTGCCGCGGGTTTTCGTTTTGCCCCGCGCCTGCTTCTTTTCCAGGCGGAGCGTCTTCCAGCTTTCCCAGACCATGAAGCTGGAAATGCTGCAGTAAATCGCGATGGAAATGACGCTGACGACGAAGTCAACGTTGCCCTGGCGTTTCAAGAGCTGGATCAACTGCGCGCCGCACTCCGCTCCGGCAATCGTGCCGAGGGCCATGATAAAACCGAGCCGCAAATCGACGTTGCCGAGAGCGCGGTGACGCTTCGCGGCCACGACCGATTTTCCCACGATGTGGGCGAGATCGGTCCCGACCGCGTAGTTCCAATGCATCCCGACCGCGCGCAAGGCCGGCCCGGCAATGAAGCTCCCGCCGACCCCGAAAAAGCCGCCGAGAATTCCGATCAAAAACCCGATGATGACGAGATAGACCGGACTGATGTCCGTCCCCGAGATCGGGAAATGCATCGCGAGCAGGGTGTTCATTCCGAGCGCCCCCGCAGTAGCCGGATGAGAAACGTCGTGACCATTTCCAGGATGACCGCCTGGCCGATGATCAAAGCGATGGAGACGAGGGCGTAGAGCCGGATGTTCTGTTTATCGAGGGTGGCGAGCCAGCCGCCAAGGAAATGGAGGACGAGGAAAAAATAGGCGACGACGAGAACGGCGTAGACTACGAGCTCGATCGAAAATGAGATGAGCGCCTTGCGGGCTTCGGCTTTCATGGCAGCGGGTTCGGTCCCGCGTCCTTTGCCCGTTGCGCGAGGGGAGGTCAACCGAAAACCCTTTGCGCGGCGAACGATTCTTTTTACCTTCCCAAGCTCGGAGGAAACCGGGACGAACTATGGCTGATGTCGCAAATAAATATTCGGAAAACGTAGGGGGACAATTCTACGTCGACGATCAATGTATCGATTGCGATCTCTGCCGCGAAACCGCTCCGGCGAATTTCAAACGGAACGACGACGGCGGCCATTCCTTCGTCTACAAACAGGCCGAATCGCCTGAAGAAGAAGCGCTCTGCAAGGAAGCGATGGAAGGTTGCCCGGTCGAAGCGATCGGCAGCGACGGGGCGTAGGAAGGTTGATCGTTGATGGATGATGGTTGATCGCCGCAAGCGTTTTTCGATCAGCCGTCAAGGATCAACCATCAACCTCACTCCGCCCGTCGCCCTCACCATCGCCGGGTCCGACTCGAGCGCCGGCGCCGGTCTCCAGGCCGACCTGAAAACGTTCCAGGCTTTGGGCGTTTATGGACTCTCGGCCGTGACCTGCGTGGTCGCGGAAGTGCCCGGAAAAGTGGGCCGGATCGCCGCGGTCGATGCCGCTCTGGTGGGCGAGCAAATCGAGCTGCTCCTGGCCAATTTTCCCGTCGCTGCGATCAAGACCGGGCTCCTCTTTTCCGCTGAGATCGTCGCTCTGGTGGCGACGATTTTGGAGGAACGCGCCCCGCAAATTCCACTCGTCGTCGATCCGGTGATGGTGGCGACGAGCGGCGCTCAGTTGCTGCAGCCGGAGGCGATCGAACTTTACCGGACGCGGCTTTTCCCACGCGCCACCCTGATCACGCCCAACCTTGCGGAAGCCGCCGCCCTCACCGATCTCCGCGTGACCGACCTGGAAGAAATGCGCGTGGCCGGGAAGCAGTTGCAGCGCGAATACGGCGTGCCGTGGCTGCTCAAGGGAGGCCATCTCGAAGGCGATCGCGCGATCGATTTGTTCTTCGACGGCGCCGGCGTCACGGAGTTTTCCGTGCCCTACGTGGCCGGGGTTTCAACGCATGGCACCGGGTGCACCTATTCTGCCGCGATCGCCGCTGGGCTCGCCCGCGGGCTCGCCCTGCCCGCGGCCATCGCGCCGGCCAAGGAATTCGTCAGCCAGGCGATCGCCGGGCACTACTCCTGGGAGACGTCGTTAGGCAAAATCGACGCGCTCCAACACCGCCTCTCTTGCTAGAGCCGATATTGGGCTTGCAAGCAACGGGGGAAGCCGGGAGGCAGCGCCTGTAAACACCTTCCTTCAAGGCGTGTGTTTAGCGTTCGGGAAAGCTTGACCTGCTGTCATCCCGAGGCAGGCGCAGCGCGCCGAGGGATCTCACGGTTGCTCTGCTGGGTCCATTTTCTCTGGAGAACGACGCCGAGACCTTACGTGAGATCCCTCGCCGTCTCCGCGGGCTCGGGATGACAACATGAGAGCCGGCTGGTAAACGCAAAACGCCGGCAGGATTGAAACGTTAAACCGATACCCGGAGCGGCGGGAGTTCGTCATGCGCACAGCTTCCCCCGCGGTTCTCGCCCAGCCCCGCGCTTCCCAGAGCGAAGCGTCTACAGGTGGCGCGCTCTAAACTGCGTCGTCCTTTTCCAGCCAGAGCTGCGCGTGCAAAGCGGCGAGGGCCGCGGCGCTTTCCGCCTGTTTTTTGCTCCCGCCGCTGCCTTCCCCAAGCACCTGATTCTCCCAGACGACCCGCACGACAAAGGTCCTCTCGTGTTCGCGCCCCTCCTGCGAGAGCAGTTCGTAGAGCGGGCTGCGTGCCGCGATGGCCTGGAGTAATTCCTGCAGTTGCCCTTTCGGATTGATTTCGAGCGGATCCTCTTCGAGCCGGTCGAGCTCCTCCTCCATTTCGCGCAGGAGAAATTGCCGCACGATGGCGAGATCGCTGTCCAGATAAAGCGCGCCGAGAAGCGCTTCGAAAGCGTCGCCGAGAATGGAAGCGCGGGTCCGGCCGCCGCTCGCTTCCTCCCCGCGGCCGAGGAGCAGATGAGCGCCCAGATCGATTTTCAAGGCGTGGGCCTGGAGCGACCCGCGGGAGACGAGCCGCGCCCGCCGCATCGTTAGGCAACCTTCGCCCGCGGTCCCGAAACGGCCAAAGAGATGCTCCGTGATGACGAGCTGGAGGACCGCGTCTCCGAGAAATTCAAGTCGTTGGTTGTCGAGGTGCGGACGCTTTTTTTCGTGGCGCACGCTCGGATGGGTGAGCGCCTCGGTGAGCAAATCCGGATTCCGGAAGGAATATTGAATGCGCTCTTCCAGCGGATGCACGGTCTTGGCTGGCGCTGGTTAGGGACGCTGCCCCGGCGCCTTCGCGTAGACGCCGATCGAGGTGATGACGTCGACGGCCCGTTGCACGACCGGATCGTGGACGGGGGGCGTTTCGCCCCGCGCCCGGCGTTGTTGCGCGGCCTGGGCCGCTTCGATTTCGGGGTTGGTCCCGGCGAGGAGGGCGGCTTCGTTCAGGTGCGGCCGGTCCCCTTCGAAAACGAACGCGGCCATCCCTTTCGTTAGGCTCTGGCTGAAAATCTCCCGCTTGACCGCCAGCGCCAAGGTCACGGCCAGATCGGGCTGCACGCCGGCGGGAAATCCGATCTGCTCCGTCCCGAGCATGGCTTCTTCCGCCGCCACCCGCAAAATCATTCCGCCCGGCAAAGGCAGATCGGCGTAACCGACCGCGCCGCCGGCGGTGGCGTGGCCGATCAAGATGGCCCGGGCGCGCGCCCGTAACACACTGGCCAGCACCTCCGGCGCGCCCGCTATTTCTTCATCGATCAAGATCGCGCTCAAACCCCCATAACTCGGGGCGCGCTCGGAGGTAAAGGTCTGCTCCTTTTTGTCCGTGCCGCGCAGGCTGAAAAGCGGCTCGCCTTTGGCCACGAAGAGATTCGCGAAATCCGCCGCCATCCCGTAGTCGGTGCTCGCCCCGGAGGCGCGCAGATCGAGAATCAGGGCGTCGACATTTTTCGCCGCGAAGGTGCGCAGGGCGTTGACCATTTCCGCGAGGTCGTTCTTGCGCAAAGCGCCCGGCCGCAGGTAGCCAATGTGGCCGTCGATGATCTCCTGATAAAAAGGAGCCGGCGCCGGAATATTCGCGGCGGCTGGGAGGAGGGCGACTCCGCGACCGAGCCGTTCGATTAATCCGGCGAGGGTGGCGCGCTCCAGCTCCGCCGGTTGGAGCGCCGCGGGCGCGACATATTTTTTCTTAATGAAAGCAACAGCGGGCTTAAGCTCGTTCTCGGGCAGGGCGTCGAGCGGATCGGCCGGGGTAGCCGTAGCGGTCGGCTGGGGAGAAGGCGCGGGCGGGGCGGCGGCGAGGCTGCCGGCGCAGAGGAAGATCGTGAGGCAGGCCTTAAGAGCGGGACGCGACATCGGAGGCACCGACCTTAGCCGGGAGCGCCGCGAGAGCAATATCGCGGCGGTAGTGACAGCCTTCGAAATCGATTTTGGCGACCGCCGCGTAGGCCGCGTCGCGGGCCGCCTGCAAGGTGTCGCCCAAGGCGGTTACCCCGAGCACCCGGCCGCCGCTGGTCTCGACGTGCCCGTTGTTCCGGCGCGTGCCCGCATGGAAAATGTGGACGTTCTCGAGCTTAGCGCACTCTTCCAGCCCGGTAATTTTTTTGCCCGTTTCGACCTCTCCCGGATAACCGGCCGAGGCCATCACCACGGTGACGGCGGGGCGTTCATCCAACTCGATCTGGAGCGACCCAAGGGAGCCGTCGATCGTCCTTTCGAGCAGGGGCAGAAGATCGCCTTTGAGCCGCGGCAGGATCACTTGCGTCTCCGGGTCGCCGAAGCGGCAATTGAATTCCAGGACGCACGCGGTGCCGTTGCTGATGATCAAACCGGGAAAGAGCAGACCCCGGAAATGAAGTTTCTCGTCGGCTAGACCGCGCAGGAGCGACTTCATGATTTTCTCCTCGTACTGCTGGGCCAGATCGGCATCCCAGCCGCTGGCCGGGCTGTACGCTCCCATCCCGCCGGTGTTCGGTCCCTCGTTGCTATCGCGCAGCCGCTTGTGATCGCAGGCCGTGCCGAGGAGCTGATATTGATCGCCCGCGAGGAAGGCGTGGATGGAGCACTCCCAACCTTCAAGAAATTCTTCGATCAAGACGCGCAGCCCCGCATCGCCGAAGCGCCGCCGATCGATCATGTCGCAGATCGCTTCGCACGCTGCGGTGGGGTTGGGCGCGATGATCACTCCTTTGCCCGCGGCCAGCCCATCGGCTTTGATCACGACCGGGTAATGAAGTTTCTCGGCAAAACGGCAGGCCTTCCGGCTGTCGTCGAAGACACCCGCCATCGCTGTGGGGACGCCCGCGCAACGCATCAATTGTTTGGCAAAAGCTTTCGACGATTCGAGCCGGGCCGCCGATTTGGAAGGACCGAAGACGCGCAACTTCGCTTCCGCGAATTCGTCGACCAGCCCGGCGGCGAGCGGACCATCTGGGCCGACCACGGTGAGATCGATACGATTTTCCAGGGCGAACCGGCGCAAACCGGCGAGGTCGTCCGGCTGGATGGAAGCGTTCTCGGCCAGCTCGTCCGTCCCGGCATTGCCCGGGGCGCAAAAAATCCGCTCGACCTGGGGAGATTGCTGCAGCTTCCAGGCGAGGGCGTGCTCGCGGCCGCCTCCGCCGACAATCAGCAGGCGCATCGCAATTTTTTCTCTCTCTCTTTCGGTTGGGGCATAAACAGGGCGCCCGCAACCGTGAACCTTCGGGAATCGAAAAGCCGATTCACGCTGATTTATAGCGTCGGGGAACGCGTCCTGGGAGAATTGCGTAATATCTGCCTTTTAAAAGGAAAAACTGAGGCCGCGGTCAAAATTTTTGCACCGCTCAGCGCCGCTATACCCATCCAGCGGTGCGTTACGCTCCGGTTGCACCTGCGGCCGCTTTCTCGTAGGGAGGGAGACGCCATGCCCGCCAAATCCGTTTCCGTGATGAATCCGCAGTGCCTTTCCCGCGTCGTCCTCGACCGCATCGCCGATAAGTGGACCGCGCTCATCATTTATGTGCTCGCCACCGGCACCCGCCGCTACGCCGCGCTCCAGCGCGAGATTGGCGGCATTTCACAAAAAATGCTGACCCAAACCTTGCGCAGCCTGGAGCGGGACGGCCTTGTCCTGCGCAAAGTCCACCCGGTCGTCCCGCCGAAAGTGGAGTACGCCCTCACCCCCCTCGGCCGCACCTTGATCGAGCCGCTCGCCGGCATTTGCCGCTGGTCGGAAAAACATCTGCCGCAACTGGAAGCCAATCGCACCCGGGCGAGCGCGCCGGCGCGAGCGGCCCGTTGAGAGGGCCCGCGCCATGCATCAAGTCGAGTCCATTGTCCTCCTCCTCATGCTGGTGGCGGCGCTCGTCATCGTCGCGAATAAATTCGCCATCCCCTATCCGGTGGTGCTGGTGCTCGGCGGGCTGGGCCTGAGTTTCGTCCCGCTTCTCCCGGTCATCCGGCTCAATCCGGAAGTGGTCTTTTTCGTCTTCCTCCCGCCGCTTCTTTATCCCGCGGCGATCTCTACTTCCTGGCGCGATTTCCGGCGCAACCTTCGGCCCATTCTCTTCCTCGCGGTCGGGCTCGTCCTTTTCACTATGACCGTGGTGGCCTGGGTCGCGCACACTTTTACCGGCTTGCCTTGGGCCGCGGCTTTCGCGCTCGGCGCGATCGTTTCCCCACCCGATGCGGTCGCGGCGGAAGCGATCCTCAAACGGCTGCATGTGCCCGCGCGCCTCGAAGCGATTCTCGAAGGCGAAAGCCTGGTCAACGATGCGACCGCGCTCGTCGCCTACCAATTCGCCGTCGCCGCCATGGTGACCGGCCACTTTTCGTTAGGCGAAGCGAGCTGGCGTTTCCTTTTGGTCGGGTTCGGCGGCGTCGCCATCGGGCTCGCGGTCGCTTTCTGCATTCGTTGGGTGCAGCGGCAATTAAGCGATCCGCCGGTCCAGATCACCATTTCCCTGCTCACCCCGTTTGCCGCTTACCTGCTGGCGGAGAACGCCCACGTTTCCGGCGTGCTCGCGACCGTGGCCGCGGGCGTTTATCTCGGCTGGCATTCCACCGCACTCCCCGCGCGCATGCGCCTGCAAGCTCTGGCGGTCTGGGAAATGGCCGCCTTTCTCCTTAACGGTTTCATTTTTATCGTGATCGGCCTGCAGCTCCCCGGCATCCTCCGCAACCTCCGCCAAGAACCCTTCTCCCGCCTCGCCGGCTACGGACTCCTGATCAGCGCCACCGTCGTGCTCGTGCGCATCGCCTGGGTTTTTCCAGCGACATATCTGCCGCGCTGGCTCAGCCGAAAAATGCGCGCGCGCGATCCCGCGCCCTCCTGGCAGGAGAGTGTGCTCGTGGCCTGGGCGGGGATGCGCGGGGTGATCTCGCTAGCGGCCGCTTTCGCTCTCCCCCTCGTGCTGGCCAACGGGGAGCGCTTTCCGGGGCGCAGTTACATTCTCTTTTTTACCTTCTGCGTCATTCTCTCGACCCTGGTCTTTCAGGGCCTGACTCTGCCGCTCCTGATCAAAAAGCTCGCGATCAAGGACGACGGCATGGTCGACCGCGAAGAAAGAAAAGCGCGCCTGCGGGCGAACGAAGCGGCCGTCGATTTCATCGAGGAAAAGGCCCGCGCGGAGCAGATGCCGGAGGAGGTGATGGTACGAGTGCGGGCCGAGTATTGCGATCGCATCGCCCAACTGGAAGCTTCCGCCGGCGACCGCCAAAATCCGGGCGGCGAAGTGGCCACGCCGATCTATCAGAAGCTGCAATACGGCGCCCTCGGGGTGGAACGCCAAACCATTATCGCCTTGCGCGACGCGCAGGAGATCAACGACGAAGCGCTCCGCCGCATTCAGCGCGATCTCGACCTGGCCGAGGCACGGTTGACGGGGGATTAAAATTAAGCTTGCCAGCCATCGCCTAACGAGAGCAAAACAGGTGGCATGAATAAAAAACTCCTCAGATTTGGCCTGCTCGCGGGGGTCGCTACGCTGTCTCGCCTTTTTCGGATGCGAGAAAAATAAGGGACGGAAAGAAGATGATGGGGGACCGCACGGCCTGGTCATTTTGCCGGAGGGGGACCATCAAAAACTGGAGGAACATTGGAGCGAGGTTGTGGCAATCCTGCAAAAAGACACCGGCGTGGATGGACTCGAGCGGAAGAAGCTTTTCCGGATTCGCAAATACACCCCGGGCCAGCCTCCTGTGAATGATCCAGCCGATGGAGAGCTGGGCGAAGACATGCTGGTCGAGGAGGTGAAAGATGCGGACGCGAAGGCACTCGACCGAAAATTTAGAGGGCACGCCATCCAGATTGGCCTGGGGGTGAAACTGGATTTCCAAGCCAGTCCGCCGACGGCTACGCCCAGTCTCGAGAGCAGCGCCCCGGCCCGCGCCGACACCGGTGGACCAGGGAGAATGCCGCAAGCTCATTTCCGGGCCAATATTCTCGAATCCCAAGCAATGGTGGACGAGGTCGACGCTGCTCTTGACGGGGATTCGAAGCCGACGGCCTCGCCTCGTTAGGTTGTGTCGGCCCGACAGACCTGGCTCTGGTCCGCGGCGCTGGCGCTGCATTTATTCCTCATCATCGCTGCTTCTCTGCAGGATATTTCGGCCTCGCTGCAGACGGAGCCGGGGATCTTGCCGGCTTGGAGCAGCTCGGGTTTGCCTCGACTAGAGGAACTCGCGTCCGCCGCTTTAGGTCAAAAACTGCCCGGTTCGAATCTGCTGCGGCAAAGCCTCGCGGCTTACACCCACTGCAGCGGCATCGAAGCTGGCTATAGCTACTTTGCTCCCAGCGTTGCGGCGAGCAGCAAGCTTGAATTCGAACTGCATTACGCCGACGGGCGAATAGATTCCGATGTGCCGCCGGTCGCCGCGGCCGCGGCTGGCTATC
Organism: Chthoniobacterales bacterium; assembly: GCA_965217815.1. Taxonomy (GTDB): domain Bacteria; phylum Verrucomicrobiota; class Verrucomicrobiia; order Chthoniobacterales; family UBA10450; genus Palsa-1392. The sequence goes on from CBDCJI010000003.1 coordinate 672,214, forward strand.
GCATCTCGACTCTCCTCGATCACCTTCAGAGCATTCATTATCAGCGCCTGCGGGAAGCGCTTCTGAAAAATCTCGTCCTCGCGGTCAGACAAGAACATCCAGGGATAAAAAGCATTCGCGCGAGACTCAGCGTAGCGGACCTCCCGAGCCTTTCTGCTTATCGCGAAGGAAAGAGAATTTCCTATCAGCCGTTGTCCACCTACGACTTCCGATTTGTCCCGCGAACGGCCCCGCCTTCCGCCAGGTAAGGCAATGTCGGAGACCACCGCACGGCTGCAGCGTTTTCTCTTCCCCGCCGATACCGGCCGCTGGCTCAGCGTTCTCCGGATGGGACTTGGTCTCGAAGTCGTTCTTTACGCCTGTTCGTTAGGCGCGGATTGGCCCTCCCTCTATGGGATGAACGGGCAAGGTTTGGTCAACCGCGCTCTCAACGAAGCCGTCCTTTCCTCGGAAAGTCTCTTCACGCCGCGGCTAGGCTGGCTGATAAGAGCGGGCGCATATCTCGGCATCTCCGAGGGACCCGCTCTTTCCTTCCTCTGGTGGAGTTTGCTCCTGGCCGGTCTCCTCCTCCTCCTCGGTTTATTTTCCCGGCCAGCTGCGATCGGGGCTTGGTTCCTCTATCTGAGTAGCGTCAAGAGCGGCACTCTTTTCGCCTATGGCGTCGATAACTTCACCACCATCGGCCTTTTTTATCTCTGCATCGCTCCCCTGCCCGATGGGTGGTCACTCGATTTCGTGCTCCGCGCCAGGAGCCCCGGGCCGCCCGCTCGGCTGGGCTTCCATCGGCGGGTCTTACAATTACATCTCTGCCTGATTTATTTTTTTGGCGGCATTTCCAAAAGTCTGGGAGCGGAATGGTGGAATGGAAACAGTATCTGGCGCGCGCTCACCCGGCCGCCCTTCGACTTGCTCGATCCCGACCTGTTGATCCGCTTTTCCTTCCTCTTTCCGGCCCTCGGGATTTTGGTTTGCCTCCTCGAAACCGGATATTCCGCTTTCATTTGGCCAAAGCGCACGCGCCTCTTCTGGCTCGTCGGCATCCTCTGCATGCATCTTTTTATTGGCTTGACGATGGGCCTCTATCTTTTTGCGCTCATCATGATTGTGCTCAACCTCGCCGCCTTCGGCCCGGAATTCCTCTTTCCGGGGCCCCAGCCGATTCGCTCTCGCCGCAAAATCAACGATGCTTCCCCGGCCGAAATGGACGGTCATAGGGCAGGGCCGGGATGAGCACTTTCTTTCAGGAGCTGAAGCGGCGGCGAGTCTATCGGGTCGCCCTGGCCTATGTGATCGGCGCTTCCGCGACCGTGCAGGTCGTCGGGACCATCCTGCCCGCTTTCCACGCTCCCGATTGGATCTTTCAGGTCTTCGTCTTGCTGCTCGCGCTCGGATTTCCTGCGGCCTTGATCCTGGGTTGGATCTTCGACGTCAAGCGCGGCGGCGTGCGCAAGACGCTCGGGAGCGACGCCAGCAGGTCGACCGATTATCGTCGGATCGCGGCGTTGGGATTGAGCGGTCTTGTGCTGGCGGCGCTGGCCGTGAGCGTTTATTGGTTTTGGCACCCTTGGCGGAGCGCGGCGCCGGCGAACGCGGCGGTTCCTCTCCACCTCCCGGGGACGGACGCCGCTCCGCCCATTCCCGAGAAGAGCATCGCGGTCATTCCTTTCGCCAATCTCAGCGACGATGTGCAGAACGCCTATTTCACGCAGGGCGTGCAGGATGAAATTCTCACCGATCTCGCTAAAGCGTCCGACCTTAAAGTCATCAGTCGCACTTCCGTGATGCAGTACCGCCCCGGGGCGGAGCGTAACCTCCGGGAGATCGGTCGGGCCCTCGGTGTGGCCTATATCCTGGAAGGAAGCGTGCAGCGCGACGGGCATCGCGTGCGCGTCAGCGCCCAACTCATCGACGCGCGCACCGATACCCATATCTGGGCCGACCATTATGATCGCGATCTGAACGATCTCTTCGCCCTCCAGAGCGATCTCGCGCAGACGATCGTCGCGCAGTTGGCTTCGCGCCTCTCGCCCGCGGAGAAAGCTGCGATCGAAGAGAAACCGACCTCCGATTCCGTGGCGCACGATCTTTTTGTCCAGGCCAATGCTCTCCTCTCCGGACCGCTCTTCAATCTCCAGGGCGCAGCCGATCTGCGCCGCGCCGTCGATCTGCTCGAGCAAAACCGTGGCGCGCGATCCGAACTACCTCCTGGCCTGGTGTCGGCTGGCCAGCGCGAACGATCAGCTTTATCTCACCGGGACGGATTACACCCCCGAGCGGCGGACGCGCGCCGAGGCGGCGGTGCAGGCCGCGCAACGTCTCCGCCCAGACGCCGGGGAGACGCACCTCGCCCTGGCCGAGCATCTTTATTGCGGCTTCCTCGCCTATGACGACGCGCGGCGGGAGCTGGCGATCGCGCGCCGATCTTTGCCTAACGAACCCGCGATTTTCGAGCTGGCCGCCTTTATCGATCGGCGGCAGGGTCGCTGGGAGGATTCCACCCACAATCTCGCCCGCGCCCTTGAGCTCGATCCCCGCAACACTTACATCCTCCAGCAGATCGCGGTCAGCTATCAGCTTCTTCGCCGCTTCGCCGAGGCCGCCACCGTCCTCGATCGGGCCCTCGAGATTTTGCCTAACGATGTCGGCCTGCGCATCGCCCGGGCTGGGATCGACCTCCATGAAAGGGCCGACCCCCGGCGGATGCACGCCACCATCGCCGAGATCGTCGGCGCCGATCCGAGTGCGGCCCCTGGTCTGGCCGACGAATGGTTTTACCTCGCACTCTGCGAGCGCGATTTCACCGCCGCCGACCGAGCCATCGCCGCCATGACCCCGAAAGGGTACAATAACGAAGGAGTCCGTTTCCCTCGCTCCTGGTGCCGGGCTCTCAGCGCGTGGGCCCGGGGCGATGCGCGCGCGGCCGAGGCCGCCTTCCGCGCCGCCCGGGCCGAGGTTGAAGAGAATTTGCAGACCGAAGGCGACCAAAGCCTATCCCTGTGCGTGCTCGGGATGATCGACGCCGCTCTCGGCCGAAAAGACCAAGCGCTCGACGAAGCCCGCGATGCGGCGGCCATCTTGCCCGTCAGCAAAGACGCGATCAACGGACCGCTCACCGGGGAATATCTCGCGGTCACGCAAGCTTGGCTCGGAGACAAAGAGGCCGCCCTCGGACAATTAAGGGCCATGGCGCGAGTCCCGAGCGAGGTCAGCTACGGTCAACTCCGACTCCATCCCTTCTGGGATTCGCTGCGGGACGATCCGCGTTTCGAACCACTCGTCGCCTCGCTTCAGTCCCCCCTTCGTTAGGCCGGCTTTGAGCGAGTTGGGGAATTTCTTGCCAAGCAAAGGTCGGCTCGGTATCAAACCTTCCGAAGATGACGCGCGCCGAACAACTTGCCTTACCCCATCGATCCTTCGGCCAGACCATGCGGGCGGATGGCTGGTGGGTCCAGCCGCTCGTCGTCTTCCTTGGGCTTGGCGCGTTTGTTGTTTACTCGACCTGGGCGGCTTTTCAGGGTCGTCACTATTTCTACGGACCGTACCTTTCGCCGTTTTATTCGCCGGAGATTTTCGGCCCTTCGCCGCATAGCTGGTTCGGACCGAAACCGGCCTGGTGGCCGGCCTGGCTGCTCTTCTCGCCCGCTCTTCTCGTGCTCTGGGCGCCGGGCGGATTTCGGCTCACCTGTTATTATTATCGCGGCGCTTACTACAAAGCCTTCTGGGCCGACCCGCCCGCCTGCACCGTGGGCGAGCCGCGCAAGACTTACCTCGGCGAGCGCTCTTTTCCCCTCATCATGCAAAACGTCCATCGCTACTTTCTCTACCTCGCGCTCCTCTTCATCTTCGTGCTCGTCCACGATGTCTGGAAGGCCCTCTGGTTTACCGACCCCGCCACTGGCGCCACGTCCTTTGGGATGGGCGTGGGCACGCTGGTCCTCGCGGTTAATGTCGTGCTCCTGAGTGGTTATACTTTCGGGTGTCATTCCTTGCGCCATCTGGTCGGCGGATTTCTCGATCAATTCTCCAAGTCGCCCACTTGTGCTCGCGCCTACGCCTGTGTCGGCTGTTTCAATCGCCGCCACATGCTCTGGGCCTGGATGAGTCTCTGCTGGGTCGCCTTCTCCGACATTTATGTGCGCCTTTGTTCGTTAGGCGTGTGGCCCGACCTGCGATTTTTCTAGTTCAGGCGAAGGGGACGAAATCTTATCATGATCGGCTATCAACCCAGCTTGCCTCAACTCGATGCCGAGACGCGCGCAGCCATCGTCCAGCGAATCGTGGCCGCCTTGGCACCGGAGAGAATCCTGCTCTTCGGCAGTCGTGCCCGCCGGAATCATCGTCCCGATAGCGACATCGATCTTCTGGTGGTCAAAGAGTCGTCCGAGCCGCGCTACAAGCGAGCCGTGCCGGCATACGCGGCCTTGAGCGATCTGCCCATCGACGTGAACGCGGACGTCATTGTTTATACCCCGCAAGAAATACGCGACTGGAGTGGAGCACCGACCGCCTTTGTCACGACCGCTCTGCGTGACGCCCAACTTCTCTATGAACGGTAACGCGGAGAACGCGCGCGCTTGGCTGCAGAAGGCCGAAAGCGATCTCGCCGCAGCGGAGCTCTGTTTGCAAGCGAAGACCGCTTTGGACGCAGCCTGCTTCCATTGTCAGCAGGCCGCGGAGAAATCTCTCAAAGCCTGGTTGATCGCGTGCGAAACGGAGTTCCCATTCATTCATGATCTGAGCAAGTTGCTCTCGCTCTGCGCAAATTAGATCCAGAATTTTCCGGAAACGACAATGCCTGATTTTGAAACTTTTACCCACGATGTTGTCGTGATCGGCGCGGGGGGCGCTGGTTTGCGGGCGGCGATCGAGGCTTCGGCCGCCGGGGTGAAGGTTGGGCTGGTTTGTAAGTCGTTGTTAGGCAAAGCCCACACCGTGATGGCTGAGGGCGGGATTGCCGCCGCCCTCGCCAATGTCGACGATCGCGATAACTGGCAGGTGCATTTCAGCGACACGATGCGCGGTGGCCAATACGTCAATAATTGGCGGATGGCCGAGCTGCATGCGAAGGAGGCGCCCGCCCGGGTGCGCGAACTGGAGGCCTGGGGCGCGGTTTTCGATCGGACGAAGGATGGGCGCATTTTGCAGCGGAATTTCGGCGGGCATAAGTATCCGCGCCTCGCCCACGTCGGCGATCGCACCGGTCTGGAAATGATCCGCACTTTGCAGGATCACGGCGTCCACCAAGGCATCGACGTGCACATGGAGCACACCATTCTTACTCTGTTAAAAGAGGGCGACCGGGTGGTGGGCGCTTTCGGTTACGATCGCGAGCGCGGACGGTTTAAGATTTTCCGGGCCAAAGCCGTCGTCCTCGCGACCGGCGGGATCGGGCGCGCCTTCAAGATCACCAGCAACAGTTGGGAATACACCGGCGACGGGCACTCGTTAGGCTATGACGCCGGGGCGGAGCTGATCGACATGGAGTTCATCCAATTCCATCCCACCGGGATGGTCTGGCCGCCGAGTGTGCGCGGCATTCTCGTGACCGAAGGGGTGCGCGGGGAAGGCGGCATCCTCACGAACAAAGAAGGTCGCCGTTTCATGTTTGACGACATCCCGGATAATTACAAAGCGCAGACGGCGGACAACCCGGAGGAAGGCTGGCGTTATTGCCAAGGCGACAAGAACGCGCGCCGGCCGCCCGAACTCCTCACCCGCGACCATGTCGCGCGCTGCATCGTGCGTGAGATCAAAGCCGGCCGCGGGAGTCCGCACGGCGGGGTCTTTCTCGATATCGCCTGGATCAAGAGCAAACTTTCCAATGGCGCGGAGCACATCAAAAAAAAGCTCCCGAGCATGTATCACCAGTTCAAACAATTGGCCGATATCGATATCACGGAGGAAGCGATGGAGGTCGGCCCGACGACGCACTACGTGATGGGCGGAATCCGGGTCGATGCTGACACCCAGATGACGCGTATCCCGGGACTCTTCGCCGCCGGCGAATGCGCCGCCGGAATCAACGGGGCCAACCGGCTGGGCGGGAATTCGCTTTCCGACCTGCTCGTTTTCGGGAAACGGGCGGGGGAGTTCGCCGCCAAATTCGCCCAGGGAAATTCGTTAGGCGCAATCGATCCGGTCCAAATCGATGATACCGCCCGGGAAGCGCTCGAGCCGTTTGCGCGCGGCATCTCGGCGGGCGAAAGCCCTTATCAGGTGCAAAAAGATTTGCAGGAGATGATGCAGGACAAAGTCGGAATCGTTAGGCAGGAAGGTGAAATGAAAAGCGCGCTCGCAGGGATCGACGCGCTTGCGCAACGCGCCCGACAGGTCGGCGTCGAAGGGAATCGCGAGTTCAATCCCGGCTGGCACACTGCGCTCGATTTGCCCAATCTTTTAACCGTCTCGGAAGCAGTGGCGCGCGCCGCTCTCGAGCGCCAGGAAAGCCGCGGCGCGCAATTCCGCGAAGACTATCCCGAGAAAAGCGCGGAGTTCGCCCAGGTGAACACGGTCGTCTGGAAAGACGGCGATGGCCGCATGCAGATTCGGCGCGACGCGATCCCAGAAATGCGAGAGGATCTACAGCGCGTGATCGAGGAGATGGGATGAGTGGCGATGTTTCTCCGGGTAGCGCACACGTCTCGTGTGCTCTACCCGAAATTTCGCACTCGAGTGTATGAGCACCGCCACCTTTAGAATCTGGCGCGGCGATGCGGGCGGTGGCGAGTTTCGCGACTACACCACAGAAGTCTCCGAAGGCATGGTCGTGCTCGATGCGGTCCACGACATCCAGGCGACGCAGGCCAACGACCTCGCCTGCCGCTGGAACTGCAAAGCGGGCAAGTGCGGCTCCTGTTCGGCGGAAGTGAACGGCATGCCCAAGCTCATGTGCATGACCCGCTTGAACGATCTCCCGCTCGACCGGCCGGTCACGATCGAGCCGATGAAGGCTTTCCCGCGGCTGAAGGATTTGATCACCGACGTCTCCTGGAATTTTACGGTGAAAAAGCGGATCAAAAAATTCCAGCCGCGTCCGCCCGACGCCCCCGACGGCACCTGGCGGATGCAGCAGCGCGACATCGATCGCGTGCAGGAATTCCGCAAATGCATCGAGTGTTTCCTTTGCCAGGATGTCTGCCACGTCCTGCGCGATCATCACAAGCACGATCAGTTTATCGGTCCGCGCTTCCTGGTTTACGCCGCCGCCCTCGAGATGCACCCGCTCGATACGGCCGATCGCATCCCGGAGTTGCGCGAGGCGCAAGGGATCGGCTACTGCAATATCACGAAATGCTGCACCAAGGTCTGCCCGGAAAATATTCAGATCACCGATAATGCGATCATTCCGTTGAAAGAACGGGTGGTGGACGATTACTATGACCCTCTCGGCTGGCTTTGGAAAAAAATGCGCCGCCGGAACGAGCGTGCGCCCGAGCCCCTCGCGCCTAACGACCATGGATGAACTGAAACGACTCTCGAAGGAAGCCATCCCCGCGGCCCTGGAAAAAGCGGAACGCTACCGCCTTCTGAACGAGCCGGCCGAAGCCGAAAGCATCTGCCTCGATGTCCTCGCGAGCGATCCTAAAAATCAGCGCGCCCTGATCACGCTGCTGCTCGCCGTGACCGATCGTTTCAGCAAAGGCTACGGGGTGAGCGGCACGCAAGCGAACAAGCTGCTCGCGCAACTGGAAGGCGAATACGAGCGCGCCTACTACGCGGGCATTCTGGCGGAGCGGCGGGCCAAGGCGAGGCTGGCGCAGGATTCGCCCGGGGCCAGCCATTACGCCTATGACAACCTGCGCGAAGCGATGGCTTGTTTTGAAACGGCGGAAGCGATTCGCCCTCCGGGAAATGACGACGCGCTGCTGCGCTGGAACACCTGCGCTCGCATGATCGAGAAAAACCGGCTGGTCGCCCGCGAGGAAGAACGCCTCGAGCCGCCGCTCGAATAGTGGAGCGCGACGCGGCAGCCGTGCGGGAGATGTTTGACCGCATCGCCCGGCGCTACGATCCGGCTAACCATCTGCTCAGCGGCGGCCTCGATTTTTGGTGGCGTCATCGTGCCGCCGAGATCGTGAGGCGATGGCGTCCCGCGCGTCTCCTCGATCTCGCCACCGGGAGCGGCGATCTTGCCCTCACGATCGCCCGGAAATTGCCGGAAACCGAAATCACCGGCGCGGATTTTTCGGCTGAGATGCTGGCCATAGCGCGGGCCAAAGGTCTCACTCGCACGGTCGTGGCGGACGGATTGCAGCTCCCTTTCGCCGCGGCCAGTTTTGAAGCGGTTACCGTTGCCTTCGGTCTGCGTAATATGGCGGATTGGGCCGGCGCGCTGCGGGAAATGGCGCGGGTGCTTGTCCCCGGAGGTCGTCTGCTCGTCCTCGATTTTTCGCTTCCGCGCGGACCTTGGCAAACGCTCTACCGCTTCTACCTCCATCGCTGCCTTCCGCGGATTGCCGGTTTGCTCACCGGTGAACCGCAGGCTTATCAATACTTGGCGAAGTCGATCGAAGAGTTTCCCGCTGGAGCCCAGCTCTGCGCGCTCATGGAAAAGAACGAATTTCACGATGCCACGGCCCAACCGCTTTCTGGCGGGATCGTCACGATCTACTGCGCCACGCGGATAGGCGAGGGCCTGTAGACGTTTCGCTCTGCGCCGTAACGGATGCGAAGCAACGGCCGGGCTTTCCAACGCGGGAATACGGTCGGCCGACGGAAGCAACTCCCGCGCTTCGCAGCTATTTGTTTAGCGCTCAATCCCGGAGCCGGCTTGCGTTCACTCGCCCCGCTCTCATTTTGTCATCCCGAGCCCGCGCCCGTAACGCAGGCCGCGGAGCGGGCGAGGCCGGGCTTTCAAACGGCGAGGGATCTCGCACAAGGTCTCGGCGTCGTTATTCGAGAAAGACGGACTCATCAGAGTAGGCGTGAGTTCCCTCGGCGCGCTGCGCCAGCCTCGGGATGACAATGCGCCGAGCTTTTCGTGTGACGCTAAACACATACCCGCGCTTCGCAGAGCGAAGCGTCTACAGCGGACGCTTGAGCTCATTCGACACCGTTGGATTTTTCAGGTTCTAGGGATTCCCGGGCGCAGGCGTCGCGGCCGGGCTGGTGGGCGACGGCGTCGGCGTGGCAGGGGGAGCTTTTGTGAGCGGAAGTTTAAACGCGGTGTAATCCGGATTGCTCATGAGAAAAGTCCCCTCGCGCCCTTCCACCTGTGCGAACCACATGCCATCCGGGGAACGCTGACCGATGGTCAGCTTGTGCAGGACCTTCGGGTCGGGCGCGGCCCCGAAAGTAACGACCAATTGCGGCTGGTCGAAACCGTGCGCCGGCAGCGTCGCGCCCACCCAGCGAACCGCCCGGAGCGAAGCCAGCGTATTGACTAACGACTGCACGTCGGCGACGTCCGCCGGCGCTTCCCCCTTGAGCGTCTGCCAGCTCTCGAGCCCGGTTCGTTCGAAGGATTCCTCCCGCTCCAGCACTCGGGAGAAATGCTTAATCTCGTTAGGCTTGAACTTGAAGATGGCCAGCTCCTGCCACTGCAAGGGATCCGCCCAGATGAGCCCGAGCAAGGTGCGCGGAACCGCGACGATGAAAGGCTCTTCGCCGACCCGCGCGTAGACTTCATCGCCCTCGAGATTGCCGAAGGAGAGGGTGAGAAAAGGATGCTCCCCGGCGGCCGTCTCGGCCGTGTTCTGAGAGGCGAAGGAACTGAAGGTCAATTGCAGTTGCGGCCGGTCGAGCCCGTACTTCGGCAATTCCGAAGCGGTGTCGGCGACGAATTTTGTGACCAACTGTTCGTTCAAAACGCTGATCAGGCGGCGCACTTCGTCGCCGTTCGCCGGCTGATTCTGGCGGCTCGCCATCGTCCAGCTTTCGCCCTTGCGCGCCAGCACCACTTCCGGCTGGCCGGCCGCCGCGAGATGAATGCGGTCGAGCATATCGGGCTCCAGCCTAACGAGATGCCGATCGCGCAGATCGTTCGGACGCACCGCGAGGATTTCGCCGATCTTCTCGGGCAAAGCGTAGACCCCGTCCCGCGGCAGGAAACGAACGTAAACCTGATCCTTCGGCTTCTTCCGCACCGCCCCGATCTGCAACGTTTCGCCCTTCGGATCGTCCGGCCCGTAGAGCGTGATCGAACCCCGCGGCTCGGCTAATCCGCAACCATGCAGGTCGCTTCCTTCTTTCCCGACAAACTCCAGAATTCGCGCATTCGTCACCTGGGCGAGCAGATCGCCAATCTTCTGATCGTCACCGCGGGCCTGGAGCGGTTTGACGATCTCCCAGTGCTCATTTCTCCGGGCCAGCTCCAGCTCGCCGGCCGGACTTTTCACGACCGCCCGAGTCACCTCTGCGGTCGTTAGGCTGGTTAGTTTGCGATCGCGAAAATCGTCCGGCTTTTTCGCCAGATCGTTGCGGACGTTTTGCGCGGCGATGAGCACCTCCCGGGCCTGGCCCATGCGCACGTAAACCTGGCCTTCGAGCGCGGCGTCTTTCCCGAAACCAATTTCCGGCGGCCCCTCCGGCATGAGCAATCTTAAGCGCAGCTTCGGATGGGCCAGCCCGTATTCCGCCAGGGTGGTTTTTTCCGTCCCGCTCTTGGGCGGTGGAATCACGGCCATCTTCGGCCAGCTCTCCAGGTCCGAAATCAAGTTGTCGACGACCGCGGGATCGGCCTGGCCCTGGACCGGCGCGGTCAGCCGCCACTTCCCTTTTTGCCGATGCAACTCGATCCGGTCGTCGCCATTTTGAATTACGATGCCTTCGAGCTTTTCTCGATCGAACTGGAGCACGTTGCCCGACTGGCGGCGGGCTTCATCGGTATTCGGTTGCCGGCTTTCGAAGAACTTGATCCAAACGCCGAGGCCGACCACCAGGATGAGCAGGAGCAACGTGGTGCGAAGTTTCATCTCCTTTACTCGTTAGGCCCGCCGCCGCCACCAGACCGCAAAACCGAGCAGGGCCGGGACCAGCGGGATAAAAATAAGAATGATCCAGCGGAGCTGGCGCAGCGCCGGCGGATCGAGCGAGAAGGTCAGCGTCTGCGGAATTTTGGGCGCGATCCCGATCAGTTGTTCGCGACTGAGGAGCCAGTTGAGGCTCGCGGAGACGAAGTCGAGACCTTGCTGGCCCTGGGTGAGGGCATCGTCCTGGATGAAGGTCGAATTCGCCACCACGACAAGGCGCGCGGAATTAATCTGCACCCGTTCGTCGTTGCTTCCGCCTTTCTCGACCGCCACCGCAATCGTGAGGGGCTCAGCCTTATCCTGCGCCGGATCGAACTGGAGGAGCGCCTCATCGTCGGAATAATAATTCGTCTCGCCCCAGTAACCTTTTTCGGCCTGGGCCAGCCGCGAAAGATGAATGTTAGCCGCGGCCACCTGTTTGCTTTCCAGGGTGAGCGAGCTGGTCGCGCCGATAAAAGGCGCGCGCACCTCGGCGAGACGCTTCGTGACCGGATTATCCGGGAGAAAATGAGCGACCACGTCCCGCACCCGCGCCACTTCCTGGATCCCGGTTTTGACCATCGCCATGAGGCGGTCGTTATCCACTCTCACTCCCAGCCCGCTGAGGAATGCGGTCAGGCGCGGAGTCTTGGCCGCGGGATCGACGAGTAGTAAAATGCGCCCGTCCTTGTTCCAGAAGTCGCGCAGCAATTTCATCTCGCGCTCGGAGAAATCATACTGTGGCCCCGCAATCATGAGCACTTTCAGGTCAGCCGGAATCGCCGGCACCTCGAAAAGATTCAGCTCCTCGAACTGGACGTTCTCGTTCTCGATGAAGGTCTTTAAGATGGAGATCGGGCTGGCCCCGCTGACCGGCGGCTCCTTGTGCCCGAGAACATAACCCACCTTGTTTTTCCTCCCCTCGACCACATCGATGAGCGCGCTCGTGATGGCTTGCTCGCCCTTAAACGCGGTGATTTGCGGCTCCTCACCCGTCATCGGATTGGGCTGGCTCATCTCCGTCATCTCCGAGGCTTTCACGGTCTTATTCCGGCCCTGATAATCGAGAATCAGGACACTCTCATCCGTCACCACCTTATACTTGCTGAGTAACTCTTTCGCCCTCGTGAGGCTGCGCTCCGGATCGACATACTCGATATCGATTTTCCCGCGCGACGCATATTGATATTCCGTGAGCAGATTTTGGACATCGCCATAGATCGGATTGGTCGTGCCGAAAAACACCGTCACCCGAACTTTTCCCGGGGTACTTTTGAGGAAATGTTTCGTCTTATCGGAGAGCGCGTATTTCTTATCGCGCGAGAAATCCCAGCGGCGGTAATGCTCGAAACCGAGATAGTTCACCATCGCCGCGAGCACGATCACGATCGCTACCTGCACGATAACATTGAGCCCGATCTGGAACCGGCGGATTTTCCGCGGCGCGGCGGGAGCGGTGACATCCTCAGCCATCGTTTAGAGCCTCCACTTCCGCGTTTGAAAAGCTTGATAAGTAAAGAACAGCATCAGAAGCGTCAGGCTAAGATAAAGAACCATCGGCCGGGTATCGATCTGCCCCCGCGAGAGAGCGCCCATCTGCTCGATCGCCGAGAAATAACCAAGGAGCTGCCGCGTAGCCGAGCTGATATCGATGAGCACGAACGCGATCAGTCCTGAGAAAAAATGCAGGGTAATGGCGGCGAAAGAAATGATCGCGGCGACGATCTGGTTCTTGGTCAGGACCGAAGCAAAACAGCCGATCGAGAGATAGAACATCCCGAGGAGGAGAAGCATCAGATAACCGCCGCAGTAAGCGCCGGTCGAACTTGCGGCCGGTTGATGAGTGATGAGCTGGAAGATGAGGAAGTAGAGACCGGTCGGAAGCCAGAGAACGACGTAGAAGAAGAGGGCGCCGCAATACTTGGCCAGGACCACCTGCCAATCGCGCACCGGAGCGGTCATGAGCGGCTCGATCGTGCCGAGCTTAAATTCCTCCGAGAAAAGACGCATCGTGATCAGGGGAAAGACGAGGACAAAAGCGAACCAGAAGAAAACCGAATTAAAGAACGCTTCTTCGACCGAGTAAGGCACCGGCCGCTGATTCATGTAGGAGATTTGAAAGTAAAAATCGACCCCGCTGATGAGGAGGAAAAAAACGAGGACGATGTAGGCGATGGGAGAGTAGAAGTAACTCCGGATTTCGCGCGCGAGCAGAGTGAAGAACTTGGTCATCTTAAAGTGGCTTGGCCTCTTCCTTGAATTGTCATCCCGAGCGTAGCGAGGGATCTCACGGACACTGCTCGGCGAACGAATGGAGAATGAGCGCACAGATAATCCGTGAGATCCCTCGCTGCGCTCGGGATGACAAGGTCGGGAGGGATGAGGGTTGGTAGCGTCTTACTCTTCATCGGGGTGCGTGATTTCTACGAAAACATCTTCCAGGGTCGCTTTGCGCTGCGAAAGCTCGCGCACGACCCATCTGCGGTCGCTCGCCAGTTGAAAAATCTCCGGGCGCACCTCGGCCCCCGCTTCCACGCGTAGGGAGAAAATCTTCCACTCTCCTTCACGCGTTAGGCTGACGTCTTTCACGCCCGCGATCTGCTTCAGTTGCTCGACCCCATCATCGGAGCCGGTCTTGGCTTCCAACGCGACCCCAGTCGCCGTGCGGATTTGTTGGAGCAAATTCTCCGGGGTATCGCAGGCTTCAATCCGCCCTTTGTTGATGATAATGACGCGGCTGCAGGTCATCTCGACTTCCGGCAGGATGTGAGTCGAAAGCAGAATGGTGTGCTGGCGTCCGAGATTTTTGATCAGATCGCGCACCTGCCGGATCTGGTTCGGATCGAGCCCGCTGGTCGGTTCGTCGAGAATGAGCAGGTCGGGTTCGTGGACGAGCGCGTCGGCCAGGCCGACGCGTTGCCGGTAGCCCTTGGAAAGCGCGCCGATCAGCTTCTTTTCCACGTCCTTGAGCCCGCAGAGTTCCTTGACGTCGCCGACGCGTTCCTTGATCCGGCGATGGGCCACGCCTTTGAGCGCGGCCCGATAATCGAGATACTCAGTCACGCGCATGTCGTTATAAAGCGGGACGTTTTCCGGCATGTAACCAAGGTGCGCGCGGGCTTCGAGCGACTTCTCGAAAATGTCGAAGCCGGCCACCGAAGCGCGCCCGGAAGTCGGCGGCATGAAGCTGGAAAGGATGCGCATGGTCGTGCTTTTACCGGCCCCGTTCGGCCCGAGAAAACCCATGATCTCGCCTTTGCCGACCTCGAAAGTGAGGTCGTCGATCGCCGTCTGGCCGGCGTAGCGTTTGGTAAGATTTTCGACCTTGATCATCTTGCGGTGAGTTCTTAACTGACAACGCCAACGCCGGAAGCGTTGGCAATTTCTTCCAAATAATCCTAGCGCGCCTGCAGATTGACTGTCTCCAGGCGGCGCCCGCGGCCGCCTTGCCCGATGATGCCGACGGTAAAGTCGACACTCGATCCGCGGTCGGCTTGGGCCAGGATTTTCTCGGCATCCTGGACCGAATCGGCGGCGAATTTTCCGATCCGAAAAATGACCAAACCACGCTCGATCCCGACCTGGTCGGCCGGGCTTTGCGGCTCGACCGCGCTGATCAGGACGCCGCGGCCCGGGGCATAACCGAGGGCGGCGGCCAGTTCGTTAGTCAGATCCTGCAGTTGCATCCCGAAGAGACGATCGGCGTTGGAAGAGCCGGTCTCCTGGCTGTGGTCGCCCGGTTTCGGCGCGGGTTGTTTCTCGGCGATCTTTTTAAATTGCTCGACGTTTTGCCTAACGATATCGGCGGGAATGGCGAAGCCGAGGCCCTGCGTGGGAATGCCTTGCGGGGTGAAGGCCATTTTCGCGGAGCTGATCCCGACGAGGCGGCCGGCCAGATCGACGAGCGGCCCGCCGCTGTTGCCGGGATTGATCGCGGCGTCGGTCTGGAGGAGGTCGTGGTAATCGATGCTCTCGATCGTGATCTCGCGCTTCACCCCGCTGAGCACGCCCCGGCTGATGGAGGTGCCGTAGCCGAGCGCGTTGCCGACGACGATGACGGTTTGGCCTAACAAATTCGGCGAAATATCGTGCAGGTTGACGAAGGGGAGCGGCTTGTCGCTGTCGATCTTGATGAAGGCGAGGTCCTTCTTCGCGTCGCCCGTGATGTAGCGCGCTTTGTAGCTCTTGTTGTCGTTCGTGATCACTTCAATCTTCAGATCGGCGGCACGCGCGACGACGTGTTCGTTGGTCACGATGTAACCGGCGGGATCGACCAGAAAGCCGGAGCCGAGACTTTGCAAAGTCTGGCGAATTTCGCGCGGCCGGTTGCGATAAACGCCAAAAAACTGCGCGGCAAAATCGTCCCACGGATCGCGCACTTGGCGGCGGACGATGCGCTCGGTGTTGATATTGACGACGGCGGGTAAGACCTTGGCCACCGCCAGGACAGCCGGCTCGGAGGCGGGATCTGGTGGGGGCGTTTGCGCGCAGACGGAGGACGCAAGGATCAGGAAAAGCGCGGCGGCCGCCCGCTGTAGACGCCTCCCTCGGGGAGGCGCGGGAGTAAACGTCGAGCTACCCGACCGAGCCCCGCTCTCCCTCGCGCTTCGCCGAGCGAAGCGTCTACAGGTTTGGCCGCTCATTTAGCTCCCTCTTCATTCAGTTGCCTAACGATCTCGGGCGGCAGGCTCGCGCGCATCTCCGGGTGCGCCTCCGCCAGGCGAAGCAGATCGAGCTCGTCTTTCTTTCGCTTCGTGAGGCGTCGCTCCCGGTCCTCCCACGCCCAAACTTTTCCCCGAATAACATCTGCCAAGGCTGCGACCGGCACGCTCAACCCGAGCACTTCGCGCCGCTCACTGCGGGCGGGGAAATCCTGGTAACGCGGATCGGTCGTCAGTTGGAGGACCAGTTGGCTCCCAGGCCGCCGCGCATTGAGCGAATGCGGGAAAGTGCGGAGGGAAAAGCCCGCCTCTCGGAGCGCGACCTCGACCTTGGGCAATTCCCGCGCGATCACGACAAAATCAGCGTCGACGGTGTAGACCGGTTCGGCATAACAGTTGACCGCGAGGCCACCAATCAAACACCACGGACCACCGCGATCGAAAATCTCTACGGCCACCGCAAAATCGCTCGCGCCGCCGCTGGTGACCGATTCGTATACTTCCGCCGCTGTCACTTTGCTGGCGAACATCGGAGCCCGCCCGGCAGTGTCAACTTGCCCGCCGGGCAAACGCCTCCAGAGTACCCGCGTATGCGGCCCTCATTTGCGAATCGCGGCAATCTCGATCTGATCGAGGAAAATTACCGGCGTTGGGAGGACGATCCCGAGTCGGTCGAAGGCAGTTGGCGGGCGTTTTTCGAGGGCTTCGAGCTGGGGAATACCCCGCAACGTAACGGCGCCGCCACCAAAACCACCGAGCCCGCTCCAGCCGAAGTGCGCGAAGGGCCGTTGCAGACCCGGGTCGACGGGCTCGTCTACGCCTACCGCACTTTGGGTCACACAATCGCGCGGGTGAATCCGCTCGCCGATAAGCGCCCGGAGAATCCGCTGCTCACGCTGCGCGAGCTCGGATTCAGCGAGAAGGATCTCGATCTGCGGGTCTCGTCGAAATTTTTTCTCGATAACAAAAAAATGACCCTGCGTGAGATGCTCGCGCGGCTCGAGGAGATTTACGCCGAGGCGATCGGGGCGGAATTTCAGCACATTCAAAATCCGCGCATTCGCAATTGGGTGCGCGACCGGATCGAGGCGCGCCCGACCAAACATCACGCCTCGACCGAGGTCGAGATCGCGCTCCTGCGACTGCTCCTCGAATCGGAGGCGTTCGAAGTTTTTCTGCATACGCGCTACGTCGGGCAGAAACGGTTTTCGCTGCAGGGCGCGGAGTCGCTCATGGTGATTCTCGACACGATTTTGCATCGCTGCCCGGGCGACGGGATCGAGGAGATTTGCATGGGCATGGCCCATCGCGGGCGGCTCAACGTGCTCGCCAATTTTCTCCGAAAATCGCTCAAGCTCCTCTTCACCGAGTTCAGCACGAACTACATCCCGGAGCTGGTGGCGGGCGATGGCGACGTCAAATATCACCTCGGCTATCGCACCATCCGCCAGCTCTCTTCCGGCGCGGAAGTGGAGATTCGGCTGGCGGCCAACCCGAGCCATCTCGAGGCGGTCGATCCGGTCGTGGAAGGGATTGCGCGCGCCCGCCAGCGCATTCGCGGCGACACCGAGCACCGGACCAAAGTGCTGCCGCTGCTCGTGCACGGGGACGCGGCCTTTGCCGGCCAGGGGATCGTCTCGGAAGTGCTCAACATGTCGCAACTGCACGGCTACAGCACCGGCGGCACCGTCCATGTGGTGGTGAATAACCAGATCGGTTTCACCACTTTGCCGGAGGATGCGCGCTCCTCGATGTACGCGACCGACATCGCGAAGATGATCGAGGTGCCGATCTTTCACGTGAATGGGGACGACCCGTTGGCAGTGCGTTTTGTCACGGAAGTGGCGCTCGATTTCCGGCAGAAATTTGGCCGCGACGTCGTCATCGACATGTATTGCTACCGGCGTTACGGGCATAACGAAGGCGACGAACCGCTTTTCACCCAGCCCGATCTTTACGCCAAGATCGCGAAACGCCCGTCCGTCGCGCAGCTCTACAAAAAGGAGCTGATCGAATCCAGCGTGCTCAGCGCGGAGGCGGCGGAGAAATTGGAAAAAGATCTGCAAGCGCGGCTGGAAGGCGCGCTCGAAGAAGTGAAGGCGGCCGAGAAGTCGCCTAACGACCAGAAGGAGCGCTTCAAGGAGTCGACCGCCGTTTTCCAACCTGGATATTCCGGGCATTCCGGCCCGACCGCGATCACGCCGGAGCTGCTCAAGCAGATCGTCGACGGCCTCACCACGGTGCCGGAGGATTTTAATATTCTCCCGAAAGTGAAGCGGATCACGATCGATCGGTTGCGCGAAGTCTACGACAAAGGCGGGCGCTACGATTGGGGATTTGCGGAGGCGCTGGCCTTCGGTTCGCTCCTCCTCGAAGGCATCCCCGTGCGCCTCTCCGGGCAGGATAGCCGCCGCGGCACCTTCAGCCATCGCCATGCTTTTCTCTACGACGCCCAGACCGGGCAACCGTATCTGCCGCTCCTCCATCTCGGTCCCGAGCAGGCGCGGATTTGCATCTACAATAGTCTTCTTTCCGAGGCGGCGGTGCTCGGGTTCGATTACGGCTACGCCCTCGATTATCCGAATATGCTTTGTCTGTGGGAGGCGCAGTTCGGCGATTTCGCGAACGGCGCGCAGACCATTATCGATCAATTCATCCTCTCGGCGGAATCGAAATGGCAGCGGCCTAACGGCATCGTCCTGCTGCTCCCGCACGGCTACGAAGGCCAGGGACCGGAGCATTCCAGCGCGCGGCTCGAGCGTTTTCTGCAAGGCTGCGCGGAGGATAACATCCAGGTCTGCAACCTGACCACGGCGGCGCAATACTTCCACGTCCTGCGCCGGCAGATGAAGCGCGATTTCATCAAGCCGCTCATCATCATGACGCCGAAAAGTCTGCTCCGCTCGGAACAGGCGGCATCGCCCAGGGAGGAATTTACGGAAGGGAGTTTCGCCGAAATCCTGGGCGCGCCGGAAGTGGGGGCGCCGGAGAAAATCGAGCGGATTATTTTTTGTTCGGGGAAAGTTTATTACGACCTGCTCAATCACCGCGAGGCGGAGAAGATCACGACTGCCGCCATCGTTAGGCTGGAGCAGCTCTACCCGTTCGCGGAAGGAAAGCTGCGCGAGATGGTGGCGCCATTTACGCGGGCGCGGCAATTCGTTTGGTGCCAGGAGGAATCCCAAAACATGGGCGCGTGGACTTACCTCGAGCCGCGGTTGCGGAAGTTATTTGAGCGCGAGATCGCCTACGCCGGGCGCAATGCCAGCGCCAGCCCGGCGGTCGGCGCGCTCGCCGTGCACAAGCGCGAGCAAGCCTGCGTCATCAACGAAGCTTTCAACGTGTAGTGGCGCGGGCAAAAGGGAGCGGCGCGAGCTTCTAGCTTGCGAGTTTCTGGCAACGCGAAAGCTGGAAGCTCGCACCACAGAGTTTTCGCTATCACAAGAAGGGTTGTCATCCCGAGCGCAGCGAGGGATCTCACGGATCACCTTGTGCGGCATGGGAGAAAACGTTCCCGCCTGAACCGGCGCTGCCCTGCCCTTCGCCCCGCCTCTCTTCTCGAACCCGTCCCCTTCGTCCGTGAGATCCCTCGCTGCGCTCGGGATGACAAAATTGAAGATGAAAAATCTCGCCGGCGCCACGGTTTGCGGGTCTGGGTTTCCTTAAAGATGCCGCTCGAAAAACCGCACCGCTTCCTCCCGCACCTTCGCCCGGCCCGCGACCGTAAAATCATGCCCTTCCCCCGAGTAAAATCGCTTCTCGAAAGGATCGCCCTGCGCCCGCAGATACTCCAGCAACGGCTCGGTGTATTTCTCGTAGGGCACGCGCGTATCCGCGGTCCCGTGGATCACCAGCAGCGGCGGTAACGGCTGCTGGGTCGGACCTTCCGGATGCCCATGCCAAAAGCCGCCCGCCTCCTCCACGACCGCGCCGATCGAGCGATCGCGCCGCGCCGTCTCGATCGCCGCAAACGCGCCTAACGAGTAGCCAAAAATCCCGACCTGGGGCGCGTCGGGCCGTTCCCGGTGCACCCAATCGACCGCATCCTGCACGGTCGCTCGCCAGGTCGGGAAGAGCTTCAACAAAACCGCCTGGCGGGCGAACCAGGTATGGGTGCGATCGAAATAATGCACCTGATACGCTTCGAACCCGGCGGTCGCGAGGGCCGCGGCGACCCGGGACATTTCCGGTCCGTCGAAGAGCATCCCGCCCGCTCCGTGGAGCACGAGAATGGGCGTATGCCGTCCCGCCGCGCGCGGCGTGTAGACATCCGCCAAAATCGTCACCCCGCTGCTCTGAAAGGAGCGTTGCCTAACGACGAAGGCCGCGCCCTCATCGTTCCGCGCCGTCGCACAACCACTCCAGCCCGACAGACAAGCGACGAGAATTCCCACCCGACTGATAACTTTCCACCACGCCTTAGCCATCACGATCTATACGTCAGGCGGACGCCTTCTCCAGCTTGCGCGGCGCGCGGAAGTGGCGCTTGTTGTCCCCGCATGAGCGCGGCCGATCACGTCTTCACCCTCGGCATCGAGGAAGAGTTCCAGATCGTCGATCCGCAGACCCGCGAGCTGCGTTCCCACATCCAGCAAATCCTCGGCGAAGGCAAAGTCACCTTGCGCGAGCAGATCAAACCCGAGATGCACCAATCGGTCGTCGAGATCGGCACCAATGTCTGCGGCGATATTCGCGACGCGCGCCAGCAGGTCGTCCGGCTGCGCAGCGAGCTCGCCAGCATGGCCGGCCGCAGTGGACTCAAGATCGCTTCCGCCGGCACCCATCCCTTTTCCCATTGGCTCGATCAGCACATCACCGAAGGCGAGCGCTATCAGACGATCGTGAAAGACTTGCAGCAGGTCGCGCGGGCCAATCTCATCTTCGGTTTGCACGTCCATGTCGGCATCCCCAATCGCGAAACCGCCATCCATGTGATGAATCAAACACGCTATTTCCTCCCGCACCTTTACGCCCTCTCGACCAACTCGCCTTTCTGGGTTGGACGCGATACGGGCCTCAAAGGTTATCGCCTCAAAGTCTTCGAGCGCTTCCCTCGCACCGGCACCCCCGACGCTTTCGAGAGCCTTTCCGAGTATCAGGATTTCATCCAGCTCCTCATCAAAACCGGCTGCATCGACAACGCCAAAAAGGTCTGGTGGGACATTCGGCTCCACCCCTTTTTCGATACCCTGGAGATCCGAATTTGCGACGCCCAATCGAGCATCGACGACACCCTCGCGCTGGCCGCGCTCATCCAGGCGATCGTGGTCAAATTGCACAAGCTGTTTCAGGAAAACACCACCTTCCGGGTCTATCGCCGCCGTTTGATCGACGAAAATCGCTGGCGCGCCTCGCGCTACGGACTGGATGGGAAGATGATCGATTTCGGTGCGGAAAAAGAAGTCGATACGCGCGACTTGCTCGGCGAGCTGCTCGAGTTTGTGGAAGTCGAGATGGACGAACTGGGGAGCAAAAAAGAGCTCGACCACGTCGAGAAAATCATCCGTGAAGGCACCGGCGCCGATCGGCAACTGGCCGCCTGGGAGCGCAATAAAAACATGCACGACGTCGTCGACGGGATCGTGCAGGAAACCTACCAGCATCTCACCGTGCCCGAGACCGCCGGCGCGGGGAGCTAGCTCCGCGGCTTAGACGCCTCCCTCTGGGAGGGTGTGTTAGAGGGTGTCATGAACTTTGAACCAACGGCGGGGCGTTGTAGCGTCCGCTGTCCCCAGCGGAAATCCCGTGGCACCCAAGCGAAATGCGCTGAGGACAGCGCACACTACAACCGCCTCCCGTGCGCTTGCGTGGGCCATCGAGGCACGAAAGTTCATGACACGCTCTAGGCGTCCCCCGAGAAGTTGGGAGCTTCTGTCATCCCGAGGCTGGCGCAGCGCGCCGAGGGATCTCACGGTGGCTCTGATGGGTCCAGTTTCTCTGAGACCCAGACGCCAAGACCTTACGCCAGATCCCCTCGCCGTCTACGCGGGCTCGGGATGAGAACATGAGAGTGGGCGGGTGAACGCAAGGCGCGCCCGCCGGCGTGGACGCTAAACACAGATCTCCCTCTTGGGAGGCGCGAGAGCGGCGTCGGCTCTAGAATAAAAGTTCTGCCAAGCCGCACCCCGCGCTTCGCAGAGCGAAGCGTCTACAGGCGCCTCCCGACGCGCTTATTTCCGCCCGCCCGCGGCCGAATTTCAGCGGCCGCCTCGAGGCGATTGCCCGCCTCGTTTTCTCGCGTAATCTGTGCGCTTCCATGCCTGACCGCCTCTCCTCGTTCGCCGGCAAGATCGACCCCGAATTGATCCCCGGCGCGCGCAACGCCATCCGCGTCTGCCTCCGCTTGCAACCGGACGAACGCATCACCATCATCACCGACGAAGTCAGCCGCGAGATCGCGACCGCTTTGCAAGATCAGGTCGAAGAGGTCGGCGCCGAGCACGCCGTCTTCGTGCTCGAACGCCACGGCGAACGTCCGCTCCAGACCATGCCGCAAGTCATCCTCGACGACCTCGGGACTTCGCAGGTCTCCATCTTTTGCGCGCAATCCCAGCGCGGCGAGCTCGCCTCGCGCATGCAGATGAGCGAGATCGTGAACAAGAATCACATCCGCCACGCCCACATGGTGAACATCAGCCGCGAGATCATGCTTGAAGGGATGCGCGCCGATTTCCGCGCGATCGACGCCCATAGCCAGATCCTCGTCGAGCGGGCCCGCCAAAGCCGGCGCATCACCTGCCGCACTGCCGCCGGGACCGATTACCGCGCCGATCTCTCGGCCAATCTGCGCTGGCTCAAGACCAGCGGCATCATCACCCCGGAGAAATGGGGCAACCTGCCCGGGGGCGAAATTTTCACCTCGCCCTTCGACAGCAACGGCGTCTTCGTGGTCGATGGCGTGGTCGGCGATTACCTTTGCCAGAAATACGGCGACATCCAGGCGACGCCCCTCACCATCGAGATCAAAGATAACCGCATCAAAAAGCTCGCCTGCGATAACCAGGAGCTGCTCGAAGAATTCACCGCCTACACCAACGTGGATGAGAACAGCAACCGCGTCGGTGAATTTGCCGTGGGTACGAACACCGCCTGCACCCGCATCATCGGCAACATCTTGCAGGACGAAAAAATCCCCGGAATCCACATCGCCTTCGGCCATCCCTACGCCGAGCACACCGGCCAGACCTGGCTCTCGAAGACCCACATCGACTGCGTCGGGCGCGACTTCGACATCTGGTTCGACGACGAGCAGGTGATGGCGAAGGGGAAATTCCTCGTCTAGTTTCTTCGCCACCCTCCGGGCCGAGCGACTTTGAGCGCTTTTCCGCGTTGCTTACTCGGGCAGGGTCGCAGCGGATACAGCCGCTTCGCTCGCGCCTTGAAAAGCGCTCAAATTCCCTCCGGCAAACATATGCGTATTTGTGAGGCAGGACACTAGCCGCTTCTCCCGCGCAATCGGTCCAACCCATCTCTCCGCGGGCGCGGCGCTTATTTCGTTTATCTCGCCCTGCGAGACGGCCGCGCGCTCGGCCAGTGCCGTATCAAAGCGCCGCCACGTGGCGGCCGACCCAAATAAATATGAAACGCACTCTCTTTACCCTTCTCTGCCTCGGCAGCCTCACCCTTTCCGTCATGGCCCAGGATAATTCCGACGCCACGCCCACGCCGGCCGACAATTCCGGCCGCAACGTCCGCGATCGCGCGGACGACGCGAAAACCTCCGGCGATCAATCCAATAGCTCGGCCGACATCAAAATCACCGCCGCGATTCGTCGCGCCGTGATGAAAGACGACTCGCTCAGCATGACCGCCAAGAACGTCAAAATCATCACTGCCGATGGCGTGGTGACCTTGCGCGGCCCGGTTAAGACCGCCGCCGAGAAGATGGCCATCGCCAAGCACGCCGAGGCCAACGCCGGCGGAGCCAAAGTCATGAACGAACTCGAGGTGGAAACCTCCAAATAACTTCAGCACCAACCAATAGAAAGAACACACCAAACATTATGTCCAAAAACCAAGTTTTCTGTATCGCCCAGAGCCACGGCCAGGCCGAACAAATCGTCGAACGCCTGCAAGCCTCCGGCTTCCCGTCGGACGAAATCTCCATCCTCCTGCCCGATACCGAGGGTAAACACGATATTGGCCACGTGAAGGCGACCAAGGCGCCGGAAGGCGCCACCACCGGTGGAGTGACTGGCGGCGTCACCGGCGGCGTCATCGGCCTGCTCGCTGGCATCGGTGCCCTCGCTATTCCCGGCGTCGGCCCCTTGATCGCAGCCGGCCCGATCATGGCCGCGCTCAGCGGGGCAGCCATCGGCGGCGCGGCGGGTGGCGTTGTCGGCGGCCTCATTGGCCTCGGCATTCCCGAAGTCGAAGCGAAACGCTACGAAGAGAAACTCAAATCCGGCAACTACCTCATCGCCGTCCACACCCATGATGGCGACCAGGAAGATCGCGCCAAAAAAATCTTCGAAGACGCTGGTGCCGAAGACATCACCAGCTCCTCCATGGCCTCGACGCCGAAAGAATAAATTTCCCTTATTGGGGATCAAAATCCAAGAGCGCCCCGTGCCCAAAAGCACGGGGCGTTTTTCGTTTCGGGCCAACCAAGCAGGCGAGCGCTTTGTTGCGGAGGGCGGTTTGTGGCATGCTCCCGGCCGATGGAACCAACCCAGCGCGCCGCCTTCAACGCGAATTTCACCCAGGAAAAATACGCCGCGCTGCTGCGCGCGGTAAATGAGAGCGAAGGCTGGCCTGCCGAATTCCGCATCTCGGAGACGCCGATTTTCCTCACCCCGGAGTTCACCGAGGAAATCGCCGGCGCCGCCCGTGAGCTCGTCGCCCAGGTGCAAACGCCGGAGTTCCGCGCCCATGCGGAGAGCGCGCTTCCGCCGCGCCTGGTCGTGCCTAACGAGAATCCGCATCCCATTTTTGTGCAGGTCGATTTCGCCATCTGCGCAGGAGAAAACGGCCGGCTCACCCCGCGCCTGATCGAGCTGCAGGGCTTCCCCAGTCTCTATTCCTATCAGCTCTATTTCTGGCGCTGCCTGCGCGCCGCTTTCCCGGACCTGCCGCCGGAGTGGCAGCCATTTTTCAGCGGCTTCGACGAACACACCTACCGCGCCCTCCTCCGCCAGGTGGTGGTGGGCGAGAACGATCCGGAGAATGTCGTCCTCCTCGAGATCGAGCCGGAGCGGCAGAAGACGCGGATCGATTTCGCCTGTCCCGAAACCGTCCTCGGGGTCAAACCGGTTTGCCTAACGAGTATAACAAAACGGGGCCGCCAGCTTTTCTATCAGCGCGACGGCCGCGAAATTCGGATCGAGCGCGTTTATAACCGAGTCATTTTCGACGAACTCCTGCGCCGGCCCGAGCTCCGGCCCGGGTTCGATCTGCGCGACGACCTCGATATTCAGTGGGTCGGCCACCCGAATTGGTATTTTCGCCTGAGCAAACACACCCTTCCTTTTCTCCACACCGCCCATACCGCGCCGGCGTTTTTTGCCGATGAATTCCCCGCCGACGAACCGATCGAGGAATATGTGCTCAAGCCGCTCTACTCTTTCGCCGGGCTCGGGGTGGACATGGAACCGACCCGGGAAAAGCTGGCCGCGCTGGAAGATCCGCGCAGCTCGATTCTGCAGAAAAAAGTGAAGTATGCGGAATTCGTTCCAACCCCGGACGGGCCGCGCTCGAAAGCCGAAGTGCGAATGATGTTCCTCTGGCCGGAAGAAGGCGAGCCGGTCTTGGTCAACAACCTGGTGCGGATGAGCCAGGGCAAAATGATGGGCGTCGACTACAACAAGGACAAAACCTGGGTCGGCTCCAGCATCGCGCTGCATCCTGGAAGATGATGCGAGCGGAGCCGGCGCGGTACCTCTATGGGGCGTCATGCTTCGCTGCGAGGTCGGGTTCCCGTCTCTTGGAAAGTTCGAGAACTCTCCGCAGCGCGAGTCTCGTTCGGGGATTGTTAGCGCCCTGCGATCTCTTCAGGCTTTCATAGCTGCCGGCCAAAAGCGGCTCGGCTTCGCGGTAGCGGTGCTCGAGGGTCAGGCATTCGCCGAGCGCACTTTTGGCGAGAGCGACCCAGTAATGTTCCTTCGGCAGTAACTCGGTGCGAATCTTGACGGCCTCGCGCAGGACGTCCTCCCCCTCTTTAACATGGCCGGTCTTTACCAGGCTGAGACCCTCGATAATCAAAGCTGTCGGATAGTTGTCATAATGTGGACCGAAATTCTCGAGATAGATTTTCAGCGTTTCCTTAACCTTTTCGAGAGACTCCGCATACCTCCCTTGTTCATAAAACGACATGGCTTGATTGCGCAGATTGTCACCCAGCCAGAGATCGGATCGGCCGAGAAATTTCCGCTGAATCGCATCGGCCTCAGCCAGGTTTGCATCGGCTTCGGCGTAATCACCATTGTCGGTCAGGAACCCTCCGAACACCGTCAGCGCGAAGCCAAACTGGGATGTCCCGGTTTCTTTCCGCTGCCGATATTCCGCGACGGCCTCGCGCGACATTTGCAGCGCTTCCTGAAATCGACCTTGATCGGCAAGAGTGGAAGCGAGCGTGCTGCGGGTTGTTCCATTAATCGAACGCCATTCGTCGGTCGACATTTGCGGATTCAGAGCCAGCGCCTCGCGAAAAAGTGCTTCCGCTTCCCTGGAATCACCTTGCGTCCGGCGTGCAAAGGCGAAGGAGTTACAGGCATTAGCCAGGCTTCCTGGTTTGATCGCTCCTTTCTTCACCTCTACGCGCACGAGTGGTAAGACCGCGCGAAACAGCCTTTCGGAATCTTTCAACTTCCCAGCGTCAAAAAGCAGACCCGCTCGCACCGCTGCTGCCTCAAGTGCCAGGGGCTCGTTGGAGCGGGAGAGCTTGCTTTGCTCAGCGACAAACTTCTCGTTATGCCTCCGAGCCCAGTGGTATTTGCCCTGGCTGTAGTAACTCTGCGCGACGATTCGCTCCAGTTCGGCTTTGATTTCCGGTTGCCCGGAGAAATCCTCTTGCTCAAGCCGTTTGGCAGCTTCGTCCAAAACATCGACGATCGTTGTTTCTCGACCGTTTTGACCCCTAAGGTTGGGGTCGGAATAGTTTAGGGTGCGCTCGAGGAAATTTTCGATCTTTTCGGTCCTGGCTTTCTCGCGGCGCGCGGCTTGGGCCTGCCAGGAAGTAGTCATCATTCCGCCTATGAGGCTTATCAGAATGAGGACTGCGGCAGCGACGCCGAAAGGATGACGCCTAACGAATTTGGAGGTCCGATAGACGACTGTGTCCTTGCGCGCGATAATCGGGAGACCTTCCAAATAGCGCCGGATGTCCTCGGAGAATTGCCCAACCGATGCATAGCGCCGTTCTGGTTCTGTCCGCAACGCCTTGGCCACGATGTTATCGAGGTCGCTTCCGAGCTTCCTGACTTCCGGCTCACCCTCTTTGCGTCGGATCGGTTTTTCGCCGGCGAGCAATTCGTGAAGAACGATCCCGAGGCTGTAGACATCGCTAGCCGTGGTCATGCGCTCGCCACCACGCTGTTCCGGGCTGGCGTAGTCTGGAGTCATCACGCCATTAGTTAACAGGGTTTGATTGTCTGCCTCCGCCGTGGCTGGATCGAGCAGACGGGCGATACCGAAATCCAAGAGCTTCGGTTCGTCGTCTTGAGTGACTCGGATATTAGCCGGTTTAAGATCGCGATGGAGAACCAAATTTTGGTGCGCATAAGTAACCGCCCCACAAACCTTGCGAAAAAGCGCGAGCTTCTCCTTTTCAGCTAACGAGTGTGCCTGCGCGTAGACGGTTAATGGAATGCCCTCCGCATATTCCATCACGAAGTAAGGCAGCCCTTTTGCGGTGACTCCGCCACCGTAAAGCCGCGCGATGTTGGGATGATTAAGACCCGCCAAAATCCGTTCTTCCTGTTGAAAACGCCGGATGAAGGCCTTGGTTCCGAATCCGCTCTTGATCAGTTTGATCGCGACCCGGCGGCCTAGCTTGGTGTCTTCCGCCAGATAGACTTCGCCCATTCCGCCCTCGCCTAACAAGCAAAGGACTTGATAGTCGCCCAGCCTTTCCCCGGGACGCAGCTCGCCCGTGTTGGGGCCTTCCGCGTGCATTAGCTCCGCTCCAAATTCGATTGCCGGTCTGGCCATCAATTTCTCGGCGCGTTCTTGCTCGGCGAGAAGCGCTTCTGCTTCCCCCCGCAGCTCTTCGTTCTCGCCAGAAGCTTCGGCGATGAAATCGGCCCTTTGCTTACCTTCCAGCTCGAAAGCCTGTTCGACTACTTCCGCCAGCCGCTCCGGGTCAGGCCGCATCTTTGCTTAACTCCCGCGAGAGCCAAAGCCGGGCGAAATTCCAATCCCGCGCGACCGTCTTTTCCGACACCTGCAGCATTTCCGAAATTTGTTTCGCTTCCATCCCGCCGAAGAATTTCAGCTCCACCACCTTGCTCTTGCGCGGATAGATTTTCGTCAAACCCTCCAGCGCCTCATCCAGGGCGATTAAGTTTATCGCGCAATCCGCGGCCGGTTCCGGCGCCTCGTCGAGCGAGATTCTGATCTGCCCGGCTCCACCCCGCTTCTCCGCCCGGTGGGTGCGCGCATGCTGGAGAAGGATTTGCCGCATCAGGCGCGCGGCGATGCCGTAGAAGTGGGCCCGATCTTTCCAGGAAGCCTTCGCGTCGTCGACCAGGCGGAGATAGGCCTCATGAACGAGAGCCGTCGCCTGTAAAGTGTGATCCTTGCGTTCCCGCCGCAGGTAAGCGCGAGCGACCCGGCGCAATTCCTCGTAAACCAGCGGCATGAGTTGCGCGGAGACTTCGTCGCCATCCTGCCAGCGCAATAAGAGCGCCGTGACGTCCTGGGATGAATTGGCAGGCATAATCTTTCGCTTCCCTGATACAAACTGACACAACGGAGGACAGCTCTGCACTAAAAATATTTCAAACCCGATGTCCGTTTCGGCGGCCGGCCTGCACATGCTGGAGTGACGACCAACCTCAATCCTCGTCACCCAACCTCGATGAAAACAAAAAAGCTCTGTCTCTCTCTCGCACTCCTCCTCGCCGCCGGCGGCGGGCTGCTCCCACTCTCCGCACAAACCGTCACCACCTGGAATGGCGGCACGAGCAATTGGGAAGACGGCTCTTTCTGGAGTAATGGCATCCCCAATAGCGCGGACGCCGACGTCTTCATCGATGGGGGAAAAACCGGCACGGCTTCCGTCGTGACGCTTCAAAGCCAGAAAACTGTGGGCCGCCTGACCTTGGACTCAGGCGACACCCTCAACCTGAACAGCAACCTCACGATCCAGGCCGGTGCGTTCGCCGGCAGTGGCTCCATCATCAATAATGGCGAGATCGACGGCCCCCCCGGCGCGAGCCTCAACATATTCTTTGTCGGCAACACCACCATCAGCGGCACGGGCACGATTAACCTTTCCGCCGCCGGCAGCACCTTTGGTCAAAGCATCCGGGCCGCCAATGGCAACGGTGACCGCCTGACCATCGGCGCAGGCCAGACGATCGCGGGCTCAACCGCGAGCAATAATGGGGGCAGCCTGGGCGGAGGCGGTAGCACCATCACTAATAACGGCACTATCAATGCCAACACGAGCCTCAATGCTTTCGTCATCGCGCCCGGGGGCGGCAACGGCAACGATTTCACCAACGGCGCTACCGGCATCGCGCAGGCTTCCAATGGGGGCGTCCTTATCCTGTCTGGGGGCAATTTCAACGGCGGCACCTTTCGGGCGCTGGATGGCTCGCAAGTTTTCCTCAGCACCCCCGCCCTGAGCGGAGCCACCCTCGCTACGACCGGCAGCGGCGTGGTGGTCCTCTCCTCCAATGCCACGCTCACGAACGTGATCAACGCCGGCACCTTCAACTTCGACAACAAGGATGCCACCATTGCCGGCGGCAGCCTGGTCAACAACGGCACGATCAACCTGAGCGGGACGACCGGCGACGCCATTTTTTTTAATGGCAACACGACGATTAGCGGCACGGGCACAATCAACCTGCTCGCCGCCGGCACCACCTTTGGCCAAAGCATCCGGTCCGCCAATGGCAACGGTGAGCGCATTACTATTGGGGCCGGCCAGACGATCACGGGCTCCACGGCCAGCAATAATGGCGGCAGCCTGGGTGGCGGCAATAGTACCATCACCAATAACGGCACCATCAATGCCAACACGAGCACCGATGCTTTCTTCATCCAGCCCGGCGGCGGCAACGGCAACGATTTCACCAACGGCGCGACCGGCCTGGTCGAGGCTACCAACGGCGGCGTGCTCCTCAATTCCAGCGGTGTATTCAATAACAATGGCGCCTTTGCGGTGATCTCCGGGGCCAGCGGCGGCAGTTCCAATTTCTTGCTCACCGCAGGCAGCCTGACTAACTTCTCCGGCACCACGCTCACCGGCGGCACTTACAACGTCGTCAGCACCGATTCGACGCATACCTCTACCCTCTCCTTCGGTGGCGGGACGATCACGACGAACGCGGCCAATGTCACCCTCGACGGCGTCAGCACGGTCTTCGCCGAAATCAACGGGCTGGTGTCGAACCAGGGTAGCTTCCGCGTCTTGAACGGCCGCAATTTCGCCACGGCCTCAAACCTGGCGAACTCCGGCACGGTGCAAGCCGGCAACGGCAGCACCCTCACCGTGAATGGCAGTTACACCGACGCCACCAGCGGCACCCTCACCGGTGCGGGCACGGTCAGCGCGAACAGCCTGACCGTCGCCGGCGCCGCCGCCCCCGGCGATAGCGGGCCCGGCACGCTCAACGTCATCGGCGCATTCACCCTGCAATCCACCGCCCGGCTGGCTTTCGAGCTGGGCAGCCTCGCCGGGCCGAACGACCTGATCAATCTCACCGGCAACCTCGTCCTCGACGGCACGCTCGACATCACCGCGCTCGCCGGCTTTGGCACGGGAGTTTACGACCTGCTTAACTACACCGGCTCGCTCACCGACAACGGTCTCCAGATCGGCAGCGCGCCGGCCGGTTTCACCTATCAGATCGTCACCACGGTGCCGGGGCAAATCGACCTCGCAGTCGTGGCCGTTGTCCCCGAACCCTCCACATGGCTGCTCATGCTGGGCGGCACCGCGCTTCTGCTCTGGCTCCAGCGCGCGCGGCAGATGCGTGGCTGCCTGCAGACACTCGGATGAAGCCACAAAAATGAGACTCGACCGATTAATCCCTGCCGCCACGCCCGGCGGCGCTCTCCGGGCGGCGACGACGCCGTCGTTCGAAGGGCGAACGCCACCGCTTCGAGGAATCACGCCATCATTCTGCGGAGGCAGCGCGTCGCTCAGCGGGGGAATGCCGTCCCGGGGTGAAGTGACGCCACCATTTTTTCGGAGTGACGCCATCCCTCCTTGGAATGACGCCACCATTTCTCGGGCGGCCGCCGTCATTCCAGTTAGCGACGCCCGCCCGGCTGGCGCGGCCTTTTGCGAAATCCGCACGGCGTCTTCCCCACGGGCGCCCCGGCCCCGACCTATCCCGAAGCGATGCCACTCCTGGCCACCGATACAAAGCCGCCCTGCCGCGCCGATCTCGACGCGGCCGATGTGGGCAAGACCGCCTACTACGCCATGCGCTGGGTCAACACGCGCGGCCAGCCCGGCCCCTGGAGCGTCATTTACGGGCTACCTCATTAACTAATAGACTTTAACTAACGAACGTAACTCTATCTGCACCTAACGAATCTAATATTTTATGAATAACTATTCCGCATCCGCACTCATTTATTTACGCCGCATTACGCTGGCCGCGTCTCTCCTCACTCTCGCTACCGCGTTGCCGGCTAGGGGCGCAGTCTGGACCAATGCGGACCCGCGCGACTACGATAACAATGGCAATCTCGTCAGCGCGCTCTGGAGCACAGAAGCCGAGCCGGTCCCCGGGGAAGTCGGCAATTGGTCGGGCGGTCCCTATCCAGGTCATAACGGCGTGGTGGACGCCTATCTCGGCGCGCCGGCTAACACTTACCTCGATGTCGTTGCCAGCCTCAATTCCCTGACCATCGCGCCCGGCGGCGCTCTCTACATGGGCGGCAGCACCACTCTGACTGTGACTACCACGACCATCGCGACCGATGGCACTTTGTTCCCGGGCGCTCCTGGCGGCGGCACCCCGTTTTACAATAACGCGGGGACCTTCCGCAAATCGGCCGGATCGGGCACTTATACCCTGTTCCCTGAACTCATCTTTAATAGCCTGCCGGGCAGCGTCATCCAGGTCGATGCCGGCACTTTGCTGCTGCCAGGCGGCAGCGGATTGCTCGACACCGTCACCTTCAAGGTCGCAGCCGGAGCAGTCGTGGACCTGGTTGGCCCCGGCGTGGGCAACACGCTTGTCCAGGGCACGCTCTCTGGCGGCACCAGCCTCGGCACCGTCCGCATGAGCGCGAATTTTTTGGTCGTTAATTATTTTGCCGCCGGAAAATCCTGCACCCTCAACTTCCCCGGCAACGTCTTCCAATGGACCGGCGGCTATATCGGCAGCGGAGGAAACGTAGCCTACACCCCTCTCTTCTATAACACCGGCACGATGAACCTCTCCGGGAGCGGTTCAAAAACCTCTCTCTCTTTCTTCACCAACAAGAAATCCATCATCCAGACCGGCACGGGTAATCTGAACATCCAGGACGACATTTTGACCAACGCCGCTGGAGCCACCTACGACCTGCGGAGCGACGCCGGGATCATCACCTCCTCCTATGGCAGCTTTGCCAACGCGGGCCTCTTCAAGAAATCGGCTGGCACAGGCACGTCCACCATCACCTCGTATTTCGACCATCTCGGCGGCACGGTGGAGGTGGATAGCGGCACGCTTCTGCTGCCGACCAACAGCAACATCCACAACACTCTTAGCACCGGCGGCAACTTCGTGGTGGCGGCCAACGCCCTGCTCGACCTCGGCAGCGGCGAGATTTACACCGGCACCTACACTGGCAGCGGGGCGGGCACCGTGCGCCTGAGCGCTGGCACGGTGAGTCTCGACCCCCATAACAGCACCACGCCGACGATCTTTAACTTCCCCAGCAGCCTCTTTCAATGGACCGGTGGCCAAATCGGCGATGCCAGCTCCGAACTCTTCAAGAACCAGGGAACCCTCACGCTCTCCGGCAATGCCAGTAAGACCTTCATCGCCAATGTGACGAACGCCGGGACGATCATCCAGACCGGCACAGGCAGCTTGAACGGCTACACCAATTTCACGAACGCGGCGGGCGCAGTTTACGATCTGCGCTCGGATGCGAGCATCCTCCGCGGCCCGAATTCCGATTTCCCCATTACCAACGCGGGCACGCTGCAAAAGAGCGGCGGCATCGGCACCTCGACGGTGGATTCGCGCTTCACTAACACCGGCACCCTGCTGGTGGAATCGGGCACGCTCGCTTTCACGGGGCCGCAGTTTGTGCAAACGGCGGGAGTCATCAACCTCAACGGCGGCAATCTCTCATCCGTCCCGGACATCCAGCTGAACGGCGGCTCCATCGTGGGCACTGGGACCATTACTGGCAACGTGGTCAATAACAGCGGCATCGTCGCGCCCGGGCATTCACCGGGCAAGATCACGGTGGCCGGTGCCTACACGCAGGCCGCGGCCGGCGAGTTGGACATGCAACTTGGCGGCAAGGTCGCCGGTACGGGCTATGACCAATTGAAGGTGACCGGCGCGGCAACCTTGGATGGCACCCTCAACATCACCCTCATCAACGGCTTTCAACCGACCCTCGGCGACGTTTTCACCTTCATCTCGGCGGGTAGCTTCAACGGCACCTTCAGCAAGGTCACCACCACCGGCTTCACCGGGCAGGTGGATTATTCCACCAACGGCGTCACCCTCACCATCACCAGCGCCGCGCCGCAACTGCTCAACATCTCCACCCGGCTCAAAGTCCTCACCGGCGCCAACGTCCTCATCGGCGGCTTCATCATCACAGGGGAGGAGCCGAAGAAAGTCATCATCCGCGCCCTCGGACCGTCGTTAGGCAAAGCCGGCGTGGCCGGCGCCCTGGCTGATCCCGTCCTGGAATTGCATAAACCCAACGGCAGCGTCACCACCAACGACAACTGGAAAGCCACCCAGCAAGCCGCCATCAAAGCCACCGGCGTCGCTCCCACCAATGACAAGGAATCGGCCATCGTCGCCAACCTCGCCCCGGGCAATTACACCGCGGTCGTGCGCGGCAAAAATAACGGCACCGGCGTCGGCCTAGTCGAAGCCTACGATCTCCAGGCCAGCGCCGGCGCCCTCGCCAACATTGCCACCCGCGGCTTCGTCGACACCGACAACAACGTCCTCATCGGCGGCTTTATCGTCGGCGGCGGCACTGCTGCCACCAACGCCACCGTCTTCGTGCGCGCGATCGGCCCCAGCCTCTCGAAAGCCGGCATCGACAACGCGCTCAAGGATCCGACCCTGCAATTGCGCGACGGCAACGGCAACCTCCTCAAGAGTAACGACAATTGGAAATCGACCCAGCAAAAGGCCATCCAGGCCACCGGCATCCCGCCGACCGACGACAAGGAGTCTGCGCTCATCGACACGCTCACTCCCGGTAACTATACCGCCATCGTGCGCGGGAAGAGCAACACCACCGGGGTGGGTTTGGTGGAAGTTTACAACCTGCCATAAACCGCGCGTTCGATACGCGTTGGGGGTCGAAACGGATGGACGTTCCTCTGGCCGGCAGAGGGCGAGCCCGTCCTGGTCAGCAACCTATGCGGATGAGTCAGGGCGAAATGATGGGCATCGACTTCAACAAGACAAAACCTGGGTTCGGCTCCAGCATCGCGCTACATCGTTCGTAGCGCGCTACCTGGAGGGACGGGCTCGGTCCCGTCCGTGTCTGATCTCAGCTTGTGACGGGGGGAACGAATCGCGGACGTCACGGAGGTCGTCCCTCCAGCGGGTTTGTAGCTAGCCGGCCAATTCCGCATTCGTCTCGGCAAAAGCTTTCACGGCCCGCTCCAACTCCTCGCGGCTATGCGCCGCCGAGACCTGGGTGCGCACGCGGGCCGTCCCGTGCGGCACGACCGGGTAAAAGAAGCCGACCACGTAAACGCCTTTCTCCAGCATGCGGGCGGCGAATTTCTGCGAGAGCGCAGCGTCGCCCAGCATGATAGGGACGATCGGATGGGTACCGGCTTTAATCGTGAGGCCGGCTTCGGTGAGGGCGGCGCGGAAATATTTGGTGTTCTCTTCGAGCTTGTCGCGCAGCTCGGTCGAAGCGGTTAACATCTCCAGCGTTTTCAGGGAAGCCGCCACGATCGGCGGCGCGACCGTGTTGGAGAAAAGATAGGGCCGCGATCGTTGCCGGAGGAGCGCGACGATCTCTTGGCGGCCGCTGGTGTAGCCGCCGCTGGCGCCGCCTAACGCTTTGCCTAACGTCCCCGTGATGATGTCGACGCGGCCTTGCACGCCGCAATGTTCCGGGGTGCCGCGGCCGGTTTTGCCGATGAAGCCGGCGGCGTGCGCGTCGTCCACCATGACCAGCGCGTCGTATTTTTCCGCGAGATCGCAGATGCCCTGGAGGTTTGCGATGGTCCCGTCCATCGAGAAAACGCCGTCGGTCGCGATGAGGCGAAAACGCGCGCCTTTCGCCTCCTGCAACTTTGTTTCCAGGTCGGCCATGTCGCTGTTCTTGTAGCGGTAACGTTGCGCCTTACAGAGCCGCACGCCGTCGATGATGCTAGCGTGGTTGAGCTCGTCGGAGATGACCGCGTCCTCCGCGCCTAACAAGGTCTCGAAGAGCCCGCCATTGGCGTCGAAGCAGGAGGGGTACAGGATGGTGTCCTCCGTCCCGAGGAACTCGGTGAGGGCGTTTTCCAGCTCCTTGTGGATGTCCTGGGTGCCGCAAATAAAGCGCACGCTGGCCATGCCGAAACCGTGGGTGTCGAGCGCTTCCTTGGCCGCGGCGACGAGCGCGGGATGATCGGCCAGGCCGAGATAGTTATTCGCACAGAGGTTGATCACCCGCCGGCCGTCGGCGATCGGGATCTCGGCGTTTTGCGGACCAGTGATGATCCGTTCCGTTTTGAAAAGTCCCTGCGCTTTGATTTCCTCGAGCGTTTTCGAGACGTGATCGGCGAATTTTGCGAGCATTGGGCAGTTTCGAACAAACCCAGGGCGATGCCAAGACTGTAGACGCCTCGCTCTGCGCAGGTGTGTGTCTAGCGTCCCACGAAAAAGCTCTGTCATCCCGAGGCCGGCGCAGCGCGCCGAGGGATCTCACGCCTGCTCTGATAGGTGCATTTGCTCTGAAGAACGACGCCCAGACCTGGCGCGAGATCCCTCGCCGTCTACGCGGGCTTGGGATGACAACATGAGAGTGGGCAGGTGACGCAAGGCTCCCTCAGGAATGAACGCTAAACAGATACCTGCGCAGCGCGAGAGCGGCGTCGCCCGAAAACTCGGTGCGCCCGACCGCCCCGCGCCTCCCGGAGGGAGGCGTCTCCAGGAGCTACAAAGCAAAGCAGCGGCGCAATCGCCGCTTGTCGTGCTTGTGAATAACTGTTAATAACTTTCGACTCACCTTCGGCATGAGGTTTTACTTTTCGCTCCTCGCCGCCGCCCTGGCGCTCTCGTTAGGCGCTTGCGCCACCTCGCGTAATCTCCCCGCTTACGAGCGCCCCCTGGCCCATTCCGATTTCCAGCAGGTCCGCACGACCGCTTACACCCATACCGAAGCCGATCATCGCAAATACGGAAATCTGACCGCTCTCGGCAGCGTGCTTCATCCCGCCGCGCGGCCGCTCGTTCCTCGCGCCATCCCCCTCGGGGCGGCGGCGTCGGAAAACGATTATCAGCCGATCGCCTATGTCTCGCGGACGGAGCCCGCCCTGAGCTATGCGGATCCGACGTATGGCAGCGCAGCGGCGGATTGGTCGCGCTGGCCGGCCGGAACGATCTTTCGGGTTGTTTCGACCGGGCAACTTTATCGGGTGGAGGATTACGGTTGGGCGCTGGCGGGGCGGAATACGATCGATCTTTACATGGCGACCCCGCGCGACATGAACGGCTGGGGCGTGCGCCAGGAGTTGCTCCAAATCGTGCAATGGGGCGACCCGGGAGCCAGCCTGCACAAGCTCGCGGGGCACACCAAGTTCCGGCACATCAAGCGGATGGTGCTGGAATTGGAAGGCCACGATCGAGCGGCCGCGCGGCTGCATTAGCGGGCGGCTCGGGGCGCCGATTTATGGTCTGAGTATTCTTTACTCCGAGAGACGGGCGGAAGGAATGACGAAGCTCGAATGACGAAGCTCGAATGACGAAACGTTCCCCCTTCGAGCTTATCATTGTCCGGGGCGCAGCGGAGCGGTAGATCGGAAGTTGCCGGGGCGCGCCTGGATTAACGTCCGCTCGGGGCAAACTCCGGGGAGGACGGGCTGATAGCCCGTCGTTCGGCGGAGTCTCCGCCGAACCCACGCGGCGTCATGCCTAACGAGGAGGGTGGTCTGCCGGTTTGCGTGGCGCGGCAGGGGCCTTGGGCGAGGCTCGCCCAAGTGCGACGGGGTGGCACCCCGTCCTCCCCGGAGGTGGCGGCGACGCGGATCGGGAGATCGGAAGTTGCCGGGGGACGCGAAGGCTTCATCTTTCCCGGAGCATGGGGCTGGAGATCAATTTAGTCGTCCCGGATCTCTGGCAGCAACAAGCCGTGCGCGCCTTGCAGGCCGGCCAGGATGTGGTCGTGCACGCCCCGACGGGCGCCGGGAAGACTTACATCTTCGAGCTGCTCTATCCTGCGCTCAAAGGGCAGGCTATTTTTACCGTTCCGACTCGCGCCCTGGCGAATGACAAACTCGCGGAATGGCGCGCGCGCGGCTGGGATGTCGGCATTGCCACCGGCGATCTGGCCCAGCATCTCGACGCGCGCGTGGTCGTCGCCACCCTCGAAACGCAGCGCGCGAAATTTCTTCGCCGACAAGGTCCGCGGCTTCTCGTGGTCGACGAATATCAGCTCATCGCCGACCCGGTCCGCGGGGTGCATTACGAGCTTTCGCTGGCGCTCGCGCCGCCGACGACGCAGCTCCTCCTGCTCAGCGGCAGCGTCAATAATCCGCAGGACGTGGTCGAGTGGCTGCGGCGCAACGGGCGCGATGCCGTGCTCGTTAGGCATGAAGAGCGGCCCGTCCCGCAACACGAAGTCGATCTGCGTAATTTACCGGAAGCGCCCTTCGCCCGGACCCGGGAATTTTGGCCGCGCCTGATCGCAAAAGCGCTGCACGGCGGGCTCGCGCCCATCCTGGTTTTTGCGCCGCGACGCAACGCCACCGAGGAGCTGGCCCAGGCCATCGCGAGCGCGTTGCCGGAGCGCGATCTGCTGCCACTCTCCGCGCCGCAGGAAGCGCTGGCGGGGAAGCGCCTGACGAAATTGCTGCGCAGCCGGGTCGCATATCATCACAGCGGGCTGAGCTACGCGGTGCGGGCCGGCTTGATCGAGCCGCTCGCCAAAGCCGGCCAGCTCAATGTGGTGGTCGCGACCATGGGCTTGGCCGCGGGGATCAACTTTTCCATGCGCTCGGTGCTGATCACGGACACGCGTTATCTTTCGGGAAATTTCGAGCGGCACGTCGAGCCGGACGAGCTCCTGCAGATGTTTGGCCGGGCCGGCCGCCGCGGACTCGACGACACCGGGTTCATCCTTTTCACCCCGGATCAGCCCCGGCTGAGCTACGCCCGGCCGCGGCAGCTGAAGCGCGCCACGCAGGTGGATTGGCCGAGCCTGATCAGCGTGATGCGCGGGGCGAAGGAAGGCGGCGAGCAGCCGTTCGCGGCGGCGGTGGAGTTGAGCCGCGCGCTTTTTAGCGTGCAAAAAGTGCCGCTCGGGACGGAGCATTCGCTCGCGACCGGGCCGAGACCGTGCGGTCTCTGGGT
Source organism: Chthoniobacterales bacterium (assembly GCA_965217815.1). Lineage (GTDB taxonomy): Bacteria > Verrucomicrobiota > Verrucomicrobiia > Chthoniobacterales > UBA10450 > Palsa-1392. The sequence goes on from CBDCJI010000003.1 coordinate 710,716, forward strand.
GGATGCGGAGCGGGCCCGTTTCGTGCGGCGGCCGATCGTGGAAATCCTGAATAGCGCGGGCGCGTGGGAGCCGCGCGGCGAGGCCGTCGCAAGCACCCTCGGCGCCGCACTCGTTAGGCTAAATGAAGGTTGGGCGCCGGCCTTGAGCGTGCCGGCGCAGCTCGATCCTTACCCGTTGGGCAATCTTTGCCGGCTGCCGGAACGGAAAATCTACGGGCGCGAAATGCCGCTGGCGACGAGCGGCCCGGAGGGGCCGGAGGTTCTCCTGGTGAAACCGCTGCGCAAATTGCTCGGCGCGAAAATGCTCCCGGAAGCGCAGCTGCTCGAGCTGGCCCGGGCGCGCCTGCCGGAGTGGAGCGGTGGCGGGGAACTTTATGAAGTCGTTAGGCGGGGGCGCACCCTTTCGGCTCGGATCGATTTCTCGAAGATCAAAATAACCGCCACGCGTGATTCGTTAGGCCGCGACCTCTGCGATCCGCCGGAGCGGCCGGCGTTGCCGCTGGTTTGCCGCGCTTGTCCGGAACGGGAATATGATCAGACGGTGGAGATTGTCGCCTCGCCGGCTTACGCCTGGCGCCGACTCGGGCTGGTCGAGCCGGACGGAACGCCGACGCGGCGCGGGGTGATTTTCGGATTTTTCCAGGGTGGCGAGGGGCTCGCCATCGCCGCCGCGCTCGAGGAGGAGAAATACCCGATCGACGACCTGGTTTTCGATCTCGCGAATATCCGCGCGGGACCGCGGTTTGCGGGGGAAGATTCGCGCTTGGCCGGGCGTTTGGGGGCGCTTTGCCAAACGCTTTACGAGCGGGCGGATCATCCCGGCTATCTCGAGATGGGCGTGCCGGTACATTATGGCGCGGGCGCTTCGGAGGTGTTGCGCGAGGTCGTGAACAATCCGGGCGGGCGCTATCGAATTACTTCCGATCTGCTCCGGCCAGGCGATATCGAGCGGGCGCTAATGGAATGGCGCAGTCTGCTTCGGCATATCGCGGCGGCGCCGGAGTTGGAGTGGGAACGCTGGGGTGCATTGCAAGCCGCGGCCGCGCAAATTTTGGAACGAACGACTTCGCCCACGGTGCTGAATTTTCCGCCGCTCCTGGCCGCCCAACAACGACGCTTTGCCTAACGGAATCCCTCCTCGTGCTCATACTCGTAATCGTGCTCCTAATCGAATAATCCCAAAAAAGACGAGCACGAGCACGATCACGAGGAAGAGGCAGATGCTAACTTGAGAAAACTCATGCCTAACAACGAAACGCCCGCGCAACTCGGCTACCGCATGCCCGCCGAATGGGAGCCGCATTCCGCCACCTGGCTCTCCTGGCCGCGTCGGGAAGGGATCAGTTTTCCCGACTCCTACGACCGGGTGCTGCCGACCCTGCGGGCCATGGTCGCGGCGCTGCTCGAATCGGAGCCGGTCAACATCAACGTCAGCAACGGTGCGCACGAGGCCGAAGCGCGCGCGGCGCTCGATGGTTTGCCTAACGAGCAACTGACGTATCACGAAATCCCGACGAACGAGCCCTGGTGCCGCGATCACGGCCCGATTTTCCTGACCCGCGCGAGCGACCCGCGGCTCGCGGTGGTCGATTGGGATTACAACGCCTGGGGCGGCAAATATCCGCCGTGCGATCTCGATGAGGTGGTGCCGACGCGCGTAGCCGAGGAGCTGGGTCTGCCGGTTTATTATCCGCGGATGATTCTGGAAGGCGGCTCGATCGAGGTGAACGGCGCGGGCGCGCTCCTGACCTCGGAAAGTTGTCTGCTCAATCCGAACCGCAATCCCCAGCTCACGCGGGAGCAGATTGAGCAGCGGCTGCGCGACTTTCTCGGGGTGCGCGAAATTCTTTGGCTGGGCGACGGCATCGAGGGGGACGATACCGACGGGCATATCGACGATCTCACGCGTTTCGTGAGCGAGCGCGCCGTCGTGACGGTGGTGGAGAGGAACAAGGCGGATGCGAACTACGCGCCGTTGCAGGAAAACCTCGAGCGGTTGCGTAGACTAACGATCGCGGGAGTCCCGCTGGAAATTAGCGAGCTGCCGATGCCGGCGCGGATCGACCGGGAGGGTCTGCGATTGCCGGCGAGCTACGCCAATTTTTACATCGCGAACCAGAGCGTGCTCCTGCCGACATTTGCCGATCCTCACGATGAAGAAGCCGCGCAAGTTTTGCAGCGCGCCTTTCCCAGCCGGCGGATCGTGCCGATCGATTGCCGGGAATTAATCTGGGGGCTGGGGGCGTTCCATTGCCTCACGCAGCAGCAGCCGGCGCTTTCCTAGCCGGGCGGGGACGCTTCCATTGTCATCCCGAGCGGAGCGAGGGATCTCGCGGATTACTCCGGATGTCCATTAGCAATTGTGCGCACAGCCCGGTCCGTGAGATCCCTCGCTGCGCTCGGGATGACAAATTCGGGTGGTCTCTTCCAAATTCGGAAGGCTCTTCTTATTCGGCCAGTTCTCGCCAGCTTCAATCCGCCGCAATTTGGACTAGCTTTTAGGCGCGACGCCCGATCCAGGTGCCCCAGCCGTAAACGCCCAGCGGTCGCAATTCTCCCGCCGCGACCAGGGCATCGATCCGCGGCTGGATGCGAACCGCTTTCTCGTTCTCCTGCGGCCTGAAATAATCGTCTACCACCACCCAGGCATTTTCCGTGAGCAGATCGCCGTAGAGACGAAGGTCGCGGTCGATCCCGGCGTCGGCGTCGAAGATGAAGAGCCCGACACTTCCCGCCTGCAACCTCTCATGGACGGTGGCGACGGTTTCGTGCTGGCCCGAGTATCCCGCGACGATCGCCACCTCTGCCGCGACGCCTTGTTTAATCAGATTCTTTTTCAGGTCGCGCAGGATGTTTCGGCTGGGCAGGCGCGGATGTTTAAGCGCGCCGCCCGATTCCACGGTGACGATGGTTTTGCGCTCGTCGGCGTCACGGGCGCCGAGGGCCGCGGCGATGGTGGAGCCGCCCAGGAAGGCGCCGATCTCAAGGATGTGACCGGGCGCGGTTTTGCCGAAATGATGGACGAGCAGGAGAACGTCCTCGTGCAGCATCGAGTATTTTTGGCGAATCTCGCGGAGACGCACGACCTCCGGCTGCTGGCGGCAGCTCACCAGGGTTTGCATCAAGGCAAGGCAGGCCTCGACGGATTCCTGCAAAGGTCGTGAACTATTCGCCGGTTGTCGGCGCGGGCCGGTAACCGCTTTTCAGGATGGCGTCGTGCAGGGCGGGCGCGTGCGTTTTGCGCGCGTCGAAGGTGATCCAGACGTTCTCGCTTTTCGGGTCGGCGACGACTTCTTTGACGCCGTCGATTTTCATCAGCGGCTCGCGCAAAGCGCGCACGCAGGCGTCGCAATCGCTGCCTTCGGTGGCGATGTCGATGCGCTCGAGGACGGGTTGATCGGCGGTGTCGTGAAGATTGTGCGGGTCGGCTGGATCCATGCCTTTAACTTCGCGACTCGACCGGATGATGCGTGCACGGAGCGCCCGGCGACCTCCTCCGATCGAGACTGCGCCACCCAGGACTGGAGGGCGGAGCTCTGCGACGCCCGCGTGGAGCGAGCCCGGGGCCTGCCTCCCTGCGGAGGATTCGCAGGAGCTCATCCCTCCAGGAGAACGCGGTGTTATGCCGGCAGAACGCGCTTTAGCTTTTCCGCAAAACTTTTTGCAGGACCGACCACACCGTCTCCGCGAGAACCTTTTGCCCCTTGGCGTTGGGATGAATCAGATCCTGCTGATTGAGCGACGGATCGCCGGCCACTCCGCGGAGCAAGAAAGGGATGAGCGCCGCGCCATTGCGCCGGGCCAGCTCTGGAAAAATGGCTCCGAAAGCGCGCAGATAATCGTCCCCGGAAGTCTGCGGCAACTCCATCCCGGCGATCACGAGGCGGGCCTGTGGATAACGCTTTTTCGTCCGGTCGATGATCGCCTGCAGATTCGCCTCGATCTGCGGCACGGGCACGCCGCGGAAAGCGTCGTTGATCCCCAGCTCGAGCAGGAGCACGTCGACATGATGCTGGAGCAAGGCTCCGATGCGGCGCAGTCCGCCGGCGCTGGTATCGCCGCTCACACTTGCGTTCATGACCGTGAGATCGACCCCGGCCGTCTCCGCTTTCTGCAAAAGCAACGCCGGATAAGCCGAGGAACGCTTCAGCCCGTAGCCGGCCGAGAGGCTGTCGCCGAGGACGAGCACGGCGGGGGTTTTAGCGAGAAGCGGGGTCACGCTGAGCCCGAGGAAGAGGAGCGAAATAAGGCAGCGCATGGAGCTGACCTTGGACGCCGCGGCGCGCCGGAATGTTCATTCGCTTGCCTCATCTTTCGGCGCGGCCTAAAAGTAAACCCCGCCGCTTTGGCCGGCTCTCTCAACTCGTAACCAATAACTCCACCACTTCTTCTATGGCAAACTTCGGCATCAACGGCTTCGGCCGCATCGGGCGCAACGTCCTCCGCGCCATGTCTCAGGAACAGGTCGCGCAAGTCAAAGCGATCAACGATCTCACCGACACGCACACCCTCGCGCATCTCCTGAAATGGGATTCCATCCACGGGAAATTCGACGGCGAGATCGGCTACGACGAAGAGAACATCATCGTGCGCGGGCAGAAGATTAAGATCTTCAAAGAACGCGACCCGGCCAAGCTGCCGTGGAAAGACCTGGGCGTGGACGTGGTTCTCGAGTCGACCGGTTTCTTCACCGAGCGGGCGAAAGCCGAGCTGCACATCACTCAGGGCGGCGCGAAGAAGGTGCTGATCAGCGCGCCGGCCAAGGATCCTGACGCCACCATTTGTCTCGGGATCAACGACGAAATCTATGACGCGGCCAAGATGAACATCATCTCGAACGCGAGTTGCACGACCAACTGTCTCGCCCCGCTGGCCAAGGTTTTACACGACAATTTTACGATCGTGAACGGCTTCATGAGCACGATTCATAGCTACACGAACGACCAGAGCATTCTCGATTTGCCGCACAAGGATTTGCGGCGGGCGCGGGCGGCGGCGGTGAGCATTATCCCGTCGAGCACCGGCGCCGCGAAAGCGATCGGCGAAGTGTTGCCAAGTCTCAAAGGCAAGCTCAACGGCGGCGCTTTCCGGGTGCCGACGCCGGATGGATCGGTGACCGATTTCACCGCCATTCTGGAGAAAGAGACGACGGCGGAAGCGATCAACGCGGCCTTCAAAAAAGCGGCCGGCGACGCGAGTTACAAAGGGGTGCTCGAATACACCGACGAGCCGCTGGTTTCGCGCGACATCGTGGGCAACCCGCACTCGTGCATTTTCGACAGCGCGCTCACCATGGCGCAGGGGAAATTTGTGAAGGTGGTCGGTTGGTACGACAACGAGTGGGGCTACAGCAATCGTTGCGTGCAGATGCTGGAGCTGATCTCCTAAACTCGTGCTCTTGCTCGTAATCGTGCTCGTAATCGACCACGATCACGGTGGAGGGCGCGATCACGATCACGATTACGAGTATGAGCACGAGTAGAATCCTCTTCGACCACGAGAAACTAGACGTTTATCAGCAGTCCATCGCGTTCTGCGGCTGGGTGGGCGAATTTCTCGACCGCGTCCCCGGCAAGGTCGCCGCGAAAGACCCACTCAATCGAGCGTCGACGAGCATCCCTCTGAACATCGCCGAAGGGAATGGGAAGTTTTCTCCACGCGATCGCGCGCGCTTTCTCGAGATGGCGAGAGGATCAGCGCTTGAGTCCGCCGCCTGCCTGGATGTGCTCGTGGTGCGACGATTGGCGGCAGCGGAGATGGTCGAGCCGGCCAAGGAAAGATTGGTCGCGGTGGTGCAGATGCTGGTGGGAATGCTAAAACGATTCTCGGAGCGAGCTGACGTTTTGCGTGAAGATGAGGGGCATTACGGGATCGATTACGAGCAGGAGCACGAGTAGATGAGCAAGCTCAACCTGCGCGATCTCGAGGTGAGCGGGAAACGCGTCCTCGTCCGCGTTGATTTCAACGTTCCAACCGAAGAGCGCGACGGCAAAATCGTCATCACCGACGACACCCGGATGCGGGAAAGTCTGCCGACGATCAAGTATCTGCGGGAGCACGGCGCGAAGACAATTCTGATGGCGCACTTCGGACGACCGCAGGGAAAACCAGTCGAGAAATATTCGCTCCGGCCGGTGGGCCTGGCGCTGCACGATTTGATCGATCATCCCGTCGCCTTCAGCCACGACTGCATCGGCGCCGATGCCGAGGCGATCGTGGCCGACATGAAAGAGGGCGATGTCACGCTCCTGGAAAACTTGCGTTTTCACCCGGGAGAAGAAGCGAACGATGCGAAGTTTGCGGAGGCGCTCGCGCAGTTGAGCGACGGCCTTTACGTGAACGACGCTTTCGGCGCGGCCCATCGAGCGCACGCTTCCACCGCCGGCGTTGCCCAGTTCGTTAGGCAAGCGGCCCTGGGTTTTCTGATGGAGAAGGAACTGAAATATCTCCACGAAGAACTGGCCCAGCCGGCCAAGCCTTTTCTCGTCATCATGGGCGGCTCGAAAGTTTCCGATAAGATCGGGGTGATCAAGGCGCTTCTGGAAAAGGCGGACGCCTTTCTGATTTGCGGGGCCATGGCGAACACTTTTTTCAAGGCGCAGGGCATCCCGATCGGCGCCAGCCGGGTGGAAGGGGACAAGCTCGACCTGGCCCGCGAGCTGCTCGATCTCGCCGAGCAAAAAGGAGTGAAATTTCTCCTCCCGATCGATGCGCTGGAGACGGACGAAATCAAACCGGGCGCACAGACGCACGTGACCGGCCGGCTTTCGCTTAACGACGGGGTGCGCGAGGGCTGGGAGGCGGTCGATCTCGGGCCGGAATCGATCCAGCTCTTCCAGGACGAGATCGGCCGGGCGAAAACGATTTTGTGGAACGGCCCTCCCGGCATTTTCGAGATTCCCGATTTTGCCGCGGGCACGAAAGCGATTGCCGAGGCGCTGGCCAGGTCTGAGGCGGTGACCATTATTGGCGGCGGCGATTCTGTGACCGCGGTCAAGCAAGCGGGACTAGGCGACCAGATGACTTTTATCTCGACCGGCGGCGGGGCTTCGCTGGAGTTGATCGAAGGCAAAGAACTGCCCGGCGTCGCGGCCCTGAGCGAGAAATGATCGCGTTGCGTTGTCATCCCGAGCGCAGCGAGGGATCTCGCGGTTTAAGAACGATTTCTTCATCGCTCGGCGCAGCGGAATCCGGGAGATCCCTCGCTCCGCTCGGGATGACAAAAAAGGTCCCCTAACGAACTAACCATGCGTAAAAAAATCATCGCCGCGAACTGGAAAATGCACATGACGCAGAGTGAGGCGGAAGCGTTTATCACCACCTTCCTGCGCGAACTCGACGACCTCGACGCGGTTGAAGTCGTGATCGTGCCGCCCTTCACCGCCATCCCGAAAGTCTCCGAATTGCTCACCCAGACGCAGAACATCAAGGTTGGCGCGCAGAACATGCATTGGGAGCGAAGCGGCGCCTTCACCGGCGAGATCAGCCCCGCGATGTTGCGCGAGCTTTTCGTTAGGTATGTCGTGCTCGGGCACAGCGAGCGGCGCGCGCTCTTTGGCGAGACGGATGAAATGATCAACCGCAAGGTGCACGCCGCCTACGAAGAGGTGCTGCGGCCCATTGTTTGCATCGGCGAAACGCTCGCGCAGCGGGAAAAAGGCCACGTCGAGAAAGTGCTCTCGACGCAATTGCGCGGAAGTCTCGCGAACGCCCAGCCCAAGGACTTGCTCGAAACAGTGATCGCCTACGAACCGATCTGGGCCATCGGCACAGGCCAGACCGCCACCGCCGCGCAAGCGCAGGAAGCGCACGCCTTTATCCGCCGCACCTTGGCCGAAATCTCGGATGAGGGGACCGCGGAAAAGATTCGCATCCAATACGGCGGCAGCGTGAAGCCGGATAACGCCCGCGAGCTTCTCTCCCAGGAGGACATCGACGGCGCGCTCGTCGGCGGAGCCAGCCTCGATCCGCGCAGTTTTGCACAGATCGTCCGGGCGGGCGCGCCCGAGGAAAACGCCTAGGCGTCCGGGCACGCCCTGTAGACGCTTCGCTCTGCGAAGGGCGAGGGGTGCTCTGTTTTGCCTAACGAATCTCGCGTCGCCCGGGTTTCTCTTCAGCGTTCAACCCCGTCCGACGCGTTGCGTCCACTCCACACTCTCATGTTGTCATCCCGAGCCTGCGGCCGTAACGCAGGCCGCGCAGCGGGCGAGGCTGGGCTTTCAAACGGCGAGGGATCTCGCGCAAGGTCTCGGCGTCCGGTTCCAGAACAGATGAACCCATCAGAGCATCCGTGAGATCCCTCGGCGCGCTGCGCAAGCCTCGGGATGACAGCGGACCCACCTTTCGTGAGACGCGAACCGCATACCTGGGAAGCGCGAGGGGGGCTCTGTTTTTGCCCAGAGCGTGGTCATGGACTCGGCGCCTGGTGGAGGGACGGGCGCCGTCCCGTCCGTGGTTCTGGAGGGGAGGCCCGAGACAACCCAAAGCTCACGGACGACACAGAGGTCGTCCCTCCATGAAGCGCAGGCTTCGCGCCTCTCGGTATCTGTCTAGCGTTCAACCCCGGCCAACGCGTTGCGTCCACTCCCACCCTCACATTTTGTCATCCCGAGCCCGCGCAGACGGCGAGGGATCTCGCGCAAGGTCTCGGCGTCCGGGTCAGACAAGATGAACCCATCAGAGCCACCGTGAGATCCCTCGGCGCGCTGCGCTTGCCTCGGGATGACAACGCGCGAGCTTTTCGGGGGGCGCGAAACACGAGATAGATACCTCCGAAGCGCGAAGGCGGTCTGTTTTACCTAACCACTCTCGCGTCTCCCAGAGGGAGGCGTCTACAGGTTCCCGCTTTTCACGCTTCCGCGCGGCCGGAATATGCCGTCATTACCGCTACTGCTTGATCTCGAGATAGCTGCGGGATTGCACCTTCTCCGTGCCGGGCCGCATCTCCTCGATCCGCATCTGTTTCAGAAACCAGCGCCCTCCGATCTTCTGCGCGGAGACAACTTCGAAACGTTTCGCGAGCTGATTTTTCCAATCGTAGCCATCCATGCGCATGATCGCGCCGCTCGCCTTGTCGACCCAGAGCACGACGGTCGAATAAAGCGCGTCCTTGCCCGGCGGATGCAGGCGGAGCTTCCAACAAGCTCGCGTCCGGATGGTGTCGGACCCGATCACCTGCGGGTCGGGCCAATAGAGAAAACTCAGCGCGAGATCGCCATAGGTCACCGCGGTGCCGCCGATTTGGTCGTCGAGCCGGGACTTGGCGAAGCTTTTCGTGGTCGTATTCGTGAGCAACTCCAGCTTCGAGCCATCCGCGCCGAGCCGCAGCTGGATGATCTCCGGCGGATTGGCGAAGGTATAGCGAATGAGCGGTCCCGTCTGGGTAAGGCGAAAGGGAATGACGGTGGCGCCGGAGCGCAACTGGCCCTGGAGATCGAGCTGCTGTTGCGACTGTTGCAAGCGGACTTGCTGGAGAATTTCCTCCGCCGCCGTCGGCGCGCCGAGGAGCGGAAGGATCGGGGCGAGAAAGAAAGCGCAGAGGACAGCGAAGGGTTTGGGCATGGGACGGAGTTTTAAGTTTTAAGTGTGACGTTTTAAGGGAAGCTGATCCCGTCGCAAAATTCGACTCTGCAAGATTCTATACTTTTCCGTGGATCAGACTCTTTTTCATCTCATCAACGAACGATGGACGAATCCGGCGCTCGACTTGTTCATGGCCGCGATCAGCAACGTCGAGATCTGGAAGCCGCTCATCGTTCTGGTGGTGCTCTACGCGTTGATCTGGGGCGGGTTTAAAGGGCGCGCCCTCGTTTTCTGCGTCGGCTTCGCTTTGCTCGTGAACGCCAACATCACCGCAGGCCTCAAGCAGGTGGTCGATCGGCGGCGGCCCAAGCAGATCGAGCGCGTGCGCCTGGTCGAGCTGCAAAAGGCGCATCCGCGTTTTCTCACCCTCTTCCAGGAGCCGCGTATTCATTTTTCCGACGCAAGCGATCGGCGGCGCTCCGGGCCGTCTTTCCCTTCCGGGCATGTCACAAATAATGTGACCGTGGCGCTGATCCTTTCCTTTTTCTACCGGCGCCGCGGCTGGCTTTATTTCCTCTTCGCCCTCGCCATCGCCTGGTCGCGGGTTTATCTCGGGGCGCATTGGCCGAGCGATGTGGCGGCAACGTTCTTCCTCGCCGTCGGCGAAACCGCGCTCCTTCTCGCGCTCTGCGAAACGCTTTATCGCTGGTCCATGGCACGCTGGGCGCCGCAGTTTTTCGTGAGACATCCGCGCCTCATAGGCGACGCCATCGCATGAGGACGACGCGCGCGGTTTGGATTTTTCTGCTCGTGCTTACGGCGTTGCGGCTGGCGCTCCTGAGCGCGGCCCAGCTCTCGCCCGACGAGGCCTATTACTGGATGTGGTCGCAGCGGCCCGCGCTCTCCTATTTCAGCAAAGGCCCGGGGGTCGCATTCGTCATTCGCTCGAGCACCGCGCTCTTTGGCGACAACGAATTCGGCGTGCGCTTCTGGAGCCCGCTGCTCGCCGCCGGGACGAGCCTGCTCCTTTTCTATTTCACCCGGCGGCTCTTCAGCGCCGCGACCGCTTTCTGGACGGTCCTCGCCCTCAACGTCACGCCCATTTTCAATCTCGGCAGCCTCGTCCTGACCATCGATCCGCTCTCGGTTTTTTTCTGGGTGGCGGCCTTTTACGCTTTCTGGCTGGCTCTGGAACGAAGCCCGGATTTTTCCTGGTGGTGGCCTTTCACCGGATTGCTCATCGGCCTCGGGTTTCTTTGCAAATACACCAACGCGCTCGAGCTCGTCTCCGTCTTGCTCGTCCTCCTCCTCGTCCCGCGCTTGCGCCGGGAATTCGTTAGGCCAAACCTCTATCTGTTGCTGTTCGTTTTCGCACTTTGCACCATTCCGACGCTCGTCTGGAATCAGCAGCACGCCTGGATCACCCTGGCCCACCTCCGCTCGCGCGGCAGCCTCGATTCCGCCCCCGGCTTTCATCCGCTGGAGTTCCTCTCCTTTCTCGGGGCGCATTTCGGAATTTATTCGCCGCTCCTTTTCCTCGCCCTCGCCTGGGCCGTGCTGGCCAGTTGGCGGCGCGCCCAGCAACAGTTCAAAACCCTCTACCTCCTCTGGTTTGGCCTCCCGGTTTTCCTCTTTTACGGGCTCCTCTCGATCAACGAAGCGGCCGCGCCCAACTGGGACGGCCTCGCCTTTCTCTCGCTCGGCGTTCTCGCGATTTCCTATTGGCGGGAGCGGGCCGCGACCCATCCCGGCGTCAGACATTGGGCGGCTGCCGCCTTCCTTCTCGGCCTCGTCATGAGCGCCCTACTAGTCGGTTTAATGGTCAACAACCGGGGCTTCGAGCGGCGCCATCACGATCCGACCGATCGGTTGCGCGGCTGGCGTTCGCTCGCCGGCGCGGTCGCCCAGGTGCGCCGAGATTTCGAGACCAAATCGGGGAGACCGGCTTTCCTCATCGCCGACCAGCGCGATCGCGCCGCGGAACTCTCCTTTTACCTGCCCGAGAAACGCGTTGAAGGGCCAGGGCATCCGCCCGTCTACATCCCGGAATCGCAGGATATGGTAAACGAATTTTCCTTCTGGCCGCGCTACGACGAATTCGTCCCGCTGCCGCCCCATGCGGTGCGCGACCCGAACGACGTCTACACCGAGGAACAGGGTGTGAACCTCTTCGTGGGCCGGAACGCCCTTTATTTTCTGGAAGGAAAAAAGAACGAGCCCCCGCGGGCCATTACCGGCGGGTTCCGGCGGGTCGAGCCGATCGCGACCATCGAGGTGCGCGCCGGGCCGCGGCTCCTGCGCGAGCTGCAGGTTTATGCCTGCTACGATTACCGGACGATGCCGTTATGAGTGACGCTCCTCTCGCCCTCTCGGTCGTGGTGCCGCTCTACAACGAAGAAGAAAACGTTCCCATCCTGCAGGCGGAATTGGCCACCGTCCTCGCCGGGATCGAGCACGAAATTCTCTTCGTCGATGACGGCTCGACTGATGGGACCCTCGCCAGCCTAACGAATTCGCCGACCACGCGCGTGCTGCGCTTCGAGAAAAACGCCGGGCAAAGCGCGGCCATCTACGCGGGCGCGAACGCAGCCCGCGGAGCCGTCGTCGTCCTGCTCGATGGCGACCTGCAAAACGACCCCGCCGACATTCCCCGGCTCCTCGCCGAGATCGAGCGCGGGGCCGACCTGGTCTGCGGCTATCGCGCCAGGCGCCGCGACACCCTGGTCAAGCGCCTGACCAGCCGGATCGCCAATTTCGTGCGCAGCCGTTTTACGAAAGACGGCGTCCGCGACACCGGCTGCACGCTCAAGGCGATGCGACGCGAATGCGTGCGCACGCTCGTGCCCTTCAAAGGCATGCATCGCTTCATCCCGGCGCTGGTCAAAGGAGCGGGTTACCGGCTGGTGGAGATTCCGGTCAACCATCGGGCGCGCCAATACGGGCAGAGCAAATACGGCCTGGGCAATCGCGCAGTGCGCGCGACCATCGACATGTTTGGCGTCCGCTGGCTCCTTTCCCGCCAGCTCAGCTACCGGGTAAAAGACCTGTAGACGCCTCCCTCAGGGAGGCGCGGGAGTTGCCCCCCTTCGCAGGGCACCCGCCCAAATCGCAGCCCGCCTCTCCCGATTTGTCATCCCGAGCGCAGCGAGGGATCTCGCGGATTACCTTAGGGAAGCCGATGACTGAGACGCACCCGCCAGACCGGGCGCGAGAGCTCGGCGCGCTCCGCCAGCCTTGGAATGACCAGCCACGCGCAAGGTTTCCCAGACCCATCCCGAGTCCGCCCTGGCCGCTCCTCGCCTCCGAAGCCTCCTATTTCCCGCCCATTCCAGCTTGTTATCCAAACCGCCGCCGCTAAACTTCCGCTCCACTCGGAAAACTCCGCATGTCTCTGGCCAGCCTTTTATCTTCCGAGCAGATCATCCCCGAAATGCAGGCGACCGAGCGCTGGCCGGCCATCGTCGAGCTGATCGAGCTACTCGTTAGGCTGGAAAAAATTCCGGCGGAAAGCCGTGAGAGCATCCTGGCCGCGCTCAAGCAGCGCGAGGAAACCATGAGCACCGGGATCGGCTTCGGCATCGCCATTCCCCACGCTTCTTCTGAGGATGTGACCGAAGTGGTGGCCGCTTTCGGCCGCTCCAGCCAGGGGATCGAGTTCGACGCGCTCGACAATGCACCGGTCAAATTCGTCGTTCTCTTCGTCGTCCCGAAAAATCAATTTCAAACTCACCTCCGCACCCTCGCTGCCATTGCCAAGTTTCTGAACGATCGCTCCGTCCGCGAAAGCCTCGCCAGCGCCAGTTCGCCGGAGGAAATTCTCTCGATTTTCCGCGAGCGCGCGCCGCAATAGCGGGGGCAGCTTTCGGGCCATGATCACGTTCCAGAGGTTGCTCGGGAGAAGTTTGTCCCGTGCGCTCGCCGCCGCCGGAGGGCCCGCCGTGGCCGAGGTCGTGCCCGCGACCGATGCGCGTTTCGGCGATTACCAGAGCAACGCCGCGCTCGTCCTGGCCAAGCAGCGCGGGGAAAACCCGCGGGACCTCGCCCAGAAAATTATCGCCCACCTCGAGGTCGCGGAATGGTGCGAGCCGCCCACCGTAGCCGGAGCCGGCTTCATCAATTTCACCCTTAAACCAACCGCCCTCGCCGCCCAGGTCGCGCAACTTTTACAGGACGACCGCCTCGGCGTCCCCCGGACGGAGGAACCGCATCGCATCGTCGTCGACTTCGGCTCGCCCAACGTGGCCAAGCCGATGCACGTCGGTCACATCCGCAGCACCGTGCTGGGCGACGCCCTCGCCCGGATCGCCGAGTTCCTCGGGCACGAGGTCATCCGCGATAACCACATCGGCGATTGGGGCACGCAATTCGGCATGGTCATTTACGGCTGGAAACATCTGCTCGACCGGGCGGCGCTCGCGCGCGATCCGATCGCGGAGCTGGTCCGCATTTACAAGGAAACGAACGAGCGGGCGAACGCCGATCCCGCGGTCCGCGAGGCCTGCCGCGAGGAACTCGTTAGGCTGCAGGCGCGCGCTCCGGAGAATTTCGCCATCTGGGAGCAATGCGTCGCGCTTTCCTTGCAGGAGTTCGAAGCCGCCTACGCGCTCCTCGACATCCATTACGACATCCAGCGCGGGGAGAGTTTCTACAACGACCGGCTGCCCGCCGTGGTCGAGCGGCTCTGCGCGGCCGGCCTCGCGGAAAAGAGCGAAGGCGCCATCTGCGTTTTCTTCCGCGACATCCCCGAGCTGGCGGATAAGCCCTGTATCATTCGCAAGAGCGACGGCGGTTTTAACTACGCCACCACCGACATCGCCACGGTCGACTACCGTCTTCAGGATCTCGCCGCCGACACCGTCTGGATCGTGACCGGCGCCCCGCAACTGCTCCATTTTCGGCAAATCTTTGAGATCGCCCGGCGCGAAGGTTACACCGCCGATTTCCGCCACATCACCCACGGCAGCATCCTCGGGGAAGATCGCAAGCTGATGAAGACGCGCTCCGGCGATAACGTGGCCTTGCGCGAGGTGCTCGACGAAGCGGTCGCGCGGGCGGAGAAAATCGTCGCGGAAAAAAATCCGGAGCTGCCGGAAGCGGAGCGCCACGCGATCGCCCTAACGATCGGCCTGGGCGCGGTCAAGTACGCCGATCTCTCCCAGTATCGGATGACCGATTACATTTTTTCCTGGGACCGGATGCTCGCGCTGCAAGGCAACACCGCGCCTTACCTGCAAAACGCCTACGTCCGCATTCGCTCCATCTTCCGCAAGCTCGGCTCCGAGTTCGTCGCCCCTAACGAACTCAACCTGACCGAACCGGCCGAGCGGAATCTGGCCAAGCGCCTCGCGCAATTTGCCGAGACGGTGCCGCAAGTGCTGCACGATTTCCGGCCGAACCTGCTCGCAAATTATCTCTTCGAGCTGGCCAATGCCTTCCACACTTTCTACGAAGCGTGCCCGGTCCTGAAATCCGAAGAGCCCGCGCGCGGGACGCGCCTGGCGCTCTGCGAGCTCACCGCGCGCACGCTCCGGCACGGCCTCGAATTGCTCGGAATCCAAACGCCCGAGCGAATGTAAGACTGTCAACATGCCGACGGAACGGTTCGCGTCGGGGTCAAGCTTCCCCGCGCAGGCGTGATCCTCGCTGGGAACGAACTTCGCCTCTTGGCACTCTTGCTCATTTCCCTACCCTCCACCTATGAGCGAGAGCGAGCTGATTACCGTCGATCCCGAGATCCTCGGTGGCACGCCGGTGTTTGCGGGCACGCGCGTCCCGGTGAAAACGCTCTTCGACTACCTCGAGGACGACTACACTCTGGAGGAATTCCTGGAGTGCTTCCCGACGGTGATCCGTGAAATGGCGGTGCGGATGCTGGAGCATTCTCAACAAGCCATCCTCCAAGTTGCCGCTTGAGAACCCTTGTTTGACGAGTGCATTCCCTGACCGCAGCTACGGGCGAAATCAGAGGGTTTCTGAAGATAGTTCCCGCCTGAGGAATTCGCCCGGCCCGTATCTCTCTGGTCATCCTACGACGCCGAGGCCGACCTGTATTTCGGCGAGGTGCCGCCGTAACGAGGCGCGAGCGCGAGGCCGGGCTTTCCAACTCGCGCGCTAAATACCTCGTCATCGGGCCGCCGCCTTTTCGCAGCGCTCGAGCAGGCGCGGCGCTTCCATCCGCTCCGCCCAGGCCGCGAAGGCCGGCGTTGCCCCGCGCCAGCGCAGCGTTTCAACCTTCTTAAAGAGCGGCGCATCGGTGCGCAGGGTCGCGAGTTTCTTGAAGAGCAGCGCGAGATCGCGCCGTTCGCCGAGAACGTTTGCCGGGAAGTTTTCTATCGGACCGTGGCGATTCAAAAGCATGGCCGCAGTCTTGGAGCCGATCCCTGGGATGCCGGGGTAGCCGTCGGCCGCATCGCCGACCAGCGCGAGCAGGTCTGGAATGAGCGGCGGATCGACGCCGAACTTTTCGCGGATCCCGGCCGCATCGCGAATCGTTTTGCGCCGGCCGTCGATCTGCACCACGCGCTCACCGCGCACGCATTGCGCCAGATCCTTATCGGGCGTCCAGATGGCGACTTTCTCCACCTTCTTCTCCTTCGCCGCGAGCTGCGCAGCCGAAGCGAGCGCATCGTCGGCTTCCAGCTCGATCATCGGCCAGGCGACCACCCCCATCGCCGCCAGCGCCTCCTCCAGCGGATGGAATTGCGCGCGCAGCACGGGCTCGATCCCGGCGCCGGTCTTGTAGTCCGCCCAAAGCCGATTGCGAAAGGACTCGATCACGTGATCGGTCGCGACGCCGAGATACGTATCGCCATTCTCGATCATTTGGAGCACCGTCTGCAGCACGCCGACGACCGCGCCGTAGGGCCGGTCCTTGCCTTTGTTGAACCGCCGCAAGCCGTAGAAATGACGGAAGAGCTCGTAAGTGCCGTCGACGAGGTGAACGATCATTTAAGCAATGCGGGACAAAGCGACAGGGCTTGCCACAGCGCGTGGCGATATTCGCGGGTAGACGAAGATCGTCATGGTCATCATGTCGCGGCGTTCCTCGGGTGTTAGCACACGGGCGGCTTCGCTTGGTCTTCTCCCCGCCAGAATCGCCCTACTTACCCGGTCGGCTCCAGCGATCGCCGCTAGCCTTGAGGTAATGCCGATAGACGTAGCCCCAGGGAATGATGAGCGGCATCAGGATCACCCCGCCCAGGATCGCCTGCATATCTTCGCCAAAGGTCGGCGGGACGTGACCGGTCGACCATTGCGGTAGGCCGTAAACGAAAAGCCAGATCGCCTTCCAGACGAACTCGAACATCAGCACCGGCAGCATTTGCAGCGGATAACGCAGGCCGACGAGGGCGAGAAGCCAGACGGCGGCGAGCAGGCTCGGGATCACCCCACGCGACCCCGGCTCGTGGGAGAGGAGCTGGGGCAGGATCAGTCCTCCCAGGCCCACCACCAGCAGCAGGTAGGTGGCGCGCAGCAGATAGAGCCGCAGCAGTGAGACCTCCGGGTCGCCGGGTCCTGAATTTGCTGGGGAAGCGGATAGAGCGATCGAAGTCATAGTTTTTCTCCAGGTCGAGGTGCAGAGCTGGGCGGCGCTCCAGCGCCACCCGAGCCGGGTTCGGGTTGAAATTCGAGCAGGTCGCCGGGCTGACAGCCAAGCGCCGCGCACAGCGCCTCCAGCGTGGTAAAACGCATCGCCCGCGCCTTTCCCGTCTTCAGCACGGATAAGTTCGCCAAGGTGATACCGACCCGCTCTGCCAGCTCGGTGAGCGTCATGCGCCGAGCGTGGAGGAGATCGTCGAGTTTAACGGTGATCGCCATCGTCACACCGTCCCTTCCAGTTCCTCGCGCATCCCCGCTCCCGCGGCGAACACGCGCGCCAGCACGAAAAGCAACACGACGGCCAGCCAGCCGGAGGTGGAGAAGCCAGCCTCCAAGCGCAAGGGATGCGTCGGAGTGGAAACTCCCCGCGCGATCGCGCCGATCACGATGCTCAGGAGCTGAAGGCCGAGCAGAGCCCAGGCGATGCGGTGAAGCCGGGATGCATTCTGGTGCATGAACGGGGTTCCGAGCCGGACGCTCTCCACTACGGCGAGCAGACGCCGCAGCACCATCTCCTGTAGCGGGACGCTGACGAGTCCCAGGACCGCGATCGCGCGCATGCCTTCGATCAGCGACTGAGTCTCCGGCGACGGAGGCACTCCCAACGCCGTCATGACCAGTGTTTTGGCGGCAAAGCTGCCGATAAGGCCGACGAGAATTGCCGTCCCGTAGGCCCAATTTAGGATGAGGAGGATGCGCAATGCGATCCGCGACACGGTGAGTGTGCTAGAGACGGGCTGACGTGTGAGAGTTGATGTTTCGGCCGGTGTCATATTGATATTCGATAATCTATTATCGATATACGTCAAATTATTTATCGTTAATCGGTAAAACTTACATCTTATCCAGGAGGTGCGGTTCCTGTGTGTACTTGTTCCATCACCGAAGAGAAGGGCGGTGATTGGTGATACTTAAAACTGATCCTTATGATTAACGATCGATCTGCCTAAGCGCCGAGGCAGGTATCAACTCACCGGGTCGAGCGCTTCACGTGTTCTTGGGTCTGATTTCGCCGCCGAACAATCGCTCCAACTCACCTGCGACCTGGAGTTCGCCAGCCCAACGTCTCATGTAGTCCTTATCCAACGCCTCGCCTTGCACCGTCACCACACCGGCCGCGTCCCCATACTGCCGTTCCGACGGCGATAGGCGAGCCCAGACAAGCTTTTGCAGGACGACATCCTCGGCCGTCGCGATCCACGCCGGTTCCGCGAAAAGCGTCGTCGCTACGCGCCGACGGAGCATCTCCTCCGCAAACGGCTCCGGCCGCGCCAGCCAGAAATCGACCTTTAGGGCCGTGCGCTGGTCGATCGCGTTGAATTGGTAGGGCGGTTGCAGGGCGCTCCGCACAGCGGCTTCGTCGAGATCGAAATTCTCTCCAAATTCCTGCACGATTCGCGGCACGGCCGCGGCCGACAATTGCACGACGAAATCCAGATCGTGAGTCGTGCGCGGAATCCCCCAGTAGTTGCTCGCCATGGAGCCGGTGAGGAAATAGGTCACGCCGGTCCGATTCAAACGGCGCAAACAATCGACCAGCAATTCGCGCTCGTTCATGCCGCGCGCGACAGCTCGAGACGTCGCCGCAGCAAGCGGTCCACCTCAGCGGAATCGGCGTCGGGATGCTGGCGCCGAATTCCTTCCCGGGCGATGGCGCAGGAAAGCTCATGCAGCTCCAGCGCTACCGCCAAGCGTTGTTCGCCCGTCATCTCGCGATAACGCTCGAGCTGCTTTTCCAGCGCCTTCGTCGCGGTCATCGAGCTTCGATAATCCAACCGCGCTTGGCTGACAACTGGCGCATCCCGTTCTGCCAGCCGCAGCCACCCTGTAAATGATGGCCTGTGGTGCGCCTCCAGTGGGCTCGCCGGCCTCG
This sequence comes from Chthoniobacterales bacterium, assembly GCA_965217815.1. Taxonomy (GTDB): domain Bacteria; phylum Verrucomicrobiota; class Verrucomicrobiia; order Chthoniobacterales; family UBA10450; genus Palsa-1392. Next base: position 729,710 of record CBDCJI010000003.1, read on the forward strand.
GCTCGTGCTGTGGCAGAGAATTGGGTAACCGAAGCGGACCCCCACAATGCGCCCAGTCGCAATCGTCTTTTAGACGCCCTCTTGGTGGTGTTTGAACCAGCCGGGTTTGCGCGTGCCCGCCCGGCCCTACTCTGGAATCGGCGGCTGCGATTTCGCGCTCTTCTGGTAGCCGGCGCCGCGTCTCTGCCATTTTTCGGTACGGAAGTCCTGGAACGCGATCTTGGCGAAGTCGTCGGGTTGGGCGATTTGGGGGGAGGTTGCGATCGTGTGTCGATCACCAAATCGCAATGGCGCCGGAGGGAGAACCGGCAGCACGGGTTCTTTCTTCACTTTATTGGGGGAACGAAAACAGTTCCCTCGAACCTCTCAGCGTCCCCGACTAGAGATTGGTCCCGGTCTGGTGCGGCCCTTCGGAGTAACTCGATCTGTGGGTGCTGTGCTTCGATTTCGCGGCCGCGTCCGGCGTTTCACAGCCGCCGAGCAGGAGGAGGCAGATTCCCGTCAGGGCTCCGTAGAAAAGAGATTTGGGAGTGAAAAAACGGATGGCTTGGGCGCGATCGAAATAAGGCATACTTATTAAAGCGAAATTTGCCCGTCCAATCCACCGTCTCAAGCAAAAATACCTGCCCCCGCGCCCGGCAATTTGATAGGCTCTCCAGCAGGCGAATGATCACATCTGCCACCCCACCGCAAGAAGTCACCCAACTCCTCGGCCAATGGCGCGAAGGAGATGCGAGCGCTTTGGAAAGGCTCTTTCCCCTGGTGCAACCTGAGCTGCAGCGCCTGGCCCGCTATTACATGAGTCGGGAACGGCCGGACCACACCCTGCAGGCGACTGTGCTGCTTGATGACGCCTATCTCCAGCTCGCGCAGAAGAGCCGTCCGCAATGGCAGAATCGGGGCCATTTTTTTGCCGTCGCCGCGCAGCTCATGCGCCGCATCATGGTCGACCATGCGCGTGCACGGAACGCGGCGAAACGCGGCGGCGGCGTCCGGATCGGTTTGGACGAGTCGGCGGCCGTGACGGAGACGCGGGCCGACGAGCTGGTCGCGCTCGATGAGGCCCTGGAAAAATTGGCCCTCTTCGATCAGCGCAAAGCCGACGTCGTGGAGATGCGGTACTTCGGCGGCTTGGGCTTGGCAGAGATCGCCGACGTGCTCGGGATCCATGTGAACACGGTGGCGCGGGATTGGACGGTAGCGCGGGCCTGGCTCTTCGCGGCGCTCAGCGGGGAAGAGATGGATGAACTCTGAGCGCTGGCAAAGTTGCACCGAGATTTTCCACCTCGCGGTGGAACAATCGCCGCCCGCCCGCGCCGCCCTCCTCGCGCGGACCTGCGCGGGCGACGAGCGGTTGCGGCGCCGGGTCGAATTGCTCCTCAAGTCGCATGACGCCGCGGGAAATTTTATTGCCGAGCCCGCCTTTACGGTCGCACCCGGGCTGCTCGTCGCCGACCCCGAGATGCTGCTCGGCCAACAGCTCGGGGCCTATCGGCTGGAGGAAGTGGCGGGCGTGGGCGGGATGGGGGTCGTCTATCGCGCGCGCGACGAGCGTCTCGGGCGCAAGGTCGCGCTCAAGATTCTGCCGCCGTCCCTGAGCGCGAACGAAGCGGAGCTGGCGCGTTTGCAACGCGAAGCGCGCACCGCTTCGGCCTTGAATCATCCGAATATCGTGACCGTGCACGAAATCGGACAGGTCGATGCTACGCCCTTCGTGGTCACGGAGTTTGTCGAGGGCCCCACCTTGCGGGAGAGGATCAGCCAGGGTCCGGTCTCGCCTGACGAAGCCGTCGAAATCGCGATCCAGATCGCGAGCGCGCTGGTGGTGGCGCACCGCGCCGGCATCGTCCATCGCGACATCAAACCCGAGAACGTCATTCTGCGTCCCGATGGTTATGTGAAGGTGCTCGATTTCGGCATCGCCAAGGCCATCCCGCAGGAAACGCCGGCGGAGCGGAAGATGATCCTGGGCACCGCGCGCTACATTTCGCCGGAGCAAGCGAGTGGCGAAACGGTGGATGCGCGGACTGATTTGTGGAGCCTCGGGGTGGTGCTCTACGAAATGCTGGCGGGCCGCGCGCCCTTCCAGGGCGCGACCGCGACGGAGGTGATCGCCGCGGCCCAAGGGACCGAGCCGCCTCCGCTGAGACTGCGCGCGCCGGGGTTGCCGCGCGTGGTCGCGAGATGTTTGCGGAAAAATCCGGCGGGCCGCCATCAGACCGCCGCGGAGCTGCTCTCCGCCTTGCGTGACCTGAAAACAAAGAGCGCAAACGCGCGCGCGCGCGGGCTCGGCTGGGCGGCGATCGCGGCGCTGCTCTGCGGCGCGGCTTTCTTTTACAGTGGGCGCGCGGGCCAGGTCGAACCGCCGGCCGCGATCGAGAAAAGCATCGCGGTTCTCCCCTTCGATAATCTGAGCACCGATCCCGACAGCGCTTATCTCGCGGCCGTTCTCCACGACGATGTCGTCACCGGCCTGGCGAAAATCAAAGACCTCAAGGTGATCGCGCGCGACTCGGTCATGAGCTACCGGGGCGCCGTCGTCACTGGGGTAAATTTTCGCGAAATCGCCTCCAGGCTGGGCGTGGCCAATCTTCTCCAGGGGAGCGTTCGCCGTTCCAAAGGCCGGGTGATCGTGAACGTGGCGCTGCTCGGCGCGTCTGACCCGCAACCGAAGTGGACTCAGCATTACGAGCGCACCTTCGACGGCGCTCTCCGCCTCCAGGGTGAGCTGGCGCTGGAGATCGCGGGCCAACTGCGCGCGACCTTGACCCCGGCCGAAACCCACCGCGCCGCCGCCGACCCGACCCGGGACACCCAAGCGGACCTGCTCTACCTCCACGCCCGCGGGATCGAGCTGGCCGAGGCGAGCCCGGAGCGCTTGCACGCCGCCCTGGAGCTATATCAACAAGCCGTCGATCTGGAACCGAATTACGCGCTCGCCCGCGCCCGCCTTTCGCTCTGCGCCAGTCTCCTTTTCGAGTGGGAGGGGCGGGGCGAGTTGAAAGCAAAAGCCCGCGCTGAAGCCGAGGCGGCGCTTCGCCTTCGCCCCGAGCTCGGCGAAGCCTGGCTGGCGCAGGCTTATTGTTCGCTCTGGGGCGACGGCGACTACGATCGCGCGCTGCGGGAGCTGGGCCGCGCGGCTGAGCTTTTGCCCAATTCAGTCGACGTCTCGCTGGCCGCCGCCATTATCTACAAACGGCAGCAGCGTTATCGCGAGCGCCTCGCCGCCCTGCAACGGGCCGAAGCACTCGACCCGATGAACCGCCGCGTCCTGGAATACCTGACCAACACCTTTCGTTGGGTCCGCAATTGGCCCGCCGCAATTCAGAGCTTAGACCGGATCGTCGCCCTCGCGGGTGATGGGAAAATCCCCGGCTGGCGCTGGTGCCGCGCGAACGACGAATTTCGTCTCACCGGCGAGCTCGGCGCGCTCAAAAAAGCGATCGCAGAGGAGACCGCTGCCGGGCCGCCGCCCGGCCCGCCCTGGCTCCACCTGGCTCGTTATGAGACGGCCATGCTCGAACGAAATTACGCGGAGGCAGACCGCTCTCTGGCGGGGGCGCCGGCGAGATCTTTACGCGAACCTCCCTTCATCCTTGGGGGTCATGCGCAGAGCTTTGACGAAGCGCTTTTGGCCGTGGTCACCCAATCCGATTCTCGGCCAGAGAAACTGGCGGCCGCGCGCAGAGACATGGTGGCGGCCCTCTCCGCGGAGGCCACGCCATTCCGCTGGGCGGGCCTCGATTTGGCCCTGCTCGACGCTTTCCTCGGCCACAAGGAAGAGGCGATTCGCGAAGCTTTGAGCGCCGCAGACCTGCGGGACGGGATCGAGCGGAATCTCGCTTCGTCCATGCTTGCGATGGTTTATGCCCAGACCGGCGAAAAGAGTAAGGCCATCGCCCTGATCGACCATCTCCTCACCGTGCCCTGCGAATTGCAGGGCGGATCGATCTACAACATGACGCTGACCGACCTGAAATGGCGCTGGCAATGGGATCCGCTGCGGCGCGATCCGCGCTTTCAGAAACTGCTCGCCGGTCCCGAGCCCGCGACCGTTTTCTAGCTAGAGCGTGTCCCGCACTTTGGAGGGACGACCTCTGTGTCGTCCGGGAGGTTGGGGCTGCCTCGGGCCCCCATCCAGAACCACGGACGGGACGGCGCCCGTCCCTCCACCAGGCGCAAAGCACGCTCCGGAGCCTAACGACGCCCCAACTGCGCCGCACACTGGTCGATAGGTTTTCAAACCGCGCGACCGCCTCTAGGTTGCCCCTGGGATTCGGAGGGACTTCCTGTTGCCGGAATATCCGGTTCATCCTCTTCATCCCGCTTCTCTGTGAGAATTCCCACGTCCACCTACCGGCTGCAATTTAACCGCACCTTCACCTTCAACGACGCCCGCGCCCTCGTGCCGTACCTGCATTCGTTAGGCATCAGCGATTGCTACGCGTCCCCCTATTTTCAGGCGCGCGCCGAGAGCCTGCATGGCTACGACATTACCGATCATAACAAGCTCAACGCCGCCATCGGCACCCGCGCCGAATACGACGCCTGGATCGCCCAGCTGCAGGCGCACGGGATGGGTCAGGTGCTCGATTTCGTCCCGAACCACATGGGCATCGGCGAGCCGACCAATCTCTGGTGGGCCGACGTGCTCGAGAACGGCCCCAGCTCGCCTTACGCGCCCTATTTCGACATCGAATGGCAGCCGCTCAAATCCGATCTGCGCGACAAGGTTTTAATCCCGATTCTCGGCGATCAATACGGCCGCGTCCTGGAACGCGGCGAGCTGCGCGTCCACTACGAGGCCGGGCGCTTTTACCTGCGTTATTTCGATCACGAATTTCCGATCGCGCCCGGCACCTATCGGCACCTTCTCCAGATCGCCCTGGAACAGTTGCGCGATGATCAGGCGGAGGATTTCTACGCCGAACTCCAGAGTATTATCACGGCGCTCGAATACCTCCCGCGCCGGAGCGAGCAAGACCCGGAACGGATCGCGGAGCGCGCCCGGGAAAAGGAAGTGATCAAGCGTCGCCTGGAACGCCGCGCCCAGGAAGCGCCGCCCGTGCTGGCGGCGATCGAGCAAGCCCTCACCATCATTAACGGGACGCCGGGCGATGCGCGCAGTTTCGACGCGCTCGACGCGCTCCTGAGCGATCAGGCGTATCGCCTCGCCTTCTGGCGCGTGGCCGCGGAGGAGATCAATTACCGGCGTTTCTTCGACGTCAACGATCTCGCCGCCATTCGCATGGAGCTGCCCGAGGTCTTCGCCGAGGCGCACCGGCTTCTCCTCGAATTGGTCGGCGCCGGCGCCGTCACCGGGCTGCGCATCGATCACCCCGACGGTCTCTTCTTGCCTAACGAATACTTCCGCAAGCTGCAGGGCCGCGCCGCCGGTGCGCTCGGCTGCGAGCTGCCGGCGGACGGCCGGGCCATCTATCTCGTGGTCGAGAAAATCCTCAGCGGCACGGAGCAATTGCGGAGCGATTGGGCGGTCCACGGCACCACTGGCTACGACTTCATGAACGACGTCATCGGCGTGCTCGTGAATGGCGCTGCGGAGAGCGCGATCACGAATATTTTCCATAAATTCATCGGGCACAGCCAGCATTTCGGACATCTGGTTTACGCCAAGAAACGGCTCGTCATGCGCCTCTCGCTGGCCAACGATGTCAGCGTCCTGGGAGCGATGTTCGACCGGCTCTCGGAGGAAAATCGTTGGTACCGCGATTACACGCTGGACGCTCTGACCCTCGCGGTGCGCGAGACGATTGCCTGCTTCCCGGTTTACCGCACCTACCTCGCGCCGGGCCGGCCGGTCAACGAGGCCGATATCGCCGTGATCGAGCGCGCGGTGGCGGCCGCGAAACGACGCAACCCCGCGCTCGAAGAATCGGTCTTCAATTTCCTGCGCGATATTCTGCTCTTCCGTTTTCCGGAAAATCTGAACGAGGCGCAGCGCGCGGAGCACGAGCGTTTCGTGCTCAAATTCCAGCAGATCACCGGCCCGATCATGGCCAAGGGCCTGGAGGATACCGCGTTCTATATTTACAACCGGCTCGCCGCCCTCAACGAAGTCGGCGGCGAACCGCAGCGCTTCGGCCTGCCCCTGGAGGAATTTCATCGCCGCAACGCGGAGCGCCGGGCGGATTGGCCAGCCACCATGCTGGCCACGACCACACACGACACGAAACGGAGCGAAGACGCGCGCGCCCGCCTCGCTGTCCTCTCGGAATTGCCGGAGGTCTGGCGGCGCTCGTTAGGCCGCTGGCGCACCCTGAACCGGCGGGCCAAGGGACGAATCGACGAGCGGGAAGCGCCCGACGCGAACGAGGAATATCTCCTTTATCAAACGCTTCTGGCGAGCTGGCCGCTCCAGCCTTTCGCCGAGTGGAGCGAGCCGGAGCACGCCGTTTATCGGGAGCGCATCCAGCAATACATGACCAAGGCGATGAAGGAAGCGAAGGTCAACACCAGCTGGGTCCAGCCTAACGAAGCTTGGGACACGGCGGTGGCCAACTTCATCGCGCGCCTGTTGGAGCCGGGAGCGCGCAATCGTTTTCTCGAAAGCTTCCTCCCGGTTGCCGAGGAAGTTTCCCGGTTCGGGGCGAGCAACGCGCTCTCCCAGACTTTGCTCAAGCTGACGGCGCCGGGAGTGCCGGATATTTATCAAGGGAACGAGCTTTGGGACTTCAGTCTGGTCGATCCGGATAATCGCCGCCCGGTCGACTACAGCCTGCGGCAGCAAATGCTGGATTCGTTAGGCGAGGCGACGCCGGAGCATTTGTTAGGCAACTGGCCGGACGGACGGATCAAGTTGTTTCTGACTCAGCGGCTGCTGACTTTCCGGCGGGAGCAGGCGGCGCTTTTCGCGCAGGGAAGTTACACCCCGCTGGCGCTAACCGGGGAGTTTGCCGATTGCTGCATCGCCTTCGCCCGGGAACACGAAGGGCTCGCCCTGGTCGTGCTCGCGCCCCGGCTGACGGCGCGGGTCGGCTTTCCCGCGATCGGCCCGCGCTGGGGCGATACGGCGGTGCAGTTACCTTTGGGGTTCGCCTCGCGGCGCGATCTCTTCACCGGCGCCGCGCTCCCCGAGGGACCGACGCTGCTCCTCCGCGAGGCTTTCGCGCAGCTTCCCTTCGCCGCGGTGACGAATCGACCCTAACGAATCCTCACCCGGCCGCGCCCCGGCTGAAACGCTCGGCCAAGGCCACGATCCAGTGCGAGAAGTTCGCCAGGTTGCGCAAAATATCCGCGCCAAAAGTCTCGAAGGTGATCCGGGGCGACGCGATGACCAGCATCACGCCGAGCAGCAATAGATTGGCCAGATAGATCACCACCAGGGAAAAAAAGGTCCCATTTTGGCTCAGGTCGGTCTGGTTCTTCGGGATCATCCAACAGGTGAAAGTGAGATGGAAAGCCCAGGTCACGCCGATCAACCCGTAGAGCACGCGGCCGTAGGGCTGCATGTTCACGAAGAGGCTGGAAGTGCCGTAAATCGTGAGCACGAAAAGGCTGTAGATCGGGACAAAATAGGGGGCGAGCGCGATGAGGAAGTTGTTTTTGTCGGTCAGGATGTAACCGCCCTCCGGACTCCAGCCCATCGCGCTGACCTCACCGCCCATCAGCCGTACCCAGAGCGCGTGGGTCAGCTCGTGCCCGAAAACGTAGACCACGGTCGGCCGCGGCAGGCCGAAGAACGTGATCAGCCAAAGGACCACGCCTAACGAGAAGAACCAGAATTCCTCGCCCGCCCAGAGCCGCTCGGTCGTGGCGGCGCGCGCGAAGGCGGTAAAAAACGTCTGGCTAAGAATGGCGCAAAGCGGGAGGAGAAAGAGGGCGACGATGAATTTCACCCAGCGCGTCGGGACCACCAGACCGCCTGAGGCCGGGGGCGCGCCCCGGCGCGTCGGCACAACATAGGGCGCGACTTTTACCCGGCCGGCCGGCTTGGACCCGGCGGCCTGACGGCGGACCCGGCGACGCTGCTCCGGCATTCGTTAGGCGCGACCCATGTAGGTGCCGGTGCGGGTGTCGATCTTGATCGTTTCCCCTTCGTTGATGAAGAGAGGGACGTTGACCGTTTTCCCGGTTTCGAGCACGGCGGGCTTGGTCACGTTGCTGGCCGTGTCGCCGCGCAAACCTTCGGGCGCTTCCACCACCTTGAGGTGGACGGAAGCGGGCAACTCCACCTGCACGGGGCGGCCTTCGGTGAAGAGCACTTCGACCGGGAGGTTCTCGACCAGGTAATCCTTCGCGTCGGTCAGAAGATTATCCGCCAGCGAAATCGTCTCGTAGGTGCTCGGATCCATGAAGTGGAAGCCGGTATTATCCTTGTAGCTAAACTCGAGGGTGCTGCGGGAAATATCGACCAGCTCGACTTTATCGGTCGAGCCGAAGCGCACATCGGCGCTTTTGCCGGTGTTGATGTAGCGAATGATCGCCTGAACAAAGGCGCGCAAGTTGCCGGGGGTGCGGTGATGCACATCGAGAACAATGGCGGTGTTCCCATTGTATTTAATTGCCATTCCTTTGCGGAGATCGTTTGCGGCGGCCATAAAGTAGAAGTGGAGAGTTCTTAGTTGAGAGTGGCGGGTTTTACAAGGCGCGCACAAGCAGCGCGCGGGATAGCCGGGGTTAGAGCAGCTTCAGCTTCGTCAGATCCTGCGAGTCCACGATCCCGACGGGCACCCCGCCATCGTCCACCACCACGAGATCGTCGATCCGGTGGCGCTCCAGCAGATTCAAAACCTCCACCGCCAGCTTATCCTGGTGCACCACCACCGGATGCAGCGTCATCAGGTCGGCCACCAGCCGTTCCCCCACGCGCGGGTCGGTCTGGAAATGCCTCACGAAATCGCCGTGGGTGAAAATCCCGAGCAATTGTTCGTCCGCGCCCGCCACCACCGCCGCGCCGGCCCGGAGCGACGTCATCAGTTCGAGGACGGCGCGGACCTTTTCCTCTGGCCTAACGAGCGCGAGCGCGCTCCGTGGCCGCATAATTTGATGCACGCGCAGGAGGAGACTGCGCCCGACCATCCCGCCGGGATGAAACTTCGCGAAATCTTCTTTCTGAAATCCGCGCGCCTCCAGCAAAACCATGGCCAGGGCATCGCCCAGCGCGAGCATCACCGTGGTGCTCGAGGTCGGGGCCAAATTAAGGGGACACGCCTCCTGCTCGACATTGACGTCGAGGAGGACATCGCAATTCTGCGCCAGGGTCGAATCGGGCACGCCGCAAAGCGCCACCACCCGCACCTGGAAGCGCGCGATCGCCGGCAAAATCCGCACCAACTCTTCCGTCTCGCCGCTGTAGCTGAGGGCGAGCACGAGATCGCCATCCGCGATCACGCCGAGATCGCCATGGAGGGCGTTCAGCGAATCGAGCACGACGGCGGGCGAGCCCGTGCTCGTGAGCGTGGCCGCGATTTTGCCGCCGATGTGCCCCGATTTGCCCACCCCGAGGACGATGATTTTTCCCCGCGCTTCGACCGTTTCCTTGATCAACTCGACGGCCCGCGCAAACTCCGGGCCGAGCCGCGCGCGCAAGCGTTGCAGCTCGGAAATTTCCAAATCAAGGACGCGTGCAGCCTTTTCAATGTATTCCATCGAACTATAATTGTCGGGCGAGGCAGGAGCGCGGGCAAGCCGCCGCTTCCGTCCTGGCCTGGGAGGAATCTTATGAAGAACAAATTAATCCTGAGCGCACTGCTCCTGACGGCTTCGGCCGGGTTGAGTTGGGGCCAGGGCCTTTCCATTACCGCGGGCAATCCGCAGATCGCCCTGCCGGCGAAACCGTCCCCTTCGCCGCCGATCACGACGAGCGCGCGGGGCGGCGTCATCGCCACGGCGGTGCGCAACGGCAATCCACTGCAGCTCTTGAACCCGCGCGCCCCGTCCCGCTACGGCAACGCCCAGGAGCATGTCACCCACGACCCGACCGATCCGGGCAAACCCAAAGGGATCAAACTCTTCGAGTGGACCTTTTAGGGACGGTTGATGGCTGAGGGTTGATGGTTGATCGTTAGGCTGTGCCTAACGAAACCCAGCCGGTCGTCGCCTCCTATTGCGCGACCTTTTTAAAGCCGGAGATGCTCCACATCTACCGGCAGATCACGGCGCTGGAACGCTTCCGGCCCGTCGTCATCGCCCGGAAACGGGAGGAAACGGAGCGCTTCCCTTTCCATCCGCTCTTCATCGCCCCGCGGCCGGTTACGCATTTTTTGCGGCGTTTTTGGTCTCGGAACGTGCGCGGCGCGCCCTGGCAGATGTCCTCCTCCGAAACGCGCCGCGTCCTCGCTGTGCTGGCCGCGACCGAAGCCAAACTGCTCCATATTTACTTCGGCCACATTGCGGTTCATCTCCTGCCCGTGATGCGGCGTTGGCCGCGGCCGGTCGTCGTTTCATTTCACGGCGCTGACGTCCTGGTCGATCTGGAAAAGCCGCGTTATCGCGCGGCCACGCAAGAGATGTTAGCCGCCGCGCGGCTGATCCTGGTGCGTTCCGCTTCGCTTGCCCGCGCAGTTGTCGCCTTGGGTGGCGCGGAGAACAAAATCCGCCTTCATCGCACCGGCATTCCGTTAGGCGAGATCGAGTTTGCCGACCGAGTTTGGCCTCACGACGGCGCTTGGCGCTTCCTCCAGGCCGGTCGCTTGATCGCGAAAAAAGGGTTCGCCACGAGTTTGCGAGCGTTCGCTCTTTTCCGAAAAGAGCATCCGGCTGCGACCTTCACCATCGCCGGCGAAGGGCCGTTGCTCGAAGAGTTGCGCCAGCTCGCGCAGGAACTCGGCGTGGCCGAGGCCGTGCACTTTGCCGGATTTCTCGGGCAAGCGGAACTGCGTGCGCAATTCGCGGCGGCGCACATTTTTCTGCATCCGAGCGAGCTGGGCGATGACGGAAATCAGGAGGGCGTGCCCAATGCGATGCTCGAAGCGATGGCGAGTGGGTTGCCGGTATTCGCCACGCGGCATGGCGGAATCCCCGAAGCCATCGACGAAGGCGTGAGCGGCGCGCTCGTGGCCGAGGGCGATCACGCCGCTCTGGCCGCGGCCCTGCTCGATTGGACACAGCGGCCGGAAGCTTTGCGCCGGCTGGCGGGCGGCGGGGCCAGCGCCGTGGCGGAGAAATTCGAACAGAAAGCGCAGGCGCGCGCGCTCGAGGACTTTTACTTCGAAGCGCTCGGCGGAGCGGGAGTGGAGCAGCGAGAGCAACGCCCTTGAGACAGCAGCGCCTCTGATAACAGCAGCGCCCTTGATACATTCCGTTCCCGCATCGTGTCATCCCGAGCAGAGCGAGGGATCTCACGGGCGGAGGGAGAAGGTCCGTGCCAGGGGATGGGGAAAGCGCAGTGGAATGATTGGGATAAGCGGGAACGCTCCCCCCGATGTCTCCCCAAGGTAAACCGTGAGATCCCTCGCTGCGCTCGGGATGACAGCTTAGGACGGGTTTTTGGCAGCATCGTTAGGCGGGTGGCCGAGGCGGTCGAAGAACTCCTCGAGCTGCCGCGCCACTGCTTCGTAGCCGACTCGAGCCGGGGCGTTTTGCTCCACGGCGGCCAGCGTCGCCTGAGCGAAAGCCGCATCGGAGAGCAACCGGGCCGCCAGCTCCTTGATCTCGCCTAACGATCTCCCATAACCACAAAGCTCGGGGAAGCCCAACCGGTCGATCGCCCCGTCGCCCCCCACACACGGCACCCGGCAGAGCAGGGCATCGCCCGCCACCTGGCCGGGGACCGCGCTCTTATCCGCCTGCAGAACGATTTGGTGCCGCGCGATTTCGGCCAGATACTCGCGATAGGGCAGGCGCTTGGTTAAAAAACGCAGCCGCTTTTCCTCTCCGCCTAACGAGACCCACAATTTGCGCGCGCGCCGCGGATGCGGCTCGAACAAGGTGACTGGTCCTCCCAATTCCAGAGCCAAAGCGAAGGCCGCAAAATGATGGCGCGAAGGCACATCCCACTCCCGCGTGCCCAGGAAAATTCCCGCCCGCTCCTCTTGTGGCCGGGAAAAATCCCAGCGCGGATCAGCCAACGGATAAGGCGTCGGGATAAATTCCCCGCCCCCAAACACCGCCGCCTCCGGCGTCGCGGCGAGGACGCCATCGGCCCGCTCCACGATCTCGCGGAAAAGCGCGGCGCGGCGCGGATCGAAAAGCTGCCGCGCGATCTGGTGCAGGCCGGTTTCCTTTAACGCCACCGCCGTCGTTAGGCCATGCTTTTGCAGCGCATCCAGCGCCTCCCGCGTCTCCCGGAAATCCCCCCGCAAAAGCAGCAGCACCGGCCGCCCGGCCACGATCGCCGTTTTCGTCTCGCGATGGAAAACGCCCCGGGTGCAGGCGGCATAGCCATGGAAATTTACCGGCGCATGACCCTTCTCCTCCGGCCCGCCCGGGCCGTCGGAAAAGTCGCGCAGCGCATCGCGGCCGCCGGGGTTGAGCACGGTTAGCCGCAAGGGCGCCGGGCGGTCGTTATGGGTTGGGATTGCCGTCACTGAAATCCATCGAAGGCGGCGGCTGGGCCTGGAGGAGCGGCTCGCGGCCGGCGTCATCCATCGGCCGGACCGGCTCGGCCCGCCGGATCTCCACCGCGGCATCCGGCGTGGGCGCGACCGGGATGGCGCGCTTGACTGGTTTAGCGGGATCGAGGCCGGGCACGGGGCTGGGCGCGGGCTGCGCTTGCGCCACCGTTTTGGCCTGAAAAGTGGAGCCGACGGCGTTGTAAGGATCGTCCGGCGCGATCAAGGTCGGCGCTTGCATCGGCACCGGGGCGACCTGCTTGGTGTTGACCGCGAGAGCGGCCCGCGGCCACTGGCTTTCGCCGAACTGCTTGACCAACTGAGTGCGGACGGCGTCGCTGTGCACGTCGCAGGGATCGGTCGGCGTCTGCTCGCGCGTGGCCCACTCCAGATAGCTGGTGCGCCGCCGCACCTCTTCGCCGCTGGCCGAGCGAACGTTTTCGTAGCACTTGTCGGTCGCGAGCAGGCCGGACTTCGCGCAAATCTCGACTTTGTGCAGAGCCGGCGGAACGGGAAATTCCTGCGGCCGATAACGCGCGATGGAGGCGTTCATCACATCCACCCAGACCGGGAGCGCGAGGACGCTGCCGAAGGCGCCGCGATAAATCGGCTGCGGCTTGTCGAAGCCGGCCCAGACGACGCAGGTGATGGCGGAATCATAGCCGGCGAAGAGCGCGTCGGTGAAATCGTAAGCCGTCCCCGTTTTGCCGGCGGCGGGAAAATTTTTCAGTCCATCCTTTTGCGCGGCGGACTGTCCGGTGCCTTCGCGCAACGCATCCGTGAGGCAGGAAGTGACTTCGTAGGCGACCGCCGGCGACACCACCTGCACGTGGGTTTGCCGGCCCGGGCTCTGCCAGACGACGTTGCCGTCCTTGTCTTCGATGCGGTCGAGAATGTGCGGCGGCGCGGGCCGCCAGCCTTCGTTAGGGAAAATAGTGTAAGCGAGGGCGAGCTCGGCGAGGGTGATCTCGCTGCTCCCGAGAAACGTCGACGGGTAGGGGCGCAACTTCGTTTCCACCCCGGCGGTGCGAATGATTTGCGAGACCGCTTCGAGTCCGGCGGAAGTGCCGATGCGCACGGCCGAGCCATTCTTCGATTTGGCGAGCGCTTCCCGTGCCGTGATCGGGCCTTCGTAACGATTGTCGGCCCGCTCCGGCCCCCATTCCCCGAGGATGCCGGTGGTGCCGCCGATCATGACGGTGCGATTATCGAGCGCCGAATCTTCCACGATCGAGCCCGGGTAGAGTCCTTTGGCAAAAGCCGCCGCGTAGACAAACGGCGTGATCGCCGTGCCGGGCGGGCGCTTCGCCTGGAGGGCGCGGTTGTATTCGTTATGCTCGAAATCGCGCCCGCCGACAAGGGCGAGAATGCCGCCGGTTTTGTTGTCGAGCGCAATCACCGCGCCTTGCAGGTAGGCCGGCGCTTGCGGATGCGTCGAGTTTTCGTTAGGCGATTTTTGGGCGCGGGCCGCGCGCAGCCGGTCGGCATATTGCGCGTAGGTCTGGTGATTGTAACCGGGATGTTGCTCGGCCTGGTCGAGCTGCGCCCGGAGCGATTTCTCGGCCACGTTCTGCAGCTCGGAATCGATCGTGGTGTGAATGCGGAAGCCATCGCTCATCGCCCGGTCCCAACCGACCGCGGCGATCACCTGCTGGCGGATGTAATCGATCGCGTAGTTCTGCCCGCGCGCGTTCTGCTTGTTCCCGAGCTCGAGGACGACGTTTTCCGCGCCGGCCAATTGCTCGTCGGTGATGAAGCCGAGCTCGCGCATCCGGCTGAGGACGAAGCGGCGCGCTTCCCGCGAGGCCTCGCGATCCTTCCAAGGCGAAAGATTATTCGGGCTCCGCACCAGCCCGGCGAGAGTGGCGCATTCCGCAAGCGACATTTCGCGGGCCGGCTTATCGAAATAACCGCGCGCCGCTGCTTCCGCGCCGTAGAGCCCGCCCCCGAAATAAATCCGGTTCAGATAGAGCTCCATGATCTTCTGTTTCGAGAACCGATCTTCGATGCGGGTGGCGACGAACATTTCGAGGAGCTTGCGGCGAAAGGTTTTGCCTTTGAGCTCGAAACTGTTCCGCGCCAATTGCTGCGTCACCGTGCTCGCGCCCTGGCGCACGTGGCCGGCGACGACGTTCTTGAGCGCGGCGCGGACGATGCCTAACAAATCGTAGCCGTGATGCTGGTAAAATTTGTTGTCCTCGGTCGCGATGATGGCGTTGACCAGATTCGGCGGGAGTTGGTCGTAAGGAACGGTCTCGCGATTCTCGACGTAGATCTGGCCGAAGATTTTATTGTTCCGATCGACGATCACGCTGGCCGATTCCATCTGTTCGAGATGAGCCAGATCGTAGCCCGCCGCCTGATGCTTGAGGGTGGCGGCGATCGGGAGAAAAATGAGTAACCCCACGAGGAGCGCGACAAGCACGAGTCCGGCCGGGAGATAAAACCAGGGCCGCCGGTACCAGGCGACTGGCTCGTCATAAAAGAGCTCCGGCGGCGTGTAAGGATCAACAGGCATGCAGCAAGTGGGCGGAGCCCGGGATAAGCGAGCGCAACTTAGCGGCAAACTGCGGCAAAAGCCAAATGGCGGCGGGGCCAATCGCGGCCACCTTGCAGGCGTGAAAACGGAGCCTTCATCGCCCTCCACCCTCGCCGATTTGCTGCGCGAGCGCATCCGCCAGGCGGGGCCGATCTCCTTCGCCCGCTTCATGGAGGAAGCACTTTACCACCCGGCGCTCGGCTACTACAGCTCGGGCCGCTGCGTGATCGGGCGGCGCGGCGATTATTTTACGAGCGTGAGCGTGGGGCGGCTTTTTGGGCAATTGCTGGCGGCGCAGTTTGCCGAGATTTGGGAAAAGTTGGAGCGCCCGCACGATTTCGTGCTCGTAGAGCAGGGCGCGCACCACGGGCAGTTTGCGGGGGACGTCCTGAAGGCGTTGCGCGAGCGAAATCCGGCGTGCTTCAGCGCCTTGCGCTATCGGATGGTCGAGCCGTTTCCGATCCTGCGCGCGCGGCAGGAAGCCGCGCTTCGCGACTTCGCGGAGAAGGTGGAATGGAGCGCTTCGGTCGAGGAGATGACGCCGTTTTGCGGCGTGCACTTTTCCAACGAGCTGCTCGACGCCCTGCCGGTCCACCTGGTCGTGGCGGAGCACGGCAAATGGCGGGAACGCTTCGTCGAGACGGTCGGCCTGGAGGGACGGGCTCCGTCCCGTCCCCGCATCAGAAACGGGGACGACACGGAGGTCGTCCCTCCAGCCCGCGGTTTCGCGTTCATCGATCGGCCGATCGCGGATGAGCGCTTGCCAGCCCGCCTCGGGAAAATTCCGCCTCCGCCTAACGAACGTTATGAAACGGAGATCAACCTCGCGGCGCTCGACTGGATCGGCGCGCTCGCGCCGAAATTGCGCCGCGGCGTCATCCTGATGGCCGACTACGGATGGACGCGCGCGGAATTTTACGCGCCCCACCGCCTGAGCGGGACGCTGCAAACTCGCGCCGGGCATCGTCTCCTCGCCTCGCCGCTGGAAGCCGTGGGAACGAGCGACCTGACCGCGCACGTCGAATGGACCAGCCTGGCCGAGCGCGCGGAGGAAGCCGGCCTGACGCTGGCGGGGTTCACCGACCAGCATCATTTCCTCACCGGGCTGCTCGCGAACGATCCCGACCTCGCCGCGGCCAGCACGAAGCAAAGCCGCGCTTTGCAGACGCTTCTGCATCCGGAATTTCTCGGCGCGAAGTTCCAATTTTTGGCCCTGGCGGAAAACTTCCCCGCCGCGAATTCGTTAGCTGGTTTCACCTTCGGGCGAGCGCCGCGGGTCAGCCTCGGCCTGACTTGAAGGTCAGTCAGTGAGCATCAAAAACAAGGAGATGCGCAAGTAAGGTCGTTCGTCGATGAGCCGAAAGACGCCGTCCTAACTTCCGTGGTCCTCATCCCCCAGGATCGGAGACGGTTATACGCCAGGTCGATCGCGGGTTATTAGGATCTGGAACGGGATGACCTGCTCGCGGCGCTGACCTACGGCGCCCGGTGGGGTAATGCCTGGCGGATCGCGCTGGGATGATGGGTTTTCTGGGATGCCCTTTACTGCGCCGGCTGGCGCGTTCCTGGACGGGTGCTCGATGCAAACATCCGCTCAGAGCGGCGTGTCGAGGTCCGTATCGCCCAACGCGGCGGGCCATACTCTGCCAATGATTATGTTTTCGTCACGAAGGGTGTAAACGATTTTCCAGCGCCGAAAGATTAGCTTTCGCCAACCACCCTCGCGCAGGTCGTCGAGAACGGTTCCGGCTTCCGGATGCGGAAGAAGAATCTGTGCGCGTTCGTAAATGCCAAATCCGATCCGGGCGGCTGCGCTCGGGTCGCGACGAGCGATGTAGCGGACGATGGCTTCGATGTCGCTCGAAGCCTTCTCCGTCCAGATTAGGGTACGGTCCATTCACCAATCCGAGATTTCATCTGCTCGTTGGTGACGAGGCGGCCAGCTTCGATGTCGCCTTCTGCCTCTCTGACCGCCGCGAGAAAGGCGACCTCATCCGCAACGTCGCGATAGTCGATGTCGTTGGGTAAACGATTGATGGCCTGCAGGACCTGTTCTTTTACGCTCATCGAACCGAAGATTACCGGAAGGGCGTCCGGTCGGCAATGCTCAAGCTAGGTGCCGCGAGGAGGGAATTAGCAGGCTTCGACACGCAAACCGCCTACCGATTGGAAAAGCTAAAGCGCAGCGCCTGGTGCAAGCGCGCGGGGAGGGCGGGGAGGTTGCCGCGTTCGATGAGGAAGGTGATGACGCCGGAGAGTTCCTTGAAGATGTAGTTCTTGTTCACCGCGCCTTGCAGGTATTGCTCGCCGCTGCTGCCGCCGGTGCCCACCCGGGTGCCGATCATGCGCCGGACCATTTGCAGATGGCGATAGCGGAAGGTGGCCAGTTGTTCGTCGATCTCGATGAGGGAGTTGAGCAGGGCGAAGGGGAGCCGGAAGAGCGGCTCGTCGCGGTAGAGCATGATGAAGAGGGCGGCCCGGAGCGCGGCCGGAGAGAAGTCGCCCCAGCCGGTGTGGAAGAAGATGTCGTCGAACTTGCCTAACAAGTCGGGTTTGTCGTCGCGCTCGGAGAGGCTCTGCTCGTAGAGGGTGCGATAGCGTGGCCAGAACGGGGAGGCGCCGTTTGGGGTGGGCTCGGCCTGCGTTTCGCTCCAGCCGGTCCAGAATTCCTCCTCGAAAAACGGCGCGCGCGCCAGCCAGCGCTCGACCATCTGCAGAATGCTCGGCTTTTCCTCGGCTGCGGTGATCTCGGCGAGATCTTCCTGGTTGAAGCCGCCCAGCTCGGTGTGCTTGTAGTAGTCGGGCCGGAAACGGTTTTCCATTTGCAGGCCAAGCGACGCCTCGATCTCGCGGAATTGTTTGCTCTGGAAACCGGAAGCGCCGTGCAGGAGCTCGCGGAACTCGAGGAAATCGAGCGGAGTCATGGTCTCAAGGACGTCGACCTGGTGGTTGAGCAGCTTCCAGATCTCGACGACGCGCTTAAGCCGATGCACGACCCGGTTCAGGTCCGGCCCGTCGTCGTCCGCCGCAGGTTGGCTCAGGACTTCGCCGCAGGCGTTGATCTCGTGCAGGATTTGCTTGAACCAGAGCTCGTAGGCCTGGTGGATGATGATGAAGAGCATCTCATCGTGCGCGATGAGTTTGCCCTCGCGCAGGCTAAGGGGTTTTTGCAGCTCGAGGAGACGCTCGATCCCGAGGTAGTCGCCGTAGTATTGCAACTCTTTCCCATGATTGATCGGGCATTCCATCGTCCCAGTTTCGCGTAGCGCGAGGGGCGGCGTCAATGCAACGGGATTCTTTAAGGTCGCAAATTGCGACTACCTCAGAAGCCGATGCGTGGCCGCGCTGGTTCGGGCGCAGGCGCGAGGAGTGGTTTCAGTTGTTCCCAGATGATTTGGAGCGCTTCGTTGTGTTCGAGCAAAGTTTTGTCGATCTCGGCGATGCGCTTGAGAAGGGCGGTATTGGCCGCGAGCTGTTCGCGAAGCTGGATAAACGCGCGCACGACGTAAACGCTCATCGTCACGGCTTGAGCGCTGATCAGAACGTTGGCCGCCATGATCGCGCCGTGTTCGGTGAAAGCGAAAGGGAATACTTGGTGTGCTGTCCCCGCTTTAAGATCGCATTTTGCGATCTTAGAGAATCCCATTCCGTTCGGGTGAGTTGGAAAACGAAGTCCTCGGGGAAGCGATCTGCATTTCGTCTCACTTGTTCGTTCAGGCGGCGGGTCTCGACGCCGTAGATCTCCGCCAAATCCGCCGCCAGAATAACGCGCTGACCGCGCACGCTAATAATCCGATTCTCGATCGCGGGAGGTTGTTTCATGCGAGCAACAGCTGACGGTGTTTTATCATTCCTTCCTGTCTTTTGCCCAGCCTCATGATTAAACTCCTGGCTCTGATGAACTGTTTTTGCCGTGGCTGATTCGCATTCTGCAAGCCCGGCCCCGGGTCCTGGATCAGGAAAACCGCCAAAGAAGAAACCGCTCAAGCCGCTCCGTTTCTGGCTCCTCGCGGTCGTGATCGGCCTGGTGGCGGGCTGCGGCGCGGTCGTCTTTCGCGGGATGATCGCGTTTTTCCATAACGCTTTTTTTCTTGGGAAGATTTCCTTTTTTTACGAAGCGAATGTCCACACTCCCGCGAGCCCGTGGGGAGCGCTCATCATCCTCGTGCCGGTGGTCGGCGCGATCGGCGTGACCTGGCTGGTGCAAACTTTCGCGCCGGAAGCGCGCGGCCACGGCGTGCCCGAGGTGATGGACGCGATCTATTATAATAAGAGCATCATCCGGCCGGTCGTGGCGGTGATTAAGTCGCTCGCTTCCGCGCTCTCCATCGGGAGCGGCGGCTCGGTCGGGCGGGAGGGGCCGATTATTCAAATTGGCTCGGCCTTTGGCTCGAGTGTGGGTCAGTGGCTGCGCCTCCCGGCCTGGCAACGGACCACCCTGATCGCGGCCGGCGCGGGCGCGGGGATCGCGGCGACTTTCAATACGCCGATCGGCGGGGTGCTCTTCGCGGCGGAACTTTTGCTGCACGAAATCAGCGTCTGGACACTGGTGCCAGTGGTCATCGCGACGGCGAGCGCGAGCTATGTCGGGCGCTATTTTTTCGGGCCGAATCCGGCCTTCGCGATCCCGGAGCTGCGCCTGGATTATTTCCATCTCACTCACCCGCTTCTCCTCGTCGCCTATGTCGGGCTCGGTCTCCTGATCGGATTGGTCTCGGTCGTTTACATCCGCTCGATCTACGGTTTCGAGGATTTTTTCGAGGCCAGGATTCGTAATCCTTATTTACGCCACATGAGCGGGATGCTCCTGCTCGGCATTCTCATGTATGTGCTCCTGCGCCAGACCGGGGCCTACCAAATTGAGGGGGTCGGCTATGCCACCATCCAGCAGGTTCTCTCCGGCACGCTCACTTCCTTCTGGCTTCTCCTCCTTCTTTTTGCGCTTAAACTTTTTGCCACGTCGCTCACCCTCGGCTCGGGGGCTTCCGGCGGGGTTTTTTCTCCGGCGCTTTTTCTCGGCGCGACTTTGGGCGCGGCCTACGGAATTTTGCTCCAGCATATTTTTCCCAGCCTAACGATCAGTCCAGCCGCCTTCGCGGTCGTGGGCATGGCCGGCATCGTCGGCGGCACCACGGGCGCGGCCATTACCGCGATCGTGATGATTTTCGAGATGACCCTCGATTACGGCGTGATCGTGCCGATGACGATCACGGTGGCGATCGCGTACGGGGTGCGGAAGATGATCTCGAACGAGAGCATCTACACGCTCAAGCTGACCCGGCGCGGCCATCGCATGCCGAGCGCGATGCAGGCGAACATTCAATACATGCGGCCAGCCCGGGAATTGACCCACAGCGGCATCGTTAGGCTGCCGGCCGACATGACCTTGCCAGAGCTGGCCATCATCCTGCCTTCCTATCCGGCGGACGCTTGTTTTGTGGCCATGGAAGAGAAAAAAGTGGCTGGGGTGATCACGATCAGCGCGGCGCTCAAAGCGGTGCGCCGCCCGCGCCCGGGAGTGACTGTGGCGGAGATCGCATCGGACGGTTATGCGGTGATTAGCGCTGAGACTTCCGTTTTCGAGATCCTGACCAAGATCCGGCTCGACGGCACCGAAGTGTTCCTGCTCGCGCCCGGCCCGAAAGACAATCCGGCCGACGGCTTGCAGCGCTGGATTTCGAAAGAATCGATCGCCGATTCATTGATCGACGCGATCGAGCTTTTTGCCGATTAACTAACGAAACACTTTATGAAACGAATCATCTTTCTTTGCGCTCTCACCACGGCATTCGCGACCGCCCTGTGCGGGGCCTCGCCTAACGAGGATAAGATCAGGCAGCCCTTCACCTTCGAGAAAATGATGACTCTGCAGCGGGTGGGCGAAGCGGTCGCGGCACCGGACGGGAAATGGGTGCTCTTCGCCGCAACCGAGATCAACCTGGACGAGAACACGAGGAAATCGCATCTCTGGGTCGTCCCGGCGGCGGGCGGCGAGGCGCGCCGCTTGAATCCCACGACGAACGAAGAAGAGCGCCCGGGTTTTTCGCCTGATGGCAAACGTCTCATCTTCAGCTCGAAGGCGACCGACCCGGCGCAGATTTGGATGTGCGACTTCGATCCGGCGGCAGGCAAATTAAGCGGCACACCGCAGCAGGTAACCTCGCTTTCGACCGGTGCAGAGAGCGCGATCTGGTCGCCGGACGGAAAGAACCTCCTCTTCGTCTCAGCGGTTTATCCCGATTGCCAGGACGACGCCTGCAACCAGGAGCGCGACGAGGCGCTAAAGAAGAGCAAGGTGAAAGCGAAGCTTTTCCAGCATCTGCTCTTTCGGCATTGGACGGCCTACACCGAGTTCAAGCGCAGCCATCTCTTCGTCTTGAGCGCGGACGGAAAAGGGAAGCCGCGCGACCTCACGGCGGGCGATCACGACGTGCCGCCTTTCTCGTTAGGCGGCTCGGACATGTATGACATCTCGCCCGACGGCCAGGAAATGGCTTACACGAGCAACATTGACGAAGTCGGCGCGACGAGCACGAATAACGAAGTCTTCGTCGTGCCCATGGCGGGCGGCAAGCCGCAGAAAATTTCGACCAGCCCGGGGAGCGACTCGACCCCGCGCTACTCGCCGGATGGCAAGTTTATCGCCTGGCTTTCGCAGGCGCGCGGCGGCTACGAGAGCGATCGCTTCACCCTTGCGATTTACGACCGAGGCACGCAGAAAATTCGCATCGCCACCCAGGATTTCGATCGCTGGGTCGGAAGTTTCGTCTGGGCGAACGACTCGAAAACGATCTACTTCAGCGCGGAAGATCACGGCGAAGCGCCGATCTACCGACTCGACTGGGAAGCGAAACAGCCGACCGAGATCGCGCGCCTGCACGCCGGTGATCTCGACTTCGGTCCGCAGGGAAAGTTCCTTTATTTCAGCCGCGACTCCATCCAGGCGCCGAGCGAAATCTGGCGGATCGACGTTTCGCAAAAGAGCGAGCCGATGGCCGTGACCCATGTCAACGACAACGTCCTCGCCGGAATCGCAATGCAACCGCTGGAACCTTTTCAGTTCAAGGCTTCCGATGGCGTGGAGATCCAAGGCTTTCTGGTCAAGCCGCCGGACTTCGACGCGAGCAAGAAATATCCGGTCAAATTTTTAATCCACGGCGGTCCGGAAGGCACCTGGGGCGATGACTGGTCGTTCCGCTGGAACCCGGAGCTTTTCGCGGCCAACGGCTACGTCGTGGTCATGATCAATCCGCGCGGGTCGACCGGTTACGGCCAGAAGTTTACCGAAGGCGTGCTCGAACAATGGGGCGGGACGCCGTTTCACGATCTCATGCAAGGGCTGGATTACGCGGAAAAGACTTATCCGTTCCTCGATAAGAAGCGGGAGGCGGCGTTAGGCGCGAGTTACGGCGGTTACATGATCGATTGGATCCTCGGGCAGAGCGATCGCTTTAAGTGTCTCGTTAGTCACGACGGCGTCTTCAACACCGAGTCGGCTTACGGGACGACGGAAGAACTCTGGTTCCCGGAGAAGGAATTCGGCGGGCCGCCCTGGAAAAAGCGCGAGCTGTATCGGAAGTGGTCGCCGCATCTTTTTGCGGAGAACTTCAAAACGCCAACGCTAGTCATTCACGGGCAGCTCGATTTCCGGCTCGATGTTTCGCAGGGGTTCGATCTTTTCACGACGCTGCAACGGCTCGGCGTGCCTTCGGAGATGCTCTACTTTCCCGACGAGGGTCACTGGGTGTTGAAGCCGCAGAATGGCCGGCTGTGGTACAAAACGGTCAACGATTGGGTGGATCGTTGGACGAAGCTGTAGCACAGGCATCTTGCGTGTGGGGATACCGGGCGTCTCGCCCGGTGGATCTATAACCAGTCCAAAAACACCGGGCAAGATGCCCGGTGGCCCCACAGGCAGGATGCCTGTGCTACGTCATCGCCGCCGCCGGCCGAAGGAGTAGCCGCGATGGGTGCGGCCACCGCCGATGGCGCGTTTGCCGCCGGCAGCTGATTCCGGCTCGAAGAGGACGGTGTAGATGTACTTGAAATTGTCGAGTTTAAGACGCGGGATTTTTTGCCCGATGAAACGTTCGATCGCCTGCAGCGAGGGCAGCTCTTCGCCATTCACTAGGGTAAACGCGTCGCCCACGTTTTGTGCCCGTCCGGTCCGCCCGATGCGGTGGACGTAATCCTCCGGATGCTCCGGCACGTCGTAATTGATGACATGGCTTACGCCCGCGATGTCGATGCCGCGAGCCGCGATATCGGTCGCCACCATCACTTCGTACTTGCCGCTCTTGAATCCTTCGAGCGCTTCGACGCGCTCACGCTGGGTGCGATTGGAATGGAGGACCGCGACGGCGTGCTTGCCCTGCTTGAGTTGTGAAGCGATCCGGTCAGCGCCGTGCTTGGTCCGGGAAAAAATCAGCGCGCTGTCGAAGTTGGTCCGCTCAAGCAGCGCGATGAGGAGATCGAATTTTTGCTCAGCCGCGACGGGATAGACGGCATGGGTCACGGTCTCAGCGGGCATCCGCCGGGCGCCGATTTCGACAATCTCCGGTTCGCGCAAGACCCACGCGGCCAGGCGCTCGATCTCGGGCGGGAGGGTGGCGGAAAAAAGGAGCGTCTGCCGATCGGTCGAGATCTGTTCGACGATCCGCCTAACGTCGGGCAGAAAACCCATGTCGAGCATGCGATCGACCTCGTCGAGAACGAGAATGTTGACGTTGCGAAAGTTCATCGCGCCCTGCTCGAGCAGATCGAGCAGCCGCCCCGGCGTCGCGCAGACGATATCGTTGCCGGCGGCCGCTTCTTCCTTCTGCTTGCCATAGCCGACGCCGCCGTGCACCACCGAAACAAGCAGATCGGTAAAGCGCCCGTAGTCGCGAAAAGCGGTCTCGACCTGGGCCGCGAGCTCGCGGGTCGGTTCGAGGATGAGGCAGCGAAAAGCGCTGTGCTTTGCGAGAAGCGTGAGGATGGGCAGCGCGAAGGCCGCGGTTTTACCGGTGCCGGTTTGCGCGGTCCCGATTAAATCCTTGCCGGAAAGAACGATTGGAAATGCGCGGAGCTGGATCGGCGTCGGCTCGGAAAAGCCCATCGCCTGTGTTCCCCGCACGACTTCCGGGGAAAGCCCGAAATTGTTGAAAGACACAGGCCAGGACAGTAGATCGGTTAGGCGCAGAAGCAACGCCCGGGTGTTCGCTTTCCTGCTCAGGGAGGGCTGCGGGGAAACATTTTTATCTACACCTACCTTTCTCTTGCACTTACACCTTCGAGCCGTGGAAGTGTAAGTGAATGTTTAAGTGTAGGGAGATATCGGAATGACCACCACCACAGCAAGTGCTCGGCGCATCTTCGTCCTTGCGGATTCGCATAATCACCTGCCGCCTAATCTGGAAAAGCTCGTGGGAGACGCGGATGAGATCTGGCACCTCGGCGATGTCTGCGCGCCGAGCCGGTTGTTGGAAATCGAAAACATCGGTCTGCCGCTCACGATCGTGCGGGGGAATTGCGACGCGCATTTCGAGTGGCCGCTGGTGGTAGATCTGAAGCGCAACGGGCTGCGTTTTCGTCTCGTGCATATCCCGCCGGCGAAGGCGCCGGCCGGGATCGATGTCCTTCTGCATGGGCATACCCATGTGCCCAGGAACGAGCGCAGGGAAGGCGTGCTCTTTTTGAATCCGGGCTGTGTGACCCGGCCCAATCGCGGAGCGCCGCCGAGTGTGGCCCGGCTCGAAATCGCGGCCGACGGAGAACTCCGCTGGACCTTGACGCGACTTCGTTAGGCGCTGGCCTAAAAGGAGCGCGCTCTGTCATCCCGAGGCTGGCGCGCGCCGAGGGATCTCACGGTAGCTCTGATAGGTCCATCCGCCCTGAAGAACGACGCCGAGACCTTGCGCGAGATCCCTCGCCGTCTCCGCGGGCTCGGGATGACAAACCTGTGAGCGGGCCGGGAACGCAACGCGCCGCCCGGAGTGGAACCCAACGCGACGCCGGAGTGGAACGCAGCGCGACGGCGGAGGGAAACGCTGAACAGATACTCTCGCAGAGCGAGACGCCGACAGGCCCTACTTTTCCTCGTCCGTTTTTTCTTCTTTGGGCGCGGCCTTTTTCGCTTTTTTTACCGGCTTGGAATCGGTCGCGGCGCTCGCTTCGGCGTTGGGAGATTTGCTGCTCTTCTTTTTCTTTCCCTTTTCGTCGGCGGACGCTTCTTCCACCACTTCCGGCGCGTCGACCCACTCAATGAAAGCGACCGGGGCGGAGTCGCTCTTGCGCGCGCCCAGCTTGATGATGCGGGTGTAGCCGCCGGGCCGAGCGGAGCTGCGGGGCGCGATGTCGTCGAACAATTTCTTAACCGCATCTTTCTGCCGGAGCACGGCGAGGGCGGTGCGGCGCGCGTGGAGCGAGCCGTTCTTGCCCAGGGTCACCATTTTTTCGGCCAATGGCCGCACCGCCTTCGCTTTCGCGAGGGTGGTCTTGATCCGCTGATGCTCGATCAAGCTGCAAACCTGATTGGCGAGCAACGATTTCCGGTGCTCCGCGGTGCGTCCCAGTTTAACGGTTTTATTTTGGTGCCTCATAGCTGCTTCTCCCGCGAAATTTCTGCCTAACGACTATTCTTCGCCCGCCCCATTGGCGCCATCGCCGCTTAGCGGGATCTCGACCAGGCCGGAATCAAACTTCTGCCCGAGCCCGAGCCCGAGTTGGAGCAATTTATCTTTGATCTCGTTGAGCGATTTCTTGCCGAAATTGCGATACTTCAGCATCTCCGCTTCGCTCTTCTGGGCGAGCTGGCCGACGGTGGTGATATTGGCGTTGTTCAGGCAATTGGCCGCGCGCACGCTCAACTCGATCTCGTTCACGCTCATGTTGAGGAGCTTCTTCAGCTTGACGTTTTCCTCGCTCACGCCGGCTGGCGTTTCGTCGAACTCGATCACCTCTTCATCGAAGTTCACGAAGACATCGAGGTGATGGCGCAGAATGGCGGAAGACTGGAGGAGGGCGTCGTCGGGGGTGAGCCGCCCATCGGTCCAGACTTCGAGGACGAGCTTGTCGTAATCGGTGCGCTGGCCCACGCGGGTGTTTTCGACCGCGTATTTCACCCGGGTGACCGGGGAAAAGATGGAGTCGATCGCGATCACGCCGATCGCTTGATCGGGACGCTTGTTCTCGTCGCCGGTGGCGAAGCCGCGCCCGACGCGGACGTCGAGTTCGGCTTCAAATTTGTGCTTCTTATCGAGGGTGCAGATGACTTGTTTGGGATTCAGAACTTCGTAACCCTGGACGAGCTGGATGTCGCCGGCGGTGACTTCGCCTTCCTTGTTCACGTTGAGCGAGAGCTGGCGCATCTCGGGATCGGCGGCTTTAAATTTGATCAGCTTGAGGTTGAGCACGATGTCGGTGACATCTTCGACCACGCCCGGAAGCGTGCCGAATTCGTGCTGCGCACCGTTGATCTTGACCGCGGTGATGGCGGCGCCTTCGAGGGAGGAGAGAAGGACGCGGCGGAGGGAGTTTCCGACCGTGTGACCGTAACCGGCCTCGAAAGGCTCGGCGGTGAACTTGGCGTAGGTATCTGTGGCGGACGACTCTTCTTTCGAGAGCGTCTTGGGCATTTCAAAACGACCGTAACGAACTGGCATAATGGATAAGGAAGAAGGAAGAATTACGAAGTAAGAAACGATTTGCCTAACGACACCTCATCCTTTGGTCTTCTTACTTCTTCCTTCAGAAAGCGCCGGGTTTCCCCTGACGAGTGTGGCTTCACCTCTAGCGAAGGAAGCCCAGGGACCAACGGCGCAACGTTTTCAAAACTCGCTGCGGGACGGGGAATGAACACCATGCCGCGCCGATTGCAAGCGGTCGCCCCGTTCCCCGCAAAAGAAAACGGGGTGGCGAGCAGAACGATCGCCACCCCGCGTTGAAGATGTTTGGTTTACTTCACTTCGGCGCGGAAAGCCGTCGATTCTTTCTGTAGCTTCTTGGCCATTCTTTTGGTGGCCGCGATCTGGGTGTCCAGGGCCTGACCATCGGCGCTAAGGGCTTCGACCAGCTTGCCATTCGCAAAATAGAATTTCTGGCCGACCGCGTTGGCGTCGTGATTCTCTTTACCGACTCCGTTATCCTCGAGGAAGACGAAGACCGGTTTCCCGTCGTGGTAGTAGAATTCTTCCGTCCTGGTCGAGCCCGCGGCGGGATACATTTTCATCCGCTTGAGCATGGCGCCGTCGGAGTAAGTGTGGATTTTGCTCCACTTCTCGTCGGTCACTTTTTTCAACTCGCCGGGAGAAAGCTCCGCTTCCTTGCGGGTGTAGGTTTTGGCGCTTTGCTCGACGCTGCGGACGTAGCCGTCGATGGCGGCGACTTTGTCCTGACGGCTCGCGGTTTTACTGGATAAAACGGCGAGGTCGGATGGGGCCGGCTTTTCGGCTGCTGGAACGTTCAGGCCCAGCGCAAACCCCAGGCAGACTGCTATTAACATGGTTCTTTTCATTTCTGAGTCTCCTCTTTCCGAAGCGTAATATCGTTCATTGTTAGGGGAATCGCAATGATGGCCGAATTGTAGGGCGGGCGCTTCGCCTGCCTCGGTTCCTGCCGCCACAGAAACTGGGCAACCGAAGCGGTCGCCCTACAATTTTCGCCCAGTCGATACCGGTTTTTTTGACGCCCGCTTTGGGATAACACCTACGAACTGCGCTCCACCGTGTTGGGCAATTCGTTCCGGTCGTCGGGGGCGCGAGGGAAATGCTTAGCCAGGAGAATCCCGGTTTGGCGAATCGCTTCGACGAGGGCTTCGGTGAATTTTTCCGTGCGAAAATGTTCCCTCATTCCATCGACCAGCTCCTGCCAATACTCAGCCCGGCAATGGCGGTGAATACCTTCGTCGCCGATGACCGCGAATTTCTGCGCGCGCGGGGCGACGAAGATGAGCACGCCGTTACGCTCTCGGGTTGCGGTCATGCCGAGTTTCTCGAATTGGGCGCGGGCTGCGGCGACCGGGTCCTCGACCGGACCGCGCTGCACGAAGACGCGAATCTCGCCGGAGGTCTTTTCTTCCGCCTGCGCGATTGCGTTGCTGATCCGCTGGTGATCGAGCCGGTCGAGAAATTCTTTCGATCGCATGGAAGTTTTACCAGCCGCCGCTAGAACCGCCGCCTCCGAAACTCCCGCCCCCCCCGCTGAATCCGCTAAAGCCGCCTCCCCCGCCTGAGCCTCCGCCGCTGAATCCACCTCCACCTCCGAAGCCCCCGATGAAGGGTCCACCCATGCCGCTGTATCCGTAACCGCGCCGGCCGCGTTTTCGCCGGTTCGAGAAAATAATCAAAGCCACGATGATCAGAAAAATAATCAGGCCGATCGGGAAACCGCCGGTGGCCCGCTTCTGCCCAGATTCAAGATCCGTCTTTCCATCGCCTTTGTATTCTCCGAGAATCGCCTTGCAGATGAGGTCAATGCCTTCGGTCAACCCACCTGCGTAGTCACCGTCACGAAAACGCGGGTTCATGTGGCGCGAACGAATGTCGAACGCGATCGCATCCGGCAAGGCACCCTCCAGCCCGTAACCGACCTGGATTGAAATCTTTCGTTCGGCAATGAAGACGAGAAGGACTACGCCGTTGCCCTGGCTGCGATTTTTTTGCCCCACCCCCCAAGTTTGGGCGACGCGTTGAGCATAATCCTCGACCGATGATTCGCTTTCCATCGTCGGATAAATCGCAACCACCACTTGGTTCGAAGTGTCACGTTCGAATTGCGCCAGCTTCTCGTTCAAGGCCAGCGCCGTCGGCCGATCGACCACGCCGGCGTAGTCGTTAAAATAACCCGCCGGTTTGTCCGGCAGCTTCTCGGCCCAAGCCGGGCTGAGCGCCGCCAAAAACAGCGCGGCGATCGCGAGAAAAATCCGCGTCCTCATCGCTGGCGCCATCGGGAGTTTGGGGAGAATCCTCAGGGTGTCGCCGCCGGAGCGGGCGCGGGCGTGCCGTTGCTGAAATCAAACTTCACCGGCGGCGCCTTCTCCGCGCCGGGTTGCGCGTTGAAGAACGGCTTCGGCGGAAAGCCGAGGATGCCAGCAAAGAGGACCGTCGGGAAACTGCGCACCGCCGTGTTATAAGCCTGCACCGTTTGGTTGAAATTCCCGCGCTCGACTGTGATGCGATTTTCCGTGCCTTCGAGCTGCGCTTGCAACTGCTGGAAATTGGCGTTCGCCTTCAAGTCCGGATAATTCTCGCTCACCACGAGGAGGCGGGAGAGCGCATTGCTCAACTGGCCTTGGGCCGCTTGAAATTGCTGGAGTTGCGCGGCGTCGGACGGCGCCTTGTTCGGATCGAGCTGCACGCGCCCGACGCTGGCGCGCGCGTCGGTCACCGCGGTGAGGGTCGATTTTTCAAAATTCGCCGCACCGGCCACGGTATTGACCAGGTTCGGAATGAGATCCGCGCGCCGCTGGTAGACATTCTGCACCTGCGCCCAGGATTGGTTCACGCTCTGGTCGAGCTTGACCAGCGTGTTGTATTTCCCGGCCACCGCGATGGCGATGATGACCGCGATGAACGCGACGACGAGCAGGATTCCTCCGCAACCAAAAGCAAATTTCTTCATTCTTAAAACCTTCCGCGCCCTAGAATCGCCGCATTGCGGGGAATGTCACGCGCCCGGTGCACTTTCCGCGACGGGCTCGGCCGCCGCCTCAGCCTCCGCGGCGGCGGGCGGGAGTGGCGCCTTCGGCAGTTCGCGGCGCTTAAGTTCGTCGGAATTCGGCAGCTCGTCGAGATCGCGCAACCCGAAGTGTTCGAGAAAAAACTGGGTCGTTTCGTAAAGCAACGGCCGCCCCGGGACCTCGGCGCGGCCGGCGATTTTGACCAGCCCGCGTTCCATCAAAGTCTGCAGCACGCTCTCGATGGCGACTCCGCGCACGGCTTCGACATCGCCGCGGGTAATGGGCTGGCGGTAGGCGATAATGGCGAGTGTTTCCAGGGACGGCGGGGTCAGGCGCGCGGGTTTGAGCGCGGGAAAAAGCTGTCGCACCCAACGGGCGTAGGCGGGAGCGCTGGCCAGTTGCCAGCCGTCGTTGCGCTCGACCAACTGAAAGGCGCGTTCCTGCTCGAGGTAGTTGATTTTTAACTGCTCGAGGGCGGCCGCGATTTCCGCCGCGCTCACTTTGGCAAATTCGTTAGGGGTGAGTTCGTCCTCTCCGCCCGCGCCTTGGATCGCGCTGGCCAGCTCTGGTGGGGTGAGCGGTTTTTGCGCGCTGATGAGGAGCGCTTCGACGACTTGGGTGAGCTGCATGATGGCGAGATGAGGAAAGCAGGAACGCAGGAAAAAGAAAGCGGCAGTCAAACCTGTAGACGTTTCGCTGTGAAGGGCCTGTATTTTGCGTTCAACCTCTGGCGGTGCCCTGCGTTCACTGGCCCGCCCTCAGGTTGTCATCCCGAGCCCGCGGAGACGGCGAGGGATCTCGCGCAAGGCCTCGGTGTCGGCTTCAAGGACAAATGGACCCATCAGAGCAACCGTGAGATCCCTCGGCGCGCTGCGCCAGCCTCGGGATGACAGACGCCACCCGTTTCCCGGCACGACGCACACATCCTTTCGCAGAGCGAACGTCTACACTCCGATCGCGGCCTCGATCGCCTGCGCAATCTCGTTCGCCTGCCGATCGATCTGCGAGCTGTCGCGGCCTTCGATGAGCAGCCGAATTTTCGGCTCCGTCCCGGAATAACGCAGGAGCACGCGGCCTTTCCCGTCCAGTTCCTGCTCGGCGTCGCTCACTAACTGCATCACCGCGGGTAACGTCTCCAGGGCCGGCTTTTCCTTGACCCGCAGGTTGCGCTGCGCCTGCGGATATTTCGTTAGGCACTTCTTCAACGCGCTCAGCGGCTGCTCCGTTTCCTGCATGATTCGCAGGATCTGCAGCGCGCTGATGATCCCGTCGCCCGTGGTGGTGAAATCCCGGAAAATCATGTGCCCGCTTTGTTCCCCGCCGAGATTGAGCTTCTGCCGCACCATTTCTTCGATCACGTAGCGATCGCCCACCTGCGTCCGGACGACTTTGCCGCCGTGCGCGGCGAGCGCTTCGTCCAGGCCGAAATTGCTCATGACCGTGGCGACCAGCGTGTTCTGGGCGAGCTGGCCACTGCCTAACAAATCGACCGAGGCGATGGCGAGAATCTCGTCGCCATCCACGATCTCGCCCTGTTCGTCGCAGAGGAGCACGCGGTCGGCGTCGCCATCGTTGGCGATCCCGATCATGGCGCCGGATTCGCGGACGAGCCGCTGGATTTCCTCCGGGTGGGTGCTCCCGCAACCAGCATTGATGTTGGTCCCGTTCGGCTGGTTGTGCGCCACCGTGAGGTCGGCCCCGAGCTCGCGCAGAATGCAGGGTGTCGACTTGTAGCCGGCCCCGTTGGCGACATCGACCGCGATGCGCATTTTTTCGAGGGAAAGTTTGCGGGGAAAACTGGCCTTGGCGAACTCGACGTAGCGCCCGAGAGCGTCGTCGATGCGGGTGGCGCGCCCTATCTTACCCGCGGTCGGCCGCACCGCATCGATCTCACCCGTAAACACCAGTTGTTCGATTTGGCGCTCGATCTCGTCATCCAGCTTGTAGCCGTCGTGCCGGAAGAATTTGATCCCGTTGTCTTCGTAGGAATTATGGGATGCGGACAGGACGATCCCGGCATCCGCCCGGAGCGAACGGGTGATGTAAGCGACGCCCGGGCTGGGCAACGGCCCGATCAGGAGGACGTCCACGCCTAACGACGTGATCCCGGCGACGAGCGCGTTCTCCAGCATGTAACCGGAGAGACGCGTGTCTTTGCCGAGGACGATTTTCGGGCGCAACCCGGCGGCGTGCTCCCGCGGATTCAGTTTGGTGAAGACGTGGGCCGCGGCCCGCCCCAATTTCAGCGCCGTCTCCGCGGTCACCGGCTCGACGTTGGCCACTCCGCGGACGCCATCCGTCCCGAAGATCTTCTTCCGCGCGGTCACGTCCCCGGCTCGGTGGCGATCTTTTGCCGATCGTGATCGCTAAAGAAAACGCATTCGTTCTCGAGCCCGAGCAAGGTGGCCCATTTCAGCGGGAACTTCTGCAGGTCGACGCTGCGCAAAATGAGCGCAGACCAATCGCGATATTCGCCCTTCAGAATGTCGCGCAAGGTGTTGTCGCTCCCGCTGATCGGCGTGAGATAAATGGCGTTGAGGCGGCCCCCGAGAAAGTTGTAGTCGTTAAAATCGGTAAAGGTTTTGATCGAATCCGGCAGCCAGACGGCGCGCCGATCGGCATACCAGGCGACCGCCCAAGGCATGTCGGTAGCGGTGATTTCGTTAGGCTGCATCCAATCGCCGATGACCGCGATGTAGGGCGGGACGTAAGGCGGCCAACGGAGCCCGCCCTGGTTCGGGCTGAAAGCGAAATTGAAGATCATGGGCAGCCCGCAGAGCACGAAGAGGAGAACGAGAAAGCCGATCCGCGCGATCCGGTAATTGATCCCGAGCCGGCCCCACTGCACGAGCAGGTAAGCGAGCCCGAAACAGGTCATGATCGGGAGGAAAAGGAGGTGGAGCTGATTCGCCGCCATCCCTTGTTCCTCGGTGATGCCATAGACCGCCATCCCCAGGACGGCGCCGAGCCACATGGCCAGGACGAGCCAGCGCACCGTCGCTGTCCCGACCCGGCGGAAGGGATGGAGCAACGCGCCGAAAAAGAAAAGCGCGACCAGGTTCCAGCCAAAATAATGCAAAATCTTCCCGGCCTGCTCGATCAGGTTGTTGGTAATTTTAGCCCGCCAAAAGCCCGGCGCGAGCCCGGAGTAATCGATCGCGAGATGGCGCATATGGCCCGCTTCGCTCATCCCGATGTGATCGAAAAACGAGAAGATGGCGACCCCGCCGGGATTGCCGCAGACCAGGTAATTCCGGATCAGCCAGGGCGTGTAGAGCAGAACGAAAGGAGCCAGCACCAGCACCGCCGCCCAGAGGCGCGGCCGGAAGTAAAACCCGCAAAAAATCAGCGCGGGCACGAAGAGCCAAATAGTCAGCGCATGCGATAAAGCGAGGAGCCCGAAACCCACCCCGGCGCCCGCCAGCCAGACGCCGACCCGCAGGCCGAGCGCTTGCGCTTCGACCGCGCGGACGAGGGCGTAAAGGGTCAGGTTGAAGAGCAGCAGGAGCAACATCTGGGGCAAACCCGAGAGCGAGTATTGCCAAATCATGTCGCAGGCCAGAATCAGCCCGCAACTCATCAGCGCGACCGATCGATCGAAGAGCAGGCGCGCGATGAAATACAAAACGGCGACCGAGGCGAGAAAAAGCAGGATCGCGACGAGCACGATCATTTTGTCGCCGGTGTAGATGGTGTCGCGCGGCGTCATCTGGAGGTGGGATTTCACCGGCAGGAGCGCGATCGCGTCGACTAACGGCGGGAGCGGCGCGTTGTAGGTGTCGGTCCAGATTTTCTGCGCCGGATCTTTCCCGTTACGCTGGAGTTGCCCGACCGCGAGCGGCCGCGCGAATTCCGTCGTCCAACCGCGCCCGTGCAGCAAAGCGCGCCCGATCTGCGCCTGATCCATCGCCTGCGAAGTGGCGAGCCCACGGAATTCGTGGAGCAAATAAAAGAGCGAGAGCCCGGCGATCACCACCACCACGAGGGCGCGGCGAATCCAGAGGGCGGCGCCGCCCGTTTCCAGCCCGTGGATCGTTCGCTGAACGAAATCGGCGCTACCGGCCATGGGTTGAAAGATCGGGATGAAAATCCGAATATCGAAGATCGAAATCCGAAGGAATATCGAATGCTCGCAGGAGCAAATCTCGAAACGGAGATGCCGCGAGCGGCTCTGTCGGATTTTGAATTTTAATCATTCGCCTCTCCTTCGGATTTCGGATTTCTCCTCCAGGGATTTCTCTTCGTTCATCTCGTTGATCTTGCGGTGCAGCGTGCGGCGGGAAATGCCGAGCTTTTTCGCCGCAGCAGTAATGTTGCCACGGGTCGTGGCGAGAGCTTGCCGGATGACGCGCAGCTCGGTCGCGCGAAGATCGAGCGGGCTCGCTTTGTCTTCGGACCCTTTGCGGCTGCCCGGCAAGTTCGCGCCGGCCGCCTGGCGCACGGCCGCCGGCAGATCGCGCACCGTTACCTTCGCGCCGGTGGTCATGACCACGCCGTGCTCGAGCGCGGTGCGCAGCTCGCGCACGTTCCCCGGCCAATCGTAAGCGAGCAGCGTATTCATCGCGTCGGAGGTGATATCGAGCGTCGGTTTCTCATTCGCTTTAGAGAAATGGCGCAAAAAGGCGCGAACGAGAAGCGGAATATCTTCTTTCCGATCGCGCAGAGGGGGCATGGTTATTTTCACCACGTTGAGGCGAAAATAGAGGTCGTCGCGGAATTTCCCCTCGCTCACCATGGTCTCAAGGTTCTTGTTCGTGGCCGCGATCAGGCGCACGTCGGCGTGCAAAGTTTGCGAGCCGCCGACGCGTTCGAAAGCGCGTTCTTCGCTGATCACCCGGAGCAACTTAATTTGCGTGGTGGCGTCGATCTCGCCGATTTCATCCAGGAAAATGGTCCCGCAGTTGGCCTGCTCGAAACGTCCAATGCGCCGCTCATGCGCGCCGGTGAAAGAGCCTTTTTCATGACCGAAAAGCTCGCTCTCGAGCAACTGCGGGGAAAGCGCCGCGCAATGCACGGTGACGAATTTCCCCTGGTGCCGCCGGCTCAAATTATGGAGGGCGTGCGCCGCCAATTCCTTACCCGTCCCGCTCTCCCCTTCGAGCAAAATATTGGCCGAGGAGGGCGCCACCTGCCGGATGGTGTCGAGCACTTCGCGGAGGGCGGCCGATTCGCCTAACAAGTTCTCGAGCGCGAAACGTTCATCCACTTCCTGGCGGAGCGCGCGATTCTCCTGCTCCAGGCGGCGGCTCCCGAGGGCGCGCGCCACCAGCATTTCCACCTTGTCGAGATTGAGCGGCTTGGTCACGAAATCGTAGGCCCCGCGCTTCATCGCCTCGACCGCGGTATCGACCGAGCCGTAGGCCGTCATCATGATGCACACCGGCGGACGGGGCAGTTGCAGGGCGCGCTCGATCAAGGCCATGCCATCGTCGCCGCCCAGCCGCAGATCGGTCAGGAGAAGATCGATCTGATCGTGTTCCAGCACATCGAGCGCGCTCGCCATATCCGCCGCGACATAGGTGTCGTAGTGGTCATCGAGCAAAGTGCGCAACCCGTCGCGGGTATGCTTCTCGTCGTCGACGATGAGGATGGTGGATTGCATGGAAGAAAGACGATTCTGCGCAACATAGCTGGAGGGATGAGCTCCGCGAATCCGAAGCGGCAGGTGCATTCCGCGCGTGGCGTCATTCCGTGCGCGGCGTCGCGGAGCTCCGCCCTCCAAGCCAAACGACGGCTGCGGTCTAGTCGTGCCAATGCAGGACATTTAGCTCGCCTTGGTATGGCCAGTCCTCCGCGCAGTCGACCAGACCCTGGCGCACCGGATTATTCATCACGTAACCCCACTTCCGCGCGTATGATTCCTCGCGCCGCAATTGCCGATCCCAGAAGTTTGGTTGCCAGATCGGCGTCTCCTCCCGACGCGGCCATCGCCGGGTGACATCGTTCCGCCAATAACTCAGCCAGGCCTTGAATGGATGCCCGGGGAAAAAAGCCGGCCCGCAGAAAAAATGCATGTGATCCGGCATGATGACATAACGGCCAATCCTCCACCGATCGGCCCGCTGCCAGGCGTCGACGAGCAACTCTTCCGCGGCAGCATTGGCGAGCAGCGGCCTGCGCCGAAACGTGCAAATCGTCACGAAAATAATGATCGAGCGGGCGTCCCGTTCCCGCGGGCTGAAATGGGCCGGAGCCTTCCTTTGTCGATCTCGATCCTGGAGGGATGAGCTCCTGCGAATCCGGGCCGCGCGGGTTGCCGACTCCTCCCGGCTCTCTTCTTCCTTGCCCGGCTTCGCGGAGCTCAGCCCTCCAGGTTCGCGGTCGTTAGGTTGATTCCCCTTCATCCTTCCCTTCGGTCAGCATCCGCACCCGGCGATCGATAAAGGGCAGCCGGATGGTCAGCGTCATCCCTTTGCCTTCGCTGCTCTCGATCGCCAATTCGCCGCCGTGCTCGCGCACGATCCGACGCACGATCAGCAAACCGAGCCCGGAACCGGCCGCTTTGGTGGTGAAATAGGGCTCGAAGACGCGGCTCAGATTTTCCGCCGAAATCCCGCCGCCAGTGTCCCGGAAACTGATCTTGACGTGGGTGTCGTCGCGGTCGGTCCCGATGCGCAGGATGCCGCGGTGTTTCATCGCTTCGAAGCTGTTCTTGATCGCGTTGTAGAAGACTTGCTTCATCTGGTCGCGATCGAGCTGGAGCGGCGGCAGGTCGGAGCGCAATTCCGTCTCGACCACGAGGTCGCGGTCTTTTATTTCCGGCTGGAAAAAGCGCACCGTCTCCTCGATCAGCGCGTTGACGTTTTCCGGCTGGAGCTGCGGCTTCGAGGGACGGATGGCGCGCAGAAATTGGGTCACGATCGAGTCGAGGCGGCTGATCTCGGCCCGCGCGATGTCGATCGATTCCTGGAGCTCGCGCTTGTCTTCGGCGGCGCTCAGTTTGCGCACTTTCCGCTCCATCAATTGCAGGTGGATGTGGAGCGAGTTGAGGGGATTCCCGATCTCGTGGGCCACGCCCGCGGCCAGCAAAGTGAGCGCCGAGATGCGCTCCGACTCGATCGTCTCCTCGGTCGAGCGCCGGCTTTCCGTGATGTCGCGCAGGATCATGGCGTGCCCGACCGTTTCCGATACCTGCGCGGTCGCGCGCCGTTCGATCACGAGCGGGACGACGTAGAAATTAATGAACCGATTCGTCGGGTAAAAAATCTCCATGTCCCGGCTGAGGATCGCGTCCGATTGCGAGAGAGCCGGCCAATCGAGCCCGCGCACCCGTTCTTCGAGCGGTTTGCCGATCGAGGAGTCGCCCTCCAGGCCGAAAAGATCGCACGCCGCGTCGTTCAGGTAAGTGATCCGCCCGCGCGCGTCGGTCACGATGATGCCTTCCTGGATGGAATTAAAAATCGTCTCGAAAAATCCTTTTTCCTGCGCCAGCCGGAGCAGGTAACTCTGCACTTCTTCCGGCCCGACCCGGCCGAGGCGTTCGATCAATTTTTCCAGGAAACCGGATTTCATGTAGCATGCGCTGTCTCAGCGCAGGACGCCCCGCCTGGCCAAAATACCTTTCCGCTGAGGACAGCGGACACTACACCATGACGCGCACCTTTCTCCTCTCGCCCGCCTACGCGGGCGGCCGCCGCGCCCAAATGCTTCTGGGCGGGCGCGGGCAGTTTGCGCTCGCGCAGCGCCTGGGCGCCGGCGAAGCGGTGTCGTTAGGCGAAGTTTTCACCTTTCTGAGCGGGCTCTACTTCCGCGGGAAACTGGCCTACGCCAATACCTTCGCGACCGACTTCGAGCGCGTGCTCGTGATCACCCCGACGCGCGGTCTGGTGCCGGCTTTGACCCCGATCACGCTGGCGGATTTGCGGGAATTCGCCGAGGTCGATATCGAGGAGAACGACCCGCGCTATCGCCAGCCGCTGGAGCGCGATCTGCGCCGGCTCGTTAGGCAATTGACGCCGACCTGTGAGGTGGTCCTGCTCGGCAGCATCGCCACCGGCAAATACGTCAGCGTGCTCCTGGAGAGCCTGCGCGAGCGCCTGCGGTTCCCGGCGGATTTCGTCGGCCGGGGCGACATGAGCCGGGGCGGGTTGCTCCTACGGAGCGCGGCCGACCGCACGGAACTCGCCTACCTCCCGGTGAGCGGCGCGGTGCGAAAAGGGAAGCGACCGCCCAAGCTGGCGCCGCGGCGCTACCGTAGCACCGGCATCCTGCCGGTGGGTCGCCACACCGCCGAGACGGCTGTGCTACGTTTACGCATGCCGCTGCAGCCTCCGCTCCCGCCGATGGAAGCGCGTTCGGTCGACGAAATCCCGAGCGACGCCGGCTGGCAGTACGAGCCGAAATGGGATGGCTTCCGCTGCCTCGCCTTCCGCGACGGCGACGACGTTTATCTGCAATCAAAGGCCGGCCAACCGCTCGCCCGTTATTTTCCCGATGTCGTGAAGTCGTTAGGCGAGCTGAAGGCGAAAAAGTTCGTCCTCGATGGCGAACTGGTCATCCCGATCGAGGGCGCGCTTTCCTTCGACGAGTTGCAGCTGCGCCTCCACCCGGCGGCCAGTCGCGTGCAAAAGCTGGCCGCGGCGCTTCCCGCGATGTTCGTCGTCTTCGATCTGCTCGCCGGCACGGACGGCGAATCGCTCCTCGAGAACTTCCTGCCGGAGCGCCGTGCCGCGCTCGAAAAGTTTGCCGCGAAATTTTTCCCTAACGAAAAGCAAATCCGCCTCTCTCCGGCCACGACCGAGCTGCGGCAGGCGCAGAAGTGGTTTGCCAAAGTCGGCGGCGATCTCGACGGCCTCATCGGCAAACGTCTGGCGGCCGCTTACGCCTCCGGCGAGCGCACCGCGATGGTGAAGATAAAACAAATCCGCACGGTCGATTGTGTGGTCGGCGGCTTCCGCTACGCGACGGGTGCGCGCGTCCTCGGTTCGCTCCTGCTCGGGCTTTACGACGAGGCCGGATTGCTCCATCACGTCGGCTACACCTCGGCCTTCAAGGCGAGCGAAAAACCTGGCCTAACGAAGAAGTTCGAAGCGCTGAAAAAGCCGCCCGGTTTCACCGGCAACGCCCCGGGCGGCCCGAGCCGCTGGAGCACCGAGCGGAGCGCGGAATGGGAACCGGTCGCGCCCAGTCAGGTGGTGGAAGTGACCTACGATCATTTTACCGGCGGCCGTTTCCGGCACGGGACGAAGATTGTCCGGTGGCGCAAAGACAAGCCGCCGCGGCAATGCACGCTCGAGCAGGTCGCGCAACGCGAAGGCAAATCGCTCGCGCTCCTGTAGTCGTTTCCCTGGTCTGTTATCGTTCATGCCGGCCGGCGCTTTGCGTTCGCTGACCCACTCCCATTTTGTCATCCCGAGCCCGCGCAGACGGCGAGGGATCTCGCGCAAGGTCTCGGCGTCGTTCTTCAAAGAAGATGGACCCATCAGAGCAAACGTGAGATCCCTCGGCGCGCTGCGCCAGCCTCGGGATGACAGAGCGCCAGGCTTTTCGCGGGACGGGGAGCAAATACTTCCCTGTGGAAAATGCAGCGATCGGCGCGGCCGGGGTCTGAATTTCCCCCGCCGTCTCAGGCGGCTTTTTTCTCTGCCAGGAGAGCGGAGTGGGTCGCAGAATGAGCGACGGGCGCGGGGACGGCGCGAAGAGGGACGCGCTTGCGGAAGGCCCGCGGGGTCGCGCCGAAGCGGCGGGCAAAAGCGCGCCGGAAGACATCGGGGTCTTTGTAACCGACCGAGCCGGCTACGCTGGCCACGCTGTAGTGCGGCAGGAAAAGCCGCCGGCGCGCCTCTCCCAGGCGCATCTGTTCGACAAACTCCGCCGGCGAAGTGTGAAAGAGAGAACGAAAGAGCCGATCGAAATGACGGCGGGAGAGCCCGGCGCGGCCGGCGAGGGCTTCAACCGAGAGCGCTTCCCGCAAATGAGTCGCGATAAAAGAAGGCAGATCGGCCAGCCGATCGGCGGGCCCGGGCCGGCAAGTGGCGGGCTCGAAGCCGGGTTCGTCGTCCCCGGGAGGGCGGAGATGAATCTCGAGTTCGCGCGCCACCGCGAGGGCGACCGCCGCGCCGAAATCTTCCTGGATGAGGAACATCGCCATCTCCACCCCGGCGGCGCCGCCCCCACAAGTGTAGAACGACCCGTCTTTGACGAAGGAAGAGGTCGAGTGGACCCGCAGGCTGGGAAAACTTTGGGCCAGATCGCGCCGGACACGCCAGTGCGTGGCGACTTGCCGCTCGTCGAGCAGACCGGCCTGAGCCAGGGCGTAGATGCCGGTCGCCACGGCGGCGAAACGGCGCGGCGGTTTTTCCTGGGCGGCGAGCCAGGCGGAGAGAACTCGGCCAAGCGCCGCTTCGCGTAGTCCACGCCCGCCCGGGATGAGCAATGTATCGAGATCCGAGGCGGCTGCGATCGTGGTCTGGGCTTTCAACACCACGCCCGACGCAGAGACGAAACGTTTATTCGTTAGGCCGAGCAGGACTATCTCATAACAGGGCCCGGACCCGGCGATGCGCGCCCGGGCGAAAGCCTCCAAAGGCGCGAGAAGATCGAGCGTCGCGACGCCGTCGAAGCCGAGAAAGCCAATACGCTTTGTGGTCGCCGCTGTTTTCAAGTCATCTCCTGCGTAAGGCAGCAGCGAACCGCCACAAGACCCACTTGGCCGAGAACGAGCAACCCGCTTGGCCACTCCCACGAGGGGAAGACGCGCGGCCGCCCTTTGTGGATGGGAGTCGACTCACTTGCAGGCGAGCGGGTTCTCTGCACAAAAAGGTATGACTACGATGGCGAGGATCACGGTTGCGATCGCCTTAGCTTGCTGGGCTGGCGTAGCCACGGCGCCGGCGAGCGCGGCGCTGCGCTTTGCCGGGACGAACATCGTCCCAGGCGGGCTCGTCCGCGCGCGGGCGCCACTGAGTCCGCAGGAGAAACAATACGCCACGGAAGGCGGGAACCATCCGCCCAGCCACGCCATCGCGGTTCTCGCGGTCCCGCAGAATTTCGACCCGAGGAAGAGCTGGCCGGTCCTGATCGTCTTATCGACGAACGATAATCATCGGACGAACGGCGGCGATCTTTCCGATTTCTACCTGAAGACCGGGCTGAGCGAGGGCTGGGTTCTGCTTGCGGGGGACGGCACGGCGGCGCCGCGACACGATAGCGCTTCCTGGCGCTCGGCTATGACTCTGGCGGCGCTGGATGCTCTTTATCGCAGCTTCCCCGGCTCGCCTAAGTGGCCCGTGGCCTGCGCCGGCTTTTCCGGAGGGGCGAAGACGGCTG
This sequence comes from Chthoniobacterales bacterium, assembly GCA_965217815.1. Classification (GTDB taxonomy): domain Bacteria; phylum Verrucomicrobiota; class Verrucomicrobiia; order Chthoniobacterales; family UBA10450; genus Palsa-1392. Next base: position 770,685 of record CBDCJI010000003.1, read on the forward strand.
GAATCGTCGCTCCCTTGCTGGCCCGGGCTGGCTGCCACTTGAGTGGAATTTACCTCACAGGAATTAACGAGGACCGGCTGAGTGAGGGGTATCGCCAGTTACAGCCGGGCCGCGCCTTTCTCGATACTCCTATCTTTATAAGTAGCGGGCAGGGAGATACGATCGCCCGGCCCGAGGAACAAATGGAAGTCAAGCTCTCCCTGCGCAAGACCGGCTTTACTCGAATTCGCTTCGCTACCTTTAGCGAAGGCCACGTTTTCCGGCTCAGCTACCTCGCGGATGCTCTGCGCTGGTTCCGGCAGTTAGAAAACTCGCCTTAGCTTAGCCGGCATCAGCTCTTCTGTGCGCGTGCGGAGCGGCTCTTCGCGCGTTCCTGGTCGAAGGCCTTCGCTAACTTGGTCAGACCTTCCTTGATCTGGGCGCGCGACCAGGGGGCGAAGCCAAAAACAAAGGCGGGCGGTAACTTCGCTTTGATGCAGAAGACCGAAAGCATCGTCGGAATCATCCCGGTGGATTCGCGCGCCCGATTGAAGCGAGCCAGGTCTTCGGCGCGGCGCAGCCAGGCCACGATATGCAAGCCGGCCGAGTCCTCTTCCAAAGTAAAGTGCTGGCCCAGGCGGCGCTGGAATTGCTCGAGAAAATACTCGCGTCGCTCCCGATAAATCGTGCGCATGCGCTGGACGTGGCTCAGGAAGTAACCCTCGGCAATGAAACGGGCCAGGGTCGCCTGATCGATCGGAGGCGAATGCTGATCCATGACCGAGCGGATTTTCACCAGGGACGAAATCATCCGCTCCGGCGCAATGACATAGCCGAGCCGGGCCGAGGGATAGAGAATCTTGCTCATGGAGCCGGCGTAAATCACGCGGCCGACCTCATCCAGCCCTTGCAGACAAGGGAGCGGTGGGCCGTCAAAGCGAAATTCGGAATCATAGTCATCCTCCAGGATGTAGGCATCGTGCTCCCGCCCAAACTGGAGCAAGGCCTCGCGCCGCTTCAGACTCATGGTGACTCCGAGCGGGAATTGATGCGAAGGAGTGACGTAGATGAGCTTGGGAAGATCGCGGGCTTTGCTTCCGGCCAGGACCATCCCTTCGCGATCCAGCGGGCGAGGCACGACTCGGGCCCCGGCGAAAGCAAAGACCCGGCGGGCTTGATGGTAACCCGGGTCTTCCGTCCAGGCGGCTTCCCCGGGATTGACCAAAGCCAAGGCGCAAAGAAGCAGAGCTTGCTGCAGGCCCGCGACGACCAAAATCTGTTCGGGATGGCAGCGCGCGCCGCGGAAGTCACAGAGGTAGGCGGCGAGCGCTTTGCGCAGATCGAGCTCGCCCCGACTGGAGGCGTAGCGGAGCAGATGCGAGCCTTTTTGCTCCAGGACCTCGGCGCGCAACCGTTCCCAAGTGGCGATGGGGAATTCATCGACCGCCGGAAAGCCGGAAAGGAAGGTGAGCCCCGGCGGGCCACCGGCGCCATAATTGAGCTGCTCCGGGGTGCGCGGATCCAGCAAGGTTTCCACTCGATCGGCGAAACGCGGAGTCCGTTCCCGCGCTGGCGGGAGGGTCGGTTTGGGCGCGATCAGGAACTCCTTCGGGAGCCGATCGGCGACGTAAGTGCCCGAGCCTTTTGCCGTGCGGAGATAGCCTTCCGCCTGCAGCCTGGCAAAGGCCAGCTTCACCGTCATTCTGGAGACGCCGAGATCGCTCGCGAGGGTTCGGGAAGAGGGGAGGCGAAAGCGGCGCTCGAAATTTCCCGATTCCAGTTGCGCCCGAATCTGCCGATAAAGTTGCTGCCACATCGGCTCGGAGGAGGCGCGGTCGAGCCGCACCATTTCGAAGGCGATAATCGACCGCCGCCGCCGCGGGAGGGGTTTCGTTTCCCGCGGGGTCGGCGCCTTTTTTCTCACCGACCAATCTTTCACCGGCCTGGCCCCTTCACAAGCTGAGCAACGCTAGTCTCGTTAGGCGAAGTGGGCTACCCGTTGGCGGATGAAGTGGGCCTTGTCGCTCCCCACTGGGGAGCGAACTTCCTTCGTGCGCGAACCGAGGATGAGCGAGACCACCACCGAGCGAATGAGGATCGCCCAGGCGATCTTGCTCGGCGGGCTGGTGGGAGGCGCTTGCGACCTCACTTACGCCTGTCTCTTTGCCGCTTTCCGCGGAGTCGCCGTGGGGAGAGTTCCCCAGGCGGTGGCGAGCGGACTCCTCGGCCCGGTTTCTTTTCAGCTCGGCCTAACGAGTATGGTTCTCGGGGTCCTCCTCCATTTCCTCATCGCCCTCGGATTCGCTTTCATCTACTGCCTGGCCAGCCGGCGTTTCGCCATCCTGCGGCGGCGCGCCCTGCTTTGTGGGCTCGGATATGGCCTGGCCATTTACTATTTTATGAACCTGGTCGTGCTCCCGCTTTCCCGCGCTCCCCACTTCAAGGCCTCCGCTCTCGCCACCATCACCGGTCTGATGGTGCATATGTTTTTGATCGGATTGCCGATCGCCCTTTTCGCCCGCCGCTTCCAAAGCGAAGAGGGCGCGACTGGCGGAAGATTGTAGGGCGACCGCTTCGGTTGCCCAGTTTCTGCCGGAGGAGGAACCGAGGCAGGCGAAGCGCCCGCCCTACAATTCCCAGACCCACTCGAGTTCTTAGACGTCCTCTAACTAATGAGACCAGCTTGGTTCGGTGATTTTCCCCAGCCCGTCGAGCACTTTGGTCTTCTGGCTGTTCACGGTGTCGACCATGTAAAGCGTCCCGCCGTCGCTGAAAATCACATGCCGCGAATCCGGCCCCCAGACCGGATCTTCGCCCGTGCCGACGATGCGCTTGCCGCCGCCCGCGAGGTCGAGCACCACGATCTGGAACTCACCGCCCGAGCGCACGTTGAACGTCACTTTTTTCCCGTCCGGCGACCAATCCGGTTCGGTGCAATAGCCGTAACCGGTCGAAATCTGCCGGCCCGTCCCGCCGCTCGCGGAGATGCGGTAAAGTTGCGGCCCGCCCGAGCCGTCGAAGGAGTAGATGATCGAATCGCCATCGGGCGACCAGGTCGGCCCCGACTCGACCCCGCGGGTGCGGGTGAGCCGCTGCGCTCCCCCCCCGCTCGCGCTCACCGTGTAAAGCTCGGGGTTGCCATCTTTGCTGATCGTGAGGGCCAGACGGCTGCCATTCGGCGAGAAAGCGGCGCCGCTGTTCGTGCCTGGGAAGTTGACGATGCGATTGCGGGCGCCGCTCGCCAGATCGATCACGTAAACATCCGCATAACCGCTCTGGTAACCGGTGTAAGCGAGGCGCCGCCCATCCGGGCTGAGCGACGGATGGACGCTGATGGTGTTGTCATGCGTCAGTTGCCGCACGTGCGCCCCGTCGTAATCGGCCACGTAGACTTCCTTGCGCCCGCTGCGCGTGGCGATGAAAGCAATCTTGCTCCCGGCCAGGCCTTTGTTGCCGGTCAGCGTTTCGATGATGTCGTTGGCGAACTGATGCGCGTTCTCGCTCGCGGCGCCGTTGTACGTTTTCGAAAGGACGGTGCCGCCGCTGTGATCGACCACCTGGCCTTGCAAGCTCCCGCCGGCCGCCTGGCCGCTCACGGTGTAGGAAGCGTTGGCGCTGCTCAGATTGATCAACCCGGAGATGCTCAGGTCTTTCTCCACGATGCGGGTGGCGGTCGAGCCTTCCCCGCCGGTGAGGCCGGCCAGATTGAGGTTGATCCGATCGCCCTTGCTCACCGTGATCGTGGGCACATCGGCGGCCCGGACCAGTGGCGTTGTCGTTAGGCAAAAGACCGCCGCTAAAGTTACTCGCAGGATGGCTCTCATGGTCCGGAGCTTAATTCGAAGTTGATGTTCACGTCATAAGAATCGTCGCCCAGCCCGGCGGGTAACGGGTCGACCCGTTTCACCCGGGCGGCTGCGGCCGTCACCGAGTCGTCGACCACCGGGTTGCCGGAAGATTTCGAGATCGAGTAATCGGAAATGCGACCGTCTTTTTGAATGCGAATGCGCAGGAGGACGGAAAGATTTCCGCTGTGCACCACCGAAGTCGGCTGGACCCATTCGCTGTAGAAACGGTCGTGCAACATGCCGCCGTACCAGCCGAACTCGGAGGCGCCCCCACTGCCCTTGCCATGACCGCCCGAGCCGCCTTCGCCTTTCGTAGCGCCGGTCTCATCGTCGCCGGCGGCGGTGGCTTGTTTGGCGGATTTTTTAGCCGGCGTTTCCTCAGCACTTTCCTCTTCCTTGGCTAACGCCTTTTTCGCGGCGGCTTTCTTTTTTGCGGTCTCTTCGTCCTCTTCATCCGGCGTCGGTTTCGCCTTTGGTTTCGGCGTCGCCTTTTTCTTCGGCGTGGCGGTGGGCTTGGGCGTCTTCTTTTTCTTCGGCGTCGGCGCGGGCGTGGGTTTGGGGGTTCGCTTTGGAGTCGGTTTCGGTGTGGGCGTTTTCTCTGGGGTCGGGGTGGGCGTTGCCGTGGGGGTGGGCGTGGCCGAGGGAGTTGCGGAAGGAAGCTCGATTTCGCTCTTCGCGCTCGGAACGACTTCCGGGGTGGGCGCTTCTTCCGGCGACTCGTTAGGCGTGGCTACCGGCGGCGTTTCCGGTGGCGGCGTTTCCGCCGGCGGCTCGGCCACGGCAGCAGCGGCGCTGCTTCCGCCCGCGCCTCCTTCCATCCAGACGATATTCTTCGGCGCGGGGCGGGGGGTGCGACTCCACCAGAGCAGACCGAGCAGAACGGCGACGTGGATCAGCGCGACGACGGTGACGTTGCGCCAGAAACGCGCATCGCGGGTCATCGCGCCGGCGTTTCTTCCTGCGTCGCGATCCCGACCTTGGTGATCTCGGCCCGCTGCAGCGCGTCCATCAGACCGACCAGCTTCTGCACCGGCAATTCGCGATCGGGGCGAATGACCACGGCGACGTTGGGATCGGTCTCCCGCAAAGCGGCGAGCCGCCCCGGCAGGTCCGCCGCCGCGACCACCTCTTCATTTAGCCTAACGACTTCGTTGCGATCCATCGAGAGGGTCTGGACGGCGGCGGGATTGATCGGCGCGTTCGTCGTGCCGCTGGAGGGAATGATGAGCGTCTTGCTGTTCTCGAGCAGCGGCGTCGTGATCATGAAAATGATCAGGAGGACGAAGGCGAGGTCGAGCAGCGGAGTGATGTTGATCTCCGAGAGCGTCGAGAGCGAAGTGCGGCTGGAATAACGGCGCATGGCGAGGATCTCTCAGGAAAGCAGGAACGCAGGAAAAACCTTCAGGGTTACAAACCTTCCTGCGTCCCTGCTTTCCTTAGCCATGCTGCCTTTCATCGGCGGAAATCGGAAACGCGACTGCCGTGCTCGACGTATTTGTGCTCGAACTCGGAGGCGAGTTCGGCCGCGAAATTATCCATCTCCACCGTCATCGCGCGGATGCTGGTGACGAGAAAATTGTAGCCAAACATCGCCGGGATGGCGACGCAGAGCGCGGTCACCGTCGTAATGAGCGCGCCCGAAACGCCCGGCGCCATTGCGGCCAGATTCGCGCTCCCCGCCTCGGCCACGCCGGTGAAAGTATCCATCACGCCCCAGACGGTGCCTAACAATCCCAAAAACGGCGACCCGCTCACCGCGGTGGCGAGCAGGATCATCTGCGATTCGAGTTGGAGGGCGGTCTCGCCCACCGCGCGTTCCATCGCCGCGTTGACCGCATGCATTTGCGCCGGGGTGATTTTATCCGCGATCTCCAGCCGGGCGCGAAACGTTTCGTCCCGTTCCGCCGAGCCGAGGAGGTGAAAAGTCAGCTCCTCACAACCGGCTCGGTAAACGTTAAAAATCGGCGAGCCGGGAAAACGCACGCTCGATTCGAACAAGCGCAAGGGCTGGCGATCCTGGCGAAAAGCAGCCAGAAAACGTCCGGTTTGTTTCCGCGCGAACTGGATCACCCGCATCTTCGTGATCATGACCGACCAGCTAAAAATCGAGCCGATGCAGAGAAGACCGAGGACGAGCTTGCCCGCTACGGTGGCGTGGGTGAAGGAAAAGACGAGCCCGCCGGCGGCGAGGAAGCCGGGAAAAAAGAGGTCCGTCATCCGGGCGTTATTCTATAACGGAAGTCGGGCGAAGCGAAACCGCTCTTCTGCCTAAAATGGCGGGACCCACGCTTCTCTCTGCGCAGCGCGTTCAACCCCCGGCCCGCGCCCCGCGTTCACCTGCGCACTTCCATTTGTCATCCCGAGCCCGCGGAGACGGCGAGGGATCTCGCGCAAGGTCTCGGCGTCGTTCTTCAGAACAAATGAACCCATCAGAGCAACCGCGAGATCCCTCGGCGCGCTGCGCCAGCCTCGGGATGACAGAGCGCCAAGCTTTTCGGGGACGCCAAACACATACCCTCTCGGAGGGGCGTTTAGAGAGCGCTCTGGAAAATCGGGGCGGCCCGCCGCTGGCGAATTTTGCCGACGACGATGAAGGCCAGCCCGATCGCGATGAGGAAAAAGGAGAAGAACTGCCCGCGCGTAAACCCCCCGATCAAGGACGCATCCGGCTCGCGAAAATACTCCACCACGATCCGAAAAATCGCGTAACAAACGAAGAACAAACCGGTCAGCACGCCATCCGGTTGCCGCGTCCGGGTCCGCACCAGCCAGAGAATGGTGAAGAGCGCGACCCCTTCCAGGAGCGCTTCGTAAATCTGCGAGGGATGGCGCGGGGTGAGGACGGCATGCATTTTTTCTCGGAGGAGCGGATGGGTCTGGAGGCTGGTCACGACCGCTTCCGGACTCGTTAGGCTGGGATCGATCTGTTGCGCGACCGCGACCGCCCGCTCGGCTTCGCCCGCATTCCGCGCCTCCAGAATTTCCTTCGGGAAAAGCATCGCCCACGGCACGGTGGTGAGGCGGCCGTAGAGCTCGCCGTTGATGAAGTTGGCGCAACGCCCAAAAAACAAACCGATGGGCGCGACCACGACGAGGTTGTCGCCCAGATTGGTCCACGAAATTTGGTAGCGCCAGGAGTAGTAAAAGGTGAACGCGATCAGCCCGAGCATGCCGCCGTGGCTCGACATCCCGCCTTCCCAGACGCGAAAAACCGAGAGCGGATCGCGCAACATTTCCGGTCGATAAAAGAGGACGTAACCGACGCGCCCGCCGAGCATGACGCCGAAGAGCGCGGCCCAGGTGATGAAGTCGCCGACCTGCTCGACGCGCAGTTGGGTGAAGCCGCGTTTCGCCAAAATGCGCAGCAACCAAAACCCGCAGGCAAAAGCCAGGACGTAGGCGAAGCCGTACCAGCGCGGCCCGATCTCGCCCCAGAGCCGGAAGATGAACGGATCGAAGTCGTCGAGGAAGTAAGCGAGCACAATTAGCGTTTTAGCAGGGTCTCGATTTTAGCGAGGACATCATCGAGACAATCAGCCGATGTTCGGGCGATAAAGCGAGCGCGGCGAGCGCGCCAGTCCAGGTTGCGAACCTGATCGCAGAGAACGACGCCACGAATCTTGTCCCCTGCGTTCACTGGCGCCTCGAAAGGATATTTTTTTTCGTGCGAAGTAATCGGGCAACAGAGCGCCAACCCACTCGGCGCGTTGTATCTCCGCGGAGATACAATCAAGGCTGGACGCCGGCCCTTTTGCTCGTGGCCGGCCTGGGGATCGAAGGTAAGCCAAACCACGTCCCCGCGATCCGGCACGTAACCCGCCATTTACCAAGCCTCGCGCCCAGCGCTTTTGCCAAAGTCGGCTTCGGCGTGCCGATTGGCGGGCGTAATTTTTCTAGTCAGGGAAGCGAGAGTGTAAGAGCGCCGCTTTGCCATCGGCGCGAGAACCAACTTCCCGTTGGTGACTTTTACCTCCACTGCAGTCCCGCGCTCTACGCAAGACTCGCGCGCGAGATGACGCGGAATGCGCACAGCTAAACTGTTACCCCACTGCTGCACGACGGATTTCATGTATCTACAATGAGTATCCGGCTTTAGCGGCGCAACAAGGGCTTTTTCAAGTTGGGCGCGCTGTGCTGCAACACTTCGCGCAGAAAGGGCGCGGTTCGGCTGATCCGGTTTTGCGCCACCTCTTCCGGCGTGCCCACCGCGACGATCTCCCCGCCTAACGAACCCGCTTCCGGGCCGATGTCGACGACGTAATCGGCTTCCGCGATCACGGTCAGGTTATGCTCGATCACGATGACGGTGTTGCCGTCGTCGACCAGGCGATGGAGGACGTGGAGAAGCAGTTCCACGTCGGCCATGTGCAGTCCGATGGTGGGTTCTTCTAATAAATAGAGGGTCGATTTCGGCGTGCGCATTTTGCGGATGCGTTCGTTGGTCGCACGGCCGATTCCGCGTGTGAGTTTCGTCGCCAGCTTGAGGCGTTGCGCTTCGCCACCGCTCAAGGTCGGGCTGGGTTGGCCGAGTTTCAGATAGCCCAGGCCGGTCTCGACTAACAAGGAAAGCGGGCGCGCAATTTTCTGGTTGGCGGCAAAGAATTCCGCGGCCTGCGCGATCGTCATTTCCATGACGTCGCCGATGCTTTTGTCGTGGTAGAGGACTTCGAGGGTCTGCGCGTTGTAGCGTTTCCCGTCGCAATCTTCGCACGGCACATAGCTGCTCGGGAGGAAGCTCATCTCGAGCTTGAGCACGCCTTGCCCGCTGCAGGTTTCGCAACGGCCGCCTTCGGTGTTGAAGGAGAAACGGCTCGAGGTGTAGCCGCGCACGCGCGCGACCGGCAACTGCGCGAAGAGACTGCGAATTTCGTCGAAGACCTTGATGTAGGTGGCGGGCGTGGAACGCGAGGTTTTGCCGATGGGAGATTGATCGACTTCGTAGATCGTTTCGAGCCATTCGGCACCGGAGATCGCGGCGGTGTCCTTGTGTTTGCGATCAAGCGCGCGCTGCACGGCCGGGAGGAGTACGGAGCGCATCAAAGTCGATTTTCCCGAGCCGGAAATTCCCGTGATCACGGTGAGCCGGCCGATCGGAAATTTGACGTCGACGTGTTTCAAATTGTGGGCGTGGGCGTCGCGGATTTCGAGCCAATGCTCGACCGTGCCTAACGAGCGCCGGGATTTCCGCACCGGATGCTGCAGCGGCTCGCGCAGGCAGCGGCCGGTCTGCGACGCGCTCACTTCCTGGATGTCGCGCAAGGTCCCCTCGGCCACGACTTCGCCGCCTAACGAACCGGCGCCCGGCCCGAGATCGATGATGTGATCGGCCTGCCGCATCGTTTCTTCGTCGTGCTCGACGATGACGAGCGAGTTCCCTTTTTCGCGCAGCGCGGTGAGCGTTTCGAGGAGCCGGACGTTGTCGCGCGAATGCAGTCCGATGGTCGGCTCGTCGAGCACGTAAAGGACGCCGCGCAGATTCGAGCCGAGCTGCGCCGCCAGCCGGATGCGTTGCGATTCGCCGCCGCTCAAAGTTTTGGCGGAACGCCCGAGCGCGAGGTAGCCGAGCCCGACGTTATCCATGAAGCGAAGCCGCTGTTCGATCTCGGGGACGAGGTCGGCGGCGATGATTTTGTGATTGCCGCGGAAACGTAACTTGCCGACCAGGGCGAGCGCTTCCGCGGCCGAGCGCGCAGCGAAATCGTCGATCGTCTTGCCGTGCAGCCGCACGTGGCGCGCGACCGGGTTCAGGCGCGAGCCGTGGCAATCGGGACACGGCTTGGCTTCGCCTTCGTCGACCGACTCGAATTGCCGCTCGGCGCTGAGCTCGTTCTCGAGCGCGGAGTCGCCGGTCTCTTCTTTTCCGGTCTGCACCCTCGGGTTCCAGATTTCGCCGAAGCCGTGACAGTTCTCGCACCAGCCGTGCGGCGAATTAAAGGAAAAAAGGCGCGGATCCAGCTCCTCGAAAGCGCGCCCGCAACCGGGACAGCTCATCTCCGTGCTCATCACCGTGAGGCGATTTTTGGCGTCGAGCAGATGGGCGGTGCCGCGGCCGATCTGAAGCGCGCGCTGGACGAGATTGCGCGCCTTGAGGATGCGTTTGGCGTCGATCTCGCCGACGACCGCGTCGATGGTGTGCTCCTTGAAGCGTTCGAGTTTGGTGAACTGTTTGATCCCGACGAGCTGGCGATCGACGTAGAGGGTGTCGAAGCCCTGGCGCTCGGCCCAGCGCGCGACTTCGGTATGGAATCCTTTGCGCGCTTTGACCAGGGGCGCGAGCACTTTGAGCGGACCGCGGCGGGCCGCGGTTTCCAGTTGCCTAACGATCGCGGCGAGCGTCTGTTTTTCCACGGCCAGATCGCAGTCAGGGCAAAATTGCGCGCCGGTTTTGGCGAAGAGGAGCCGGAGGAAATGATAGACTTCCGTGACCGTGGCGACGGTCGATTTGCCGCCGCCGCGGGTGACGCGTTGCTCGATCGCGACGCTCGGCGGCAGGCCTTCGATCAGGTCCACGTCGGGTTTCTCGAGTTGCTCGACGAATTGTCGCGCGTAGGGCGACATCGAGTCGAGGAAACGGCGCTGGCCTTCGGCGAAAAGGAGATCGAAGGCGACGGTCGATTTGCCCGAGCCGCTCAGGCCGGTGATCACGACCATTTGGTCGCGCGGGATCGTTAGGCTGATGTTCTTGAGATTGTGCTCGCGCGCGCCATGGATCGCGATGACACGCTGGCGCTCATGCGCAGGAGTGCCGGGGAGCGCACGCGCCTCGCGTGCTCCGTTCGGCGCCTCGCCAAACGGCTCTTCGGCGGCGCGCAAAGCGAAATCGTCCTCTTCCCATGGCGCTGAGCGCTGCGAGGTTTTCGGCGAGGCGTCGAAAACAGCCCCGAAAGCATTCGGGGCGCTCCCCGGACGAAGCAGCTCGCGCAGATAGCGGCCCGTGTGCGACGCTTCTACCTTGGAGATTTCCTCCGGCGTGCCCCTGGCAACCAACCTCCCGCCCTCTTCGCCGCCTTCCGGGCCGAGATCGACGATCCAATCGGCGCACTTCATCACTTCGAGATTGTGCTCGATCACGACGATGGAATTTCCCGCCTCGACCAGGCGCTGGAATAGCCTAACGAGCAGGGCGACGTCGTCGAAATGCAGCCCGGTGGTCGGTTCGTCGAAGATAAAAAGGTCGCCACGCTGGGTCGGATCCGGGCCGCTCTCGGCCAGATGCCGAACCAGCTTGAGCCGCTGCGATTCGCCGCCCGAAAGGGTGTTCAGCGGCTGCCCCAGGCGCACGTAGCCGAGCCCGACTTCCTCGAGCAGGGCGATCGGCTGGGCCAGTTTTTCGACTTCGCCTAACGACGTAAAAAATTCGATCGCCTCGCTCACGGTGAGCTCGAGCACCTCGTGGATGGAGCGGCCGGCCAGCTTCACTTTGAGCACGTGCGGCTGGAAGCGTTTCCCTTCGCATTCCGCGCAGCGCACGTAGAGATCGCTCAGGAATTGCATCTCGATTTTCTCGAAGCCGGTCCCGCCGCAACGCTCGCAACGGCCGCTCCCGGAGTTGAAGGAAAAGGCGCTCGCGGTCAGGCCTTGGGCCATCGCTTCGGGCCGGCCGGCGAAGAGCTCGCGGACGCGATCGTAGACGCCGAGGTAAAGGATCGGGGTCGAGCGCGGGGTGCGCGAAAGGGGCGATTGATCGACCATCACGATCTGCCCAACGCGATGGGCGCCGGTCACGCTTTTGCAGGCGCCGGCTTCTTCGCTGCCGGCACCGCGGGCTTTGAGCAGGTTTTGGTAAAGGACGTCGTGGATGAGGGTTGATTTGCCCGAGCCGGAGACGCCGGTCACGCAGGTGAAAACGCCTAACGGAATCTCGACGTCGAGGTTTTGCAGGTTGTGCTCGGCCGCGCCTTTGATTTTGAGGGTGTGCGAAAAACCGCGGCGGGTCGCGGGGATCGGGATGCTTTTGCGACCGGTGAGGTAATCGGCGGTGAGAGAGGTCTGGGGAGCGCACGCGCCTCGCGTGCTCCGTTTTGCGCCTCGCGAAACGGGCGAAGGTTCGCTCGCGGTTTCGTGGTTCTCTTGTCCGCGCGAAGATGTTTTTGGCGAGGCGCCGAAAACAGCACGCGAGGCGCGTGCGCTCCCCAGCATTTCGCCGAGCGTCCCCTGGAAAACCAATTCGCCGCCTTGCTCGCCGCGGCCGGGGCCGATGTCGAGCAGGTGATCGGCCGCGCGGATGATCGCTTCCTCGTGCTCGACCACCAGGAGGGTGTTCCCTTTGTCGCGCAGGTTGTGCATCACCCGAACGAGCCGCCCGACGTCGCGCGGATGGAGGCCGACGCTCGGCTCGTCCATGACGAAGAGGGTGTTGACGAGGGAGGCGCCGAGGCAGGTGGTGAGGTTGACCCGTTGGACTTCGCCGCCGCTCAGGGTCTTGGTCGAACGATCGAGGGTGAGGTAGCGAAGGCCGACTTCGCAGAGGTAACTGAGACGGGTCACGATCTCGTTCCGCAGCATAATCGCGGCGGAGTCGTTAGGCGGAAGAGTCAGGCTGGTCAAAAAATCGCGCGCTTCGCTGATCGGGAGAGCGGCGAATTCCGGAAGGGTAAAGGCGATTTCATCCTGCCTAACGAGCCGGTAATTGAGCGTCTCCGGCTGGAAACGTCCGCCCTGGCAGCTCGGGCAACTGGTGTAGGCGCGGTAGCGGCTCAGGAGCACGCGGACGTGCATTTTGTAGGTCTTGCTTTCGAGCCATTTGAAAAAACCGCGGACGCCGTACCAGCGATCGGTTTCGTAATCTTCCTCGCTGTAGGCGCCGATGCCGCGCTCGCCGTTGATCACGAAATCCTGATCGTGCTTGGGCAATTCCGCGAAGGCCAGGTGCACGTCGACCTCCTCGCGGGCGCAGGCGCGGAGGAGATCCTTTTGCGATTCACCCATCTCGTGCCCGCGGAAAACGCGGACCGCGCCCTGCGCGATGGAGAGGGAACGATCGGGAATGGCGCGATGGTAATCGACCGCAATGGTGCGGCCAAAGCCGCGGCACTCGGGACAGGCGCCTAACGGATTGTTGAAGCTGAAAAGTCCGGGAGTGGGCGGCCGGATATCGAGGTCGCAATGGGCGCAGTGCCAGCCGGTGGAAAAAGGATGCGTTTCCTGCGTGGCCAGATCGATCACGTTGATCTGGTCTTTGCCGAAACGGAGCGCGATCTCGAGCGACTCGACCAGGCGGGCGCGGTTCTCGGCATTGATCGTGAGGCGATCCTGGATGACCTGGACGCGCGCGCCAAGGCGCAGGCTTTTGCGGTCGCTATCGGCGCGGACGACTTCGCCCTCGAGCCAGATCCGGAGGTAGCCTTGCTGCTGGAGGAAGGCGAAGAAATCGTTCGCGTCCGTCTTCGGCGGGACGGCCACCCAGAAGGTGACGAGGACCGATTGCCCGGCGCAGCGCGCGAGGATTTCATCGGCGATCGAGCGGGCGGTTTCGGGGCGGATTTCGCGGGTGCAACTCGGGCAAAAAGCGTGAGCCACGCGCGGCATGAGGAGCTTCAGGTAATCGTTGATTTCCGTCATCGTGCCGACGGTCGAGCGCGAGCTTTTTACCGGGTTGGATTGCTCGATCGCGATGGCCGGCGGGATGCCTCGGATTTCATCGACGCGCGGCTTGTCCATGCGGTCGAGAAATTGCCGGGTGTACGGGCTGAAGGTCTCGACGTAGCGGCGCTGGCCTTCCGCGTAAATGGTGTCGAAGGCGAGGGAGGATTTGCCGCTTCCGCTGGGGCCGGTGACGACGGTTAATTCACCGAGCGGCAGGTCGAGATCGAACCCTTTGAGGTTATTCTGGCGGGCCCCGCGAATAGCGATGCAACCGCGATCAGCCGGCGCAGTCTCACAGGTTTTCTTGCCGTTGGTGGAAGCCACCGACGACATTCGTTTCTCCGCTCCGAAAGCGCAAACTTCCGGCCGGAAATCCCGAATTCATCCCTCTTTTACGATCTTTTCCAGCTCCCGTTGGAGGGCGGCGTTCGCTTCGGCGTCGTTGTCGTAACCCCAGACCGCGAGCTCGAACATGCGCGCGCCGCGCTCGCGTTGGCCGGCCCAGGCGGCCCGGAGCCGGCCGTGCACGGTCCAGTCTTCGGTTTGGGAAATGGAGCGGCCGTCCCAGTAGCAGTAGAAAATGTGGAGCGGCCGGCCGTTATCGTCGAAGCGGTAGGAGCGGATCGGAAGAGGGACGCCGTGGACGGTGCGGAGGCGGATGGCGCTTTCTTCCTGCATCGTTAGGCCACTGGCCGGAAGGCAAATGTCGGGCCGATGATTTTTCACAAAAAGCGCGGCGGTCCGGCCGGGCAACCAGTGGAAGGAATACATGAGCCAGCGGCGATCGTCGGGCGCGCGCCAGGTGGCGGCGCCGCCTTCGCTGTAGCGCAGGAGTTCCTCGGCGGCCGCGGGAATAGTTTGGGGTTGATAATCGAGTTCGCCGGTCGGCCAGGAGACGCTCCAAGGGGTGGTGTTTTCGGCCGGGCGCGGGGCGTACCAGACGGCGACGGCGATTTCGGTGAGGCCGAGCCAGAAGAGAAGAGCGATCGGCCAGCGGGGAGAAGGGTTGATGGTTGATGGCTGATGGTTGATGGGGACTTCGCGCGCTGGCGGTTGCAGCCAGAGGCTTAGCCCCCAGAGCCCGAGCAGACAGATCCCGAGGATGGTGAAACCGGCGGGATCGTGCCAGCGCTGGATGGCGGCGACGCCCTCGTTGGCCGCGATCTCGCAGAGCAGAAAGGTGCGCCCGATATTGCAGAGGAAAGCAAGGAGCGCCGCCGCGACCACGAGTAGAAGCCGGCGCCGCCCGTTCATCCGATAAAAGGCGCCGAGAAAAAGCGCGATCATGAACGTGGCCTGGAGCGAGCGCACGCCGGTGCAGGCGTCGTCGATCCCGACCTGGCCGGTGGGCAGCTCGATGACGTTGCCATGCTGGAGGGCGAGGGTGCCGATGAAGTTAAGCAAGCTGATGGTGACCGCCGCGTCGGCGCGCATGAGATGTTGCACGACGAATTGCTCGAGCTGGACCGGCCAGGGCACGGCGACGAGGAAGAATAAAATCGGGAAAGCGAAGTGGCGGAGGGTCGGCCAGCCGCCGGCGAGCTGGAGCGCGCCTAACGAGATCGCGACGGCGGCCAGGGCCATCAGCCAATCGAGCAAACGCCAGTCCGGATTCGCCACCGCCACGAGGCGCGCTGGGAAAAGCAGGAAGGCCGCGCCGAGGAGAAGGGCGATGATGAGGCCGCGAAAGCGCGGGGCCACCGGCTGGGGCCGGCTCGAGCAGCGCTGGTAAAAGAGGAAGGCGGCGAGAAAGGGGACCGTCCAGCCGTAACCGTATTGCGGATTGAGCGACCATTCGCTGCTGAGCTGGTGGACGATTTCGAGCCAGAGACAAAGAAAGGCGAGGGCGGCCAGGCCGAGCGACCAGGGGAAAGAAGCGGCCGCGGCGGAGGCTGGCCCGGCACGGGGGCGGGCTTCCGCAGTGGAATGGGACATGCTATTTTCCTAGCAGCTTGTGCGCCCGCACGCCATCTCGGCCGGCGCGCGGCCACACTGGACATGGCGCGCCCAACCGAAGAACGTGAGATCAGCCTGCAAAAAACGGAGCGCGTCTACGTCCGCTTGTCGTTAGGCATTCTTCTCGGGCTCATCCTCCTGGTCGCGCTTTCCTGGGGCGGGCGGCGGCTCTACGTGCGCTGGCAGGAGCACAAACTGATGCGCCAGGCCCATCTCGCTTTCGATAAAGCCGATTACCGCTGGGCGGCGCTGGCCGCGCAACGCGCTTTCAGCCTCGACCCCTCGAGCCTCGAGGCCTGCCGCACTCTGGCCGATCTGGCCGAGAAACAGCACAACGTCGAAGCGATCGAGTGGCGCCGCCGGGCCGTCGCGCTCGCCCCGAAGTCGGTGCCCGATCATCTCGCGCTGGCCCGGACCGCGCTCACGTTTGGGCAGCCCAAGATCGCGGCCACGGCCCTCGCCCCGCTCGCCGCGGCCCAGGCACAGAACGCCGATTATCAGGCGGCCGCGGCCCGGATCGCGCTCGCGCAAGGGGATGAGGCGGCCGCGCGCCAGCATCTGCAGGCGGCGGCGCGCCTCGCGCCTAACGAACCGGAGCGTCAGCTGGAGTTGGCCGAGTTCCAGATGCGGACCGGCGATGGCGCGGAACGCGCGACCGGCCGCGATTTGGCGGAGCGGCTGCAACGCGATCCGAAGGTAAGGGTGGATGCGCTGCATGTTTTGATCGACGACGCCTTGCGCCACCGCGACGGGGCGGCGGCGATCGCGGTGGCGAAGAAATTGGACGCGCTCCCGGACGCGGCGATGGACGATCGGTTGCTCGCGCTGGGCATTTTGCGCGGCTTTAAAGATGCGGAATTTCCGGCCGCGCTGACCCGCTTGGAGGCGGACTCGGCCAAGTCGGCCGAGCGCGCGGTGAAATTAATGGGTTGGCTGAACAATCACGGGCTGGCCCTGCTCGGGATCGATTGGAGCAAGCGTCTGCCGGCCGCGATGAGAACGAGCGTCGGCTGGCGTTTCGCGCTGGCCGATGCCTACGTGCAGTTGCGCGATTGGAAAGAGTTGCAGGAATTGCTCCAGGGCGGGTCGTGGGATCAGGCGGAATCGCTCCGGCTGGCTTTGCAGGCGAAAGCCGCGCGGGAGACGGGCGACGAGCGCGGCTTTGAGAAAAGCTGGGGCAGCGCGGTGGCGAAAGCGGGAGGCGACGGCGCGCGTTTGAATGTTTTGCAGAACCTGGCGTTCCGCTGGAGCTGGCCGGAGAAGGCGGTCGCGGTGCTTTGGACGCTGGCGGGAAGTCGCGAGACCGAGCAGGAAGCGTTGCAGGCGCTTTATCGTTATTATGCGGAGGCGCGGGATTCGACCGGGCTTTACCGCGCGCTGGCCCGGCTGGTCACGGTGATGCCGGGAGATTTGACGGTGAAAAATAATTTCGCGCAAATCTCTTTGCTCCTGCAAACCGGGCAGAAACGCGCGCTCGAGCTGGCCCAACAAGTGCACCAGGCGCAACCGCAGAACGCGGCCTTCGCCTCGACTTACGCCTTCGCGCTTTATCGCAACGGCGACGTGCCGGGAGCGCTCAAAGTGATGGGCGCGCTCGCGCCCGAACAATTGAACGATCCTTCGGTGGCGGCTTATTACGGCGTCATTCTGGCGGCGGCGGGGAAGAAAGCGGAGGCCGCGCGTTACCTCGACGCCGCCCGCCCGGCCAAGCTCCTGCCCGAGGAGGAAGCGATCCTCGCCCAGGCGCGGACGATTCTCTCGCCGCCGGCGCCCTACCACGGTCCTTGAGGCGGGCGGGGCTTGCCTAACGAGACTCGTTAGGCGGCGGAGGGTCGGGGAGAAGAGGGGCGACAAAAATTCTTTTGCGCGCGTTCAAAAAATTCTTTTGCCAAGCAAACGCCGATTCATAGAATGCCCGCACTCACACCCGGCCGCTTCTGCCCACCCGCTTTTCTTTTTCTGAACCCGCACCGACAATATTTTCCAGCAGAAGCGTTGACGGACGGGCGAGCCTTCGGGTTTAGTCGGCGCTGAAGGTATGGCGAATTTCTTCCCGAAGTGGACCAATTGGCTCCCGCTCAAGATGACGATCTGCGGCACCGTGGTGGTCTGCGCACTGATCGGGGCGACCTGGTATTACGACACGCCGAAATATACCCGGGTCGGTTACGAGCCGGTCCAGCCAGTCCCGTTCCCGCACGATCTCCACGTCACCCAGCTGGGGATGGATTGCCGCTATTGTCACAACGCCGTCGAGCTCGCGGCCCATTCGAATATTCCCGACACCCAGGTTTGCATGAACTGCCACACCCAGGTGCAGAAGGAGAACCCGAAGCTCGCGCCGGTGCGCGCGAGCTGGACGACCGGCATGCCGGTGCCCTGGGTGCAAATCCATCGCACCCCGGATTACGTTTATTACAATCACTCGGCGCACGTGAACCGGGGGATCAGTTGTTACAGTTGCCACGGCGAGATCAATCACATGTCGGTGGTCTATCACGCCAAGCCGCACAGCATGGCCTGGTGCCTGGAGTGCCATCGCGCCCCGGAAAATTTCCTGCGCCCGGAAGATCAGATCACGAATCTGGATTGGAAACCGGACGACGTGAACCCGGCGGCCTTTGTCGCGAAATACGGGAAACCGGCGGGCGTGAAAGAAGATTGGACGAAGAAGAAACATCTCACGCAGTCGGAGATCGGGCTGACCTTGAAACAACGGTGGAATGTGAACCCGCCAACGAATTGCCAGGGGTGCCATCGATGAGCGGCTTGAAGGGACATTTTGGTCGGGACTTTGGTGTTCGTCGTAGCACAGGCATCTTGCCTGTGGGGCTACCGGGCGTCTCGCCCGGTGTTTCCTCGCGACGAAATTATGCACCGGGCAAGATGCCCGCTGGCCCCACAGGCAAGATGCCTGTGCTACGGCTGTTGCCTGTCCCGCGCACGACGGTATGAAACGCATTCTCCAACATCCCGCGCCCGATCTGACCGGGAAGCAGTACTGGCGCGGCCTCGGCGAGTTGACCGAGACGCCGGAATTTCGCGAGATGCTCGAGCGCGAATTTCCCGCCGGCGCGGCGCTCTTCGAAGGGGACGAAACCTCGCGGCGCAGCTTCCTCAAAATCATGGGTGCCTCGATGGCGCTGGCCGGTTTCGGCTTGAGCAGTTGCCGCAAACCGGAGATGCACCTGGTCCCCTTCACCAAGAGCGCCGAGTGGGTCATTCCCGGGAAATTCCTTTACTACGCGACCGCGATGCCGCGCCGCTCCGGCGCGATGCCGCTGGTCGTCGCCACCGTCGATGGCCGCCCAATCAAGATCGAAGGGAACCCGAATCACCCCGAGAGCAACGGCGCGACCGATGCTTTCGCGCAGGCCTCGATCCTCGATCTCTACGATCCTTCGCGCTCCCAGCGGTTCGTTAGGCAGAACCAGCTTTCCGATCGCGCCGCCTTCGAGAAATACCTCGCCGAGTTGCGCCCGAAGATGGCCGGCGACGGCGGCGCCGGGCTCGCCTTTTTGGTTGAGGAAACGCACTCGCCCACGCGCGAGCGGTTGCGCACCGAGCTGCAGAAGCAATTCCCCAAGATGCGCTGGTGCGTTTACGATCCGCTCCTGAGCGAGGCGCAGCATTTCTCGACCGAGATGAGCTTCGGGCAGGGTAGCCGGCTCATTCCGCAGTTTGAGAAAGCGGATGTTGTCTTGGCGCTGGACAGCGATTTCCTGAATTGCGGCGAAGGCGATCTTTCTTCCGTGCGCGGGTTCACTTCGCGGCGCCGGGTGCGGGAAGCGAAGGACTCGATGAACCGCCTCTACGTGGTGGAGAATCGCTTCACCATCACGGGCGCGATGGCGGACCACCGGCTCCGCTTCCCGGCCAGCCAGATCCCGGCGGTCACCCACGCGCTCGCCAGCAAGATCGCGGTGGCGACCAAAGACGAGGGCCTGTCCTCCGTCTTGCTCACCCTGAAAGAGCCGGTCAACGCCGCGAAATACGACGAGCGCTGGCTGGAGGAAGCGGCGCAGGATTTACTGAGCAAACCGGGCGCGAGCCTGGTGGTGGCGGGACCGCACCAGCCCGTCGTGGTGCAGATGCTGGTCTACGGGATGAACGTGGCCCTGCAGAATCTCGGGAACACGCTGCTCGTGCGCGAGCTGCCGAAAACCGAGCGGGCCTACAGCATTTTGCAGTTGGCCAGCGAGATCGAGGCCGGGCGGATCAAACAGCTTTTCATTTTGGGCGGCGACCCCGTTTACAACGCGCCCCGCTCCGTCACCCTCGATCGCAACGGGAAGGGCTCGATCGATTGGAACGACTTGCAAAAGAGGGTGCCCGATGTCGTTCGGCTCGGCATGTATGAAGATGCCACCTCGGCCTTGAGCCAATGGCATGTGCCCTCCGCGCATTATCTCGAGAGCTGGAGCGATGGCCTGACCCTGGGCGGCTCTTACGTCGCGATGCAGCCGATGATTTTGCCGCTCTTCGGCGGCTTGTCGGAGACCGATATGCTCCAGCTCATCGGCGGTCAGCCGGTCGCGAAAGGTCCGGAGTTGGTCCAGGAAACTTTCCGCGCGACCGCGCCGCCGGGCGATTTCGAGACAGCTTGGACGAAATTTTTGCACGACGGCTCGGCCGCGCACGTGGTCCCGCGCAATCGGCCGCCGAAATTTAACGGCAACACCGCCGGCGGCATCGCCCACACGCTTTGGTCGGAAAAGATGACCGCTCCGACGATGGATTCGCCGGAGATCGTGCTCGTGCCGAGCTATTCCGTCGATGACGGCCGCTATATCAACAACGGCTGGCTCCAGGAAATGCCGGACCCGATCACCAAGCTGACCTGGGACAACGCGGCCATGATGAGCCCGGCCTTCGCCAAGCACATCGGCGCGCGGGACGGCGATCTCGTGCAGGTGACCGTGACCGAGCCGACGGCCCTGCCCGCGCCTGCCGTTCCGGGCAAACCGGCGCCGCTCCCGGCCGCCTCGAAGAAAAAACCGATCCAACGGCAGCTCGTTATCGCGGCCTTGATCGTGCCGGGACATGCCGACACTTCCGTTTCGATTCCGTTAGGCTACGGCCGCAAACATACCGGCCCGGTCGGCGAGGAAGCCGGTTTCAATGGCTACCTCCTGCGGACCAGCTCGAATCCGCATTTTATCGCGGTGGACGACAAGACGGTGGCGAGCGTGAAGGTGGAAAAAGTGGGCCGGAAATATGCGCTCTCCGTCACCCAGGAACACCACTCGATCGAAGGCCGCGGCCTGGTCCGCGAAGCGACCCTCGAGCATTACCGGGCGGATGAAGAATTCGTCACCAAGATCGCGGGCGACGAGGAATTGCCGCAAAAGTTGCCGAGCATTTATACTCATCCGCCGCTGACCGCGCCGCAGCAGTGGGGCATGACCGTCGACCTCAATACCTGCACCGGTTGCAGCGCCTGCGTGATGGCTTGCCAGGCGGAAAATAACATTCCGATCGTCGGCAAATTGCAGGTCAGCCACGGGCGCGCCATGCATTGGATTAGGATCGATCGCTACTACGCCAGCGCCAAGCCTTACAATCAGGATCACGGCCAGTGGCCGGAAAATCCGGAGGTCGTGCACCAACCGATGATGTGCCAGCACTGCGAGAACGCGCCGTGCGAAACCGTCTGCCCGGTCAACGCCACCGTGCACAGCGAAGCCGGCCTCAACGTGATGGTTTATAACCGTTGCATCGGGACGCGGTATTGCGCGAATAACTGCCCGTTCAAAGTGCGGCGCTTCAACTTTTTCGACTACAACAATCGCCCGATCGGCAAAAAGAAGATCGGCGGCTTCTCCGTTTACCAGGAATATCTCGGCCCGCTGACCGAGAAGACGACCCCGGACACGATCAAGCTGCAAAAGAATCCGAACGTGACCGTGCGCATGCGCGGCGTGATGGAAAAGTGCACTTATTGCGTGCAGCGGATCGAGGAAGCGAAGATCACCGCGCACGTGCGGGCGGGTGCTTCCGACAAAACGCTTATCCCGCGCGATTCCTTCACCACAGCCTGCGCCCAGGCTTGTCCATCGGAGGCGATCGTTTTCGGCGACATCGCCGATCCGGAAACGCGGGTCGCGAAGGTGAAAGCGGAGAACCGGAATTACCGGTTGCTGGAATATTTGAACGTGAAAACGCGGACCAGTTATCTGGCGCGAATTCGCAACCCAAATCCGAAAATGCCGGACGCGAAGTGGATCGGTGTGGCCAGCCCGGGGGAGGAAGCGTGATGAAAACAGCAACTCTCATAAGTTGTCATCCCGAGCCGGCGCAGCGCGGCGAGGGATCTCACGGCTGCAAATTACGTTTTCAGGTTGCCGGAGGGCGCGAATTACAGCCGCGAGATCCCTCGTCGTCTGCGCGACTCGGGATGACAAGTTTTCCGCGAGGTGAGGTCTAATATGGACGCTACACCAACCGCTCCCGACGTGATCCAGGCCGAGGCTTCCTCCTCGGTCACGCAGCCGCTCGCGCGCGTTCCGCTCGTCCTGAATACGCGCAATTTCGACTGGGTGACGAACCGCATCGCCGGCGCGGTCGAGGGCGGGACGCCCCGCTGGTGGTGGGTCTCGTTTGCGATCACGGTGATGATCGCAGGGTTTGGCTTATTCTGCCTCGGCTACCAGATTTCCACCGGGGTCGGGACTTGGGGATTGAATCACCCCGTCGGCTGGGCTTGGGACATCACGAACTTCGTCTTCTGGATCGGTATCGGTCACGCCGGCACCCTGATCTCGGCGATCTTGTTTTTGCTCCGGCAGAAATGGCGCACCTCGATTAACCGTTCCGCAGAGGCGATGACGCTTTTCGCGGTGATTTGCGCCGCTATTTTCCCGGGCGTGCACGTCGGCCGCGTCTGGATGGCCTGGTTCCTCGCGCCCGTGCCTAACCAATACGGGATTTGGCCCAACTTCCGCAGTCCGCTGCTCTGGGACGTTTTTGCGGTCTCGACTTACTTTTCCGTTTCGGTCCTCTTTTGGTACACCGGTTTGATCCCCGATCTCGGCACCTTGCGCGATCGCGCGACGTCCAAGATCAAGAAATTCCTTTACGGCATTTTCGCGCTCGGCTGGCGCGGCTCGAATCGCAACTGGCGCCATTACGAGATGGCTTATCTGCTCCTGGCCGGCCTTTCCACGCCGCTCGTGCTTTCGGTGCACAGCGTCGTTTCCTTCGACTTCGCCACCTCCATTATTCCGAGCTGGCACACCACGATCTTCCCGCCCTATTTCGTGGCCGGCGCCATCTTCGGCGGGTTCGCCATGGTCTTGACCCTGATGATTCCGGCGCGGGCGATTTTCCATCTTCAGGACATCATCACGCCGCAGCACATCGACAAAATGGCGAAGATCATTTTGCTGACCGGCTCGATCGTCGGTTACGCCTACGCGATGGAATTTTTCATCGCCTGGTATAGCGGCAACCAGTACGAAAAGTTCTCCTTCTATAACCGCATCTTCGGTCCCTACTGGTGGTACTGGTGGGTCGGCATGTTGTTCTGCAACACGCTTTCGCCGCAGATCTTTTGGTTCAAATGGTGCCGGCACAACATCTTTGTCGTCTACTTCGTCTGCATGTGCGTGAACGCCGGCATGTGGTTCGAGCGTTTCATCATCATCGTGGGCGGTTTGCATCGCGATTTTCTCCCCTCCTCCTGGGGGCTCTTCATTCCGACCTGGGTGGATATCTGGACGTTCGTGGGGACGTTTGGGATTTTCCTTTCTCTCTTCCTTCTCTTTATTCGCTTCCTCCCCATGATCGCCATGTCGGAAGTTAAAATCGTCTTGCCGGAAGCGGATCCGCATCACGCTTCCCCCGAGGAACATCACACCGTCGCCGCCGGAGGAATGGAGCGCACATGATCACGCCGAGCGGTAATCGCGTCTACGGAATCGCCGCGGAATACCCGAGCGCGGCGGCCTTGTACGAAGCCGCCAAAGTGGTGCGCGACACCGGCTTCAAACGCTGGGATGTGCACTCGCCTTTCCCGATCCACGGGATGGACGACGCCATGGGCCTCGGCAAATCGTGGCTCAGCGCGGTCGTCCTCATCGGCGGGATCAGCGGGCTGCTCTTCGCCGCGCTCCTTGAATTCGGGCCTTCCTCGTATCTTTACCCGCTCGATGTGCACGGGAAGCCGACCAATTTTTGGACGATCCCCGCCTTCTTTCCGATCATGTTCGAGCTGACTATTCTTTGCTCGGCCTTCACCGCTTTCACGACCATGCTGACGATGAATCTGCTCCCGCGCTGGAATCATCCGATGTTCAACTGGGAGCGGTTCAAAAAGGTCACGAACGACGGATTTTTCCTCGTCCTCGAAGCGCGCGACCCGCGCTTCAACGAGAACGACGCCGTCCAACTGCTCGAGCGCACCGGCGGCCAGCACATCACCGCGATCCACGAGGATTAATATGCTGCGCGCTTTTTTCCTCATTTTCCTGCTCGTCAGCATTGCCTGGTTTGCCGTTTTCGGTTTCCGCGGGCAGCGAAGCAGCCGGCCCGAGATTGAGATTTTCCCCGACATGGTGCGCCAGCCGAAAGTGCGCGCGCAAAGCGAGCTGAACTTTTTCGCCGACCAGCGCGGCGGGCGTCAGCCGGTCGAAGGGACAGTGCCGATCGGCTACGACATGCCCATGCCTAACGACGCCGGCCGCTCGGCGGACGCGGCGGGCGAGGAGGCCATGCACGCCCATCTCGGCTTCAGCGAAGGAACCGATTATTATAACACCGGGAAGATGGGCGCGAATTGGGGCACCGGCATTCCCGTGCCCGTGACTCCGAAGCTCCTCCAGCGCGGCGAGCAGCGCTTCAATATCAACTGCGAAGTCTGCCACGGCGAGCTGGCCAACGGCGATGGCATGGCCAAACAGTACGGCCTCGCCACCATCGTGAGCCTGCAGGACGATCGAATTCGCAACATGGCCGACGGCGAAATCTTCAACACCATCACCCACGGCAAAAACACCATGATGGCTTACGGCCCGCGCGTCACCGTGCAGGATCGCTGGGCCGTCATCTGCTATCTGCGCGCTTTGCAGCGCAGCCAGCATGCCGCCGCCGCAGATGTGCCGCCCGAGCATCAGGCTGAGATGAACAAAAAACCGGAGCCGGCAAAATGAGCGATCGATCCCACGTCCTGCCCGCGCCGGAAGGCGAATATTTTGAGACGAGCCGTTTCGCGGGGCTCTCGCTCATCTGCGGTCTGATTGGTTTGGTCGGGCTCGTCCTCAGCTTCGTTGGCGGTTTCATTTCGCCGGTCCAATTCAGCTTTTCCTGGCTCTTCGCCTTCATCTTTTTCTTCACCCTCTGCATCGGCTGCCTTTTCTGGACGATCGTTCATCACGTGGTCGATGCGGAATGGTCGGTCGTGGTCCGGCGGCAATTGGAAAATATCGCGCTCCTTCTTCCCCTCCTCGGCGTGCTTTTCCTGCCGGTGCTTTTTTGGCGGAAATATCTTTACCGCTGGATGGATATTCCGCTCGGCCTCGATCCGGTGCTGGATACGAAACGCGCCTATCTCAACTGGGGGTTCTTCCTTTTTCGCGCGATCTTTTTCTTCGTCGCGCTCACCCTCGTCGCTTGGGGATTACGCCGTCTTTCGGTGCGGCAGGATCGCGACGGCAACCCGCAATTCACCATCTGGATGCGCAAACTAGCCTTCGCTGGGCTGCCGATTTTCGCGCTTTGCCTCACCTTCGGCGCGTTCGATTGGCTGATGAGCCTGAACTGGAAATGGTTCTCCACCATGTGGGGCCCCTACATTTTTGCCGGGACCGCGGGTAGCTCGATGGCGTTGCTCGTTCTGGTCACGGCCGCGCTGCAACGCGCCGGTTACCTCAAGGGAGTGGTGACGATCGAGCACTACCACATCATGGGAAAATGGCTCCTCGCCTTCACCGTTTTCTGGGCCTACATCGGCTTCAGCCAATACATGCTTTATTGGTACGCCAATATCCCCGAGGAGACGCAGTATTTCATCATCCGAAACACGGAATCGTGGAATGTGCTCTCGTGGATTCTGGTCGTCGGGCGCTTCTTCGTGCCCTTTGCTCTGCTCCTCCCGCGCGCGACCAAGAAGAGCCTCACCTGGCTTTGCTCGCTGGCCGGTTGGATTCTCTGCATGCAATTGCTCGACATGTACGTCGTCGTCCTGCCGGCGCTCCACGGCACCGGCGTGCACCTGAGCATTCTCGATTTCCTGCCGCTCATCGGCATCGGTGGCACCCTTGCCTTTTTCTATCTGCGGATCGTGGCCAGAACCTCGCTTTTCCCAGTGCGCGACCCGCGCCTGCTCGAATCGCTTAGATTGACCAATTAACGTGCCTAACGATCAGACCCTTCATCATCCCGATCAGCCGCGCTTCCTTTTCGGCGCCTGGCTCTGGGCGGTTATTCTCTTCGTCTTTTTCGGGGTGATCGTGGCCATTACTTTCGGCTCGATGCACCGGGGCTCGACCTACGAGGACGAACGAGCGCAGGCGCGCGCGGAGAAATTAAAAACCGCTCAGGCGGACTGGGGGAAGACGGCCGATAGCTACGGCTGGGTCGATCAGAAAAAAGGAGTCGCGCACATCCCGATCGCGCGCGCCCTGGAGCTGACCATGGCCGATCTGCAAGCGAAGAAGCCCGCCCCGGCCGGCCCCATCGCGACTCCCGAGCCCGCGACCGTTCCGGTCTCCGAGACGGGCGCTACGCAACCGACGAATCCGCCGGTGACCGCGCCCGCCACCACCGCAGCGACTCCGAAACCGACTTCCGTGGAAGGCCCGAATTCCGAGATGCGCGGCCAACCGGCCGCCGCCGCCAACCCCGCCAACGCGCCCGCCGGGACGCAACCGGGCGCGAACGCCACCCCCGCCGCCGCGCCCACCACCAACACCGAGGTCGCACCGGTCACTCCCACGGTGACCCCGGTGCAGCATCCGGTGGGAACGCCTTTGCCGATTCGGGGAAAAACGACGCCTCCGCCGAAACCGTAAATCCGATGAGCTTCGCCGATTTTTTTTCCAACCTCAGGCGCTACGACGAGAACGCGGCCGTCATCTTCGACCGCGACGAGCCGGTCGGTCGGGCGACCGATCTGGTCATGCCGCGCCGGCGGTGGTTCCGGCGCCGCGCCGCCGCGCGCCCGGCACCGGCCGCGTTGCCTAACGATCGATGAACACGCCCGCCGGATTAACTCAAGAACCGCCGCTGAGCGCCGCCGAGATCACGCCGGGCGATGTCGAGCAGGTGGAACGCGCCTTGATCGATGCTTCGACGCGTTTGCCCGTGCTCGTTTTCTACACCTCGGCCATCGCCTGGCTCATCCTCTCGACGCTTCTTTCGATCGCGACTTTCGTGAAGCTGCATGCGCCGAATCTTTTCGCGGACTTTGGCTTTCTCACCTGGGGCCGCCTCAGCCCGGCGCAATTCGACATGCTCGTCTACGGCTGGGCCGCGCTGGCCGGGATGGGCACCGCCATCTGGCTGATGGCGCGGCTTTGCCGGACCACCTTGCGCCATCCGCTTCTCTTGATCAGCGGCGCGGCTTTCTGGAATCTCGGGGTGCTCATGGGCGTGATCGGAATTCTAGCCGGGCAGAGCACCGGCTTCGAATGGCTCGAATTTCCCGGCTATTCCGCGATCACCCTTTTCGTTTCCTACCTTCTCATCATGACCTGGTCGTTGATCATGTTCCGCTACCGGCGGCGCGGACATGTTTACATCACGCAATGGTATTTGTTAGGCGCGTTCCTCTGGTTCCCCTGGCTCTACGCGGCTGCGCAGCTCATGCTTTTTGTCTTTCCGGTGCAGGGCGTGATGCAGGCGGCGGTTAATTGGTGGTTCGCGAACAATCTTCTCTTTCTCTGGTTCGGCTCGATCGGGCTCGGGACCGCTTATTACATGATCCCGAAAGTGATCGGCCGGCCGGTGCATAGTTATTATCTGGCCACGATCGGGTTTTGGACTTTTGCCTTGTTCTCCAGTTGGACCTGCATGCAGCGGTTGATCGATGGGCCGTTCCCGGCCTGGATGATCACGGCCAGTATTGCCGCGACCATCCTCACACTTATCCCGGTGGCGACGGTCGGGCTGAATCATCACATGACGATGCGGAATCATTTCCCGCTCATGCGTTACAGCCCGACCCTGCGCTTCACCGTCTTTGGGGCCATCGCTTACACGGTTTTCAGCCTCCTCGGAGTGATCATGTCGCTGCGCTCGGTCGCGCGCGTGACGCATTTCACCGAGGTCAGCATCGGCTATACTTACCTCGGGCTTTACGCCTTTTTCACGATGGTGATTTTCGGGTCGATGTATTACATCGTGCCGCGCTTGATTGGCCGCGAATGGCGCTACGCTTCGCTCATTAAGTTGCACTTCTGGTCGGCTACCTACGGCATCGGGTTGATGGTGATGCTTCTGGTGGTCGGGGGTATACTGTCCATAATCTGCATTGCGGATCTCGAGCGTCTTGTATTCGGAGCAGACTTCATAGCCACAGTCAAAGGATAGACAAGGGCTTGAGGGTGGGCTCTTCCAACATCAGCGAGAAGGTTGTGTATAGATTGTCGGACCCGATTATTTGGCTGATTAATTCGAGCAATGAGTTGAGGAATGACCTCCAACCAGGTATCGACGCTGACGGACGCAAAGCCTTCGGTGACCGCGGCATTGACCTCAGTACTTCCACCATGTGCGAACCACAACGTCAGTAGTCGCAAGGTATCTTGTAGCGAACTACCTTGTGACAACGCGATTGATTTGAAGAAACCACGAACAGCAGGCACAACATGCTCAATCATTATACTTGGCGGAATGATAGCCATCTCGCGATCAGGACGCTGGCTGATAGCTTGAACAATCTCGAAGTTCGCCAAAGCCCAAGCATGCCACGCTTTGTACCAACTGGGATGGAAATGAGTGGCAGCTCTATACGAAGCAAGGACATCATCAACGTGATCATGCTGCCAGTCTCCTCTTTTCTCCGCGACTTGCCATTCGCCTTGCTTGAGACAGCATCGCGCAAGTAGTATAGTGTGGTCTGCCAAAGCCTTTGGCGTAGGCAGGAAGCTATTCGCAACGGGACCAAGTCCAGTATTGACCCAGCCATTGGTGGCTGCATGTGAAGTGCCGTTGATACCATTAAACGCATGCATATCATTCATGTTGCCACTCATGCCCTGAGCTGCAATCTGCGCTTGCTCTAGACGATCGGCCATCTCAGTGGTGAAGACCTTGAGAGCCTCCAAAGCCGAACCCTGTCTACCAGCTGCCCAGTGGTACTTCAAGACAGCATAATTGACATGTGGAGGAATGTTCTTTGTATGGGTAGTGGCTGGCACCGCCGGTCCCGACGACGAACTCACGAATCCCCGATGGGCTCGGCTGTGCGTCGTTGGTCTGCGGCCCTAACCGTTCGTAGAGGTGGTCATGGGCGTTTAAGACGATTTCAGCACCGGCGTCTTCCAATATCCCCCAGAGGTCACCGAGTTCCGGGTGCGAACCGTGTGGCCCGGAGCTAAAACGCGCCGCGTGCCAAAACGCCAGCGTGCAGCGCACCGGATGGTTCCACAGGTCTTCTTTGAGCCACCGCCCCTGCGGAGAACGCTTGCCGCACCCGCCAACTGCGTCACAGTTTGAATTGAGCGCCACAAGATGCCACGCGCCGAGGTCGAAGCTGTAGTAACCCTTTTGGGGATCGCCCGCCTGGTCACCAAAATAAGCGAAGTACCCCGCCGCGCCCGCCGTGTAGTATTCGTGGTTGCCCGGGACCGGATAGGTGATGGCCTTAAAGCGGCCCCAAGTTGCGTCATACGACGTGTTGAAATCTTGCGACGTACCTTTCGGATATTGCAGGTCGCCCAAAGCCAGCACCGCATCAACTTTTGCCGCTCCGATCAGCTCGGCAGTGGCGGCCATCTGACAATAGGTCGGTACCACCGGGTCGGCGGCAGGACAAGCGATGTCCCCGGCAGCAGCGACGGTGACGGTGGCAGTAGATATTGGCGTAGAGGCGGCCCAGCTCCAGCAGCCCCAGCAGCAAAGTAACGCCGTAAAAATCCTTATCTCCGGAGAGCTTCTTTTAACGTTCATGCTTACCCTTTTCTCGTTGGTAACTGGAGCAGTGTGACACCACATATTTGCAAACGTAGTCGAGCAGTCAAAACGTCTCTCAGCTTAGCGCCCCGGCCCTCCTCAAAGATGAGGTCAGGCGCTCGAGCTGAGGCTTAGAGCCGTTTTTATACCGTTCTTTATACTGTCCCCTATGGCTGAACGCATTTCTGAGTGGATTACCACCTTTGATACCGTATTTCCCAATCAGGTCAACCCGCTCGGCACGCTGTTTGGCGGGCGCGTCTTGGAGCTGATGGACGTGAACGCTTCGATCGCTTGCTGGCGTTTCTCTCGGTTGCCCGCCGTGACTGCCTCGACCGAACCGGTGGACTTTCGCGCACCCATCTACGTCGGTGAAATTATCGAGCTTAAAAGCCGGGTCGCTTTTGCCGGACGCACCAGCATGATTGTCCGCTGTGAAGTTTACGGCGAAAATCCCGGTAGCGGCGAAAGGCGGCTTTGCACCGTCGGACACATGAACTTCGTCGCGTTAGGTCCTGACATGAAACCGACCGAAGTTCCGGCGCTGCGGGTAGAGAGCGACTTAGAGCGTCAACACTTTGAGGTCGCTAAAAAGGTCAAAGAGGGCATCGCCGCCCGCCGCGCTCAGCCGCTCATATAGAACTCCGTACCCAGACGGTAGGACTTCACCCAGACCCCCGGTCTGCCAGCTTCTAAAATAGCCGCGCGGCTCTGTTATGCTGCGTGAGATATAGGAGGAGAAGATGACACAGACGCAAACCCGCCAATCCCTCGAGCAACGCTCAATTAACGCGATTCGCGCCCTAACGATTGACGCGCTGGGAGCGGCCGGGAGCGGCCACCCTGGAATGCCGCTGGGCGCGGCTCCAGTGGGGTACACGCTCTATACCAAATTTATGAAGTTTAATCCGGCTAACGACCGCTGGGTTGACCGCGACCGCTACATCCAGTCCGCCGGTCACGGCTCAATGCTGCAGTACAGCCTCGCGCACTTAGTCGGGTACGACCTGCTGATGGAGGAACTCAAACGCTACCGGCAGTGGAAGAGCAAAACGCCCGGTCACCCCGAACATTTCATGACGCCCGGCGTCGAGATCACCACCGGGCCGCTCGGTCAGGGCATCAGTACCGCCGTCGGGATTGCGTTAGGTGAGGCGCACTTAGCCGCAGTCTATAACCGCCCCGATTTTGAGATTGTGGACCACTACACCTATGTGATTGCCGGGGACGGCGACCTGATGGAAGGGGTCTCGAGCGAAGCCTCGTCCCTGGCCGGAGAGTGGGGCTTAGGCAAACTGATCGTGTTATATGATGACAACAACGTCACGATTGATACTAAGACCACCGCGACCTTTACCGAAGACGTGTTGGAGCGTTACGACGCCTATCATTGGCACACCCAGATGGTCGAAGACGGCAACGACGTCGAAGCGATCACCCGGGCGATTGAAACGGCCAAGGGCGTGACCGATAAACCCAGCTTGATCGCAGTGCGCAGCATTATCGGCTACGGCTCGAAGGTTGAAGGGACGCCCAAGGCGCACGGCTCGATGCCCGACCCCGAAGAGACCAAGAAAAACTTGGGCATTGATTGGCCGGCGTTTACGGTGCCCGATGACGTCTTGGCGCATTACCGCGAAGCGACCGAGCGCGGTAAAAAAGCTGAACAGCAATGGCAAGAAAAGTTTGATGCCTACGAGCGGGAGTTTCCAGACCTGGCCAAGCAGTTTGAAACCGTACAAAAAGGTGAAGCTGAGGATGACCTCGAGGCCCTACTCCCGACCTATGAGGTCGGCGGCAAAGCGGCGACTCGGGCCACCTCGGGCGAAGTCTTAAACGTGTTGGCCAAGCACTTTCCGCAGCTGATTGGCGGCTCGGCGGACCTTGCCGGCTCGAACAACACGACTTTAGAAGACAGCCCGTTTATCGCCAAGGGCGACTACACGGGCCGCAACATCCACTTCGGCGTCCGGG
>CBDCJI010000004.1:0-498546 GCA_965217815.1 Chthoniobacterales bacterium
TTACTCAAACGCCTTCGTATTCTCTACTAACTTACTTGCGATAGTATTTAGGAACGGTTTTTTTTTATTCCTGCTAGTTTTTCCTGAACTAATTACACTTTAATTAGTCTTATATAGCCTTTTCATTCATCGGTTTAATATTAGCATGTATCCTGATTGATAACAGGTCACTAAGCCACGAGATTGCGTCGCCGCTGTCGTAAGTCCCTTTCGCTCAGTCAGCAATAGGAGAAAGATTGTTGTTCCTTCTCGTTGAACTGGCAGGGAGGAGGACGGGGGCTGCCACTAAACAACAATAGGGAAAAAATACTACTAATATTAATATAAACCTTAGAAGCCGTAAATTTAAATTTACCATAAGTTTAAGGCGAGCAATGTGTTAATTTCTTTTTCGTTACTCATGTCGGCATTATCGCTTGGATTATTTAATTTTTATTCTATTAAAGAATAATTCTAAAACTAGTCCAATGTTCCGCTACCCCACATATATTTTACATGTGGACAAGGTTTCGGTATATTATTTAGATCCGTTATATTTTCGGTGCAATTTTCTATAAGAATCAGCGCTCTGTTACGAGATCTTCAAAAAATGGCCGCTTCTAAGCCTATTACCTGATCGTGTTAAAAAACACATCCTTTATTTCACTTAATAATAATTTTGGAACCTTATTAACTCTTGTTCTGGGCTGTTTCCCTTTTGACATACAACCTTATAGTACTATGTCCGATTATTTAATATCCATATTAGACCTTCCGAGTGCAAATACTCTCCGATAAAATCTTTACGATCCCCCGATATAAACAGGTTTATTTATTATTATTTCTAATAATAAATAATTTTTGAGCGAGATCACAGTTCTGTACCTTCCGATATGTAAATTAAATTACCTACTTATATAGGTTTCGCGGAAAACCAGCTAAACTAGTCAGTATTGTCTTTCACTTACTTACCGTTATTCCTCGGATATCTTTACAACGATAATCCGTTCGGACCTTTATAATCCTGATAACAGTAAGATCACTAGTCTCCGGGTCTAATTTTAGATACTTTTTATTTTTTCATAATCGATTTCACTAGGCAGATTTATATGTTTTATTTCTGCTTGCATCTAAAATTAACTTGCCTACCCATTATGCAAAAGGTACACTTTTGTTACATATTTAAATTTAACTGAAGCTGCTTATAGAACTACCACTTCTAAGCCATGTTTCCCTCACGGTACTATTCGATATTGCTTAATGTTTATAAAGTCCACCTTTATATTAAACCATGTTTTAGCTTTAGAGGAAGGATCCCCTTTATTAAAACAGATAAACCGTTTTACTTGTAAGCTTCAATTTTGATCTACCTTAATTCACATTATGTGTAGAATCTCGTTTGATTTATTTTCCTAAAGTTACTTAGATACTTCTGTTCACTTCGTTTATTTAAAAGATATCTCTTTTTTTTTCATATCATAGACTATCTTGGATGACATTGTCACCTAGGGATTTTTCGCGAAAAATCCCCGGTCTTTCTTTTTGGTTTATAGCGTTGGCTCACGATAATTCCTTTTTATACTTTTAAAATAAATTTTATTTATCAGGATATATAGTTATTACATGGAGTAAATTAAATATGTATAAAATACATAGACAGGAACTTTTAACAAATATGCTGTAGGAATAAGGAAGAATCGAACTTCTTTTAAATGATCTGCAATCATACTGTAGGACCATCTACAAACTTATTCCTTTATTAAAAACTTCAGAAATAAATTATATTTATAAATTTTAGCAATAAAAATATATTTAATAAACAGATAGATTATTTTATGAAAATTGTTTTTTTTCAATCTTTAATATAAATATTATTTGTCTGTTTACTTTCTATTTTTAGTGCATTTTTACCTAGTTCAAATACAAAACCTAAGGTCAATATAAAGAAAAATACTAACATTATTATCAATCCATATATGCCATTGGTATATGCGCTTACTACATAGGGATAAACTAAGAGTATTTCTAAATCAAAAAGCAAGAATAATAGGGCAAAAATAAAAAAAGATATACTGAATTGAGTTCTATTTTGTCCTAAAAATGAATGGAATCCGCATTCAAAAGCACTATTTTTTTCTTGATAAGGGTTATGAGGAGATAACATTATATTAACTGTTAATAATATTAAAGCTAATATTGGAATAAATATAAAAAAAAATGTTAAACTTGTCATAATTTATTTAATACGCCAATGATTTTAGTGTGCTAGGCTTAGTCTCTGTATCAGTAGAACCTATAGCTAAATCAATTAAACTGTTTTCTAGTAATGTTATAAAAGGAACTATAACTAAGAAGTGAGCGAAATAAAGAGCAGTAGATAATTGCCCAAATTCTATGAATGGAGATTCAACATGTTTTGCTCCTAATTGCATTAAAATTAAAAAGTTCGCTATAAATATAAAGAATGCTATTTTACTTAGAGGTCTGAATTGTATACCTCTTAATTTAGATAAGTCTGAAAATGGCATAACCAATAAAGCTAAAATAGCAGAAAACATGGCTATAACACCAATTAATTTATTAGGTATTGATCTTAATATTGCGTAGAAAGGCAGTAAGTATCATTCAGGTACTATAGCAGGAGGCGTTTGCATAGGATTTGCCATTACATAATTTTCACTGTCTCCTAATACATTAGGCATGAAAAATACATATATTGATAATATAATTATAAATAAAAAAATTGTTATAAGATCTTTAAATATAAAATAAGGAGAAAATGGCAATCTATCATAATTTCCTGATACACCCAAAGGATTTCCAGAACCACTTGAATCATGTAGAGCTATTAAATGCATTAATGCTAAGGCTATGACCAAGGAAAGTCGCTCATGACCTTATCGTTTCCCTGGATCGCCCTCCTTCTTCCGCTCCTCTCGGCGCTTCTCATCATGAGTGCGACGAGGCCATTGCGTTCCCTGAGCGCGTTCATCTCGGTCGCGGCGGTGCTGGGCAGTTTCGCCTGCGCCTGCGTGATCTTTTTCCAGCAGATCGACGCCGCGCCCGCGCTCTCCTGGATCGATCTCGGCCCGACCTTCCGCGTGCCGCTCGGGCTTACGCTCGATCCGCTCAGCCGTTCCATGCTTTTCATGGTCACGGGGGTGGGCTCGCTCATTCATCTCTACTCGTTAGGCTACATGCACGACGATGCGGGCAAGTCGCGGTATTTCGCGGGGCTCTCGCTCTTCATGTTCGCCATGCTCGGGATCGTGCTGGCGAATAATTTCGTGATGATGTTCATCTTCTGGGAGCTGGTCGGGGTGAGCTCTTATTTGCTCATCGGCCATTGGTTCGAACGCCCGGCCGCGGCCGACGCTGCGAAGAAGGCGTTCATCACCAATCGCCTCGGCGATTTTGGATTCATGATTGGGATTCTGATGGTCTGGACGGCCACCGGTTCATTTGTCTTCCCCGAGATCGCCGCCCAGATGGGCAAGTTCGGCGGGCACTCCGGATTTCTGACGGCCGCAGCGCTTCTCGTTTTTTGTGGCGCGGTCGGAAAGTCGGCGCAATTTCCGCTGCACGTCTGGTTGCCGGACGCGATGGAAGGTCCGACGCCGGTCTCGGCCCTGATCCACGCCGCGACGATGGTGGCGGCGGGTGTTTACATGCTCGTGCGGATCGGTTTTCTGATCGACGCCTCGGCTGACGCGCTCCTCGTGATCGCCTGGATCGGGACAATCACGGCGCTGCTCGCGGGGTTGATGGCGACGCAGCAGGACGACATCAAACGCATCCTCGCTTACTCCACGCTCTCGCAACTCGGCTACATGGTGATGGCGGTCGGGTTGGCTTCGGGTCAGGCCGCGATGTTCCATCTCTTCACCCACGCGGCCTTCAAGGCTCTCCTCTTCCTCGGCGCGGGCTCGATTATTTTCATGCTCCATCACGAGCAAAACATCTGGCGAATGGGCCAGCTCTGGAAACGGCTGCCGCTCACTTGCCTGACGTTTCTCATCGGCACGCTCGCGCTCATCGGCTTCCCGGGCTCGAGCGGTTTCTTCAGCAAGGATGC
The DNA here is from genome assembly GCA_965217815.1 of Chthoniobacterales bacterium. Lineage (GTDB taxonomy): Bacteria > Verrucomicrobiota > Verrucomicrobiia > Chthoniobacterales > UBA10450 > Palsa-1392. Next base: position 4,055 of record CBDCJI010000004.1, read on the forward strand.
GATTCTGGTTTTGGCCTACCAGCGCAACGTTCCGATTTTTATCCTCGGCGCGCTCACGGCGCTGCTTACCGCCTTCTACATGACGCGCCTCGTGGTGGTGGTCTTTTTTGGAAAACCCCGGACGCAAGAGGCGGCGCGCGCCGGGGAATCGCCGGCCGTCATGGTGCTTCCGTTGCTTCTGCTCGCGATTCCGGCGGCGCTGGGCGGTTACGGCTTTTTTGCACAACGCTTTTTGGTTTTACCTAACGAGTCGAACGCAGGCCTGACCGTGCCGATCGTCGCTCTGGCCGCGCTCGTCCTGGGCTGCGGGGGCGCGTTCCTGCTCTATCGCGGACGCGCGACTGACCCGGTCAATATCGCGCTCTTCCGCGACCGTTTTTATCTCGATCAAATTTATCAGTTCCTCATCCGGGCGACCCAGGGCGTGCTCGCCTCGCTCTCCGCTTTCGTCGATCGCTGGATCCTTGACGGCGTGGTCGTGCGCGGCGTGAGCGGCGGGACCTGGGGCACGGGATTCTTGCTCCGGCTGCTTCAGGTCGGCAATCTGCAGGCTTACGGATTTCTCTTTGGCCTTGGCGTCATCGGTCTGATTTACTTCACGGTTTTCCGCTGATGTTGCTCCTGATTGTTTTCGCTCCCCTGCTCGCGGCGCTCCTCGTTTTACTGGGCGCGCCGGCCCGCCTGACCGCGCTCGCCGGGTCGGCGGTGACGGCCCTGGCGAGTCTGGCGGCCTTTGTGCTTTACGACGGGAACGCCGGCGGATTCCAGTTCGTCAGCTCCTGGACGATCAGCGAAGGCTGGCGTCTCCACTTCTTGTTAGGCGCGGACGGGCTTTCGCTGGTCATGCTTTTCCTGGCCGGGCTCGTGCTCCTCTGCGCGGTTTGGTTTACGCCTCCGGTGGAAAAGTCGGAGCGGCTTTTTTACGCCTGCCTGCTCTTGCTCGCGAGCGGCGCGATCGGCGCTTTCGCTTCGCTCGATCTTTTTTTCTTTTACGCCTTTCATGAGTTGGCCTTGATCCCGACGTTTTTGCTCATCGGGATTTGGGGCACGGGAAATCGCTACGCCGCGGCCTGGAAGGTGACGATTTACCTCGCGCTCGGGAGCTTCGTTTTGCTGCTCGGGTTGATCATGCTCTATCGCAGTGTGCCCGCGGCATCGCGCAGCTTCGATCTGCGCGCGCTGCAAGCGGTGGCGGCGACGGGTGGCATTCCGGCGGGGGCGCAAAACTCGATTTTTCTCCTCCTTCTGATCGGGTTCGGGATTCTCATTTCCCTCTTCCCATTTCATACCTGGGCACCGGAAGCGTACGCCTCAGCCCCCGCGCCCGCGGCCATGCTTCATGCTGGCGTGCTGAAAAAATTTGGTCTTTACGGATTGCTCCGCGTTGCCCTGCCGCTTCTCCCGGAAGGAGCGCGGCACTGGAGCTGGCTGCTCCTTTTGCTGCTCGCTGGCAACATCATTTACGTCGGGTTCGTCACGATCGCGCAGAAGCGGCTCGATTGGATGCTCGGTTATTCCAGCGTGATGCACATGGGCTACGTGTTTCTCGGGATCGCGAGCGCCAATCTCATCGGGATGAATGGAGCCGCGCTCCTCATGTTTGCCCACGGCATCTCGATCGCGCTGCTCTTCGCGCTGGCCGGGGAAATCCGCCGCCGCACCGGCACGCTCGTGCTCCGCGACCTGGGAGGGCTGGGCAAACTGATGCCTTTCGCGGGCTTCGCTTTCGGGGTGGCGACTTTCGCCGCCATCGGACTCCCGGGCTTCGCGAATTTTGCCGGGGAAGTGATGGTGTTTTTCGGCGCGTTCAAGGTCGGGGCGGACTGGCAGGGCTTGCACGTTTTCCAAGTGACGACGGTCCTCGCGCTCTGGGGTGTGGTCATGTCGGCGGTCTACATGCTGCGCGCTTACCGGGCGATTTTTATGGGTGCGCCGCAGGCCGAAAGCTTACGCAACTGGAAGGGGGCGCCGGATTTAGCGCGGACCTTGCGCGTCCCGGCGATTCTGCTCATGGCCGCGACTTTGCTCGTCGGCGTTTACCCGAATGTGGCGTTGCGGGTGCTCCGCCCGACCTTCGCGCCGCCGGCGGCCGCCAACGACCGATGATCCCGACGCCCGCACTCGAAATTGCCGTGCTCGTCTGGGGGCTTTTGCTGCTGCTCGTTGAAGCGTTTGTCGATAAATTGGACAAGCGTGTTTTTGCGGTCGCCGGAATCGTCGGTCTGGCCGCGGTCCTGGCCGGCAGCTTTTTCCTGACCCCCGCTCCGGCCTTCGCGCCGACCGGTTTCTGGAGTTTTTACACCGCCGATCCGCTGGCCATTTTCTTCAAACGTTTCGCCCTGGTCACGACCATTCTCGTGCTCGTGATGTCGATCGATTACGCGCCGGCCATTCGCATGGGCGTGCCCGGCGGCGCGAATCCGCACGCCGGCCTGGGCGAGTTTTTCGCGCTGCCCATTTTCACCTGCGCCGGACTGATGTGGATGGCCTCGGCGATCGATTTCGTGATGATCTTCGTCTCGCTCGAGCTGGTCACGATGTCCTTTTATGTGCTCGTCGCGTTTACCCGCCGACGGCCGGCGGCGCTGGAAGCGGGGGTGAAATATCTCATCCTGAGCGCGCTCTCCACCGGCTTTTTGGTTTACGGGATCACCTGGATTTTCGGAGTGACCGGCGAGACGAATTTGGTCCGAATCGGCAGCGTCATCACCGCGCAAAACTTCGATCGCGTCCCGCTTCTCTTCGGGATCGCGCTCGTCCTGGTGGCGCTCGGTTTCAAGATCGCGGCGGTCCCGTTCCAGATTTGGGTGCCGGATGTTTATCAAGGCGCGCCCACGCCGGTGACGGCTTTTCTTTCGGTGGGCTCGAAGGCAGCCGGATTCGTCGTGCTGCTGCGAGTGCTGGCGCCGTTTCTGGTGCTGCCGCAGGTCGGCCGGCTGCTCGTGGGGGTGGCGGCGCTGACTTTGATTTACGGGAATTTTGCGGCACTGCCGCAGACGAATTTGAAGCGGCTGCTCGCTTACTCGAGCATCGCGCACGCCGGCTACCTGCTGGTCGGAGTGGTCTCTCTTTCCGGGACGGCGGTGGCTTATTATCTGGTCGCTTATTTGCTCATGACGCTGCTTTGTTTTGCCGTGCTCATCGTGGTGGCGAATCACGGGGGCGATCGGATTGAGGATTACGCGGGGCTGGCGAAGCGTTCGCCTTTCCTGGCCATCGCCATGCTCGTGGGGATGCTCTCGCTCGCGGGGGTCCCGTTCACGGCGGGGTTTCTGGGGAAATTTTTCATCTTCGACGCGGCGATCCGGCAACAGCAGTGGCTCCTCGTGGGCATCGGCGTGGCCACGGTCGGGTGCGGCTTTTACTACTACCTCAAGGTGGTGCGGGCGATGTATTGGCTGGAGCCGGCCGATCCGGCGCCGGTGCGGGTGAGCGCTTTTTCGCGCCTTACCATGACGGCGCTGATGGTGGCCATCGTGGTGCTGGGCGTTTATCCGCAGCCTATTTTAGACGCGCTCCAGCCTGCCGCTGCACCAGCGGTGGCGTCTTTTCGTTAGGCTGATCGCTTCGCCTGGACCTTGCTGGCGAGAGGCGGAAGTAAGCCAGGATGGATAATCCTGGAGGGATGAGCTCTGCGAATCCGGCGCTGGGATAGTCGGCCTTCGCCTAGCTTAGCCCGCGGCGTCGCAGAGCTCCGCCCTCCAGAGGCGGCGCCAGTTGAATGGCAAAGTCCATCACCCGCGCTCGCGCGCGAGTCTTACATCCATCCAGACGGCGAGCGACAGGACCGCGCCCCGCGCGATGAATTTGTACTCCGGCGAGACCGCGAGAAGCGTCATCCCGTTGAGCAAACACGCCATGATGAGCGCGCCGAAAATCACGCCCATAACCGTCCCGCGACCACCTTTCAGGCTCACTCCCCCAATCACGCAGGCCGCGATGGCGTCCAGTTCCATCAAATCTCCCACCGTCGTGGTCGAGGCGCCGGAGTAAGAGGTCTGCATAAAGCCGGTCAGAGCGACAATCGCGCCCATGATACAGAAGGCGCCGACCACCACCTTCTCCACCGGAACCCCTGAGATCACCGCCGCCTCTTCGTTTCCCCCGATGGCATACAGATAGCGACCCATGCGGGTATGAGTTGTGAGCACGTGAATGCCAAAAGCTACGAATCCAAGGATCACCGCGGGCAGCGGGATACCGCGGAACTGATTGGTCACAATGACGAAGAGAAATATGAGCTGGGCGGTTAAGAAGAGCTGTAGAAAAACAGTCTCGCCACTTGCCAGGGCAAAGCCATGCTCCGCGCGCGCTCGACGGGAGCGCAGGCGGGCCAGGACAAAGAGCACCACGACCACCGCGGCGAGTCCGTAGCCGATCAGCGGAGGCAGGTAATAAGTTGTCAGAATGGAGTAGAGATTGGAGCGGCCACCCTGCACGATGGGAATGGTAGAGTTATGAATCACGAGCCAGAAGAATCCTTTGAAAATAAGGAGCCCGCCCAAGGTGATAATGAAGGAAGGCATCTTTTGGCGGACGACGAGACTGCCCATGCCAAACCAGATCACGATCCCGGTGAGTAGAGAGACAGTCAGGGCGAGCGGCGCGGGCCAGCCATGCGCAAAGACCAGAACGCTGGCGATCCCGCCGAGCAGGCCTACCCCGCTCCCCACGGAAAGATCGATATGTCCCGGGAGAATAATGAGGAGCATCCCAAGGGCGAGGGTCGCGGTGATGGAAAGCTCGGTCATGAGCAAGGAGAGGTTGCGCGCGCCGAGGAATGGCGGCGAAACCGCGGCGAAGAAGCCGCAGATCACGAGCAAGGCGATGACTAAGGAGAAGTCACGCAGCGATTTTCGACCTTCCATAGCTAGAGCGTGTCCTCAACTTTCGCGCCTCGATGGCCCACGCAAGCGCACGGGACGCGGTTGCAGCGTGCGCTGTCCTCAGCGCATTTCGCTTTGGGGCGAGGGCATTTCCGCTGGGGACAGCGGACGCTACAACGCCCCACCGTTGGCTTAAAGTCCATTACACTCTCTAAGTAAGCCGAACCTGACTTTGCCCCATGGCGGCGGCGAGCAATTTCTCCGGCGTCGCTTCGGCGCGGCTGAATTCGCCGCCGATTGCGCCCTCGTGCAGCATGACAATCCGATCGCTCATTCCCATTAGCTCGGGGAGCTCGCTCGAAACCAGCACGACGCCTTTCCCCGCTTCCGTCAGTTGGTTGATAATTTCGTAAATCTCCAGCTTCGCGCCGACATCGATGCCCCGGGTCGGTTCGTCGAGAAAGATCACTCGTGGTTCGGTCATGAGCGCTTTACCGACCACGACTTTTTGTTGGTTGCCGCCCGAAAGCTTCTCCGTGATCGCTTCCAAATTCGGCGCCTTGATCCGGAGCGATTGAAAGAATTTCCGGTTATTTTCGAATTCCCGACCCCGATCGACCAAACCTTTGTTCGTTAGGCCGGGGAGCGAGGAAAGCGAAAGATTAAAGCCGATCGTCTGGTCCAGAATCAAACCGTAGCGGCGCCGATCCTCCGTCACCAGGGCCAGGCCGCGCCGGATGATCTCCTCCGGCCCGGCGCCCCCCAGCTCCCGGCCGTCGAGCAGCACCCGGCCGCGCTTCCGAACTCCCCAGACTCCAAACAGGTGCAGCAAAAGTTCGGTGCGGCCCGCGCCCATTAGCCCGCCAATCCCCAGCACTTCCCCGGCCCGCAGACTGAGGTGGATGCCGTGTAAAAGTATTTTGCCGGTCTGCGGGTCGCCCACCGCCAGGTCTTCCACCTCGAGCACCGGCGCGCCGGGGCTGGAAGCGCGGCGCGGAAAGAGATCGGTGATTTCGCGCCCGACCATCTGCTTGATAACCTCTCTTTTACTCGTTAGGCCGATTTCTGAAGTGACGACGGAAGCGCCATCCCGGAGCACGGTAAGGCGGTCGCAGATGGCAAACACCTCGTCGAGCTTGTGCGAGACGTAGACGCAGGCGATCCCGCGCGCCCGCAGCTCGCGCAGGATTGTCAGCAGGATCAAAACTTCATGCTCGGCCAGGGCCGCAGTCGGCTCGTCGAGAATAAGAATCTGCGAATTCTTCGAGAGCGCCTTCACGATCTCGACCAACTGTTTCTGCCCCACGCCCAGCCTGGCCACCGGCGCGGCCGGATCGATCCCGACTTTGAATTTCTCCAGGAGCGAGCCCGCCTCGCGATAAACCTTCTGCCAGTCGATCAACCCGAGGGCGCCCCGCGGCTCCGAACCAAGAAAGATGTTTTCGGCCACCGTCATGTCCGAGACGAGCGCCAATTCCTGGTAGATCACGGCGATGCCCGCCTTTTCCGCGTCGGCCAGCGAGCGGAATTTAGCGGGCTCCTGCCGCACGATCAGCTCACCGTCGTAGGAGCCGTGCGGATGAATGCCGGAGAGGACCTTGATCAGGGTCGACTTGCCGGCGCCGTTTTCGCCGCAGAGGGCGTGGATCTCGCCGGCGCGCAGCGCGAAGCTCACGTCCTTGAGCGCGACCACGCCGGGGAACTTCTTCACGATGTTCTCCGCTTTGAGGACGACCCGATCCATCCGGGTTCGTTAGGGAACTGTGCCGGCGGCGGGCGCGCCCCGGTAGACATCCGCCGCTTGGTGAAAGCCGTCTTTGATCACCGTCTCCCGCATGTTTTCCTTCGTCACGACGACGACCTCGAGCAGGATCGAAGGCACATCGACCTTCCCGTTGTTGATCTGCCTCGGCGCGACGACCGGTTTGCCCCGCGCCATTTTGAACGCAACTTCGGCCGCTTGTTGCGCGAGCCGCGCAAGCGGCTTGTAGATGGTCATGGCCTGGGTCCCGTTGACGATGCGCTGGCAGGCGCTCAGCTCCGCGTCCTGTCCGGTCACGAGAATTTTGCCGGCCAGACCTTCTTCGCTCAACGCCTGGATCGCGCCGCCCGCAGTGCCGTCGTTCGCCGCCAGGATGGCCTCGAAGTTAGGGCCCACTTCGGTGATCGCGGCGTTGGTGATTTTCTTGGCGTTTTCCGGTTTCCAATCCTGCGCCCAATCTTCATGCACGACCCGGAATTCGCCGCGATCAATGAGCGGTTGGAGAACGTGATCCTGGCCTTGCTTGTAAAGGACGGCGTTGTGATCGGTTTTCGCGCCGTAGATGCGCACGATCTTCTTCGTCCCGCTTTTCGGGAGATGATCAACCAGATATTGGGCCTGTAATTCGCCCACCTTGACGTTGTCAAAAGTCAGGTAGAGATCGAGATCGCAATCGGTGATCAGGCGATCGTAAGCGATCACCCGAATACCGGCTTCGTGCGCTATCTGGACGGCTTTGGCCATGGCTCCGCCATTGTGTGGCACGATCACGAGGACGTCGACGCGCCGGCTGATCAAGGCTTGCACATCGCTGATCTGGCGGGTGTCGTCACTGTTCGCCGATTGCACTAAAACGTCGGCCCCCAGAGCCTGCGCGTGCCTCACGAAAAGATCGCGATCGCCCTGCCAGCGTTCTTCTTTCAACGTGTCCAGGGAGAGGCCGATGAGCGGTTTGGCGTGGCCCTTGCCGGGGGCCTGCGAGGCGCCGCCGCGGGCGATGACGAAGCCGGTCACGACGCTGACCACGCAGGAAATAAGGACGAGAAAAATGCGGGCCTTCATCAGCCCGTCCCTGCCTGGCGTTGCCCGCGCACATAGACCGAATGGATCAACGGGAGCCCGAACCAATAGGCCATCTCGCGATAATCGGAGCAGTCGCAAAGCAGGAAGTTACCGGATTTTCCTGGCTCCAGGGAACCGATCCGAGCGCCCCGCCCCAGACTGTAAGCGGCATTGATCGTCGCCGCGGTGAGGCTTTCGGCCGGCGTCATTTTCATCTGGGTGACGGCAAGCGAGAGCACCATCGGGATGGAAGGAGTCGGCGAGGAACCGGGATTAAAATCAGTCGCGAGGACGACGGCGAGACCGGCCTCGATCATGGCGCGAGCCGGCGGATAACGAGAGGAACTGAGCGCGTAAACCGAGCCCGGCAGGAGCACCGGCTGGACACCGGCTTTCTTCATTGCGGCGATCCCCACGGCATCCGTTTGCTCGAGATGGTCGGCCGTGACCGCTCCGAGCTCGGCGGCGAGGGCGGCGCCGCCAGAATTAGTCAGCTGATCGGCGTGCAGGCGCAATTTCAATCCGGCCGCCTTGGCGGCACCGAGGATGCGTCGGGTCGCGACCGCATCGAAGTAACCGCGCTCGCAAAAAATGTCGCAAAATTCCGCCAATTTTTGCCTAACGACCTCGGGCAGCATCTGCTCGACCACGTAATCAACATATTCGTTAGGCCGTTTGCGAAATTCTTCGGGAATGGCATGAGCGCCAAGGAAGGTCGGGACGAATTCGATCGGCGTCGTCTCGTTTAGCCGACGAATCACGCGCAGCATTTTTAACTCATCCTCAAGCGTAAGTCCGTAGCCGGATTTCGCTTCCATCGTCGTGGTGCCGCAGCGGAGAAACCATTGCGCGCGCTTTTGCGCCTCGGCGAGCAGCTCCGCTTCACTGGCCACGCGGGTCTTGCGCACGGTCGAGCGAATTCCCCCGCCCTGCGCCGCAATCTCCTCGTAAGTCGCTCCCTCCGCCCGGAGCTCGAATTCATCCACCCGGTTACCGCCGAAGACGGGATGGGCATGGGCGTCGACAAACCCCGGCAGGACGACCCGCCCCCGCGCTTCGACAACTTCGGCGTCGTTAGGCAAATCCCTTGCGATCTCCTCCGAACGCCCGACCCGCTCGATGACGCCGTCCCGGAGCAAAAGGCCCCCGTCCATCACGATCCCGAGCGCGCGCATTTCCGGACCGATCCGCGGGCGGTCGGGGCCGGCGAGAGTGACGAGTTGCGCAGCGTGCAGAAGCGCGAGCGTTTTCATTGGGCAGCGGACAAGGCAATCATACTTCCAAAGCAACGGCTGGGGCGCAACCTTCATGAAAGACCGCTGCGTTCATATTCCCATTCACCTTGTGAAGGATTCCGTGCAGTGCTAAAAAAGAAGCGTGAAGACCACCGTCGATATTCCAGATAAGACCCTACGGGAAGCGATGAAGTTCTCCAAGGCAAAAACCAAACGCGAAGCCATCCTCGCTGCGCTCGATGAATTCAACCGCAAACGGCGCATGGCCGCGCTCGTGAAGCACTTTGGCACCTTCACCACTTTGATGACGAATGAGGAGATCGAAGCGATGGAAATGGCGCGACTAAAATTGTGGGATAAACCTCAGACCCGTAAGGGCAAGTGACGCTGATTGACACGTCATCCTGGGTCCAGGCTTTACGCCGGAAAGGGCACGAACCGACCCGAGACCGGGTTCGCCAACTGGTGGAAAGTGGACAAGCGGCTTGGTGCGCCATCGTGCGCCTCGAATTGTGGGCCGGGGTCGGCGGCGAAGAGGAGCGCAAGACCCTGCGGGACTTTGAAGATCACCTTCCGGACCTCGGCATCACCGACGCTATCTGGGAGGAGGCGTGCGAGCTGGCCAGCCGATGCCGAGCGGCCGGCAAGAGCGCGCCCGCTTCCGATCTCTTGATTGCCGCCTGCGCGCGCCATCACCGAATCCCGGTCGAAACCGCCGACGCGCACTTCGACTTCCTCATGCAACTCTGAGCCGGGCCAGAGCCGCTTCGCTCAACTCAGCTTGCTCTCGACCACCTGGCTGATCTTTTTCACCGCAGCCTCCGATTCGGTTCCAAGCTCCCGGACTTTTTTGGTCAGGTCTGCCTTGTATTCTTCGTCCTTCATCCCCGCCAGATTGATCAGGACGTTGAGTCCGGCCCCTTCAATGCAGGCGCGGGTAGCGAGGAGCCCGACCCCGACATCGGAGATGGACGCGGGGTTACCGCGCGTCGCCATCTCGGCAAGAATTTCGTAGGAACGGAAGGCGGTTTGCATGACGCGAAGCGGCACTTCAGTGGCGCCACGGTTGGCGCTTTGCAGGGCCGCGCTGCGGGCGCCCTTTTCTTCGGTCGACCCTTTCGGGAGCGCGAAAGCGGCCATCACTTTGTTAAAGGCGGCCGTGTCTTCGTCGACCAGCAGAAGCAGCTCGTCCTTGAGCCTTTGCGCCTTGACCGCCCAGGCGCTGAAATATTCGAGCTGTTCATCCCAGCCGCGTTTGCCCGCGGAGAGGTTGGCCACCATTCCGCCTAACGACACCCCGAGCGCACCCATCAAAGCGGCGACCGAACCGCCGCCGGGCGCAGGAGAATCGCTTAGGGTCTCGTTGCAAAATTGCCGCAGATTCATCTGCACGAGCGATTTTGCCGTGGCCGCGGCGATTTTGAATTCGATCACTTTTTCCTTCGGCTCGAAGGGTTTCAGCTCGCTTAAACCCATCGAGCGAATGGCCAGATCGATCAGCTCTTCCTCGGCCGCGCCTTCCGACCAGTTCTGTTTCCGCAGATAATGTCGGCCCGCCTCGATCAAACATTTTTTCGGGAGCATCCCCACGATTTCGGAACCGGTCACGCGCATTCCGCGTTTCGCGGCCGACTCGACGCAGGCGTCGAAAGCGGTGTGCAAGGGCGTTGCTTCGATGTTCGTTAGGTTCATGGAGACCTGGGCGATTCCGTATTCCTCCACGAACCAGCCGATCGCTTTGACGTGCTGGAGCAAGCCCGGCTCCCGCACTGGCTCGCCTTTTTCGTCCAGCACCTTCTTCCCGGCCGGGGTGCCGTCCTCGGTTTTGACCCGGCCATTCTCGCGCACGTCGAAAGCGACCGAGTTGGCGCGGCGGGTCGAGCGCGTATTCAGGTTGGCGTTATAAGCGACGAGAAAATCGCGCGCCCCGATGACCGTTGCGCCCGCCTTTTCGTTGAAAACGGCGGGGCCGAAATCCGGTTTCCAAGCGGACTCTTTGATCTTCTCGAAGAAGCCCTCGTATTCGCCCGCGCGGATCAGGGAAAGATTCGAGCGCTCCGGTTTGCTGGCCGCCCTTTCGTAAAGGTAAACGGGGATTTGCAATTCCTCCCCGACGCGTTTGCCTAACGACTTCGCGCAGGCGATCGCTTCCTCCCAACTGACCTCGCTCACGGGAATGAACGGGCAAACGTCGGTCGCACCCATCCGCGGATGCGCCCCTTTTTGTTTCCGCATATCGATCAACTCCGCGGCCTTTTTGATGCCTTGGAAGGCGGCTTCGACGACGGCTTCGGGCGGCCCGACAAAGGTCACCACCGTGCGGTTGGTGCTGGCGCCGGGATCGACGTCGAGGAGCGTGACGCCTTCGACCGACTCGATCGCAGCGGTGATTTGCCGGATGATATTTTGGTCGCGTCCTTCGGAAAAGTTGGGGACGCACTCGATCAGTTTTTGCATAGAAATAACGCCTGGCCCTCTTTAGTCGCGGGCCTCGGGTTTCATCGGGATTTTAACGTCGTGGGCCTCGGCGAAGGCGATGGCGCGGGAATAGCCGGCATCAACATGGCGGATGATGCCCATCCCCGGATCGCTCGTGAGGACGCGTTCGAGCCGGCGCGCCGCGCTCTCCGTTCCATCCGCGACGACGACCATGCCGGCATGCTGGGAGTAGCCGATGCCGACGCCGCCGCCGTTGTGCAGAGAAATCCAGGAAGCGCCCGCCGCGGTGTTAACGAGCGCGTTGAGCAAGGGCCAATCGGCGATGGCATCGCTCCCGTCGAGCATGCCTTCGGTCTCGCGGAAGGGCGAGGCGACGGAGCCGGTGTCGAGATGGTCGCGCCCGATGACAATGGGCGCGCTGATCTCACCGCGCCGAACGAGTTCATTGATGGCGACGCCAAACTCGGCCCGCTCCCCATAGCCGAGCCAGCAGATGCGCGCGGGCAATCCCTGAAACTGGATGCGTTCGCGCGCCAGCTTCATCCAGCGCGCGAGGGTTTCGTTCTGCGGAAAAAGTTCAAGCGCGAGCCGATCGGTCCGCTCGATATCGGCCGGGTCGCCGCTCAGGGCCACCCAGCGGAACGGTCCTTTGCCCTCGCAAAAAAGCGGGCGGATGTATTCCGGAACAAAACCCGGAATGGCGAAAGCGTTTTCGCAGCCTGCTTTTTTGGCTTGGGTGCGGAGGTTGTTGCCGTAGTCGAAAGTAACCGCGCCCTTCTGCTGCAAAGCGAGCATCGCCTCGACGTGCGCCGCCATCGCGGCCATCGAGCGCTCGACATATTCTTCGGGCTTTTGCACCCGCAGCTCGAGCGCCTCGGCCAGGCTCATTCCGTTAGGCACATAACCGTTGAGCGCATCGTGCGCGCTCGTTTGATCGGTCAAAATGTCGGGCACAATCCCGCGGCGCACCATTTCCGGGAGCACATCGGCGCAGTTGCCCACGAGGCCGACTGAGATCGCTTCGGCGCCTTCGAGTAATTGCAGGGCTTCATCGAGCGAGCGCGCGATCTTGTCGCAGTAGCCGCTTTGCAACCGCTTCTCGATCCGTGCGGGATCGACTTCGATGCCGAGACAACGCGCGCCGTTCATGGTCGCGGCGAGCGGCTGCGCGCCGCCCATTCCGCCGAGCCCGCCGGTCACGAGCAGCTTGCCCGCGAGCGAGCCGCCGAAATGTTTTTCGCCGGCCGCGGCGAAGGTTTCGAAAGTGCCTTGGACGATGCCCTGGCTCCCGATGTAGATCCAGGAGCCGGCGGTCATCTGGCCGTACATGGTAAGGCCCAGTTTTTCGAGGCGGTTGAATTCCGGATAATTCGACCATTGGCCGACGAGGTTGGAATTCGCCAGGAGGACGCGAGGCGCTTCCTCGTGCGTGCGAAAAACTCCGATCGGTTTGCCGGATTGAATGAGCAGAGTCTCATCGTCGGCCAGCTCGCGGAGCGACCGCACGATGGCGTCAAACGCTTCCCAACTGCGCGCCGCCCGGCCGGTCCCGCCGTAGACGATCAGACGATCGGGCGCTTCCGCGACTTCCGGGTCGAGGTTGTTCATCAACATGCGCAGGGCCGCTTCCTGGGCCCAACCCCGGCAGCTCCGTTCGCTCCCGCGCGCGGCGCGGATGGTTCGTGGCCCGGTCATAAATCTTCCTCGTCGGCACTGTCGAACCGGCCAGCGCGGATGGCCGCCGCCACCCGCTCGATATCGGCGGAGAGCGAGCGGTCTTCGTTCACCCGCGGGGCGAGCGAACGCAAAGTGGCGAAGGCCCGCTCTACCCCCACCCCAGCCCGTAGCGGCCGCAGGAATTCCAACCCTTCGGCGGCGGCGAGGAGCTCGATCGCGAGGACGTTTTCGGCATTTTCTACGATCGTGCGCAGCTTGAGCGCGGCGGTCATGCCCATGGAAACGTGATCTTCTTTCCCGGCGGAAGTCGGGACGTTGTCGACACTGGCGGGATGAGCCAGGACCTTCGCTTCGCTGAGCAGAGCAACGGCGGCGACGTGCGCGATCATGAATCCGGACTGCATCCCGGGATTCTGGGCGAGGAAGGCGGGCAGGCCTTCGCTCAGGTCGGGGTTCGTTAGCCGGTCGATCCGGCGCTCGCTCATGCTCATGAGATCGGTTACCGCGATGGCCGCGTAATCGAAGGCGAGGGCGAGGGGCGCGCCATGGAAGTTTCCGCCGGAAAAGACATCGCCGTTATCGACGAAGACAAGCGGGTTGTCGGTGGCGGAGCCGGATTCGATCGCGAGAATTTCCTCACCGTGGCTGAGCGCGCCCCGGACCGCGCCGTGCACCTGAGGCATGCAACGGAGGCTGTAGGCATCCTGGACGCGGGGATCGTTTTCGACGTGGGAGACGCGGATTTCGCTTTCCTGCAGGAGCGCGCGGAGATGACGCGCCACCACAATCTGAGGCGGATGCGGACGGGCCCGGTGGATGCGCTCGTCGAAAGCGACGGGCGTGCCTTTGAGCGCTTCCAAGGTCATCGCCCCGGCAATGTCGGCGATGCGGGCGAGGCGCTTCGCTCGGAGGAGGGCAAGGCCGCCGACGGCGTGCATCGCCTGGGTGCCGTTGAGCAGGGCGAGCCCTTCTTTGGCCTGAAGCTTGACCGGTTGCAGGCCAGCCCGGCGCAGGGCTTCGTCGCCGGGAAGACGTTCGCCCTCGAAGAAAGCTTCGCCTTCCCCGATCAAAGTCAGGGCGAGATGGGCGAGCGGCGCAAGATCCCCACTGGCCCCAACGGAACCTTTCTCGGGCACGACGGGCGTCACCTCGCGGTTCAACATTTCCACGAGGAGCCGGATGACTTCGAGGCGAATCCCGCTGAAGCCGAGGGTGAGGACATTGGCGCGCAGGAGCATCATGACGCGGACTTCCGGGAGCGAGAGCGGCCGGCCGACCCCGCAGGCGTGACTGCGCACCAGGTTGAGCTGGAGCTGTTGCGTCTGGCCCGGAGGAATGTGGACATCGGAAAGCTTCCCGAACCCGGTGCTCACCCCATACACGACGGCCCGCTGCCTAACGATTTCTTCGACCACGCGGCGGGAATCCTCGATCGCGGCCCTCCGCTCCGGCGCGATCCCGACCGGCTCCTGGCCGGCGCCGACGCGGGCTAAGGTGGAGAGAGAAAGAGGCCGGCCATCGAGCTGAAGCACCCGGCTAGACTGCGCCAGAAAGGCCTGGGCGGCAAGAATCTCCGCAGCAAGGAAAAGGCCAGACCGCGAACGGTCTGGCCTTAGGTTAAAGTTATCCGCTGGAGGACGACCGCCGGTGGAGACTACTTGGAGTATCCGGTGGTTGCCGTCGTCGTTCCCGTCGACATGGTCTCCTTTTTCTGCGCGCAAGCACCCAGGCTCAATGCGCCGGCCGCAATGGCCACGAACATAATCAGTTTCAAAAATTTCACTATAAACTCGCCTCCTTCCCTAGCATGTAGCTGCGACCTAGTTAGGCGGGGATGCGGAATGGCGCAACGAATTTCTCAGCCTTTTTTCAGGCTTCGATGAGGACTTCCGCGCCCTCGGGAATTTGCTCGAAGAGGGCGATGAGATCGTCGTTTTTCATCCGCACGCACCCGTGGCTGGCGGGTTGCCCGATCTCCGCTTCGTGGTTCGTGCCGTGGATGTAAATAAAGCGATCGCGGCTGTTTGCGTTCTGCTCTTCGAGGCCGTCGAGCCAGAGGATGCGGGAGAGGATGAGGTCGTCAGTCGGCGGCGGCGGATCGTCCGGCGCGAGCGGGATGCGGCTGCGGAAGACGGTGCCGGCGGGAAGATCGGCGCCGATTTTTTGGCCGATCCGGAAACGGCCGAGCGGGGTTTTCAAGCTTCCTTCTTCGGAGCCGAGCCCGAAGCGCGAGGTCGAGACGGGGTAGCTCGCGAGCACGCCCTCCGCAGAAACGAGATCGAGACGCTGATCGCGCACAGAGATGCGAAGGGTCGGGGTGGTTTGCATCTCAAAGGGCGGACGATAGAATGCGCTCGCTCATGGCAAAAAAGTATCACGTGGCAATCGTCGGCGCGACTGGCGCGGTCGGCCTCGAGTTGCTGCGAGTGCTGGAGCGTCGGAATTTCCCAGTGGCGGAGGTGCGCCTGCTCGCCTCGGGACGGTCGGCCGGCAAACGGCTGGATTTTCGCGGCGAAGGATGCGTCGTAAACGTGCTCGGCGAGAAGTCCTTCGACGGGATCGACCTGGCGTTTTTCAGCGCCGGCTCCGAGGTCGCTCGCGAGTATACGGCCCGCGCGCAGCAGGCCGGGGCGGTCGTGATCGATAATTCCTCCACCTACCGGATGGATCCGGACGTGCCGCTGATCATTCCCGAGATCAATCCGGAGGACGTGCAGGCGCATCGCGGGATCATCGCGAATCCCAACTGCACCACCGCGATCGCCCTGATAGCGCTTTATCCGTTACATCGCGCTTTTGGGTTACGCCGGGTTTTTGCGGCGAGTTATCAGGCGGTCTCTGGGAGCGGGGCGCGGGCCATTGAGGAGTTGAAAGAACAGGTCGCGGCGAGCGTGCGCGGGGACGACGCGAAAGCGGAGATTTATCCGCACCCGATCGCCTTCAATGTTTTCCCGCAGGTCGATGCTTTCCTGGAAAACGGCTATACCAAAGAGGAGATGAAGCTGCAGAACGAGGGGCGCAAAATGATGCACCTGCCGGAATTTCGCGCCTCGGTGACTTGTGTGCGGGTGCCGGTTTATCGCGCGCATTCGATCGCGCTAAGCGCGGAGTTCGAGCGGCCGGTTGCGGTTGCGGCAGCGCGGGAGGTGCTGGCGCGAGCGCCCGGGCTCGACCTGATCGACGAACCGCAGGCGCATCGTTATCCGATGCCGCTCGAGGCAGCGGGCAAGGATAATTGCCGGGCGGGCCGGCTGCGGAGCGATTGCGCTTTTGAGAATGGGCTGGCCCTCTGGGTTTCGGGCGACCAGTTGCTCAAGGGCGCCGCCCTCAACGCGGTCCAAATCGCGGAGCTGCTCTAAGTTAAGAAATCGAAATTGTAGGGCGGGCGCTTCGCCTGCCCCGATTCCCGCTGCCGCCGAAACCGGGGGCCGACTGGAGGGCAGAGCTCCGCGACGCCGAGGGTGGAATCCGCGGTTTGACACCGGCTCGCTCAGGCCAAGCCCGGATTCGCGGAGCTCATCCCTCCAGGACGGCGGGCGCCGGCGGTGATTGTTCAACGTGAGGCTGAAAATATTCTCAGCGCGGCTTGAGGACGACGAAGGAGCGGCTGCGGTGCCGGCAGACCGACAAGACCTGCGGCTGGCTCGGATCCAAATTGGCCACCGCCTGCTGGTAATCGCTAATCGAACTGACCGGCTCCTGGTTGACCGCCTCGATCACATCGCCCGCGCGCAAGCCCCCCGCCCCGGTCTGGGTCACGACCACGCCGCGCACGCTCGGCGGCAGATCCAAATGTTGCGCGAGCTCCGGGGTTAATTCCTGCACCGCGATCGAACCGAGCGCGCCGCTCGGGGGCGCGGATTGATCGGGCTCGTCCGCGTCGGGCTCGTTAGGCGAAGGCGGCGCCGGCTGCCCTTGGTCGTCGGGCGGGAGCGCCCGCGCGAGCTGATAATTCGCTGGCTGCTCCTTGATCTGGGCTGAGAGCGTCAGCGGCTGACCGGCGCGTTTCACCTCGAGCGGAACCTTTGTGTTCAGGACGACCTGCGAGACGAGGCGCTGCAGCTCGATGATGTTGTGCACCGCGTGCCCGTCGAACTTCTGGATGAGGTCGCCCGGTCGCATCTGGGCGGCGGCGGCGGGGGAATCCGGCATCACCGCCACGACCAAAACCCCGTTGTCGTTAGGCGCCGCACCGCTCCCGAGACGCTGCGATGGCGCATTGGTCTCAATCCCGAGATAGCCCCGGATGATGCGGCCGTGCTTGAGCAAACTCTCCAGGGCCATGCGCACGGTGTTCGAGGGAATGGCAAAACCAATTCCCTGCGAGCCGCCGCTCCGCGAAATGATGGCGGTGTTAATGCCGATGACCTCCCCTTTCAGATTGATCAGCGGGCCGCCGCTGTTCCCCGGATTGATCGCCGCATCTGTCTGCAGATAATCGCCGAAGCCGTCGACCCGGTTCGGACGTCCCTTCGAGCTGATAATTCCATCCGTGACCGTCTCCTCGAAGCCAAAGGGATTACCGACCGCGAGGACAAAATCGCCGGCCTGGACTGCATCGGAGTCGCCCAACGGGAGCGGTTTCACCCCGGGTTCATCCATTTTTAGAACCGCCAGATCGAGCTTCGCGTCGGCTCCGATCAAGCGCGCCTTGCGCGTGCGCCCGTCGCTCAGCTGCACCTCGATGTCGTCCACCTGATCGACCACGTGATTGTTGGTGATGATGTGACCCTCGTTCGTCACAATCACGCCGGATCCGAGCGAATTTTGCACCGTCGCTTCCTCCTGCGGGCCGCGGTATTGCCGGAAGTTGCCCCGGAAAAAATCGAACGGGTCGAGGCCATATTGCCGGCGTTGCTGCAGCCGTTTCGTCGTCTTCACGCTCACCACCGAAGGAATGACGCCCGCGACGAGCTTGCGCCGCTCGTTGCTCAGGGAAGCGAGGCTGGCCACTTCTTTCGAATCGACCGTCGGTTTATCGGCCAAAGTGTACTTCTCCGGCGAGGAGGAGGGCGTCGTTAGGCTGAGGCGACCGTGGCGTAGTTGATAATCGTAGAGCAAGGAGACGCCGGCGCTCAGGACCAAAACGAGAAGTAGGAATTTTAGGAAATTTTTCATTAGCTCACATGGGAAAAGTTCTCTTCTTCGACAACCAAAGCGCGGAAACGTTGATTTTCCGGCTGGAGCAGCTCGGGATCGTCCCAAAAAATTTTCGTGGCCGCGGCCCGCGCTTGTTGCATCAACTTCACATCCGCACGCAGATCGCCCAACTTCAAATCGGGGAGACCGCTTTGCGCCGTCCCGAGCAAATCGCCCGGCCCGCGCAGCTCCCAATCGGCTTCCGCCACGGCGAAACCGTTGCTCGTTTTTTCCAACACCTCCAGCTTCGCCACCGTCTCCGCGGAGGGATCGGAGCGCAGGAGGATGCAATACGATTTGTGCTCGCCCCGGCCGATTCGGCCGCGCAGTTGATGAAGCTGGGCGAGGCCGAAGCGCTCCGCATTTTCGATCAGCATGACGGTGGCGTTCGCCACATCCACGCCCACTTCGATCACCGTGGTGCTGACCAGCACACTCGTTAGGCCATTGCGAAAGCGCTCCATCGTGGCCTGTTTTTCGGGCGCGGCGATACGACCGTGGAGCAGCTCGCAGGAAAAGGGCGCAAGCCGTTCGCGCCATTTCTCAAACTCCGCGCTGGCCGCTTTCGCGTCCAATTTTTCACTCTCATCGATCAGCGGATAAACAATGTAAGCCTGGCGTCCAGCCTCCAGCTCACGGCGCAAAAAGCCGAGCACATCGGGCAGCTTGGTTTCATCGCGGGCGGCGGTCACGATCCGGCCGCGATGGGCGGGCAGCTCGTCGATGGTCGAGACATCGAGATCGCCGTAAAGACTCATGGTGAGAGTGCGCGGAATCGGCGTGGCCGTCATCACGAGGACGTCCGGCGCCGGTTCCCGAGTGGTGAGGCGAGCCCGCTGCGAGACTCCGAATTTGTGTTGTTCATCGATCACGACGAACCCGGGATTTTCCAGTCCGGCGGACTCGTAAAGAAGGGCGTGGGTACCGACAAAAATCTGGCCCACGCGCGCCTGGGTAGCGCACGCGTCTCGCGTGCTGGTCGCGCTGTTCCAGCGCGACGAACTTTCCGAGCCATCAGCATCTTCCTGCGTCCAAAGCCACGGATAATCCTCGTTCGCTCGAACCACTTCCGCCGCCCACGGATTTCGCGTGATGTAGTGAAATTTTTCCGCTAGATCGCGATCCGATCGGATGTAGCGATCGAAGCGTTCCCGCTCCCACACGCTCCCGCTTTTGTTTTCCAGCTTGTTAATGCGGTGGGCCGAAAAGGATTTCGCCGAGCGCAAGAGGTCGCTCAGGTTCCAGAAGATTACGTCGCCATTTTCGTCATTGGCTTTTGGCCAGGGCTGGATCAACAGGTGAACATGATCGGGCATGACACAGGCCGCGAAGAGCTCGTAGCGCTGCTGGTGAAAATGCTGCAGCGCATCGAGGGCGATGGTTCGCGCTTCGGGTGAGAGGCAGCGTCTTGCTTTGGTGCTGATGGTCACAGCGTAAATCGCCCACGGCTTTTCGAAATGGGGCAGATGGCGGCGGTGATATTGCGCATCTGGGGTTGGCTCTGCCTCAGGGAAAGTTCGAGACGGTGGGACACCGTCGCCAGCACACGAGACGTGTGCGCTACCCGGATTGGCCGCGGTGAAAAGCGGGAGCGGATCTTCTTTGCGGGCACTCGTGCGTAGGGCGACGGGCACGCCTAACGGCTCCAGCCAGCGTTGCAAGACGGCGTAGTGTTGCTCGGCCAAAATCTGCGTCGGCGCCATGAAGGCGGCGGGATAGCCGGCTTCCACCGCCAAAAGCAGGGCCGCGATCGCCACGACGGTTTTGCCCGAACCGACGTCGCCCTGGAGCAAGCGGTTCATCGGGATGGTCGCGCGTAGATCGTCGCGTAACTCGGCGATGACGCGGGTCTGCGCGCTCGTGAGGGCGAAAGGCAGCCCGCGCAGAAATGCCTCGAGCAACTTGCCCTCGCCGCAGTGCGAGGCACCACGGCGGGCGCGCGCCCGGGCTCGGCGGGCCGCGATCCGCATCTGCAGAGCCAGGAATTCCTCGAAGACCAGAGCCTCGCGCGCTTCGCCTAACGATTCCCAGCTCTCCGGGAAATGCATCTCCTGCAAGATGGCGAGATCCTCGGCCTCACTCTCCGTCAAAAGCTGATGGATCAATCCGCGCAGGACCCGTTGCGACAGGCCTTCGGTGGCGGGATAGACCGGCGTGATCCGGCGAAAATGAATCGAGCTTTCGTCGTCGTTCTCGATAATCTCAAACTCCGGGTGTTCCAGGCAGATGCGCTTCCCGCGCAGTCGCGGCTTACCGAAAACGACCAGGCGCTGTCCGGTCACGATCATCTTCTGGACGTAATGCACGTTGAACCAGCGGCAGACCAGCGGCTGGCTGAGGGCGTGCGCGCCACTTTCTTCCAAGGTTACTTCGAAGATTTTTTTCCAGCCGCCGAAACGCTTGATCTGGGTCTTGGTGACTTCGCCGCAAAGACAGATCGGCTGCTCGCTTTCCTCGTGGGGAAAGCCGCCGAACTCCCGCCGGTCTTCGTGCCGGCGCGGATAATGCCGGAGCAAATCGCCAACCGTCTCGATCTCGAGACGGCGCAAGGCGGTCACGCGCGGACGCGGAATCCAGGCGATCTCGCCTAACGATGTTGCTAAGGGCAAGGGCATGCTGCCGCTACCTTATCGCGATCGGCGCGGACTTTAAATGGAGGCGGCCGAACGGATCGCCTCGACCTGTATTTGCAGCCGCGTCTCGCCTTGATATTCGTCGGCGCTAAGGCGGAACGCGACGTCCCACGGCGGCTCGGGCAGCGGATGCTCCGCGCCGCCGAAGTAGATGGCGCGCCGGGACCGGCCGTTTTGCTGAAGGTGCAAAAGGAGATGCCGTTCTTTCACGATCCGCGGGGTCGCGGCTGGCTGCACGGCCCGGGCCAGGAAAAGCGGTTGGGGGTTGGCGTTGCCAAATGGCTGGAGCAGCTCGTGCCAGCGGAGCAGATCTCCGTTTAATTCGGCGAGGGTGATTTCGTGATCGAGATGCAGGCGCGGCTCGCGATCTTCCGGGGCGAGCAGCTCGTCGCAAGCGGCGGTGAAGGCGGCGGCGAAGGCGGGGAAATTTTCCTCCCGCAAAGTGAACCCGGCGGCCATTTCGTGCCCGCCGAATTTTTCGAGCCACGATCCGCAACGCCCGAGCGCGGCGACCAGGGAAAGGCCGACGACGCTGCGGCCGCTGCCTTTGCCGAGACCGCTCTCGTCGAAGCCGACGATGAGCGTGGGTCGATGATATTTCCGCGCGAGGCGCGAGGCGACAATCCCGAGAACGCCGGGATGCCAGCCGCGCTCGCCCAGGACGATCGCGGCCCCGAGCGGACCCGCCGGGACCTGGCTCTCCGCGGCGTGCACAATTTCGCGCTCCAAGGTTTGCCGGGCGCGATTCTGGGCGTCCAGTTCGGCTGCGAGGAGGGCGCTTTCGCCTTCGTCGGTGCTGAGGAGAAGTTGCAAGGCTTGCTCGGCGCTGGCCAGACGGCCGGCGGCGTTGAGACGGGGGCCGAGGCGGAAGCCGATGTGCTCCGAGACAATGGGCGGCCGGACCGCCGCCACTTCCATCAACTTGCTCAGGCCTAACAATCGCCGTTGCGCGATTTCGCGGGCGCCGTGGTGGACGAGAATGCGGTTTTCACCCGTCAGCGGGACGATATCGGCGACCGTGCCGAGGGCGACCAGATCCAGGCGGCGACGCAGCTCGAAGCCGGGGCGCGGCGAGGCTTTCAGAAGGGCGTGGCAAAGCTTAAAGACGAGCCCCACGCTGCAAAGATCGCGGAAGGCGCCGTCGCCGCCGGCCTTTGGATTGACCAGCGCGACGCAAGCGGGCCGCTCCGCTTTGGGCTCGTGATGATCGATCACGATCACTTCCGCGCCGCGCTGCCCGAGATCGGCGATCTCAGACGAGGAAGAGGTGCCGCAATCGATCGCGATGAGGAGCTCGGGCCGATGCAGTTGCCAGCAGCGCTCGACCCCTTCGCGGCTCAGGCCGTAACCTTCCTCCATTCGCGAGGGCAGAAAAAGCGCCGGGGTCGTCCCGTACTCGCAGAGCATCTCATAGAGGAGGGCGAGCGAGGTGACACCGTCGACGTCGTAGTCGCCATAGAGAACGATCCGTTCCCGGTTCGTTAGGGCAAGAAGAATGCGATCGACCGCGGTGCGCATTTCTGGAAGCAAGAATGGATCGCCCAACCGGCGCAAAAGCGGGCGCAGAAATTCGGTTGCCTCACCGCTCGTGGTGATCCCTTTCGCCTGGAGGAGCCGGCTGATGCAGGTCGAGCCGCAGAGTTCCTGGGGCGCGAGCGTTTCGGCCAGAATCCAGCGTGCCGCGGAAATCATCACCTCTCAGACCAGCTCGAAAGCGGGCGGCGGGGCGGGCAGGAGGTTATTCTGGGCGCAGAGTTCGCCGAATTTCCGGAAGCCGATTTTCTCCGGCTCGCCGAAAGCGAAGCGCAGGCATTCTCGATAGTAAAATTCGCAGAAGGCCGGGTCTACTTCCGGCTGCGCCGCGATCACGGCCGCGAGGTTGGCCAGGTTCTTTTCGCCTAACGAACGGAGGGCGGCCGCGATTTTTTCCTTCTCCGGGTACTCAGGGCGAATCAACCAGAGGGCGTAGACGAAAGGGTGTTTCTGCTGCTCCTGCCAACCGGCGCCCAGGTCAAAATAGCGATGGCGCCCGTCGGACTCCGCGCGAAAACGCAGCGCCTGATCGCCGATCAGGAGCTGGCCCCGCTCCGAGGTGATCTCCCCTTCGCGGAGGAACTCCGGCGCGAGCCCGCGTTCGCCTAACAAACAGCGCAGCAAGTTAACCGAAGTCTCGGAGGCGGGATCGACGACCACCTCCCGCATGTAGTTGAGCGGTCCGAGATGAGCGAGGATGACGCTGTAGACCGGTCCGTCGGAAGCGATCGCGACCCCATCGACGACGGTGTAGATGGGGTGGCGGAGGAGCTCGAAGCTGGAGACGAGCGCGACGTCAAGCTGGCCCGCCGCGAGCCGCCGGCAGAGCGCGGAGGGATGGTCGTATTGCACGGGACCGTCCCAGCCGTGGATGAGGGGACGGGCGTTAAGATACTTGACGCAGCCGAGACGCACCGGCGGGAACCCGTTAGGCGAGGACAAGATCGGCCTCGACCGGCTGGGCTGCGCGCACGCCGGAAGGCGTGAGGTGCTGGTAATAACTGTCGCGCTGAACCGGCTCACGGCCGGCTTCGCGGATGACGCGTCGGAGCGATTCGACGGTTTGTTCCTGCGGCGTTTTGGCCCCGGCCATGTGGAAGATTTTTTCCTCCATGATGGTGCCGTGGAGATCGTCGACGCCGTAGCTGAGCGAAATCTGGGCGAGGGGCAGGCCCATGCTCACCCAATAGGCGGTGAGATGATCGATGTTATCGAGATAAATCCGGCTGATCGCGAGGGTGCGGAGCTGGTCGAAGGCGGTGGTCGCCGGGATGTGGGCGAGAATGGTCGTCTGAGGCTCGAAGGCGAAAGGGACGAAGCCGGTAAATCCATGCGTCTCATCCTGCAGCGCCCGCAATTGCCGGAGATGATCGACGCGCTGATCGAGCGTCTCGATGTGGCCGTAGAGCATTGTGCAGGTGCTGCGCCCGCCCATCCCGTGCCAGGTGCGGTGGACATCGAGCCATTCCTCGGCGTTTTCTTTCCCCCGGCAAAGTTCGTCGCGCACGGCGGGATCAAAAATCTCGGCGCCCGCTCCGGTGAGCGCATTGAGGCCAGCCTCACGCAACTGGCCAAGGGTGTCGGCAATCGAGGTCTTGAAAATGCGCCGAGCGAGGTGCCGAATCTCAATGGCGGTGAAGGCTTTGAGCTGGAGATCGGGATCGAGCGCGCGGAGGCGCGCGAGCAGGTCGAGATACCAGGCTTTGCCTAACGTCGGGTGGAGCCCGCCGACCATGTGCACTTCGGTGATGCCGCTGGCGAGAGTCTCACGGACGGTGGCGACGATCTCGTCGCTTGACAATTGGAAGGCGTGCGGGTCGCGCTTCTTGGCCGCGAAGGCGCAGAACTGGCAGGAAAGGACGCAGAGGTTCGAGTAGTTGACGTAGCGATTGAGAATGTAGGTGGCGGCATTTCCATTCTTGCGTTCGCGCACGGCGCTGGCCATGACGCCGAGGGCATTGAGATCGTGCGTTTGAAAGAGCTGGAGGGCGTCCCGCTCGGAAATCCGTTCGTTCTGCTCGATCTTCTCGGCGATCGGTCGGAGCGGTGGCGGAATGAGGGATAATTTCATCTCAAATGGAGCACCGGGCAGGAAACAAGCGCTTATGATGCACAGTCGGGACCCTTCGCGCAAGTGCTACGAAGAGGCGCGGGGAAGGGTTGCATTCGCTTCCTCCGCGCTGCCTGCATTTTTATGTTCGCTCATCGGAAAGGAGAGAGCAGCGGAAGGAAAAAGGGGCCGACGGATCAAGGGGGCGAACGCCTTGCGACGCCCGCCCCCTCTCAACCCCACAGCCAACATTTGTTTTCCTAGTAATCGCGCTCTTTCGCCGTGCTCATGAAGCGCAGTTTGGAGGGCGCCGGGGCCACGCCCGGTTTGGGATAGTCGCTCACGACCTGACGGTTCGAGGTCGGCACGAGGCGGACCGCGCCCTTGGCGTTGTTCCGCCAACCGTTGGGATCGGCAAATTCTTCCCCGCTATTGTGCAGCCCGGAGACCTGGTCTTCCAAGCCGGTGCCGTAGGACTGATCGATAATGGTCGGGGTGACGAAGACGAGCAGGTTTCGCTTCGTCCGCGCATTCAGTTTTTCCTGGAAGAGGTAGCCCAAGACAGGGATGTCACCGAGGATCGGGACTTTGGTTCGGCTTTTGGTCACCTCGTCCTGGAGCAGGCCACCGATGGCCAACGTGTTTCCGCTCTTGATCAGGACGTTCGAGTCGAGTTCGCGCGTATCGATGATCGGACTAAGAATGGGCGCGCCTCCCGGCGGGGTGAAAGGCTGATCGCCGATTTTATTGCTGATCGTCGGATGGACTTTCAAGGTAACGAAATCGTCTTTGTTGACCGAGGGCGTCACCTCCAGGGTGTTCCCAAACTCTTTGTCCTGAAAGCCACTGAAGACGGACTGCGCGGTCTGTTCGTTAAAGGTTTGCGTGGCGACGGGCTGCGCCCGGATGATCTTGATCGTGGCCTTCAGATTATCCGCCGTCACGATACGCGGATTGGCGAGGAATTCGGCGTCGGAGTCTTCGTTGAGAAGACGGAGGGTTGCAGACATTTGCGGGATGGTGAGAATCGACACTTGGCCAAACGCAGAACTTAGGTCGCTCGCATGGCGGACAAGGTCGTTGAGACCCAGCGCGCCACTGGTGAAGGTCTCGGGAAAGAGGGCAGGATTGTTGGGGTCGGGACCCGTCGGCTGTCCGGTCACGGGATCTAGGAGAAACTTTTGCGGTGTGGGGAGACCGGACCCGCCATATCTAAAGGTTTGGGGCGTGCTGGCGCCGCCGACCACGCCGGCCCAGTTAATTCCATAGCTCTGCCGTGGGTTGGCATTCACTTCGACGAGCCGCGCTTCGATCATGACCTGCTTGGTCGGCTTATCGATCTGCGTCAACATTTTGCGGATGTTGTCGATGTTGCTGCGGGTCTCCCGAAAGAAAATGGTGTTCGTCCGTTCGTCCACTTGCGGCGCGTCCTTGCTGGCGAGTTGCGCCTGGAGGAGCGGAGCGATGTCCTTGGCCCGGCCGTAGCTAAATTGATAGTTTTCGCTCTCGGTCGGCTCGGCCGTGCGCTCGGCTCCGGTCTTGATGTAGTAAACGTTGTCGATCTGATCCATGAACAGGCTCTTGGCTTTGACGATGATCCCGATCGCCTGCAAAGCCGTGACGTCTTCCAAACGCATCGTGACCGTGCCGGTGACCGCTTCGCTCACGACCAGGTTAATCTTGGATTGGCGGGCGAGAAGGCGGAGCACTTGTCCGATGTCATCGCCTTGAAACTCCCGCACGCCGACTCCGCCATTATCGGTCGCGGACGCGGTCATGGGCGCGGCGGCTGGGTTGGGCGACATGGCCGCTGCAGCAGCCGTTTCGGGCGCCGGCGCGGCCGGGGTGACGGTGACGGAGGCACCCGGAGCGGCCAAGGCGGGTGCGGTCGGCAGAGGCGTCGCCGTCGGCTCGGGGGTCGCGGGTGCCGCTTGCACCAGCGTCATCGGAGCGAGGTCCGACTGGCGGGCGGCATCCGCGGCCACCGCGGCGTTCGCGGCGCCGACGGCGCGACCGGGAATGGAGCGTGGGGCGCCGGCATCCTGCGCGGAAAGCGGCGCGGCCGCGGCCAGACAGACCGCCAGCGCACTGAGATAATGTTTTGTGGTAGTTGACATATGCTTTGAGCCAAGGGGTTGGTCTTGACTGAAATGCTCAATAGCAAGAAGCAGACCAGCTCGGTTGCTCTCCCCAAAACACCGGTTCCCGACCGGGCAAAACTTGGGGAGAAACGAAGGCCCGGGCGCGCTCGTCAGGCCGCGTCGGCGAAGCCGAGGGCCGGCTTGCTGAAATCGGCCACCGGCATTTGCCGAACGAGGCGAACGATGCCGTCCTGCCATTTCTGGCTGATCTCCTGGAGGTAGGGATCGTTCTCCTCCAGCCGGGTGCGCATCTTGACCTGCAGGGAATCGGTCTTGTAGCAAAGAATATCGATCGGGGGGCCGACCGCGACGTTGCTCTTCATCGTGGCATCGAGCGAGATGATCCCGAATTTCATCGCATCCATTAGGCTGCTCTCGTAGCTGAACCCGCGATCGAGGATCGGCTTGCCGTACTTCGTCTCGCCGATCTGAAGAAAGGGGCAATCGGGCCCGGCGTGGATGCTATTCCCCTGCGGATAGATCAGGTGCACTTCCGGCTCGAACCCGGCGATCTGCCCGCCGACGATGAGGTGGATATTGAAATTGAAACCGTCGGCTTCGAGCGCGGCCCGGTCGCGCTGCTCCACCTCCCGCACTTTCGAGCCGACGTAGCGGACCGTCTCGTAAAGCGTTTCCCGATTCATGAGATGCTTGCGCGCGGGATGGCTCTGGTTGAGATGC
This sequence comes from Chthoniobacterales bacterium, assembly GCA_965217815.1. GTDB lineage: Bacteria > Verrucomicrobiota > Verrucomicrobiia > Chthoniobacterales > UBA10450 > Palsa-1392. Next base: position 31,233 of record CBDCJI010000004.1, read on the forward strand.
AGATCGTCATCGATCAGGGCCAGAGCCGCCTGGGAAAGGGAGAGATTACCCGAGCTCAGGATGCAGATGACGCGCTCCCCCGGCTTCTCGAAGACGCGCATTTTCGTGCGCATGCCGATGTTATCCATCCCGGCGCTGGTCCGGGAATCGGAAAGGAAAACAGCGCCCCTGCGGCAGAGCATCCCGAGGCAATAGGTCATGGTTCGCCCGGCCAGCTGCTCCCCACGACGCGTCCTTCCACCCGCCGGATCTGGGTGTGATGGGTGAGCGGATGGACGCGCCCGTCGCTCCCGCGAAAGAACGCGCTGAGCAACCAGCTCACCAGACTGATCAGGATCGCCCCCCAGAAAGCGCTCCCGAAGCGGTCGACATGGAACCCGTGCACCAGGTCATTCACGAGGTAAAGCATGAGGGCGTTCACCACGAAAATGAACAGGCCGAGGGTAAGAATAATGAGCGGGGCCATGAGCAGGAGCAGAATGGGCCGGAGAAACGCGTTCAGAATCCCCAGGAGCAAAGCGGCGCCGAGAAGCGCGCCGACGCTGTCATAGCGGATGCCATCGAGCAGGGAAGCAGTCACCAGGACGGCGACCGTGGTGATCGCCCAGCGGAATAGAAAGTGCCTCATGGTTAGGATCGCCCGTGCCGCTGAAGCCGCTTTCGTGCCGTTTCTACTTGCGGAGCCATACGCTGCGGGTAAAGGCTTGGCCCACCAAAAGCAAAAGTAAATGGCGAAAAGTTCAAAAAAATCGAGCACCGGAGCAGCCGATGGAGAGTCGGCAGCTGCCCCGAAAATGGAAACGCAAACCGCCCCGACCCCAGCAATTTCCCAGCCGGCGAAAGCCTCCCAGAAGGCTGGCGCCAGCGTCAAAGCGCCCCGTAAACGTTCCACTCCAGCACTTGGCAAAGCGAAGGCGGCTGGTGGGAAAGCGCGCAAATCGCCCGTCGCGAAGAAGCCCCAGCCCGCCGAAGTCGCAATTTCCGACGACGAGATCCGGCTGCGCGCCTATTTCCTCGCGGAGCAGCGCTTGCAAAACGGCGTCCCGGGAGATTCGGCGCACGATTGGCTGGAAGCGCGACGCCAACTGCTCGCCGAGGCGGCCGCTCGCCCCTAACGAATCGCTCCCGGGAATTTAGTGCGCCGCCCTCCCTGCCCGGACCGCGGCAGGCACCTCGCACCTTTTCCACGAGCCGGTTGATCGTGAATAGCTTCGGGAGAAATCCACAGACCCGCATCTTCCTTCAGCAGTTCCTGCGCACGTCCGTCCCCGCCCTGCCCCGAGACGAGCAGCCAAGGCGGCCTCGTCCGCGGAGGCGAGGCGTTCTCATACACCTTTGAGATGAGGATCCACTTCGCCCTCGAGGAAATTCTGCAAGATCTCCCGCACGATCCGCAATACGCCCGTATCATCATCCACCACCAACACCCGTGGTCTACCTCTGCAACCATCTCGGAGGCTTGCGTGTAATCCGCCGACCATTCAAGTTTAAGTTCGTTTTATGAAAGCAGATTTCCTCGCCCCGGAAAAAAAACTCACCGCTGCCTTGCGGGAACGGCTCGCGCTCATCGGAGATGCGGAGAGCCGGCGCGCGCCGGAGCAGCACCTGGCAAAACTGCGCGCGATCTCGGAGGAAATCGAGGCGCTGCAGAAAGAGTTGCCGCCACCGGTCGACCCACAGCTTGCGCATTTTTTGGCGCGCTGCAGCTACGATAAGGCGCTCCGCTTGCTCGAGGCCCAAGCGCCCTAGTTAGAGGGTGCTTAAAAACTCGGTTGATGGCGCAATTGTAGGGCGGGCGCTTCGCCTGCCTCGGTCCCTCCTGCGGCAGAAAGGGGCAACCGAAGCGGTCGCCCTACAATTGCGCCATCACCCCGAATTTTAGACGTCCTTTTGGACGTTTCCGGCCTAACGAGAATACAACTCGACGATCAACTGCTCGTTGACCATCGGCTGCATTTCTTCGCGCGAAGGAATGTGCGCGACTTTGCCGGTGAGCGCGTCGCGATCGACCGACAGCCAGTCGGGAACCGGCGCGATTTGCGTCAATTCCATGTTCCGCAGGGCGAGCTGACGCGATTTTGGTTTGTCTTTCACCGTGATCTCGTCGCCGGCCTTCACGTTAAAGGAGGCGATGTTGACGTTGCGCCCGTTGACCTGCACGTGGCCGTGCGAGACCAACTGCCGGGCGGCGCTGCGGGTGTTCGCGAGCCCGAGGCGGAAGACGACATTGTCGAGCCGGGTCTCGAGCAGTTGCAGGAGGGTTTCGCCGGTCACACCGCGCTTTTGCAGCGCGGTCTCGAAGATGCGGCGGAACTGTTTCTCCATCAGGCCGTACTGGAAACGGAGCTTTTGCTTCTCGCCCAAGGCGATCGCGTAGTCGGATTGTTTGCGGCGCGAACCTTTGGGTCCGTGCATGCCGGGCGGATAATTTTTCCGCTCGAGTGCTTTGGAAGGTCCGAAAAGGGGCACGCCGTAACGGCGGGCGATTTTAGTTTTGGGTCCGGTGTATCTAGCCATCAGGATTTGAAATTTGAAATTTTAGATTTGAAATCGCCACCCATTAGACGCGGCGCGGTTTGGGCGGCCGGCAGCCGTTGTGCGGCACGGGCGTGACGTCGCGGATGACGGTGAGATCGAGTCCGATGGCCTGCAAAGCGCGGACGGCCGATTCCCGGCCGGCACCCGGTCCGCGCACCAACACTTCGACTTCCTTCAGACCATGTCCCATGGCCTGGCGGGAGGCATCCTGCGCGACCATCTGGGCGGCGTAAGCGGTGCTTTTGCGTGATCCTTTAAAGCCCACTTTGCCCGCGCTCGACCAACCGATGACGTTGCCTTTGAGGTCCGTGATGGTGACGATGGTGTTATTAAAAGTAGAGAGGACGTGAGCGAAGCCGGAGTAGATGTTCTTGCTCCCCTTCGCTTTGATGATTTTCGGCTTCTCGACGTCGTTCGGGTCGAGCGAAAGATTTTCTTTGGGCGCTTCCGCGGCGGCCGCCGGGGTCGCCGCTTTTCTTGATTTCTTGGCCGCTTTCGGTTTTGCCTCCGTCTTCGCCGGAGCCGGCGCGGCTTCCGCCGTCACCGCTGTGGCCACGTCTCCGGGCCCGCTCGCCGGCGTCTCGGCCGGGGTATCGCTTTTCTCGACGGCAGCGTTCTCCGCGACCGGTTCTGCCGGCGCCGGGGTCTCGGCCGGGTTTTGGTTTTCGGAATCTTCAGCCATTTCTTAGTCGGTTCGTTAGGTTAAACTTTTCCTGTCTTCGCGTCCTTGTTCCGGATCACGCCGACGGTTTTGCGCGGACCTTTACGGGTGCGGGCATTGGTGGAGGTGCGCTGTCCGCGCACGGGAAGTCCGCGCCGATGGCGGATGCCACGATAGCAATTAATCGCCTGGAGGCGTTTCAAGTTGCTCTGGTTTTCGCGCCGGAGATCGCCTTCGATGAGAACCTTGTCGTTCGTAATCGTTTGGATGATCTCGTTGATCTGTTGCGGGCTGAGATCTTTGGCGCGGGTGTTGGGATCGATGTTGGTTTGCTCGAGGACGCGCCTGGCTGTGCTCGGCCCGACGCCGTAGACGTAGGTCAAGGATGCTTCGATGCGTTTATCGGCGGGAATTTCTACTCCTAACAGTCTTGGCATAATCTTTTTTCAGAATTTCAGCTTTTCAGCATTTTCCCCTAGCCCTGGCGCTGTTTGTGGCGCGGGTTTTTACTGCAGATCACGCGCACCACATTCTTGCGTTTCACGATTCTGCATCCTTCACAAAGTCTTTTCACTGATGGTCGCACTTTCATAGTTCACGAGACGAAAAACGCGGAGTCAATCTCCGCGCTACCGATGGCGAAAAGTAATTCGCCCTTTCGACAAATCGTAGGGTGAAACCTCTAGCATAACTTTGTCGCCTGGCAAGATACGAATGAAGTGCATGCGCATTTTTCCAGAGGTGTGGGCGACGACGTGGTGGCCGTTCGGCAGCTCCACCCGGAACATCGTATTCGGGAGCAGTTCGACCACTTTGCCTTCTACCTCAATTGCGTCTTTGCGCGCCATGTCAGGATCTCCGGTTCCTCTTTGGTGATCAAAACCGTGTGTTCGAAATGGGCGGAGGGCAGGCCATCGGCGGTGCAAACGGTCCAGCCGTCTTCGAGCAGGCGGACGGCGGAACCGCCCAGGTTGATCATCGGCTCGATCGCCAGGGTCATGCCGGCTTTGAGGCGCGGACCGCTCCCCCGTTTGCCATAGTTAGGCACTTGCGGCTCTTCGTGCAGTTTGCGCCCCACCCCGTGCCCGACGAATTCCCGGACCACGGTAAAATGATGGCGGCGCGCTTCGTCCTCGATCGTGGCGCAGAGGTCGCCGAGACGTTCCCCGGCCGAGGCGCGCTCGATCGCGCGCTGTAAGGCGCTCTCGGTCACGGCCAGTAATTTTTCCACCCGCTCGTCGATCATGCCCACGGGGATGGTGGAAGCGGTGTCGCCCACCCAGCCATCCTGGATGACGCCGATGTCGAGTTTGACGATGTCGCCGTACTGGATGCGGCGCTGGTTGCCGATCCCGTGCACGATTTCGTCGTTGATCGAGATGCAAATATTCCCGGGGAAAACGCGATGGCCGAGTCGATAACCGAGGAACGCGCTCCGCACCCCCGCCTCCTGCATGAGATCAGCCGCAGCCTGGTCGATTTCCTTGGTTGAAATGCCCGGCCGAATCAGTTCGCTTACCCTTTCCAGAATGTCGCTCGCCGTCCGGCAAGCGATCCGCATCTTGTCGATCTCCCGGGCCGACTTTATCGGGATCATGGCGCGCGCTCTTCGATCAACCCGGTGACATCGGCAAAGACGACCTCCCGATCGCGATTGCCGTCGATGCGATGGAGCGCGCCGTTCTTTTCATAATAGGAAAGGAGCGGCTCCGTCTTGGCCTTGAATTCCGCCAGGCGCGTCTCCAGGACCGAAGCATCGTCGTCGTCGCGCCGAATCAGCGGCCCTTCGCAATACGGGCAAACTGGGCGGAGGGCGAAGCTCGCACTCGTTAGGCTGGTGGTGAAGCCGCAGCGGCGGCATTGCAACCGGCTGGCGATGCGATCGCGCACCGTTTGCTCGGAGACCTCGAGCCAGAGCGCGAGATCGAGGGAGGTGTCGCGGCGTTGCAGCAACTCGTCGAGGCGTTCCGCCTGCGTCAGGGTGCGCGGAAATCCATCAAAAACGAAGCCTTCTTGCCCGTGCAAATTCATCCATTCCTCGATCAGGTGAACGATAATGTCGTCCGGCACCAGGCCGCCATGTTTGGAAATCTCCTCGGTCTGGAGCCCGAGCTCCGTCCCTTCATCGCGTTCCCGCCGCAGAATCGCTCCAGGCGAAGTAACGGAAATGGCGAAGTGCCGCGTGATCATCTCCGCCTGAGTTCCTTTGCCGGAACCCGGAGCGCCCAGAAGCACGATGCGTTGTTTCACCGGGTCCCGTAGAGAAAAATGGCCACGGCGCAAATCACCAGCGCCGCGATCCCGACATAAAGCCACATCAACGTCCCCTGCTGCGCCGCTTCGCCGCGCGCCCCGCCGCGATCGAAGGCGCGCCCGCGGATGCGGCCTTTGCGCAAGAAGCCGTCGTAGTGCCGTTGAATGAGATGGGTCTCTACTTGCCGCATCGTATCGAGGATCACGCCCACGATAATGAGCAAGCTGGTGCCACCAAAAAATTGCGCGGTGATCACCGGGACATGCAGCCCCTGGCTGAGGAGGCTGGGTAAAATCGCAATCAGGGTGAGGAAAATGGCGCCGGCAAAGGTCAGCCGCGTCATCGTGTAATCGAGGAAGTCCGCGGTCGGTTTGCCCGGCCGTACGCCCGGGATGTAGCCGCCATATTTCTTCAAGTCATCCGCGATTTGCGACGGCTGGAATTGCGTTGCCACCCAGAAATAACTGAAGAAGAAAATCATCGCCGCGAGCACCACATAGTGAAGCCAGCCGTTCGCCAACATGTCGGAAATCTGCTTGGCCGTGCGGCTGTTCTTGAAAGCGAGCCCGACGATCGTGGTCGGGAACAGGAGAAGCGCCCAGGCGAAAATGATCGGCATGACGCCCGCGTAGTTCACTTTTAAGGGCATGTATTGCGTCTGCCCGCCATACATTTTCCGGCCCACCACCCGTTTCGCGTACTGCACGGTTATTTTTCGCACCCCTTGCGTCACAGCGATGACCGCGGCGATGACGATAAAGAGAAACGCCACCATCAGGACGAGGACCGCCGGGCTGACCTGGTTGGCGCTGGTCGCGGCTGAAGGCACAAAAGTTTTCCACGCCTGCGCCAAAGCAGCGGGCAAGCGGGCTACGATGCCGATGGTGATGATGAGCGAGATCCCGTTGCCGATGCCGCGATCGGTAATTTGATCGCCCAGCCACATGAGGAAGAGCGTGCCCGAGGTCAGGGTCAGGACAGTGATGATGCGGAAAGAAAAACCGAGATTATCGACCAGCGGAATGCCCAGTCGGGCCGTGGTCTCGCTAATGCCAGGGAGCATGGTGTGATACGACTCCGGATGCTGGAAGGAGACGGCCAGGAGATAGCCCTGGAAAACGCAAAGCACCACCGTCGCATAACGAGTGTACTGCATGATCTTTTGCCGCCCTCCATCCTCGCGCGACATCCGGCTGAGCGACGGAATGACCGCGGTGAGCAGCTGCAACATGATCGAAGCGCTGATGTAGGGCATGATACCTAACGAGAAGACGGCGCAATTCTCCAGTGCGCCGCCGCTGAAAAGGTTAAAAAGCGCGGCCACGCCGCCGCCAGCGCTTTGCGAGGAGGTGCGGAACCAATCCTGCAGGACGGCCGGATTGACTCCGGGCGTAGTGATGGCGGCGCCCAGTCGCACCACCACGATGACTGCGAGGGTATACAAAATTCGCCGACGCAACTCGGGAATTTTGACGGTATTTAAAAAAGCCGAAACCATCCGCTAATACGCTTCTGCAGAGTCCGCTATTCCGTCGGCTTTTTCTTCTTCGCCGCGGGCTTTTTCTTCGCCTTGGGTGGGGTGGCCACGGCAGCCGGCTTCGCTGCCGGCGTGGCCGGACGGCGAGGACCTTGCACCGGGCGCTCCTTTAGGGTGATGGTGCCGCCCGCCTTCTCAATCTTGGCCCGGGCCGATTCGCTGATCTTGTCGGCCTCGATCGTGAGGTTGTGCTCCAGCTCGCCGCGTCCCAGAATTTTTAGCCCGACCACTTTGCCGCGGACGAATTTCGATTCCCGGAGCATTTCCTCGTTGATGACCGTGCCGGCTTCAAACTGGCTGAGATCGTCGAGGTTGATGACCGCATAATTTTTCTTGAAGGCCGCGTTATTGAAGCCGCGCTTGGGCAAGCGCCGAATCAACGGCATCTGGCCGCCTTCGAAGCCGAGCCGAATGCTGCCGCCGGAGCGCGCTTTCTGGCCTTTGTGGCCCTTGCCACTGGTCTTGCCGTGGCCGGAGCTTTCGCCGATACCGAGGCGCTTGGTGCGATGTTTTGCACCCGGCCGAGGCCGCAAATTATGCAACCGCATCATGACTGCGCCCCTTCTTCCTGGCCACTGTCGTTATGGTTGCTCGGGCGAATCCCACGAGCTTTCAAAATTTCATCGCGCCGGCGCAAGGAGCGGAGCGCTTCGATCGTCGCCTTGACCACGTTGGCGTGATTGCTCGAGCCTAACGACTTGGCGAGCACATCGCGAATCCCCACCGCTTCCACGACCGCGCGGACGCCGCCGCCGGCGATCACCCCGGTGCCCGGCGAGGCCGGACGCAACAGCACTCGGCCACCGCCGAATTCGCCGACCACTTCGTGCGGAATCGTGTTATCACGCAGCGACATTTTCTCCATCGATTTGCGCGCCGCCTCAGAGGCTTTGCGGATCGCTTCGGCCACTTCGTTCGCCTTGCCGAAGCCACAACCGACCTTGCCGTCATGGTCTCCCGCGACGATCAGCGCGCTGAAGCTAAAACGCCGGCCGCCTTTCACGACTTTGGCGCACCGGTTAATGAAGACCACCTTCTCGGTCGTATCTCCTCTTGCCGGAGGCGTCCGGTCCGTGGTGCGCGAGTCGCTTCGTCTGCCTTGGTTGCCTGCGTATGCCATGAATAATTAGAGTTTAAGACCGCCTTCGCGCGCCGCGTCGGCGAGCGCTTTCACTTTGCCGTGGTAAAGAAATCCGCCCCGGTCGAAAACTGCCTTGTCGATATTTTTCGCGAGCAAGCGCTCAGCGATTAACTTGCCGACTTTCTCGGCCGTGGCGCGGTTGGCTGCGCCTTTCCCGGCCAGATCCTTCTCGGTCGTGCCGGCCGAAACGAGCGTCGCGCCCGCATCGTCGTCGACCACCTGGGCGTAGACATGTTTCCCGGAAAAATAAACGCACAAACGGGGACGCTCCGCCGTGCCGGTAACTTTGCGCCGAATGCGCTGGTGAATGCGCCCGCGAATGACTTTGCGATTGATCGTAGCCATGACTATTGGACCGTTTTGCCTTCCTTGCGCCGCACTTGCTCGCCGGCATAACGAACTCCCTTGCCCTTGTAAGGTTCGGGCGGGTAATAGGCGCGAATATCCGCCGCCACCTGGCCGACGGTTTTCTTGTCGATGCCTTCGATGGCGACTTTGGTGTTTTCGGTCACGGTGATTTTGATGTCTTTGGGGATGGGAAAAAGCACCGGGTGCGAGAAGCCGAGGCTGAGGTTGAGAATGCTGCCTTGCACCGCGGCTTTGAAGCCGACGCCCTCGATCTCGAGCTTGCGGGAAAAACCTTCACTCACGCCGAGCACCATGTTGTTTAGCAAAGCGCGCGAGAGTCCGTGCAACGCTTTCACGCTCCGGGTCTCCGCGTCGCGCACTAACGAGATCTGATTGTCGGCCACGCTGGCCTTGATGTTTTTGGGCAAGGTCCAATCCAGCTTCCCCTTCGGGCCTTCGACCGCAACTTTGCCGTTGCCGTCGATGTTGACTTTAACCTTGGCGGGAATTTCGACCGCTTTATTTCCGATTCGTGACATAACTCCTGAGTTACCAGACAAACGCCAGTAACTCGCCTCCTACTTTCTGTTTCTTCGCTTCGCGACCGGAAAGAACCCCGCGCGAGGTCGACAAAATGGCGGTCCCCATTCCGCCGAGCACGCGCGGAATGTCATCGGCGCCGACATAGCGGCGCAAACCGGGCCGGCTGACCCGCTTCAAGCCGGTGATGGCACTGGTACGGTTGGAAATTTTGTTGGTGATCTTGATCCGCGGATGCGCCGCCGTGGTATCGAGTTCGTAATCGGTGATGTAACCCTCCTCTTTCAAGATGCGGATAATCTCGCTCTTGATCTTCGAGTAAGGGACAAACATTTCGAGCTTCTGCGCCTGAGTGCTATTACGCACGCGGGCCAAAAGATCGGCGATAGGATCGGTAACTGTGCTCATGGATTCTCTTTAGGCGGCGGCGTTTGCGACCACCGGCTTGGGCCGGTCGCTGAAGGGCATGCCCATTTCGCTGAGGAGCGATTTGGCCTCTTCGTTGGTGCGCGCGGTGGTCACAATCGTAACATCAAAACCGATGTTGCGCTTGATTTTGTCCAGTTCCACCTCGGGAAAAATCGATTGGTCGGAGACTCCCAGGGTGTAATTGCCGTTCCCATCGAAACCTTTCGGCGAGACCCCGCGGAAGTCGCGGATGCGCGGGAGGGCCGCCTTGATCAGACGCTCCATGAACTCATACATGTGCGTGCCCCGCAGGGTGACTTTGGCGCCGATCGCCTGATCTTTACGCAGCTTGAAATTCGAAATGCTTTTCTTGGCGCGGGTCTCCGCCGGTTTCTGGCCGGTGATGAGCGCGAGCTCGGCTTTGGCTTCTTCGAGCGCTTGTTTGACGTCCGATTGCGAGCCCACGGAAGTGTTGATGACCACTTTCTCGAGTTTCGGAACTTGATGCAGATTTTCGTAGCCCTGCTGTTCGCGCAAGGCCGGGACGACGCGCTCTTTGTAATCGCGGTAAAATTCGTTTTCCATTTTCGTTAAGTTTTTGAGGCTTGTCATCCCGAGCGCAGCGAGGGATCTCGCGGATCATCTTGGGGTCGCTCGTCAGATCCTTCGCTGTGCTCGGGCTGACAAGCTAGGTGAGCCCTCTATTTCGTTTTCTTTTCTTTCGGCGCTTTGGCTTTGCTCTTTTTCTTTGAGTCCTTCTCCTTCTGCTCGACCAATTTCACGTTCGAGATGTGGATTGGGCCTTCCCGTTCCGCGATCGAGCCAGAAGGGTTGTCCTGCGACTTGCGCAGGTGCTTTTTGATCAGGCGCACGCCTTCGATGAGGACGCGATTTTTCTTCGACATCACCTCCAGCACTTTGCCGGACGAGCCGCGAAAGTTCCCGGCGATGACCTCGACCTGATCGCCCTTTTTCACATGATGCTTGATCCGGTTCATAACACTTCGGGCGCGAGCGAGACGATCTTCATGAAATTGCGCTCCCGCAGCTCGCGCGCGACCGGGCCGAAAATACGGGTGCCGCGCGGGTTCAAATCTTTGTCGATAATGACGATGGCGTTGTTATCGAAGCGCAGGAGCGAGCCATCGTCGCGTTTGATCGGATGCTTCGTGCGCACGAGGACGGCGCGAACGACTTCGCCTTTCTTGACTGTCCCGTTCGGGCTGGCCTCTTTCACGTTGGCCGTGATGACGTCGCCGATGCCGGCGCACTTCGCGCCGCCTTTGCCGATCACGCCGATCATCGTGGCCATGCGGGCGCCACTGTTATCAGCCACATCCAATCTGGATCTCAAATAAACCATACGACTCCCTTAATGCTGCACGACTTCGACCAGCCGCCAGCGTTTCAGCTTGCTTAACGGCCGCGTTTCCATGATGCGGACCTTGTCCCCCATCTTGGCTTCGTTCTTCTCGTCGTGGGCGTAGAATTTCTTCTTCTGCTTGACGATCTTGCCGAACTTGGCGTGCGGCACCCGGGTCACGGTGCTGACCACGATCGTCTTGTTCATGCCGCTCGAGATGACCTCGCCGACCCGGGTTTTGCGGGTTCCGCGCGCTTCGGTTTGCGGTTCCTGGATTGTCGCTTGGTCCACCATAAAATTATTTCTTTTCCGCCGTCTGCTTACTGCGCTCGGTCAGGACAGTTTCGACCCGGGCGACTTCCCGCCGGAGCAAGCGCAACCGGCTCGGCTGCTCGAGTTGGCCGCTCTGCTGCTGCAGGCGCAGGTGCAGACTTTCCTGGCGCAGGTCGCGCTTTTTCGTGAGGAGCTCATCCGAGCTCATTTCCAAAATTTCCTTGAATTTCATCTCGTCGTTAGGCGTTAGGCGGCGACGTGGTGCCGGGTGAGGAACTTCGTCCGCACGGGCAACTTATCGGCGGCCAGGCGGAGCGATTCCCGCGCGACGGATTCCGGGATGCCGTCGAGCTCAAACAAAATGTTGCCGGGGCGCACCGTCGCGACCCACTTCTCGGGTTGGCCTTTGCCTTTGCCCATGCGCGTTTCGGGCGGGCGGCCGGTGACCGATTTGTCCGGGAAGATGCGAATCCAAAGTTTGCCTTTGCGTTTCATGTTGCGGGTTAAGGCGACGCGGGCGGCTTCGATCTGAGTATTGGTGATCCAGGCGCGCTCCAGCGTCTGCAGTCCGAACTCGCCGAAATCGATCCGGAGATTGCGCGAAGCCGTCCCCTTGCGGCTGCCCCGCTGGGTCTTGCGATACTTCACTCTTTTGGGCATTAATGGCATGGCAATATCTCCTTCTTAAAAACTCGTTAGGCCGAAACTGGCGAGGGCGCGGCCGCGAGCGGCGGCGGGGTCGCCGGGGCGGCGGTCGCTTCTTCCTTCTTACAAATCCAGCATTTCACTCCGATTTTGCCGTAAACCGTGTTGGCTTCGGCGAAGCCGTAATCGATCGGCGTGCGCAAGGTGTGGAGCGGCACTTTCCCTTCGCGATACCATTCCGAGCGCGAGATTTCCGCGCCGTTCAACCGGCCGGAACTGCGCAGGCGGATGCCTTGGGCGCCGAAATCCATCGCGATTTGCACCGCTTTTTTCATGGCGCGGCGATAAGCGATGCGGCGTTCGATTTGCAGGGCGACGTTCTCCGCCACGAGCTGGGCGTCGAGCTCGGGGGTTTTGATCTCCTGGATGTCGATCTTGATCTGCTTGCCCTGGGCCATCTTCGAGATCTCTTCGGTCATTTTCTCGATCTCGGCGCCTTTGCGGCCGATCACGATGCCCGGGCGCGCGGTGTGAATGGTCACACGAATGCTATTCCAGGCGCGCTCGATGATGACTTTCGCGACCGCGGCGAACTGCAGCTTCTTCTTCACGTAGTTCCGAATCTCGATGTCGTTATGAAGGAAGCCGGGCATATCCTGCGGCGAGGCGTACCAGCGCGAACGCCAGTCGCGGTTCACTGCGAGACGGAAACCAATTGGATTAACTTTCTGGCCCATGAATTAGCTTTCTGATTTTTCCTCAGCCGCCTCGGTCTGGGGAGCTTCGGTGCTGACCGCTTCCTTGGTGACTTTTGCGGCGGTTAGGCGAGGACCCTTTGCGGTCGTCTTCTTTTTCTTCCCGCCCGATTTCTTCTCGCGTTTTTTGATCTCGATTTCGTCCGTCAAGACGATCCGGATATGACTGCTCCGCTTTAAAATTCTGCTCCCGCTGCCCCGGGCGCGGGTCATCATGCGCTTCATCGTCGGACCTTCGCCGACGATCGCTTCTTTCACGACCAGGCCATCGACGCGCAGGTTGTTGTTGTTCTCGGCGTTGGCGATTGCGCTCTTGAGCGTCTTACTGATCATGCCCGCCGCTTTCTTCGGGCTGAAGGCAACGAGATCGAGCGCTGCCGAGACCGGCAGGCCCTGAATGGCGCGAGTGACTTCGCGCGCTTTGAACGCCGAAATCTTCGCGTAACGATAGGTCGAGGTAACTTGCATTTATCTTAAACTTACATCCTGGCGCGCATCCACCTGGAGGCGATCGCCTACTTTTATTCTGTCTTTTTCCGAATCCATCTCCTGCACGACCGCGCCGCTGATTTTATCGCGCACGTCCACGACTCGGAGGGTGGCGATGTTACGCCCGCTTCGCACGACGCGCAATGGCATCCCTATTTTTACTCCCTGTTCGGCGCCAAGATTTCCGACGACGAGCGACCATTCCTCTTTCACGCTCAGCACTTTGCCGGTCAGGAGATCGGGCGGTGCGCTCGGATCTTCAAACGGATTGGCCGGCTTCGTCCCGACCAATTGGCTGGTCGCGCGCAATTGCGCTTCGACGTCGCCGCGCGCTTCCGCGTCACCGCTCGGGGTGCTCTTGACGTAACGCAGGACACTCTCGGTTAAACGCAAAAGTTGCTCGTGATACGCTTCCTTTTCCTTTTGTAGGATTTGTAAATCGCTGACCGCTTGGAGGAGCCGTTGCTCCAGTTTGCTGCGATCTTTGCTGGCCGATTCCAAGCCGAGCGCGTCCATCCGCAACTGCAGATCGGCATACTTGCGGCGAAACAATTCCGCTTCGGAATTGGATACCACCAGGCTATCGGTGAGCGTTTTCAAAGTCTCTTTCTCGAGGGTGACCTGCCGCTTGAGCAGGCCGTTCTGCGAGAACAAGGTGTCTTCCGTCACTTTCGTTTCGGCCGTTTCTAGATTGGATTCTGACAAAGAACTGTTTTGCGCGGACGCGTTTCTGAGCGAGCCCGCGCTGCTTAACCCTAAGAAGATCGCCCAGCACCCCCGGCCTGCGGCCCAAAGTGGCCACCGCCGTGCGCGCATGGGAGACCGGGGGTTCACATCATTTCGTCACCTTGGCGGTGTGCGAACCGTGTTTCTTAAAGATCCGCGTCGGAGAAAACTCGCCGAGCTTATGCCCGACCATGTTTTCCGTGACGAAGACGGATTGAAAAATTTTGCCGTTGTGGACGAGGAAAGTGTGGCCGACGAAGTCCGGCGTCACCATCGAGCGGCGCGACCAGGTCTTGACCGGTTTCTTGATCCCCGAAGTGTTCATTTTGTCGATCTTCTCCAGAAGATGCGGTTCGACGAATGGTCCTTTTTTTAACGATCTGCCCATAACAAATTAGCTCTTCTTCTTTCGATTGACCCGGCGATCCTGCATGATGAAGCGATCGCTCGCCTTTTTCTTGGAGCGCGTCTTGAATCCTTTCGCGAGTTGACCCCAAGGACTGGTCAGATGCTGCCGGCCACCGCCGCCTTTCGATTTACCCTGGCCACCGCCATTCGGGTGATCGACCGGGTTCATGACCATGCCGCGCACGGTCGGGCGAACGCCCATCCAGCGTGACCGGCCCGCCTTGGCGCTGACCACGTTCATGTGATCGATATTGCCGACCTGGCCCATCGTGGCGCAACAGGTGTCATGAATGCGGCGAATCTCGCCCGAAGGCAATTTCACCAGCGCATAACCGCCTTCGCGGTTGTTCAGGGTCGCCTGCTGCCCGGCGCTCCGCGCAATTTGTCCGCCCCGGCCGGGGGCGATCTCGATATTGTGAATGCCGGCACCCAGCGGAATCGCGCTCAACGGCAGCGAATTTCCCACTCCCGGAGGCGCGGTCGGACCTGACATGACCTTCGCACCAGTCTTCAGACCGTCCGGGGCGAGGATGTAGCTCATCTCGCCGTCCGTGTACTTGATCAAAGCGATGCGCGCGGTGCGATTCGGATCGTATTCGATCCCGACCACTTCCGCGGCGACGCCATGCTTGCGCCGTTTGAAATCCACCTTGCGATACTTCTGTTTGTGCCCGCCGCCGATGTGACGCGAAGTCAGCCGGCCGTTGTTGTTCCGGCCGCCGCTCCGTTTCTTTACTTCGGTTAGCGACTTATGCGGCTTCGACTTCGACTGGGTAATTTCGTCGAAGGTCGGCAGCGTCTTGAAGCGCTGCGTCGGCGTGAGTGGGCGATAATCTCTAATGGCCATATTAAATGAGGTCGATCTTCTCGCCTTCCTTCAAGGTCACGATGGCTTTTTTCCAATGCGGCTTGCGGCCGAAATCGGCGCGGCGTTCGCGCTTTTTCTTACCCGCATAGTTACAAGTGTTGACCGAGACCACGCTCTTCTTGAAAAGTTGTTCGATCGCCGCCTTGATCTGCACCTTGTTGGCCCGCGGGCTGACCCGGAAGACATACTTGTTCAGCTTCTCACTCAGGAGCGAGGCCTTCTCGGTCAACTGCACCGTCTGGATTAAATCGTAGGGTTCGTTCATGAGGTTATTCCGCCTGCGCCTTGGGCGGGGCGGTCCGTTCCGCGAGTTGTGCGAGCGCTTTGTCGGTCACGATGATCTTGTCAAACGCGAGCAGTTGCTCGGTGTTCACGTCCGCCGCCGTGGCCAGCAGGATCGGTTTGACATTGCGCGCCGAGCGGTAAAAATTCTCCTCAAACGCATCGGAGATCAGCAACACCTTCTTGGCGTCGGTGTGCCCTTTGACCAAGCTGAGAAAGGACTTCGTCTTCGGCTCTTTCACGCTGAAAGCGTCGACCGTCATCACATCGCCGGCATTGATCCGCTCAGTTAGCGCTTTCGAAAATGCGAGCCGGCGGACGGTCTTGGAAACCTTCTTCGTGTAATCGCGCGGCTTCGGTCCGAAGACCACGCCGCCCCCCCGCCAGATCGGCGATGACTTATAACCGGCACGAGCCCGGCCCGTCCCTTTCTGGCGCCAAGGTTTGGCGCCGGAGAGATTCACTTCGGCCTTAGTCTTAGTGTTAGCCGAACCGGAACGGCGCGCGGCGCGCATCGCGACCACCACGTCGTGGACGGCCTGGGTGCCGCGGCCCCCTTCGATCAGGTTAATTTTCGCCTCTTTCGCGGCGTCGGCGGTTAAAACTTTTGCGCTCATTTACTGGCCTCGGCTGCTGCGGTGGCGGGTTTCTTCAGAGCCGGCCTAACGACGACATAACTGCCGTTTGCACCGGGAACGGCGCCGCTAATTAAAATCACTTTGTCCTCTGCGCGCACCTGTAGGACTTGCAGGTTTTGCACGGTCACGCGCTCGTCACCCATATGACCAGGCATGCCCATATTTTTGAAGACACGACCCGGGGTGGAACGATTGCCGATGGCGCCGTTACGCCGATGCGTCTTCGAACCGTGCGACGCGCCCTGGCCATCGAAGTTGTGCTTCTTCATCACGCCCTGGAACCCTTTGCCCTTCGATTTGCCGACCACATCGACCCAGTCGCCCGGCTGAAATTGCGTGAGTGAAAGATCGATCTCGCCTTCCGGGGCGTCTTCTTTCAGGCGAAACTCCCGCACTAACTTCTTCGGCTCGGAGTTAGCCTTGCCGAAACCTCCCAGCAGCGCCTTGGTCACGCGCGATTCCTTCTGCGTGTCGAAACCGACCTGGATCGCAGAGTAACCGTCGTTTTCGTTCGTGAGGCGACGCAGCAAAGTGTTATCGCCCGCGGCGATCACGGTGACGGGACGCATCTTGCCATTCGCATCGTAGATGCTGGTCATGCCGATTTTTTTGCCTAAAAGTCCGATGCTCATGAATGAAAGATGTTTGGATTTGGCAGCCAGGAATCCAGGAGGGTCTTATAAGTTCTTTTCCTGGTTTCGTGGTTTCCAGATTAAATTTTAATGGTGATATCCACACCCGCGGGAAGGTTGAGTTTCTTTAACTCATCCACCGTTTTCGCGGTCGGCTCGATGATGTCGAGCAGGCGCTTGTGGGTGCGGATTTCAAATTGGTCCATCGATTTTTTGTCGACGTGTGGAGAACGGTTGACCGTAAATTTCTCGATCAACGTCGGGAGCGGAATCGGTCCCGCCACGCGAGCGCCAGTGCGCTTGGCCGTCTCGACAATGTCGACGGCAGATTGATCGAGCATCCGGTGGTCGAATGCTTTCAGACGAATGCGAATGCGTTGGCCGTCGGCCATATTATTTAGTCTCCTTCTGGTCGAGCACGGCCGCGACAAGTTGCGACGGGACTTGCTCGAAATGTGACGGCTCCATCGAGTAACTGGAGCGGCCTTTGGATAGCGAACGGATCGCCGTGGCGTAACCGAACATCTCCGCGAGCGGCACTTCCGCCTGCACCATGGTGAGGTTGCCCTTCACTTCGATGCTGGCGATCTTGCCGCGGCGGCGATTCAAGTCACCCATGATGTCGCCCTGATATTCTTCCGGGGTGGCGTTCTCCACTTTCATGATCGGCTCGAGCAGAATCGGCTTGGCCTTTTTGAAAGCGTCTTTGACCGCAAAAATGGCCGCAAGCTTGAACGCCATTTCGTTCGAATCGACGTCGTGGTAAGAGCCGTCGACGATGTCGACATTGGCGTCGATCACCTGGTAGCCGCCGATGACGCCGTTGATCATGGCTTCTTCGATGCCCTTCTTGCAGGCCGGGATGTATTCCTTCGGGATATTGCCGCCCACGACTTTGTTCTCGACCGTGATGCCTTTGCCGCGCTCGTTAGGTTGAACCTTGATCACGACGTGGCCGTACTGACCGCGGCCGCCCGATTGCTTGATCAGCTTGCCTTCGCCGTCCGCTGGCGCGGTAATGGTTTCGCGGTAGGCGATCTGCGGTTTGCCCGCGTTCGCGTCGACCTTGAACTCGCGCAGCATCCGATCGCGGATGATCTCCAAGTGAAGTTCGCCCATGCCGGCGATGATGGTCTGACCGGTGTCTTCGTGGGTGAAGACTTTGAAAGTAGGATCCTCTTCGGACAAGCGCTGCAAAGCGACGCCCATTTTCTCCTGGTCCTGCTTCGTCTTCGGCTCAATCGCCATGGAAATAACCGGATCAGGAAAAGAAGGTGGCTCGAGCAGAATCGGATAATCCTCGTCGCACAACGTGTCGCCGGTGGTGATGTTCTTGATCCCGACGATGGCGGCGATGTCGCCTGAGTAACAGGTGTCGATGTCCTCGCGCTTGTCGGCTTGGATCTGGATCAAACGCGAGATGCGCTCGCGCTTGTTCGTGCGCGGATTGTAAACGTTATCGCCTTTCGAGAGCGACCCCGAGTAAACGCGGAAGAAAACGAGCTTACCGACAAACGGATCGCTCCAAAGCTTGAACGCGAGCGAGCAGAATTTGCCGTTGTCATCCGTCGGCGCTTCCATCTTCTCGTGGGTATCGGGCTCCATGCCGACCGCGGGCGGAATGTCGAGCGGGCCCGGGAGGTAATCGATGACCGCGTCGACGAGGTATTGCACGCCCTTGTTCTTAAAAGCCGAGCCGCCGACTACGGGCACAAATTTGTTCGCGATCGTTTGCCGGCGGATGCCCGCCTTGAGCATCTCCCGCGTGATCGTCTTTTCTTCGAGGACGGCCTCGGCCACTTCGTCGTCGATATTGGAAATTGCTTCGACCAGATCGTTGTAGGATTTCTCGACCAGTTCCTTCGATTCTTCCGGCACATCGCGCACTTCATAGGTCGAACCCATGACGTCGTTATCGAGATAGAAGACCGCTTTTCGGTTCACCACATCGAGCTGGCCTTTGAGATAATCTTCCCGGCCGATCGGGATAAGAATGGGCCACGCATTCGCGCCTAATTTCTTGCGCATGCTATCGATCGACGCATCGAAATCGGCGCCGACGCGATCCATCTTATTGATGAACGCGATGCGCGGAACGAGATACTTGTTGGCCTGACGCCAAACCGTCTCCGACTGCGGCTGCACCCCAGCCACGGCATCAAAGACCGCGATGGCGCCGTCGAGCACGCGGAGCGAACGCTCGACCTCCGCGGTGAAATCCACGTGACCCGGCGTATCGATAATGTTCACGCGCATCTTCACGTTATCGAACATCTTGTAAACGCCCGGCTCCGACTTCTGCGTCCAGGCGCAGGTCGTCGCCGCCGAGGTAATGGTGATGCCGCGCTCCCGTTCCTGCTCCATCCAATCCGTCACGGTCGTGCCTTCATGCACTTCACCGATCTTGTGGATCATGCCGGTGTAAAAAAGGATGCGCTCGGTCAGCGTCGTCTTGCCGGCGTCGATGTGCGCGGCGATCCCGATATTCCGCGTCCGTTCGAGCGGGAATTTACGGTTCGGCGAATTCGGATTCGCAGTCGCAGGTTTATCTAAAGTTGCAGAGGACATAGGATGGAAAAATTACGAAGTCCGAATGACGAAATCCGAAGTAAACCCGAAGCGCGAATGACGAAACGCAGCTGCTTCGGGAAGGTTCTTTCGGTTTTCGTGCTTCGTCATTATTTCGAGCTTCGTCATTCGATTTCGTCATTCGCGCGCAGCGCGCTACCAGCGGAAATGAGCAAAGGCGCGATTCGCTTGCGCCATCTTATGGGTGTCGTCCCGTTTCTTGATCGCGTTGCCTTGTCCCGCGGCAGCGTCTTTGAGTTCGTGCGCCAGCGCGTCGGCCATCGGCATGCCGCGCCGGTTGTCGGCGTAGGTCACGATCCAGCGCATGGCCAGCGAGACCTGGCGCGAAGCCGTCACTTCCATCGGGACCTGATAGGTGGCGCCACCAACTCGGCGGGATTTCACCTCGAGCCGCGGGCGCACGTTTTCGAGCGCCTTGTTCACCACTTCGAGCGGATCGACCGCATCGGAGCCTTCACGCGATTTGTCGATCGCAGTGTAGACGATCCGTTCCGCGAGCGACTTCTTGCCGCGCTTCATCACAGTCGAAATCAAACGGGCCACCGCCACACTGCCGTAACGGGAGTCGACCTTCTCTTCTTTTTTGTAAGTTCTACGACGACGAGACATTTGGAAAAATCTAAAAACTGAAATCCTGGAACGCTGAAATTATTTCTTCTTCTTGCCCTTGGCATCCGCCGCTTCGGCCCCGGCCTTCGGACGTTTCGCGCCATACTTGGAACGGCTCCGGCGCCGCCCGTCCACGCCTAACGAGTCGAGCGTGCCGCGGACGATATGATAACGGACTCCAGGGAGATCTTTGACGCGTCCGCCGCGCACCAGGACGATCGAGTGTTCCTGCAAATTATGCCCTTCGCCCGGAATGTAGGCGATGATTTCCTGGCCATTGGTCAGACGCACCTTGGCCACTTTGCGCAGGGCGGAGTTCGGCTTCTTCGGCGTCCGCGTCATCACTTGCGTGCAGACGCCGCGGCGCTGCGGACAATTCTTCAAGGCCGGCGACTTGGATTTCACCGAGACCTTTTTGCGACCCTTGCGGATAAGTTGATTAATAGTGGGCATTTTCGTGCATTCGAGCCGCAGAGACCGTGAAGTCACCAGACGACAAAAAAACCGCTCAAGCCGTGGCGACTGTTCTCACGCACCTGAAACGGGGAGCGCGCAATATAGGAACAAATAATTGCGTCGCAAGAATATTTTCCTCCTGAGCAGCCACTGCGTCGAAAAAAGCCGCCATCCGCCCATCGCGAAGCCAGCTGCGTGTGTTACTCGGGGAGGACGAGCTTCAACGCCCTGCCGCGCGCTCCGCGATAAGGTTGAAAATCCCGTCGGTCGGTCGTCACCAGCAGAGCTTTAGGCGATCGCTCGGCGAGGACTGCGAGTGATGCGTCCGCGGCGTCCATCGTCGGATATTTCAACATGGCCCGCTGAGAATCGGCCAAATGTTCCGGCCAGGGACGAGCGAGGAGCAGCGCTCTCTTGCGGATCAAATCGAGCAAGGCATGGACCGCATGGGTATTCCCGCCGAGATGCCAACAGGCTTCGCCGAGCACAATCTCCGTCGTGTGCAGCGGACCGCGCCGCCGCGAGAGCACGTCCACACTCCACGCGTGCCATTGGTCGGCCGCATTGAGCCAGCCGACGAGCGGCCCGGCGTCAACGATGGTTTTGATTTCCATAGCCCTCGCGCGTCGAAAGATCCCGCGGGCCTTTAAATATCCCGCGGTAAGGCGCCGCCAGCCGGGCAAAGTCCACTTCCTCTCCCTCGACTTCGCGCAAGAGCGCACGTCGGGCCAGCTCGGAAAAACTCTCTTTCCGGCGCGCCGTCGCGCGCCGGAGTTTTGCGTCTAGGGTGTCGGGAATCCTCAACGTCACTGTCTTCATTGTAATACGCTGGGTAATACCGAAGGAGCGGGAGGTCAAATGTCCGCTCCCCTGCTCCGGATTAGGAAAGCGCCAACCGGCCGAGCTCTTCCCAGCGCGCATAGAGTTGCGCGACCTGGGCGCGAGCCCGTTCCAGGGAAAGGCCGAGTTCCGCGTAATCGGCCGCGGCGCGCGCCGGTTCCGCGGAATTGAGCAACCCTTCCAGCCTAACGACTTCCGCTTCCGCGGCTAGGATGGTGGCTTCCATTCCTTCCAACTCACGCTCCTCTTTCCATTTCAGCTTGCGCGGTTTCGCGGCAGATTTGGAGGGTTCGTTAGGCGACCCGACCGCGACCGGCTCGGCCGGTTTCGCCCGCTCCGCCCGTTTCTCGAGGTAGTAATCGTAATTCCCGACCGCGTGCCGGACCACGCCCTCCCCTTCGAAAGCCAGAATCGAAGTACAGACCCGGTTCAAAAAATAGCGATCGTGGCTGACCACGATCACGCTTCCCTGAAACGCGACCAGCGCTTCTTCGAGCAACCGCAGCGTCCCGAGATCGAGATCATTCGTCGGCTCATCGAGGAGGAGCACGTTCCCGCCGCGTTTGAGGATTTTCGCGAGCAAAACGCGGCTACGCTCGCCGCCGCTGAGCTGATCGATCTTGGTGTTGATCCGCTCCTCGGTGAAAAGGAACCGGCGCAAATAACTGCGCAGGGTGATGCTTTCCTCCCCCAGCCTAACGAACTCGCTCCCCTCGCCCACCTCCTCGAACACCGTCTTGGCGTCGTCGAGCAGGAGCCGATTTTGATCAACGTAATTGATCTCCGTGCGCGCGCCGATCTCCACCTCCCCGGCGGTCGGCTGCACCTGGCCGAGCATGATTTTCAAGAGCGTCGATTTCCCGAGCCCGTTGCGCCCAACAATCCCCAGCCGCTCGTGCGGCGCGAGATTGAGCGAGAGATTTTCGATCAACTTGCGCCCCCGGAGTTCCATCGAGACCTCGCGCAACTCGATGATCCGGTTGGCCAGCTTCGGCGCTGGCGGGATGATCAGATCGACGTCGAGCTCCGCCTCGGGCGTCTCCTGCGCGGCCTCTTCGAAATAGCGCTCCACCCGATCGACCGATTTCGTCCGGCGCGCCCGCGGCGCCTTCCGCACCCAGGCCAGCTCGCGCTTGAGAAATTTCTGGCGCTTGTGTTCCTGCATTTCCTCGACCGCCGCGCGCTCCGCCCGGGCCAGCAGGTAATCGGTGTAGTTGCCGGCGTAGCTGTAGAATTTCCCGCGCGCCAGCTCAACCACCCGCGTCGCCACCCGATCGAGAAAATAGCGATCGTGGGTCACGAACAAACCGGTGCCGCCGTAGCGCGCGAGGAAATCTTCCAGCCACTCGATCGATTCCGTGTCGAGATGGTTGGTC
The DNA here is from genome assembly GCA_965217815.1 of Chthoniobacterales bacterium. Lineage (GTDB taxonomy): Bacteria > Verrucomicrobiota > Verrucomicrobiia > Chthoniobacterales > UBA10450 > Palsa-1392. The sequence goes on from CBDCJI010000004.1 coordinate 53,609, forward strand.
GGCTCGTCCAGGATCAAAAAATCGGGCCGGGCGAGCAATGCGCGACAGAGCGCGACCCGGCGTTTCTCGCCGCCGGAGAGCGTGGCCACCACCCGCTCCTCGTTAGGCGCGTGCAGGTTGGTGATCAGGCTTTTGCTCCGATACTCCAGATTCCAGCCGTCGAAATGATCGATCTGTTCGAGTAACTCGCCGCTGCGCGTTCCTGCCGGGGGCGCGGTTTCGTATTCCGCGATCAAGTCGAGCACCCGTTGGGCGCCGGCGAGAATGTTTTCGTGCACGGTCTTGTGTTCCTCCAGCTCGAACATCTGGGGCATGTAGCCGACCACCAGATCGCGCCGCCGATTCATCTCGCCCGAATCGGGCGGCATCATCCCGGCGGCGATCTGCAGAAAGGTCGATTTACCCGAGCCGTTGCGCCCGACCAGGCCGACCCGCTCGCCTTCCAAGATCGTGATCGAAGCCTGGTCGAGCACCACCTGATGACCGAAACGGACCACGAGCTCGGACGCACTCGCGATCGCGCTGGCAACTTGCTCGGACATCGGATGACATAGCACACTTGCCAGCCCTTTTTCCTCCTCGAACTTGGCCGCGCATGTTCGAGCTTCTCGCCACCGACTCCCGCTCCAAGGCGCGCCGCGGCCGCCTCACGACGGCGCATGGCGCGATCGAAACGCCGGCCTTTATGCCCGTCGGCACCCAGGGCAGCGTCAAAGCCGTCAGCCCGCGCGAGCTGCGCGAGCTGGAAACGCAGATCATTCTCGGGAACACTTATCACCTTTTCGTTAGGCCAGGAATGGAAGTGATACGGCAGCTTGGCGGGCTCCATCGCTTCATGAATTGGCACGGCCCCATCCTGACCGACAGCGGCGGCTACCAGATCTTCTCCCTCGCGAAAATTCGCAAGATCACCGAGGAAGGCGCGCATTTTCAGAATCATCTCGACGGCACCCCGACTTTCATTTCCCCGGAGATCGCGATGGAGATTCAGACGTCGTTAGGCAGCGACATTGCCATGGTGCTCGATGAATGCCCGCCCTATCCGTGCGCGCACGATTATGCCGAACGCAGCCTGGAGCTGACCGCGCGCTGGGCCGCGCGCTGCAAAGTTGTAGCGTCCGCTGTCTCAGCGGACAGACCGCGCCCATCCGCTGAGACAGCGGACGCTACCAGGCAACTCACTTTCGGCATCGTCCAGGGCGGCACCTTCGCAGACCTGCGTCGCGCCAGCGCCGAAGCCACGGTCGCGATCGGTTTCGACGGCTACGCCATCGGCGGAGTCTCCGTGGGCGAGCCCGAGCCGGAAATGATGCAAGCGGTGGAATGGAGCGAGCCGTTCTTGCCTAACGACAAGCCGCGCTACGCCATGGGCCTGGGCACGCCGCCGCAATTGCTCGAGCTGATCGCCCGCGGGGTGGATATGTTCGATTGCGTTCTCCCAACCCGCCTCGCGCGCAACGGCACCGCTTTCACCGCGGGCGGAACGCTCAATCTCAAAAACGCCGAGTTCTCCCTGCAGACGGGCCCGATCGAGGAAGGCTGCGCCTGCCCCGCCTGCCGCGAATTTTCCCGCGGCTACATTCGTCACCTGCTCAAGTCCGAAGAGATCCTTGGCCTCCGCCTGATCACCCTGCATAACCTCCATTTCTTTCTCGACCTCATGACCCGAGCACGACGCGCGCTCGAAGCCGGCACTTTCGGAAATTTGCGCCGGACCTTCGTCAGCGGCTATCAGACGAAGAATTAGCGCGCCTGCGCGATCGGCCCGGCCGCGCCTTGCGCGAAGATTTTGTTTAGATCCGCGAGGGCTTTTTGCGGGCCGACATAGGTCTGGCCGTCGTAACTGCTCGCCACCGCCCGACCGCTCTGGTTGAGCACGAGCAGGGAGGGGATGCCGTCGCCTCCCAGCTCCTTGAGCCGATCGAACTCGCTCATTTTATCGAAATCAATCGCCAGCCACGGCATCTGCGTCTCCCGCAAATAAGTCTCCCAATTGGCCCGCGAACGGTCCGAGCTCACGAAGACGAGCTCGAACTCCGGATGCGCCGCCTTCACGCGGTTGTAATAGGCGACGAGCTGCGGGGTGAACTTCCGGCAGGGAGCGCACCAATGAGCGGAGTAATAAAGGGCGATCAATTTCTTCGTCGCCAGCGAGCTCGACTCGGTCGGGCGGATGCTGCCGTTTTCGCAACGGACGAGTTTGCCGTCGAAGGCCTGGGCAAAAGCGACGCCGGCCGACTGAGCAGGGACGGTCGGCGCCGGTCGCTGGGCGGCGGCGGTGTGCGCCCGTGCAGCCTGCTTCTCGTTCTCGGCGATTTGCGCGGCCCGCCGCGCGGCGACGTCGGTGTCGCGCTGGCGGGCGGCTTCCGCTTCCGATGTGGACGCGGCGAAAGCGCCGTTCTCAAGCGCGTTGATTAACTGCGAGCTGGCTCCGAATTCGAGCAGGCTTTTTTTGGTCGCGGGATCGAGCGTGCCGACGACTTTGCGCGCCGCTACATCGCGCAAAACCGTTTCGCTCGAATAACCGGTTCGAAGCATGAGCGCGACTTCCCGGGTGGAGATGGGCGCGCCCCGCCCGGTGGTGACGGCGGCCAGCGCGAGGAGCCAAACGAAGATGCGGCGCATCCTTCTTTCGCAGCACGCGGCGCGCCAGCCGAAAGCGGCGCGCGACCTATTTCGCCTCGGGGAAAAAGCGGGGAAGCAGCGCCCGGTATTCCGGTTTCACCGCGGCGGCCTGGAGCGCCAGATCGAGGGCCGCTGCGCTCTGACCGGTTTGCGCGGCGAAAATGGCGCAGAGCCATGCTCTTTCGGGAACATCCGGCACACCGGGCCGAATGAAGGCGGTCGAAATGGTGAGCAGCGTTGTCGGGGAAAGATTCAGCCAACTCGACATCACCCGTCCGTAGCGCGTCTTCAATTCCAGCTCCGTGGCGGTGGCGTGGCGGATCGGGCCGTCGTAGCGCATCCCGTGGATGTCGGTGACCGCGCCGCCGTAACCGGTGCCGTTGAGATCGGCGATCAACTTTGTTTTCCAATCGGCCAGCCATTGGGCGCGCTGCACCGCCTGGTCGCGCTCCGCCCGGAGCGCGGCGGCGCTGAGCGGCGCGTTTTGCAGCGTGGCGAGCGCCTCCTGGAATTGGTAGGCCGCCATCGCCCCGCGCGCTGTCGCTTCCGTTTTTTTCCAGAGCGGCGTCTCGGCGGCCACCAGCTTTTGCTCCGCTTCCGCTTGCTTCGCCGTCTCCGCGACCGCTTGCGCGCGGAGCGTCGCTTCCTCCTCGGCCAGGCGATCAGCCAACGCTCCTTTTGTGCGCAAGCGCGCGCGCACCGCGCGCAGTTGCGCGAACGCCTTTTCCGGTTCGTTAGGCAAACGCCCGCGGATTTTCTTCCAATTGACGAAGAGCCGGAAATCGTCGAGCCGGGCTTGCGCGAGCGGCCGGTAGGTCGAGATCCAGGCGAAGGCTGCGGGCGGTTTTTGCGCGAGAAAATTCTCCAACGCGGGAGCGGCCTGGGCGAAGTCGGCGCGCTCCCAGAGTTGCAGCGCGGCAGAGAGATTCACCATCGGCCGGAGGTCGGGCGCGGTCGCCGCCAGCTCCCGAAAAGCGGCCTCTGCCACATCGTAGTGTCCGGCGGCCAGTTCCCGGCGGGCCGCGCTGATTTGTCCCGCTGCAGCTGTGCTTGCGGCTGCGGGCGGCGGCGCCGGCGACTCGTTTCTTCGCGGCAGATGTCGCCAGCTAAAAAGAATCCCCAGCGCGAGGAGGAGCGCGCCTAACGAGTAGATCAACCGCCGCAACCAGCTCCCGCCGCCGCCGCCCGCCTCGGCCCGCCCCAGCGCCGCTGCCCGGGCCGATTGCAATTGCTCGATCAACTCTTCATACGAGCTCTGCCGCTCGGCCGGGTCCGGCCGCAGCATCCGATCGATCACCGCCGCCGTTTCCGCCGAAACCTCGGGGGCCACCTCTTGCAGACGCAGCGGATGCGCCTTCAGCTTTTGCAATTCCAGGGCCGAGACCGTTTCCTCGGTAAAAGTCGGCCGGCCGGCGAGCGCGTGGAAAAGGGTCGCGCCCAGGCTGTAAAGATCGCTCCGGAAATCCTCCGGTTCATTCGTTAGGCGCTCTGGCGCGACGTAGTAGGGCGTGCCCCAGATTTCCCCGCCCGCCGTCTCGGCCCGCTGTTCCGCGAGGAGGGCGAGCCCGAAATCCACGATCTTCGCGGTCTGCGCGTCGGCGAAAAGGATGTTCCCCGGCTTGATATCGCGATGGATCAAGCCGGCCCGGAGCGCGGCCTGCAAACCTTGCGCCACCTGCAGGCCGAGCTCGAGCGTTTGCCGTTCCGAAATCCGCTTTTCGTCCTCCATCCGATCGTCGAGACTGCCGCCATCGACCAGCTCCATCACCACATAGAATTGCCCGTGATCGTGGCCCACGGAGAAAACGTCGACCACATGCGGATGATTGATCGACGCGGTCAGGCGCGCTTCCTCCTGCAACTTCGCCACGAAGCTCTCGTCGCCGGCGAATTCCTTGCGCAACAGTTTCAGGGCGACCAAGCGATTCAGCCGCGTGTCGCAGGCTTTAAAAACCGAGCCCGTCCCGCCCGTCCCGAGCGGCTCGACCACCCGGTAGTTTTCAAAAATGCGCTCGACCCGCAGTTGAAATCCGCAACCCGGACAGGTGACTTTCGCGAACGGCTCCAGCCCTGCCGTGTTCACGCCCCGTCCGCAGCTCGGGCAAACCTGCTCCGGCGCGCCGCGGTCGATCGAGGACATCGCCTGGATCTTATCACCCCGCGTGCGCGCGGCAATGCGCGCGCCTCATGATCGAGCTGGAAGTCACCCGCGAGCACGAAGGGATGCGGCTCGATCGCTTTCTCGCCCAGGCGCTGCCGCAATTTTCCCGGGCGCGTTTGCAGGATTTGATCCGGACCGGCGCCGTCACCTGGCAGGACAAACAGCCGCGCCCGCGCGAAGCGATTCACGCCGGCGACGTCGTTAGGCTAAGCGAGCCGCCGCTCGAGACAATCGCCGCGCAACCCGAGGAGATCGCGCTGCAGCTGTTATTTGAAGACGACGATTTGCTCGTGGTCGACAAGCCGGCCGGGCTGGTCGTGCACCCCGGCGCGGGCAACCAAACCCACACGCTGGTCAACGCGCTCCTCCATCACTGCACAAACCTTTCCGGCATCGGCGGGAAGCAGCGCCCCGGCATTGTCCATCGCCTCGATAAGCAAACCAGCGGCGCCATGGTCGTGGCCAAAAACGACGAAACCCATCGCGAACTCTCCCGGCAATTCGCCGACCGCGAGATCACGAAAATTTACCTGACGCTGGTCACCGGAACGCTCCGCCGCAACCGCGGCACGGTCGACGCCTCGATCGGGCGGCATCCGATCCATCGCAAGAAAATGGCGATCAACCCGGAGCGCGGGCGAAGCGCGCGGACGGACTACCGCGTCCTCCAGGCGGGCGGCGGCGTCAGTCTGGTCGAGTGCACCTTGCACAGCGGGCGGACCCACCAGATCCGCGTGCACCTGCATCATCTCGGGCACCCGGTCCTGGGCGACAACCTCTACGGGCGCAATCGGCAGATCAGCGCGCCGCGGCAGATGTTGCACTCCTGGAAGCTCGGCTTCACCCATCCGCGCACGAGCGAGCGCGTGCTCTTCGAGGCGCCGCTCCCGGAAGATTTCCGGGCCTTGCAGCAGGCGATTCCGGGGAGGACGGGCTGTTAGCCCGTCGCGCTTGGGCGAGCCTCGCCCAAGGCCCTGGGCGCGCGGCGCTCCGGCAGCGTGAGATTCTCGTTAGGCAGCGCGCCGAGCCGGTTCGGCGGAGACTCCGCCGAACGACGGGGTGACACCCCGTCCTCCCCGGAATTACGATGACGCCTCTGCGGGCTCGTTAGGCTGAATCCTTTGCCTCAACGCGAAGAGCGCCGCGATAATCGGCGGAAGCAAAATCAACCCGCGCAGCCAGGGCTCGGAATGCCAGGGCAAAAGAAAAAGCCGCTCGTCCCAGAAGAGGTAGTAGGCAAAAAGGGTGACCGACAGCACCTGCCACGCTCCCACCCGCCGCCAGGCCGCCAGGGGCAAAATCCAGGTGCAATACCAGGGATGCAGGACCGGGCTGAGGATGAGCGCCGTGCCCATCACCCAGAGCAGGCCGCGCTTCCAGCGCCGCAGAAAAATGACCGAAACGACCAGCACCGCGAGCACGATGATGACGTTGTAATGGTAATTTTTCTGGTGCGGATTGGGCCAGAAAGTGTCCTCGATCAGCCACCAGAACATGTCGTTCAAACGGGTCACGTAGATAAAGCGCCCTAACGATTCCCAAATCGGCACGCGGGGCACGCCGAAGGGCAAACTGAGCAGGGCGGGAGTCGCCAAGCTGAGCGCGAGCGCCCAGGCGCGGCGCCCGAGCGCAAAGGCGCAGAGCGGCAAAAGGAGCAGCGGGATGAGCTTGATCGAGATGGCCAGGCCGAGCGCCAGCGCGCCCAGAATCGCGTAGCGCCATCGCGGCCCCGCTTCCGTGGCGCGGCCGCTTTCGCGCACCCACCAAAAGCCGGCGAGCATCGGCAGGATCATCAAACTGTCGAAGTGCGCGGCGCCCGCGAAGCTGTAAACGACGAGCGGATTCCAGGCGTACCAGACCGCGTCGGCGTAGCGCGTGCGCCCGCCGATCAAGAGCAAAAGCAGCGCGATCGCACCCAAATCGGCCGCGGCGAAGAGCAGCTTGTAAATCAGCGGGCCGGCCCCGCAGCGGCTCAGCGCGGCGAAAAGCAACTCCGCGCCCGGCGGGTAGATCGCGCTGTAGTCGCGGTGATTGATCCGGTTCCAATCGGGATCCTGCGCGCGCACGGCGGCGAGCCGCTCGTCGTTAGGCGCGAGGACGAAGGGATTGAAGCCGGCGTTTTGCACCCGGCCTTCCCATTGGTAGCGCCAGATGTCGTCGCCTGGCTCGAGCGGCAAAGCGAGGAGGCGCAAAAGAACGGCCGCGATCCAAAAAGTCGCGACCGGGAGACGGCCGGCCGGCAAGTTCGCAAAAGCGGGCGCGGTTACGAAAAAAGCGATTCCGCAGAGGAGCGCCGTTTGCACGAAGAGCACCGGCATATTGGCGTAGCGCCAGTCGTCGTAACGATGGAGCACCGCGAAAAGTAGAATCTCCGCGAGCAAGGCCAGCCAGAAACGCACCTGCCTCATGAGATTCCCCTGGAGGGCGGAGCTCCGCAACGCCGGGCTTGGCGCCGCGCCGGATTCGCAGAGCTCATCCCTCCAGGCGATTTTCGCCTAACGAGCGGCATTAGGCCCGGTCCTCCGACTCATGCGTTGCAAACCAAGACGAAAAGCCGCGACATCGACGATCTCGGCGACCCGGCGTTTCAGGCGCCGGGCGCGCGTCGCCAGAAAAAGCAGAAAAATCGCGTAGGGAATGAGGATGCGCAGCTCGAGACCGGAACTGTTCAAATAGCGGTAAATCAGCATCGCGATGATGAGCAGATTGATGATCACCGTCGTGGTGACGAAGCGGTAACTCAGCCGCGCTCTCGTTAGGCACTTCGGTCCGCCGTGGTATTCCGTGACCGTGCGCAGGACGATGCTCCAGAAGAAATTGCCGTAAATTTGGATGTCCCATTCTTTCCAACCGGTGTCGGCCGAGTAGCTCCAGCCCTCGTCTTCGAGGAGCTGAAACGTAGACTTGAGCAGCGCGTTTCGTTCCACCCCGTCCTCGCTCCAGTAGCGGCGCCGGCGCAGATTCCCCCGCCCCACTCCGCCGGCCGGCATTTTCTCGTGCGTGCCGATGACGCCGCGCGGGGTTCTTTTGAAATCGAGCCAGGTAAAATAGCGATTCCAGCCCCTGACGAGCGGCTGCGCAAAAGCCAGAAACATGACCAACAACCGCGCCGGAATGGTGTCGAACTTCGGCTCGATGCGCGCCCGCAACATGTAGGAAAGCGCCACGCACAAAGTCCCGCCGAGCATGAGATACGGGACGATCCGCAGGATCGGCAAAAAGATTCCCAGCCCGAAAAGGAAAAGGGTGAGGGCAAACCATTCCACGCTGCTTAGGTAGTTGGCGATCTCCGATTGCGGGGTCGGATAGATCGATTGGAAGAAACCTTCGCCGAAAACGCCGTGGTAGATGATCGGCCGATTGATGAACCAACTGAAACGCGGCGTGCCGTAGATTTGCCCGCGCCATTTCGCGGTCCCGGTCGGGCCGAAGAAGATGAGATGTTTGAAGCGAAGCATCGACTCGGCTTCGCCGTAACCGGCCTGTTGTTTGCGAAACGCGCCCAAGGTAAAGCGGCGATGATGCCAGACGATGGCGGTCGGGCTGAAGGCGATGACGTGGCCCTCCTGTTGCAGCCGCCAGCAGAAATCGACGTCGTCACCGGCTTTGCGATAATCGATGTCGAACCCGCCCACGGTGTCGAAAGCCCAGCGATAGAAGGCCATGTTACAACCCGGAATGTGCTCGGCCACGGTGTCGGTGAGGAGCACATGACTGGGCCCGCCGGGCGCCGCCGCGACGCAGGCTTGCACCCAATTTTCCGCTGGCGGCGAAATGTTCGGTCCGCCCACGCCCGCGTAATCGCCGCTGACGAGGGTGCCGACCAGATAGTAGAGCCAATCGGGATCGGCCATGCAGTCGGAGTCGGTATAAGCGAGCACTTCCCCCTGGGCCGCGGCCGCCCCGGCGTTGCGCGCGTAGCTGAGGCCGTGATTGGCCTGCCGGAGATAGCGAACGTTCGGGAAACGCGCCGCGATCTCGGGCGTGTTGTCGGTCGAGCCGTCGTCGACCAGGATCGCTTCGTAGGCCGGGTAGTTGATTTTGCCTAACGACTCCAAACATTCGGCCAGCGTCTTGCCGCCGTTGTAGGAGCAAACGATGACCGAAACGAAGGGCGTGCGCGGCAGATCGCGATGCGGCAAAGCCGAGTCGTCCTGGCCGAGTTTTTTCTGGAGCGCGAAGAAGGACTCCTTCGGGGAACGATCGCGCCGCACGAGCCCGAACGACCAGTCCGTGATCTCCTGTTCGCCGGTGAACCATTCATCCGTCCAGGCGAAAAAGATGGTCCCGGCGAGTCCGCAACGGACCACGCTGTCGACGTGCCAACTGAGCATGTCGGCCTGCTCGGCCTCGGTGTGGCGCTGCGTATCCATGCCGAACTCGCCCAGCATGAGGGGCTTTTCCTCGGCCAGATTTTGCAGGCGCAGGAGGTATTTTTCGAAGTCGCGCTGGTCGTGCAGGTAAACGTTGAAACAATAGAAATCGACGTTCTGCGGCAAGAGGTACTCGGTCGGCGGATAGCTCGCGTAGGAGAAGAGCACGTTCGGGTCTTCCTCGCGGCCGACGCGGATGAGGGTCTCAAGGAATTCCGTGACCCGCCTCACGCCTAACCAACGCACCATGGTGGTCGGAATTTCGTTGCCGACCAGATAACCGAAGATCGCGGGATGACCCGCGTGCTCGGCCACCGCCTGGCGCACGGCTGCGACGATCTCGCGCCGGGTTTTCGCCCTGACGAGAAACTCGATATGCTTGGCCCAGGGCAGGGTGATGAGCACACGCACGCCCGCTTCGGCGCAGCCATCGAGAAACCAAAGCGGCGGCAGATGATAAACGCGCGCGACGTTGATCCCGAGCGCGCGCATTTGCTCGAGATCGCGCCGGGCCTGTTCCGGGGTGCCGAGATAATCGCCGGCCGCGTCCGGTTTAAACGGGCCGTAGGTCGCGCCCTTGACGAAGAATTTGCGCTCGCCTTCGAAGAAGAATTTGGCCCGCGCGCGGACGCGGACCGGCGGCGTGGATGCTGACGCGTCTTTCATTGGCCGAGGGCGGCGCGCACGATGCGGGCCGTTTCGTCGATCTGCGCCGGGGTGTGCGCGGTCGAGAGGAAGCCGGTTTCAAATTGCGAAGGGGCGAAGTAAACGCCGGACTCCAGGCAATGGTTGAAAAAGCGCGCAAATCTCGCGGTGTCGCTCCGCTTCGCACTGGCCAGATCGGTCACCGGGCCGGAGGTAAAAAAGAGGCAGAACATCGAGCCGAGACGATGAAAAGTGGTTTCCGCGCCTAACGAGTCGCGCGTCGCCTCCTCCAGTTGCGCGCCCAGTTCCTCGAGCAATTTCCAGCCGTCGATCCGCTCCAGCTCCCGCAATTGCGCGAGACCGGCGGCCATGGCCAGCGGGTTGCCCGAGAGCGTGCCGGCCTGGTAAACCGGGCCGAGCGGCGACAGCTCATCCATGATTTCCGCGCGTCCGCCGAACGCGCCCACCGGGAGACCGCCGCCGATGACTTTACCGAGCGCGGTCAGGTCGGGCGTGATCCTGTAGATTTCCTGGGCGCCGCCGCGGGCCACGCGGAAGCCGGTCATCACTTCATCGAAAATGAGGAGCGCGCCGTGCTTGGTGCATTCCTCGCGGAGCGCTTCGAGGTAGCCGGGCTGCGGGAAAAAAAGACCAGCGTTGGCCGGGATCGGCTCCAGAATGACGGCCGCGATCTCGTTAGGGTGTTTCGCAAAAGACGCCCGCACGGCCGCGAGGTCGTTGAAGGGCAAGGCGATGGTGAGGCTGGCGAATTCGTTAGGCACACCGGCGCTGTCCGGTCGCCCATGGGTCAGCGCGCCGCTCCCGGCGTGCACGAGGAGGGCGTCGACGTGGCCGTGATAACAGCCTTCAAACTTGATGATCTTATCGCGCCCAGTGAAGCCGCGCGCCAGCCGCACGCACGACATGGTCGCTTCCGTCCCGCTGTTGACCATCCGCACTTTTTCGATCGACGGGACCCAGCGGCAGATCAGTTCCGCCATCTCGACTTCGAGCGGGTTGGGAATGCCGAAACTCACGCCCCGCTCCGCCGCCAATTTAACGGCTTCAACGACCACCTTGGGCGCGTGCCCGAGGATGGCCGGACCCCAGGTTCCGACGTAATCGATATATTCGCGGCCGTCGACGTCCCAGAGGTTCGCCCCGCTCGCGCGTTCGACGAAAAACGGTTCCCGCCCGAGCCCGCGAAAAGCGCGCACCGGCGAATTCACGCCCCCGGGGATGCGGCGCTGGGCGCGGGCGAAAAGTTCGGCGGATGAAGACGGCATGGAGCGCGTAACGTTCACGCGAACCGCCCCCGCGCAACGCCCGTTCGCGAAGTCGTTCCGCCAAGCGGGCGGTGCGCCTGGAGCGCTCCGCTCTGTCGGAGCGAGTTTGAAATACGCGATGACAGAGCATCGCGCTCCATTCCGACCCGCCAAACCAGCGCGCGTTGACACCCCCGAAGGCCGCGCCTACCCTCGGGTCGCAGTTTCGGCGGGGTAGCCAAGTGGTAAGGTCGGGGTCTGCAAAACCTCTATTCGCGGGTTCGATTCCCGCCCCCGCCTCTTTTTACGGCCTGACTTGCAGGCCCAAGGCTCGGGCCAGCGCGCCTTGGCGAACATCGAAAGTGAGGAACTCCTCCACGCCCAGCTCGAGTGCGGTCGCGACGTGCAAAATATCGAAAGCCCGGGAGCCGCTCTTCCCCGTGCGCTGGGCGGAGAGCTGTTCGGCTCGGTTGATCACTCCGAGCCAATCCACCGGGACGACGCGCACCAGCCCACGTTCCAGATCCGTCTGAAAGTCGGCCAGCATTTTGTTTCCCTCCGGCAGGCCATAACCTTTCCCGGCATCCTTTTGGTGAAGCCAAGTCTGCCAGCGGACCGATTGGCGAAACTCGAAAACCACCAATGCCGTCAGCAGCAGCGGCGCTGCGATCTCGCCGAATAGAGCGTCTGCCTGGCGTGAATTTACTTGCTCCCGATACGACGCGCAGAGGAAGGAAGTGTCCGGGTAAGCGCTCAACCTTCCTCGCCTTCGAGTTCGGCCGCGCGCATGGCTTCCACTTCCTCCATGCTAAAGACGCGTTCTCCCCACGTCTCTTTTCGCCGACGCTGATGCGCTTCCGCATCGAAGCGCGGCGCGTTCGTCTTTTCCTCGGGCACGAGCCGGGCGAAGGCTTTGCCCCGTTTCAAAATCTGCACGGCTTCGCCGTTCTCGATCCAGGCCGAGACGCGGCGAAAATGATTGCGAAGATCGGCGACGGTCGCGGTTTTCATGATAGATGGAACTATCACAAGACGGCCGGCGGGTGTCAACGGCCAGCCGTCCCGCCGCGCCGACGCCAAACCGCTGCTGGCCACCGGCGCAAAACTTTGTTACTTAGCGCTCCATGCCTGCCGCCGAACTTCAGCACACACTCGCCAAAGCCGCTTCGCTCAGTGGCACTTCGCTTCACACCGGCGCCAGGGTGTCGCTTAAAATCCAGCCCGCCGAAGCGAGTTCCGGGATCAAATTCAAGCGCAAAGATCTCCAGGACGAACCGACGATCGACGCCACCATCGCCAACGTAAAAACGGTCGAGCGCTCCACCACCATCGGGGAAGGCTCGATGCGGGTGCATACTGTCGAGCACGTCCTTTCCGCGCTGGCCGCGCTCGGAGTGGATAACGCCGTCATCGAGATGGACGCGAACGAGCCGCCCATCGGCGACGGCAGCGCGCTCCCCTACGTCGAGGCGATCAAAAAAGCCGGTGTCATCCCGCAGGAAGAGCCGCGGCGCCTTTTTCACGTGCGCGAGCCGATCTCGGTCGAGACCAAAGGTGGGTCGCTCCTCGTCCTTTTGCCCGATGAAGAATTCCGCATCTCCTGCACCCAGGCGGGACCGGAGGGGCGCTTCACCCAATTTTTCTCCACCGCGATCACGCCGGCCATTTACGAGCGCGAGATCGCTCCGGCGCGCACCTTTGTTTACTACGAAGACGTGGAGTCTTTGATGGAGAAGAATTTGATCAAAGGCGGCAGCCTGGAGAACGCCATCGTGGTGCGTGGCGACTCCGTCCTGAGCAAGGAGCCGTTGCGTTTTCCCGACGAATTCGTCCGGCACAAGATTCTCGACATCATCGGCGACCTCGCGCTTTTCGGCCGGGCCATTCGCGGTCATGTCGTCGCGATCAAGCCGGGCCACGGCGCCAACACCGACCTGGCGCGCGCCCTCGCCAAAGCACACGCCTCGACCGTGGCGGTCCTGCCCCGGAGCAATTTCCCGCGCGGCGAAGGCGGGCTCGACATCAACGAGGTGATGAAGGTTTTACCGCATCGCTACCCGTTCCTGATGGTCGATCGGATTCTCTCTTTCGAAGGAGACACGAAATGTCTCGGGATCAAATCGGTCACGATCAACGAGCCGTTTTTCCAGGGGCATTTCCCGGGGCACCCGGTGATGCCAGGCGTGCTTCAGGTCGAGGCCATGGCGCAGGTCGCGAGCGTCCTCATGATGCGGATCAGCAAGAGCGCCAGCCGGGTTGGTTATTTCATGAGCGCGGACGGGGTGAAATTCCGCAAGCCGGTGCTGCCGGGCGACACGCTTTTCATCCACGCCGAGCTGACCAAGTCGCGCGGCAACCGCCTCGCCAAAGCGATGTGCAAGTGCGTGGTGAACGATGCCGTCGTTTCTGAAGGCGAGCTTATGTTCACTTTTATCGATAAGTGAGGGAGGGAAATGACGAATGACGAATGACGAAGCCCGAAGGAATTCCGAAGTCCGAAGGTCGAAGCCATCCTCCGCCTCGGGACAGCGTCTTCGGGCTTCGGGTTTCGTCATTCCTTCGGATTTCGTCATTCGGGCTTCGTCATTCGCGCCCGTCATTCGGATTTCGTCATTCCTTCGAATCTCGTCATTCTAATCATGCCGAAAACCCAAATTCATCCGACCGCGATCGTCCATCCGGGCGCGCGGCTCGGCGCCGGCACGGTCGTCGGCCCCTACTGCGTGCTCGGCGCGGAAGTGTCGTTAGGCGAGAATTGTTCGCTGCAAAATCACGTCACCCTGGCCGGCCCGCTCGCCGCCGGGCGGGGCAATAAATTTTTCGCCTTCTGCTCGATCGGGCAACCGACGCAGGACCTGAAATACGCGGGTGAGCCGACCTATCTGGAGATCGGCGATGACAACTGCTTTCGCGAGTTTTGCACGGTAAACCGGAGCACCGCCAGCAGCGGGAAGACCCGCGTCGGGAACGGTGGAAATTTTCTCGCCTACTCGCACATCGGGCACGATTGCGTGGTCGGCGATGGCGTCGTTTTCTCGAACAACGGGACCCTCGCGGGCCACGTGCAGGTGGGCGATCACGCCGTCATTGGCGGGCTCACGGCGGTGCATCAGTTTTGCCGGATCGGCCGTTTCGCCATTACCGGCGGCTGCTCGAAAATCGTCCAGGACGTTCCCCCCTTCATGATCGCCGATGGCAATCCCGCGGAAGTGCGCGGGATCAACCAGATCGGGCTGGAGCGGCAGGGCTACCCGGCGGAAAAGATCAAGCCGATCAAGGAAGCGTACCGGCTGATTTACCGGGGGAAGTTAAATACCGGGCAGGCGCTGACGGCGGTGCGGGAAAAGTTGAGAGGAAACGAAGACGTGCAGGCGCTGCTGCGTTTCATCGAAGAAAGCGAACGCGGGATTACTCGTTAGGCGAGGAGCTGCTCCTTCTGGGACGTGTCCTGCACTTTTCAATCCTGCCGTCGTCCCGAGCGGAAACCCGGAGGACGCTCTGTGAATCCGGCGCTGTGATAGCCGGCGGCGTCGCGGAGCTCCGCCCTCCAAAGGTGCCATCAGGTGAATGGCACGTCCAAAGGTGCCATCAGGTGAATGGCAAAGCCCCTGACCGCCACTAGCCTTTAATGATTTCCGGCACGGCTTGCCGCGCCAACTTCGCGAATTCGTTGACCGCGCCGTTGGCGTCGCTCCCTTTCAGCCGAAGGAGACCAATCTCGAGCGCGAGATTTTTCCCTTTCAGCCGGATAGCGACGAGACCGGTGGTGCCGTGCAGGGCGATCTTGGGCATGAGCGCGGCCGCCTCGAGCGGAGCGAGCGAACGAAGCAAAGTCTCGATCGAACTCAGCTCCGCGACCGTGCGCGGGCGCACCTGATGTTCGCGACAAACCGCATCGCTCATCCGCCGCATTACGAAGCTGTCGGGCAACTGCAAAAGGCGCTCCCGATGCAGCTCGGAGACTTCGACGACCCGGCGTTTGGCCCAACGGTGGCGAGCAGGCACGAGGAGGGCGAATTGATCCGCGCAGAGACGTTCGTAGCGCAAGTTGGGCGAGTGCCGGGTGAGAAAACCGAGGCCTACATCCAGGCGCCCTTCCTCCAGCGCGGTCTCGATCTCCGTGGAGGAAATTTCCTCGACCGAGAGGCTGATCCCAGGATGCTGGGGCGCGAAGAGACCGAGGAGTTGCGGGATCAAGGCCACGTTGAGAATCGGGACCACCCCGAGATGAAGCGCGCCGCGCATCTGGCCGGGCTCGACCACGTTGAGTTCCTGCAAAAGATTTTCCACCTGGCGCAAAACGAGGCGGGCGTGCTCCTGAAAAATGAGCCCGGTCGAGGTGAGGAGAATGCGTTTGCCGCGGCGTTGAAAAAGAGCGACTCGCAGCGTGGCCTCGAGATCGCGCATTTGCTGGGAAACGTTCGGCTTGGAGACGCCGAGCCGGTCGGCCGCGCGACTAAAACTACCCGCTTCCGCCACGGCCAGGAAATAGCGCAAATGCCGCAGCTCGAGCAGTTCATTCACCATTCTGCTCTAACCTCTGGAGCGGAAGCGGGATTAGCAACTCCCGCGGCGCCAGTACGTCTCCAGCCCAAATCCTGGAGGGATGAGCTCTGCGAATCCGGCCCCGGGGTGACAGTAGGTCTCTCGGCGCTCGCCCATCCGCGGCGTCGCGGAGCTCCGCCCTCCAGGAGCGGTGGGTGTGATTAACCACTACCACAGCCGCTTCGCCGGTCATCGATTCCCCGACCTGAAAACGAGGGAAATCCTCATGCTCGAACACGATCGGCCTGATTCCAGCTTTGCGCAGGGCCTGGCGGCGACTGCGCCCCCGGGGCCGCCGCCGACCTTCAGAACATCACATTTCATATCGCGATTCGAATCAAATACAGCAACTTGCCTGCCCATGAAACTTTCTCCAGATTTCGCCGAAGCGCTCGTCTACGCCACCGCAGTACACGGCGGCCAGTTGCGTAAAAAAACCCAGATTCCCTACATCGGACACCTTCTCGGGGTCGCCGCGATCGCGCTGGAATATGGGGCCGAGGAAACCGAAGCGATCGGCGCCCTCCTGCACGATGCGGTCGAAGACGGCGGCGGCCCGGAACGCCAGCGCGAGATCGAGAAACGCTTCGGGAAAAAAGTCGGCGCCATCGTCGCCGGCTGCACCGACAGCGACGAGACACCGAAGCCGCCCTGGCGCGAGCGAAAAGAGAAATACATCGCCCATTTGGCCGACGCCTCCGCCTCCATCCGGCTCGTCTCAGCCGCGGATAAGTTGCACAACGCCCGCGCCATCGTGCACAACCTGCGGGACGACGGCGCAACAGTGTGGGAACGCTTCAAGGCCGGCAAAGAGGGGGCGCTCTGGTACTACCGGGCCCTCGTCAACGCCTTCCAGGCCCATGGCAAAAGCGCCCTTGTCGCGGAGCTGGATCGCGTCGTCACGGAAATGGAAAAGCTGGCGCAGGCTGAGGTGGCCTATGATCGCGGCAAAATGAGCGATTGAGGGAAAGACACGGTTTCAGTCCGCGTCCCGGCCGCGAGGCCGAGGGGGCCGGGCGGAAAGCTGGCGGGTGTCATGCACTTCGGATGGCGCGAGGGAGGTGGCCTTTCTCTGGGGAGCGCACGCGCCTCGCGTGCTGGCGATGGCGCCTCGCCGTCGCGAACTTCTCTCGCCCGCTTCGAGACCAAGAGCGGCCGCAAAGTTGGTTTTGGCGAGGCGCCAAAACCAGCACGCGAGGCGCGTGCGCTCCCCGAGACAGACCATTGCGCCTCAATAAGCGTCCCAAAGTGCATGACACGCTCAAGGATGCTTCGCAGCCATGTTTTTCTCGGACCGGAGATTTCGAGCTGGATGGGGTGGGATCTCGCGGGGTGGCAGACCGAGAGTGCAGATTTTTGCCTTTCCGGGCAAGCCGCAAATTCGCCTCTCCGCCCTCCCCTCGCCTAACGATTCTGGCGGACTTCCGGTTGACTTGCCCCTCGTGCGCGATAGCTTTTTCGTTCGATGATTCACGTCACGGAGAACGCCGTCGGGCAATTGCGCACCCTTCTGGCCGAGCAGTCGGCGGAGGCCGGGCACGGTCTGCGCGTCTATGTGGCCAAAGGCGGTTGCTCGGGCATGCAATACGAAATGTCGCTCGATCGCCAGCACGACGGCGATGCGGTCGTGCGCCGGGAAGAAGTGGAATTTTTCGTCGACGCCGCGAGCGCCGATTTCCTGCGCGACGCCACCCTCGATTATGAGGACGGCCTGACCGGCGCCGGTTTTCGCATCGTCAATCCCAACGCCGCGCGCACTTGCGGCTGCGGCACTTCGTTCGAGCCGGCCGCGCGGCCAGCCTAACGAAAAGGCGGCGGGAGGGAGCGCGGCGATCCGGCATGGAACCCGATCTTTTTCGCTACGACGATCCGCACGGCTTCCAGCGCAAGAAGACGAATTATTTCGCCTGGACGATCGTCATCCTTTTCCTCATCGGGCTCGTCTTCGCCGCCTGGCTCGGGAGTTTCTACATCCTCGGGCAACCGGAACGGCCGGAAAGCTACCGGGTGCTGCAGAAGTTGCACAAGATCGAGACGCCGAAACGTTTCGCCCTGACCGCCGCGCCGGCCGGTGAATTCCTCAATCCGAAGCAGCTCTACGCGCGCTATACCGCGATGGGACCGGCCGAGCTGGCGCGCAAGAATGCCGAGCTCACCCGCAATTTCATCCGCAACTTCCAACACGTGCCCGGCCGCGTCACTTATGTGGTCGGCCGCTTCAATGTGATGGCCGCGCGGGAGCTGACCAGTGACGACATGCTTCATCCCGGCGCGGTCGCGCTGGCCGACGCGGTCGAGCAACCGGAACTGCTCATGGAGCATGTTTTTACGACGGGCAACGAGCACGACGCGCAATTGCTTTCGCCCATGCTGGCCATGGGGATGGATATCAATTTCGAACGCAGCCATGATCTCTCCGCGGTCGTCCATGCCGAGCGGTTGCCTGACGGCCGCATCCTCGTGACGGCGATTCCGCTCCTTTACGGCAGCTATGCGGTGACGCGTGGGACCGGCACTTTCAGCCTGGAGCCGCCCACGGAATTGCATCTCGCAGCCGGCTGGCCGCTTTACAAAGGGGCGGCCCGGCATGCCGCGGAAGTGCGCTACGGCAGTTATCGCGAACGGCTCGCGCCGACCACGACCAGCCTGCCCATTGTCGGTCTGCCGGCGGCTAAAACCGCGGCCCTGCCCGAGGATGCGCTCGTTCGGGTGGAAGCGGCCGTGCCCATGGAATCGGAACCTTCCGGACCGACTGTTCCGCTGCGTGGAAGCCGCCGCCTCGACATGGCCCGGGCGGCCCGCGCGGGCAGCCCCTCCCCTTCCTCAGCCCCGCTCCTGGCCCGCCGGGCCGTGGCCGTAAATGGGCCTAACGACACCGTCGCCGTAGCCACCTCCGCGTCGGCCCAGCCCCGGGTGATGCGAGCCCTCCCGATCGATGCCGCCTCGCCCGCCGTCGCCCTCGCTTCGACGACCGGCGCGACTTGGAAAACTTTCGCCCCCGGCGAGGTCCCAGCCGGCCGCGTGGTCGATCCGGCGGCTTTGCGCGAGGTCGCGAATAACGGCACCCGCGGCGAGCGCGTTTATCTGCGCGGGCAGTTCGTGGTCAATTTCGCCGATGGCAACCGCGCCGTCCTGCGCCCTTCCCCGAATGGCGGGGCCGGCCTTTCCCGCCAGGCCCGCGTGATCGTTGACTACCCGGCTGGCGCGCATCTCCCCGAGCCGGGCTCGACGCTCGATCGGGACGCCAGCCGGCCCTTCGAAGTAACGGAGGTGCGCGAGCAATCCGACGGCCAGCTCAACGTCTTCGTGCGCGAAATTATCAAGCCGCGCCAGCCCTGAGCGGCGCCGCCTTAACGCAGCAGCACCTGGCCGTCGCGAATCTCCGCTGTGGTCACGCCGTAGGGCACCGCCGCGTCGAGCGCGTAGCCGATGATGGAATGACCCCCCACGCTCATGGTCAGAATGGCCGAGGGCACCGGATAGCCATTGGCCTCGATCTTCCGCACCTGCAGCTCGCGGATCGGGGTGGGCCCATTGGTCGTGATCGTGAAAGTGCCGTTCAGATAACCGGGAGGAAAACCGGGCACCTTATCGGACGGGATACTCAGCCGGACGTTGGCCGTGTTCCCGGTGATCGCGACTTCCGCGTGACCGCGCGAGCGACGGTTGGCGGCGATGAGGCCGTTAATGTCGCTCGCACTGAGGGCGAGTTGCCGGGCCGGGGTCTCCTCGGGCGACGCGATCGCGGCCGCCGGTGACGGTGTCGCGGAGGCGGGCGGCGTGGCCTGGAATTGATCGACCCGTTCCTTCACCTCCTGAAGGCTCGGCGGCGGCAGAGCCTGCACCGTGATGGGCGCCGGTTGCGGCGTGATCAGCTCGTGCGAGACGAAAAAATAACCGCCCACCACCAGGACCAGCAAAACGAGAAATCCCGCCAGGAGCAGCCCGAGGCAGCCTCGGCCCGCGCACCCACTCCGGCGCGGCCTTGGCGGCGGCGGTTCGATCCAGTTTGGATTGGTCGAGTCGGTCGGCATGGCGCTATCCCGGGAGCTGGCTTTGTGCGGTCATGAGTTTCTCATAGAGGGATTGCAAGCCTTCCGAGAGCAAGCGCGTCCCGTTGAGCACCGGCATGAAATTGGTGTCCCCTTCCCAGCGCGGCACGATGTGGAGGTGGAGGTGGCCGGGCACGCCCGCGCCCGCCCCGGCGCCGAGGTTGAGCCCGATATTAAAACCCTGCGCTTTCATGACGGCTCGGAGCAAGGCCTGAGCGTGAACGGCCAGGCTCCAAAGTTCAAGCACTTCCTCTTCGCCTAACGAGGAAAGCTCCGCCGTGGCCCGATACGGCACGGCCATGAGATGGCCCACGGTGTAGGGATAGCGATTCATGAGGAGGAAGGTTTTCGACCGGCGCGTCAGGACGAGGTGCGCGGCGTCGTCCCTGGTCTGCGCGGCCGTGGCCAGGAAATCGGGGTCGCGTTTTTCCCGCTCGAAATATTCCACCCGCCAGGGGCACCAGAGCGTTTCGATCTCGGCTTTGGGAAATTCCATGGGCTCGTTAGGCGCAAAACCTGGAGGAGCCTAGCGGCTGGGCCCGGCCTGTCGAGCGACCTTTTCCGGCCACCGTTCTGGAGGGATGAGCTCCTGCGAATCCGCGGCGCGGGGCTGCGCGGGAACACTCGGCCCTCTGATCCGCGCGCGGCGTCGGGAGCTCCGCCCTCCATCTGTCAGATGAATGCGCCTTCGCAGGTTTAGGGCGCCGGACGAGTCCAGAGCGAATATGGCGGGACCATGAGCGACTTCTCCGAGGTGAGAGCGGGACGCGCTCCCAGCAGAAGCTCGGGCCACGGCCGGCCGGTATCGTTAGGCGCGATGACGGCGTTGAGCTGGCCGGATTCCCAGCGCCGGGCCGCTTCCTGCGGAGAGAGAAAATGATCGCGCCGCAGGTAGAGCAACAAGCCTTCCTCATGTCCACCCACCACTTCGTAGTCGCCCGTGCGCGCCCGTACCGCCGCCGCGAAATCGACCAAGGCCGCTTTCTTCTTGTGCAGGCTGTTGCCGATTTTCCAGGCCGTGTAACCACCGGTGAAGACCGCGGCAAAGAGGAGGGCCGCGCTCAGCCAGGGCCGCATCTTTTCGCGCAAACCTTCCCCCTGGCTCGCCGCCGCGATTTGCGCGCCTAACAATAAGCAAAGCGGCGGCAGCACCGGAAAAATCCGGTCGACCCGTTTCGAAGGAATCGCCGACATCAGGAGCAATCCGCCCACGCTCCAGCAGACCAGCCAGAGCGTGGCCGGCTCCATCGCAGCGCGGCGGCGCCGCAATACGAACCCCAGCCCGATGAGGAGCAGACTCCAGGGGGCAAACTTCTGGAGCAGGTGTGGAAAATAAAAGTAGGACGGCTGCGGTTTGTGCACCGTCTCGGTGAAACGTCCGGCAAATTCTTTCAGCACCACTGTTTCGTAAAAACCGGGTTGGCGCAGGATCCCGCCGACCGCCCAGAGAAGAAAAATCGCCAGGGCCAAAACCCAGGGCCACCAACCGCACCACGCGCTCGGCGCCACGCGGCGGCGCCGGAGAAGTTGGTAGGCGACCAGCCCGGGCAGAATGAAAGCAAAAACGATCGGCCCTTTGATCAACATCGTGCTCGTGAGAAGCAGGCAGGCGAGCACCCGATCGCGGGTGTTCCACGGTTCGCCGCTGCGGATTTTGCGCCAAATCTGCAGGCCGATGAGGAAAATCGTCAGGGCCAACGGCATATCCGTTCGCACCAAAGTGGCGAGCCGCGCGGAGAGCAGATTGAGACCGAACGCGCTCATGGTGAGCAGTCCGGCGGCGGGGCCGTAGGCCGCGGCGCCCGCGCGCGCCAGAACCCAGAGCAAGGCCAGCGCCGCCAAGAGAGAGGGCAAGCGCCAGGCGGTTTCCCAGCTCCGGGTCAGCGCAAAAATCCCCGCGGAAACCCAGCCGACGAGCGGCGGCTTGGTCGCGACGCCCTCGTTAGGCGTGTGCTCGTAGAGCCAATGCCCTTGCCGCACCATTTCGAACGAAGTGTAGGCCTGTTTCGCCTGATCGTAATCGTCCAGCGTCCAGGGAAGATTGGTCGTCGCGAAGAGGAGAATCACCAGTCCCGCCACCAAAAGCATCGCCCGAGTCATCTCTCCCTCCCAAAAGCTGTCATCCCGAGCGCAGCGAGGGATCTCACGGACCGGTTACCATCGTCCCCACCCGGCCAAGCTCGCGAGCCACCCCAAACCGCCCCCGAGATTGCACCCACCAGCGCGACCGGGAGATCCCTCGCTGCGCTCGGGATGACACGCTTGCGGAGGCCGAAGAGATAGCTCACTTCTTTTACGCAAACTGCCGCGCGCAGCGCAGCACCGCGGCCACGTCGCCGCCGCTCTCTTCGATCTCCGCGACCACGCGCGAAGAGGAGAACCACCAGTCCCGCCACCAAAAGCATCGCCCGAGTCATCTTTCCCTCCCAAAAGCTGTCATCCCGAGCGCAGCGAGGGATCTCCCGGACCGGTTGCCATCGTCCCCACCCGGACAGGCTCGCGAGCGACCCCAGATCGCCCCCGAGATCGCACCCACCAGCGCGACCGGGAGATCCCTCGCTGCGCTCGGGATGAAACGCTTGCGGAGGCTGAAGAGATAGCTCACTTCGTTCACGCAAACTGCCGCGCGCAGCGCAGCACCGCGGCCACGTCACCGCCGCTTTCCTCGATCTCCGCGACCAGACGCGAGCCGACCACCGCCGCATCCGCATAACCACAAACCCGCCGCGCCTGGGCTCGTGTGCGAATGCCGAACCCGACCGCCACGGGCAGCCCGCAAGCCGAGCGAATTCGCGCGACCAGTTCCTCCGATTCGTCGGCCAACTCACGCGCCGTCCCCGTCACCCCGGTGCGGGACACGGCGTAGATAAAACCCGAGGCCAGCTTCGCGACTTGCGCGAGCCGCGGCGGGCTCGTGGTCGGCGCGACCAGGAAAATGAGATCGATCTTTTCCCGGCGTAGTTCCTTTTGCAAAGCGCCCGCCGCTTCCGCCGGAAGATCGACCACGAGCACGGCCGCGACTCCGGCCCGCGCCGCGGCCCGGGCGAAATGCCGCAAGCCCAACTGCAAGATCGGGTTGTAATATCCAAAAAGGACGATGGGCGCGAGTTCGTTAGGCTGAAAACCCTCCAGCATCTGCAGAATCCCGGGCAGCGTCGTCCCCTGCCGCAAAGCGCGCTGGCCGGCGCGTTGGATGACCGGTCCATCCGCGATCGGATCGCTGAAGGGCACCCCCAACTCGATCGCGACCGGCGCGAGCTCGCTGAGCGCGCGGAGCAACTGCGCGGTCGTCCGCAGGTCGGGATCGCCCGCGACGAGGAAGGGAATGAACCCGCGTCCTTTTTCCCGGGCGGCCGCGAAGCCTTCGCCTAACGAACTCATGCCACGCTCGCCAAATCCTTGTCGCCCCGCCCGGAAAGATTGACCACGATATTTTTGCGGCGCGACAAGGCGCCCGCCAGGCGCAGAGCGCAAGCGACGGCGTGCGCCGATTCGAGCGCGGGAATGATGCCTTCCAGTTCTGCGAGCAACTTAAATCCGGCGAGCGCCTCGGCGTCGTCGACGGAGACGTATTCAACCCGTTTTTGATCCCGCAAAAAGGCGTGCTCCGGCCCGATCGCCGGATAATCGAGGCCGGCCGAAATGGAATGGGTGTCGGCAATTTGCCCAGTCTCGTCCTGCAAAACGTAGCTCAAAGTCCCGTGCAGGATGCCCGGCTTGCCCCCGCCCTCCGGCGCGAAGCGGGCGGCGTGTTCGCCTAACGACTTCCCTTTGCCGCCCGCTTCCGCCCCGATCATGCGCACCTTGGCGTCCTGCAGGAAGGCGTGGAAAAAGCCGATCGCATTCGAGCCGCCGCCGATGCAGGCGACGAGCACGTCGGGCAATTTTTTTTCCCGTTGCCGGAACTGCCGGCGCGTCTCTTCCCCGATGACCTTCTGGAATTCCCGCACCACCAGCGGATAGGGATGCGGCCCGAGGGCGCTCCCGAGCAGATAATAAGTCTCGCGGGCGTGGGCCACCCAATCGCGCAACGCTTCATTGATCGCGTCCTTGAGCGTGCGCGAGCCGCTCTCGACCCCGCGCACTTCGGCGCCGAGCAGGCGCATGCGCAGAACGTTAGGCGCCTGCCGCCGCATATCCTCCGTGCCCATGTAAACCACGCAGTCGAGCCCGAGGAGCGCGCACACCGTCGCCGTCGCCACCCCGTGCTGCCCCGCGCCGGTCTCCGCGATGACGCGCTTCTTGCCCATGCGCACGGCAAGGAGCGCCTGGCCGAGCGCGTTGTTGATTTTGTGCGCGCCGGTGTGGAGGAGATCTTCGCGCTTCAGGAAAATGCGCGCGCCCCCGGCCTCCTGCGTGAGGCGCGCGGCGAAGGTGAGCGGGGTCGGCCGGCCGGAATAATTGCGCCGCAAATCGGTCAGTTGCCTTTGAAAAGCGCGGTCGCGGCGCGCCTGGCCAAACGCCGCGGTCAATTCCTCGAGCGGCGCGACCAGCGTTTCCGCGACAAAGCGGCCGCCGTAATCGCCCCAATAACCTTGTTCGTTAGGCTGGGAGCGCAGCTTTTTCATGCCGCCCCCCGCACAATCGCGACAAAATGCCGGACCGCCCCGAGATCTTTTTCGCCGGGCGTCATTTCCACCCCGCTGCACACGTCGACCGCATCCGGCTGCACCTGGCGAATCGCCTCGGCCACATTCGCGCTCGTCAGGCCGCCGGCCAGAAACAAGCGCCGCACTTGCGAACGCAGCCCGGCCGCGATCGCCCAGGGAAAAGTCTCGCCCGTCCCTCCCGGCACGCCGGCTTTCCAGCTATCGAACAGGAGGGCCGCGGCGGGATAGCCGACCGCCTCCGCGGCGGCAAATGACGCTCCCACCCGAAAGGCTTTGATGACGAAAAGGTCCGCCAGGTCGCTCGCGTATTCCGGCGTTTCCGCGCCATGCAACTGCACGCCGTCGAGGCCGAAGCGGCCGGCCATTTCCCGCACGAAAGCGCGGTCCTGATCGACGAAAACGCCGATCAGTTGGGTCTCCGGAAACTGGGCGCGCATCGCGGAGACAATCTCCTCAGCCCCTGCCGGCGCAAGGCAGCGCGCGCTTTGCGGGGCAAAATTTAACCCGATCATCTCGACCCCGCTCTCCGCACAACCGAGGGCGTCGTCCCGCCGGGTCACCCCGCAGACCTTGATCGCGACCCGCTCAGCCGGCTCAAACATGCCCTAGAAATTCGCGTAGCGCCGCGGCCGGATCGTCCGCTCGCATCAATTTTTCGCCGATGAGAAAACCGTGGAAGCCGCTTTTCGTTAGGCCGCGGAGCTCGGCCGGCGCGGAGAGACCGCTTTCGCTGACCAGGGTCGCGCCCGGAGGCGCGAGCGGGGCAAGCCGCTCGGAAGTTTCCGGCGCCGTTTGGAGGGTGCGCAGATCGCGGTTGTTCACTCCGATGAGGCCGGCGCCGCCGGCGGTCGCGCGCGCCATTTCCTCGGCGGTGTGCACTTCGACGAGGGCGTCGAGCCCGCAATCGTCTTCCGCGAAGCGGCGCAGTTCGGCCAGCTCGGCGTCGGCCAGGGCCGCGACGATGAGGAGAATCGCGTCCGCGCCCGCTGCGGCGGCTTCTTCGATCTGGCGGCGATCGACGATGAAATCCTTGCGCAAAATGGGCAGGCCGGTGGCGGCCCGGACCGCGCGCAAGTCGTCGAGCGAACCATGAAAAAAATCGGGCTCGGTCAAAACCGAGATCGCGCAAGCTCCGGCGCTTTCATACTGGCGGGCGATCGCGGCGGGATCGGCTTCCCGCCGGATCCAGCCTAACGACGGCGAAGCGCGCTTGAATTCCGCGATGATCTTCCACCCGCCGCCAGCTTGAAGAGCGCGGCGCAACCGCTGCGGCGAGGCCGCGCGCACGACGCGCTCCGGGCCCGCGCCGGACCGCGCCACTTCCGCGCGCCGGCGGGCGACAATTTCCTCGAGAAAACTCATGCGGTCTGCGCCCGAAGCGCTTCCAGTTTCCGGAGCGCCGCGCCCGAGCGGATGCTCTCCTCCGCCTGGTCCGCGGCCGCGCGCAGATTCTCCGCCCGGCCGCCGACGAAGAGCGCCGCGCCCGCGTTGGCGATGATGAGATGGCGCGCTTGGGTCGCGATTCCGCCGCGGTCATTTCCGAGCGCGGCCAGGATGAGCGCGGCATTCTCCTGGGCCGTGCCGCCGCGCAGCGCTTCGAGCGAGTCGCAGGCCGGCAATCCGAAATCGGCCGGCTCGATCGTGAAACGACGGACGACGCCGTCGCGCACTTCCGCCACCATGGTGAGGCCGCTGGTGGTGACTTCGTCGAGGCCGTCGCTTCCGTGCACGACCCAGGCCGGTTGGGTGCCGAGGGCGAGAAGGGTGCGCGCGAGCGGCTCGAGCAGGCTCTCGTGCCAGACACCGATGAGCTGGCGCGGCGCGCCCGCCGGATTGGTCAGCGGACCGAGCAAGTTAAAAGTGGTGTGCACGCCGAGCTGCCGGCGGATTTGGGCGACCCGGGCCGTCGCCTGGTGAAAGAGCGGGGCGAAGAGAAAACAGATGCCTTCTTCGTTCAGGCAACGCTCGGAGACCGCGGCCTCCACCTCGACGTTGACTCCGAGCGCGGCGAGCACGTCCGCGCTTCCCGAGCGGCTGGTGGCCGCGCGACTCCCGTGTTTGGCCACCGGCAAGCCCGCGCCCGCGCAAACCAAGGCGGCCGCTGTGGAAACGTTAAAAGTCTTGGCATAACTCGAGCCCGTCCCCGCCGTGTCGATGAACTGCTCATGCCGGCAGCGCAGGCGGACCGCGCGGGCCCGCATCGCTTCCGCCATGCCGGTTAATTCCTCGACCGTCTCGCCTTTCACGGCCAGCGCGACGAGGGCCGCGCCGATCTGCGCATCGGTCGCCCGTTCGTCCAGCGCCGCGCCGAAAAGCTGCGCCGCATCACTCCGGGACAAATCCTCCCCGCGCATCAGCCTAACGAGAAGTCGGCGAACCGGCGCTTCCGTCTCCGCGTCGTCCCGGCGCGTCGGCGTGGGCAGAAGCCAGGCGGGACGCCGGTTGGAATCCGCGCCCGCGCTCACGTGACCAGCGCCGAGACGGCGGCGAATTCCTCGTAAGCGCGGCTCCGGGTGATCTCGCCTAAAATTTCCACCGCTTCCCAGCATTCGGCGAAAGTGTTGTAAAGCGGGGCGGGCGCGAATCTGACGATGTCTGGTTTGCGGAAGTCGGGCATGACGCCGCGCGCGCGCAAGGCCAGGCAGATCGACTGCGCCTCTTCGTGCACGAGCGAAACGTGGCCGCCGCGGCGAGCCTGTTCCCGCGGCGTGCCGACGTGGAAGTCGAGGTCCGCCAGTTCCGCGTCCGCCGCGCGGATGAGAAAATCGGTCATGGCCAGCGACTTCGCCCGGATCGCCTCGAGGCCGGCCTCTTCGATCGGCCGGAGCGCGCCGTCGATCGGCGCCATGCTCAGGACCGCGGGGGTGCCGATCTGGAGCGCCGCCGCGCCCATCCCGGGGAAAAATTCATCCGACATTTCGAACATGCTTTCCTTGTGCACGCTCCACCAGCCGGCCAGCCCCGCGTCGACCCTGCCATCGGCCGCGAAATGGCGGCGATTGATAAACAACCCCGCGACCGAGCCGGGCCCGGCGTTCATGAATTTGTAATGCCCCCATCCGGCGAAATCCGCGCCCCAATCATCGAGCGCATGCGGCATCACGCCGACCGAATGCGACATGTCGATGCCGATGACCACGCTATTCTTGCGGGCCGCGCGGCAGAGACGTTCGAGGTCGAGGAGCTGACCGCTGGTGTAAACGACCGAGGGAAAAAGTGCCATCTGCAGCTCGGGATTTTCCAGCGCTTTCTCGATCAGCCCTTCGTCGAGAAAACGCCCGTCGCCCGCCGGGACGACGACGAGGTGTTCGTCCGGATCGAGCCCGCGCAGGCGCAGATGACTGCGGAGCGCATAACGATCGGTCGGGAAACTGTGGCCATCGATCAACACCTTCGTCCGGGTGTCGTGTGGCTGGTATAACGTCGCGAGCAGTTGGTGCAGATTCACCGTCATGGAGTTGGCGATGGCGACTTCGTCGGGCTGGGCGCCGACGAGTTTTGCGACCCGCGCGGCGAGCGTTTCCGCGAGGGTGAACCAGGGCGAATCGCCTTCCAGCCAACCGCCGATCCCGCCGGTCCGCCATTTTTCCAGGACGTCGAGCAGGGTCCGCTCGGCGTCGCGCGAGAGGAGGCCGAGGGAGTTGCCATCGAGATAAATCTGGCCTTCGGGCAGGTAAAATTGCGCGCGGAATTTGCCTAACGGATCCGCGGCGTCGAGTTCGGCGGCGGCTTGGCGGGAAGGTGTGGGATTCATGTTGGAAGAGGCCGGGCGCCGGAAGATCGGGGGGTTGGGCGCGACCGGCAACGTTTTATCCGCGGCGGGGGCGAGGTCGGGTCATGCCCTTTTGGAGTCGCGGCGGTCTTCGGACCGCCGCTTTTCTTTTGCCGCGGGAGAGTCTAGAAAGAAGGTGGACGCTATGGAAACGAGCACGGTGCAATCAGCCATCAATCTCGAGAACTGGATCGAGGAGAACCGCGACAAATTCAAACCGCCGGTCAGCAACCGCTATCTCTACGACGGGCGGGATTTTTTCGTCATGGTGATCAAAGGGCCGAACGCACGCAACGATTTCCATTTGGTCGATTCGGAGGAGTATTTCTACCAACTCAAAGGGGACATCAAAGTCCGCACCCGGGAAGGCGACCAGATCGTCGATCATCTGGTGCGGGAAGGAGAAACGTTTTTCATCCCGCCGAACGTGCCTCACGCGCCGGTGCGGCCGCCCGACACCTTGGGCGTGGTGGTGGAAAGGCGCCGCCCCGCCGGGGAACGCGAGCATGTCATCTTCTATTGCGAGAACTGCGGGGCGCTGGTCGAGGACATCGAATTCGACTGCGGCGATATCGTCGAGCATTTCAGCCAGGCGATGCTCGATTTTTGGCAGGACGACGCCCGGCGCACCTGCCGGAAATGCGGCACGAAAGTTCCCCAGCCCGAGCCGGTGAAACCGTTTTGAAGTACGGTCATAGAAGCGCAGCCCGGAATGACCGTGGTCGGCCGGGAGCGGTAGCTATCGCCTGAGCCCATGAAAATCGACCTGCACACTCACATTCTCCCGCGCGAATGGCCAAACCTCGAGGCCAAATATGGCTACGGGGGATTCGTTAGGCTGGAACATCACCGGCCCTGCTGCGCGCGCATGATGATCGGCGACCGGTTTTTTCGCGAGATCGGCGACAACGTCTGGAATCCGGAGCGGCGGATCGAAGAATGCGACCGCACCGGGGTTTCCATGCAGGTCCTTTCCACCGTGCCGGTGATGTTCAGCTATTGGGCCAGGCCGGCCGATGCGCTCGATCTTTCGCGACGGCTGAACGATCACATCGCCGAAATGGTGCGCGCTTTCCCGACCCGTTTCGCCGGGCTCGGCACGATTCCCATGCAGGATGCGGAGCTGGCGGCGCGGGAATTGGAACGCTGCGTCCGCCAGCTCGGATTGCGCGGCGCGCAGATCGCCACCCATGTCGACGCGAACGACCATTTGTCGCGGGCGGCAAGTAATCTCGACGATCGTTCGCTCGATCCCGTCTGGAGTGCCGCGCAAGAGCTCGACGCGGCTCTTTTCGTTCATCCCTGGGATATGGTCGGAAAGAAGGATATGCCGAAATACTGGCTCCCCTGGCTCGTCGGGATGCCGGCCGAGACCGCGCTGGCCATTTCTTCCATGATGTTCGGCGGCGTCTTCGATCGTTTCCCGAAACTCCGCGTCGCCTATGCGCACGGCGGCGGCGCTTTTCCCTTCACCGCCGGGCGGATCGAGCACGGGTTTAACGTCCGTCCGGACTTATGCGCGGTCGATAGCCAGACGCATCCACGCAGCTACCTGGCACGCCGGAACGAGGACGGGGGCGTAACTCCGGCGCGCTTTTACGTCGACTCCCTGGTGCACGATCCCGACGCGCTCCGTTTGCTCCTCAAGCTCTTCGGCGCGCAGCGCGTGGCCCTGGGATCGGATTACCCCTTCCCATTAGGCGAAGCGCACCCGGGATCTTTGGTCGCATCGATGGAAGACCTTTCCGCGGAGGAGGCGACGTCGATCCTCTCGGGGACTTGCCGGGAGTTTCTCGGGTTGGATTAGGCGCCCCGGCGCCGCCCCTGTAGACGCTTCGCTCTGCGAAGCGCGGGCGTTGCTCTCATCGACCCAGCGGACTCCCGCGTTTGGCAAGATCAGTTTAGCGTCCCACGAACAAGCCTGGCACAAAAGAAAGTTACAATCCCTGGAACGTGTCATGCCCTTTGCGCCTGGTGGAGGGACGGGCGCCGTCCCGTCCGTGGTTCTAAACCGAGACGATGCAAACCTCACGGACGACACGGAGGTCGTCCCTCCACCGCGCTCCATATGGTGCATGACACGCGCTAGCGGCGCCCCCAGGTATGCCAGCCTTCCGTTAATTCCAGCCAGACCCAACTCATGAGAGCTCTCACGATAAGTCCAACATCGGTCGGGCTCAGAGTGAAGCCGGCGATAAGGCAGCGTTTGCCCCGGTTGCTTCCGCCCAAGGCCTTCCGCCGCCGGCGGCGGCGGGCGATCTGGGCAAAGCGGCGATTGTAAGTGTGGATCAAGTAATAGAAAGGCCGGGAAACCGCTTCGGAGAAAGGTGGCACGAGCAAGGCCTTCTCGCCCCTTAGATATGGTTGGGAAGCTATCCCGAGATAATAAAAGCCGAGGTCGAGAGTCATGGCGAGACTGAGAAGATCGAACTCCCCGACATACTCATACTTGCCCCGATAAATTGCGGTGAACCAATGCTTATAGCTGACGGCGAAGTCTCGGTTGTAGCGGGCGATCTCCTCGCCGACTGACGCCCCGCTTTGTTGTTTGGTGATCAGCTCCACCGCGCTGGTGCTGGTAAAGGACGCCCAATCCAATCCTGGACTGTAGAGCGGGTCCAGAAAGGCGGCCGCGTCTCCGACCATGACAAAGCCATCGCCTGCAAAGGTCGTGCTGGAGTAGGACAGGTTCTTGCGCCAATGCACATCTTCGCGGTCAAACTCCGCGTCGCCCAGCATCTCGCGTGCGACCGGATTACGCATCAAGAACTGCTTTAGCCGGTCGCCCACTCCCCCGCCCTCCTGCGGCCAATCGACCAAGCGTTGATCGAAGACCACGCCGATACTGACATCACCGCCTTTGAGCGGAATCCACCAACTCCACCAGCCGTCACCCACGACATGATTGGTCGCGATCCCGCGCAGCCCGTAGACCGCCCTGCTCCATTCCGGATATTTCTCGGCCAACTCCCGGCTATCCCAGTCCTTCACTCCGCGCCAGCGCGCCCACGCTGCCGCTGTCGGGTGCTCGGCGTTGGTCCGCCACCAGCCTTGCTTCCGGGCTAGCAGAGCGGCCACCCCGGAGGCATCCACCACCCAGCGGGCCCGGATCGTTTGCACGCCTTCCTCCGTCTTGAGAGTCACTCGCTGCTCGCCGCCGGGAGTAAGTTGAATATCAGTGACTGTGGCCGGTCGCAAAACCTCGGCCCCGGCCGCCCCGGCGCGGCGCAGGACTTCCTCATCGAAGCTGGCCCGATCGAGCTGGTAGGAAGGCAGCCGCACCTGATAGCGTCCTCCCAGCTCGCTCGCCTCGCCCAGGTTAGTCACATCCTCATTGGAGAACCAGAAGCGCAACCCTTGTTTAATGAGATGGGACTCATTGAGATACTGCGTCATCCCCAACACTCTGCCCATGAAATAAGAGCTGACTTCGACCGTGGCTTCGCCAACCCGGCGGGAAAACTGCGCGGCCTTCTCGACTACGAGCAGTCGCATCCCCGGGTTTTGCCGGAGCAAGAGAGTCGCGGTCGCCGCGCCGGAGAAGGAGCCGCCTATGACGACAACGTCGTAAGTAGAAGCTCTCATGCTCTCTTGAAGCGCGGTGGAGGAACGGCCTCCGTGTCGTCCGTGAGGCTTGCGCTGCCTCGGGTCCTCCACTTATAGCCACGGACGGGACGGCGCCCGTCCCTCCACCAGGCGCAAAGTTCATGACACGCTCTAGAGTCGGAAGGGAGAGTCATCCAAGAGAGCGCGTCAGGAAAGGACAGGCCTGGCGCTGGCTTCCGTTCCTTTCTCGGGCACGAGCGAGAGGCGCGGAGAAAAGGCCACATAGCGTTGGGCGCGGACAAAGAAGTAGAAGAGCCACATCCGCCAGCGCACGGCAAAATTCTGACCTTCGTTCCCTGCGAGCACGGCGTTCACCGCTGGAGCGATTTGCAGAATATCGGTCGGGTTAAGAAACACTTCCATGAACTCCTTGCCGCTATACCAGGAGTTGACAAACTTGAGGTAGATATTCATAACCGTGCGAATCTTACGCGCATAAGCGCGAAAGAGCCGGCCTTTACGCGCCGGATGGCGCAAAACCTCGTCGAGAAGGTCAGCCGCCTTTTCCGCCGACATGATGGCGAGGAAGACTCCGCTGCTAAAGACCGGATCGATAAAGCCCGCGGCATCACCGGCCAGAAGCCAGCGGTCGCCGAAGAGCTGGGCGTTATGATAAGAGTAATCCCCCGCCGAATAGACTGACTCGACGCGCTCGGCCTTTTGCATTTTCGCGACGAGGAGCGGTTGTTCCGCAATACAGGTCTCGAGCGCCTCTTCCGGCGAAGTTTTCATCGCTCGGAAAGCAGCGGTATCCATCACGACCCCAATACTCATCCGCGTTGGGGTAAGCGGAATCATCCAGAACCATCGGTCCAACCCGCGGACCATGCGGATAAGGGTGCCATCGATTCCTTCCGGCCGATCGACGTTCTCGTAGTGCGAGAAAATGGAAAACTTCTGCAAATGATCGTAGGACCTTTTCAGATGGAGGAAGTTGCCCACCACCGTCTGCCGGCCACTGCAATCGAGAAGATACCGCGCCGTCAGGGTGTTAGATCCTTCCCTCGCCGTTGCTACTTCCAGGTCCACGCCATCCGCGCCGAAAGCGATCTGCCTCACTTCGGTCTCTTCACGCACTTCGGCTCCGTTCTTGCGGGCTTGCTCGAGCAGCAACTGGTCAAACTCCGACCGGGTGACTTGATAGGAACGATCCCGGCGCGAGCGGAAGCCATTTTTGAAGTAAAACCTGGCGCTGCGCGTTCCGCAGGCCGCCGCGATATCGCCGCCGAACTTGGGCATGAAACGGCGGTCCATCTCCCCGCGCACGCCGAGACGATCAAAGGCGGTGGTGCTGAAAGGCAGCAACGATTCGCCCACATGAAACCGCGGGAACTTTTCCCGCTCGAACACGACCACCCGGCGGCCGGCCTGCGCGAGCAAATTCGCCGCCGTGCTTCCAGCCGGTCCGCCGCCGATGATGGCCACATCATATGGATCGTTCCTCATGCGCCGCTCATTTTACCGTGCTTTGCCCAGATGCCAATGACTCCGTCTCTGCCTGGAGCGATCAGCTCTGCGAACCGGTCGGACTTGGAAGCCTGGCTCCGGAGTTCCTCCTCGCGGCGGCGCAAAGCTCCGCCCCTTTAGATCAGCCTGGGTCGGCTTTTCCCTTGCCAAACGGCTCTTCCCCCATGCATTTTACCTTATGCGGAAAAAGGCCATCATCGGAAGCGTCCTCGGTGTCACCTTGGGCTGTCTCGTGGGAGCGCTCACGGAATTTCGCCCCACCACCGCGACCGATCAAAAGCCGTATGTCCTGAGCGTGAACCAGTCGACTGGAAAACCTCAGCTGCACGTCAAGGGCAAACCGGAGATCAACTAGCGGACGCTGCGTCCTGCGAAACGCGAGCGCGGCGGCCGCTGACACTCGTCAGGGTGAGGGCGCCGCAGCCTTCAAGGCGGCGATGACCTCATCCGTAAGATCATCGCTCGGACGCGCGCAGAGGACGAGAGAAAAACCACTGGGACTCGGCCCGGATTTGTCGAAGACGAGGTCGAGTTTTTTTGCCTCCCCACGCTGAGCACGACCCCCTGTAAGTTCCTGCACGATCGCCTCCTTCATCCGCAACTTTGCTCCTGGAGCTGCCGCTCCCGGGTCTGGCGGAACTCGGTGAGCTCGCGTTCCAGCTTTTGATAACGGAAGCGCGAAGAGTCTGGTAGCACAGGCATCTTGCGGCATCTTGTCTTGCCTGTGGGGAGAGTGGGCGTTTCGCCCGGTCGAGGGCGACACGGGAAGAATCACCGGGCGAGACGCCCGGTGGCCCCACCGGCAGATGCCGGTGCTACGACGGTAGTCCCAGCCGCTCACGCGCTTACGGGCCGAGGGCTGCGCTTCGCAAAGGGCGCCGCCGATCCAATCGTTTCAGCGCGCTGGCTGAGATCGAGCGAGGAAATTGCTTCCCTCTGGCACGCCTTTCGCTTATCGGAGGTGAAGAAAAACAAATAGATTCCGACCAAGTAGAAATATGAAAAAATTCATCATGATATGTCTCAGTTGTTCGCTGGCGCTGGCCGCTGGCGCAACCGCCCAGCAGGAAGACGCTTCGCCCGCCGCCAAGAAGAAGCAGCACGAAAAGGCCCAGGCCGCCCCACACGAGAAGCCGGCGGCCCGAGCGCACGCCGATCGTTCGGCGCCGAAACCGCGGGCCGCGGCCAAGGCGAAAGAGCCGGCTGCCGCAGCGGAAAACGCCAGGCCTCAAAACGCGGCCGGTCCGCGCCAGAAAGAGCGCCACGCCGCCAAGGCGCAGGCTAAGGCGCAGGACAAAGCAAAGGCGAATGATCTAGCCACCCCCGCTCCAGCCCAGCCCCGGGCCCAAGACCATCCGAAAGCCAACGCCCGGGCGAAAAACCAGCCGAAAGCTGAAGCCCAGCCGAAAGCCGAGGACCAGACCAAGGCCGAGTCGAAGCCCAACCAGCCGAAAGCCGCCGGCCACCGCGTCGCCGCGCAAAAGAGAAAGCCCGACGTCCAAGCGATCAAAGCTCAGCACTCCAATTTCCACGCCCAAGCCAGACCGCAGCAAGTCCCTTCCGTGACTTTCAGCCAAAGCCGCCGAATCAGCGGCAGCGATCACTGGCAGGGCGAGAGATATGCCGCGTTCCGCTCCTATCATCCGCAACGGCGT
Organism: Chthoniobacterales bacterium; assembly: GCA_965217815.1. Classification (GTDB taxonomy): domain Bacteria; phylum Verrucomicrobiota; class Verrucomicrobiia; order Chthoniobacterales; family UBA10450; genus Palsa-1392. The sequence goes on from CBDCJI010000004.1 coordinate 88,385, forward strand.
GATCTCGGTTATTACCGCTCGCACTACAGCCGCGTGGAGTTGATTGGCGGCGGCTATTACTACTTCAACGCCGGCTACTGGTATCCGGCTTGGACGAATCAACCTTCGCAGCAATACTACGTCTACGACGGACCGATCTACGCCGGTCGCGCGGCGCAGCCGCCCGATCAGGTGATCGCAGATGTCCAGGCCTCGCTCCAGGATCTCGGTTACTACACGGGTGAAGTCGATGGCTTGCTCGGCCCGCTCACGCGCCAGGCGCTGACCGGCTATCAATCCGACAACGGCCTTTATACAACCGCCGCGATCGACGAGCCGACGCTCTCTTCCCTCGGGCTGGATTAACGCCCGGCTGTTTTGGCAAAAGTAAGCCGCCGAGTCCCCCGGGACTTGGCGGCTTTTTTGCGCGGGTCCAGTTGCGCCATCGCGGATTTTTGGCCTAGGCTTCGCGCTTTCCGACGAACAAAGAAATTGTGAAACAAACACCACGCATTCTCGCCGCTCTCGCGCTCAGCCTCCTTCTGCCTTGGGGACTCCCCGGCTGCGATTCAGGGAGCGAGGCCGACCGCAGCGTCGCGGCCAGTCCTTTCAATGAAGTCGATGGCATGCTCAACGACTACGAAAAAGCCGCCCACGCCTTCATCAAAACAGCGAAGAAGATGAAAGGCGGAGATGTGAGCCTCACTGTCCGTTATCTCAATCAAAAAAATGAGGTACAAAAATGGCCGGCGCAGCATCAGGCCTTGTGGACGCGGATGAATCCGGCGCAGCAGCAGCGTGCGGCCGCCATCTTGGCTACCGCGGCTCCTTATTTTCCGACCAGCTAACGGCTCGCAAACGAGGCGGCAGCGCAAACGTCCGGTCTTGGTTTAGGGGCGTGTCATGCTCCTGATGGGGCGCGGTGGAGGGACGACCTCATGTCGTCCGCGAGGTTTAGAGGGCGTTTAAAAAGTAGGGTGGATGGCCGAATTGTAGGGCGGGCGCTTCGCCTGCCCCGGTTCGTGTCGCGGCAGAAACTGGGCAACCGAAGCGGTCGCCCTACAATTCGCCCGATAGAAAACGACTTGTCGACCCCCTCTTAACTTAAGCTGCCTCGGATCTCCCATTCGAAACCAGGGGCGGGACGGCGCCCGTCCCTCGCCCAGGCGCAAAGTGCGTGACAAGCTCTCGCAGCCCACGAAAAGCTTAGCGCTTTGTCATCCCGGGGCGGGCGCAGCGCGCCGAGGGATTTCACGCCAGCTCTGATTTTCATTCACTCTGAAGAAATACGCCGAGAGCGTGTGCGAGATCCCGCTCCGTTCGCAAGCCCGGCCACGTCCGCCGCGCGGCCTGCGTGACGGGCGCGGGCTCGGGATGACAACTTTGAGAATGCAAGGCACCCGTCGGGTTGAACGCTCCAACAGCTACTCTAGCCGCGCACCAGCCGCAGACGCTCCTCACTGGGAAAGTCGCCATCCAGGCCGCGCAAAGATCATGATATACGTGAATCACGTATATCCCGCTTAGCCTTTTCCCCGCTGCGCAAATAGTCTTAGAGGTAACGATGCGATCGGAAAGTGGCACGATCGGCAGAGCGTAGCGGCGACGCCTTCGTCCTGGAAGTGTTCGCGGCGCCTCGCCGCGATTCCCCTTCGCTGGCCATCCGGTCCGTCCCGAAACGGCGGTGAGGGCGCCGCCTACACGGCCAGGCGACGAAGACGTCGCCGCACCAGGGTCCCCTCCTTCCACGTCCAGCTGCATCGTTACGGCTTAGTGTCCCCGAAGCCAGGCGAGCACGCCGAGGCCCTGGAGAAAGATGAGGCTCCCATCCATGATCGCGATCGAGGCGAACACGCGCTTCGCGGTCACAGGTGACACCCACTGCGCCACGAACGGCCCCATCCGCCCGCCCCAGAGCACACCCAGTATGGTGAAGATCGCCATGTCCCAAGGCACTCCACCGAGGAAAAGCCCGTGGATGATCGCGAGCAGAATGGAGTTCAGCGAAAGCAGCAGAACGCCGAGCCCGAGCGCGCAGTTCGCGTCGAGGTTATAGGCCAGCATGCAAAAGGCGGCCACGATTTCCCCTTCCCCGATCGCCACCCAACCGGTAATCAATCCACCGAAAGCGGAGACGAGCGCGACCGGGCCGTTGGCGCGCGCCGGGAGATCGGTTAGGAAACCTTTCCGTTTGGCCGTGATCAGCGTGAGCAATCCCGCCACCAGACAGATCGGTCCGAAGAGGCTTTTCACGAGCATCGGACTGGCCCGGATGACGAAAGACGAAACGAGCGCACCGAGCGCGAGCGCTGGGACGGTCCATTTGAGCAGGCGCAACGGCACCACCCCGCGGCGGAGCCATCCGACCGCGCCACTGGTCATGCCGACCGCCTGGGTGACAAAGGTGAGCTTGAGGGCGCTGATCGGGTCGACCTGGTAGAAAAAGAGGAGGACCGGAATGAAAACGAGACCGCCGCCGATGGCGGTGAAGTTGCCGATGAGGGCGCCGACCAAGCCGACGAAAAGAAGAGGCCAGTTCCGTGCCGCCAGCTCGGCTGGTTGCGGGAAACAAACCAGATAAAGAACGAACCAGAGGGCCGTAAAGACGAGCAGCCACGGGGTGAAATAGCCCAGCTGGCGCGGCGGCCTCCCGGAGGTTAAAGGACACGGTTCAAGCAGAGCGTCGGAATCGTTCAAAAGGAAGGCCGCGGGAGAAACTCGGCCCGCGCGGAGGAGTGAACCTCACCCGTCACACTTATGTCAACATAAATAAGAGTTATATCGATTAGCCTAACGAGCTCGCCGGCGAATCGCTTTTCTGTAACGGATGCGCGCGGAGTTCTGTCATTCCTCTTGCAACGCACCGATGTTCACGCCGCTAAAACCTGAGAGCTGGAATTACGAGACGGCCGCCCACCTCCTCAACCGGGCCGGTTTTGGCGGCACGCCGAACGCGATCGCCCAACTCCAAGCCCAAGGCTTGGAGGGCGCGGTCGACCGCCTGCTCCAGCCGCCTAACGATCCCGCGGTCCCCGGCCCCGGGCAGCCTTGGAGCGTGCCCGTGAATCTCCTCGCGAAACGCCGCGAGTTGCGCGGCCTGCAAAAGGACCATCCCGACCAGGCCAAGGCGAAGCGGCGCGAGCTCCGCCGCGAACAACACGACGAACTCCGCGACCTGCGGGGCTGGTGGCTGGCGCGGATGCTCCAGAGCCCGGCGCCGCTGGTGGAAAAGATGACGCTTTTCTGGCACGGCCACTTCGCCACCAGTGCGCAGAAGGTCAAGGCGGCCTACGCCATGTGGCGGCAAAACGAAATGTTTCGCGAGCACGCGCTCGGCCATTTCCCCACCCTTCTCAAAGCCGTCTCGCGCGACCCCGCCATGCTCGTCTACCTCGATCTCCAGCAGAGCCGAAAGGGGCGACCGAACGAAAATTGGTCGCGCGAAGTGATGGAACTTTTCACCCTCGGGATCGGCCATTACACCGAGACGGATGTGCGGGAATCGGCCCGCGCTTTCACCGGCTACCGGATCAATCCGAAGCAACTTTCCTTCCGCTTCGTGACGGCCCAGCACGATCACACGGCCAAGACCTTTCTCGGCCAGACCGGCAATTTCTCCGGGGACGACATTCTCGACCGGATCGTCGCGCAACCCGCCTGTGCGGAGTTTATCGGGCGGAAAATCTGGCGCTTCTTCGTCGAAGACGAGCCGGTGCCCGCGGCGGTCAAGGCGATGGCCGAAGCGTTGCGCCGCCACCAATTCGAGCTGCGCCCCGTCTTGCGCGAGCTCTTTCTCGCCGCCGATTTTTACTCCGATCGGGTGCGCCGGACGCAGATCAAGAGCCCGGTGCAATTTCTCGTGCAAAGCTGCAAGCTCCTCGAAACCGATCTTCCCCCGGGTCCGGCGGCCGAGAACGCCCTCCGTGCGATGGGCCAGATTCTCTTCGCACCGCCAAACGTGAAAGGGTGGGATGGCGGCAAATCCTGGGTGAGCACCGCGACGCTGCTTTTCCGCTACAATTTCGCCAACTACCTGCTCAACGGAACCCAGCCGGCCGCGCCGGCCGCCGTGCAACGGGACCCGGTCGCTCTCGCGCAGCTCGCGCCGGCCGCGCTTCGAGACGACCCGAAGCGGCTCATCGACACCCTGGCCCGTCGCCTGTATGGCGCCGCGCCCCCTCCCAAGCAGACTGAAACGCTTCTCGCTTTCTTCAAAACCGGGGAAGCCAAAGCGAGCGACGACAAGGTCCGTCATTTGCTCCACCTGATGATGAGCACTCCGCAGTTCCAATTAACTTAACGCGATGATTACCAAAGCTTTGTTGGCTATTTTTACGCTCATAAGAAAGAACTCGATCTGGCTGTCATGACTTCCACTTTGCACACGCGCCGGCGCTTTCTGCGCACTTCTTTCCTCGGTGCCGCGGCCTCCTGGTCGCTCCCGATTTTTCTCGAGAAAACCTTCTTCGCGCTCGACGCGATGGCCGCCGATTCGCTCACCCAGGTCGTGACCGGCAAGGACGGCACCATCCTCGTAGTCCTGCAAATGGCGGGCGGCAACGACGGGTTGAACATGGTCGTCCCCTTTGCCGACGACGCTTATCATCGCGCCCGACCGAAGCTCGCCTTGCCCGCCGCTAAAATCCTCCGGCTCGACGCCTACGCCGGATTGAATCCGCGCTTGTCCGGTCTCAAAGCGCTTTTCGACGATGGCCATCTTGCGGTCATTCAAGGGGTCGGCTATCCCAACCCCAATCGCTCGCATTTTCGGTCGACCGAGATCTGGCAAACCGCCGCGGACGCTGATCGCACCGAGAGCGAAGGCTGGCTCGGCCGTTATTTCGACAACTGCTGCGCCGGAGCCGACCCGACGGTTGGGGTCGCCATCGGCACGGAGATGCCACAAGCCTTCACCGCTCGCACCCCCACAGGAGTCGTCTTCTCCAAGCCGGAGCAATTCCGTTTCAAAAGCAACGGGAAGGCCGACGGCGCGATGAGCGACGAGGAATTCTTCTACCGGCAGTTAAATCAGGCGCCCGAAACCGCCTTGGCCGCGCCGGATGGCGGATCGATCGGCACAATTCCCGGCGCGACCAAATCCGACCTGAGCACGGTCGATTTCCTCCAGCGCACTGCTCTGGACGCCCAGATCAGCTCGGATAAAATTCTCGCCATCGCACGCAAGAGCAAAGCGGCCGTCCCCTACCCGCCTGGGCGGCTGGCCAACAGCTTGAGCTTGATCGCCCGCATGATCGGGGGCGGTCTCAGCACGCGCGTTTATTATGCGAGCCAGGGCGGATTCGATACGCACGCCGGCCAGCTCAACGCGCACGACCGGCTCATGACGGAATTCAACGATGCCCTCAGCGCCTTCGTCGCCGACCTCAAGCATCAAGGCAATTTCGATCGCGTCCTCCTTCTCACCTTTAGCGAATTCGGCCGGCGTGTGGTGGAGAACGCCAACGGCGGAACCGATCACGGGGCGGCCGCGCCCATGTTCGTGCTCGGCGGCCGAGTGAAGCCGGGCCTCTTCGGGAAATATCCGAGCCTAACCGATCTGGAGAACGGCGACCTGAAGTTCAACACCGATTTCCGCAGCGTTTACGGAACGGTCCTGGACCGTTGGCTCCGCGCCCCGAGTGCGACCGTGCTGGGCCGCCCCTTTCCGGCGCTGCCGATTGTTTAAGCGGGAAGATTTTCCCCACGAGCGAAAGCGCGAGTCTGCGCTGTGTCTTTTTAGTTTTCACTCCTGAGGTTGCATTGGCTTGACCCGCTCTCTCCTGTTGTCATCCCGAGCCCGCGTAGACGGCGAGGGATCTCGCGCAAGGTCTCGGTGTACAGGGTCAGAAAAGATGGACCCATCAGAGCAACCGCGAGATCCCTCGGCGCGCTGCGCCGGCCTCGGGATGACAGCACGCCGAGCTTTCTCCCGGAGTTAAAGCGTCACTCTCGCTTTGCTTCCCGGAGGATGCGGGGAATAATCTTCTCCCCGCCAACTCTCTTCCTTACTCGTGCAAACTCTCACACCTCCGCCCGCGGCCCCAGTCGCCGCGAGCACCGCTCCCCTCGCCATTTATCACGAACATCCCCTCTGGTTCCGGCCGCTCCTGGCCGAACTCGATCGCCGTGGCCTCGACTATCTCGCGATCGACGCGAAGGAGCCGTTCTTCTACGATCCGGCCGATTCCGCCCGGCGCTTTACCCTTTTCTTCAACCGGATGAGCCCGTCCGCCTATCTCCGCGACGGCGGCAGCGCGATCTTCCACACCTTGAATCTTCTCGCGCATCTGGAACGCGTCGGGACCCGCGTGATCAACGGCGCCCGGTCCTTCGCCTACGAAATCTCGAAGGCGCGGCAGCTCACCCTCCTCGCCGCCCTCGGTCTCCCCGCCCCCCGCAGCCGGGTCATTCATCGCGCCGCCGATGCGCCGGCGGCGGCGGACGGTTTACGTTTTCCCGTGGTCGTCAAAGCCAACGTCGGCGGGAGCGGCGCCGGCATCGTGCGCTATGATTCGTTAGGCGAATTGCGCGCCGCAGCTCGAGCTGGCTCGGTCGATCTGGGACTCGACCGGGTCGCGCTCGTCCAGGAATTCGTGCCCGCGCGCGACGGTCACATCACGCGAGTCGAGACGCTCGGCGGCCGCTTCCTCTACGCGATCAACGTTTATCCCGAAGCGGGCAGCTTCGATCTCTGCCCGGCCGATGCCTGCCAGACGAAGGAAGGCGCGGCCCTCGCCCGCAGCGCGACTTCCGGCTGCCTGATCGACGCGCCGAAGCGCGGGTTGCGGGTGGAAGCGGCGGATCTGCCTAACGACGTCGGCGAAGCCTGCGAGCGCATTGCCGAGGCGGCCGGGATCGACGTCGGCGGGATCGAATCGATGATCGACGATCGCGATGGCGAGCGCGTTTATTACGACATCAACGCCCTTTCCAATTTCGTGGCGGACGCGCCCCGCGTCATCGGTTTCGATCCGCACGCCCGCCTCGTCGATTTCCTGCAAGACGAGCTGCGCAATTCCGCGGCCGCCTAACGATATGCGCTACGGCTACTGGCTCCCGGTTTTTGGCGGTTGGCTGCGCAATGTGCCTAACGAAGGCATGGAAGCCTCCTGGGATTACGTGCGCCGCCTGGCCTGTCGGAGCGAAGAGATCGGCTACGACCTCACCCTCATCGCCGAACTCAATCTGAACGACATCAAAGGGGCCGGCGCGCCCACCCTCGATGCCTGGAGCACGGCCGCCGCGCTCATGGCGGTGACCCAGCGCCTCGAGTTAATGGTGGCGGTGCGGCCGACTTTTCACGCCCCCGCTCTCCTCGCCAAACAAGCGGCCAACATCGATCGGATCGGCGGCGGCGGGCGCCTTTCCCTCAACGTGGTCAGCTCCTGGTGGGCCGACGAAGCGAAAAAGTACGGCGTCCATTTTGAGCAGCACGACGATCGTTACGCGCGCACCGCCGAGTGGCTCGAGGTGGTCGATGGGATGTGGCAGGAGGAGCGGTTTTCCTATCGCGGCGATTATTACCAGATTGAGGATTCGGTCATGCAGCCCAAGCCGGTGACCCAACCGCGCCCGGTCATTTATGCGGGCGGCGAATCGGAAGCGGCGAAGAATTTGATCGCGGAAAAATGCGACGCTTTCGTCATGCACGGCGATGCGCCGGAGAAGATCCGCGAGAAAATCGCCGACATGTCGGAACGCCGGGAGCGCCTCGGTTTGCCGCGGATGCAATTTGGGATCGCGGCCTACGCCATCGTGCGCGACACGGAACGCGAAGCGCGCGCGGAACTGGCCCGCATCACCGACGTGCAATCGTCCGCGGCCGGTTACGACAACTACCAGCAATGGCTCAGCGGGACCAAGCTGGAAGGCCAGATGTCGATCGATGAGTACTCGGTCTCGAATCGCGGATTGCGCCCGAACTTGATCGGGACCCCGGCGGCGGTGAAAGAACGGGTGGCCGAATTTGCCGATGCCGGAGTCGATCTGCTGCTTTTGCAAAGCAGCCCGCAACTCGAAGAAATGGAACGTTTCGCCGCGGAAGTGATCCGCTAAAAAAAGCGAGAGCGGAAGGCCAACCGTCCGGGGAGGACGGGGTGTTACCCCGTCGCACTTGGGCGAGCCTCGCCCAAGGCCACTCTGCGCGCAGGAAAATTTCCCTTCCCACTCAACTGACGGCAACCGTCGCAAAAATCCAGCGCGCCCTCTCCGCGCGGTTCGGTGCAGACTGCACCGAACGACGGGGTGGCACCCCGTCCTCCCCGGAAAAATTGAAGCCAGCCGCAGGGCGAGATTATGCTTGGGGCGATGCACCTCTGGAAGTTTCATGCGAACGCCGCGTGGCTGGCGCTCCACGAAAGCGAACTGCACGCCGGCGGGCCGGAAAATGTGGTCGTGATCAGCCAGCCGGGAAAGGTGCGAAGCCTCGTCCAGGTCACGTGCCCGACCCGCGCCGAAGCGACCGCTCTCATCCGGTGCTTCGGCGGCTTCGCTGAGAAACTGCCGCGCGCTTGGGCGAAGCAATATCTCGAAAGTGCGCCGCACCCTCCCCTCCGAATTGGCCGCCGCCTTCTTATCCTAACGAATGCGAAGCCCGGGCCGGAGCCGCAGTTGATCATCCCGGCGGCGGGCGCGTTCGGCACCGGCGAACATGCCACGACCGCCATGTCTTTGCGTTTGCTCGAGGAAGCGACCCGCAAACTTCCTCCCGGTTGGCGCCTGCTCGATGCCGGCACCGGGACGGGAATTCTCGCCCTCGCTGCGCGGCATTTCGGGGCGGCCGAAGTCCTCGGGCTCGACCACGATCCGCGCGCCGTCGCCCACGCGCGGAGCAATGCCCGGCTCAACAAAATCGGCCGCGCCAGGTTCGTTAGGGCAGACCTTCTGAAATGGAAACCGACCGGCCGCTTCGACTTCATCACGGCGAACCTCTTCAGCGAATTGTTGATCGCGGCCCTGCCGAATTTCCGGCGGTCGCTTGCGCCGCGGGGAACGCTGATCGCTTCGGGAATCCTGCGCGCCCAAGCCGAGGAAGTCGTCGCCGCCTTGCGCCGGGCCCACTTCACCGTCGAGCCTCCACGCCGCGGAGGAAAATGGGTCGCGCTCCGTTGCGCCCTGTAGACGCCTCGCTCTGCGAGGCGCGGGACGGCGGTTCATTGGCCTAACGACGTCACTCCCGCGCTTCGCAGAGCGAAGCGTCGACAGGGCCTTCCCGCGCCTAACGTAAAACCCAGTTGAAGCGCCGCCCCCCGGCCGCTATCTTGCGTCGTCCGAGCGCCTTCGAATGCCTCTCCCCGGCAGCCGAATTTCCCCGCCGCTCCGCCGCCCTTTTATGCAGCAAGAAGAACTCTCTTACGTCATCGTCACCCCGTACTCGATGCGCAAATCGCGCACCGGCGGCATCATCGCCCGGCTCATCTCCCGCACCGGTCTCGACCTCATCCGCGGCCGCATGTTCGCTCCCAGCAGCGACCTCGTGCAGCGCTATGCCGAGACCATCGTGACCGAGTCCGATCCCCGCCATCGCGCCACCCAGGAGCTGATCCGTCAGTACGTGCTGAAAAATTTTACCGGCATGGTCAACGGCCAGCGGGCTCGCGTCATGCTCCTGGTTTTTCGCGGTCCGGAGGCGACCCGCAAAATCCAGGAGGCGGTCGGCCACATCGTGCACGAGCGGACGAGCGGCGAGACGATTCGCGACACCTTCGGCGACTACATCACCGATCGCAGCGGCCAGGTGACTTACTTCGAGCCCGGCGTGCTCGCCGCTTTCGAGGCGGAGGCGATCGAGCGTGATCTCAAGCTGTGGGCGGAATTTTCCGATAGCGACGGCGGCATTCTCGACGGCGTGATCGATTTCCCGGAGAAGGAGAAGGTCGAAAAAACGCTCGTCCTGATCAAGCCGGATAATTTCAAATTCCCCAACGCACGGCCCGGCGGCGTGATCGAAGTCTTTTCGCGGACCGGGCTTTCCATTATCGGCTTCAAGGTGCATCGCATGAGCGTGGCGCAGGCGGAGGAATTTTACGGCCCGGTCCTCGACGTTTTGAAAGAGAAACTGGGCGAGGAAAAAGGCCGCGGCGCCTGGGAAGACATCGTCGAATTCATGTCCGGCGGCAGGCCCAGCGCGACGAGTGATGCGGAGCGCGCCGAGCCCGGCTCGGAGAAGTGCATCGCGCTTGTTTACCAGGGCGTCGACGCCGTCCGCAAAATCCGCGAAGTCCTCGGACCGACCGACCCGAGCAAGGCGCCCCCGGGATCGATTCGCAAGGAGTTCGGCCAGACCATCATGGTCAACGCCGCGCATGCCTCCGACTCGGCCGAAAACGCCGCGCGCGAGATGAAGATCGTGCAGGTGAGCGAGAACAACCTGAAACCTTTAATTGAAAACTTCTACGCGCGCTCATAGCTTGCGCTCCCCTTTTTTAGAAACCTGATTTTGGACACTTTCGCCATGGAAATTTCGACGCGTGCAACCCAACTCAACCCTTCGCTGACCCTCTCGATCGACAGCAAGGCCAAGGCGATGAAAGCCGAAGGGATCGACATCTGCGGCTTCGGCGCGGGCGAGCCCGATTTCGATACGCCCGAGCATATCAAACAGGCCGCCATCGCCGCCCTCGAACAGGGCTTCACCAAGTATACGCCGAGCTCCGGATTGCCCGAGCTGCGCCAGGCGATCGCGGAAAAATTCGCGACCGACAACGGCCTCGAATATCGCCCCAGCCAGATCATCGTGAGCAATGGCGCGAAGCATTCCTGTTACAACGCCATCCTCGCCACCTGCGAAACAGGCGACGAAGTCATCATCCCCTCGCCCTACTGGGTGAGCTATCCCGAGATGGTGCGGCTGGCCGGCGCCGAGCCCGTGATCGTGCAAACGAACGAGCGCAACGGCTGGAAGATGACGGCGCAGGAGTTCGAAAACGCCATGACTCCGCGGACCAAAATGGTCATCATGAACAGCCCGAACAATCCGAGCGGCGCGGTCTACAGCCGGGAAGAGCTCGAGGCGATCGTGGAAGTCGCGGCCGAGGAAGATATTTACATTCTCTCCGACGAAATTTACGAGAAGCTGGTCTACGACGACGCCAAACACGTCAGCATCGCCTCCCTCTCGAAGCGGGCCTACGACCTCACCATCACGGTGAGCGGCTTCAGCAAATCCTACGCGATGACCGGCTGGCGTCTCGGCTACATGGGCGCGCCGGAAACCATCGCCAAGGCGGTCGATTCCATCCAAAGCCACAGCACCTCAAACCCCTGCTCCTTCTCGCAAAAAGGCGGGATCGCCGCGCTCAAAGGCGATCAACAACCGCTCTCCGACATGCACGACGAATTCGACATGCGGCGCAATTACATGTTCGACCGCATCACCAAGATCGCGAACATCACCGCCGCCAAGCCGATGGGCGCTTTTTACATTCTGGTCAACATCAGCCAGCTCGGGCTCACCTCGCAGAATTTCGCCGATCGTCTGCTCAGCAAAGCCAACGTCGCCGTCATCCCGGGCGCGGCTTTTGGCGATGACCGGACCATTCGCCTGAGCTACGCCACGAGCATCGACATCATCAAAAAAGGTCTCGATCGCTTTCAGGAATTCTGCCGCACTCTGTAGGCGTTTCGCTCTGCGAAACGGCGCGCGAGAACCCTTGTATCTCTAATTTGCGCGCTGCCCCGAGCGCCGACGACCACTCACGATGACACACCGGTGAGCGCTCCGACCGGTTCCTTCGCCCTCATCCTCCACGCCCATCTTCCCTTCGTTAGGCATCCGGAGCACGAAGATTTCCTGGAAGAAGACTGGCTCTTCGAAGCCCTCACTGAAACTTACCTTCCGCTCCTCCGCATGCTGCGGCGCCTGCGCGCCGAAGGACTCGACTTCCGTCTCACCCTCTCCCTCACGCCGCCCCTCGGCGCCATGCTCCGCGACGAACTGCTCCAGCGTCGTTATCTGCGGCACCTCGAGCGCTTGATCGGTCTGGCCGCGCAAGAAATCGAGCGCAATCGCCATCATCCGCAGCTTCTCGCGCTCTCCCGGTTCTACGCCGAATTCTTCCAGGAGGCGCGAGCCTTCTTCGAGGAAACGCTCGGTCGCGATGTCGTTAGGGCATTTCGCGAGCTGCAGGAGGCAGGCTGCCTCGAAATCATGGCGAGCGCCGCGACCCACGCTTTTCTTCCCTTGCTCCAGGATTTTCCCGAGGCGCAACGCGCCCAAATCCGCCTCGGTTGCGACAGCTACCGGGAAATGTTTAGGCGTGATCCGGCCGGATTTTGGCTGCCCGAATGCGGTTACAGCGACGGAGTCGACGCGCTCCTGCAGGAAGCCGGCATCCGCTGGTGCGTCGTCGACTCCCACGCGCTTCTGCTCGCTCGGCCACAACCGCACTACGCTCTCTTCGCCCCCGCTTACACGCCCGCGGGACCAGCCGTTTTCGCCCGCGATGACGAAGCGAACCGCGAGGTCTGGAGCGCGGAAACCGGCTACCCGGGCGATCCGGTTTATCGCGATTTCTATCGCGACCTCGGGTTCGACCGCCCCGCCGTGGAACTCGCGCCGTTCCTGCGTCCGTTAGGCATGCGCAAATTTAGCGGGATCAAATATCACCAGGTCGGCCACCGAACCGAGGAAAAGGAATTCTACGATCGCGCCCGCGCGCTCTCCATCGCGGACGCGCACGCCCAGGATTTTTTCGAAAAACAATGCGCCCGTTTTTGCGCCGTCGAAGGGATGGATGCGCTCCTCGTTAGTCCGTTCGATGCCGAGCTTTTTGGCCATTGGTGGTTTGAAGGGCCGCGCTTTCTGGAAAGTTTCATTCGCCAGGTCGCCGCGGCGCCGGAGCATTTTCGCCTGACCACGCCGGGAGAGTTTCTCGCGGCGCATCCGTCGCACCAGGTCGTTAGGCCAAATCCTTCGAGCTGGGGCGAGCATGGCTTCAACAGCGTCTGGCTCGATCAAAACAACGCCTGGGTCTACCCGCACCTCCATGCCGCCGCCCGCCGCATGACCGAACTCGCGCGCACCCAAGAAGCGACGACCGATCCGACGACGGAGCGCGCCCTCCGTCAGGCCGCCCGTGAACTACTCCTCGCCCAATCGAGTGACTGGGCTTTCCTCATGAAAAATCGCACCGCGCCCGAGTACGCGGAGAGGCGCACCCGCGAGCATCTGTTGCGTTTCACCCGCCTCTACGAGCAACTATGCGCCGGCGCGGTCGAGCGCAATTTTCTCGGCGAATGCGAAGAACGCGCTACGATTTTCCCCAACCTCGATTGGCGACATTTTCTTTAGCGTCCCGCTATGCGTTTTCTTCTTCTCGTTTTTTTCCCCATCGCCTTCGCTTCGGCGCAGGCGCAGGAGACACCCTCGCCGCCGCCGGCTCCTCGCACGGTGCACCTGCATTTCGCGCCGCCGCCGCTCGAAGGCACGATCAGCCTCGGCATCTACGACGCGCAGGGAAAACTCGTCCGTATTCTGCACCGGGAAGATGGCGTGAGCGATTTTACCGCCGGGCACGATGCGCTCGAAACTGCTTGGGACGGCAACGACGACGCCGGCCATCCCCTGCCCGCTGGCCGCTACAGTGCGCACGGTTATCTCGTCGGAGAAGTGAAAGTGGAAGGGGTCGATTATTTCTTTAACGATTGGGTGACCGACGCGAACTCGCCTCATCTCGCCCACATCACTCGCCTGGCGAGCGAGCCGGGAAAGCTGAAGCTGAGCGCGAAGACGCCCGCCCAAAAAGCCGTCACCGCCCTCTACGATTTCGCCTCCGAAAAATTAACTGCTGCGGAAAGCACCCCCGCGTCCAGCCCTTCGCCCTCCGAGGTCGCGCGTCTGCCCAACCCGCTCGGCTCGGACGCCTCCACAAATTCGGCTCCCGGGAAAGACGGCACCCTCTGGCGCATCCGTCGCCTGCCGGATGGCGGCGCGGAAGTGGAGCAGTTGCCCGCCACCGTCGATCCTGCCAAGGCGAGCGGGATCCTGCGCAAACTGACCATTCCGCCTAACGAACCGCAGCCGGTTGGAATCGCCGCTTCCGCCACGGAAGAGCGAATTTTTCTCCTCGAGCAGACGCCCGCCCTCGAACGCGTCCGCAGCCTGACCCTGGTCGCGACCCAACCGGACGGGACCGAGCAGGCGCAAGCCATCTCCGATTGGAAAGTCGATTTCGAGAAGAAGATCGTCGACCATCAAAACTTCGGCCTCGTCGACGGCCAGCCCGCCCTCGCGCCGAACCCGTCGCCCGCCCCCACGTCGCTAAGCCAGGCCCTGCGCGAGAATCCTCTGCAACAAGATCAGCCCGGCCAAGTCGAGTTGGCGGTCGGGTTTGATGCCGATGGCAGCTACCTCAAAACCGTGGATGGATTGCCCCTCCGCACGATCAGCGATACGCCCAATCTCTCGCGAATTTTGCTCGCCCGACCGAGCGAGAGCGCACTCGATGTCTTCCAGGATGACGGCGCCGTGGTCGAACAATTTCGCCTCTCCGGTCTCGCCCAAATGATGGCCTTCGATTGCGGCGACTTCGAACTAAAGTGACGGCTGTGGCGCGCGACATCGTTTATTTCGACCTGGAAACTCAACGCACCGCCAACGACGCCGGCGGCTGGGCTCGCAAAGGCAACATGCAGATGTCGATCGGCGTCATCTACAGCACCCGCACCGGCCGCTACGAAATTTTCCACGAGCCGCGCGTGCACGACTTGATCGAGCGGCTGCGGCGGGCCGATCTCGTAGTCGGCTTTAACGTGCTCAACTTCGACTATCACGTGCTCATGGGCTACACCGTGCTCGATCTCACGCACGAGCTGCCGACCGTCGATCTCATGCTCGAGATGGAGGCGAAATTGGGCCACCGCCTCGCCCTCGACGCCATCGCCAAAGCAACGTTAGGCGTAAGCAAACCGCCGCCAGCCTCGACGCGATCAAGTGGTGGCGGGAAGGCCGCCTCGTCGAGATCGCGGAATATTGCTGCTTCGACGTGAAGGTGACGCGGCTCGTGCACGAGCACGGCTGCCGGCATAAGGAGCTTTTCTTTCACGACCGCTTCGCGCGCAAACAACGGGTCGAAGTCGAGTGGGCGCATCTTTAGAGTGGGGCATGGACTTCGCGCCTAACGAATCTCGACCTCGATCGGCAGGCAATGATTGATTTCGTAACTTCCGCGATCCGGATCGCGTTCCATTGGCTGGGTACGGCCCCGCGAATCGGTCGCCCGCGCCATCAAGACGGCGCGGCCCGCTTCCTTCGGCGTCAGCCAATCCGTCTCCCAGAGCCGCCAGCAATTCGGCGCCTGCTCCTCGCCTAACGACGCTTCCGACCACGTCTTGCCGCCGTCCGCGCTGAACTCGACCTGGACGATGTCGCCGTCCGCCGTCCAGGCCGCCCCCGTGACGCGATAATTCGTCCCGGCGGCGACGACTTCGTTGATTCCGGGGCGCGCGATCGAGGCTTTGACCTGCATTTGCGTGATCGGGACGAGCGCGATGCCGGCGGCATCTCTCTTCCAGAACGCATAATCCACCGTCTGGTAGTAGCCCTGATAAGGCTGCTCGGTCACGATGACGCGTTGCAGCCACTTCACCGCCGCCATCCCAAACCAACCCGGCACAACCGCGCGCAGCGGAAAGCCGTGCGCCGGGGTGAGCGGCGCGCCGTTCATCTCCGTCGCCAGCAAAACACCATCGAGTGCTTTGCCTAACGGAACGCTCCGCGCATAATGAATTTTTCCGGCCGGCTTGGGCGCTTCGCTGATCGTGCCCGCGTCGGCGCCTTCCAGGATGACATCGATCGCGTCGCTCTTCGCGCCGGCCTGCCGGAGCAGCTCGCCTAACGAAACCCCAGTCCACTCCGCGTTGCCGACCGCGCCCAACTCCCACTGCGTCCCTTTCACCTTCGGGACGAGAAAGACGCGGCCGTTGCCAGCGCATTCCAGGGTGGCCGAGACCTTCTGTGTCCCCATCCCGCGGAGATCGTCGTAGCTCAGCTCGAGCGGATGCGCGACGGCGCCCTCGACCTTCAAACGCCATTGCTTGAGGTCGATCTGCGGGACCGGAAAGTGCGATCGGATGTAGAAGATTTCGTTAGGCGTAGTCCACCCGTCGAGGAGCCCGAAGGGCATCTCGAGATTGGCCGGTTCCTTCTCGCGGATGATCATTTTTCGATGGGAAAACCGGCTTCCTTCCAGGCATGCCAGCTCCCCGGGACGTTGCTGACATTTTTAAACCCGGCCTTTTTCAGGACGCTCGTGGCGATGCTGGCCCGATAACCGGAAGCGCAATAAACCGCGGTCGGCTTCGACGCATCGAGTTCCGCGACCCGCTGCTCCAATTGCGGCATGACGATGTGCCGCGCCCCCGGCACGTGGCCACCCTTCCACTCGCGCTCCGTCCGGACGTCGAGGACCTGCAACTGGCCGTCGGCCGATTGCATCTGGTGAACGGAAATTTGCGGGACCTGCGTGAACGGATTACCGGCCAGGTCCCACGCTTTCATCCCGCCGACGAGGTAGCCGGCGAAGTTGGTAAAACCGGTGCGGAGAAAGAGCCTAACGACGTCCTCGAGATCGCTGTCGTGCTCGAGGACCAGGAGGAGCGGTCTGGCTGGATCGAGGAGCGTGCCGGCCCAGATCGAGAGCGTCGGCGTCGCGCCGAGATTGAGCGCGTCGGCGATGTGCGCGCCGCCAAAGGCGAACATCGATCGCGTGTCGACGAGCAGGTTGTTTTTCTGGCGGATCGCTTCCTGAAATTGCGCCGGCGGCAAAGCCCGCACCTGCGGCAGGCCGCCCAGGATTTCCGGTCCTTCCGCGTTCACCTTTTTCATCCGCGGATAATATTTGGGAATGGGCGGCGCGGTCTTGATGCAGTGCTGCGTGAAAGCCTCGAGGTCGTCGATTTGCAGAAACGGATTGAAGGCGCGCTCGAAGCCGATCGTGCTCGTGAGACGATCGCCAATCTCGGCGCCGCATGGTGAGCCGCTACCGTGCGCCGGATAGACGATCACGCTGTCCGGCAGCTTGAGGTAAAATTCGCGTAGCGTCTGGAACTGGAGCGCGGCCAATTTCCCGGTCTCGCCTTCGCCTAACAAATCCGGCCGCCCGGCCGAGCCGACGAAAAGCGAATCGCCGCTGAGCACGCCCCAGGGCAGCTCGGGATGATCTTCCTCCGCGAGCAGGTAGGAAAGGTGTTCCGGAGTGTGACCGGGAGTAAATTTTGCGGTGATCACGAGCGAGCCGAATTTGAATTCACTCCCCTCCTCGACGGCTTCGGTCGAGAACCCATAAGACGCGCCGCCCTCGTGGCTGGCGTAGATTTTTGCCGTGCCGACGCGCGCGCAAAGTTCGCGCGCGCCGCTCACGAGATCGGCATGAATGTGCGTCTCGAAGACGTGGGTGATGGCCACGCCTTTGGTCCGCGCCAATTGCAGGTAAATCTCCACGTCCGGTCGTGGATCGAAGACCGCGCCGGTTCCAGTTTCATCATCGCCGACGAGATAGGAAATCTCGGCCAGCCCGTCGGTGTAAATCGGCTCGAAGATCAGGGACATGCGCCGAACTTATCACGCGCTCCCCGCGCGCGGCAATCCTGGAGGGATGAGCTCCGCGAATCCGCGGCGGCGATTAGATGCGTGGGCGCGGCGTCGCGGAGCTCCGCCCTCCAGTTCACTGGCCGCCGCAGTTTTCCGCGACCCAGCCCAGATAATCGGCCGAGCCTGCTGCGATCCCGAACGCGATAATTTCCGGCACGTCGTAGGGGTGCAACTCGCGCAACTTTGCTTGAAAGGCTTCGAAGCGCGCGGCGGTCGTCTTGAAGTAAACCAGCACCTCGGTCGCAGTCTCGACTTCGCCCTTCCACCAGTAAAACGAATCGACCGGGGAAGCGACGTTAGCGCAGGCCGCGAAACGGCCGGCGACCAATTCCTCCGCGATGCGCTGCGCTTTGCCGCGATCGGGAAAGGTGCTCAGGACGAGCAGAACTTCGTCCGCCATTCGTTAGGCGACGACGGCCGCGGTCTGCCGGCAGATCCAGCCGCCGCCCGCAACGATGTCGCCATCGTAAAAAACCGCCGCCTGCCCGGGCGTGACCGCTTTTTGTGGCTCGTGCAGTTGCAGCCGGGCGCGGCCGGCGGGCAGCGGCGTCACCGTGGCGGGCGCGCCGGCATGCGCATAACGAATTTTCACCGTCACTTCGCCGGCTTCGTGAGGCGACGAATCCCCTGCCCAGTTGACGCGATCGATCTCGAATTCCTCCGTGAGCAGATCCTCCGCGGCGCCGACGATGACCCGGTTGGTTTCGGCATCGATGTCGACGACATAGCGGGGCTGGGCCGAGCCGCCGGGCAGACCTTTGCGCTGCCCGATGGTGAACATTTCGATCCCTTCATGCGACGCGACGAAGTTGCCGCTCAGGTCGTAAATGCCGCCGGGATGAAACTCGTCTTCGCTCAGGTGCGAACGGAGGAACGCCTTGTAATCGTTTCCGGGAACGAAGCAGATTTCCTGGCTGTCGACTTTATCCGCCACTTTCAAGCCTAACGAACGAGCAATCTCGCGGATGGCCGGCTTGGCCATCGCGCCGAGCGGAGTGAGGGCGCGGCGGAGCTGCTCCTGGCGCAGGCTGAAGAGGAAATAGGACTGATCCTTGCGGGCGTCGGCGCCTTTCCGCAGCACCGCGAGATCGGCCTGATGCTCGATGATCGCGTAATGGCCGGTGGCGATGTAGTCGCAGCCGAGCGCTTCGGCTTTCTCCCAGAGCTTGCCGAACTTGAGCTTCTCATTGCACATCACGCACGGGTTTGGCGTGCGGCCGGCGCGGTATTCACTCGAGAAATAGTTGATCACGAGCTGCTCGAATTGGTCCGCCTCGTCGACCACGTAATGCGGAATGCCTAACGAGTGGGCGACGTTGCGGGCGTCGGCCACGGCTTGCGGGCCGCAGCACTTGTCTTCGGCGCGCGAGAGGCAATCCTGCGGCCAGACTTTCATGGTCACGCCAACCACGTCGTAGCCCTGCTCGCGCAGCAGGTAGCCGGCGACGCTGGAATCGACGCCGCCGCTCATGCCGAGCAGGACGCGTTGTTTGGTGGCGGACATAAGCGCTTAAATTCGGTGCGAAAGCCGTGACGGTCAACGCGCGCCCAGCGTTCCGCTCTGTCATCCCGAGGCTGGCGCAGCGCGCCGAGGGATCTCGCGCCTCCTCCGATCGGTTCATTTTTCTGGAGAACTACGCCGAGACCTTGCGCGAGATCCCTCGCCGCCTCCGCGGGCTCGGGATGACAACATGAAAGCGGGGAGCGAACGCAAGGCGTCCCGTTTCGCATCCCTGACTCCCGCGTTTCGCAGAGCGAAACGTCTACAGGGTTCCGCGCGAACGCACCGGGACGCTGAGGAAGGGGCTGCCGCGCAAGGTGAAGCGCCAGTGATAATCCCGGGCCCGGCTGATTCCGATGCGGGGATCGGCCACGACTTCCACGCTCTCGTTAGGCCGGCGCCGGAAACCATGCGTCCGATCGGCGCAGAGATCGGTCTCGTGATGTTCTTTCGTGATGGCGAGCGCCTGGGTCAGTTTCCCGGGACCAGAGCAGAGGCGCTTGATTTCTTCCACCCCGCGGCGCTCCCGCATCCGCTTCAGCCCGCGCGTCGGCTCGACCGCCCGTATCAAAATGAGGCCGTCGCGCGGCCCGCCTTTGACGAGGACGTTGAGCATCCAGTGGACCCCGTAGTTGAAATAAATGTAACAAGCGCCTGCTCGATTGCGCTCGACGAAGGCGCGCGTGCTCGGCCGGCTGAAGGTGTGACAGGCTTCATCGCCCACCACGAGGTAGGCTTCGGTTTCCACGACGATTCCTTCGCACTTGCCCCAGATGAGCCGCGTCCCGACCAACTGTGCCGCGCAAACGAGCGGATCGGTCTGGAAAAAACGCCGGGAAAGCAACGCGTTAGCCTAACGAGAAGCTGTCTTGGCCGTTTCCTGGGTCATCCCGAGCTGGTCGAAGAGAAAGGCGAAAATGTCGGCTTGCTGTTGGATGCGCTCTTTCAGGGCGGTGCCGTGGCCGTGCCCGGAGCTGGCGCTGGTGCGGAGCAGGATGGGATTTTTCGAGGCATTCGCGGCCTGCAAGCGCGCGGTCATTTTGCGTGAGTTCCAAGGCGCGACGCGGCCGTCGTTCTCCCCGGTGAGGAAGAGAATGGCCGGATATTTGGTGCCATCGTGCACGTTGTGATAAGGCGAATAGGCGTAGAGCGCTTTGAACTGCGCCGGGTCTTTGACGGTGCCGAATTCGGTCACGTTGAAGGCGCCGTTGGGCTCCAGCTCGGTACGGAGCGAATCGTAAATTCCGACTAACGAGACCACGGTGTGAGCGAGGTTGGGTTCCTGGGTGAGGACGGCGCCCATGAGCAGGCCGCCGTTGCTTCCGCCCATGAGGGCGAGTTTTTCCGGGCGGGTGTAGCCCTTCTTTACGAGGTAACGTTCGGCCGCAATGAAGTCATCGAAGACATTCTGCTTTTTCGTGAGGTTGCCGGCTTTATGCCACTCCTCGCCGTACTCGCCCCCGCCGCGAATGTTCGCCACGACGAAGACGCCGCCCCGGTCGAACCAGAGCCGGCGGGTGAAGTCGAACGACGGCGTCATGCTGATCCCGTAGCCGCCGTAGGCGTAGAGCAGAGTGGGATTGTTGCCGTCCAGCTTCGTGCCTTGGCGGCGCATGATGTTGAGGGGGATTTTGGTGCCGTCTTTGGAAATGGCGAATTCCCGCACGACTTCGATGTCGTCGAACGAAACCGGCGAGGTGCTGCGCAAAGCCGTCGCCACCGGTTCCCCTTTCGCCCCGTAGCGATACCAAATATTCGGCGCGGTATAGCTGACATCCTTGAAAAGGAGCGAGCCGTCGTCGAGCGCGACCATCTCCTGGACCGCGGAGATCGCGGGAATCTTGATCATCGTTTCGTTTTTGCCGTCGAGATCGAAACGCCGCACCTGCGAAGGGCCGCCTAACAAGTCGCCGACGTAGAGCGCATCCGCGCTCGGGGCGAGTTCCTCCACCACCGCTTCGCTCGGCGGCACCACCACCGTGGCGGCGGAAAGCTCCGGATGATCGAGAGGCAGACGCAACACTTTCCCGCGCGGGGCATCGGCCCGCGAGATCAGATAAAGCGCGTCGTCCCGGCCAAGCTGGGCCTGTTTGATTTGATCGGAGAATTTGGTCAGCTGCTGCCATTTGCCATCCGGCCCGCAGAGGTAATGCGCAAAATCGCCGCCATCGCCATTGGCCACGACCGCGAGGAGATGGCGCCCGTCGTGCGAACTCTGGAGCACGATCTCGGCGATACGGGGAAAGTCTTTGCCTAACGAATAGGTATCCTGGCTCTCCGGCGTCCCCATTTTGTGGAAATAAATCTGCTGATAGAAATCGAGGTCGGCTTCGGGCCGTTCCCCTTGGCGCGGGAAACGCGTGTAAAAAAGGCCGCTGCCGTCGGCGTTCCAGGCCGCGCTGCCGCCCGCAGTCGGGAACTGCACATGGGCGATCGTCTCGGGCAGCGCTTTGGCCGTGGCGACGTCGTAAAAGTGCAGATCGCCGTCTTCGCTCCCGCCGTGTGAAATAGAGATGGCGACTTTTTTGCCGTCGAGCGAAGGAACGAACCAGTCGATCTCGGTCGTCCCCTTTTTGTCGAGTTCGTTAGGGTCGAGGACGACCTTTTCCGATTTCAGATCGTCCGCGGAGGCGAGGGTCACAAGGATCGGCTGCTGCTTCGGCGGCTCGAATTTGAGGGCGAAGAGCCGGCCGGGCCGCGCCACCAGGGAGGAATAATTGGGCGACGCGGCGGCGTAGAGTTTCGTAAGGCGTTCCGCGACGAGCGCGCGATCGGGAAGTTTGTCGAGGTGAGCGCGGGCCTGTTTGTTCTCAGCCGCCGACCAGGCTTTGACGGCCGGGTTCTGGTCCTTTTCCAGCCATTGGTAGTCGTCCTCGACCTTGACGCCGTGGTATTCGTTGAAGACCGGCTTTTTCGGTGTTTGGGGCGCGGGATTGGCCGCATCCATGAGGCTGGCGGTGGCGAGAAGGAAGGAAAATACGAGCAACTTCATCCGAGGAGATAACAACCGGGGAGTTGGTTGCGCAACCGTTGCGGACGCCGCTGCGGATGCCGGGGAGGACGGGGTGTTACCCCGTCGCACTTGGGCGAGCCTCGCCCAAGGCCTGTTTGCGCGACGCGCAATCGTGGAGCCTTCTTTGACGGCAGCCGTCGCCCGCAAGACTCCGCGCGAAATCTTCGCGCGGTTCGGCGCAGACTGCACCGAACCACGGAGTAGCACCCCGTCCTCCCCGGAGGCCTGCGCTCGCTTAGGCCGCCGCGGGCGTTGCGCCGCGCGGAAGGCGATGGACGATTTTGTGACGGCGGAAGTAGTCGATGAGGGCTTCTCGCGTTTGCACGGGATGGAAGGTGCGCTTCGCCTCCGGGCGCTCGAGAAGGTCGCGCAACTTCATGAAGCGATGACCACCACTGCTGGCGTCGAAGGTGTTAAAAGCGAGGCGATAGCGACGGCCCAATTCGAGGGGACGACCATCGGCCCGGCGCAGATCCGTCACCCGCCGTTCGCTCCCTTGCCCCGCGCTGCCGAGGGCGAACCCGACCAGGCTCCGCGACTCGCGGCTTTGGAAGACCTCATTGAGAATGGCGATCAACTCGTTAGGCATCAACTCGCCGGTCACGAGGCAATTCTCATACGGCAGAATCTCCCAGATATCGCCGATCGTCTTCGGGCCATGCTTGAAGACATGTCGGTCTTCGAAAAGACCATGGAAAACGCCGTCGACCGAGACGCCGCGCGCGCGGAGCGTTTCCGTGATGGCGGCGGCGATGAGACATTCGACATCGCTCGGTTCGCCGGAGGGCGCCTTGATTCGCAGCGTCTCGGCAAGCTCCCCGATCGGTTCCGAGAGAACCGCGGCGGCCTCTTCTAGTTTCGGCCGAGTGCGACTGAGGATGACCGGGTCGAGCGCGATCCGATGATCCATGAGCTCGCAGCGCGCCGTTTGCCCAAGCAATTGTTTCGAGGCGCGGTCGAAAACGAGATCGAGCCGGCCGACGTGAATGCCAAAATGATCCGCTTGGGTCAGGAGGACGCCGTTCGTGAGGCGACGGGGGATATCCTGGTGGGTGTGGCCCGCAATGTAGGCGGCGGCTTGCGGAAATTCGGAAGTCAGAGCCATGACGTGATTGGCGAAATCGTCGCCCCCGGTGCGCTCTTTCAAACCCATGTGGCCCGCCAGGACAAGGGCGTTTGCGCCTAACGATTTGAGCTGGGCTACTGCGCGGCGCACCGGCTCGATCGGGTGCTCGAATTCGAGGCCGGCGGTGAAGGCGGGCGGAAACCAAAAAGGCATTCCCGGCGTCGTTAGGCCGACGATTCCGATTTTGATTCCGGCGATTTCGCACAGGAGAAAGGGCTGGATCCTGGCCAGAGGATGCGAGGTGTCGACGAAGGCGCCGGCCGCTTTTCCTTCGAGCAAAGTGTTGGCGGCGAGGACGGGCATGGCCGAGCGCTGGAGGGCGCGGAGGAACGGCTCGATTCCCCAGTCAAACTCGTGATTCCCGACCAGCCAGGCGTCGTAGCGGAGCAGATTGAAAAGGTCGATCATCTGCTCGCCGCGATCGGCCAGGGCGAATTGAGTTCCCTGGTAGACATCCCCGATGTCGAGGAGAAGCGAGTGCGGATTTTCTTCGCGCCAACGCCGGATTTGGGTGACACAGCGGGCCAAGCCGCCGAGGTCGGGGTGGCCGTGATAGTCGTTGGTGGGGAGGATGTGACCGTGAAGATCGGTCGTGTGAAAAATGGAGATGGTGACGAGGTCATCCGCGGGGATGGGCTCGGCGCGCAGCCAGGAAGGAAAGGCGCTCGAGAAGGCGGCGGCGCCGAGCAGCCTAACGAACTCGCGACGGGTGGGAGGAAGGGGAGGCATGACTGAGCCCGAGTTTGCGCCCGGCAGGCCTCCTCGGGCAAGCTTTTCTCGAGCTCCGGCCGGACGGGAAACCTTGTCTCCTACCGGATCAGCTCAGTCCGCTCGTAGATGACGCTGAGGGGAAGACTGCATTCGATCTCAGGGAGAAGAATGGCATCTTCTTTGTCGCCGAAGAATTCGGTCTCCCAAGTGTCGGCTACTCGGCGGTAAACGGTCACCGCCACATGAGCCTGATCGATCAAAACGTAAACGCTCAGGGAGTCCAGCGTTTGGTAATTCTGCAGTTTTTCCCCCCGATCGATTCGTTCGGTCTCCTTGGACAAAACTTCGAAAATGACCCGTGGATTTTCCGAGTAATGGGAGGTGTCCGGCGGGGACGAACAATCCACCGTTACATCAGGGTAATAAAAGAATTCCACAGCTTCCTTGCGGATACGCACTTTTATGTCGGAGGAAAAAGCTTCGCACGGTCCACCAGAAAGCTGATTGCCGAGATGCCGACGGATATTATCCGAGATCCGAATATGGCAAAGGCTGGCCCCAGCCATGGCGTAAACCACGCCGGCGAGATATTCGTGCTTTTCGGTGCTCTCTATCTCGGCGACAAGATATTCTTCCGGACTGCGGTAAAAATCGGTCTCGAGCTGGCCCGGCATAAGCTCGTTAGGCCACGCGGCCGCAGCAGTTTTTGTATTTCTTCCCGCTGCCGCAGGGACAGGGATCGTTGCGGCCGACTTTGGGCATCTCCCGGCGGACCGGGGCCAGATCGAGTTTCACTTCGGAGCCGTGGCCGTCGGCGTCGCCGTTTTCCGCGACGTTGCCGATGCGCTCAGGGCGGCGACCCGGGACGGGGCCGTTGGCGGTGGGCGCGGTCGGCGCCTGCTCGCGCAGGAGAAACTGCGGGAGGGTCGAGAGGAAATTTTCGAAGGCCTGGAGGTTGGAAGTGCTGCGGAAGAGGTTGTGCAGGACTTCGTTTTTAATGTTGCCCATGAGCTCGACGAACATGTCGAAAGCTTCCGTCTTGTATTCAATGAGCGGATCCTTCTGGGCGTAGCCGCGGAGGTGCACGCCTTCGCGCAAGGCGTCCATGGCATAGAGATGCTCCTGCCAGAGGCGATCGATCGCGTTGAGAATAATGTAACGCTCCAGACTCTTGACCGCGCCGGCTTCTTCGTGGCTCGATTTGCGCTCGTAGGCGTCGCGGATTTTATCGGCCAGGAACTGCGCGTTCTCCGCCGCGCTGCGGGTTTCGAATTCCGCTTTTTCTCTCGTTAGGCCGAGCGGAAAAGTGGTGTTGACCCAATGGATGAGGCCGGAATAGTTCGGCTCATCGCTGGAGGCGCCGGTCCCGAGATATTCTTCCACTTTTGCCGGGACGGCTTCGTCGATCACCTCGTAGATGAGCTTTCTCGGTTCCTCGCTGTCGATGACTTCGTTGCGATAGGTGTAAACCACCTCGCGCTGATTGTTCATGACGTCGTCGTAGTCGAGGGTGCGTTTGCGCGCGAGGTAGTTCCGTTGCTCGACCCGCTTCTGCGCCGTTTCCACGGAACGATTGAGCCAGCGGTGCTCGAGTTCCTGGCCTTCTTCGAGCCCGAAACGCTCCATGATTTTCGTCATGCGATCGGCCGCGCCGAAGTTGCGCATGAGGTCGTCTTCGAAGCTGACATAAAAACGGGTCGCGCCCGGATCGCCCTGCCGCGCGCAACGGCCGCGGAGCTGGCGATCGATCCGGCGCGATTCGTGACGCTCGGTGCCGATCACGTAGAGGCCGCCGGCATCGGGGACGCCCTGGCCGAGTTTAATGTCGGTGCCGCGACCAGCCATGTTGGTCGAAATGGTGACGGTGCCCGGCTGGCCGGCGCGCTGCACGATCTCGGCTTCCTGCCGGTGATATTTCGCATTCAGGACGTTGTGCGGAATCTTCTCGCGCTTAAGCATGCGGCTGAGCAGCTCAGAGGCTTCGACGCTCACCGTGCCGACCAGGACCGGCTGATTGGAGGCGTGCCGATCGCGGATTTCGTTGACCACCGCGTTGTATTTTTCGCGGCGCGTTTTGTAGATGCGATCGTTGGCGTCGTCGCGCGCGACGGGCCGATTCGTCGGGATAACGGCGACATCCAGTTTATAGATGTCGTGGAATTCGTTCGCCTCGGTCTCGGCTGTGCCGGTCATGCCCGCGAGCTTCTGATAGAGCCGGAAATAATTTTGAATCGTGATGGTGGCGAGCGTCTGGGTTTCGCGATCGATCTGGACGCCTTCCTTCGCTTCCACCGCCTGGTGCAAGCCGTCGCTCCAACGCCGTCCGGGCATTTTCCGGCCGGTGTATTCGTCGACGATGACGACTTTGTTCTCCTCGACCACGTAGGCGACATCCTTCTCGAAAAGGCAGTAAGCGCGCAGCAGTTGCGAGATGTTGTGAATCTGCTCGGCGCGGGTGTCGCATTGTTCCTGCCGTTTCGTCTTCATCTGATCCTTCTCCTCGTCGGAGAGAGTGCGGTTGAGATCGATGTCGGTGAACTCGCTGATCAAATCGGGGAGGACAAAAGAATCAGGATCGTCCGGATTCAAATAGGCGCGCCCTTGCTCGGAGAGATCGGCCTCGTGCGATTTCTCATCCATGGTAAAAAAGAGTTCTTCCTTGAGCGCGAACAGTTCTTCCTTGCGCGTGTCCTGGTAAAAAGTGAGCTCGGCTTTATCGATCGCTTTGCGCTTTTCCGGATCTTCCATCATGCGGAGGAGCTGTTTGTTGCGCGGCTGGCCGAGTTTGACCTTGAACATGAGGCGGCCGCCTTCTTCCGTTTCCCCTTGCTCGAACGCTTCCTTCGCTTCGCTGGCGAGCCGATTGCAGAGCATGTTCTGCTTCCTCACCAACTGATCGACCAAGGGTTTGAGCCGATCGTATTGGTGCGTCGAGACGGTGGCTGGACCGCTGATGATGAGCGGGGTGCGCGCTTCATCGATGAGGATGGAATCGACTTCATCGACGATGGCGTAATGATAGCCGCGCTGCACTTGCTGGTCGCGCGTGGTGGCCATGCCGTTGTCGCGCAGGTAATCGAAACCGAACTCCGAGTTCGTCCCGTAAGTGATGTCGCAGGTGTACTGCTCGCGGCGCAAATCGGGCGGTTGATCGTGCTGGATGATGCCCGTCGTTAGGCCAAGAAAGCTGTAGAGCTGACCCATCCATTCGGCATCGCGGCGCGCCAGGTAATCGTTCACCGTGACGAGATGGGCGCCGCGCCCGGCCAGGGCGTTGAGATAGAGCGGCAAAGTGGCGACGAGCGTCTTGCCTTCGCCAGTCGCCATCTCGGCAATGCGGCCGCGATGCAGGACGATGCCGCCGATCAATTGCACGTCGAAGTGCACCATGTTCCAGGTCATCGGTTGATCGCAGACGGAGAACGTTTCCTGCCGCTCAGTCAGGCGCCGCGCGGCGTTTTTCACCACGGCAAAGGCTTCGGGCAGAATTTCCTCCTGACGCCGGGCCAGCGCCTCAGGATCGGCCAGCGCGGAAAGCTCCGTATTCCATTCCGCCGTCTTGGCGCGCAAATCGTCGTCGGAAAGGGCCTTGAATTGCTCGTCGAAGGCGTTGATCTCGCGCACCAGCGGATGCAGCCGCTTGATCTCGCGCTGATTTTTCGACCCGAGTATTTTCTTTAAAATCCAGCTTACCATGGGTCCGTCACTATCGGCGAGAATCGCCTCCGATCAATCGAGAGCGGCGCGAAACGGGCGGGAAGGCGCCGTCGGGTGCTCGTTGTGCCGCTAAATTTTGCAGCTAGACTCGGGCCATGAAGAAGATTGTCTCCACTAAAGAGGCGCCGGCCGCGGTCGGGCCTTACTCGCAGGCCATCCGGAGCGGCGCGCTGCTCTTTTGCGCCGGCCAGATTCCGCTCGATCCGCAATCGGGCCAAATCGTGTCGGACGATATTTCCAAGCAAGCCAAGCGGGTGCTGGAAAATGTCTCGGCCGTTCTGCGCGCGGAGAACTTGAATTTCAGCCACGTGGTCAAGACGACGATTTTCCTCACCGACATGGGCGACTTCCAGACGGTGAATGAGATTTACGCCAGCTACTTCCGCGACGATCCGCCCGCCCGCTCGACGGTGGAGGTCTCGGCCCTGCCGAAAGGGGCCAAGGTCGAGATCGAAGTGATCGCGGTCGCGAACGACGGCGAGCGCGGCGAGAAAACGGTCAGCGACACTTCCGGCTAGCGGCGGGGCGACATGAGCGAAGATTTGCTCGCGACCTTTCGCCGGACGGGCGCGCTCCTCGAGGGGCATTTCATCCTGCGCTCGGGTCTGCACAGCCGGCAGTTTTTCCAGTGCGCGCTCCTCCTCCAACACACCGAAATCGCCGCGGCCGTCTGCGCCCAGCTGGCCGAGAAGCTGCGCGCCCTGGAATGCGATGCCGTGATTTCGCCCGCTCTCGGCGGCATCGTGGTCGGCCAGGAAGTGGGGCGGTCGTTAGGCAAACGGCACATCTTCGCGGAGAAAGAAGCGGGCGGGCTGGTCTTACGACGCGGCTTCCGGATCGCGCCTAACGAGCGTTTCGTGGTCGCCGAAGACGTGGTCACGCGCGGCGGGCGCGTCCAGGAGACGGTCGACATCGTGCG
The DNA here is from genome assembly GCA_965217815.1 of Chthoniobacterales bacterium. GTDB lineage: Bacteria > Verrucomicrobiota > Verrucomicrobiia > Chthoniobacterales > UBA10450 > Palsa-1392. Next base: position 116,941 of record CBDCJI010000004.1, read on the forward strand.
CCAACACGGCGGCCAGGTCGTCGGCGTAGGCGTCATCGTGGATCGAAGCGGCGGAGCCCGGCCCGATTTCGGCTGCCCCTTTCACAGTCTCGTCGAGATGACCGTGGAGACTTTTCCGGCCAGCGCCCTGCCGCCGGATCTAGAGGACGTGCCCGCCGTCAAACCGGGGAGCAAATAATCTGCGTAGCAGAGAAATCAGGGCGCCAGAACCGAATTTGCGAGCCAGGGAAAGTGCCCCTAATCTCGAAAGACTTATGAAACCATTATTTGTCGCGATCCTCAGCCTCGCGCTCTTCTCCTGCGGCCCCTCGCAACCATCGGCCCAAACGAAAAAAGAGAAGGCTCCGCCCGAGCAAAAAGCGCAGGCGCCACACGGCCCGGCCAGCATCACGGCAAATCCCAACCCAGTGCCGCCCGGAGGCGCGCTGGGGACCACGACCATTACCTGGGATACCGGAAGCGATGAGACCGGTGAAGTCTACGTGACCAAAAATGGCGGGGCCGAAAAGCTCTTTGCCTCTTCTCCCTCAGGTTCCCAGAAAGTTCCCTGGATTAGCGCCAAAATGCGCTTTGAATTCCGGCTCTACGAAGGGACCGACCACAAGAAATTGCTCGGCAAAGTAGATGTAACTCATCCTGCTAAGATTGCGGGACCGGCTCAACTGTAGATTCTCCTGATGACCAAGGTCCGTCGCCGGGTTCCCCCGGCGACTTGTTAAAGAATTCCGCTGCCTTGCGGCGTCGCGACGAGCGCGTGGCGATAGTCGGGTTTGCCCTTTTTAGTCAGGGGCACAATCGCGACGCATTGCATGACTTCTCCGATCCAGGATCCGCCCGGATGCGGCCCTTCTATCCAACCCACCAAGATGCCGGGACGCCCCACTACAAACGGCGGCACTTTGCCCGGAAAAATGGTCATGGAGTGCGCCGTCCGCATGATCGATGCCTGAAAAGGCCTTTCTTTGAAAATCTTGTCGCGGACGCCGAAGTCAGTCAGCCTTGGAAAATAATACACGATCGGCAGCAATTGCTCTGCGCTCACCACGACCTCGCTCCGTTGCGCGAATGGAATGGGCATAGGAGTAGGTTTCGCATGATCAGCGGACGCCTTCCTTTTCAGTGCGTCGGCGATGCGGCCCGGCCTGGCTTGGACAAAGTGTACCGGTTGTTTCGCTGGATCGGGAAATGACGCACGCATCACCGGGGACATTCGCCGCAGATGTTCCAGGATCTGTTTCTTATCCGCCACCGTGAGACGGGGTAACGGCGCAGGATTGGTTGGGCCGAAATTCAGCCAGGAAAGCTTGACTGTTCCAGCAAGGATAAAAACCCCACAGACGAGAAGAACGCCCTGTCCCGCGCGCTTCAACCTTCTTTCTAATTCGGGGAAAGAGCTTTGTGCCCATGCCGTTTCCATTGGCATTTCTTCCTTGCGCAAAAGCCTCGGAGGAGCGCTTGCCACCAATTGCGTGGCCCTTTCCGCCAGTACATGGAAGGCTAGGAAATAGAAGAAGGTATAAATCCAGTCGGTCATGAGCACGGCTCGATAAAGGATCGCGTTATTGAAAAGCGCGTCTCCTATACCCGCCCCCGCCACACTCACGGCCAGAAGAGAAATATTTTCCCAGCGAAACCGCCAAAAGGCCGCCGCCATTCCACCCAGCAGAATGAGGAAGCCCACATACGGGAAAACCCACCACAAAATCATCGAGCACGCCCCCGCAGCCAGAAAGATAACGCTTCGCCCTGGCTCACAATGAACCCACCACCAGACGACCGGTCCCAAGAGGAAAGCCGCCAGGAGAAGAATGAAGAGCGCTTGCCCTTCTCGGAGCCCAGTCCATTGAGGAAAAGAAAAGGTCCGGCTCTGCGATCGAATCTTATAGTGAAAAGAGTTTAAAAACTCCCAGTAGGAGTCGGCCACTTCTTTGGCATAAAAGCCGGGATATTGCCGTATATTGGCCAGTGACGCGGAGACGAAGAAGTGATAGCGAGCCGCTATCGTCGGCGGGATGCCCGCCCGGTCGGCGTCGCCACGCACCAGGGAAGTCCAGGTGCCATACTTGGGAGAAGTCGCGCCGTAGAGCGCTTCCCCGAGATTGGTCGAAACGGCCCAAACTCCGTGCGTGGCTTTTTGACGGATCAGCCATGGAGACATAGTTATGAAGATCGCCCCACAAAACGCGAGCGCCGGAAGCAAGGCCAGAAGCACCTTGCGTGTTTGCCGCCAGTGATCGAAAGCTAGCTGCAAAACATAGAAAGGAACGCAGAACAGTGTCAACGGCCGGGTCAGATTTGAGAGGGCGAGCAAAACTCCGCTCAGCAACACGAGACTGAGTCGTCGCTTCTTACCCTTCAGCAGCAACGCGTAGATGGATGCCACAAAGAACAGCAGGCCGAGCGGCTCGGTCGTAGCCTGCGGCGTCTGGCTCAGTTGCGACGGGTCGAAAATGAAAAAGAGAGTAGCCGCCCCGGCAATCCAGCGGTTCAAAGCCCGCTCCCCGACCAGGTAGATAAGGGCCGCGGTGAGCGCCCCGATGATGATTTCGCACAGAGTTATCACGGCCGCCGAATAGCCGAACCACACGTAGAAGAGCGCCAGGAGAACAGAGAAACCGGGACGATAGACCGAACCCAAGCCAAATCCTTGCGCTAAACGAACCCCGGCAGACGTCCAGGTAAGTCCATCACTGTAGGGCTCCCCCCTGACCGCGAAAATATTATCGAAGTCGGGATGAGTGAAGGCGAAATAGACTCGAACGAGAAGAGCCAGGAAGAAAAATAACGCTACGACCACCGCCCGGTTTTCCGTGAAGCCAGCCAGAACCCGCGTCCGATCAGATTCGACGAGAGGTATTTGATTGTTATCCTTGCCTTCCATGAAGTGTGCAGCCGTGGCGAAAGGCAAATTATGCGCCGTCTTCCGCGCGCTTGACGAAGAGATTGCTATAGTTATCGGGATCGGCCGCGTCGCCGATTTGAGGTTCGGACCGCTCCACGACTCCTCTGCTGACGCGATAGGTGGCGAATCGATGCGCTCGCAGAAAATCGAGTAAGTCTGCCGCTGAGTCGCCAGCCTGGCCGAGGCCGTACGGCCAGAACTCCAGCAGCAACTTAATCCTGGGGTTGTCACTCAAGATTCGTCCAGCCCCGAGTAGTGCATGCAGCTCAAAGCCTTGAATATCCATTTTCACGAAATCCACGGGCTGACCGGGCTTGAAGTAATCGTCCAGTTTGATCGAGCGAATCGCGATCCTGCGCCGAGAAACCCCTGCCGTCGGATAGGCCCGATGATCCACATTCAGATTATCCGACACATAGAGAAAGGTCTCGCCCGTCTCATTGCCCACTGCCAGTTGATTGAGTCTCACATTGGAAAAGCCGCAGAGAACGCTTTGCAAACGTTGAAAATTTTCCGGCGACGGCTCAAAACTGTGCACCGCGCCTTGCGCCCCCACCCGTCGAGCAAAAAACTCGGAATAAATACCGATGTTCGCCCCGACATCGGCGACGACATCCCCCTCCCGGAGGACGTTCGCCAACAAGGCCCGCTCCTCGCGATCGCTCGCCGCCTTGAAAGCGCTGTACAAAGGCCGGTAAACGGGAAAGGCCACCCGATAGAGTTTGTTGCCGAGGCTCCGGCTAAGATGGCCTAGATAAGACATTCAGCGCCGAGTCAATGTCGCTGTGAAAAACGCCGCCAGAAAGTTAGGGAATAGCCGGCTCAGCGCGAGGTCAACTGCAAAAAATGGACGATAAAGCATTTTCGGGATCGGCAAACGCCGGGATATTCCTCCCGTCGCAAAATAGGCCAGACCGGTAAAAGGGCGAAAAATCGGCTCCTCCAATCGATAATCCTGCTCGATGCTGCGTCTCCATTCCGGTCGGTGGAAAATTAAGCTGGCAAGGGCCCCATTAGCCGAAGAGAGCGGACCGCGCACTTCAGCCAGCTCCGGCTTTTCAATCGTGAAATCGACCGGCTCATGATGAAAAAAACGGTAGATAAGACCAGAGACTACCGAAAAATACGGTTCAGTCGCGATCAACTTACCTCCCGGCTTTAGCTTCCGCGCCGCCTTCCCGAGAAACTCGAGCGGAGACTTCAAATGGTGCAGAACGTTGGTCAGGGTAATTACGTCCAAACTGGCGTCTGCAATTGGATCGAATTGATCGATCCGGTGACAATCAAGGACGTAATCGAGATAGTCGAGTTCCAGCACATCACTGGTTAGGACGCTGGAGTGGAAGTGGCTTAGCGGAGACACACCGCTCCCTATCTCCAGAATGGTCAAGCTCTCGACCTTCCCGAGATCGCGGAACTGATCCCGATATAACTGGCGATACCAATAGAGCAAATTGCCATTCGCCGACAGCTTCGCCCGATTGCGCAGCGTCTCAGCCAGGTCTTTGCCATACTCGTCCATTCTCGAATGTTCTTCTCTCGCCGGTGCGGCTCTACCCTTAGATGAACTTGATCCGAGCGGCCGCAAATTGCAGCATGCGCAGGAGAATCAGTCCATGCCGCCAACGATCGATATTGGTCTCGCCGTAAGTCCGTTCCCGATAGTGCACCGGCACTTCGATGATGCGCAAAGTCATCCGGGCCGCGCCAAAAATCAGGTCGAAATCTCCAAAAGGGTCGAAATCCCCAAAATACTCCCGGTGCGCCGCGAGTTTACGATAGTTATCCCGAGTCATCACCTTGGTCCCACAAAGCGTGTCTTTGAATCGTTGCCCCAGCACGAATGAAAAGAGCACGGCGAAGAATTTATTCCCGAGAAGGTTAAGGAACCGCATGGCGCGTTTTTCCATGGGATAGACAAGCCGGCTGCCATTGATGAATTCGCCCTTTTGGGCCACCAGGGCATCGTAGAATCGCGGCAGCTCTTCCGGCGGCACCGTGAGATCAGCATCGAGAATCATCAAAATTTCCTTCTCCGCGATGCCAAAGCCCTGGCGCACCGCGTCGCCCTTACCCTTCCCCTCTTGCCGGCCGATTCGAATCGTGCGCTGGCTTTTATACTGTTGCTGCAGACGACAGATGGTCTCCCAAGTGTCATCGGTGGAATTGCCTTCGATAAAAATCAGTTCGTCGTCGGGGCCCATCGCGGGGGTGCGCAGGATGGCGGCCTCGATATTTCCCGCTTCATTGCGAGCCGGGACAATAACTGAGACGGAAGGAGGCGGCGAGGTTTTCGCGGGAGGGACTTCCACCGGGCGCGCAACCACGAGGTTGAGCAGGTTAAAGAGGCGAAAACCTGGCAGTGGCGCAAGGAAGCGGTTGGCCAGGTAACTTACCAGCGGGACGTAGATGGGAATGAGTAACTTGGTTTCTTCCCGCACCAGTTCGTACCCCGAAAGGAGGAGAAGATTGCGCATATCCTCCGGCGCGATCCAATTCGCCTCCGGCGTCTCCCGCCGCACCCCTAGAGCCGTGGCCAGCCGCAGCAACGGTCTCCAGAGATTGCTGTAGAAGATCACAATAATCCTCGTCGCCGGCCGTAGCTTCTGCCTCAACTCCTGGAGGAAAGGCTGGATGTCGATCTCATAGTGAATGTTGCCATTGAGCAGCACGTAGTCGGGATCGAACCCGGCCAGCGCATCGAAGCTTCCCGTCTGCGGAGGCGAGGCGGTGGCGGGCAGGACCAGATGATTTTCAAATTTCAAGTCGCCTTGCGCTCCTTTGGCATCGATCTCCGCCACCCGATCATCAGGACGAATATAGAGATCGAGATATTCTTTCAGCTTCGAATACAAATATTTCCGCATTGTCCCGCGCCATCATGGAGTCCACTCCCGGTTGCCGTCAACTCTCGAGCTCCTCCGACGGAGAGGCCATGCCCAGACTTGATTCGATTCACCCAGACGTTAAATATCCCTGGCGCCTCCTCGGCCATTACCTCTTCATGCAAATTCTGATCTTCGGCATGCATCGATCGGGCACCTCGATCGTCGCTCGTCTTCTCAACATGATGGGCGCCTATTTTGCCCCCGAAGGTGTCTCCACGGGAGCAAATCGGGAGAATCCGAAGGGGTTCTGGGAACGGCGCGATGTCCGCAATCTTAATGACAAGATCCTTCACTCAGTCGGAGCGGACTGGGATCGACTCGGCAACTTTTCTCTGGATCAAGTGCCGGCCCAGGCCATGGCCCGCTTTGATGACGAGGCGCGCAAAATCATCCTCGAGCTGGATGCTCACCGACCGTGGTTTCTGAAAGAACCCCGGCTCTGTCTCCTCGCACCGCTTTGGCTGCACCTTCTCGAAGTTCCCATCTCCATCCTGGTCTATCGCTCGGCCATGGAAGTAGCGCGCTCCCTTGAGACAAGGAATGGATTCCCGATTCCTTTCGGCGCAGCCCTCTGGGAATGCTATAACAGGGCCGCGCTCAACGCCACCTTGGGCGGGTGTCGCTTTCAGGTTAATCATGCCGAGCTTCTGGCCGATCCCGTTCGGGTGGTGCATGAGCTCTATGCAAAATTAGAAGCCGTGGGAGTCCGGGGGCTAAGACTTCCTTCCCAGGAAGAGATTCTGGCGTTTGTCGATCCCGCTCTTTACCGGGCGAAGAATCCAGACCCATCCTCAAAGCAACTCACCGCCAGCCAAAGGAAATTACAGAAGGCATTTGAAAGCGGAACCGCCTTGCTGAAGGACTCAGTCCTCAGCCTTTCCTTGTCTGCGCGCAAGACTCTCATCGAAGGCGTCGGCTGGAGCGGTGCGCAACTGAAGATCGCGGAGTTGGAACAGCTTAACAACGCTCGTCTCAAGGAAGTATCTCGGCTCCGTGAAAAGCTGGAGCAAAGCGAGCAGACGCTCGCTCGCGTTCGCCGTGAGGAAGAAGAACGGCGCCTGGCATGGAACGAGAAAGTCATAGCATGGGACGAGCAGCGTAAAGCATGGGACGAACAGCGCAAAGCATGGGATGACCAACGCAAGGCATGGAGCGACCGGCGCGAAGCATGGAGTAAAAAACAGCGTGCCAATGAAAGCCTGGTGATCCGGCGGGAAGGTCAGATTACTGAGTTGCGCGAAGCCCTCGCCGATTATAGGACGCGGCTTGAACAGGGCCTGCTGCAACTCAGCGATCTCCAACGCTCCCACGATGCAAAAGACGAGCGGTTTCGGAATCTCGTCGCGTCTCATCACGAGCGCGCTGAGGAAATCGCCGTCTTAACCGCGCGCAGCGACGAACAGGAAGTCGAAATCGCCAATTTACGACAGGCCGCCGAAAAGCATTCTCTGGACCTTCAAACGAGCGAACAACGCCACCGGCGAGTCTCGGCAGAACTGGACGCCGCCAGGAAGAGTAATCGCATTTTGCAAAAATCTTTCGCTCGAATCGAGAAATCCTTCAGCCGGCTGCGCGGCTCCCGTTCCTTCCATTTTATGGCCTACACCATGCGCCGGCTCGGCCTGGTGAGCCGGACACCTCGGAAGTGCGTCGAAACGATCAAAACACAGTTGGCGGAAACGCATAAGGCCCTGTCCAAAGTCGAAAAAAACAAACCCGCCATCCCAACGAGGCAGGAAGACACCCCCCCCATTCTCGCGCGGGAAGCCGCCCGCCCTCAAGCCGCCGGATCCGCGCCCACTGCGACCCCCTTGGAGCCGGCCCTACCAGCTTCGCCCACTGCCGATGTGGTAGTTTGCGTGCACAACGCGCCGGATGATGTTTACCGTTGTCTCAGCTCGATTGTGGCGCATCCCACTGCCCTCCTGCGCAAACTCATCCTCGTCGATGATGGCTCCGAGGAAAAGACAACGAGTTATCTTCATGATTTCGCCCGGCAGGCGGCTGTGCCAACCGTTCTGCTCACAAGCCAACAAGCCACCGGATATACTCAAGCCGCCAACCGCGGGATAAGTGCCGCCGACGCGAACTATGTCATCCTTTTGAACAGCGATACCGTCGTCACCGCGGGCTGGATTGAACGACTCATAGCTTGTGGAGAAAGCGATCCCCTCATCGGGATTGTGGGGCCGCTCTCCAACGCTGCCAGTTGGCAGTCTGTTCCCGAAAGATTCGCCGAGGATGGCGACTGGGCGGTCAACCCCATGGATTTATCTTCCTTGGATCGGATCATCCGCGCCTTCTCGCTCAGGCACGACCCCGCATACCCCAGAGTACCGATCCTGAACGGCTTCTGCTTCGCGATCAAGCGCGAGGTTATTAATTCCGTCGGCCTTTTCGATGCGGTCGCTTTCCCTTCTGGCTATGGTGAAGAGAACGACTACTCCTTCCGCGCCGCCGAGGCTGGTTATGCGCTCGCCGTCGCCGACGATTGTTATATCTATCACGCCAAATCTCGCAGCTACTCGCACGCCCGGCGCTTCGAGCTGGCTGAACAATCCGGAACTGTCCTGCGCCAGAAATATGGTCCTAGAGTGAAAAAGGCGGTCGCCGCGCTGCGCAGCTCGGCCGGCTTGGAGCGCGCCCGGACGGCCTTCTCATGGGCTCTCGATGCACCGCCGATCTCCACTCTTTTCCTGATGCATTTTCGCGGCTTCGGCGGCGGCATCAGCTCGATCGTCCAGGAGGCTGCCGGGCTCAGAGACCTGGGCGCGGCCGTTCAGGTCGCCATCCGCGCCGAAGATCGTGAATTCTACTTCGAGAGGTTCCCCAGCGTGCCCCGACGGCTATTTTTCGTCTTTAACTCCCAGGAGGAGTTGATCAGCTATGCGGGATCTTTCGAAATGGTGGTGGCCACTTTGTTCACCGGGGTCCGAATCCTCCGCGACCTGCTCCAACGTTTCCCTCAAATCGTCCCCTGCTATTACATCCAGGATTACGAGCCGCGGTTCTTCCCCACGACGGATCCCCATTACCAGGAAGCAGAGGCGTCCTACACTCTTATCCCCGGGATCAACGCCTACGCCAAAACGCGCTGGCTTTGCGAGATCATCGCGGAGAAACACGGAATCTCCGTTCACAAGGTGGAGCCAAGCATTGATCGAGCCATCTTTTCTCCCGGCCCTCCGGTCACCTCCCAGCTACCTAGGATAATCTGCGCGATGATCCGCCCGCACACCGCGTATCGATCTCCACAGTTGACTTTTGATCTCCTGCGTCAGCTAAAGCTGGAATACGGCGACCAAGTCGAGGTCCAAATCTTCGGAGTGGAATCCGACAATCCTTTCCTGGCCAGACAAGCCCCAGACTTTACTTATCGCGTCCTGGGTATTTTGCCCAGGGAGGCAGTGGCCGAACTTCTGCGCAGCGCGTTCCTTTTTATCGACGCCTCTACTTACCAGGCTTTCGGGCGGACTGGTCTCGAAGCCATGGCTTGCGGCTGTGCGACGATTCTCCCGAAAACAGGCGGCTGCAGTGAATACGCGGTCGATGGCATGAATACCTTGCTCGCCGATTCCGAGAATGCCGAAGACATTCTCAGGAAAGCCAGGCGTTGTCTCGAAGACCCAGCCCTGCACGGCGCACTTGTCCGGGAAGGTCTTATCACGGCTTCCCGCTATGATATTATTAACTCCTGCGTCTCGGAGTTACGCTTCTTCGAGTCGCTTCGCTTTTCTCCGCCTCAAACCGTCGCGCAGTTGCGAGCCGAAGAAGAGCAGATTACGACGGTTCCGCTCTCGCCTTCTCCCTACAAGTTTCGCATCACCATTCTTTCTTCCACGACCAATATCCATGGCGGCACCAAACGCCTGCTCACGCTCGCGCAACGCCTTCATCTTCGCGGTCATCGAGTGACCTTTATCCGGCACTTTCCCGGGCGGGAACTGGATTGGTTCAAGCTCGATGCCCCCCTCCTCGACCTCCACTTCGACCAGCATTCGTCCCTGCAGGATCTGGAGACTCTTCTGCCGGACGCCGATATCCTTCTCACTTATGGCAATAATCGTGCGGCTCCGCTGCTCGACGGACTCTCCCGGCGAAAAGGTTTAAAATATCTTCTCTTTATGCACTTGGGCGTGCATGACCTCGCGGTCGATCTGCGCAATGCCTCGTTGCCTCACTTCCAGAAGCTTACCACGACCAGGTGGATCGCCGAAAAACTGCTCGAGTTAGGCACGGAAGCAACGCCCATAGGCTTTGGGGTTCACGACGATCAGTTCTATCCAGTGGAGAGTAATCGCGACTTCCGGGTGGGCACGCTTTTGCACAAGGACGAGTGGAAGCGCTCCCAGGATGCTTTTGAGGCTTTCAAGCTCGTCCGGGAGAGGATTCCCTCGGCCCGATTGGTCGCCTTCGGTCAAATCAAGGACCCGCCTTTGGAAGTGGAGTGCGAATATTATTACGATCCAGACCAGGAAAAATTGAGGCAGATTTATTCCTCCTGCGCGGCTTGGATCACCCCCAGCCTCTGGGAGGGCCTGGGCATGTGCAGCGTGGAAGCGATGCTTTGCGGCACCCCTTTGGTCACGACCGACACCGGAGGAGGGCGCGACTTTTGCCAGGGGCGCAATAGCATCCTGGTCGATAAAAACGCGCCGCAGAGTATCGCCCAGGCTGTCACTCGCCTCCTTGCTCGACCGGAACACGCGCAGGCACTCGCGCGGCAAGCGCTCAAGGACATAAAAAAACAGACTTGGGATCGCTGCCTGGATCGTCTCGAAGCCACCTTCCTTGCGGAGGCGCAAAAGGAAAACCCCACGGTGATTGCGCAACGCCGATGCGAGCTGACCATTGGCATACCCATTTTTAATCAGCCCGATTATCTGCGCGCATGCCTCGAAAGCATCTACGAACACACCACCAGTGATTTTGAGCTTATTTTGCTCGATGACGCGAGCGGCCCCGAGACTCAGGCTTTGGTCCGCGCGACTTATGAGGCCCGCCCGGAATCCGTGCGCTATATTCGACATGAAGAACGCAAAGGCTTTCCCTACAACTGCAATCGCATTATCAGTAATTCCTGCGGGCGCTACATCTGCTTTCTAAACTCGGACACGATTGTGACCCCGCAATGGGACCAGCTCCTGATTTCCGCGCTCGAGACGGAGACGGATCTAGGTCTCGCAGGCCCCTCGACGAGTTATGGCCTGGCGAAAAACTACAATCAATCAGCCCAGCAGTTGGAGGAAGTTTACCGCCGGCGTTTTGAAATGAATCCCACCGAGATCGCGGATTTCGCGGCCCGCCTCCAAGCCCGCGAGAATGGCAGCGTTGAGGAGACACAGTATCTCAACGGATTCTGTCTCATGGTGAAGAGCGAGCTTTTCTCGAAAATAGGTTTCTTTGACGAAGAGTTTGGCCTTGGTTCACGGGAAGAAGTGGAGTTCATCGATCGGGCCCGGCTTGCGGGATACCGTTGCGCCTGGGTAAAATCCGCCTACGTCCATCACTACGGACATCGCTCTTTCGCGCCCGATGGAGAGGCGAGCCAGGCCTTATGGCAACGCAACAAGGACCGCTATTTTCAAATTAAGAACCAGAGGAAGCAAGTGTTGCTGGGGGACCAAAAGATCGCCTTTCTTTATAACGGGAAATACGCCAGCTCCACGCGAAAACGCACCTTCGAAATCGTCCGGCAGTTGCAGCCTTACATCGACGTCCGCTCGTTTCACCTGCCCAGTGTCACGACCCACGTTTACCGCGCTTGCGACATCTTCGTTTTGCAGCGGATTGGAGGACTCAACGAAAAAATCAGCGCCCTGCTTTTGACGCAAACGCTCGACGCCATTGCGGAGGGGCGCTCTCTCGGCAAGGTCTTTCTCTACGATATTGACGATCTGGTTTTTGACGCGCAAGAGGGGGCGCCCCGCCGGCTGATGGAAGCGTGTCAGGGCGTTATCACTTCCACTCCTCGACTTCAAGAGTTGGCCCGCGAGATTAATCCTCGGGTTCTCTGCCTTAAGAACGGCCTCGACTATGAGCGCTTTTTAGCCGCGCCCCCCGCCTGCCTCGACCCGGAGCGCTTTCACGTCCTGTGCGCGTCGCTCGGAGCGGTCGGCCAAACCACCTTGCGCGACATCGCGCAACGCGTCAGGACATCCCATCCAGACGTAGAGGTGCATCTCTTCTGCGATGTGAACTTTATCGAGGACCAGACTGGCGTGACGCTCCATCCCTCTGTGGTCCTCGACGAGTTGTTTGGATTTATAAAATCTGCGGATGTCGTTCTCAACTTTGACTGGCCCGACGATGCCTATCGGAAACAACTTCAAGAGCAGTACGGGATAATGCCTTCTCAATTGCGGGATTTCGTCGATTCGAAAAGTGGTTTGAAGTATTACAACGCGGGGGCCGCGGCGAAACCTATCATCTCCACTCGCCAGCCTTCGTGCTATACGAAGATGATTGAGCACGGCGTGAATGGCTTTTTGGCTGATACGGTCGACGAATTTGTCGCCACCATTATTAAATTGCGAGAAGAGCCGGCGCTGCGCAAAGCAGTAGGGCGGCAAGCCTTCGAGGATGTCCTCGCACAATATACCCTCGACCAAACGCTCTTCGATTACCTGGATGCTTTCTTTCGAGTCATCCCCGGTTGGAAGTTCCCCACCCGGGAAATCGTCGAAAGTCTCACTGCATGATCTGGGGAAGACGGCGGCCTCGCGGCCTTTCCATCATCGCACTTTTTTATGAGATGCGCCGGGCCGCTCCGCGCACGCTCTTTTCGCTTTCTCGCGCATACCAGCAATTGGATAGCTCCTACCCTTACGAAGTTGTTGCGCTCGACAATGGTTCAACCGACCCACTTACGGCAGAGGAAGTGCGGTCTTTCGGGCCGGAATTCCGCTACCACTTTGTGAACTCGGAGTATCCGAGCCCCTGCGCGACCATTAACCAGGCTGTAGCGGAAGCTCACTTCGATCAGGTGATGATCCTGATCGATGGGGCGAGAATGCTGTCGCCCGGAATTCTCTCCCTCACCGCGAAGGCTCTGGAGACTTTCGAACATCCTTTCATCTACAGCATCGGGATGCATCTCGGGGCCAAGCCTCAGAACTACCTCGTCGCGGAGGGTTACAACGAAACGGTGGAAGATAGTCTTCTCGCGTCGATCGACTGGCAGCGTAACGGTTATAGCCTTTTCACGATCTCCAGCCCAGCGCTTTCGTCGAAAAGAGGTTTCTTTTCGCGCCTTACCGAGAGCAACTGCTTCGCCCTTCGAAAAAAAGACTTCGCTAGGTTTGGCGGCTATGAACCACGCTTCACGAGTGCCGGCGGAGGTTTAGCCAATCTGGACTTCTTTAACCGGGCCAATGAAGCGGACTGGATACAGCCGATCATGCTTTTGGGCGAGGCCTCGTTTCATCAATTCCATGGCGGCGTCGCGACCAATGTGCCGCTCGCTCAACATCCCTGGAGCCGAATGCTGGAAGAATATTCTCAGATCATGGGTGTGCCCTATCTTAATAGATTTCGTCCACCTCTTTATTTTGGCTCGTTTCGCGAGGAATGCGCCAGCCTTTATCAGGCTGATCCACTCGAATACCCTGATGTGTCCAGCACGCTCATCCGAGACCCGTCTTGACTCACTTGGTGAATCCCTCTCCTATTAGCAAAGTTTTGCGAGAAATGGACTCATCCACCGCCGTTTGCGTCGCCGGAGCCCATCGCTCCGGCACCTCCATGATAAGCCGCCTGCTTCACACCTGCGGGCTCGACTTGGGGCCGGAGGAGCAACTCATGCCCGCCCGACCCGATAACCCGGACGGGTTCTGGGAGAATCTCGGATTCGTTTCGCTCAACGACGGTTTACTGGGCGAGCTCGGCGGGGCTTGGGATTTGCCGCCAGCTTTGCCGACCGACTTTCAAGGGGTCCGATTCGACTCACTCCGGGAAAGGGCGGCTGCCCTGATTGGTGACCTTAAACCGGGCAAGTCATGGGGCTGGAAAGACCCTCGCAACTGCCTCACCTTGCCCTTCTGGGAGGAGATGATCCCAGGTCTGAAAGTCGTGATCATCGTTCGCAACCCGCTCGCGGTCGCCCACTCCATGCGTATCCGCAACGGTACCTCGTATGCCTTTGGTTTGCGGATGTGGGAAATCTATAACCGCCGAGTGTTCGAAGCCACGGAAAAAAGCAAGCGGTTCCTAACTCACTACGAATCATTCTTTGATCAGGTAGAGCCAACCCTCCGGCAGATCGTGGAATTCTGTGGTTTGCCTCTATCCCGGGTCGAAGAGGCGTCGGCTTTGGTGACGCGGGAGCGGCGCCACACTCACTTTACCATCGCGCAAATGGAGGCCACAGGCGTTTCCCCCGAGATAATCTCCTTCTATCAAGCAATCTCGGCCGAAGCACTTCGCGAATTTCCGCCAGCCCAGGGTTTGGCACAGCTGCCCAGCACCGGCCGGGACAAAGAGTTCCTTGCCGGTGCGATGAGTCGCGTCGATGCCGTCTTGCCAGAACAACTGGTCGATATCCGCGACGCCACCTTGGACCGGATGCGCCGCGATTGTGATGCCTGCCAAATCCAGATCGGGGAGCTGTCCAACCGGCTGAACGAATCCGAACAAAGTAACTCCGGGTTATCAAGACAGGTGGAGGACATTCGCGCGCGCTTTGTCCAGACTAATCAACTCTTACACCGCAGCAGCATCAGCCTGGGCGAAGCCGAGCAACATAATTCCGAGTTAACTCAGCTTCTGCGTCGCGAACTGCAGGCAATGAAGAAGTTGCTGACCTTTCTCAGCCAGGCCGAGAACGCCGCGCATCGTCTCCGAGAATCGCGGCGTTGGAAGCTGGCCAATCTTTTCGCCTGGCTAGCCGCGCTTCTCCGTCACCAAACTTTACCGGGATTCGGTCATCTGGATAATGTGATGATCAAGGTCGATCAGTGGCGCCGCCGCTATCCCGAGCTGACGAAACCCGAAGACATCCTCCAAACTTTATCTTCTCAGACGAATCGCAGTCCTCTTCCCAACGGAGAAGCCGCCGCCGCAGGGCTAAGCCATTCACTCCTGCCTCCAACTCCTCTCATCCCGCTGGAGTTTCCGTCTCCTGACGAAGTGCTTATTTCCGTGATCATTCCCGTCTTCAACAAATTCCGGTTTACGCAAGCCTGTCTCGCTTCCTTGCAGCAGCACCAAGACAACTTGGATTTTGAAGTCATCGTCGTCGATGATGGCTCTCGCGACGAGACGGTGGAACAGCTCACAAAGGTGCCGGGTCTGAGACTCTTGCCCGGCGAAGGAAATGCTGGTTTCATCGCTTCCTGTAACCGGGGCGCGGCAGAGGCGCGCGCCCCATATCTCCTCTTTCTGAACAATGACACCGTGGTCACCGCTGGTTGGTTGAGTGCACTGTATAACACTTTCCGCGACGAGCCGACCGCAGGGCTTGTTGGTTCCAAATTCGTCTATCCCGACGGTCGCTTACAAGAGGCGGGAGGGATCATTTGGCAGGACGCCAGCGGCTGGAATCGAGGTAAGTACCAGGATGCCGACAAGCCGGAGTTTAACTACCTGCGGGAAGTCGACTACTGCTCGGCGGCCAGCGTTATGATTCCAAAATCACTCTTCGACCGTCTGGGTGGTTTCGATGCGAAATACGCGCCGGGTTATTACGAGGATACCGATCTCGCTTTCAAAGTCCGCGCCGCCGGCCGGAAGGTTCTCTATCAACCTCTGAGCAGGGTGATCCACTACGAGGGGGTAACCGGCGGCACAGATCTCTCAGCGGGGGCCAAGCAATACCAGGAGCGAAATCGAACCACCTTCGCCGACACTTGGAAGAAGGAGCTGGCCGAAAGGCCTTCGAACGGCGACCTAGCTGCTTGGGACGCTCCGAAACCAGGGCAGAAGCAAATCTTGGTTATCGATCATCATCTTCCCATGCCCGACCGCGATTCTGGCTCGCTCCGCATGTCTCAGATTCTCCGGATTCTCCATCACCTGGGAAATCAGGTGACGTTTTTACCCCATAACCTCGCTGATATTCCTCCCTACGGCGATGACCTCCGCCGGCAAGGCATCGAGGTGACTCACTATCCTTACGCACCCACCGTGGCGGACTACTTAAAAGATCACGGGGCGACATTTGATGCTGTTATTCTAAGTCGTTGTGACTTTGCTCGGCAGCATCTCGCGCACGTGCGGAGCTATGCACCGCAGGCTCGTCTTATCTTTGATACGGTCGATCTGCATTTCCTTCGGACCGACCGCGAAGCCCGGCTCACGCTGGACCCGCTCATCGCTGAGAAGGCGAGGGCTACTGAAAATCAGGAACTCCAACTCATCGATCAATCCGATGAGACCTGGGTCGTGAGCAAGGCCGAGCAGGCAATCCTCCAGACGCTCCGTCCGGGAAAACGTATTGAGGTGGTATCCAATATCGTCGACGTCCCTGGTTCCGCTTTGCCTTTCTCGTCGCGCCAAAACTTTCTCTTTATCGGCAGTTTCCAACATACGCCTAACACGGACGCAGTGGTCTATTTCACGCGAGAGGTTTATCCCATGGTGAAGCAACGCTTGGGAAGGGTGAAATTCTACATCATTGGTGACAAGGCTCCCCCCGAAGTAATCGAGCTGGCGGATGAGAACGTCATCGTCAGTGGTCTGCAACCCGAAGTCGCGCCTTTCTTCGATAGCGTCAAACTCTCGGTCGCGCCGCTTCGCTTCGGAGCCGGAGTCAAGGGCAAGATCAATCAAAGCATGGCTTTTGGTGTCCCGGTCGTAGCTACTTCGATCGCGGTTGAAGGAATGGAGTTAAGCGATCGGGAAGATGTCTTGATCGCGGATGCCCCAGAACAATTTGCCCGCGCCCTCGTGGATTTATATCACGACGAGCAGCTCTGGGAGCGAATATCCCGAAATGGGATCGCCAAGACCAAAGCGAGCTACTCCAGGGAGGCCGCCGAAGAGAATCTCTCCCGACTCTTTGGGGGAGCGAGCGCGAGGCAGTCGCTTCCTTCATGATTAACCAAGCTTCAGCTCGATCGTCTTCCCCTCGCGGCGTGACCATGCTTGGAGAACGGGATTGGTGGATCTTCTGTTTCGGGCTTTTGTCGCTGAAGTTTCTTCTCTTGGCACTCGATCCTTCGCCACAACTTTTCATGGGCGACTCCGGAAGTTATATCTGGACGGCATTATCCGGATGGATTCCGCCCGACCGCTCTTTCCTCTACGGTTATGTCATACGCTGGACCTCCCTGCTCCCGGAAAGTCTCACCTCGCTGCTGATCGTGCAGACATTTGCCGGTGCCTTGACCGCGATTTTGGTCGTCTTGATCTGTCGAACAATTTTTAAGCTGCCGCCGCTTCCCTCTTATTGCTTCGGCCTCGTGTCTGCCCTCGATCCGCTGCAGTTGGTCTGGGAACGCTACGTTATGACGGAGACGCTCAGCCTTCTGCTCTATGCCGCGATGCTCTTTATAGCCTTCTCCTACCTGGCGAGACCTCGCCTTTGGCAAATAGCCGTTGTCCAGCTCCTAGGTTTGCTTCTCATTGCCTTTCGCATCAGCTATCTCCTGGTGGTGCAGGCAGACGCGGTCTTGTTGCCCCTGATTGCCTTTTTCCCGCCTCTCTACATGAGCTTCCGGAGCAAATCTCCGAACCCTTCGCGCAGCCTGACGCTAAAGCGCCTGGGGCTTCACCTCGGCACGAGCCTTATCCTGATGTTTGCCCTGCATGCGGCTTACCAACGGACCAACGGTGCGCTCTCGGAGCGACCGCCCGCCTATCTTTATTCCAGTGGATTCAGCGTCCTCGCTTCGTGGGCTCCTACCCTGAGGCCAGATGATTCGCCCGATCCGCGGCTGGGCCAGATCATTGCCCAAGGTGACAAGTTTCATCTTTCGGATATGCGTCTGCGCAACAGCCAGCTTTATTCCCCGGGTTATCTAATCGCGCGCTGGAAGAACGAAGAGCCCGACTTGGCGATGGCGGATCGGGTGGCCAGGCAAACCGCGTTGCATTCCCTCCTGCGCCGCCCCCTGGGGGTGTTCGCCCTCGGCGCCCGGACGTTTCTATCCTATTTCGATACTCAGCAACTTCATCGCCAGGCTAAAAGTGACCTAGGTAAGCCAAATTGGCCGGCCCCGGCAGTGACCATGCTCGCCAGTCATTTTCGCAACTCTCCTCCCCTCCAGACGGGCGGAAAGGCCGAGACGATCCTGCAGCGCTATTTCCTGCGTGCCGAACCTTATTATTATGCTGCGCTCCTGGCTCCTCTTTTCGGTGGGAGCCTCTTTTTCTTTCTGCGTAAGGGATATGTCGCGGTGCTTTTCTGCCATGGTGGTATTTTTCTCGCCACCAATTCTCTCCTCGCCGTGACCGCCAGCGTGCGCTATTTACAACCGATGTCACTCCTCACCATTTTGATCGCCGGAGGCTTCGTGGAGTTGATGATTGACCGGCGTACTCGGAAAACCGAAACCGTAACGGCATGATGGCCTTTATTTCGGGCGGGGCCGGTTTCATCGGCAGCCACCTCCTACGAACACTATTGCAAGAGGAGAAGGCGACGCGAGTCCTCGTCTTCGATAACTTCAGCTCCGGTCAACGTTCTTATTTGGAGGACTTTTCTGGGGACCCGAGATTAGAGGTCGTGCAAGGTGACCTCAAGAACCTGGCGGAGGTCGAGAAGGCCATGGCGGGAGCTATGGAAGTCTATCATTTGGCGGCCAATCCCGACATCGCCAAAGCCGTTACGCAACCGGATATCGACTTCTGGGAAGGCACTTATCTGGCGCAAAATATCCTCGAAGCGATGCGTCGCACCGGCGCCAAGAGAATTTTCTATACTTCCGGGAGCGGCGTCTATGGCGAAGATCCCGAGGTGGCCTTTCCCGAATCTTACGGGCCTTGCAAACCCATCTCCACTTATGGGGCAAGCAAACTGGCTTGCGAGGCGCTGATCTCCGCTTACTGCCATATGTTTGGGTTTTTTGGGCGCGCGTTTCGCTTCGCCAACGTCGTCGGACCGCGGCAAACTCACGGGGTTGGTTACGATTTTGTTCGTCGATTACAGGCCGATCCCCAGCGCCTGCGTATTCTTGGCGACGGCTGCCAGAGTAAGTCTTACATTCACGTCGACGATGTCCTGCGGGCGATCTTTCTCTCGGCCGAGCAGGAAGAGAAGCGTTTCGAAATCTTTAACGTAGCCACCGACGACTACATCACCGTCAAGGAGATTGCCGATCTTGCCGTCACTGAGTTAGGCTTGTCGCCCGGTCGGGTGACCTACGAATATACGGGCGGAGATCGAGGTTGGAAAGGCGACGTTCCGATTGTTCGCTTCGATGTCGGCAAGATCAAATCACTCGGCTGGACGGCGCGGCGAACCTCGGTCGAAGCGGTGCGAGACTCGCTTCGCTCGATGATCGTTCAGATCCGAAAATGACCGCGCTGAAGCCACCTATTCCTCCCTTGGGTGATACTCCGATCCACCTGATGCCGGAAGGCGCCGTTCCGGGCGGAGAAGAAGTTTCCATCGTTATCCCAGCACTTAACGAGATGCTAACCATCGGTGAGTTTGTCGATTGGTGTAAGGAAGGACTGGAGAAGGCCGGGGTCCGCGGACAAATTCTGATCATCGACAGCTCGACCGACGACACTCCCGAGATTGCGCTCGACCGAGGGGCCGAGGTGTTGCGCACGCCAGCTCGGGGGCTGGGTCGAGCGTATATCGATGCCATTCCCTTTATTCGGGGCCGGTGGGTTATTATGGGAGACGCCGATCTCACTTACGATTTTCGTGAACTGCGACCCTTTGTGGAGAAATTTCGGGGGGGCGCCGACTTTGTCATGGGCAGCCGCTTTCAAGGCAGCATCGAGCCGGGCGCGATGCCGGCTCTGCACCAATACTTTGGCACACCCATCACGACCTGGTTACTTAATCGGATCTATCATAGCCGTTACTCCGACATTCACTGCGGAATGCGCGGGTTGAGCCGAACGGCCCTGGAGAAGATAAACTTGAGGTCGCAATCGTGGGAGTACGCCAGCGAAATGGTCCTAAAGGCTGCGCGCCTGCGCTTGCCGATGGCCGAAGTGCCGGTCAAGTTTTACAAGGATCGTGCTGGGCGCGTCAGCCACCATAAGCGGATGGGTTGGTTGTCGCCCTGGATCGCGGGCTGGCTGAACCTGAAAGCAATGCTGGTCTACACGCCCGACTCCTTTTTGCTCAAGCCGGGGATGATTATGATGGCGATCGGGCTGATCCTTTCCTTCTCCCTCGCCCACGGCCCGTATCAAATCGGCCCCATGGTCTTTAGCTTGTATTGGATGTTACTTGGAGTGACGCTCACCACCCTGGGCTACAGTTGCATCCAGATCGGCGTGCTCTCGCGCATGATCCATGGCCTCCGGCCGGGCCTGATCAAGCATTTTTCACGTTTTCTTGCTTACGATCGGGGAATGCTCATCGCCGGGACTTGTTGTCTGGCGGGTTTCTGTCTCACCGCCGGATTGGTCTGGCGCTACATCCATCAGGGCTTCCATTTGGCGAACCTGTCCTATTCGGCGATTCTGGGTCTACTTCTGATCATTGTCGGCTTCCAGACCTTTGGCTTTACCCTTCTCATGGAGATGGCTCACCGAGTCATGCCCAAGCAATGATCATTACCCGCTCCCCCCTCCGTATCTCCCTGGGTGGCGGGGGAACCGATCTGCCTTCTTACTACCGCGAACATGGCGGATTTCTCATCGCCGCGGCGATCGACAAATATATCTACATCAACGTTCATCAGCGTTTTGTGCAGAACTTTCTTCTCAAGTATTCCCAGCTCGAGGAGGCGGCTACGATCGAGGAGATCAAACATCCTATTATTCGTGAGGCCTTGAAGATTGTCGGGATTCGGCAGCGCAATCTGGAAATCACGAGCATGGCGGATATCCCGGCCGGAACCGGTCTCGGCTCTTCGGGAAGTTTTACCACCGCCCTGCTCAAAGCTCTTCACGCCTTCCGCAAAAACCTGATGCATCCGGCTGAGCTGGCCGCGCAAGCCTGTGAGATCGAATTGGAGAAACTCGGGGAGCCCATCGGCAAACAGGATCAGTATATCGCGGCTTTTGGCGGCATCACTTGCTTTGAATTTCTTCCCAACGACCAGGTCAAGGCCCGCCCGCTCAATATCTCGGAGGAGACTCTCTTCAATCTTGAGGACGACTTGCTCCTGTTCTTCACCGGATATTCCCGCTCAGCTTCCGAAATTTTGAAGGAACAAAACGACAAGAGTAAAAGCGCGGACAAGGCGATGACGGAGAACCTTCATTTCGTCAAAGATCTGGGCGAGCAAAGCCGGGCCGCACTCGAAGGAGACGATCTCCGTGAATTCGCGCGTCTGATGGACGTGCATTGGCGGCGGAAGAAGGAACGCTCGACGAGCATGAGTAATCCCAGGATCAACGCCTGGTATGACTGTGCGATGGCTCATGGCGCCCTCGGCGGAAAAGTCATCGGAGCGGGTGGGGGTGGGTTCCTCATGTTTTATGCCGGAGATAAGGCCAGGTTGCGCCACGCGATGAGAGAACAAGGCTTACCTGAGGTCCGCTTCCGCTTTGATTTCGAGGGCACCAAAGTTCTCAACCAATGAGCTTAGGGCAAGAGCCATCGCTCGCCGAGTGGCCGGTCGCGATCCTGGCAGGCGGATTGGCGACGCGTCTGCGTCCGATTACGGAAACTCTGCCGAAGGCGCTTCTCGAAGTCGCCGACGAACCCTTCGTGGCTCATCAATTGCGTTTGCTGGAGGCGGCGGGATTTCGCAAGGTGGTCTTTTGCGTGGGCCACCTTGGGGAGATGATCGAGTCGTTCGTGGGCAACGGCGCTGAGTTCGGAGTGCAGGTAAGCTATGTCTATGATGGCGCAAGGCTGCGTGGCACCGGCGGTGCGATCGCGCATGCCTTGCCGGAGTTAGGCGAACGGTTTCTCATTCTCTACGGCGACTCCTACCTCCAGATCGACTATCGAGCGGTCGTCGCTCACTTCGCTTCGAGTGGGAAGCCTGCGCTGATGACAGTGTTCCGCAACGAAGGGCATTGGGATGCCAGTAACGTCCTTTTCGCGGAAAACCAGATTCGTCGCTACGATAAACGCCACCCGTCGCCTGAGATGGAATACATCGAGTATGGGCTCGGCGGGTTAAAGGCAGAAGCTTTGGCTGGCTTTCGCGAGCAGGCGAAGTTCGACCTGGCCGATGTTTATACCCAGCTGGTCGAGGAGGGTCGAATGGCTAGTTACGAAGTAGGAGAGCGCTTTTACGAGATCGGCTCGCCTGAGGGGTTAAAGGAACTTGACGGACTCCTCCGAAGTCGCTCTCCTACGGTTACGCTATGACGTATTCCGAACAACACTTACACGAAACGGCCGCAGTCGTCGCCCAACTCGATCCCGCGGCTTGCGAAGCGGCCGTTGCCCTCCTCGTCAAGGTCCGCCAAGGAGGAGGTCGCCTCTTTATTCTGGGTGTGGGAGGAAGCGCGGCCAACGCCTCGCATGCGGTCAATGACTTCCGCAAGATTGCCGGCATGGAATGTTATGCGCCAACCGACAACGTTTCCGAGCTCACGGCCCGAACGAACGACGAGGGCTGGAGTGGAGTTTTTGCCGAATGGCTGAAGGGTAGCCGCCTGAATAAAAAGGACGCACTGTTGATTCTGTCGGTCGGCGGCGGCGATCTTGAGCGAAATGTTAGTCCCAACCTGGTGGCAGCGTTACAACTGGCGAAAGAGCGCGGCAGCGCGACTTTGGGCATTGTCGGCCGAGATGGCGGTTACACCGCTGCGGTAGCCGATGTGACGGTTCTTATCCCAACAGTGAATCCGACGAACACGACGCCGCACGCCGAGGCCTTCCAGGCGGTCGTGTGGCATCTTTTCGTCTCACATCCCGAATTGAAGGTCAGTGAAACGAAGTGGGAAAGTCTGAAGTAAAGCGCCGCGCCGTCTTTCTCGATCGCGATGGAGTGTTGAACCGGTCGATCGTGCGAGCGGGGCGGCCCTATCCGCCTTCGAAGCTAGCGGAATTTAGTCTTTACGAGGACGTCCCCAAGGGATGCAAGCGTCTGAAAGCGGCCGGTTTCTTTCTTGCCGTAGTCACCAATCAACCGGACGTGGGTCGCGGAACTCAGCAGGAGAGCGAAGTGGAAGCAATTCACCAGGTCCTGCGGAAGGCCCTCCCGCTCGACCGGGTCGAGGTCTGTTATCACGGGGGCGAGGAATTCGGGCAGGCCTGCGATTGTCGCAAACCGCAGCCGGGCATGGTCCTGCGCGTGGCCCGGGAATGCGCGCTCGATCTCAAAGCAAGCTACCTGATTGGCGACCGCTGGCGCGACGTGAATTGTGCTCGCGCTGCCGGCTGCGCCGCTATTTTCATGGATCACGGATACGCCGAGGCGTTGCGCGAGGCGCCGGATTTTATCGTTCGCACCTTCACCGAGGCGGTGGATGTGGTCTTGCGCGAAGCAGGCGCTCAGCTACATTCACCTGCTCCGCGGGCCCGCGATTAACTTCTGTATGGCTTACGACTTGTCCGAACTGCCCATTCACATCTTCGCCGATGGCGCCGACTTGGAAGGCATCATCGACCTTTACCGCAAACCCTACATCAAAGGCCTTACGACCAACCCTACTTTGATGCGGAAAGTTGGCGTTTCAGATTACGAGACTTTTGCCCGATCGATCCTGGAGGAGGTGCGGGCCAAGCCGATCTCCTTTGAAGTCTTTTCCGACGAGTTCCCGGAGATGCGGCGACAGGCATTGAAAATGCGCGCCTGGCAGGACAACGTTTACGTTAAAATTCCGGTGAGCAATACCCGTGGGGAATCGGCTGCCGAGTTAGTAAGCGAGTTAGCTCGCGAAGGGGTGAAACTAAACGTGACGGCGCTCTTGACGACGAGCCAAGTCGAGAAGGTGGTGACTGCTCTGAGCGGCGAGATTCCGGCAGTCATTTCTGTTTTCGCAGGGCGCATCGCCGATACCGGGATTGATCCGACGCCGATCATGAAAGAGTCGTTGGAGATGATGCGCAGCCTGCCGAAGGCGGAACTCTTATGGGCGAGCGTGCGCGAAGTGCTAAATGTTTATCAGGCCGCCGCGTGCGGTTGCCACATTGTCACGGTCCCGCACGACATTCTAAAGAAGACAGCGGCCCTCGCCCATAAGGATTTGGCTGAACTCTCGCTGGAGACGGTAAAGATGTTTCACCGCGATGCTACCGAGGCGGGTTTCACGTTGTAAAGGGCCCCTGGATATGTCGTCACGGCGGTTTTTGGGTTTCGTTCTTTGCTTCCTTTTCCTGGAGAGTTCGAGAGGGGGAGCGACCGCACCGAGCAGCTCGGCCAAAGGCCTCTACGTGAGCCAGGGAACTCTGATGAGAGGAGGCCGGCCCTATGCCGGGATCGGCGCGAATTACGATACGCTCTTTGGCCGCCTTCTGCAGAACAAAGACGATAACTCCTCGCTCGAGAATCTCGCGCTTCTGGCGGACAAGGGAATACCCTTTGTGCGCTTTCGCGCTTGTGGTTTTTCTCCTAAAAACTGCCAGCTCTATCTCGATGATCCAGCCGAGTATTTTCGTCGGATGGACAAGGTGGTGCGTTGCGCGGAGCAACATCACATCGGGCTCATCCCCTCACTCTTTTGGCGCCTCGCTACTTTCGCGGAACTAGTGGGTGACCCGCCGAGCCGCTTGGGCGATCCGAACAGCAAGGTGAGTGAGTTTATCAAGGGCTACACCCAGGAGATGGTTTCGCGTTACAAGGATTCGCCGGCGATCTGGGGCTGGGAGTTTGGCAACGAAGCCAACAACGGGGTCGATATGCATCGATCGCGGAAAGGGCCGGGCCTGTTCGGTTCTGAGGAGGCAGGGGTGCGCCTGACCTCGCGCCAACTGGTTACGGCCTATGCCACTTTCGCCCGAGCGGTCCGCAGGATCGATCCGACGCGCACGATCGACACGGGCACGACGGTGCCCCGGCCCGCCGCCTGGCATAACGCGCACGGCGAAGCCCGGGAACACGACAGCCCGGCGCAATCCTATGCGATGTTACTCTTGGAGAGTCCCGATCCGGCTAATATGCTTTCCATCCATGTCTATCAGAAAACGCAAAAGCTCTCTCCTTATGGACCTGAGTCGGTAAGCCGATTCCTTGGTCGTTATGCGCAGTTTGCGGCAAAAGCTGGCAAGCCGCTTTTCCTGGGTGAGTTCCCCGTGAGAGATCCGCCCCAGGCGCGGGAGTATTTGCGCGCGATCGAGGAAAACCACGTTCCCTTATCGACCTTCTGGACGTTTGATAACTCGAAGCAAGAAGCGACCATGAACGTGACCCTGCATAACGAGCGCTCTTTTGTCTTTGACCTGGTAGCAAAGGCGAACCAGGTGCTGCAGAAATCCCACTAGCGCCAGCGCGCGGTGTCACCCGAGCTTTCAGTTCGAGGAAGCGAGCTTTCGGCGAGAGTGTGCCGCCCCTGGCGATAGGCCTCACGCAGCTTGATCGAGATTGGGCGTTCCGCCAACCTCCGTGTGAGCAGGGCATCCGCCACCTGGTGCAAGCGCATATCCAACTCGTTCTCATCCAGGAGCCGATGGGCCAATTCCTCTCCCAAGTCGGTGACAAGATGCTCGAGGATTTCGGCCTCGGATCGGGAAGGTCCTACCGAGGTTTGGTTATGACGGACCGACGTTAAGGAAATGTCGGCGAAGCTCTCTGCCAGCACCGATTCCGCGAGACTGAGCCATTCTTCATATCTCTGGACCGTCCCGACGATATCGATGTCGTCGAGCAGGCGAATAGCTTTCTCCAGGTCCGCCTGGTCCGCTGGGCCGCTATTTTTCTCCGCGGTCCGAACACAAAAGTGCACCTGAAAGTTACAAAACATGCGGGGCGAGACCTCGAGACGCCATTGGACATAGCCGTTGAAATCCAGCTCTTTGGCCTGGCGAGCGCCGCGGCTATCAGAAACTTGCTGGCGCTCGAAGGCATAAATGGAGCGAATCCGGGCGATCGGATCGCGCAGGAGAATGCTGGTCATGACTCGGCGCCCGCGGATGTGGGGCGCGGGTGGGACCGCTTGATGACTGACGATGGCTTGCGCTTCCGGATTCCTCTGCGCGAATCGAGCGAGGTCTTCCGGGGAGACGAGACCGCCTTGGGAAGGTGACTCGCATTGGAGCAGCCCAGAGCCGAAGGCCTGCTGGAGCGCCCATTCGAAGGAGGTCCCGGCGTTCTTAAAATGTGATAGTGAATGAGGAGAGGCAGACCGCGGCGAACCCGCCGCACCGGAGCCACGTCGCGCAATGACTGCGTCTGACGCCAGGCCGCGTGAAAGGCAGCGCGCGGCGATTCGAAGCGGGAGAGCGCGACCACGACAGCCCGGATGGCGGCGTGACAATAGCTCACCAGATAACGGCCGGCCAAGCCGAGGTGCGAAACAAATTGCGGCAGATGGTGTCTTAACATGGCGGAGGCACCCGTGGGGCGGGTCCGGATGATAAAGAATGACGATCCCCGTCATGCTTGAAAGGGGCGCCCGGGTCAAGGGCGAATCGATTCCGTCCGTTCGCGACAGGAGTGCTGCGAACGAACGGAGGCGCGCAACCGCAGAGCTTACTTCCCCTGTGGCCGAGGGGTCATTCGGGAAAATTTCCTGCCGCTTCGGGATGCTTGACTCCGCGAAACGGCCCTCCTACGGTAGGCCTTTCGCGGACTTTCCGCGGTCGTTGTGACTTCCATCGCCGCCTTTCATCGCTCATCCGTCGGACGCAAGATGATCGTGGCGGTCAGCGGTGTCGTCCTCATCCTTTTCGTCATCGGCCATCTCCTCGGCAACCTGCAGATTTTCCTCGGGCCGGCCTGGATCAACGGCTATGCCGAGCATCTGCGCGACCTCGGGCCGCTTCTTTGGATCATCCGCGGCCTCCTCCTGCTGGATGTGCTCGTGCATATTTACTACACCATTCGCCTCGCGATCGAGAATCGCCGGGCGCGCCCGCAGAACTATCGCCGCAAGGACACCGTCAAAGCCAGTTTTGCCTCGCGCCATATGGTGATGAGCGGCCTGATTTTACTCGCTTTCATCATCTTCCATCTTCTGCAGTTCTCTTTTCGCACGACGGATCCGCGCTTTGCCACCCTCGCCCAGGATCCGCTCGGACATTACGACGTTTACTCGATGATGGTGCTCGGCTTTTCCAGCCCGCTCGTCTCCGGCTTTTACATCTTCTCCATGTTTTTGCTCTGTCTCCATCTGAGCCATGGCGCCTCCAGTCTTTTCCAGTCGTTAGGCTTGAATAACCAGAATCTCAATCCCCGCCTGGCCTGGAGCGGGCGCGTTTTCGCCTGGCTTCTTTTTCTCGGCTATAGCTCGATTCCCGCCGCCGTCCTCCTCGGCTGGGTGAAATTACGTTCATGATCGGATCGCTCGATTCCCGGATTCCCGAGGGCCCGTTGCCGGAGAAATGGCGTAAGCACCAGAATAACTCGAAGCTGGTCGCACCTAATAATCGCCGCAAATTCGAGATCATCATCGTCGGCACCGGGCTCGCCGGAGGCTCCGCGGCGGCCACTCTGGCCGAGCAAGGTTACCACGTGAAGTCCTTCTGTTATCAGGACAGCGCGCGCCGCGCCCATAGCATCGCCGCGCAGGGCGGAATCAACGCCGCGAAGAATTACCCGAACGACGGCGATAGCATCTACCGGCTCTTTTACGATACGATCAAAGGCGGCGATTTCCGCTCGCGCGAGGCCAACGTCTATCGGCTGGCCGAAGTCTCGAACCTGATCATCGACCAATGCGTCGAGCAAGGCGTCCCTTTCGCCCGGGAATACGGCGGTCTGCTGGCTAATCGCTCCTTCGGCGGCGCCCAGGTCTCGCGGACCTTCTACGCGCGCGGGCAGACCGGCCAGCAACTGTTGTTAGGCGCGTACCAGGCGCTCAGCCGCCAGATCGCGACCGGCGCGGTGGAAATGTTTCCGCAGACGGAGATGCTCGATCTTGTCCTCGTCGATGGTCACGCCAAAGGAATCATCACCCGCAACCTCATCACCGGGGAGATCGCGCGCCACGCCGCCGACGCCGTCATCCTGGCGAGCGGCGGCTATGGCAACGTCTTCTATCTCTCGACCAATGCGCGCGGCTGTAACGTCACCGCCACTTATCGCGCCTACAAGAAAGGGGCCCTCTTCGCCAACCCTTGTTACACCCAGATTCATCCTACCTGCATCCCCGTGGCGGGCGAGCATCAATCCAAGCTTACCCTCATGTCCGAGTCACTCCGGAACGACGGGCGCGTCTGGGTGCCGAAAAAGGAGCATGACCGGCGCTCGCCTAACGACATCCCGGAAGCGGAGCGTGACTATTACCTGGAACGCAAATATCCGAGTTTCGGCAATCTCGCCCCTCGGGACATCGCTTCCCGCAGCGCCAAGGAAGTCTGCGATGAAGGCCGCGGCGTCGGCGAGACCGGGCGCGGCGTTTTCCTGGACTTCAAGGATGCGATCGCGCGCCTGGGCGACGACACGATCCGCGAGCGTTACGGCAACCTTTTCGACATCTACGAAAAGATCACCGGCGAAAACGCTTACACCAAGCCGATGCGCATTTACCCCGCGGTCCACTACACCATGGGTGGCCTCTGGGTGGATTACAATTTGATGAGTAACATTCCCGGCCTGCACGTCATCGGCGAAGCCAACTTCTCCGATCACGGCGCCAATCGCCTCGGCGCGAGCGCCCTCATGCAAGGTCTGGCCGATGGTTATTTCGTGCTGCCCTACACTTTGCCTAACTATCTCGCCGGCCAGATCGGCAAACGACCTAAGGTAGATCATCCTGAGTTCGAAAAAGCCGAAAGCGAAGTCCGCGCCGGGATCAAGCGCATCCTCGACATCGATGGCACGCGCACGCCCGACTCCTTCCACCGCGAACTCGGCCTTCTCCTGTGGGATAAATGCGGCATGGCGCGCAATGCCGCCGGCTTGCAGGGGGCGATCGCGCGCATCCCCGAGTTGCGCGAGGAATTTTGGCGGCCCAAAGGGGGCGTCAGCGTTCTGGGCAGCGGAGAGAGTTACAATCAAGCACTGGAGCGCGCCGGACGGGTCGCCGATTTCCTTGAGTTCGGCGAATTGCTGTGCCGCGACGCCCTCGCCCGCGACGAATCGTGCGGAGGCCATTTCCGCGAGGAACATCAGACGAGCGAAGGAGAAGCGTTGCGCGACGACGAGAATTTTGCCGACGTTTTCGCCTGGGAGTACCAAGGCAAAGACAAGCCCAAGCTGCATCAGGAGTCGCTCCACTTCGAGTCCGTGCAACTCGCCACCCGTAGTTATAAATAAAAGGCAGAAGTTTTAAGAAAACACTTAGACCCGGCATGAACTTCAAACTCAAAATTTGGCGCCAAAACGCTCCCCAAGCCAAAGGCGAGATGAAGCGCTACGACATCGCGGACATCTCGCCGAACACCTCCTTTCTCGAGATGCTCGATATCCTGAACGAGCAACTTAGCGGTCGCGGCGAAGAGCCGGTGGCCTTCGATTCGGATTGCCGCGAAGGCATCTGCGGGACCTGCAGCCTCACGATCAACGGTGAAGCCCACGGCCCCAGTCATCCGGCGGCCGCCTGCCAGATTTACATGCGCGAGTTCAAGGATGGCGCCACCCTCTCGATCGAGCCCTTCCGCGCGCGCTCTTTTCCGATCGTCAAAGACCTTGTCATCAACCGCAGCGCGCTTGATCGCATCGTGCAGGCGGGCGGTTTCATCAGCGCCCGCACCGGCTCGGCGCCCGAGGCCAATGCCACCCCGATCGCAAAGTACGACGCCGATCTGGCCATGGAAGCGGCCGCTTGCATCGGTTGTGGCGCCTGCGCCGCGGCTTGTCCGAATGCCTCTGCGATGCTCTTCACCTCGGCCAAGGTTTCCCATCTCGCGCTTCTTCCCCAAGGGCAGGCCGAGCGGACGCGGCGGGTCCTCGGAATGGTCCGCCAAATGGACGAGGAAGGCTTCGGCAACTGCACGAACACTTACGAGTGCGAAGCGGTCTGCCCGGCGGAAGTGAGTGCCAGTTTTATCGCGAAATTGAATCGCGAATACGCCATCGCGAGTCTGCGCGAACGTTTCGGCGAATAAGTCTGCCGGGGGGCGCCTGTAGCCGTCTCGCTCTGCGAGAGTATCTGTTTGGCGTTCATTCCTGAAGGAGCCCTGCGTCCCCTCGCCGCTTTCATTTTGTCATCCCGAGCCCGCGCAGACGGCGAGGGATCTCGCGCAAGGTCTCGGCGTTCTTCTTCAGAACAAATGGACCTATCAGAACAGACGCGAGATCCCTCGGCGCGCTGCGCCAGCCTCGGGATGACAGAGCGCCACGCTTGTGGGTGGGACGGCTAGAGCGTGTCATGCAGTCGGAAACCAATAGGGCACCACGGTCTTTCTGGGGAGCGCACGCGCCTCGCGTGCTGGCGAGGGCGGCTCGCCCTCGCGAACTTTTCTTGCCCGCGGCGACACCAAGAGCGGTCGCAAAGTTCGTTTTGGCGAGGCGCCAAAACCAGCACGCGAGGCGCGTGCGCTCCCCAGAGAAAATCCACCTCCGTCCCGCCATCCAAAGCTCCGACACCCTCTAAACATTCTCTCGCAGAGCGCAGCGTCTACAGGGGTGAGCTTCCCGGCAGAGTAGCAACCTCGAAACGGCTTTTCAAACGCAGCATCGGCCGCTCTAGATAACGGAAGGAAAGAGCCGCGAAAATAATCGTCGCGGCCAGTCGCAAGAAGGAAACAGCCAGGAGATTAACCACATCATGCTTCCGGCGCAGTGACTCGCAGGCGAGAAAGATCGGCAAGTGATAGACATAAATCCCGTAGGATCGCCGGCCGATCCAGCGCAGCGCGGGATGAGAAAGAAAAGCTTGCGTAGGATTCCGGGCGGCCAGCGCGACCACGATCGCACATAAGGCGTTCGTCCCGACAAAGCCGCCATCTTCCCAGAAGCGATTCGTTTCGTCGAGAAAGAGCGCGACCAGCGAGAGCAGCATGAGACTGAGAACGAGCCCGGCAGATTCATATTTCCTCGGCATCTCCCGCCAGGCCCTCCGCGCGAAAATGATGGCCAGGAGGCATCCGCTCAGGATGCTCCCGAGCCGGTAAAGAGTGAAACGATAGGGATCGATTGTGATCAGCCCATTCTCAAACACCGCGGGTCGACTTAGCCAGTAGGCCGTCGCGCGAGCGATGGCCGCCAGGAGGATGAGAGATAGCAATACGAGTAGAAGTCGGCGGGATCGCATCCGAAAAAGAAGCGCGCCGGCGAGGAGCGGCCAAAAAAGATAAAAGTGTTCCTCGACTGAGAGCGACCACATGTGAATCAACGGACCCAGGAGCTTCGGCGAAGCGATGTTGGCAAAGTAGAACAGGCTGGCGGTGTCTGCCCATCCGCGACTCGCGGCGGGGCCAGCGTCGGTTGAGGTCCAAAGCACGTCTGCGAGTAACACTCCGACGAGCAAAGGCGGCGCCAGTCTTAGGACGCGGCGAGCATAAAACTTGCCCAGCTCGATTTTCCCGGAGTGACTAAATTCTTCATGTAGGAGCGAGGTGATCAGAAATCCGCTCAGGACGAAAAACAAGTCGACCCCGATCCATCCGCCGTGAAAAATGCCGTAGCTCCCGTGGATCAGAAGAACAAAGACTACCGCCACGCCCCTTAACCCGTCGAGGCTGGGAATGTAGTCGGCTTTGCGCGGCATAACGCTGAGAAGACTCTCAAACCGAGGCGAAGCAACGGGAAAAGCGATTCAGTGTAAAGCTGTCGCACCGGGGTTTTGCCCGGGGGCGAGGGGGCGTCATGTCCGGTCAGTGGTTACGCGGGAGGAATCACCGGGCGAGACGCCCGGTGGCCCCACAGGCAAGATGCCTGTGCTACGGCGTCGCAGAGCGCTTCGCTTTGCGACGCGCTCCAGTCAGCGTGGCCAGCAAAAGCGAAAAGGCTAACCCGCAGCAGCCTGGAGTTGCTCGAGGCCGATGCCGCGGAGCTGGAAGAGTCGAATGAGGGTCTCTTCGATGAGGTTGTTCGGACAGGAAGCGCCGGCAGTGATGCCGACGACGACGGGCCCGGCCGGGAGCCAGTTCTGGACGACTTCTTCGCCGCGCTGATGCAGATTGTAATGCCGGATCTCCTGCTCGGAGAGCAGCCGGCTGGCGTTGAGGACGAAGTAGGTCGGAAGCTTTTCTTCACCCATCTCGGCCAAATGGGAGGTGTTGGAGCTATTGTAGCCACCGACGACGAGAAGGAGGTCCATGGGAACGTCGAGTAACTCGCGCAGAGCGTCCTGCCGCTCCTGAGTGGCGCCGCAGATAGTGTCGAAAAAGCGAAAGTTCTTGGTCGCCAACTCGGCGCCGTCGCGGTCGGCGACAGCTTGCTGGATGCGGCGCTGCACTTCCTCGGTTTCGCCGCGCAACATGGTGGTCTGGTTGGCGACGCCGATGGTGCGGAGATGGATGTCGGGATCGAAGCCGGCGGAATAGGCGCCGCGAAACTTGTCGAGGAAAGCCTGCTTGTCGCCCCCCTGCCGGATGTAGCGGCAGACGTAATCGGTATCGGCCAGGGTGAGGACGACGAGGTAGTGACCTTTGCCGTCGCCGAGGGCGCGCGAGCTGGTCGCTTTGGTTTCTTCATGCTCGGCTTTGCCGTGGATGATGGAGGTGGCGGATTCGCTGGCGTATTTGCGGACCCGTTTCCAGACGCTCATGACGTCACCGCAGGTGGTGTCGACGATCTGGCAGCCGCGATCTTTGATTTGTTGGAGGATGGAAACTTCGGTGCCGAAGGCGGGAAGGATGACGACGTCGTCGGCTTGCAGCTCGGAGATATCGGCCTGCTTATCCGGGCCGGTGAGATTTTTGATGCCTAACGACGAAATCTGTTCGTTGACTTCGGGGTTGTGGATGATCTCGCCGACGATGAAGAGCCGCCGATCTTTGAAGACTTTGCGCGCGGCGTAGGCGAGGTCGATGGCGCGCTCGACGCCGTAGCAGAAGCCGAACTGCTTGGCCAGCCGCACGGTCACGCCGCCGACCGAGATGATCCCGCCGGTGCGGCGGACTTTGTCAACGATGTCGCTGCGATAGTGGGCTTCGACCTGCTCTTGCACCGCGGACATGACTTCCGGGGTGCGGAGGTTGACCTTGGTGCGCGCAGTCGTGCCGGTGGAAATAAGATTGGCGCTCACGGGTTTACTGTCGCTGTGAGCGGGGGGCGTGGCAACTCAGGCGGCGATGGGTGGCTTGGCCGACGGGGGAAATTACGCGCTGGGCGGCGCTTCGCAGGTATGTGTTTAGCGTCCCACGAAAATTTGGCTCTCTGTCATCCCGAGGCTGGCGCAGCGCGCCGAGGGATCTCGCGGTTGCTCGATGGGTTCATTTGCTCTGAAGAACGACGCCGAGACCTTGCGCGAGATCCCTCGCCGTCTGCGCGGGCTCGGGATGACAAAAATGAGAGTGGGCCAGTGGAAGCAGGACGCCCACAGGAATGAACGCTTAAACAGATAGCTTCGCAGAGCGAAGCGTCTACAGGATGAGCTTATTCGACAAGCAAGGGGCCGGTGGGCGCTTGGAAGCCGCCGGAGGTGATCATCAAGGCCGGGGAGGGATCGGGCGTCTTGGAGTCGTCT
The DNA here is from genome assembly GCA_965217815.1 of Chthoniobacterales bacterium. Taxonomy (GTDB): domain Bacteria; phylum Verrucomicrobiota; class Verrucomicrobiia; order Chthoniobacterales; family UBA10450; genus Palsa-1392. Next base: position 150,436 of record CBDCJI010000004.1, read on the forward strand.
ACGCGCTCCACTTTCGTGCCGAGGGTGGCGTCTTCCGGCTGGGTGTCAGCGATGGAAACCGGAGTGCCTTCGTGGACGAGAGCGAAGAATTTCGGCGCCGCCTCACCGTGCAAACGCAGGCAGCCATGGGTCCGAGGCACGGGATGGACGAAGCCTTGATGGAAACCGTAGGCCGGCGCGAATTCACACCAGTAACCCATCGGATAGCCAACGTAACGCCCGGAGATATTCGCCCCGGCATCGGCCGGAATGACTTTTTCGCCTTGCACCCGATAGCCGTAGGAGCCGGAACGTTTGTGCTCGATCTTGTTGTAAATCTTGAAGCGACCTTTGGGGGTCGGGTGGGTATTGGTGCCGACGGAGGTGGCCATGGCCATGAGACAACGGTCGCCTTCCATGACGTAGACGTTTTGTTTCGAGAGGGAAACATCGACGCGCACCTTGGAGCGATCGTGCGGCTTATGGGCGACGACGTGATAGACGGTGGTAGCCGGCGGCATGGTGGTGCAGCTGGAGAGAAAAGCGATGGCCGCAAGGGCGGTGAGGAGATTAAGGCGAGACAGGAAGCGCGTCATGACCCCACTGATGAGCGTATGGCAGGCGGTTTGTCAACGGGGACCTCGGCGCCCTCGGCCGCGACGATGGCGTCGAAACGGGGATGCGGCCGCGCGTACGGAGGATAAGCGCGAGTGGCCGCGGCCGGTTGGTAACGCCAATACTTATACATCCAGAGCCAGGGCGCAGGGTTGCGTGCCACCACCGGCTCGAAGCGATCCCAGCAGAGTTGCGCGATTTGTTGGTAACTGGAGCCGGGCGGGATCTCCAGCTTCGGATGAAACACCACCCGGCAACGCCCGCCCGGCAGCGGCTCGGCGTGGACCGGGATGATGGGGGCTCCGGTTTTCTCCGCGAGCCAGGCGTGAGCGAAGGTAACCGAGGTCTTCAGCCCGAAGCATTCGATCGCGACGGTGGGCAGATGGAGTTGCAAGGCGAGATCGACCAGGATCGCGACGGAACCGCCGCGCCGCAGCGCCCGGTAAAGGCGCACGATGCCGCCATCCCGCGGGACGATGCGATGGCCGGAGCGCTGGCGGAGCTGATTAAAGATGGGATCGAGCAGGGCGTTTTTGAATTCCTGCGTGATCAGGTGGGGCCGCACATCGACCCAGCCGCAGCCGAGGCTGAGCAGCTCGAAGTTCCCGTAGTGGTAGCAGGCAAAAATATGGGGGTTCCCTCGCCCCACCGTCTGCTCGAATTCGTCGAGTCCTTCGAACTCCAGAAGCTGCCGGAAGTTCTGCCGGTTGATCCGCGGGCTCCAGAAGAGATCGATCATGGTGCGGGCGAATTGGCGGTAGGAACGGCGCGTGAGCTCCAGCCGTTCACTCGCGGAAAAACGATCCCCGAAGGCCGCGGCGAGATTGCTCAAAGCCACTTCGCGGCCATGGGAATCGAAGGTAGCGGCGAGGTTGCCCGCCCAGGCGCCGAGCTGGAAAGCGAGCGGCCGCGGGAGCCGCGGGATGAGGGCGGCGAGAAAACGGACGCCCCAGTATTCCAGCCGGTAACGGAAGGATTTCCAGCGCGAGTTCATAGCGCGGGAGCGGGCCCAAGAAGGGGGCGTTCGTTGACTTGATGGAGATTGATTTTACCTTCGCGGAGGCATCGCCGCCGCGTCCTTTAGATTGTGAAAAACGTCCTTTTTGTCTGTACGGGCAACATCTGCCGCAGCCCCATGGCGCTGGGACTTTTCCGCCGACTCCTCGGCAATGGCAAGGCGATCGGGGTCGATGCCGCCGGCGTCCACGCCGTGCGCGGGCAACCGCCGAGCGCGCATGCGGTGGAAGTCTGCCGGAAACGCGGCGTCGATATCAGCGGCTTCCGCAGCCAGCCGCTCACCGCCACCCTGGTCGATCGCGCGACTCATATTTTTGCCATGACCGGTTCCCATCTGGAGACCATTCACCTGCTCTTCCCGGAAGGGGCGGACAAGACGTTTTTGCTCCGCGAATTTGAAGAGCCGGGCGCCACCCTCTGGCGCGATCTGCCCGATCCGATCGGGATGGGTTACCACATTTATCACGATTGCGCCGATGCCATTGAAAAGGCTTTACCGAGCGTGCTCAGCTTCGTAGAACAAACCGAAATGGCCCTGCCTCGCCCCGCGCGTGGGAGCGCCGCCGGAGCAGTCACCATGGGAAATACACCGCAGGAAAGCACCCCCGAAGCCCGGCCCGGGGGCGCGCCGGCATCGTTAGGCGGGGGATTGCGCCAGGTCGATCCGCAGATTTTCGCAGCGATCGCGGAGGAGGAAAAACGGCAGCGCGAAAACATCGAGTTGATCGCCTCGGAGAACTTCACCAGCCGCGCGGTCATGGCAGCGCAGGGTTCCTGCCTCACGAATAAATACGCCGAGGGTTATCCGGGGAAACGCTGGTACGGCGGCTGCGAGAACGTCGACGTGGTCGAGCAGTTGGCGATCGATCGGGCCCTGGAGATTTTCGCGGCGGAGCACGTCAACGTGCAACCGCACAGCGGGGCGCAGGCGAACATGGCGGTTTATTTCGCGGCCATCAAACCGGGCGATCGCATCCTCACCATGAACCTGGCCCACGGCGGTCATCTCACTCATGGGCACCCGGCGAATTTTTCCGGTAAACTCTACGAGGTCAGTCAATACGGAGTGAGCGAAAAGACCGAGCAAATCGATTACGACGCGCTCGCCCTCCAGGCCGAAGAAGTGCGCCCGGCCATGATCACCGCCGGCGCTTCGGCTTACCCGCGCTTCCTGGATTTCCCGCGCCTCCGCCAGATCGCCGATTCCGTGGGCGCGCTTCTCTTCATCGACATGGCGCACATCGCCGGGCTGGTGGCCGGCGGGCAACACCCCAGCCCCGTGCCGCACGCGCAATTCGTCACCACCACGACGCACAAGAGCCTGCGCGGACCGCGCGGCGGGATCATCCTTTGCCAGGAACAATTTGCCAAGGCGATCGACTCCTCGGTTTTCCCGGGGGTGCAAGGCGGCCCGCTCATGCACGTGATCGCGGCCAAGGCGGTTTGTTTCCGCGAAGCGCTCCAGCCTTCCTTCCGCGAGTATCAGCGGCAGGTCGTCTTGAATGCCAAAGCGCTCGCTGCCGGCGTAGCCAAACACGGCTTCCGCATCGTCTCGGGCGGGACCGATAATCACCTCATGCTGGTCGATCTGCGGCCGAAGGAGATCAACGGGAAAGACGCGCAGAACAGCCTCGATCGGGCCGGGATCACAGTGAACAAGAACGCCATTCCCTTCGATACCTACCCGATCTTCAAGCCGGGCGGCATTCGTTTGGGCACGCCGGCGGTCACGACCCGCGGGATGAAAGAGGAAGAGATGCTCGAGATCGCCGATCTCATCGCCGAGGCGCTGGCCGGCAAAGAGGACGAGAGCACGCTCGGGCGAGTGCGTGAAAAGGTGCAGCAACTCACTCGGCGCTTTCCCTTACCAGGCTGAATCCATTCCGCCGCCTAACGAAGCGCCGTTTTTTCAGCTGCTCCGCGCTTCCTCTTCCACTTAGAATTTGAATCGATGAAGGAAAAATCCCAACCCAATCCGTTGCGCGAAGGCCTCACCAACAAAGCCGTCCCGCAGCCGTGCGCCATCGTCATCTTCGGCGCGACGGGCGATCTCACCCACCGGAAGCTCATCCCCGCGCTCTATAACATAGCGGCCGATGGGGAGCTCCCGCCGGCCGTCGCCGTAGTCGGCTTCGCCCGGCGTCCCAAGACCGATGACGAATTCCGCCAGGAAATGGAGGAAGCAACGCGAAAATTTTCCCGGCAAACGGTGCGCGACGAAGTCTGGGAGAGTTTCGCGCAATCGCTCTACTATCATCAGAGCGAATTTCAGGACGAAGCCGGCTACGAAAAACTGGCCGAGCGCCTCGATCGGCTCGACCAGGAAAGCGGCACCCGCGGCAATCGCCTTTTCTACTTCGCCGCTTCCCCCGACCAATTCGAGATCATCATCCAGAACCTGAAAAAAGCCGGCTTGAACAAAGCGCGCGAAGGAAGCTGGGCCCGGGTCATTCTGGAGAAACCGTTCGGGACCGATCTGAAATCGGCGCGTCACCTCAACCGCATCGTGGAAAGCTCCTTCGCCGAGGATCAGACCTATCGGATCGATCACTTTCTCGGTAAAGAGACGGCGCAGAATATTTTGGTCCTGCGTTTTGCGAACGCGATTTTCGAGCCGCTCTGGAACAGCCATCATATCGATCACGTCCAGATCACGGCCGCGGAAACGTTAGGGGTGGAGAATCGCGCCGGTTATTACGAAGGCGCCGGCGCCCTCCGCGACATGGTCCAGAATCATCTCCTCCAGCTCCTTTGCCTGGTCGCGATGGAACCGCCGAGCGACCTCCAGGCCGACAGCATTCGCGATGAAAAAGTGAAAGTCGTCCGTTCCATTCGCCACTTCGAGGAAGACGAGATCGGCCGCGAAGTCGTGCGTGGACAATATGGCAAGGGAGCGATCGCGGGGAAGCCGGTCCAGGCTTATCGGGCCGAGGAAAAAGTCGGTCCCAAGTCGCAAACCGAAACGTTCGTTGCCCTCCGTTTGCTCGTCGATAACTGGCGCTGGGCCAACGTCCCTTTCTACATCCGGGTCGGCAAACGGCTCCCGAAATCGGCCACCGAAATCTCCGTCCATTTCAAGAAAGCGCCGCAGGTGTTGTTCAATCGCGAAGCGCAACCGCTCGACTCGAACGTGCTCGTGATTCGCATCCAGCCCGACGAAGGCATCTCCCTGCGCATGCAGGCCAAAGTGCCCGGGGCGAGCTTCCGCGTCGAGTCGGTCAAGATGGATTTCCACTACGGGACCTCCTTCGGCAAAGCGAGCCCGGAAGCCTACGAACGCCTTCTCCTCGACGCGATGGGCGGCGACCCGACCCTTTTCGCGCGGCGCGACGAGGTCGAGCAGGCCTGGGCCTTCATCGACACCATCGAAGAAGCGTGGGCCGCCCAGGAAGGCGCGCCGCCCCTGGCCACCTATCCCGCCGGCTCCTGGGGGCCGGAGAAAGCCGACGAGCTGCTCGCCCGCGACGGCCGGGCCTGGAGGCGCCTATGAGAAAATTCGCTCCCGTGCTTGTCATCCCGAGCGCAGCGAGGGATCTCCCGGTCCACCCCGCGCGCGTTTTGCCTAACGACGCCCGGACCACGCCCGCCACTTCCTGAGCAACGGAAAAAACGATGCCCGCCGCCGCTGAAACTTTTGCCCCCGGCCTTCCCGTTGAGATCACGAAAATCGATCGGGAATTGAAGAAACTCTGGGAGGAAGCGAGCGGCGCCATGACCCGCGCCTCGCTCATCAACCTCGCGGTCTACAGCGAAGCCCCCGACTCGTTAGGCAAAAACACCGCCCTGGTCGCGGCCATTGCCGAGAATCACGCCTGCCGCGCCATCGTTATCGCGGCTGCTCCCGCCGCCAAGGAGAGCAAGGTGGAAGCCTGGATCAGCGCCCATTGCCACGTCAGCCGAGCCGGGAGCAAAGAAATTTGCTCCGAGCAGCTTTCCTTTTCCCTGCAGGGCGCCTCGACCGCTTTCCTGCCCAACATCGTCTTCGCCCAGCTCGATTCCGACCTCCCCCTCACGCTCTGGTGGCAGGAAGAATTTCGCGCGCCGATGGATGCGCAGCTCTGGGCCTGGGTTGATCGGGTGATCTACGACAGCCAGTCGTGGCGCGATTTCGACGCGCAATTGCGCCTCGTCGAGACCGCGCAGGAGGAGGCGCGCGAGCGCATGGTCTTGTGCGATCTCAACTGGGTGCGGCTGGTCCATTTCCGCCTCGCCTTCGCGCAATACTTCGATCATCCCGCGACCCATCATCATCTCGCCAGCCTCAAAGCCGTCCGGGTCGAGCACGCGCCTGGTTACCGCTCCACCGCGCTTCTCCTCGTCGGCTGGCTCGCCGCCCAATTGCAGTGGGAAAACCGCCAGGGGAAAGGCGACTCGTTAGCCTTTGAGAAAAAAGACGACGACAAAGTGCAGAAGATCGAGGTGAAACTGGCCGAGGCGCCGGGCGAACCGATCGGCAAACTCACCGTCCAGACAAAGACCGCGGAGTTCTGCGTCGAGCAGAAATCCGCGGCCGACCTGCTCGAATTATCCTTCGGCCGGCTCAAGGGGCGGCAGATGCGGCAATGGTTGCCGGCGGGCAAAAACGATCCGGTCAGCCTGGTCGAAGAAGAGCTTATGCGCGGCGGCCCGCACCGCGTTTACCTGCGCGCGCTCGAGCAGATACGCGGCCTCCTGTAGACGCTTCGCTTTACGCGGCGCTGGTCCAGACGTTTGCGGCCGCTCTTGGCTTCCCCGCCCTCGCGCCTCGAAGAAACGTGTCTAGCGTCCCACAAGAAGCCTGGCGCCTGTCATCCCGAGGCTGGCGCAGCGCGCCGAGGGATCTCACGGCAACGCTGCCGGGTTCATCTCTCCTGAAGAACGACGCCGAGACCTTGCGCGAGATCCCTCGCCGTCTGCGCGGGCTCGGGATGACAAATTCGAGAGGGGCGAGGGAACGCAAGACGCCGGCTGGATTGAACGCTTAACAGACAGCCTCCCAGGGGGAGGCGTCTAGAGGGCCGCGACCGGGCTGACCGGTTGCGCTTGCTGAGCGAGCTCGGGATCGCGCAGGCGCGCGTCATACACTTCCGACCAAGTCTGCTGATTCATCGAGCACATCGGGACCGCTTCCCAAACGCCTTTGCGCTTGACCGCGCCCTTGAAAACACAGGAGTCGAGCCGGGCCTGCACGACCGGGTCGTTAGGCGCATCTGCCACCTGCGCGGCGCCCATGAAATTGTGCATCCCCACCCCAACGGTGTGGACCTGTCCCCGAAGCAAGGAGCGCAAAATCTCCGGCGGCGCATTCCGCGAAGTCATATAGCGGGTGAGGCGATAAAGCGTGCGCAGGGCGAGGAGCGGATGCTGGAAAAGCACGCCGGCGAGCCGGAAAACCGGCGTCCCGGCATCGTCGTTGACGAGCGATAAGCCGCCAATTTTTCGCAGCACTTCGCCTAACAACGCGTCGAACTTCTTGTCGTCGGGCAGGAGCGGGAAGATTTTGCCGGAGGGCCGCGCCACCAGCAGCGAAGCCCAACTGTTGCAGTCCGGATGACCAAAAATGGAAACATCGCGCCGCAAAGGCAGTCCCACGCCCTCGCAGATTTTTTCCCAGACGTCTGCCGGAGTGATCGGCCGCTCGGAGTAGATCGTGCGCCCGGTGTCGGCTTCCGGCTGGAAGCTGATCATCCGCCAAATGTGCGTCCGCTGCGGGTCGGCCAAATACCAGCGCAAAACCTCGGGAACGTCGTCGATGTTCTTGCGCGTAACCGTAAAACTGAGCGCGTACTCGAGCGGCACGCCGGTCTTCTGCCGCACCCGCTGCGCGAGATCGGTAAAGGCCTGGCGCACGGGATGGAGATCGGCCTCCGATTTGATCCGCCCGATCGGGTACCCGTGCCGGCCGGCCTGCGTCGTGTCGACATGGACGGAAATCTGGCGGAGGCCGCCTTCCACGACCAGACGCTCGAGAAATTCCGGCTGCTCGATGAGCGTTTGCCCATGGGTCATGAGCATCGGAACCGACCCGACGGAATAAGCGTACTGCACGATCTCGACCAGCTCATCGGCGCGGCCGGCCCGCCAGTAGGCGTCGGCCACATCGCCGCCGGTGATCTGCAAGCCGCCGCCCGGACCTTGGAAACGCCGGTTGGCGTCGATCTGTTCTTTGACCTGCGCGAGGGCCGGGATGGGGATCGAGTTGGCGTTTTTCGGCAGGTAACAGTGGGTGCAATGGAACGAGCAATAACTCGCGCCCAGGGTAAAACCGCAGTGCGTGAGATGGCGCCCCGCGATCTGGTTGTCGGTCTGCAATGCTTCGGGGAGTGAATCCCAGCGCTCTTTCAATACCCGCGTCTTTTCTTCCGTGACCGGCTGGCGGAAAGCCTGCCAACGCGCGCGCCAACGACCTCTTTCTGTCCCGTTTTTTTGCATCTATTTCGCTTCGTTCAATGACCAGTCGTATTTCTGGTACTCAATCCTAGTGTCGTTAGGCAACGGCGGAGTCCGGCGCTGGTTGATGAAAGCGACCGGTCCGCCGTCCGTTTTGAAATCGTCTTTGTACCAATCAAAAATCGCCGAGAGCCGGGCCGTCCGGGTGGCCGGCTGATAATCCACGCCCTTGGGGGAATTGATGAAATCGCGGGTCAAGGTGTCGAGTTGGTCGTCCAGCTTTTCTCCCCGAAACGCTTCCGGCTGGAGCGGCGGGCAACTGCGGCTCGCGCAATTGAGCGCGAAGTGGACCCGGGGATCGGAGAACTTCGGGCGAATGATATCTTTCTCGAGATGGTTAAAACTCATCGGCTCGCCCGCCACTTTGATCCGTTGCCCGGTGAAAAAGGTGAAGAGCAAATCCTTCACGCTCTTGGTCGGATACTTGCCGAGCGCTTCGTGCAGGATCCAGGCGTTGTAGGCGTTGAGGTAAAAAGCCAACTGCTCTTTCTTGTTCAGGCCGGAAACTTTCTGCCGCGCAATGCCGTCGACGACCTGCTGCAGGCTGGCCAAATCGGCCGGATCGGCTTTCCAGGCGGCGTATTTCACTCCGTCGTTCGTGACGTATTTGCCGAGGAGCTGATGGTAGGTTTCGATCCACTTCGGAGAGTGTTCCGCCTGGGCGAAGCTGGCGGATGCGAGGAGCGCGCCGCAGAAAAAAACGCAGCGAAGAATTCGCGGATTCATCGGACTAACGTCCCGTCCGGAAGGCCTCGGGTCAAACCTGGCCGCGCAGGCGCTCGAAAAGCGCGCGTAGATCCCGGGCGCTTTGCGCAATGGCAAAGCGCTCCGCGGCCTGGGCGCGGCCGGCTTCGCCTAACGAGCGCGCGAACGGGCGATCCTGCAGGAGCCGGCGGAGCGCGGCGGCGAGCGCGGCCGGATCGCCTTCCGGCACGAGCAGGCCGGTGACGCCCTCTCGAACCATCTCCGGCACTCCGGCGAGCGGCGTGGCCACGACCGGGAGAGCCGCCGCCATCGCTTCCATCACCACGGTCGGCAGGTTGTCCATCCCGCCGCCTGCTTCGGCGATGCAGGGCAGGGCGAAAAGGGTGCTCTGGGCGAGGCGTGCGCTCACCTCCCGTTGCGGCTGAGGACCGGCCAGGACAATCTGGTTGGTTAGGCCGGACTGGGCGATTTGCCCGGCGAGAGTTTCGGCGAGCGGACCTTCGCCGATGATTTCCATCCGGAATTCGATCCCCTGCTCCTGCAGGAGACGGCCCGCGGCGATCAAATGGTGAAAGCCTTTTTTCTCGATCAGACGGCCGATCGAGAGGAGGAGCGGCGGATTCGTGGAGCCCGTCGCCGGGGGGAAAAGCGCGAGGTCGATGCCGTTGTAGATGCGCACGACTTTGGGCGCGGCCTCGGGAAATTTATCGCGCAAAAACTCCCGGCCAAAATCGCTCACCGCGACCACCGCGCGCGCTGCCGCCATCATTTTGCCTAACGAGACCACGAACGGCTTGGGGGCAAAGACGTCGTTGGCGTGCGCCGTAAAGCTGAAGCCAATCCCAAAAAATCGCTCGATCCAGTAAGCGGTGCGGGCGGCCAGCCCGGCGAAGTGCGCATGGAGGTGCCGCACGCCCAGCGCTTGCAGCCGCGGCCCCAGCCAGGCCGCCTGATAAAGCCGCAGGAAATCGCTCTGCCGGCCCCAAGCGGCGATTTCGCGCGCGGCGGTTTCCGGCAGTTTTCCCTTCCGCAGCGCCCGCTCGACCTCGCGCACGAGCCCTTCCTCCTCCGGCAGATATTCCACCGTCGCAACGATCGCCGGATCCCAATCCTGCGGCGGCTCACCCTGCGGCCGGCGCACTGAAAAGATGGCCGGGGCAAATCCTTGGCGGCGCAGCTCCGCGATCTCGCGATAACAAAAGGTCTGGGTGAAGGAGGGAAAACGCTCGAAAAGGTAAGCGCAACCGGTCATGGCCAAGGTCTACCGGCGATTGCGCCCGAGGGAAAGTGGGTTGCGCGGCAATTTTGCCTCGGGCTCCGCACGAGTCTTGCTTTTTCCACAGGAATGCAGCGCGACTTCTTCTCCTATTGCAAGTCGCTGCGCCTCATCGAACTGAAGGCGGTCGGCCAGCTTTCAGAGGTGCGACATTTCCAGGAAGGCGAGCGGATTTACTCCTCCGGCGACGAGGGCGGGGAACTTTTTATCATCAACCGGGGCGCGGCCGAGATCATCCTGGAAAAGGCTTCCAGCGGCGCGCCCGCCGCGGTCCTGTCGCGAGGCGACCTTTTTGGCGCGCTCGGGGCGCTCCTCCATGTCCCGCGCGACCATGCCGTGCGCGCTTGCGCGGCCCTGAGCGTGCAATGTTTTCACAGCAAGAATTTTCCCGAGCTCCTCCGGCGGGTGCCCTCTTTCTTCCTTTTTCTGACCGAGAAACTGGCCAGCCGGCTCTTTCAAGCGACCGAGCTGGCCCGCTCCCAGCATAACGCTTTCGAACTCAGCGGCAGCCTGGGGAATTTCGACATCGTCACGGTCTACCAGACGATCCGGCAATCGCAGCAGACCGGCCTGCTCATGGTCACGAACGAGAGCAGCGGGACGAACGCGGAATTTTATTTCGATAAGGGCACCCCGCGCTGGGGGCGCTTCGACCATCTCGTGGGGGAGGAAGCCTTTTGGCAGCTCTTCCTTCACGATGAGCCGACCGCGACGTTTTCCTTCTCCAAAGCGACCGACCGCAGCGAGCCTGAGGCCGGCACTGCCCTGGACCGGCCAGCCGACGAAATGCTCATCACCGCGATCCACCAGCGCGACCAGTTCGACGATGTGCGGCGGCATTTCCGCGACGATTCGGTCACGCTCCTGCGCAAAAGAATCAACCTCACCTGGGACGACCCGGAGCTGGAGGAATTACGGCTGGTCGCCGAGACGATCTGGCAAAACATTTACAGCCGGCAACTTTCCCTGCGCGCCGTCTATGAAGCCGCCAGCTTCAGCGAGTTGAAAATCTACCGGGTCGTCCAGGAAATGGTCCGCGGCGGCCTGATCGGGCTCGGGGTGGCGGCGCCGAAGGGGATGCTTGTAGCCAGCTAAACGGGGGCGGCGTTTTATTCCGGCGTCACCGGGACAGGCCGGCCCGCCTGATCCACCGCCACGTAGGTGAAGACGGCGCGGGTGACCAGCGTTTGCTCGGTCCGCATGTAACGCTGCACCCACACTTCCACGGGAATTTTCATCGAGGTACGACCGACCGATTCCACCCGCGCATAGCAGGCCACGGTATCGCCGACTCGCACCGGCTGGAGAAACGACATTCCGTCCACCGCCACGGTGACAACGCGGGTTTTAGCCCTCTTCGAGGCGAGAATGCCGCTTCCCAGATCCATCTGCGCCATGAGCCAGCCGCCGAAGATGTCGCCGTTGGGGTTGGTATCCGCGGGCATCGCGATCGTGCGGATGACGAGTTCGCCCTGAGGCTCCGGAGACATGGCGGCGGCGGGTTCCATCGCTCTCACCTTAACACGAGCCCGAGCATGAGGGCGCAGGCTTAGAGGATGAGCATGCAATCCCCGTAGCTATAAAAGCGGTAACCTTCCTGCACCGCTTCCGCATAAGCGCGCAAGATAAATTCCCGCCCGGCCAAAGCCGCCACCAGCATCAGCAAAGTCGAGCGCGGGAGATGAAAATTCGTGAGCAACCGGTCGACCGCGTGGAATTGGTAGGGCGGATAAATAAAAATATCGGTCGCGCCTTCCTGCGCACCCAGCTTCCCCTCCGTTCGCGTCGCCGCTTCCAGCACCCGCACCGAGGTCGTGCCCACCGCGAGCACGCGCTCGGCGGCATTGATCGCCGCAGCCGCTTCGCCCGTGATGACAAAGCGCTCCTCATGCATCCGATGCTCCGCGATCGCCGCGCTTAGCACCGGCCGGAAAGTCCCCGTGCCCACATGCAAAGTGACGAAAGTGTGCGGCAGGCGCGCCAGAATCTCCGCCGTAAAATGCAACCCCGCGGTCGGCGCCGCCACCGCGCCCGGCGCCTGCGCAAACACGGTCTGGTAACGCTGCACATCCTCCGCGTCGCTCGCCCGCTCGAGATAAGGCGGCAAAGGAATTTCCCCGCCCCGATACGGGTCGAGCGCGCGCTCGAAGCGAACGAGCCGCTCGCCCTCCGGAAAAATTTCCGCTACCCGCCCGGTCACGCCGTCGAGCACGACCGCGGCACCGAGACGCATCTTCCGCCCCGGCTTGACCAGACACTTCCAGCTCCGCGGGTCGAGCGATTCGAGAAACAAAAATTCAATCGCGCCGTCATCGGAAAAGCGCCGGGCCGGCAGCACCCGGGTGTCGTTTAAAACCAGCAGGTCGCCCGGCCTAACGAACTCCGGAAGATCGGCAAAACGCCGGTGCGCGATCGTGCCCGCGCCGCGCTCCAGCACCATCATGCGCGATGCCTCCCGGCGCGGGAGCGGCCGTTGCGCGATCAAGCCTCCGGGTAATTGGAAATCGTAATCCTCCAGGCGCGCGCTCATCCGTCGCACCATCAAAGGGTTTGCCGCCGCGCGCAAAAGCTTCAAGATGAGCGGGACCATGAGCGAATTCGCGACCGCCCTCGAAACCGTTCTGGCCGCGCTCGGCCAGCTTCGGCGCGAGAGCGAGCGCCCGCCGCGGGCCAGCCTCCGCGCTCTCCACCGCCTTCTCCAGACCGTCCCGCCTAACGAGTCCGCCAGCCAAGCGGCCGGCCTCGACCCGCTCCGCGCTCGCGTCTCCGTCTGTGTCCGCTGCCCGCATCTCGCCGCCACGCGCACCCAGACGGTTTTCGGCGAAGGTCACGTCGACGCCGACCTCATGTTCATCGGGGAAGCGCCCGGCGCCGAGGAAGATCGCCTGGGCGAACCGTTCGTCGGCCGGGCCGGCCAACTGCTCACCAAAATCATCGGCGCGATGGGTTTCACCCGCGAAGAAGTCTACATCGCCAACGTCCTCAAATGCCGACCGAACATGCCCGCGGGCGCTCCCGGGAACCGACCGCCGACCACGGACGAGATGGCTACCTGCCTCCCCTACCTGGCCGAGCAGATCGAGATCATCCAGCCCAAAGTGCTCGTCGCCCTCGGCGCCACCGCGGTCGAAGGCCTGCTCGCGATCCGCGAGCCGATGGGGAAATTGCGCGGCCGCTGGCACCGCTATCAGGAGACGCCGCTCATGATTACTTATCATCCCTCCTACCTCCTGCGAAACCAGAGCAACACGGAGAAACGCAAAGTCTGGGAAGACATGCTCCTCGTGCTGGAGCGCCTGGAGCGGCCCATCAGCGAGAAACAGCGCGGCTACTTTCGTTAGGGCGGTGGGCAGATTCGGTTTGTTTTCGCCTCCGCCGCTCCTTAGCTTCTGCGCCAATGCGTCGTCCGTCGCCCTGGCTCATTCTCGTCGTCCTGCTCCTCGGGCTCCTCATCCTGCGCGAACCGCGCCTGCAACGCGTCGACGATCTTTTTCTGAACTGGTTCGTCCAGCACGCCGAGTCGCGACTGCCTCCCGCGCCCGTCACTCTGGTGGAGATCGGGCGGGATGATTTTCAGAAAATGTTGCCCCCGGAAAAAGCGCCGCCCTTGAAGCCCGGAGTGGCCGAACGCCGCTCGCTCTCCCCGCTCGAGTACGCCCTTTTCCTCCAGGCCGTACTGGAATTTCAGCCCACCGTCGTGGCGCTCGAGCCGATGCTCATCTGGCGCGATCGCGACCAGACCCAGGAGCAAATTTTCATCGACCAGGCCATGCGCGTGCCCAAGTTGCTGGTGGCCTTCGAGCTGGGCGAGAAAGGCCCGCGCGACCTGGCGCTCGACGATCTCGCGGTTTTCCCGAAGGTGAGCGGAAACCGCGGCCAGCTGCCCCAATTTGCCGGCGTCGCCCGCCAGCCGGACGACGACATTCGGCTCATCTCCACGCCTGGCTTCAGCAATCAGCCTAACGAACAGGCGGATCCGCTGCGCGTGCCTATGCTCTTCGAATACCGGGGCGAAATCGTGCCTTCTTTTCCGCTCCAGGCGATCATGCTTTGGCTTCGCCTCACCCCAGCGGAAGTGCAGATTCAGCTCGGCTCGAAGATTCTTCTGCCGAACGGCTGGACCATTCCCCTCCATCCCGACGGGACGACCACGATCAATCCCATCGCCGGCCAGAGCGTGCGTCATCTCACCCTCGACCAGCTGCTTCTCGCCGCCCAGGAGCACGAAGGAAATCGGCCGCCTTCGCTCAACGTCGATAACCTCAAAGATCAGATCGTTCTGCTCCGCCTGGCGGGCGACCCGCTGCAACCCGCGAACTATTACGCGTCCGCCATCGCGACCATCCAGAATCACGCCTATGTGCGCTCCTCTCCCCCCGCGCTGGCGTGGGGCTTCGTCCTCGCGGCGGTGCTGCTGAGTTGGTTTCTGGGGCGGATCGCGCCCTCGACCCTTTTGCTTAGCGCGATCATTTTCAGCGCGGGCTACGCTTTGCTCAATCTGAGCGTGCTCTCGCAAGCCAATCTCTGGCTGCCGACCTTTTTGCCCCTGGCGCTGCTCTGGTTTCTGGTCGTGGTCAGGCTCTGCAGTCCGGCGCCCGCGCTCGTTCCTCCCGAGGCTCGTGAGGCGGCTTCGTAGTCGCGCTCGTGTTCGTACGCTGACGAGCAGAGTTCATCACCTGTAGACGCTTCGCTCTGCGAAGCGCGGCTCTCGGGCACGCCATTCCCAAGCGACGCGGACTCCCGCGCCTCCCGACTGTCTGTTTAGCGTTCAATCCTGCCGACGTCCTGCGTTCACTCGCCACTCTCATTTTGTCTTCCCGAGCCCACGCAGACGGCGAGGGATCTCACGTGAGGTCTCGGGGTACGGGTCAAGAAAGATGAACCCATCAGAGCATCCGTGAGATCAACGCGCCCAACGCGCCCAGCTTTTTGTGGGACGCGAAACGTATCCCCGCGAAGCGCCGGTCTCGGGGCGCGCTCCGCGCGAAAATCCCGGACGCCGTTAGTCAGGCATCCGTGCTCATGCCCCAAATTAGTGGATAAGGATTAAGAACAGGAAGGAGGGGGTGCTCGGGGGGGGACTTGAACCCCCATGCCTTGCGGCATACGCCCCTCAAACGTACGTGTCTGCCATTTCACCACCCGAGCGGGAAGTGGGAGAAAGTTGAATGAGGACGCGCGGAAAGCAAGCTCCCCTCCCCGCTCTTACTCATGCTCCTACTCGTAATCGTAATCGTGCTCGTCCCTTGCCTTGGGGCGTGCCATGCCTGGTGGAGGGACGGGCTCTGTCCCGTCCGTGGTTCTAAGTGGAAATCCAAGGCAGCCCAACACTCGCGGACGACACGGAGGTCGTCCCTCCACCGTCCCCGCTCCAGCCCGGACAAGAACTTTCCGCGCACGGCTTGGAACCTGCATTTAATCTTTAAAATGGACCGAGGCAGGAATGACGGTCGCGCTCACGAGCACGATAAACCCGGGGAGTGGATCAAGGTCGATCTGCATATCCACACGCTCGACGACCCAAAAGATCATCTCGATTATTCCGCCCATCAGTTGCTGGAAAGGGCGCGGGCGCTCGGTTTCGGCGTGCTCGCGATCACTTTACACGACAAGGTTTTCGATCGGCCGGAAGTCTTCGCCGATGCCGCCGCCATGGGCATTTTGCTCCTGCCCGCAGCCGAGCTGCGGCTCGAAGGGGCCGACGTCGTCCTGCTCAACGTCCAGCCTAACGAGGCCGCGGAAATCCGGACCTTCGCCGATCTGCGCCGCCTGCGGGAGCGGCGGGGCGCTTCTCTGTTCTGCTTCGCTCCCCACCCGTTTTTCTTTCTTGGCGGTTCGTTAGGCAAGCGCCTCCTCGAGGAGATCGATTGTTTCGACGCGATCGAAATCTGCCATTTTCACAAAGGCCTCTTCGATTTGAACCGGCGCGCCCGCCAGGTCGCCGCGACCCAAGGCAAACCCCTCCTGGCCACTTCGGATGCGCACCGCCTGTCCGCCTTTGGCGCGCACTATACGAGTCTGCCGCGGCCGCCCGAGTTGACCATTCCCGCGGTGCTCCAGGCGCTGCGCCAAGGCCCGCTCCGCCTCACCAGTCCGCCCTCGACCTGGCGGGATCTCTGGAATGTATTTTTCTTCGTCTTTCTCCTCCATCCGCTACGCAAACGGTGGCGCCGTCTCCGCTCTTCCCACGATTGAAGTTGCGGCGGGCGTTGCGGAAATTGGCTGAGTATGTGAGAGCTACTTTGCCCGCAATGAAAACGCCCTTTTTTATCTGTCTCACCCTGCTCACGGCCCTCGCGCTGACCGGCTGCCCCACGACCAGCCCGAAGAAGAATTCCAAGAAGCCGGCCACGACCGCGACCCAGCCGACGATCGACGAAACCGGCTCGGTCGATTTCCAGGCTTTCCTCGGGCGGCTGCGCCGGGCGGTCGCCGCCCACGACGTCCAGGCGGTCGCTTCGATGATGACGGTGGATTTCGGCTACCGGCTGAGCCCGGAAGGTTCTGGCGAGGGCGTTTTCCAATACTGGGATGAGAACAATCTTTGGCCTGAACTGAACGGCATCATGGCCGAGCGCTTCGTCCCGAAGGAGAACTACATGGTGTCCCCGCCGCAATTTGCCGATCCCGCCGCGACCTACGACGGCTACCGCGCCGGCATCCGGCGGGTCAATGGAAGCTGGAAATTTGCCTACTTCGTCAACGGCTGAGGCGGCCACCCCCGAGGCGCTCGGGCTGCCTCATCGGCCGCCCTTCCTTTTCGTTAGGCAACTGCTCCACTGCGAGGCGGGAAAAGTGGCCGAATGCGCCACTCGCTTTGCCGCCGACGATCCGATGTGGGCCGGACATTTCCCGGGAAATCCGCTCGTCCCGGGGGTGATTTTAACCGAAGCCCTCGCCCAAACCGCCGGGATCGCCGCCGCTTCCGGGTTCGGAGAAAAGGAGCGGCCGCTCTTTCTCCTCTCGGCCATTCGCGGGATGAAATTTTTCGCGGCAGTCCGGCCGGAAGAGGAGATTTTCCTGCGCGCGGAGAAGCTCGCGCAGGTCGGCGAGCTCTGGCAATTCCAGGTCCAGGCGAGGGTCGGCGAACAGCGGGTCGCCGAAGGGCAGCTCGTGCTCAACCGGAGCGCGCCCACTTCCCCGGTCGCGTTGGAATAGCGCCTGCTTGCGTTACTCTTAACTTTGCCCGCTACCGAGATGTTATCGCCCGAGATCGCCGTCATCATTCCCGCCTGCAACGAGGCGGTCTGCCTCGGGCCGGTCCTGGACGAACTTTTGCGCACGCTCGACCCGGAAAAGTTCGTTATCGCCGTGGGGGTGAACGATTCCTCCGACGAGACCGCGGAAGTGGCGCGCCGCCGGCCGGTCCTGGTGGCCGAGACCGAGGAGCGCGGCTACGGCTACGGTTGCGCGGCGGCCATTCGCCTAACGAACGATTTTTTCCCGGCGATTCAAGCCTACCTTTTTTGCGCGGGTGATGGCGCAAACGCCCCGGCCGATCTCCTGCGGGTGACCGCCGCCTACGCGCAAGGCTACGATTTCGTCCTTGGCGCGCGCACCACCCGCCTGCACAACTGGCGGAGCATGACCTTGCGCCACATGGTGGCGAACGCGCTCCTCGGCCTCTGGTGCGGCCTTTTGAGCGGGCGCCCTTTCCGCGATCTCGGGCCGTTGCGTATCCTGAGCCGGTCGCTCTTCGAGCGCATCGCGCCACGCGAAATGACCTACGGCTGGACCATCGAAGCCCAGGTCGCCGCCGCCAAACTCGGGGCGACCATCCGCGAGATTCCGGTGACGGAACGCCGCCGTCTCGGTGGCCAACAAAAAGTCTCAGGGGTGAGCTGGACGCGGACGCTCTCGATCGGCTGCAAAATTGTCGCCGCCGGCTGGCGGACGGGTCGCGACTTTCGCTCGACCGTGCGGCCGCCGCATCCCGTGCTTTTACCGGCCCCGCGCAGTCAGCCCGAAATGTGAAGCGGGCGATTTTTCCGCTCCTCGTCGCGGGTTGTCTCTGCGGGTGCGGGCACCTGCGCGAGCCGCGTTTGCCGGAAGGCGCGGCCTCGGCCCCGGCTCCGGCCGCGCCGATCGATCAAGCCTGGGAAAACCGGCTGCGGGCAGCCGACGCCATTTATTTTAGCCTAACGAAAACGTCGACAGACGGCTTGCACTCCGCGGCGCAGATCGTGGAATGGATGCAGCGAAGTGGCGAGCGCGTCGCGCTGGGGTGGGCGGAGATTCCCGCGATCGCACAACCGCTCTTTGAACAATGGAGCCGGCAGGAAATTTCGGCTGGGCAATTGCTCGAACAGCTCGCCCAGCCGGAGCGGGGCGCCTGGCTCCGCCAAACCTTGCGCCCCGATCTCGGCCAGGTCGCACTGGGCGGGTCGCGCGAGCTGCTGGGCAAAATCCGCGACGGCACCGCCCTTTCGGCGGAGGAGAAAAACAGTTTACCGCAAGGGTATCGGACGCGCCCGGGCGCCTTGGAAAATTTCGTCGAGCGCGCCACCGGCTCGGCCCGCCTCCGCCGGCTCAACCTGCGCCGCCTTTATCACGCCCATCTCGTGGCCGAGCAGACGATCGCGGAGAATATCGTGCGCTTCCGGCGCGATCATCCCGCGGTCAAGCTGCTGGTTTTTTTGCCTAACGACATCCTGATCGATCCGCGGGAGGTGGCCGCTTTCGCGGAGCAGAAGATGCCGCTCCGCCAGCTCATCCTCGATCGCGCCCAGCCGCTCCGCGCGACTCGCCCGCAGCTACTGGCGCAAGCGGGGCGCGCTTCGCTCCAGATCGTAGATCGCGCCCCACGCGCCCTGCCCCACCACCGCCGCCTGCGTCCGCCACGGCTGCGTGCTTGAGGGATAGGCGCGCTTTTCTTCCTCGCCCCAGAAAAGGTAGCGAGCCCGCAAAGCGCGCGCCCGCTCGCGCCAATCAGGCGCGCCGAGCATGAGCGTTTTCAACTGCTCCTCAACCGGCCCGTAATCGAAGCCCTGCGACATGAGGTGCCCGGGATAGCCGAGCACGACTTTGCGGCCGTTGAGGAGAAGCGGATGATTGTAGGTCGGGAATGCAGCGAAGCGGCCTGCGATCGGCAGCGGTCGGAGCACGCTCCCGATGGCGTCGACTTCCGCGCGCTGGGCGAGGTCGAAGCCGGGCGAGCCCACGCGGAGACCGCCGATCAGACAAATGAACCCGGAAGCGAAAAGGACGAAGCAAATCCCAGCGCGCACGACCCAGGGCCAGCGGGCGATGAGATCGCGCCAAAGGAAGGGCAGAACGAGGAAGTAGGCCCAGATAAAAAGCTTCGTGTTGTCCCAGGGCCAGGGCGCGGTTTTGACGCAGAAGGCGAAGAGAAATATCGCCACCGCCGGGCCCACGAAAGCGAGGGAATCGGTCCACCAAGGTTTCTCCGCGCGCTGTTTCGTCCGCCAGGCGATGAGCGCGACGAGAGCGATTGCGGCGGGCAAGGCGAGGCCGAAATTATAGAGCCAAAAAACGGGCGCAGAAGTGGAATAGCCGGGATCGGATTGGAGCCAGCCGGGCGCCCAGGCGAGGACTGATTTCGCCTGGAAATGATCGGTGATGAGCCAGATGAGGCCGGTGGCGGGAAGAAAGGCTGCGAGGAGCAGGGTGGCGATCTCTTTGCGCACGGCGGCGGGGCCGAACACGAGCCAGCAACCGAGCACGATCGAGAGCGCCAGAAAAGCGTGCACATGAAAGAGCGGCAGGAAGGCGTAGAGCGACCACGCGACCCACCACGGCAGCAGCCCGCGATTTGGCGCGCCGGAGAAATATTTCCGCCGCCAATGCAGAAAGAGGAGTAACCCCACGGGAATGGCGTAGAGCAAACCGCGCTGGGTCACGAACATGGTCAGGGGAATGCTTTTCCAGGCGATCCCCTCGCCCTGATAATCAGCAAATTTCCAAGTGGAAAAAAACGGGTAGGCCGCAAGCCCGCCGTTAAAGAGAAACCCGGCCACCCCGAAAGGCCCGCCCCAACGATAGAACCCGTAAAAGGTGGCGAGCGACCCAAGCAGCCCGATCCAGACGAGACCGCGAATCACGTCGACATGCGCGAGGAGGAGGAGGGCGTTGAAAAGATCGATGCCCACCGGATAACGCAACTTGCTGAAGACATAGATCGGGTTATCCGGCCAAAGGGCGGCGCCGTGGGCCAGATATTTGATGTAGGTAAGATGGAGCGAGAGATCGCCCAGATTGTAAGGCGATTGGATGCGCAGATTCGCTCCGTCGATATAGAGCAGCCAGCAAAACGACCGGAAAGCAAAGAGCGCGAAAACAAAGCCGACCGCGCAAGTCCAGAGACGCTTCACGCGCCGGCCGGTCGCGGTTTTTTCGGCCGCCAATTTCCGCCGGCGGCGCGCCTTTTTCGACTGCCCTTCGTCCGGCGCAACTTCGAGGGCGACGCTCGCTGAAAAGGGCGCCGTTCCCCACCATGCCCAGGCCGCCGCCGCGACGCCCGCGGTCAGGGCCAGGAGGGCCAACCCCGCATCGAGACCGCCCCCGAGCATGCCGAGAAGGAGGCCGGCGACGCTGGCGATGTTGACCAGGATAAGGCCGCCCGCGAGCAGCTTCATTTCAGCGGCGCGATTTTCGGGGCTGGGGCTCCCACGAAATCCGGGGGGGCATTGTGGAAGAGCTTGCGAAAGGTCTTGGCGCTCAGGAAAAGCTTCGAGGTGTCTTGATAAGGGCGAATAGTTAACGGCGTGGTGTAATAGTTCCCCTGAAGCTTTTCTTCGACCTGCGCGATCTTATCTTCTTGCACGAGGAGAAAGTCAGCATCGATCTTGGCCGGCAAGGTCTCATGCTCGTAATAGCCGACATTCGGGAAATCGGCCAGAAGCCAGGGGAAGGGATAGGCACTCGTCCGGATCATATGCCCGACCATGCCATAGTAAGCAGGGTTACTCCGGGCCAGGCGCAAGACGGGGCCGGTTAACTTATAGATATCGTTGTAAGTCTGCACATAGACATACGGCTCCGTATCGGTGGTGCAGCGGAAATAGTTCAAGGAAATGGCCATGCCTAACGAAACTAGGAGGGCCAAACCAACGGCACCGCGTTGGACGGTGCGGAGCACGCCTTCGCCAAGCGCCATCGTTCCCCCGAGCAACCAGCCCACGCCTCCGCCGAGCAGCGCCACGACCAGCGCGCAACCGAAAAACCACCAGCCGATCTCCCCGCATGCCGCGCTCGTGCTCGAAGCGGCCAACGTGATCGCCCCCGCCTCGCGCAGATAACTGCCCAGCGGGCAGGCCGCCCGCACGGCGCTCCCTTGCAGGAAATAACTGCCCACCGCCCCGAGCGCAAAGCCGAGCAAAGCGCCGCCCGCCGTGCCGAAGGCCCGGGTAGGAATCCGGCGGGCGCTCCCGGCCGCGGCGAAGACGAATAAGAGCGGCCAGACGATGCTGATGATGCACCAGGGAGTCTTATAGTTAACGATGCTGTAAGCTGCCAGCACGCCGACGCCGTAGATCGCCAAAAAGCGGACCGCAAAGTTGCGGTAGTACTGACAAGCCAGGCAAAGGATTAACCCGATCAGGATCGGCCACTCGTAGCGTACGATCAATTCAAACCAGTACGGCCAGGGTTTCTCGTGACCATTCCCTTTCTCGCCCGTCTGATACCAGGCGGCAAAGGTCTCATAAAGCCCGCGTAACCCGGGCCAGTTGAGAAAGGTGCCCGAGTAGAAAAATACGATGAAGAAAACGCTCGTTAGGCAGACCATCGCGAGATCCGCGTAATCCCAGCTCCCGCGCGTCCGTTTCAAGTCAGGCAAAGGAGTAAGCAGATGCGAAACCCAGAGCGCGCCTCCGGCGATGAGCGCGCAGCCGATGTGGATGATGTAAGTCTCTTTCGTCAGGATCATCCCGGCCACACCCAGCCCGATGCACCAGAGATAGTTCCGGGTCCCGATTTTCCAGAGCCCGAGAAGCCCGAGCACAAAGAGCATGGAGAAAAGCAAAAGCCAGACTTCGTGGATGGCGTAGCGCCCGTAAAAGATGAAGCCGGGCGAGACGGCCATGGCCAGCGCGGCCAGCCGGCTGGCGCGCTGCCCCACGAGCGGCGCGAAACGCAGCGCCACCCAAATCGAGCCGATGCTGCCGAGCACCACCGGCAGCCGAAGCGCCCAGATGTGCCGCCCGAGCAGCGTCTGGGCCAGGAAGAGAATGTAGAAATGGAGCGGCCCGTGATAATTGGTCGGGTCGTATTTGTAGAAGCCCGTCCGGCGCATCTGATCGACGAACCAGCCGTTGATCCCCTCGTCGAAATGGGGCGGCTTCATGCTCAGGAGGAGAAAACGCAGGAGCGTCCCCAGCGCGAGAATGAGCCAGGGCGTCCAGTCGATCCGGGCGAGCCGCTCGGCCAGCGGGAGCGGCGGGCCGGTCTGGTCAATTTCCGCTCGCGCGAGCTCGGCTCCGCTGCTAGGTAGCGCGTCAATGCGCATCTTGGTTACGGGCGGCTGTGGATTCATCGGGAGTAACTTTATTCGTTACATTCTGCAACATTACAAGCCGGCTTCTGTGACCAATGTCGATGCCCTCACCTACGCCGGAAATCTGGCCAATCTCGATGGCGTGGTCGAGGAACACGGGGCGCGCTACGAATTCTTCCAGGCCGACATCGCCGACGCCGACCGCATGGAGACGCTCCTGCACGAGGAGCAATTTTTTGCCGTGATCAATTTCGCGGCCGAATCCCACGTCGATCGCAGCATCAATTCCCCGCAAAATTTCATCCACACCAACATCGTCGGCACGAGCGTGCTCCTCGACGCCGCCCGGCGCCACGGGGTCAAGCGCTTCCTCCAGGTCTCGACCGACGAAGTTTACGGGTCGTTAGGCGAGACCGGGCGTTTCACCGAGCAATCGCCGATCGAGCCCAGCTCGCCTTATTCCGCGAGCAAAGCCAGCGCCGATCTCCTCGCCCTGGCCAGCCATCACACTTTCGGCCAGGAAGTCATCGTGACCCGTTGCTCGAACAATTACGGCCCCTACCAATTTCCCGAAAAACTAATCCCGCTCATGATCGTGAAAGCGCTCCGCGACGAGCCGCTCCCGGTCTACGGCGACGGGATGAATGTGCGCGATTGGATCCATGTGGAGGATCATTGCGCCGGCATCGTGGCCGCCCTTTTCGAGGGAAAACCGGGCGTGGTTTACAATTTTGGGGGGGATAGCGAGATGCCGAATCTCGAAACGGTGAAGTGGATTCTCTCGTCGTTAGGAAAACCCGAGAGCCTCATCTCCTTCGTGACCGACCGCCTCGGGCATGACCGTCGTTATGCGATCGATTCTTCTTTCGCGCAACGCGCGCTCGGCTGGACGCCGCGCCACGAATTCCGCGAAGGCCTGAGCAGCACGATCGATTGGTATCTCCAAAATCGCGCCTGGTGGGAACCGCTCCTTGAACGGACCGGCCGCTACTGAGCCGGGCGGTGGCAGAGTGGCGCGAGCTACCTCCCTCAAAGCGGATAAGGCAAAGTAGCGCCGAGCAGGGTGACTAGAAGCAAAACCACCGGCACGAGGACGAGGAAGACGACAAAAGTATAACCCATGACGTCGCGCGCGCGGAGCTGGAATAACCCGAGGATGGGCAACATCCAGAAGGGTTGCACGAGATTCGCGAGCGCTTCGCCCAAGTCGTAGGCCGAGACGACCCAGCCCAGGTGCACCTTGAGGGTGTGCGCGGCGGCCATCACGTAAGGCGCTTCCACGACCCATTTCGACCCCCCCGAGGGAACGAACACGCCGAGCGCGGCCGAGTAAATCGCCACGATCGCCGGATAGGTCTGCGCGGTCGAGAGACTAACGAACATATGGGCAATACGCTGACTCAGGTGAGTCGAAGTAATGACGCCCGCGATGCCGGCGTAGAATGGGAATTGCAGGATGACTCCCCAGACGGCGGGCGTCGCGCTCTGCACAGCGTGCATGAGACGCGCCGGAGTTCTGTGCAAAAGAAACCCAAGAAGCAAGAAGGTGAGATTCACCGTATTCAGATTGATCGCGTTGAGCGGCTCGGCGGCGTGCAGGAAGTAGCGCACCAGATAGGTGCCGCCGATGAGCACGATGAGCCAGTTAAGGATCGGAGAATGTTCGAGCCACTGACCAGGGGCCGGGTGAGCGGCGGCCGCCGGCGGCTCGATTTCCGTCTGGCCCAGCGCAATGCCGAGATCGCTTGCGGTTTTGCCGCGGCCTGCGGGCGGCGTGGCCAGCCACATCACCGTCGTCACCACCGCGATCTCGACCACCACCGACAAGAGGCTCTGCCAGAGAAATATCGTGTGACTGAAAGGAACAAGCCCGCCCGGGACCAGGCCGCCACGCGCAACGATCTCCCGAATCTGCGGCTGCAGCGCGCCGGGCGAGGCCATTTGCAAGGCGGCCGACCCGCTCAGGCCCTGCGCCCAGACACTCCCGAGACCGAGAAAACTGGCTGCGGCGAGCGCCCGGTAATCCACGCCCACGACGCGGCGCGCCACTTCGCGGGCGAGCACGGCGCTGAAGATGAGACTGAAGCCCCAGTTGAACCAGGAGCTGGCCATGGCGAAAAACGTGACCAGCGCGACGGCTTGCCGCGGCGAGGTCGGCCAGGCCGCCACCCGCCGGATGACCCGGCCCACCGGCGGCGAAGTCGCCAGCACATGCCCGGTGATGATAATGAGCGCCATCTGCAGAGTGAACGGGATCAACTCCCACAAACCGTGTCCCCAGGCATCAATGACCTCGGGAAGGCTCGAGGGCGTAAAAGCGACTCCGGCGAAAATCACCAGCAGCGTCGCGAGAAGCGCGAAGACGAAAGCATCCGGCACCCAACGCTCGGTCCAATCGGTTAAAGCCAGAGCCACCCGCGCGAGTAGGCTCGCCTGAGCGGGCGACGCCGTGTTTTCAGCGGGATGGGAATCGGGCGGCCTCATTCGGTCGCGCTGTTTTACTCTGATTCCTGCTTTGTCGTCGCGCCTTTTTCTTAAGCCTCCCGGAGACGCCTACACCTGGAGGGCGGAGCTCCGCGACGCCGCGGGTGGAAATTCGAGATCAAGCTACCGCGACATCAAGCACCAGGATTCGCAGGAGCTCATCCCTCCAGAAAAGCGGCGTGAGTTCGTTAACCCAAAAAGGCACGCCATCTCTCCGTCGGCCCAACGTCAACCGGCAAGCGCCGTGATGGGCAGCGAAATCTGTTCGAAATTCACCACACCCCAATGCGGCAACGAGGCGCGATGGAGCTCCAGATCTCGGAACCCCGCCCGCTCCAACGAACCGACCGCGCCGTCGAGCGAAAAGAGCCGCATTTCCAGGGTCGAGCCATCGCCGCCATGGAAATGCAGATCGCGAAAGGTCTGTTCTTCGCCCCCGCGGGTGGTGTTGACCAGGCAGAGCTCTGCCCCGCTCCCGACCAGCTCGTATTGGTAGAGATCGGGGAAATGCTCCACAATCCCTTCGCCTAACGTATACGGCACGGTAAAAACCACGACCCCACCTGTCCGGAGCAATCGCCGCAGGTTCTGGAAGGCCTGCTCCGCTGGCACGGGCACATGTTCCATCACGTCGGAGCAGATCACGAAGTCGAACGTGCCCATAAGCTCCGCAGGCGGATTCATCAGGTCGAGAATCGGCGCCCGATCGAGGAAGGTGTTCACGTAGTCGAATTTCTGCTGGAGGAGGTGACAGTAAACGCCGGTCTCGCTCATGCCGAGACCCCTGATTTCACGCCGCGCCGGCAACTGCGCGAGCGGGCTGATCTGGCCGAAAAGCCGGTCCTCCAGCGCCGCGATGATCGAGCGAAAACGGAGCGTCGAGCCGCAACTGCAGGTGATCGCCTCCCGCTCTGCGACCTGCTCGAGCGGGGCGGAGGCGGCGTGGCCGCAGATGTTGCAGATGAAGGAAAGCTGGCCGGCCGGAAGCAGCGGCTGGCGGAGGACCGGCGCCGCCGGCGCGGTGGTATTCTTCGCGTTCGGCCACCAGCGATCCGGCCAGAAACGTCCGAGGGCCAACCGGAAAGAATCCCCGGGCCGAGAGTGCCGCCCGCTTCCCTCGGCCCGCGAGGGGTCGCTCAGATTTCGGTTCCGTGCCCTCGAGCGACCACTTGCGACGTTCGAAATTTCCATATGCGATCTGGCGCGAATCTACGTCGCGGTTTGTCCTTCTTCCAAGTACGACCTGAGCGCCGCAAATCGGTGACCAAGGAAAACGCCCCGCCAGGCCGGCCTGAGCTCATTTTCCGAGCCACCGCTGGGTTATTTCTTCTTTGTCGCGCCTTTGTCTTTGAGCGCCTTCTTCGCGAGATGGCTCACGAAGACCGTCACTGCGATGGTGGCGAGCAATCCGATCCCGAGAAAAGTCCACTCGAGCGGACTGTGCCCCTTTTTTCCGCCCCCACCCAG
Source organism: Chthoniobacterales bacterium (assembly GCA_965217815.1). GTDB lineage: Bacteria > Verrucomicrobiota > Verrucomicrobiia > Chthoniobacterales > UBA10450 > Palsa-1392. Next base: position 176,862 of record CBDCJI010000004.1, read on the forward strand.
CCCCGCCTGACCGATCGCGCCGAGGTAAGCGTAAAGGAGCGTGCCCGGCATCATGCCGAAGAAGCTGGCGAGCAGATACGGCCAAAAGCCGATCGAGGTGACTCCGTAGAAGTAGTTGCTGACGTTAAAAGGAATGAGCGGACTGAGCCGAAGCAATCCGACAATCTTCCAGCCTTGTTCCCCGATCGCCTCGTCGATCGCGCCGAATTTCTGGTTCTTTTTTGCGAAACTCTCGATCCGTTTGCGCAAAAGGTAGCGACCAGCCAGAAAGGCCAGGGCCGCGCCGAGCGTCGCCCCGACCAGCGCCACCGCGGTGCCCCCCACGATCCCGTAGACGAGCCCGGCTGCGATCGTAAAGACGGCGCCGGGAAGGAAAAGCACCGTCGCCACCATGTAGACGCCGATGAAGACGAAGGCCCCGGCCACGCCCAGGTGCCGGACCCAGCCGGTGAAGCCTTTGACCCATTGCCCGATCGGCAAAAAGGAGATCGCGACCGAGAGCAAAATCAGCCCGACGACGAGCGCGATCCATTTCCAATATTTTTTTAACCAGTTCATAGCGTTATTTCCGGCCGCGCCGATAGAGCCAGCCGGTGATCTTGCGAGCGCGCGGGGTCAGGCGTTTTTTGTTGAACTTTTCCGCCGCCTTCAAGGCCAGACTGCTAAAGGTCGGATAAGGGTGAATCGTCGCCGCGATCTGTTTCAGGCCGATGCCGTGCTGGATCGCGAGGACAAATTCCTGGATCAACTCGCCCGCATGTTCGCCCATGATGGTGGCGCCGATCACTTCCTCGCTTCCTCGCCTAACGAGCACGCGAGCGCCGCCCGCTTCCGCCCGTTCGAGCACGGCCCGGTCCACTTCCTTCATCTCCTGCTCGATCAGGTCGTACTCGATCCCGCGCTCTTTCGCGGCCGTCTCGGTGAGACCGACGGTGGCGATTTCCGGGTCGAGATAAGTGCACCACGGGACGGCCGAGTAGTCGACCTTCTGCCGGAGAAAAGAGAAAGGCACCAGGGTATTGCGGATGACAACTTTCGCATGGTAATCCGCCACATGGGTGAACTGCAGTTGCCCGACGACGTCGCCGACAGCGTAGATGTGGGGTTGGCTGGTTTGCAGCCGTTCGTCGACGGTCACGCCCTTTTTCGTGAAGGCCACGCCCGCCGCCTCGAGGTTGAGATTTTCAACGTTAGGCTGGCGGCCTGAGGCGATGAGAAGCGCGTCGCCCACGACATTTTTTCCGGCGCAACGCAGGCTGATGGAGCCATCTTTTTCCTCCGCCTCCTCGATCTTCACATCGGTGTGAATGCGGATGCCCTCCGCCTCGAGCGTCTCTTTCGCGAACTGACTGACCGGCGGATCTTCCTTGGCCAGAACGCGCGCGCTGCGCTCGAGCAACGTCACCTTCACCCCGAGCCGGGAAAACATCTGGCTCAGCTCGCAGCCGATCGGTCCGCCGCCTACCACAAGCAGGCTTTTCGGCTTTTCCGCGAGATCGTCGAAGATGGTTTCGTTCGTAAAATAAGGCACCTGGCTGGCGCCGATGACCTCGGGAACGACCGCGCGGGTGCCGGTGGCGATGACGAAATGTTTGGCCCGCAGGGTGTGCTCGCCGACCGCCAGCTCATGGGGTGAAAGGAAAGTCGCCTCCTCGCGGAAGACATCCACGCCTAACGACTCGAAGCGCTCCTCGGAATCGAGCGGGGCCAGCTCGGCCCGGGCGGCGCGCATTTTGGCAAAGACCTCCGCGAAGGCAAAATCGGGCTCGAAACTTTTCACGCCCCAGGGCTCGGCGTGGCGCATGCGCTGGAGGAGGCGGGCGGAAGAGATGAGCGCCTTGCTCGGGACGCAGCCGAAATTAAGGCAATCGCCGCCCATCTTTTTGCGCTCGATAAGGGCGACGCGGGCGCCCAGCCCGACCGAACCCGCCGCCGTAACCAGGCCGCCGGTGCCGGCGCCGATCACGACCAGATTATAGATTCCTTCGCCCTTCTTCACCGGGTAGGAGCAAAGGCGCCGCGCCCTATTCCGTCTCCATCTCGGATGGCGAAGCTCGACGGCGCTGGGCGGGGCGCCCCGCCGGATTCGCGGAGCTCATCCCTCCAGTGCATGGATTTTCGGCGCGAACATGGGAGTCAGCAGGCGATGGCATGACGCCGGCAAACTCCCGAAAGCAATTCCCAAAGCGCATCCAACACTCGATCCGTTGCCGCGGTCGCGGCGGACGCATTTCCGGGCGTGATCTCCTTCTGCAAAAGCGCGCGCTCGACCGCGGCATGTTCGCGATCGGCCTCGATATGCACGGTGAAATAGCGGTAAGCCTCCGGGTCGCGGAACCCGTAAAATTTCTTTAAGCCGTCGATTTTCGACTGCGAGACCGCCGGGATTTGGCTCTCGTAAGCATAGAGCGCGGCCAGTGCGGTGACCGTCTCGCCCTCGCGGCAGAGCGAGCGAAAAGTGGCGATCAACTCAGCCGTTTCCGGCCATTTCTCCGTCTCGTCGAGTTCGTTAGGCGCAACCCCGAGCGCTTCCGCAAATTGCCGCCAGAGCTGCGGATGATTCGGCTCGCCCGCTTCTTCTTCGAGCAAGTTCTGGAGGAGCAGGCGACGCACGGCCTGATCCTCGCAACCCGCGTGCGCGGCCGAGAGGTAAGTCGGGAACGCGGCCACGTGCTGGTAATATTGCCGGGCGTAATCAGCCAGCGTTTCCCGGCGCAATTCACCGCGCGTCCAGGCGATATAAAACGGATGAGTCAGCAGATGACGGCCGGCAATGCGACTATCGAGTTGATCAAGGTAGTTATTCATAACTCCTTCGTTCTAGGCGATCTGCGGGTCGGTTGCAAAGCTCATTTGGATCCGCCCCCGCCAGATAGCGCCGGGTCAGCGCGAAATCGTCGAGGGTCGTGCGGAGCGGACCTCTCGCCGCAAAACGCCGGGCCGACGAGAGCACAGGCGGCCCGAGCGTGATGGTGCGTCCGGAGCGGCGCAAGCGGCGCGAGAAATCGAGATCTTCAAAGATCGGGATCTCCCGAAAACCGCCGAGCTTTTCGAAAATCTCGCGCCGCACGAAAATGGCCTGGTCGCCCAGGTGCCAGCCAAACAAGCGATTGCGTAAACCGGCCAGTCGGCAGGTCAGGGCCAGGGTGAGCGAACGCGAACGGTAGCGGCGCGCAAAACCGCCCCCGACCGCTTCCCGGCGCTCGCTTTCGGCGATGATATTGGCCAGCGCGCCTTCCGGCAAAACTGTGTCGGCATGCAAAAAAAGCAGGAACCGTCCGCGCGCCCGGGCCGCGCCGGCATTCATCTGCCGGGCCCGATGCCGCTCCGGGAAAGAGAGCAGCTCGCAACCGAAGCGTCGCGCGACCGCGGCCGTCTCATCTTCGCTCCGGGCATCGACCACGATGATCTCGTTAGGCGCGCCGCCAATGCGGGCGAGACACTGGGGAAGCGCGGCCGCTTCATTGGCCACGGGAATAATCACGGAAACGTCGGGGTTCATCACGGGAGCAATGATCCCCAGAGGAAAGATCTCAATCGAGCTTCTTCCGCACGGTCGCGAGAGCCGCGAGCGCTTCCGGCACGGCCAGCGGGAGCGCGGCGAAAGTGGCCCCCGCCGCGAGCAGACACCAGAAGCAAAACGCCCGGTGCTTGGTCCATTGATCGACCGTCAGGCGGGCGGCCTGCGCGGCATCGGCGCCCGTCTTGGCCAGCAAAGCGAGCGGAATCCACGGGTGCGTTTCCGCGCGATTTTTTGCCCCCATCGCGGCCAGCCCCATGGTCGCGGCGTAGCTCCCGAGCCCGATGAAAGCGTCGCCCATTTGCAGATGCGCATACGCTTCCTCCGAGGCATCAACCTTATCCGCATCAAATCCCGGCAGCGGCGGCTCCGGCAGGTGCTTCAGAATCCCGATCTGGTAGAGCGCGATCAGCCCCATCGAGCCGGCCGCGGCCAGCCCGAGGGCGACGATGCCCCGTCGTTGCCTGAGGTAACCGCCCTCCCCTTCCCGCAATTGTCTGCTCAAATCTTTCGCTCTCATATTTATAATTCGTCCGCCGCCGCGGGCGGTCTCTCTGTGGGAGCGCAGAAAGTGCGAATAAATTCCGCGTCGCTTCTCTCTTAGCTGCCGCAACCTGTCGGCCTTCTCTCTCGTGACTGATCATCCCATTCAAGACTACGGCCTCATCGGGAATTGCGAGACGGCGGCATTGCTCAATCTCCACGGCGAGATCGACTGGCTTTGTCTGCCCGCTTTTGATGGACCTTCCTTTTTCGGCGCGCTCCTCGATCCGGAGAAAGGTGGAAATTTTTCCCTCCGCCCGGTCGGCTCGTGCGAGGTGACGCGCCGTTATCTCGAGGATTCGGCCGTGCTCGAGACGCGCTTTACCACGGAGGGCGGGACGGTGGTCTTGACGGACTTTTTTGTCGTCGCGCGGAAAGCGAAGGCGCGTTTTTACGATTTCACCTCGCTCCAGCCGACGCAGAAACTGGTCCGCCTCGTTAGGCTGGAAAAGGGCGGCGGCGTGCCCATGCAAATGGCGGTGCGCGCCCGGCCCGATTACGCGCGCCGGGCGGTGCAATGGCGGCCCTGCGCGGGCGGCTACGCGACGGACGAGGCCGCGCTTTTCAGCAGCCTGCCGCTCGCGCTCGACGGGCCCGATCTGGTCGCGGAGTTCTCGCTCGAGCCGGGCCAGCGGCACTTTGCCGTGCTCGATTTCAGCGCGCAGCGAGCCGCGCCCGATCTCGCGCAAATCGATCGCTGGCAGGAGATCACGGAAGCCTTCTGGCGGGAGTGGAACTTGTTCAACTACTATCGCGGGCCGCACCAAGCGATCGTTAGGCGAAGCGCCGTCACCCTCAAACTTCTGACCTACGCGCCGAGCGGGGCTTTCGTGGCCGCGCCCACCACTTCGCTTCCGGAAGTGCCGGGCGGCGAGACGAACTGGGATTACCGCTACACCTGGCTGCGCGACACCGGCCTGCTCATCGACACGCTTTTCCGCATCGGTTATTCCGGGGAAGCGAAAGCCTTTCTCGATTTCGTCGTTAGGCAAGCGCAGGAGAGCGAGGGCAGCGGGGACGATCCGATCGGGGTCCTCTACGCCATCCGCGGCCACGCCGTCCCGGAAGAAGAGGAACTCATCCATCTCCGCGGCTATGGCGGAGCGCAGCCGGTCCGCATCGGGAATCGCGCGCGCGGCCAGCTCCAGCTCGACACTTTCGCCCACATTCTCGAAGCGTTTTTTTACTTTCGGCACACCGGCGGAAAACTTGATCGCTCGATGCGGAAGTTAATCGATCGATCGACCGAGACTCTCCTGCGCCGCTGGGAAGAACCGGAGAACGGCATATGGGAAACCGTTGAGCGGCGCCTCTACACCTCCGGGAAAACGATGGCCTGGAAAGGGCTCGCCCGCGCCGCTCGCCTAACGAAAACGAAAGGTTTGCGCGAAGTCTGCGAGAAAATTCGCGCCCAAGTCCTGGAGGCGGGGGTGAAAACGGAAAACGGCACCCAGTTCCTGGCCGATAGCTACGAGACAAACGCGGTCGATGCCGCCGCCTTGCTCGCGTTTACGGGCGATTTTCTCCCGCCCGATCTTGCGCGCGCCACCCGCGAACGGATCGAGCGCGAGCTGGGCGATGGCGAATTGATCTATCGCAACAAAAGCCTGCGCGCCAACGGCGAGGGCGCGTTCGTGCTTTGCAGCTTCTGGCGGATCAATCATCTCATCAAAGAAGGCGAGCTGGCCCGCGCGGAAAGTCTCCTCGACGCCCTGCTCCAGCGGGCCAGTCCGCTCGGCCTTTTCTCCGAGGAAATCGACCCGCAGACCGGCGCTTTCCTGGGGAATTTTCCTCAGGCCTTTTCCCATCTCGGCCTCATCGGCACGATCCTCAATCTCGACCTCGCGAAACGCCATCCCGCGAAAGCGCGCCTACCGGATCACGAGAAATTCCAGGCGAGCGTTGGTGCGACGGTAGGGTGGCGCGGAGTGCTCGCGGGATCCTTCCGCGTGCCGCAAACGCTGAGGCTTTTGTTCGGCAGCCGATCGAAGTGGCGCGAATGAAACCACCTCGTGCTCCTGCTCGTGATCGTGCTCGTAATCGAGTCGTCGCAGCGGTTGCGAGCACGAGCACGATTACGAGCAGGAGCACGAGGAAGAAGATACCGGCGGAGGGGCTCGAACCCACACACCCTTGCGAGTACCAGATTTTGAGTCTAGCGCGTCTGCCAATTCCGCCACGCCGGCTTTTTTCGGACGGGGAGGAAGCTACGGAGTTCGAGGAAACGTTGCAAGCGCCTGCGGAAGAACGCAGCGCCGAGGCAGCCCAATCCTCCCGGACGACACGGAGGTCGTCCCTCCAGCGCGCCCATGAAAGTGCCTGATACTCCCTAGGGCAGGCTGGTTTCGGCGCGCGCGGCCAAGCCGCGCGGCGGGCCGAGGATTTCGCGCAGGAGGATAGCCTGGCGGACGCTCTCGCGCCGCCGGAGCATTTCGCCTAACGACGAGGCGCCCGCGGCCGGGCGGGGCGCGGAAACGGGCGGAGCCGCTAAAGGGGTTGGCCGCGGCAAGGCAACCACCGGCGGCGGTGGCGGCGGAGCGGAAAGCACCGGAGGCGGAGCGGGTTCGCGGAGGAACGGGGGCGCGGTGGTGAGCGGAGGAAGCGGCTGTTCCCAGGGACGGGCGGCGGGGCGCCGGCGAGCGGGCTCGGGTCTGTTGCTGGGACGAGGAGCAGCCGGCCGGGGCCGCACCGGAGGCGGCGGCTCCGTGCCGGGGGGCGCGCCCAGCGCTTCGAGAAAACGGCGGACGCGCTCCGCCTCGCTCTGCGGCGGTTGCCGAACCGGGGGTTCGTTAGGCTGAGGCGGCGGCGGATTTTTCGCGCTCTTCGAGGCCAGTGCGGTGAGCCCTTTAAAGGCCGCCGCGAGGAGCGCGAGGATGAGAAAGATGACGGTATCGTTCATCGCTCAAGAAGCGTTCTCGAGGCGGAGTGCGTTTTCTCGATTCAACATCCCGCTAAGGCGTCTCGGTGATGGGCTTTTCGCCGGCGATGGATTCGCGCATGGTCGTGTCGGCCTGGACATTTTTCATCCGCACGTAATCCATGATCCCAAGATTCCCGGAGCGGAAAGCTTCGGCCATCGCTTGCGGCACTTCCGCTTCCGCTTCCACCACTTTGGCCCGCATCTCCTGCGTTCTGGCGCGCATCTCTTGCTCGACCGCGACGGCCGCGGCCCGGCGCACTTCAGCGTTGGCCTGGGCGACGCGTTTATCAGCGTCGGCCTGCTCGGTTTGGAGTTTCGCGCCGATGTTGTCGCCGATATCGACGTCGGCGATGTCGATGGAAAGAATCTCGAAGGCGGTGCCGCTATCGAGCCCTTTGTGGAGGACGAGTTTGGAGATGCGATCGGGATTTTCGAGAACGTCCTTGTAAGTATCGGCCGAACCGATCGAGGTGACGATCCCCTCGCCCACACGCGCGATGATTGTTTCCTCCGTGGCGCCGCCGACGAAGCGGTCGAGGTGCGAACGCACCGTGACCCGCGCTTTCACTTTTACCCCGATGCCATCCTTGGCCACGCCGTCGATCGTGGTGCGGCCCATCGCGGCGCTCGGGACGTCGATGATTTTCGGATTAATGCTCGTGCGCACGGCTTCGAGGACGGTTTTGCCGGTGCCTTTGGTCGCGAGGTCGATGGCGCAGGCGCGGTTGAAGTCTAACGAGATGCCCGCTTTATCGGCTGCGATGAGGGCGAGGATGACGTGGCCGACGTCGCCGCCCGCGAGGTAATGCGCTTCCAGCGGATCGCTCGGGATGTCGATGCCAGCTTTCACCGCGGTGATGCGGTTGTCGACGATCAGACCAACCGGCACTTTGCGCAGCCGCATCCCGACCATTTTGCCGATGCTGACGGGCGCGTTGGCGATGCGGGCGCGCAGCCAGAGACCGAAGAAATTGAAGAGCACGATCGCGAGAACGAGGGCGAGGACGCCCAGGACCGCGACTCCGACCAGATAAATGGAGTCCATGGGTGAAGTTACGGGCGCGCGCGGGCAGCGGAAAGCGCAATCTGCGTCTGGGGAGCGCACGCGCCTCGCGTGCTCTTTTCGGCGCCTCGCCGAAAAGCTCTTCGCCCGCGCAAAGTCCAAGGTTCGCGCCAGTTCACGAGTCCGCGCGATGATTCCGGCGAGGCGCCGGAATCGGCACGCGAGGCGCGTGCGCTCCCCAGAAGCCGATGGGAGCGTTAGGAAAATCCGAGCACCGGATGCGGCAGGTACGGTTCTTCCAGGCTCGTCATCTCGTTAGGCGAAAGCTGGACCTCGAGCGCGGCGACGGCGTCGTCGAGATGACTCAACTTCGTCGCACCAATGATCGGGGCGGTCACGACCGCTTTCTGCAACATCCAGGCGATGGCGAGCTGCGCCGGCGGCACGCTTTTCTCGTTGGCCATCTGGTTGAGACGTTCCACCACCTTGCGATCGGCTTTTTCAGTTTCGGCATACAGGCTCAGGCCGAATTCATCCTGCCGCGCCCGACCGCCGCCCTCGTCGCTCCAGGGCCGCGCCAGCCGGCCACGGGCGAGCGGGCTCCAGGGGATCACGCCGATCCCTTCCTCGGCGCAGAGCGGCAACATTTCCCGCTCTTCCTCGCGGTAGAGCAAATTGTAATGCGGCTGCATGGAGACGAAGCGGGTCCAGCCGTGGCGTTCGGCGATGAGCAAGGCCTTCGCGAATTGCCAGGAATACATCGAGGAGGCGCCGAGGTAGCGCGCTTTGCCCGCTTGCACGACGTCATGGAGCGCTTCGAGCGTTTCCTCGATCGGCGTCTCGTAATCCCAGCGATGGATCTGGTAAAGATCGACGTAATCGAGGCCGAGACGCTGCAGGCTGTCGTCGATCGCGGTCATGATCGTTTTGCGCGACAGGCCGCCCGTGTTTGGCCGATCGCGCCAGGGAAAGAAAACTTTCGTGGCGATGACCAACTCGTCGCGCCGTCCCATCTCGCGCAGAGCGCGGCCGACGATTTCCTCGCTCGATCCCGCGGAGTAAGCGTTGGCGGTGTCGAAAAAATTGATCCCAAGATCGAGTGCACGGGCGAAGAACGGCCGGCTCGCTTCCTCGCCTAACGACCAGGGGTGCCCGCCGCGTTCCGGCTCCCCATAGGTCATGCAACCGAGACAGAGTCGCGAAACTTTCAGGCCAGTCTTTCCGAGGCGGGTGTATTCCATGGCGAAATATAGCGCACTCGAGCCACGCCAAGCCCCCGCTCGCTCATTCTGGGGAGCGCACGCGCCTCGCGTGCCGGTTGCAGCGCCTCGCTGCAACCACCGCGCGGAGGGGGAATTTGCGAAGTCGTGAAAAAACTTCGCGCGTCAGAAAAACTCTTCGGCCAGGCGCCGAAGAGAGCACGCGAGGCGCGTGCGCTCCCCAGAGTTTGAGGCCACGCGCTTCCGCGAGATGACGCCGCCAGCCACCGCGCTACCTTACCCGGCCGATGAAATATTTCTCTCTGCTCGACCTCGCCCCCGTCATCGAAGGCGGTGATGCCGCGCTCGCCTTTCTCAACGCGCTCGATCTCGCGCGACACGCCGAGGAGTGGGGTTACCACCGCTTCTGGCTCGCGGAACATCACAACATGCCGGGCATCGCGAGCGCCGCGACTTCTGTCGCCATCGCCCACGTCGCTGGGGGGACGAAAACGATCCGCGTCGGCGCGGGCGGTATCATGTTGCCTAACCACGCGCCGCTCGCGATTGCGGAGCAGTTTGGAACGCTCGACGCGCTCTTTCCCGGCCGGATCGATCTCGGCCTCGGGCGCGCGCCGGGAAGCGATCAACTGACCGCGCGCGCTCTGCGCCGCAATCTCGGAAGCGGCGGCGACACTTTTCCGCAGGACGTGCTCGAACTGCAATCCTACTTCGAGCCGGCAGAGCCGGGCCAGCCCTTGCAGGCGGTGCCCGGGGCGGGCGCGAAGGTGCCCCTTTATTTGTTAGGCTCGAGCGATTTTAGCGCGCAACTGGCCGCGGAGCTCGGTCTGCCGTTCGCTTTCGCTTCGCATTTCGCGCCCGATTACCTGGAGGTCGCGCTCGCCCTTTACCGCCGGCATTTCAAACCGTCCGCCGCGCTCGAAAAACCGCACGTGATCGTCGGGGCCGGAGTTTTCGCGGCCGAGACCGATGCCGAAGCGCAGCGCCTCGCCACTTCCTCGCAGCTCCAATTCTTGAATCTGATTCGCGGAAATCCGGGCAAAGTTCCGCCGCCGGTCGAGAGCATGGAAGGCCGCTGGAGCGCGGCGGAACGAAACGCGGTGATGCAGCGGACCCGCTGCTCGGCGGTCGGCTCGCTCGCCACGGTGCGCGACCGGCTGGAGCGCTTGCTTGAGCAAACGCAGGCCGATGAGATCATCGCAACCGCGCAGATTTACGATCACGGCGCGCGTCTGCGCTCGTTTGAGATCGCGGCGGAAGCCTTTCGCGGACTCGTTAGGCGGGAATCCGTCAGCGCTAATAGCCCGGCGGCGGCGGCACGATAATATGCTTGCCGGAGGCGACGGAGAGGATCCAATGGCCGTCTTTGGTGGTCCCGACCAATTCGGCACGGTTCCCTCCCACGTGCAGCGCCGGAATCTTGCGCCCACGTCGGACATCGGCCTTCGCTACCCGCGTTTTCTTGTGCGAACGGATGTGGGATTTCCTGCGGCTGGCGACGGACCGGGTTTTCGATCTCTTGCGCGAGCTCGATTGGGCTGCCAGCTCCGGATTCCCGGCCGAAGGGGTGGGTTTGGGCGTCGGAGGCGCACTCTGTTCCGCGACTAGACGGGGTTCGGGGTCGGTGTTGCCGGCCGGCTGAGAAACGTTGTCGGGCGGAGCGCTGGCCGGCGTTTCGGTCGGTTCCGTGGAAGCCAGCGCCGGCGATTCTGTTTGCATAACCGGTTCCGCCGTTTGGCCCGGCGAAAGGTGCGGGCTCTCCGCGGTCAGTTCCGGTGAGGTCGTAGTCGGAGCGGTTTGCACCGGCGCGGCGGCGACCAGTTCGTCAGGCCCTTCCGCCGGCGGCGGGAGCGCGGGCGCAGTTTCTTCCGAGGCGAGACGAGGCTCGCTTCCCGGTGCCTTGGGTGGCTGAGCAACCTCGTCTGACGGAACAATCGCCGGAATTTTGTCACCTTCATTCATCGCCAGGGCGGTCGATTCCGTTTGCCTGACCGGTGCTATCGTTTCTGCCGGCGCGGGCTGCGGCTGGGTATCCGCCACTTCCGAAAAGGCTGCGGCCGGCGCGCTTTGCTCCGGTTCTGCTGCCACGAATTCTTCCGGTCGTTTCGCCGGCGCGGTCGCGAGCTCGTTAGGCCAGGCCTCGCCGCGGTTCGAGCTAAGGAAAGTCACCGGAGTTTGCGCCGGGCTCATCGCGGTTTCCCCCGCGGCCGGCTTGGAAGCAATTCTGCGAGAACGAAGCAGACGCGGGAGGGCGACCGCGGCCAAGGTCGCGCAGAGCAGAAGCAGCGCGGCGAGCGCGAGCGGTTTCGTCGGCCAGTGCCGCACTTTTCGCATCGCCCTCGCGGGAACGCGCGCGAGCAGTGGCACCCCGAGCCGTTTGCTCATCGCTTCCCGCCGTTCCACCCGCGCGAGACAAGTCTGCAAGTAGGCCTGCAAGACGACCGGGTCCTGCGGCCGCTCGGCTGGGTTCACCCGCAACATCCGGCCGAGCAGATGACGCACGATTTTGGGCACGCCGCGCAATTTTTCGATTCTGCCCCGCACGCCCATCGCGCCCGGCACGGCTGGTGGAGTGCCCGTGAGGAGGAACCAGATCGTGCAGCCGAGCGAGAAAATGGCGGAAGCGAAGTCGACCTCACCGCCGCGCAACTGCTCGGGGCTGGCAAAACGCGCGGCCGCATCGGCCCGGTCGCTGCTGCCCTCTTCGGCGGCAACGTTGGGCACAAGCCAGCCCAAAACCTTGATCGCCGGCCAGTCGCCCTGCGCGGTCTGGCCGGGCACGAAAATGATATTGGTCGGGTTAATCGCAGGATGATGAATGCGATGAAAATTGGCTGCACCCAGCGCGCTCACCACCTGCAGAGCGATGCACAGGACGGCTCCAACCGGAAGCGGCCCGCGCGCCGCGACCCACGACTCCGCGGTGTAGCCCTCGAAATAATCGCTCACGAAAACCAGCTGCTCGTCCTCGATGCCGAAATCGTAGAGCGCCGGAATGTTGAGGTGATTGATCTGCCCGGCGGCCGCCGCGGCCCTCGCTTTCTTCTCGGTAGCGGCGGGCTCGGGCGAAATCCAGGGCACGATCTCGATCGCTACTTCGCGCCCGGAATCGATCTGATGCCCGCGATAAGTAATTCCACCCGGCGAGCGATGCAGCTCCACGGGCAGGCCGTTGCGGCCGAGCGAAAGGCGATAGCGATTGAGAAAGATGTGGTTTTCCATCGGAAGAAGAGCTTCGCGGCGTTAGGGCGCAGAGGCGGAACACCGGAAGTCGTTCTCATTAGACTTCGTTTCGCGGATATAATTCACGTGTTTCCGCGCGCGGTCAGAATTGGGGCATTGACCCGGGCTGTTGCACCGGGGGCGTTGAACCCGGCCACTCGAACGCAGTCCGAGAGCGGCCGAGGTCAGGGCCGCCGCTACAACGGCTACTCGACCGCATGTACGGTGTAACTGCCGGCCTGCTTGTCCCGCTCGAGCTTGAGCAGCCCGCGCTTTTCCGCCTCCAGCAGCAGATCGTTGAAGGCCTTGAAACCGTGGGCGCGTTCGTTGAACCCGGGCCACTGCCGCTTCATCGCCTGCTTGATGAGCGAGCCGTGGATCTCGTATTCCGCGCCCCGCTCCGCGCGCAGGGCGTCGAGGGTCTTGGCGAGAAAATCGAGCGCTTCGCCAACCGAAGGCGCCTGCGGCTGTTTGCGCGCGGGCTTTTCCTGCGCCGCCGCCGACCCGTTAGGCGCGGTCGCCGCTCGTCCCCGCGCCCGGCGGGCCGATTCCCCCCGCGCGAGGTCGTCGTAATAAATAAACTCGTCGCAATTGCTGATGAACAGATCGGAGGTCGATTGCTTCACCCCGACGCCGATGACGGTCTTGTTGTTCTCGCGCAGCTTGCTCACGAGCGGCGAGAAATCGGAGTCACCGCTGATGATGACGAAGCTGTCGACGTGGCTCTTGGTGTAACAGAGGTCGAGCGCATCCACGACCATGCGAATGTCGGCGGAATTTTTGCCCGATTGCCTGACGTGCGGGATCTCGATCAACTCGAAGGCCGCTTCGTGCAAGCCGCGCTTGAAGCTTTTATAGCGCTCAAAATCGCAATACGCCTTCTTCACCACGATGTGGCCCTTGAGGAGGAGGCGCTCGATCACTTTGCGCACGTCGAAGTCGGGGAAGTTCGCGTCCTTCACGCCGAGGGCGAGGTTCTCGAGATCGAGAAAAACTGCCATCGTGGCGTCGGCATCCTGGTTGCTCATGGTTTCACGAGTAAGCGCGACCGGGTTCGCGAAACAGAAAAAAATTCATAGTTTTGCAGGATGAGACCGTTCCTGCTCATCGGCTTGCTCTTCGTGGCTGCCTGCCACCGATCGCAACCGACGGCCGAGCCCACCACTCCTTCCACCCAGCAGAAGAGAGCGGAACGTGCCGCCGCCGTGCCGCCCGCGAGGCAGCAGCAATGGACCTACCTCAATCGGCTGCGCCAGGGCGAGGCCTTCAACTCCGCGATCGCGCGCACTATGGTTAACGAGAAGAATCGGCTCGGCCTGGTTTTGTTTTCGCGCGTCCAGCCAGACGAGGTTCCGGAGTTGATGCGCAAAATCATGGCGGAAATGGCGCAGGAGTTTCCGCACCAGGAGATCACGCTTGGGGTCTATGAAGAAGCCGTCCCGCCGCGCGAGATCGGCGAGGCACAGCTCAACGGGGAGACTGGCGAAACAGAATACGTCGCTGCGAAATAGAGCCTCTTCGGAAGGGCGCTAAGAAGGCGTCTAAAATTGAAGGGCGGGCGCTTCGCCTGCCTCGATTCCGGCTGCGGCAGAAACCGGGCAACCGAAGCGGTCGCCCTACAATTCGCCCAGTGGAAACCGACTTTTTAGACGCCCTCTAACCGTAACGATGCAGTTCGAAGCGGAAAGCAGGATGCCTGTTGTAACGGCGACGCCCTCGTCGCCTGGAAGTGTCGGCCCCGAAAGCGTATCTGTTTAGCGTCGCGTCGGTAGTGCCGTAGCACAGGCATCTTGCCTGTGGGGCCACCGGGCGTCTCGCCCGGTGAATCGAGCATGCTATATCAAAACACCGGGCGAGACGCCCGGTGGCCCCACAGGCAAGATGCCTGTGCTACGGCACTACCGACGCGACGCTAAACAGATACCTCGCCAAAACGAACTTGCTGGCACTGTCTGCGCGCACTCCGAGGAAGAAAAGTTCGCGATGGCGGGGCGCCATCGCCAGCACGCGAGGCGCGTGCGCTCCCCGGATTTCTCGCTCCGGTCGCTCTACGAGCCGCCGAACCGCGCCCTCCGTTGCTTACAGAGCAAAAAAGTTGCCGGCGTCTCGACCGCTTTAAGCGGTCGAGTTTACATTGCGGGCAAAGTTATTGTGCGCGGTCGAACCTCGTGGCGATCCGATCCGGTACGATCCACTGAAAGTGATACCCCGCCCTAGTCGCGACCCCAGATCATCGCGACGCTGGTCGTGAGGCTGCCGCCCATGTTGAAGGTGAGGAATTTTTTCGCGCCTTCAATTTGCCGTTCGCCGGCTTGGGCGGTGAGCTGCTGATAAGCATCGACGACCTGACGCACTCCGGTCGCGCCGACCGGGTGACCGTCGCCGATCAGACCACCACCGGTATTGACCGGAATCTCGAAGTCGATCTTGCCGCTGACATGTTCGCCGCGCACTTGCGGGAGCGCGGTCGCGCCGCTCTTGGCCAGCTCCGCGCCTTTGCCGGGCTCGGCCAGACCGAGGATTTCGTAGGCGACGATCTCGGTGATCGAAAAGCAGTCGTGCACTTCCGCGCCATGCATGTCGCGCGGTTTTAGGTTCGCCATCCCGAAAGCTTTTTCCGCCGCCTTACGCGCGGTGCTGAAAGTGGGCGCGTCTTTTTTCTCGAGCGCGAGGTAGTCGGTGGTGTGACCGAACCCGAGCAGTTGCGGGTATTTCGATTTATCGAGGCCGTGCTTCTCAAGATATTTGCCGGAGACGAGCACGACGGAGGCCGCGCCGTCGGTGATCTGCGAGCAATCCGACACGCGCAGGGGCGGCGCGACGCTCGGGTTTTTCTCCGAAACCTGTGAGGCGTCGTTATAGGTGAGATCGGCGTCACGCATCTGCGCGAGCGGGTTCAAACGCGCGTGCGCGTAATTTTTGTAGGCGACCGCGGCGAGGTCGTCGGGCGAGGCGCCGTATTTCTCGATGTAGACCTCGGCGATCTTGCCGAAGAGTTTCGGAAACATGAAGTCGCCATACTCGGGACGCTCGACCTCGAAATCAGCTGCCGCGCCGAGCACATCGGAGCCGTCCTTGGAAGACATTGTCTTCTGTTGTTCCGCACCGACCACGAGCACGGCGTCGTGAAAACCACCCATAATCCACTGCGATCCGAGGAGCACGGAGAGCGCGCCGGAAGCGCAGGCCGCTTCCGTGTGCATCGTCGGGATGCCGTGAAGTTTCGCGTCGATCTCCGGGACGAAGGCGCCAAGATGGAGCTGCTTCGTGAACTGGCCGGCGTTGAAATTTCCCACCGCCGCGGCTTCGATTTCGCCCGGGTCGATCTTCGCGTCGTCCATGGCCTTGCGACCGGCTTCGGTGATCAGGTCGCGAATGGTTTTGCCCTCTTTGCGGAGGTTGCGCTTAAAATCGGTTCGGCCAGCGCCGAGGATGTAAACAGGTTCGTTCATAACAGACTGTTACCTTAACTGAAGTTGCCAGACTGTCATCCCACGGGCCCTATTCGATTGGCTGCGTTAAGATGCTTGATTCAAAAATAAGATCGCCGTTAGCCTGTGGGGATGAATGAACTGTGCGCGGTTTTTTATGGCTGCGGGGTTGGGTTAATTTGCAATCTGATCAACAGTCGGCGGTGGCAGTGTCTCTGCTGGCTGGCTTTAAGCGCCGCTTTAGGGCTCGCCGCGACCGTGGTCAGCGGTGAGTGGTTACTCGGTTGGGAATTCCTCCCGGCTGATATCGTCCTGGTCGCCGTCTCTTCCTTTGCCCTCGTCGGCGCCCGGCGACGGCTGCGATCGCGGCACTTTCGATTGTCGCCGAGGATTTGAGGTTTCAGAATGGCTTCCGACAAATGCAAAGACCCGCGCTGGCGCAGGTTTTTTCTTGTTCTGACGCTCTGCTTCGTTTTCGTCGCGGCGCTTTTCCTTTACGTCCGCGGCTGGCTCTTCGGCGCGGGTTTCCTTTATTCGTTAGCCGTTCTCATCCTGTTCTGTTTTGCGCTGGCCGGCGCCGTCGCCGTGGCGTTACTCATCTACGCGCTCTTTCGTCGCTGGTGTGAACTGCGCGGAGCCCCGCCGAAGGGCCAGGGCACCCGCGAGAAGTCAGGCCAGACTTCCGCGCGTTTGCCCTCGACGATCTACAAGCGCCCGGACCCGCTTATCTACAGCCAGTATTTCTTCATGAAGCGCGGGTTTGCGGTCACGTGGGAAAACCCCGATATCGGGCTGACCGAACTGCCCGCGCCTGACGGGTCGATGGCCCCGGTCGCTTCGCATGAACTATTGCCGAACCACGTTTACCGAGTGCATGCGCAAATCCATAACGGATCGACGGAAGCCCCAGCCGTCGGCATGCCGGTCTTCTTTTCGTCTCTGACCTTTGGGATTGGGATTGTCCCCACACTGATCGGGGTGGCGATTGTCGATCTACCGGTGAAGGGCGCCAGCGGCCATCCGCGACAGACCTTCCACGATTGGCGCACTCCGGCGACCGCTGGACACTATTGCCTGCAGGTCCTGCTTTTCTGGGGTGACGACGCCGAGCCGGATAACAATCTCGGCCAGGAAAATGTCACCGTCGGGAAGCTTTCCTCACCGGCCACCTTCAAATTTCCGCTGCGCAACGACGCCCTTATCACCCGACGTTTTCGCCTCGAGGTCGATACCTATCCGCCTCCGGTCGCTCCGCCGTGCCCAGTCGTCACGGCGACCGATCCGACCCGATCGGGCGGAACGCTCTTGCGCGGCACGGACGACCGGCAAGCGCGGCTGGCCCACCACCGTCGGGATGCGCATCCGCTGCCGGCGGGTTGGACGGTGCAACTTTCTCCAGGTTCCGAGTTCGAGCTGCGCGCTGGCGAGCAGGTTGAAATTACCGCGGTCGTGACTGCCCCCGCGGCCGTTCCCATCCCGCAGCCGATCAATGTAAACGCCTTCGCCGACGGCCTCCTCGCCGGTGGCGTCACCCTGTATGTCCATAGCTGAGGGAACTGCCCATGTCTGAAGGTCCGCAGTACACCAACTGTATCGATAAGGGCGATTGGAAATCCGCTTTTGACTCGATCGGAGTCGCCAACATCGCTGGCGCGGTCGCCGCCCTTCTCGCCGCCTTGGCGGGATTTCCGCTCGCCGGCCTGGTTCTCGCCTTCGCCGCCGGCGCCGAAATCATGCGCAAGGTCGCCGAGTGGCAACTCAACGGGAAACTCATCTGCCTCGACAACGTCCTGCGCCGCGCCTTCACCGATCCGGATCCCGACCGGATTTGCGTCCTCGGCACGGTCCTCGATTTCGAGAGTGTCGGCGAGGATAAGAGCGGGTTTGAGAATATCGACAACGACTTCGGCGTGAATCTCTTCCTCGCCCCCTTTGCCATCAGTGAGCTTGGCCTAACCGATTTCGACTTTCTCCGGCGCCGGATGGAGTCGAGTCCGCAAGGGGACTTGATCCAGAACCCCGATGCCCAGCCGCTGATCGGCAATCCCGAGCCCGGCCCCGGCCCGCTCCAGCGCAAAGACGATCCGTCGCAGAATTTTGGCCCAATGCCGGCCGATCCCGCCCCGCCGGGTTTCATCGGCTATAAACGCAGCATCATGCTCTCGCCCACCTTCCCGAAGCCCATCCCGACAAACGCGTTTTTCAACCCGCTCTCGTTAGCGAAAGTCGATCCCGTCTTCCAATCGATCTACGACGCCGTCCAGGCGGACTTCTTCCTCACCCACCCGGGTGAGGACCCGACCGGGCCGGGTTTCGCTGCGGCCTTTTATGGAAAAGTCGACGCGACCTTTCATTTCATCTCGCGGGATGCGCCATCGTTCCACTGTGAATTCGAGGGCTCGCGCATTCGCGATGTCTATGACGCGCTCGACTTCGCGCACGTCCATTGCGAGGCGAGCGGATTCTGGGGATTCGTCTGCGATGCGCTGAACTTTCTCATCTCCACTCTCCTCGGCCTGCCGAAATTGATCGCCGCCGCCGCGGCCTGGGCAAATGCGGATGACGGAGCCTTGTCAAACTCCTACGACGGCGCTGGCGGCGAGATTGGTGTCGGCGATTCGCTGGTGCTGCGGGGTCGCTGGGTCTACGACAGCGCTCATTCCGGCTACAACGAAATGCACGCCGTCCGCACCGTGCAGAAGACCGGCCCCGCGCCCCAGGAGTTTGGCGAGTTCATCGTTTTCCATGGGAGATGGTGCAGCGAGTTGGCCAAGGTGCCCCCCGCCCCGCCGCGGTCGCGCGATCCGGATGCGGCGCCCCCAGATCCGGACGGCGGTCTACCCTTCACTAAACCACAGCAGAACACCTATGACGCGCAGCAGCGCGACGAAAACCGCTGGGTATTTCATCCCGCGATCGACGGCTGCACCCCGCAGTCGCCGCCCGACTCCGATCTCCTGCACTAAGACCGCGAACGGGCGGTGATCAGGCTGACTGGTGCACCGCTTCCTGTCTTCGCGGTATCGGTCTCTTCGATGATCGCGCTGACCGACTTCTGGTTGAAACCCTGGAACCCGCCTTTTCGCTGCAGATTTTCGAGGTGACTCCCGATCGCCCCTTCTTTGGCAAACTTCTGCGCCTGCGCGTCGGTGATGAGGTTGCTCGCGCGCAATTTCTCCATCCGCTCGCGGCGCACGGGCCAGCGTTCGCCTTCGGTGAAGGCCTGCTTCAGGAAGGGGAAATCCGAGAACGGATTCATCGTCTGGATGCCCTCGGCCGCGAACTTGCACCCGCATCATTGCGCTTTGCGATCAATGAGTTCATCAAAGTTGCAGAGTCGATGACGCACGATCGACCTTCGCCACAAAATGCTTTTGTAGGCTGGGGATTAAGGGGTTAAAATGGAGAACTGATCGATAGATCATTAATTCTTTAATGGAGCCCAAACAATGACACAGCCACAACCCTACGTCCCCACCGCACGCGAGCAGAAGTTTCTCGAGGGCGTCGAAGAAGGCCGCTATGAGCGCCAAATTATCAGTGGGCTCGCCCCCTTCTTCAACGAGAAGGCGCCGCCGGACATGCTGAGCTTCTATTCCCAAGACGAGGTGACAAGGCTGAAAGCGCTCAAGGGCACCGATCGTGACGTTGAAGCCCGGATGCCCGTGAAGATCACGCGCCATTACTACGAGCTGGCCAGGACCAGCGCCGCGATTCAGCGCATCGTTAAGGCCGACCCCGCCGAGACGATGGATCTTGCGGGCTCGGAGGATCCCGGCCACCAGATGGACTACGCCCCCGTCGAGGGCCTGCTGCACAAGTACGAGATGGGACTCATGTACGTCATTTCGACCTGCTCGGCCCATTGCCGCTTCTGTTACCGCGAAGAATTGATCGCCCGCAAACAGATCAAGCGACAGGACGGCACCATCGCGAAGAAAGGTCTCGCGATGATCCCCGAGATCATCCCATACATCAAGCAGCACAACGCGGCCGTGGCGAAGAACGGCGGCGTGCATCCCGAAAGCGGACGCGAGAAGTTGCGCGAGATCCTGATGTCGGGCGGCGACGCGATGGTGCTGAACAATGCAAAGATCGCGGCCTGGCTCGGCGCTCTGGCCGAAGCCGGCGTCGAGTCGATCCGCATCGGCACCAAGGATATGGCGTTCTATCCCCAGCGCTTTGACCGCACCTTCCTGTCGATGCTCGATCGGTTCCACGAAACCTACCCGCAGGTCGGCCTGCACATGATGCTGCACTTCGAGCACCCCGACGAATTCCTCGCCAAGGATGCGGAAGGAAACTACCTCGAGGACGCGCAGGGCTTCAAGCAATGGGTCCCCGCGACGGGCGAGGCGATGCGGGGCCTGGCCTCGCGCGGCTGGCTCACCGTGCAGAACCAGGCGCCGATCATGGCGGGGATCAACGATGACGCGGACGCCCTCCGCATTCTGCAGCGCGAGTTCAAGCGCGCCGGCGGCGAGAACCACTACTTCTTCTGCGGGCGCGACATCGTCGCCTATAAGGCGTTCAACGTTCCGATCGAGACCGCGTGGAATATTCTCAACGAATCGCAGAAGGGCCTGTCGGGCGTCGAGGCCCACGCGCGCCTTTCCATCACCCATTATAAAGGCAAGACTGAAGTCGCGGCGGTCACCAACGAGGCGATACCGGGACTCGCGGGCAGCGAGAATGGCGTCCTGATCTTCAAGATTCTTCGGAACGCCGGCAGCGCCCCCGATCGCGGCAAGGTCTGCATCGTCGGCCGCAATCCCGAGGCGCTCTGGTTCGACGACTACGAGGACCGCGTTCTGTTCGACGAGGCCGGCTTGTTCCACTACGCGCGGGTGTCGAAACCCGGACAGGCGCCGGTTCGCGCCACGGCCGCCGCACAGGCGCCGAGTCTCGGCGCTCTTCAAGCCGCTCTTGTAGAATGATCGACAAGCGGGTCGCAAGCGCGGCCGAGGCTGTCGCGGACATTTTCGACGGCGCCGCCATCATGATCGGCGGTTTCGGCGAGGCGGGCAGCCCCATCGAGCTCATTCACGCGCTGATCGACCAGGGCGCCACGAATCTGACGATGATCAGCAACAACTGCGGCAGCGGCGAGGTCGGCCTCGCGGCGCTGCTCAAGGCGGGCCGCGTTTCCAAGGCCGTCTGTTCGTTTCCGCGCACCGCCAACTCGAAGGTCTTCCCCGAGCTCTACCGTAGCGGGCGCACGAAATTGGAATTGGTTCCGCAGGGAACGCTCGCGGAGCGCATCCGCGCCGGCGGCGCTGGAATCCCGGCGTTCTACACGCCGTCCGCGGTGGGAACGCCGCTGGCGGAAGGCAAAGAATCGCGGGAATTCGGCGGCAGAAAGTATCTGCTTGAGCACGGCCTCCGCGCGGACTTCTCGCTCATCAAGGGGCGGGTCGCCGACACCCACGGCAACATCCTCTACAACAAGACGGCGCGGAACTTCAGCCCGCTGATGGCGATGGCGGCGAAGGTAACGATCGTCCAGGTCGCCGAGGTCGTCGAGCCGGGCCAGCTGGACCCCGAGTCGATCGTCACGCCCGGCATCTTCGTGGATCGCGTCGTCGCCATCGCCAACCCGGCCCACGAATCGGAACTCGTCGAAGCAGGAGCGTCCTACCCATGACGAAGCCGCCGGTGATCGGGCGAACGCGCGAGGCCGCCACGAAATTACCGCGATGCGTCCCGACGCCCGACGAGTCGCGCCGACTCAAGGCGTTGCTCGATCATCTCTACAACGAAGGTTGCAGCATCATCAGCACGGGTACGTGCACGTTCTCCACGCCGATGACCGGGGCGGAGATCGACACGCTGGTGGGGGCGTTCAAGTCCGGCTTTGCAAAGCTGGCTTCGATGGGCTGAGCGAGCGGAGGGACGGGCCGCAGCTCTGATAGAGCGCATGGGCAGCGCTACCGGTAAAATTACTCAACTGCGGCGAGGATCGGAGAAGCGGGTCGAAATCGTGCCGCCGTATGTGCAGACCACGTTAATGGGCGAGCATCAGGCGAACGACCCATAAGCGATGCCGCTCGACGAGTTCATCGCCGAAGTCATGCAATCCTGCAGCCCGAAGGCGAAGCTGATGAGCGATTTGGCAATCGCAAGTTCAACGGCATGATCGTTGGGATCCTCGCACAATGACAAGCCGCCTCGATCCCCGCGTAACTTGCTGCTCCGGCAGACCAAGACTTCGCCCTGTGGGGAGTTTTGCGACATAGCGAAACACGTCGTTCGTGTAATCATTAACAACCGTGTAAAGAGCCGTGGTTCTCCAAATGGTATCCATAATCTTTAGCTACGTATGGCATGTGAGTTTGGATTATGTTTAGACATTTAATGTTCCAATATAGATACGCTCGACACGTTTGTCTGTATCGATCCGAAGCTTCGCATGAGCCACGCACCTTCGATGCTCTACCAGTTCTGGTGACGAAGACGGACAGTTGCGCCGCAGCCGCGTCTCGCAATCTCCGGACAGCTAGAAGAACTGGGCTGGAATAACGGAGAGCACGGCGGCGAGCTGCAGGCCGACGCTACCACGTCCGGTCAGGCGGGACCGATATGACGTTCCGGGAGAACTCTCTCATTTCGAGTTGTCTGACGAACACACGTGACGTGGATCGAAGTCTCCGCCGCAGCGCCCTTGAATGGATTTGTCACGCGATCGAGTCGTGTCTGATGCATATAACGCGTCATATTCGAAGGAGTCGCCTAGGGATTCGAGTCCAACATAATCTGCTTGTGCATGGAATCAGTCGTGTTAATAATCTGGCACAAACAGCGACCTCTTCCAATGAAACGAACACGATCCTCTACCAGTTCTGGTGACGAAGACGCACAGTTGCGCCGCAGCCGCGTCTCACAATCTGATGTCCCCGCGTATTCACTGAACCAAGCCTTGCGCGTCCCTCAGGCGATCGCCGAGAACTACGCGTCGAAGCCTACAGCTCCGCTCGACGTTGCGGCGGCGCTAACAATGTCTCCATCATCGAGCCAATTTCGAATGATGTGCGGAGCCGCTATTGCGTATGGCCTCACGGACGGCGGATACAATTCCTCCCAGATTGAGGTGACGCCTCTCGGCCGCAGGATAGTTGCTCCGACGGTTGAAGGAGATGATGCCATCGCGAGGCGCGAGGCCGCACTGAAGCCTCGCGTATTGCGCGAGTTCTTTTCGCATTACGACGGGAACAAGTTCCCACGTGAAGAAATCGCCGCGAACGTTCTCGCCGGAATGGGAGTCCCTCGCGACTCTACGGCCCGTACGTTAGAGCTGATTCGCGAAACTGGAAAAACGGTGGGCTTCTTCAGGGAGATCAAGGGCTCCACGTATGTCAGCCTCGGCGGTGACAGCGGTGTTCAGGCTGCGCCGGAACCGGCGACCGACGTCACATCCCGCCAAGCGGATGTCGAGATCACGGCGGTTGCGCCGTCACAAACAACTAAAGCCGAGAACCGGAAAGTCTTCATAACGCACGGCAAAGACAAATCGTTCCTCGAGGGTCTGAAGAGCCTCCTGCTATTCGGAGAGCTCGAACCGATTGTCTCTGTCGAACGCGAATCAGTGTCGCAGCCGGTTCCCGATAAGGTTATGGGCGACATGCGCCAATGCAGCGCGGCAATCATTCACGTCGATGCCGAGCAGAAGCTCCTGAGCCAAGACGGAGCAGTTCAGATCGTTCTGAACTCCAATGTTCTGATCGAGATCGGCGCCGCGATGGCGTTGTACGGCCGACGCTTCATCCTGCTCGTGCGGGAGGGGGTTACCCTGCCGTCAAACCTGCAAGGACTCTATGTAGTCACGTACTCAGGAGAAAAGATGGACGGCGATACGACCATTCGACTGCTGAAAGCAATTCAGGACATCAAGAATCACCCGCCGCCTCAGCGCGGTGATTAGGTTTCAAAATTTCACCCGTGTAGCTCAATTGGACAGAGCAACGCATAGCCGACGGCAAGGCAGTGATGCGTGGATGGCAGGTTCGAATCCCCCACGGGTGACGCAAAACTAATCAGGAACAACCCGGGGGCAAGCCGCGCGTTTTGCACCCTTGCTAGGGTCGGATCACGGTCGAACTAACCCAACGACCTCCGCGATGTCAGCACAGTTGCCGATTGTTAGGTCGAGGTCCGGCAGCGGCGGCGGGATCGAAGTCGGCGGTTGCAGCACGAGCCTGCGCTCTTGCTGATATGCAAAGCGCAGGTGTTTTGAGATCGGAATCACCGGCGATCTCGGCCCGGGATTGTACGGATCGACGTACGCGACAGCACTGTCGCGGAACAACCAGTCTGGATGCGTTCTCGCGATCGCGCTGTGAAACCGCCGCACGAACTCGGCGTGATCGTAAATGATCAAGCAGGAATCAACTTTGAAGTCTTGGAAGAGGCGTAACAAGAACCGGCTGGTCGCGCAAAATATGTAGAAATCGCCTGGGTGCGTAAGCCCGAAGCGCGCGCCCTTCACAGTGATTGTGCCTACTGGGCCAGAGGGGGCGAGCAGGTTAATGTCCGACACGCTCGGGTACACGGTGAACCGGAGTTCGTCGTCGAAAATCGCGTAGTTGAGCGATGGGTCCTTATAGTATGATGCCGCTCGAACCTTGATTGAGCCGGTAGACACGATCCCGTCGAGATGACATCGCCTGCCGAACTTGAAAAGTTCACCCGGTTCCGCGCGTGTTCGCGCTTCGTAGGCAAGAGCTTCAGCTGGTTTGCGTGGGTACGACGATCGGGGGACTTGCGCACCAGTGAGGAAGCCGTCCGGCGGATTCTCTCCTCGGGCGCCGAACTCCATCATTGTATGCGTGAAGGCGATCCACAGCCGCTCGCCGTCAGCTTGCGGGAACACTGCGCCCAACTGGCCGCATTCGTTCAGCGTTGCAATGTTCTCAACGAGCCACCGCAGTCGCTCTGCCAAAGCGGCCAGCGACAGACGCTCGAGGTACGGCGATCGCACGTACTGTTGCTCCCACACTTCGCTCCGCCGCATCATGTCTGGGTCGCAGATTGCATCGCGCTCCAGTTTAGCGCCATCTCCTCGACACTCCACTTTGAAGAAGCGGGTGCTCATCGCTAGGATTCGAAGTCAGCAGCGTCAGGGGTCAGCAGCGTCAGGGTCACATCTTTGCATTCAACATTTGAGGAGCGCCGGTGACAAAGCCACCGGAAGCCGCTCTTTTTGAAATCCGAATGACAGCGGAGCAGCGGCGCGGTAACGTGGCCGCATGCATATCGAAATGGACTTGCCGGAATCCGCGTTCAGCGCGCTGCGCCTAAGTCCGACGCAATTTGCGCGGGAGATGCGGCTGGCGGCGGCTTTGAAGTGGTATGAGGCGGGAATGATCTCGCAGGCGAAGGCCGCGGCGCTGGCGGGTGTTTCGCGCGAGGCGTTTCTGCTCGGCGCAGGGCGTTTCGGAGTCTCGGCGGTGCAATCGACTCCCGAAGAGCTGGCCGAAGAACTCGCCCGTGACTGAGCATTGGGTTATCAACGCTTCGCCCCTCATCCTGTTGGGAAAAGCGGGGCAACTCAACTGGCTGCCGCGCATGGGAGAACTGATCATTCCCAGAGCGGTCGCCGATGAAGTCGCGGAAGGAGGAATCGAGGATCCCGCCTGCCGGTGGATCGCCTCCCAAATCGGCGCGGAGTTGATCCACGAAGGTGTTGCCGCGTCCGAAGATCTGCTGGCTTGGGATTTGGGACGCGGGGAGACAGCGGTGGTCGCATGGGCCAGGGAGAATCCACAACACGAAGCAGTGCTGGACGATGCAGCCGCTCGCCGCTGCGCCGGAGTCTTCGGCGTTCGCGCCCGTGGAACTCTTAGCTTCGTGGCCCTGGCAAAGAAACGGCGTTTCGTGGCAGAATGCCGGCCCATTTTCATCCGGTTGCAGGAAGCGGGTCTGTTTGTGACGTCAGCATTGGTCGAGCAAGTCGCTCAGTCCGTCGGGGAGTGATCGCTCTCGCCGCGCGAGCATTCCACGAGCAGGTCGGCGCCCTAACGACTCGATCCCGTGCCGCTTTCGCGCGTCGCGGGGTCCAATCGGGGTCGGAGCTTATCGACACTTTGGTCCGAGCTGTTTCGGACGAGGGGAAACGACTATGCAATTCGGTTCGGCGCATCTCGGCGTTGAATGGTTCAGATGCAGCTATTGTTCGCCAGCGCGCGAAGCAGACGGCCTTGAACAACATCGCCGTTTGCGGCACGGTTCAATCATGAAAGTGCTCAGCGTATGACGAAGCCGCCGGTGATCGGGCGAACGCGCGAGGAGATGGCGCAGCGCCTGGCGCAGGATATTCCCGACGGCTCCTATGTGAATCTGGGCATTGGCATTCCGGAGCTGGTCACCAGGTTCGTGCCGGCGGGCCGCTCGCTGATCTACCACACAGAAAATGGCATGCTCGGCATGGGCCCCGCGCCCAGGCCCGGCGAAGGCGATCCCGAGCTGGTCAATGCGGGCAAACAGCGCGTGACGGCGCTGCCGGGCGCCGCGTACTTTCATCACGCGGACAGCTTCGCCATGATCCGCGGCGGCCACATCGATCTTTGCGTGCTCGGCGCGCTCCAGGTCGCGCAGAACGGCGATCTGGCCAACTGGTCCACGGGCGAGCCCGACGCCATCCCCGCAGTCGGCGGCGCCATGGACCTGGTCGCGGGCGTGAAATCGATCTTCGTCATAACCCAGCATTGCACCAGGGAAGGCGAGGCGAAACTCGTGCAAAAGTGCACCTTTCCGCTGACGGGATGCGCCGTCGTGAACCGCATCTACACCGATCTCGCCGTGATCGAAGTCACGCCGAACGGATTTCGGCTCGTCGAACTGAGCCCAGGCATCGATTTCAATTTCGTGCAGGAACGCACCGCTGCGCCTCTGCTTCAAACTAATTAGGAAGGAAGAATTAAGATTTAAGAAGGTGGCAACAGGAGATCCGGGGAAAGATTTGCGTGAACGAACGAAGAGCTTTGCCCTTCGGATCGTTCGGATGTTTTCGGCTCTGCCGAAACGACTGGGGCACAGGTTCTTGGCAAGCAGGTGCTCCGTTCCGGGACGTCGGTGGGAGCAAACTATCGGGAGGCTTTCCGAGCGCGCAGTAAGCCGGAGTTCATCTCGAAGTGCGGCGATTGTTTGAAGGAAGTCGAAGAAACTGCTTACTGGCTCGAGCTGCTTGTTGATGCAGAGTTTGTCATTCCGGAAAAGCTAGCTCATTTGCAGAGGGAATGCGACGAGCTGACGGCGATCTTCGTTTCGATCATCAAGAGTTCGAGGCGCAATACGACCACTTCTTAACTCTTAATTCTTAATTCTTAAATGTGATGCAAACCGACCTCTCACGCAGCGCCGCCCTCTACGAGCGGGCCCTCAAAGTCCTTCCCGGCGGCGTCAGCCGCAACGCGATCCTGCGGGCGAGTCACCCGACCTACGTCGAGTGCGGCAAGGGCTGCCGCGTAACCGACCTCGAGGGCGTCACGCGCATCGACTTCTCCAACAACATGGCGTCCCTGATCCACGGCCACGCCTGCCCCGAGATCATCCATGCGGTGACGGAGCAGATGACCCGCGGCACCGCGTTCATGATGGGAACCGAGATCGAGGTGCGCTATGCCGAACACTTGTGCAGCCGCAACCGCTCGTTCGAGAAGATGCGCTTCATGAACTCGGGCACGGAGGCGATCATGGTCGCGCTGAAGGCGGCCCGCGCATTTACAGGGCGGCCGAAGATCGCCAAGGCCGAGGGCGCCTACCACGGCGTCTACGACTACGCCGAGGTGAGCCAGGGCTCGACGCCGGCGACCTGGGGCGAAAGGGACCATCCGAACAGCGTTCCGCTGGTGCACGGCACACCCGAGTCCGCGCTCAAGGACGTCGTGGTTTTTCCGTTTAACGACACCGAGCGCACGCTCGCCATCCTGGACGAAAACGCCAAGGACCTCGCCTGCGTCTTGATCGATCTGATGCCGCACCGCGTCGGCCTGTGTCCGGCCGATGTCGAGTTCGTCACCGCGCTGCGCGAGTGGTCCGAGCGCCACGGGGTGCTCTTGGTGTTCGATGAAGTCATCACCTTCCGGTCCGAGTATTCCGGCCTGCAAGCGCACTACGGCGTCACGCCCGACCTGACCGCGCTGGGCAAGATCATCGGCGGTGGATTTCCCATTGGCGCCGTCGCCGGCCGCGCCGAAGTCATGGATGTGCTCAACCCGCAGTCGCCCCGCTATGTCTTCCCCCACTCCGGCACCTTCACGGCCAACCCGATCAGCATGACCGCGGGCATGGCGGCGATGCTGAAGTTCGACCAACCCGCGGTCGCGCGCCTCAACGCGCTGACCGATCGGGCCAGGAACGGCATCGAAGACGCGATCCGCGCGACGGGCGCGCCCGCGAGCGTCACCGGAGCGGGCTCGATGTTCCTGGTGCACATGAAGCAGACGCCGCCACGAAATTACCGCGATGCGTACCCGACGCCCGACGAGTCGCGCCGACTCAAGGCGTTGCTCGAACACCTCTACAATGAAGGTTGCAGCATCATCAGCTCGGGTGCGTGCGTGTTTTCCACGCCGATGACCGAAGCAGAAATCGACACGCTGGTGGGGGCGTTCAAGTCCGGCTTTGCAAAGCTGGCTTCGATGCGCTGAGCGAGCGTTAGAGATTGACATATTCGCTATTCGCGAATAGCGAATACCGGTGATTGCGAAGTCTTTAGACGTCGTGGTTTGGCTGAAACTGTTGATCGGCGGCTATCGCCACCCTTTTGCCAGGCTGTCAAAAGAATTAGGTATGAGCGCCTCCGAGGTCCACGCATCGGTTAAACGGGGAACCGACGCTGGGCTCATAAATCCAGGTTCAAAACGACCCCTGCGGCAGCCACTCGAAGAGTACCTGCTGTATGGAGTGCGTTACGCATTCCCGGCAAAACGAGGACCAATCTCGCGCGGCATACCCACTTCGTACGCAGCACCTGTCTTGGCTAAGCACTTTGGTGCGCACGAAGAATTGCCACCGGTCTGGCCCGATCCAAAAGGATCAACGAGAGGGTATGCGCTCGAGCCGCTGTTTAAGCCGATTTCAAAAGCGATCGCAGATCCCGAATTGTACGCGTTGCTCGCGCTGGTCGATGCACTCCGCGATGGCCGCGCGCGAGAACGAAAGTTAGCCCAGGACGAACTACACGCTCGAATCAGGCATGCCAACGCCACTTGAGTCGATGCGGCTCGTAGCCGCAGCGTTGCAGCCTCTCGACGTGCGTTTCGCCTTTGTCGGCGGTTGCGCAGTGTGGCTGCTGGTCGATAAGCCGGAGTTCACGGACTTCAGACCCACTGATGACGTGGATATCATCATCGAAATAGTGACACTCGTTGAATACCATGGGTTTGAGGACCGCTTACGTGCTGCCGGCTGCCAGAACGATATGTCGGAAGGGGCTCCTATCTGCCGCTGGATAGTCAAAGGCTGCCGCGTCGATATCATGCCGATCGACTCGAAAGCACTCGGAATGAGTTCAAAGTGGTTCCGCGAAGCGTTGGGCTCAGCGACGATAGAAGATCTCGGCGACGGTCAAACCGCACGTGTGATCACCGCGCCGCTCTTTGTGGCAACCAAACTTGCTGCGTTCGACGACCGCGGTCGTATGGACGTGTATTGCAGCCACGATCTCGAAGATATCGTTACTGTGGTCGATGGGCGCGAAGACATCGTCGAGACGATACTGTCATCCCCGGAGGACGTGCGAACCTTCATCGCTCAAAACTTCAAAGCTCTCACGGAACATCTTGATTTCGAAGATGCGATAGTCGGCCATCTTCCGCTGACTTTCGGTGCACGTATGCGTGCGACCGACGTGCAGAAGAAATTTGCGGCGATTGCAGCAGCCGCATGAGCGTACCCTCACATGTAGAATGTGTAATTCGAAGCGATTTTCGGAGATCGGCAGTATACTTCAATACTCCGCCGACCTGGCTCGCAGCAGCCCGCCATGTGATCGAAGTGCGCCTGCCCATTGAGCAGGATTTTGGTGTCCGCTCACTTAAACCCCAGCTTCTCCTCATTCGCCCAGATCATCGGCGGTGGATTTCGCATTGGCGCCGTCGCCGGCCGCGCCGAAGTCATGGATGTGCTCAACCCGCAGTCGCCCCGCTACGTGTTCCCGCACTCCGGAACATTCACGGCCAACCCGATCAGCATGACCGCGGGCATGGCGGCGATGCTGAAGTTCGACCGACCCGCGGTGGCGCGCCTGAACGCGCTGACCGATCGGGCCAGGAACGGCATCGAAGGCGCGATCCGCGCGACGGGCGCGCCCGCGAGCGTCACCGGGGCGGGCTCGATGTTCCTGGTGCACATGAAGGAGACGCCGCCCCGAAATTACCGCGATGCCTACCCGACGCCCGACGAGTCGCGCCGACTCAAGGCATTGCTCGATCATCTCTACAACGAAGGTTGCATCATCATCAGCACGGGTGCGTGCGTGTTTTCCACGCCGATGACCGAAGCGGAGATCGACACGCTGGTGGGGGCGTACAAGTCCGGCTTTGCCAAGCTGGCTTCGATGGGCTGAGCGGAGCGGAGGGACGGATGATTGCCTCCCATCCTTCAACGCCCTGCAGGAAGGCATCCTACTCGTGATGATCGCCGTCAGCCCGGGAACATTTGCCTGCATCCTGGCGTTGTCGGCGCACAGCCGCCATGACGCGCAAGAACTTGAAGTGACGGAAAGCGCGAGGAGCTCGAGTGGCAAAAGTGCGTCCGCTTCAACACCTTCCAGCACCTCCCTCGCGACGCCGATTGTGCGGCGAGTGGCCGCCGCAAAATATACTCGACGTTCGCAGTTCAGCGGAGTTTTATAACTCGGCAACACAGGCATAGGAACGAACACCAAGTAAAGGAGCCAACATGGCAGACAAAAAGACGATTTTCGTGGCATTCGCGATTGAAGATGAACGCCAACGCGACTTCCTGAAGGGACAGTCGCTGAACACGAACTCATCTTTCGAGTACGTCGACATGTCGGTTAAAGAAGCGTACGCGACTGAGTGGAAGGACAAGGTGCGGACTCGCATCCGGCGGTCCGATGGGATCATCGCCCTAGTGAGCAAGAACTCTCTGACTTCAACCGGCCAAAAGTGGGAGATCGCCTGCGCAAAAGAAGAAAAGAAGCCCGTACTTGGAATTTGGGCGTACACCGACGAGCGGACGAAGCTCGAAGGCGTCAACACCGTCGTCTGGACGTGGGACGCAATCACAAGATTTATTGATAGTCTCTAGATCGAACACGATGAGAAAAGCTCTGCTTGTCGGAATAAATGACTATCCCGACTGCGCGCTCGCGGGATGCGAAAACGACGCGTCCCGGATCAGCACGCTCCTGCAACGGCACCACAACGGCGACCCGAATTTCGAATGTGAAATCCACTTGTCGAGCCGCGACAGCATTACGCGAGATTTCCTGCGCAAGTCGCTTCACCGCTTCTTCGCGGACCCAGCCGACGCCGCGTTGTTCTACTTCGCGGGACACGGATCAAGCACGCGCGGCGGAATGCTTGTGACCGTTGATTACACAACGCATGACGAAGGCGTGCCGATGGAGGAAGTGCTCGCGCTCGCTCGCGAGGCGAGCAAGCATATCAAAGAGATCTTCATCGTACTGGACTGCTGCTACAGCGGCTACTCCGGCGGTACCTGGCTTGCTCCCGATCTTAGTATGCTTCCCGCAGGCGTTTCGATTCTCACGGCGAGTTCGGCGAAGCAAAGTGCAATGGAAAAAGGCGGTTCAGGCGTATTCACATCCCTCGTATGCGACGCCCTTGAAGGCGGTGCCGCCGACGTGCTCGGTCAGGTCACGGCAGCTCGGGTCTATGCTTACCTTGACCAGACACTCGGTGCCTTTGACCAGCGGCCACACTTCAAAGCCAATCTTTCCAAGCTTGAGGTGCTCCGCCTCTGCGAACCGGCAGTCGCGCGGGAGACACTGCGCAAGGTCGTAACGATATTCCAGAAGGCGAACGACCGGTTGGAACTCTCGCCAGCTTACGAGCCGACAGCCGATCCGCCGGATTCGGACAAAGAAGCTATTTTTGCGACGCTGCAGAAATACCGCGCTGCGCGGCTCCTCGTCCCAATTGGTGAGGAACACCTCTACTACGCCGCTATGAAGAACAAGGCCTGTGAATTGACCCCGCTGGGCCGCTTTTACTGGAACTTGGTCGAACGTGGCAAACTATGAGAACCGGCATTTCTGGGCATCAGAGTATTGGATGCCCAGAGACCGTCGAATGGGTTCGGCAGCAAATGATGCATTACCTACAGACACACGTCGTCTCCGTTGGTATATCATCTCTCGCGGCCGGTGCAGACCAACTCTTCGCCAGCGTTATTGTGGAATGCAAGATACCTCTCGAAGTGATCATACCCTGCGAGCGCTACGAAGAAGCGTTTAAGGATACGACTGCGTTGACCAACTACAAAGTGTTGTTGAGAGCAGCGACGGCGAAACGGCTTTTAGGCTTCGCAGCGCCGTCCGAAGAGGCTTTCCTTCAGGCTGGGCGGCTCATCGTCGATTCGTCAGATGCAATGGTTCTCGTTTGGGACGGAAAACCTGCCGCCGGCCGAGGTGGCACTGGCGACATTGCTGCGTATGCTTCGGCACGCGGTCGCTCGTACTTTTGGATTAACCCAAAGATCACGACGACGTCGGAAGTGTCTACCAACATCGACGCGTAATTACGTCGAAGTTCTTCGCAATATTGCGCCACGTATGTGGTAACCGCTGCGGGGAGCAGAGCATGCAAACTCACCGGCGAGCCTAACCGGCCGGATGCGATTCTCCGCCGATGCGAGCTTCTGCGCTCGCAACTGCATAACGCTGCTTGAGCGGTTCGAAGTACTCCTTCCATTGAATCGTAGCGGCGAAGCGGAAGGAAGGCTCGCACAATTGCGCGACTCATTGAAGACTTCAGACGCGACGCTAGCTAGCGTCGAGGGTGCGTTTCTAAACTGTCACTTATGTGAGTTAATTGCCCGTATGAGATCCTCAAAGCCGCTCTTGTAGTCGGTTCTGAAATCAGCGTATGCCTTGTCTGCAAGAAACGAAGGCAACTTGCTTCCGTCGAGCCTGATCGGAATAACGCGCTTTTCGCCCGACTCCACTTCTTCGTGCAACATCACGCCTACCTCCTTCTCCACCCAGTTCGACTCCTGGCTTTTCTCGCTAAGTATGACGACGAGGAACTTCGACTTCCTTATCCCCTCCGCCATTTTCGCTATTATGCGATCGCCGGCTTTGACTTCGGCTTCATCGAGCCAAACGTCGATCCCCGCTTGTTGCAAATCTTCGGCGACCCGCTTCGCTATCTTATTGTCCGCGCTGGTGTGAGACAAAAAGACTTGGATGGGCTCACTCGCAAACTGTCTTTCCGAACTATTCTCATCTTTCGACTCGCCCAAATCATTCAGCCTTCGACCATAGCAGACTGCGAAATATGCCCCGTAGCGCAGGCCGAATCCGGCAAATTGCAGGCGATCGAGACCGAACTTCAATAGAAGCTGCTGATACACAGGTAACCCGTAGAGCATGACCAACCGATCGCTGAGTTCCTTCCCTCTCGTGCCCTGTTCCTCTTTCAAAGCGGCGAAAAGAGTTTTGACCCATTGTTTTGAATTGTCCAAATCCAGACAGCTTCTGGAAAGCGCTTCATCCATATCCCGAATAGTAAGCAAGCGATTATGCTGACTGAAGCTGTTGCCGCCCCGCAGGCACTTGCTGAGGGCCGTTCCCATGCCATAGGCGTGAATCTTCAGACGGTCCCCGAGAAGCTCGGGAAAACCGGGCCATGCAGCGACGCGATTGCCGAGATATTCCTTGACCTCCCGGAATTGCGTGGAAATCCGGCTTCTATTCATCGCCGGATCTGGCGGCCCGCTATCTCCGGCTTTCGGGGGTGGCTCGAAGAACATTCTTTGCAGGGACACCGTCCCGAATTCGTGCAGCGAGTCGAGATTTCTTCCTTTCGATTCTCCCTTGGGGCGGAAATACGAGACTTCTGTTGATCCTCCCCCTTGGTCGAAGAGAAGGATAACGTCATCAGTGCCGAACGCATGCTGGTCACTCGTTCCGAAAGTATAGGTGTGGAAAATCGAGAGGCCCGATAGGTATGCCTCATCCTGCGCATTTAGGATGTGAACATCTAAACCCGCATTGCGTATGTAATTAACGACCTCCTCCTGATTGTTCATCCATCGAAAGACCGCTGTGCCCACTCCGTGGATGTTTTCCACAGGTACGCCCATCTCGCTCAGAACTTTTCGGTAAGTCTCGACGAAATAGCAGACACCTTCCAAAGCACCACTACGTTTGACGTCGAGGCGGTTCTTCCACAGGTCAAAGTCCGCTCCCAGAGGAAACAACTGACCGTCGTTGAAAAAGGCAGAACTATTCCACGTCTCGCGAGTCGGCGGCTTCTTGGGTCCAACGAGCAACTTTGTGGCTTTCGTGCCGATATCGAAGATAGCGCAAAGATTGAGCGGGTCGTTTCTCTTCAGATAGCCCAGCAATCGCGCGACGTTCTGTTGGAAGTTTTCCAGTTGATATCGTGGCATATGATTTCTATTTCATGTTGTCAGCTAAGTATCTACCAAGCCAGAGCCTACTTCTTCAGGCATTTGGTTATAGCAATGACATCCGGGTCGTAATACTTCACAATCGTTGGTGTTGAGGTGATTCATCGTCTGGCTGTTTGGTTCTTCTCGAAAATCATTCTATCCACGAACGGATGCAGTTCTGCCTCACATCCCTCTAAAATCTTCTCCAGCATCTGGATCGAAGCCATTTGCTTTGTGATGGGCCATTCAAGAATCAGTCGCTTGCGTGACGCATCCAACCTCCTGAATTGATCTTGCCTCAGAAGTTGTCTGACCAAATGGCGCTGAAAGCGCTCATTTCCACTGGTCGAGAAGTTCATCAGAAACTCCGCGGCCGAGTCATCGACTTTGCTTAGCACGACGTGCGCTATCGCATCGTAGAGCGCCTCATCCCGCTTTAGAGAAAGCAGGTAAGGTTGATCCCGCTTAACCGCTGCTTCTCGAACGCTTCGGACCAGGTCGCTGTTACGGGCCGGGGCAGCGCCGCGGAGGCCGTCAACGAGGACTCGAGTTTCCCGGCGGACTAGGTTCGCGTAGATCTTCGGACTTCGCAGTCGATGTCGTCCTTCGTTGACCTTGCGTGCGACCTCTGGGTCGCGATACCAGTTGTCCAGCAGGCGAAAGACCAACTCGTCGACACGCGTGCGCGATGAGATGCGCGGCAACGCTTGAAAGACCGCAGGCACATAGCGGGCAGGAAGCTCTTCCTGCTCGAGAGCCCAATCGCCAAACTGCTCGCCGAAGCTGCCAAGGACGAGGGGACCGGCGTGGCCAAGTTCCTCCCGATCGAATGCATGCAGAGCTGCCTTGAAACCGTCCGTCCCCGTCTCAGCGAGAGCGGCGATCACCGGACGGGCCTTCCAGTCGAATTCATCGGGGCCAAGTCTGTTTCCAAGCTGTTTGAGCAGCTTCAGAAACTGGAAAGGGACATCTTCTTCATCACTCAATACTTTTGCAGCCGCGAGTTTGAATCGCGCCCCGAAATTGGGGTCTTGCAGTATTGACTCGACTACCCCAGGCGCATGCTGCGCCGCCTTGAGAAATATCTCCACGAGTTTGCGGGCGACGTCGAACGCGCTGGCCGCATGTTGATTGAGTTCCTCGAGGAGGAGCTGCAAACGCTCCGGATGTTGAGCGAGGTCTTGAGCGAGACTTTCAACGATGGGGCCGAGCTTCCCCTCCAGATTGTGCGTTCCGTAGAGAAGGAAGGAGTGATCGAGCAATGATCTTATGACTGCGACATTGTATAGCCCGTAAAGTTCGACCAGTTCCAGGTGCTGGTGTTGACTGGGAGCCTCGCCCGCAGTTAGCCTCAGTTTCTGCAACCCTGCCAGCGTCTCGCGCAAGCGCGCTGGCAGATATTTGTCACCAATATAGGTGTCCGCCCACGACTCACTCATAGCTCGGAGAATGGCATTTCTCTCCTCGAACAGCGACCCCGGGGACGCAGCCGGAGCCAACGCAGGTCCAAGCCCGGTTGGCGGAAGGAAACTGACTCGCGAAGTGCCGATACGCTCGTTCACTCGCGTTCGCAGAGGCTGGCGCTGAAAGACAATAGCGAGCGAATCGCGGCTGTTGAGCCGGTATTGGGGACCGCCGTCCGGCACCGGCTGGCCGTCGGAGTCTGCGCTGAATTCGACGTCTCTAAAAACTTGCCTAACGCCGGGTTCAGCTAACCCGATCTTGAATTGATAAATCTTGTTTTCATCAATGCGTCCAACCATCGAGTGCATGACCGTGCCTTTCTTGAGCGACTTTTGAAAGCGAAGCATGGCGGCATACACTGGGCTCATCTGTGGATCATTAGCCTGCGATCCTTGGAAGAACTCAAGACGAAGGTGGCGGCTTTCCTCCTGCATCTCGATCGTATCGTTTCCTGCCAATGGCCTCGACGGAGCCATCGGCTGTGACGGAATGGAAAGCTTATCCGGCAGCACCTCGAGGAACGACGCGCCATTGCGGCGCACGTAGATTCGCTCGCTCGTGGTCTCAGCGACCCGCCAGCCAGAATGTGCGGCGGCGGCGAAGCAGGCTGCGCCCACCGAAACGGCATAGGTAGCATCGAGCGCCTGCGACAGACTACTCTCTGTAAAATAACTCCGCAGTTCCCGATAAACCGGATGGAATTTGCTTCCTCCACCCACGAGATAAACCTGACTGACGGCGCTCGGTTCTAGGCTCGCGGAGTTAAGCGCTTGGTGGATCGGCGTGAAAATGTTTCGCCCGAAATTTTTTTCAACTTCATCCGTGGCAATGAACGGAATCAAAAGGTCGAGCACGTCAGCGATTGGGATCGATAACTCAAGCCTTTCTGTCGAGCCAAGTAGTAGATCGAATGACGCAAGCAGAGTGTCGTTTCTCTTTCGAGATTCGGCGCTGAGAGATTTAGCGTTGCCAACTTTGATCTCCTCGATCTTCTTATTCATCTCCAGCTTCACTTCTTCGCCGGCTCGCAGCAATGCCAGAGCTGAAGTTCGCGAGAGGTGTGGGATGGCGCCCTTAATGATCTGTTGCAGTCGCCGCCAAAGATACGCGGCGATTTCAAGATCAAGGTCGTCGCCGGCCACCTGGTTGTAGCGTGATGTGGAGAGAACCTCCACCAACCGATCAGTCGGCCGGATTTTCAGGACGGTAACGTCAACAGTACCGCCGCCCATGTCGAAAACGAGGATTGGCTTCTCTGTCTGGATTTCCCTAAAGGGAGCGTTAGCGTCGCAATATTCGCTGAACAGTGCCGCGATCGGCTCGTCCAAGAGCGACACTTTGTCCATCGGCAGTCCCGCCATTCGCGCAGCGCGCAAAGTCTCACGGCGCATCGTCGAGGAGAAGGATGAGGGAATGGTAATAACGATGCCGTTGATTTCAGGAAAGTTCTCCGCGCAGATCGCATCCCAGACTGTTCGGAGTATGACTGAGGAAATTTCAGCCGGCCTATATTCCTGACCATTGTGCTTGAGCGCCCAGTGACGATTGGCGAGCTCACTCTTGATACCGTGAACAACCCTTGATCCAGCGTCCTCGGAGATGATGTCTGTATATTCAGTGCAGAGGGCGCCGGTGAAGACATCATTACCTTCCGCGAGCCAGACAGCGGAGGGAAGGATCGGGGAGTCGTTCCAAGAAACCGCACCCGCACTTGCATCAATCTGTGGCTGCGAAATCGGAACCTGACGGAACATTATACCACCGTCAGGAGATAGCTCCGCTACTCCACACGTAGTATTCGTTGTCCCAAGATCGATTCCGATGAAGTTCATATCGGCAGCCGCGTCAAACCTGCGAAATATAAGTCTGCATTAAACAACTGTCTCCGTGTCGACAAACGTCGAAGGTGCACGCGGTCTTCATCGCCGTCTAGCGTCGTAGGCCCACTTCCAAACTTACTCCCGTTCGAAGATCGTCGCCAGGCCTTGGCCTACCCCGACGCAGAGCGACGCGATGCCGCGCGAGGCGCCGGTGCGAGCCATCTGGTGGATCAGCGTCGTGGCCAGGCGGGCGCCGCTGCAACCAAGCGGGTGACCGATCGCAATCGCGCCGCCCTTGACGTTCAATTTTGCGTTGTCGATGCCCAGCTCGCGCTGGCAGGCGAGGGCCTGCGCGGCGAACGCCTCGTTCAACTCGAACAGGTCGATGCGGTCGAGCGTCAGTTCCGCGCGCAGAAGCGCCTTGCGAATCGCGGGCACGGGTCCGAGCCCCATGAACGCGGGATCGACGCCGGCCGCGGCGCTCGGACCGATGAAGGCGATCGGCTGAAGACCCAGCGATTTGGCCAGCCCGGCTTCCACGATCAGCAATGCCGCCGCGCCGTCGTTGATACCCGACGAATTGCCCGCGGTCACCGTGCCTTGGTCGTCTTTGGCGAACGCGAGTTTCAGCTTGGCGAGATTCTCCAGCGTCGTGTCCGGCCTCGGGTGCTCGTCCACGCTGACGAGGGTCGGAGCGCCCTTGCGCTGCGGAATCTCGACGGGCACGATCTCCTGGGCGAAGAGCCCGCGTTGGTGCGCCGCCGACCACCGTTGCTGGCTCTGCAGCGCGAACTGATCCTGATCCGCCCGGCTGATCCTGTGCTTGCGGGCGACATTCTCGGCGGTCTCACCCATGGAGAACGGGTGATGCAGCGCCGCCATGCGAGGATTGACCAGGCGCCAGCCGATCGAAGTGTCGAAGATCTGCTGCGACCGGTCGAACGCGGATTCCGCCTTGCTGAGCACATAAGGTGCACGGCTCATCGACTCGACGCCGCCCGCGATGAACACATCGCCGTGACTCGCCTCGATCATGCGCGCCGCGATGTTGACGGCTTCCAGCCCCGACGCACAGAGGCGATTCACCGTCGAACCCGGCACGGACGCGGGGAGGCCCGCCAGCAGCGCGGCCATGCGCGCGACGTTGCGGTTGTCCTCGCCGGCCTGGTTGGTGGCGCCGAAGTAGACATCCTCGATCAATGCGGGGTCGATGCCGGATCGCGCCACGACGGCCTTGATGACGTGGGCGGCAAGATCGTCGGGGCGAACCGACGCCAATGCGCCCGCTTGCCGGCCGACAGGTGTTCGGAGAGCCGTGATGATCGCTGCTCGCCTTTGCATCGAGATTTGATCGCGTCGCTGCACGAGCAATCTACTAGGGGAACTATCTGCCCAAGTCTAGGAGACTGTTGAAATACTGGAGTGGCCCGCGTTGCTGTGGTTTTTGGCCCTGGCCAAGGCGCGAGTGCCGCGTCGAGATCCAAGCGATCTCGGCCCAGCGAGCAACGCCGGCTAGGGCCAAAAACCACGCAACCCGTGGGGCGCGAGGCAGAAGGACCCGCTCCTATTTCGAGCCCGTCGCGAAAACCGTCTGAAAATGCCGGCTCTCCTTCTCCCGAGACACGACCGTGACTTCCAGTTTGCCAAAGCCGGCCTCCTCACCGCGGCCGCAGCCAGCCTCGCGCTGATTCCGATTTCCCGCGAAGGCTTCTGGGCTCCCATGGCCTTCGCGATGATGGGCGGCATCATCGTCGGCACACTCCTCACGCTTTTGTTCCTGCCGGCACTCTATGTCGCGTGGTTCCGGGTCTCACCACCGACGGAATCAAAGGCAAAGCCGACTGCGACCAGCGCCCCTCCGCTGCAGGCCTGCCTGGCGTGATCGCCCGCATCCGCCGTCGATTTTCCTCGTCCCGCCGATCTTTCACATCATCGAAAAACTCTTTGCCTGAGAGGACGGCGTTGAGTTCAGCGGCGGTCTCGGCGGCACGCGTTCTAACGGCCTGAAAAAGCACTCGTTGATATCAGACGGCGTAAAGCGCGCCGAAATCTTTCATGGTCGGCTCCAGCCGGCCAAAGTCCAAGCCGGCTCACGATGCGCTCAATTCTTTTGATAGCGGCTTGGTGGCAGTTTGTGAAACAGACATTGTCATTGGCCTGGAGACGGTGGTGAAACGCCTTGAGGGTCAAGGATGCTGCAGGTCTCGCGGAGGAACCTTGGTGCGTCCCTCCTGCCAATACTTTCCGAAAAAATCTAATTGTTTTTCTCGACGCCCTAAATGCTGGCGTGCATTCTCCGATTAAAAGCCCCTGCGATGAGCACCAAAATCAAGGTTCTCAATGTCCACGCAGATTCATCAGATCTGCGAGACAACATTTACAACCCGGCCCTGCGGTTGGTGGGTTCCAACGGCTTCGAGCACAACCGGGGCACACCCATCCTGGGGATGGAGACCTTCTTCGAGAAACGACCCAGTCTCACCCGGAAACGTCCCAAGCGCCTCCGTCTGGGATTGGATCGCCGCGCCGACCACCTCTACCGATGCCGCCTTCACCTGAATGGTATCGGAGGAGCGAGTAGGTTCCTCGGACATCGACCTCGCTCACTCCAGCATGCGGAAAATCATTGGGGGTATCGTCGACGCAAAAAAGGTCCTCTACGTTGCCCGCTGCGGGCCAGTCGCCGACGGCGAATCCCGCGGCAGAGGCCGAATCCCCGGGGCACCCCCCGTAACCTTGTCAGAAAATACCAACCAAAAATAAACCATTGAAAAACGCCGAAGCCGCCCGCTAGTTCAAATCGCAGTTTCAAAAGCAACTCAAGACCGGTTTTGCCGGGACGCCATTCTCCGTCGATCTCCTTACCGCAATCGCCATGCAGGAGACTGGCTATCTCTGGCGGCGCATGGTCGATCAGAACGTGCCCTTGAGTAAAATCCTTGAACTTTGCGTCGGCGATACGATTGACGACACGGGGGGGCGCGGTGCATTTCCGAAAAACAAGGCGGCGCTGGTGGCGACGACGCGAGGGCAAGAAATGTTCGGCATTGCGCGAGCGTCGCTCGAGGGGGTCGCCCCGTTCGACCCTGGCTACGCGAAACAGGCCAAGAAGAAGAGCAAATTCTGCCACGGCTTCGGCATCTTCCAATACGATCTGCAGTTCTTTAAGGAAGATCCAGATTACTTTTTGCGGCGGCAGTGGGCAGATTTCGACGCCTGTTTAGGCAAGTTGCGAGTTGAGCTGAAATCGGCGCTGAAGAGAGCGTATGGCACCGGCAAAAGCACGCTTACCGACATTGAGCAGGCGATGGTCGCCATCGCTTACAATCAAGGATTGGTAAATCTTTCCAAGGGACTCAAGCAAGGCCACGAGAGCGATGGCCGCTTCTATGGGGAGAACGTGTTCGAGTTTCTTCGCGTCGCACAGAGTGTTTCGGGCGAGGAAAGGGGCGCGCCAGTCGAACGGCCGCCCGGCCATGCGCCGCTTCCGGCGCCGACACCGATCGAGGTGACGGGCGATCTCTTCGCCGTGGATGTCCAGACCGTCCTGCGCCTGCGCAACGAGCCGCGCATTCCCAAGGATAACCCAGCGGGAAACATCATCGGACGACTGCCCGACGGGCAGATCGTGCATCGGCTGGCGGGAGAAAAGGGAGACGAGTTTTGGGAAGTGGAGACAAGCCTGCATGGCGCGCATTTGAGGGGCTTCGCGAGCCCGGAATTTTTGAAACCAGCGGGCAAGAAGGTGGACGAGGTGCCAGTGCTCGCGCTGCAGCCCGAGCCGGAGAAGGGAGACATCCCGGCCGTGACGATGCCCCGGAAGGGCGACTCAATAACAAAAAGGAGCGAACCAGCCGGGGCGCTCTCCCTTAACGAACCGAAACAACCGGGGCGCAAGGGTGAAACGGCGGCAGAACGCTGCGGGGAGCTGGCGGCCATCATCGACTGGCTTGCGGTGGATAAGTCTTCGCACCGTCGCTATCAGCCGACGAGTCAGGCGACGTATTGCAACATTTACGCGCACGATTACTGCGCGCTGGCGGGAGTCTATCTGCCGCGCGTCTGGTGGCTACCCGGAGCCATCGCGCGCCTGGCTAAGGGCGAGAAGGTAGAACCCATA
Organism: Chthoniobacterales bacterium; assembly: GCA_965217815.1. GTDB lineage: Bacteria > Verrucomicrobiota > Verrucomicrobiia > Chthoniobacterales > UBA10450 > Palsa-1392. The sequence continues at coordinate 218,728 of CBDCJI010000004.1, forward strand.
TATGAGAAGACAATCGATGAGCAGCGGGCAAATGATCTGTTCCGCTGGTTTGGGGATTTCGGTCCAAACTCTGGCTGGCGGGCAACAGGCACGCTGACAAAGTTGCAGGAGGCGGCGAATCTGGGCGGGTTGGGCATCATCGTGGCCAGGCGAAGGGACGATGGCCGCTCCGGCCATATTGTGGCGGTTGTGCCGGAGACTGACGACCATCGCGCCCGGCGCAGCGGCACCGGCGAAGTGATTGCGCCGCTGCAAAGCCAGGCTGGATCGAAGAATTTTCGCTACGGAACCGGCAAGCTCGACTGGTGGAAGGACGATCGCTTCGCATCCAGCGCATTTTACATCCATGCCTGATCTACCAGTCTCCGGAGACTACGATAGCTGCCCAGACGACGGCGTCATCGTGCTTGCCGCCGGATGGATACACCGCGTTCGCGGTCCCGCGACCAGTGTGATTGTGAGGTTGACTCTCTGTCCTTCCTCGTATTAACAACCAAAGCGACCATGAAGCCGAAGCGAGTCCAGTCCTGCCTAATATTCGCAAGACGATCGGCTCTTCCCCTTCTATGAAACGCGCGTGGATGATGGCCATTGTGGCTGGCGCCCTCATTTTCGCTCATGCTTCTCCGGGTGCGGCTACGGCTCAGGCACCGGGTCCTGAAGACGATCGACAACAGTTACGACAGCGCATTCAACATCTGGAGGCTCTGGTTAACGCGTTAACGCACGAGAACGAGGTTCTAAGGAAAAAGCTGAAAGAATGTTCAGAGAAAGCAAAGGGCCCCCAATGAAAAGTATCGCCACTGTTCTTATTTGCTTATTGACGGCGACGTCTCCCGTCTTTGGGCAGTTGAACCAGGATTTTGTCAAGACATTCCACCCTCCGGGCAGTACTGGCATGCCGCCGGGCGGCGCGCCGGACAGCAACGGCCAGGCTGCTCTTCTCGATCGGATTAACAAACTCGAAGCGTTGGTTACCGCTCTGCAGCACGAGAATGATGTGCTGAAGAAGAAGCTCGGAGAAACCAAATCAAAATAACATGGACGAACTCGACGAGGCACATAAGGCGGTCGAACAAGCTAAGGCGGCATTGGCATCGCAGGCACAGGGAGGTGGCATCCCGGATTTTTGGAATACTCATTACGTCCTCACTCTTTCGTGCGGCCTGTTCCTTTTCGCCATTTTCATCTTCACCTGTTCGACCTACCTGCTACACCAGGGCAGAACTGCCTGGACGCTTTTGCGCCTGTTTGGCGTCCTATCCATCATCTTCCTGAGCGTTTTTGTCCTGATCGTTGGCTACACGGATAAGCAGCTGCTTCCGGTAATGGGTCTGTTTGGCAGCATCGTGGGATATTTGTTAGGCAAGACCACGGCCGCCGACAAAGGGGAGCGCCCAACCGAGCCACCGCCCGAGACCTCTCCCGACGATCAGGGTTCCTACAATGGCAACGGAAACGACGCAGCTGACAAAAAGCCGAACGGCTCGCAGGGTAATGCCAGTGGTCAGTCGGTTGCTGGAGGAGTGAAGCAGGATGCCCCAGCAACATTGGCTGGAGTCTCGCCACAGAGCCAGGGCCGGGAATGAAAATAGCTGCCGCCTTGCCCACTATCCGCAGATTTCTTGCGGTTCTCGCCGCCCTTACCCTTTCGGCCTGCGCGATTCAACTGCTCGCTGATTACAACCAGAAGATCGATGACGGCATCACCGATCTCCAGAGCGGAGCAATCGGGGTCAGTGTGCAAATCTTGACAAGTTGCGCTTCGCGATAATGCCAAGGCTGAATGCCGCGAAGTATTGAGATCGAGGCGGCGGACGGGTTTTATCGCGTCATTGGCGCGGGAAATCGGCGGGAGAAACGATGTCGAGAAAGAGAACCGCAACAATCTCCGGCTCGGTTCTATTTGGAAGCTCAGACGACATCCAATTCAGGAGTCTCAATCGTCGTCGTCATCGAAGCGACAATAGCCATCTTGCTCCGGTTTCCCTTGTGCCTTCCGACGTAAGGCACGCTTGAAATCTTGAACCGCAATCTTGTGCTGCTCTGGGATTGCCGTTTCGTCGATGTCAGCAATCTCCTTTTCCAGAGCGTCTACGTTTGCATACTTTTCGACAAACGAGAGCTTGATGTAATACCGCGTCTTTCCGTTGGAACTTACTCGGCTCATCATCAGTGAAAGCGCCGAGGCGGGAAATCGGGTCAAGCCGGCAGGCGTCCGTCCTCACTTTCGACACAAACGGAGGTAAGGGCGGTGCGCTGAGCATCCGGGGTCGCCCAAACGTTGCTACCGCCTGGCTGGCTGCGATTGTCTGACCATACCGGTCTCAACATAATTGTGCCCTGACGATGCACGCGTTCTATTTTATCCTGGTGCTCTTCTCGTTCGTTTTTGTCTGCCGCGATCTGGTCGCGGCCCGCCGACGACAGCACATCGTCTTCGGCCGACAGAGATTGAAGCTGTGTTCGCCGCGATGAACAGGCTCGCGATGCTCGCTAGTCGGAGCACAGCACAAAGCGTTGACCATGCTTCATACTTTGCAAAGTATGGATATGACTCCAGTTATCTCGCCTTCAATTCAGCCAACGCTTTGGCGCACCTGCCGTGTTCTGGCGAACCGCGAACGCCTCCAAATCCTGGCTCGGTTGATCCGGCAACCCAATCAAACGGTCTCGGCGTTGGCGCGGGAGATGAAGCTGTCGATGCCTGTTGCCAGTCAATACCTGCGGGCATTGGAAGCGCGCGGGTTGTTGACTTGCCGGCGGGTGGGCTTCGGGTCGAATACCGTCCCACGGCCGCCGCTACCGGAGGCGCTGGCGGCACGATTCTCACCGCCCTTCGGTTCGCGTTTTGTGGCAGGGCACAGCCGACTGAAGCCCTTTTCAAACTCGCCACCGCTTTTACCCACCCGCGGCGGGCAGAGGTCTTTCGTGCCGTGAAGAATGGCGCGGATTCCTTTGAGAAGATCCAGGCGGCCACCCAGATCTCGGCGCAAGCGCTCTCCCGCCATCTCGCCAAACTGGAGAAAAGAGGCCTGCTTCCCGAATATTCCGGGCAATCACCGTTTTAGACCGTGCAGCGATGAGGCTTTCAGTTTAATTCGGTTGCGACGGCGTGGACCTGACAGGAGTTTCTTCCAGAGTGTTTGGAAAAGAATTTTTCTGTTTGGCGGCCTTTTGTCGCTCGTCGTATTCGTCCGCCATTTTAAGCACCTTCAGAGCTCCGCTGCTGTGGTATTCCATCCTACAACCCTTTCACTCCTCAAACCGCAGCGTTGCCCCGAGTGGCCATACTTTGCAAAGTATGATCCAAGTCGCTCCATTCAATTCACCCTGGTGCTCTTCTCGTTCGTCTTCGTCTGCCGCGATCTGGTCGCGTCCCGCCGACGACAGCACATCGTCTTCGGCCGACGGAGACTGAAGCTGATGTTCGCCGCGATGAACAGAATCGCGAAGCTCGTCGGGTTGGCGGGGCTCATTGCGCAATCCGTAATGTTTGAGAAACCATCCTACAACCCTTTCCCTCCTCAAACCGCAGCGTTGCCCGATTGCCCATACTTTGCAAAGTATGATCCAAGCCGCTCCATTCAATTCATTTTGGTGCTGTTCTCGTTCGTCTTCGTCAGCCGCGATCTGGGCGCGTCCCGCCGACGACAGCACATCGTCTTCGGCCGACGGAGACTGAAGCTGACTGTTCGCCGCAATGAACAGGATCGCGAAGCTCGTCGGATGGGCGGGGCTCATTGCGCAATCCGTGATGTTTGAGAAACCATCCTGCAACCCTTTCATTCCTCAAACCGCAGCGTTGCCTGATCGGCCATACTTTGCAAAGTATGGCAGGCGGAGAAACCTTCAATTTCGGCGCGGCCTCGCTTTGCGAGAAATCATTCTTGCCCGCGCTCTCCCTCAGATTTTTTCAAGCCTAGTCGGCGACGGTGGCGCGGCCGTCGTCGAATTCAATGTGGGATGGGGGTCTCGGTCGGTTTGCCAATGAGGCCGCCCTACTGGTTGCGCTGCGGGAGGACTGGCTGCGGTCGTCGCGCCAGCTCAGTTTGGCAATGAAGCGGTTCCAGACGTGGCACTCTTCGTCGCGGCGCCAGGTTCATTGCGCAAAACCGTAATGTTCGAGAAACCATCCCTACAACCCTTGGACTCTCAAACCGCAGCGTTGCCCAATCGGTCATACTTTGCAAAGTATGGATCCGGGCGCTTCATTCAATCACACCCTGGGGCCGTTCTCGTTCGTCTTCGTCTGCCGCGATCTGGTCGCGTCCCGCCGACGAGAGCACATCGTCTTCGGCCGACGGAGACTGAAGCTAATTGTTCGCCGCGTTGAACAGGATCGCGAAGCTCGTCGGGTTGGCGGGGCTCATTGCGCAATCCGTAATGTTTGAGAAGCCATCCTACAACCCTTTCCCTCCTATAACCGCAGCGTTGCCCCGAGCGGCCATACTTTGCAAAGTATGATGCAAGTCGCTCCATTCAAAGTCATCTTGGTGCTGTTCTCGTTCGTCTTCGTCTGCCGCGATCTGGTCGCGTCCCGCCAACGACAGCACATCGCCTTCGGCCGACGGAGACTGAAGCTGATTGCTCGCCGCGACGAACAGGATCGCCAAGCTCGTCGGGTTGGCGGGCGCACGTGCTTCTGGGGAAGCCTTGTCATGCTCACTTTCGCTGAAGGCAGTCGCCACTGCCGCTAGGCCACGTGGCGTAGCTTTACGCGGTCACTTCTTTGGGGCGTGTTGTCCAAATCGCATTCTGTCTGGGGTCAGGGTCCCGCAACCTGTTTGTCATACTTTGCAAAGTATGGTTCACAACGGAGGTAAAGTCCGTGGCGGTGGCAAGCGACTGGATGTCTTCGCGCTCGAAGGGGGCGGCGTGGGTGTGGCTGTCGGAGTCGCTGTCGGTCCCGACGGTGGACGCGTTCGATTTCGTCCTGGTGCTGTTCTCGTTCGTCTTCGTCTGCCGCGATCTGGTCCCGTCCCCCCGACGACAGCACATCGTCTTCGGCCGACGGAGACCGAAGCTGATTGTTCGCCGCGATGAACAGGATCGCGAAGCTTGTCGGATGGGCGGGGCTCATTGCGCAATCCGTAATGTTTTGAGAAACCATCCTACAACCCTTTCACTCCTCAAACCGCAGCGTTGCCCGAGTGGCCATACTTTGCAAAGTATGGCACACGGAGAAACCCTTCAATTTCAGCGCGGCCTCGCTTTGCGAGAAATCATTCTTGCCCGCGCTCTCCCTCATATCTTTTCCAAGCCCAGCCGGCGACGGGGTCGCGGCCGTCGTCGAATTCGATGTGGGACGGGGGTCTCGGTCGGCAATGGCCGGGCTTTCCAATGCGCAGCAGCGACCGGGCTTCCAAGGCAAGCTCTTCTGTCTCTCCGTCTCCAGCACAAAGCGTTGACTATGCGTCATACTTTGCAAAGTATGCGGTTATGCCTTTGCCTGTGTCTGCCACTGTTCAGCCCACGCTTTGGCGCACCTGCCGTGTCCTGGCGAACCGTAAACGCCTCCAAATCCTGGCTCGGTTGATCCGGCAACCCAATCAAACGGTCTCGGCGTTGGCGCGCGAGGTGAAGCTGTCGATGCCTGCTGCCAGTCAATACCTGCGCGCATTGGAAGCGCGCGGGTTGTTGACTTGCCGGCGGGTGGGGCTTCGGGTCGAATACCGTCCAACGGCCGCTGCTACCGGAGGTGCTGGCGGCGAGATTCTCACCGCCCTTCGGTTCGCGTTTCGTGGCAGAGCGCAGCCGACTGAAGCGCTCTTCAAATTCGCCACGGCCTTTACCCACCCGCGGCGGGTCGAGGTGTTTCGTGCCGTGAAGAATGGCGCTGATTCCTTTGAGAATATCCAAGCGGCCACCCAGATCTCGGCGCAAGCGCTCTCCCGCCATCTCGCCAAACTGGAGAAAAGAGGCTTCGTAAGGAACGACGACGAAAAATATGTGGTGACGAACCAGGCGGACCCATTTGGTCGTGCGTTAGCGCGCCTTGCCTGCCAATAGCCTTGGTCCTGCCATACTTTGCAAAGTATGACGCAAATTCTGGCGACGATGGTTTGGGTTCGCCGAACAACGTCGGCGTATTAAGAGCGTGCGCTTGTTGTTCCTGCCGGCACTCTATGTCGCGTGGTTCCGCGTCCTGCCACCGACGGGATCAGCGGCAAAGCTGGCTGCGACCAGCGCGGCTGCAGAGCAAAAGCTCCGTCGTTTTTCCAGTCACCGAAAGCTGGTCGCGGCCCTTCAGCGTCTTGTTACGCACATCGGGCGCGGTCTTTCGGCGCATTCTTGACGCTCTGGTTGCGCGGAATGGCAAATAAAAGATCCACGCGCAGATCGGCTTGGTCACGCTTGGCGGCCATGCAGCGAAGAATGCCATCCTCATCGTCGAATTCGACGAGACGAAATACGAAGAATGGATGGGGCTGGTGGAAGCCGCGCTCGAAGGCGCGAAACTGCGCTTCCGCGACGCTCGTTAGGCCGACTTGTGCACCGCGTCCTGCTTGCGCGGATCGGTCAACTCGATGATGACGCTGACCGACTTTTGGTTGAAACCCTTGAAGCCGCCTTTTCGTTGCAGGTTTTCCAGGTGACTTCCGATCGCCCCTTCGCGGCTGAACTTCTGCCCCTGCTCCTCGGTGAGGAGTCCTCTCGAAGTCAGCCGGGTGATCCGCTCTGGCCGCACGGCCCATCGCTCGCCCTGGGTGAAAGCCTGCTTGAGGAAAGGGAAATCGGAGAACGGCGCCATCGTCTTGATATGGGCCGCGGCGAGTTGCTCGCGGAGGAGCTCGTAATCAAACCGGCACTCCAGGTGATGCATTCCCGCATCGAGAAAACTCTCGCCATGCAGCCCAACCCAGAGCCCGACCGTGCGCAGTCCTTTCTCCTCCGGCGGCAGCGGTTTTGTGGAGAAATCAATCTTGGTTTCGTCAGAGTAAAGATCGACATCGTTGAAGACCGTGATGCCTTCGATCGGCTGCTCCGTGATCTGTGCGCCCCACCCGGCCTGCGCCCCGGCATAGTAACGCTCGCGCCGGTGGAAACCGAGCATGTCCCACGCTTTCATGAGATCGACGAAATGTTTCCGCGACGAGCGGAAGGTGTGGTGATCGTGATTCGCCCAGCCCAAGCCTAACGAGTCCTGGCGGCGCTTCTGCTCGATCCCGGCGCGATTGCGTTTCTGCCAATAGTTTCTCTCTTCCTCAAAAACGAGATGACAGGCGAGATCGCGGCCGACGAGATCGATCACCTGTTGCAAACGATCGAGCGAGTACGCGTAACCCTTCGCGTCGCCATCCCAGCGGCGACGACGCGTCTGCCAGAGCTCGCGCGCGGCGAGAAACTTCTTCAGGTCCGGCGCCTGCGAAATGTAACCGCGGTAACCGCGCCGCTCGATCGCGTAAAAGGCTGCATCGTTTTCCTCAAAGGCGAGCACCTTGCGGAAACGCGAGAAAGGTTCGCCTTCGATCTCGTTCGTGATCCCATGGATCGCGGCAAACTCGGCGACAAACTCCGGACGAATCGCGAGCGCGCAAGGATGCTTCAAATCTCTCGGCGCAAGCAGCACACGCGGCAGCATCGCCTCGGGATGCCAGAGCGCTTTCAGGCCCTCCTTGTTCTCGCCTAACAGATCGTCAGCATAACCGGCTTCGCGCAACGCGGCTTCGTCGGAAGCGGGCAAGATGAGGTGGTCGACCCAGTCGATAAAGAGCGTCCCGGTCTCATCACGCATCCGCTCCGAGAGAATCCGCGCGAAACTATTCTGCGCGAGAAAGGCACCGATTCGCTCGAGCAGAAGATTTTCCGCCTCGTAACAAAGCGGCCAGTTAAATTGATTTTCCGCCTTTTCCGGCGCTTCGAGAGTCGTCGTGCTCATGGGGCAAACTAACGAGAAACGCCCCGCTTGTCATCCCCCTGGTCCGTCCATCGGCGAGCCAAGTAAGCCAGCTCCTGGCTCCCGTCCCGTAGCACCCGTAACGGCTGCGAAGCAACGGCCGGGCTTTCAAACTTCCAGCCTGTGGGGCCAACGCGGCGTCTCGCCCGTTGCCTCCTTGCCGCTCCGCCGATCATCATGACCCTGGCAGCCTTTCAATCTCGGAGGGTGCCCATTCTCCCTCCAGACGCAGCCCCGGACAAACCCCTCGCCGAAACCGGGGCGAGACCCTACCTCTCGCGGTAGTGCTTCACGCCAGCATCGTCCGCTTAAGATGCGAGCAAATCAGCTCGATCTCGCGCCGCGTCAGCTCCGGCTGATCCTGGCGCTGAAAATAACCGCCGACATCGTTCGCCGTAATCACTCGCACGTGTGTATCGCGCCACGCGTTCTTTACCTTCCAGTCACCGACAAAGACCACGACCGGCTTAACGAAAACATTCATTCCGGTGTCCTGCTGAATAAGGTGGTTCACCGCCAGCGCATTCCCGCGGGCCTGTTTTAGAGAATCCCGTTCCTCCGGCCGGCCACCGATAAAGATCCCCTGCCCGTTCCGAAATTCGATCAACCCCGAGCCGCTGCGAAACTTCGTCTCCACCACAAACACCCCGGCCGGCCCGACCACCACGTGATCGACGTTAAATCCGTCCCGGACGAGATCGTGAAAACAGCGATAACCCGTCGCGCGCAACTCCTCGAGTTGCTCGGCCACGAGACGCTCTCCGCGTTCCCCTCGCTTCAACGCCCGCGCTTGAGGCATGAGCCGCAAGTAAGAGATCACCGCACATCCCGTCCCGATGATTGCGATACAGCACCAAAAGCGTGGCGTCGGCGGCTTCGCGAGCGCCGTCTGACCCCAGACAGCCAAAGTCATCATCCACAGCATCATGGGCCCGAAGACGATCAGAATAAGCCGATCATCGAGCAACTGCTGCCATCGCTCGTTGAGGGACTGACCTGCCTGCCGTTGGACCTGGGGCAGAGCGACCTTTTTCTTCTTTCTGGGAAACATCATGCCGCAGATGCTGCCAGTTTCATGCCAGAACCGACGACCCGCTTTTCCCGACCAACGAACGGCCAACCAATAACCGAGAACCGCGTCTCGTCATCGAGACGCTCTCAATAACCGCCAACCAGCAACGAAGAGCGGGGAGACTGCGCCGATCTTTTTGCTTGGCGAAGTGCGACGGGCCCGTTAATGAAAACGCTCCGATGCCCACTCGGGAAGAACGATCCCGTCGGAAACTCTCAGTGCAGCGCAGTTAGATAGCGTGCTCCGAAATACGCCTTCATGACCGCCCAAACCCATTCCCAGCTCGCCAGCTTCATCTGGAGCATCTGCAACCTTCTCCGCGGTCCTTATAAGCGGAACGAATACCGCAAGGTCATCCTCCCGCTCACCGTCCTCCGCCGTTTCGATTGCCTGCTCGCGCCGAACAAGGCCGCGGTCCTCGAAGAATATCCCGCGATCAAAAAGAAGCCCGAGACCGTTGTGCGCAGCCTGCTGCAGAAGATCACAAAGCGCCCGTTTTACAATCTCTCGAAACTCGACTTCAAGAAGCTCCTCGACGACCCAAACCAGCTCGCGCCGAATCTTAATAGTTACATCAACAAGTTCTCTCCGAACGTCCGCGCGATTCTCGAGAAGTTCCGCTTCGATGAAGAAATCCAGAAGATGGCGGATAAGAACCTTCTCTACGAAGTCATCAAAGCCTTCGCCCGGCTCGACCTCTCCTCCGCCGAGATCGATAACGCCCAGATGGGCTACATCTTCGAGGAGCTCATCCGCATCGGCGCGGAGCAGGCGAACGAAGAAGCCGGCGAGCACTTCACCCCGCGCGAAGTGATCAAGCTGATGGTGAACCTTCTCCTCGCCCCGGAGAAAGACCTCACCCACAGCCACGTCGTGAAGACGATCTACGATCCCGCCTGTGGCACCGGCGGCATGCTCTCCGTCTCCGAGGCTTACATCCGCGAGTTGAACAGCGAGGCCAAGCCGATGCTCTACGGGCAGGATTGGAACGACGACGCCTGGGCCGTCTGCAAATCCGACATGCTCATCAAAGGCGAGGACGCCGATAACATCATCCTCGGCGACTCCTTCCTGCGCGATGGCTTCGCGGACGAGAAGTTCGATTACATGCTCGCCAATCCCCCTTTCGGCGTGGAGTGGAAACAACAGCAGCGCGAGATCGAGAAAGAGCGCGACTCGTTAGGCTACCAAGGGCGCTTCGGCGCCGGCACCCCGCGGGTGAACGACGGCTCGCTCCTCTTCCTCCAGCACATGCTCTCGAAGATGCGCGAGCCCAAGAAAGGCGGCAGCCGCCTCGCCATTGTCTTTAATGGCTCGCCCCTCTTCACCGGCGACGCCGGCAGCGGCGAATCGGAAATCCGCCGTTGGATCATCGAGCACGATTGGCTGGAAGCGATCGTCGCCCTGCCCGACCAGCTTTTCTATAACACCGGCATCTCCACCTACCTCTGGATTCTGACCAATCGGAAAACCAAACCGCGTCGCGGCAAAATCCAATTGATCGACGCCCGCAACCTCTGGATTCCGATGAAGAAAAGCCTTGGCAACAAACGCCACAAAATCGGCGACGGCGCCCTCGGCGAGCGCGACGACATCGGCGAGATCACCCGCATCTACGGCCACTTCACCGATGGCGAGACGCGTCAGCTCACCGTCGCTGGCGCGACCAGGGAACTCGTCGTGAGCAAGATTTTCGACAACGAAGACTTCGGCTTCCAGAAGATCACGGTCGAGCGCCCGCTCCGCCTCGCCTTCGGGATCACCGACGAGAAACTCGACGCGCTCGAGCACGCCACCACCGGCCTCCCGAAGATCGATAAACTCCCCGCCGAAACCCGCGAACATCTGGTCGAGCAACTCCGCGGCAAAGCCCACCCCGGCGTCTTGAAGAACCGCGGCGCCTTCGACGATTGGCTAAGTCACGCGCTCCCCGGTGATCAATACATCACCAAATCCCTCCGCACCCTCCTGCGCGACGCCTTCAGCGCCCGCGACGAAACCGCCGACATCTGCACCGACGCCCACGGCAACCCCGAGCCCGACTCCGACCTGCGCGACACCGAGAACGTCCCGCTGAAAGAAAAGATCGAAGACTACTTCCAGCGCGAAGTCCTCCCGCACGTCCCCGACGCCTGGATCGACCCCAGCAAGACCAAGATCGGCTACGAGATCCCGCTCAATCGCCATTTCTACCGTTACGAACCGCCCCGCCCGTTGGAAGAGATAGAGGCCGATATCAAGACTCTCGAAAGCGAAATCCTTGCGCTGTTGAAGGAAGTCACCGCGTGAAACTGCCCGCTTACCCTAAATACAAATCGAGTGGAAGCGATTGGCTGGGGAAACTCCCGGAACATTGGAATCCGAAGAGGCTGAAGTTCGCCGCGAGACTGCGAGACTGGAAAGTGGAGGCCGATCCAGACCAACTCTTACCGTACATCGGACTCGAAAACATCCAATCATGGACCGGGTGCCTACTACAAATCGATTCCGAAGTCATCCCGTCTGGAACTGCGAACGCGTTCTCAAAAAGCCATACGCTATTCGGCAAGCTTCGCCCTTATTTAGCGAAAGCATGTAATCCGGGCTTTGAAGGGCTTTGCTCGACGGAACTGTTAGTCCTCGAACCCAAAGAACTCGATCGCCGAAATCTGCTGTACTCATTGCTTAGCGATGGCTTCATTAACCTCGTCGATTCCTCGACATTCGGATCCAAGATGCCGCGGGCGAATTGGGAGTTTATCGGCAGCTGCGTTATGCCTGTTGCGCCACCGGACGAGCAGCGAGCGATCGCGGACTTTCTCGACCGGGAGACGGCGAGGCTGGACACGTTGGTGGGGAAGAAGCGGGAGCTGATCGAGAAGCTGAAGGAAAAGCGCACCGCGCTCATCTCCCGCACCGTCACCCGCGGCCTGCCGCCCGCCGCCGCCCGCGCCGCCGGCCTCAACCCTCACCCCAACCTCAAACCCTCCGGCATCGAATGGCTCGGCGACATCCCGGAGCACTGGGAAGTGATGAAGGTGAAATTCGTAGCGAGGATGGAAAGCGGCCACACTCCGAGTAGATCGGAGCCGTCGAATTGGGTAGAGGATGAATGCTCGATTCCTTGGGTCTCGCTTAACGACACGAAGTTTCTGCGAGATAACGATTTCATCGGGGACACGGCGGTGAAAATTAGCGAGGAAGGAATGCGGAACTCCTCGGCTCACCTTCTCCCCGCTGGCGTCGTAGTATTCACCCGCGATGCCACGATCGGGTTAACGGCGATAACGACCTGTCCCGCCGCTGTCTCTCAGCACATCATCGCTTGGGTAGCGGGCTCCCAACTCACGCCTAGGTATCTGATGCAATCATTCAGGGTAATGCAGCAATATCTTGAGAGCCTCACCTTCGGCTCGACGTTAAAAACGATCGGAATGACCGACGTCAGAAAGCTTGTCACTCCGGTAGCACCGATTATCGAACAAGTGGCGATCACCGAATATCTCGACCGCGAAACCGCGAAGCTGGACCGGCTGATGGAAAAGGTGGCCGCGGCGCTGGAGAAGCTGCAGGAATACCGCACCGCCCTCATCACCGCCGCCGTCACCGGCAAGATCGATGTGCGCGGTGCGACGAATTCGCTGACCTCGACTGCCGAACCGTCAGCGCTTAAACTGACGCCGTGAACACGGTCGACGTTAAGCCGGGGTTGATCCGCTGGGCGCGCGAGCGCTCTGGATTGACGGAGTCCGGCCTGACGGAACGCTTTCCAAAGTTTGCGCTTTGGGAAAAGGGCGAGGCTTCGCCGACCCTCAAACAGCTCGAAGCTTTCGCGAAGAAGACGTTGACGCCTTTTGGGTATTTTTTCCTGCCAGAGCCGCCGGAAGAAAAGCTGCCAATTCCCGATTTCCGCACGGTGAAGGATCGGGGCGTACGGCGGCCGAGTCCGAATCTTCTTGAAACAATCTATGCCATGCAGCGGCGGCAGGATTGGATGCGGGAGTATCTCGTCGAAGAAGCCGCGGGTCGCCTCCCTTTCGTCGGCTCGGTCACTCTCCAATCGAGTCGGAGAGATGCGGCGAGGCGTATTCGAGAAACGATCGGAATGACGGACGGCTGGGCCCGCGAACACACGACATGGACGGCGGCGTTACTCGCCCTGCGGCGTGCGAGCGAGTCCATCGGAATCATCGTCGCGATCAATAGCGTCGTCGGGAACAGCAATCGTCGAAAGCTGGACCCGGACGAATTTCGCGGGTTCGTCCTCTGCGACATATACGCGCCGCTCATCTTCATCAACGGTGCCGATTTCAAATCAGCGCAGATGTTTACCCTGGCCCATGAGCTAGCGCACGTGTGGCTGGGGAAGGATGGCGTGTTCGATCTTCCAGATCTTCAGCCAGGCGCCAACGAAGTGGAGCGATTCTGCAACGCTGTCGCCGCCGAAGTGCTCATTCCAAGCGCGGAACTGGAGGCTTATTGGCCGAAGGCGCGGCGGGCTGGGAATCCCTATCAAGCGATTGCCGCGGAATTCAAAGTGAGTCCCATTGTGGCCGCGCGCAGAGCGCTCGATTTGGAGCTGATTTCACGGGTGGCGTTCTTCGCCTTTTGGGGGGATTACCGAACAGACGAGCAACGACGACAGGCGGTGAAGAAAGCGAAAAAAGGAGGCGGGGACTTTTACCTTGGGCAGGAAGTCAAAATTGGACGCCCCTTCGGAGAGGCCGTCGTGCGCGCCGCGCTGGCGGGACGTCTGCTCTATCGAGATGCCTATCGGTTGACCGGGCTTTACGGGCAGACCTTTGATCGATTTGCCGAAGGCTTGGGATTTGCCTTACCCAGATGAAACTAAGGCTCGTCCCATCCGAGCTGCTCGTGCTGGATGCCAACGCTTTCATCCAGGCGCATCGCCGCTTTTATACTTTCGACATCTGTCCGGGCTATTGGCGAGCGCTACGCTGGCATCATAGTCATAGCGGCGTCTGTAGCATTGATCGTGTGCGAGAAGAGCTAGAACGAGGAAAACCTGAGCATGGAGAAGACAAACTCTTGGCATGGGCCAAGGGCAAGCTTCCCAAAGGTTTTTGGCATCCCACGGCGGAATTGGATGTCGCAAATGCCTATCGCCAGCTCGCCGAATGGGTGCACGCAGAACCTCAATTTCTTCCGCGTGCCGCCGACGAGTTTGCCGCTGCGGCAGATGGTTGGCTGGTGGCCTTCGCGAAAGCCCGTGATGCGACGGTTGTGACTTTAGAGGAGTTCGATCCTGTCATTAAGAAAAAGGTGCCGATTCCAAATCTCTGCCGCGCCTTTGACGTGGAATTCATCACGCCATTTGAAATGTTAAGAAGGTTGGATGTTAAACTCACTTGGCGGCCGCCGAAATGAGACCAACCGAAGGACGCATCTTGGCGGCGAAGCTCTCCGCTTGAGCGCCGCTGGCAAGGCGGGTATGGTCGAGACATGTCGGGAGTAAACGAGATCGAAGCTGCCATCAGCGGTTTGCCGCGGGAAGATTTCTTTCGGCTGCACGCTTGGATGAAGCAACGTTTCGAAGATCAGTGGGATCGGCAGATGCGCGATGACGCGGAAGCCGGCCGGCTCGACCATGTTGCCGAGGAAGCTCTGGCAGAGTATTACGCCGGAGGCACGATGCCATTTCCGCCCGATGAAAAGCCGGGCGAGCAGTAAGTTCTGGGACTGCTACGCGGCGCTCTCGCCGGATCTTCAGCGCCTGGCCGTAAAGCAATATCAACTCTGGCTGAACGACCCATCGCATCGGTCGGTGAACTTCAAAAAAGTGGGACGCTATTGGTCGGCGCGGGTAACGGATGACTATCGTGCACTCGGTGTGCCGGCGGGCGACACCGTAATTTGGTTCTGGATTGGCTCGCATTCCGAATACGAACGGCTCATAAAGCGAAGCTAAGTCATGTCGCAGACGAACGAACGAGCATTTGAAACCTACGTGGAGGAGATCCTTCACGGGAAGGCTGGATGGCAAAGCGGGAAAAAGGCCGAGTGGGACAAGGAGCGCGCGTTGTTTCCGGCGCGGGTCGTGGCTTTCCTGCGAGCGACGCAGGCGAAGCTCTGGACCGAGATGGAAGCGCTCCACGGCTCCGGTCTCGAGGCTCTGCTCATCAACTCACTCGCGAAGGAACTCGACTTGAAAGGATCGCTCCACGTCTTGCGGCACGGCTTCAAGTTTTATGGAAAGACCTTCCGGCTGGCTTACTTCAAGCCGGCGCATGGTTTGAATTACGATGTGCTGGATCTCTACAGCAAGAACTCACTCACGCTGACTCGGCAGATTCCTTGTCATCCTGGCGACAATTCAACGGTGGACCTGCTTTTTGCGATGAATGGCGTCCCCGTCGCGACCTGCGAGCTAAAGAATCCGGGGAGCGGTCAAAGCTGGCGAAACGCGGTGAAACAATACCAGGAAGATCGCGATCCGCGCGCGCCGCTCTTCCAATTCAAGTCACGCGCACTCGTGCACTTCGCGGCTGACCCGGACGAAGTGCATATGACGACCAGGCTGGAGCGGGAAAAAACGCATTTCCTTCCTTTCAATCGAGGGAGTCATCCAGGTGAGGTTCAGTGTGGCGCGGGTAATCCTCAGCATCCCTCCGGTTATCGGACCGGCTACTTCTGGGAAGAGGTGCTGCAGCGGGACAGCTTCCTCGACGCGCTCGGGCATTTCATGTTCGTCGAGAAGAAGGAAGAGAAGGTCGATGACGGGAAAGGCGGCAAGAAGCGCGTGACCAAGGAGACAATGATATTTCCCCGCTATCATCAGCTCGATGCCGTGCGCAAGCTCGTGGCGAACGCGAAGACCGAGGGACCGAGCCACAATTATCTGATCCAGCATTCTGCCGGAAGCGGGAAGACGAATAGCATCTCGTGGCTCTCCCATCGTCTCGCGAGTCTGCATTCCAGCGGAGATGAAAAGGTGTTCGATTGCGTCATCGTCATCACCGATCGGCGCGTGCTCGACAAGCAATTGCAGGACGCCATTTACCAGATCGAACACGCGCAAGGCGTGGTGAAGGCGATCGACGAGGATTCGCGCCAGCTCGCGGCGGCGTTAGTCGATGGAACAAAGATCGTCATCACGACTTTGCAAAAGTTTCCCTTTGTCCTGCGCGGACTGCTCCATGTGGCGGGAGCCGATAGCTCGGAAGAAGCGACAGATGAGGAGAAGCAAAAGGCGACAGCATGGCAACAAGCCATCGCCGCCCGCAAATACGCCGTGATCGTGGATGAGGCGCATTCCAGTCAAAGCGGGGAGACGGCGCGAGAGTTGAAAGCGATTCTGGGCGCGAAAGTCCCCTTGGTGAACGGGGAGGAGGAACCGGATGGAGAAGACATCCTCAACCAGGTTATGCAGTCGCGCGGGCGGCAGCCAAACCTGAGTTTCTTCGCCTTCACGGCGACGCCGAAGGGCAAGACGCTGGAGCTATTCGGCCGCAAAGGAGCTTCAGGAAAACCGGAGGCCTTCCATCTCTACAGCATGCGGCAGGCGATCGAGGAACGCTTCATTCTCGATGTGCTCAAGAATTACACCTCCTACAAGACTTACTACCGCCTGGTCAAAGAAGCGGAAGACGATCCTGACATTTCAAAGAAACAAGGAGTGCGCGCGCTCGCCCGCTTCATGTCGCTCCATCCGCATAACATCGAGCAGAAGACGGAAATCATGGTGGAACACTTCCGCCGCCATGTGCGCCACCGCTTGAATGATCGCGCCAAGGCGATGGTGGTGACTTCATCACGCCTCCACGCGGTGCGCTACAAGTTGGCCTTCGACGCCTACCTGTCGCGTCAGGGTTACACCGACATTCGCCCCCTCGTCGCCTTCAGCGGCACGGTGACGGACCCTGAGACCGGCCTCGAATACACTGAGCCGGGGATGAACTCCGATTGCGTCACTGGCAAGCCGATCAGCGAGATGCAGCTGCCCGAGCGCTTCGGCTCCTCCGATTACCAATTGCTCCTCGTCGCCAACAAGTATCAGACGGGTTTCGACCAGCCGCTCCTCCACACTATGTATGTCGATAAGCGGCTCGACGGCGTGCAGGCGGTGCAGACGCTGTCGCGATTGAACCGGAAGATTTCCGGAAAGGACGAGCCCTTCGTTCTCGATTTCGTAAATCCGCCGGACGACATCTACAAGGCCTTCAAGCCCTACTACGACGCCACGAGTTTGCAGGAGACGTCTGACGTCACGAAGTTGGAGGCGTTAAAGCACGAGCTGGACGGGGCGCAGGTCTATCACTGGCCTGAAGTCGAAGCCTTCGCTAATATCTTCTATCGCTCCACCGCACAGCAGAAAACGGCCGACCACGCGGCGATGCAAAAGCAGCTTCAGCCGGCTGTCGATCGTTTCAAGTGCCTTTCAGACGAGGAGCAACGGGCGGAGTTTCGCGACAAGCTGAATGGCTACGTGCGGGTCTATGCTTTCATGAGTCAGATCATCCCCTATGCCGATCCAGAAATGGAGAAGCTCTACAGCTACGGCCGCTTCCTTGTCCCCCATTTGCCGATCGAGCGCGAGCCGACGATCAAACTCACCGATGAAGTAGGGCTGCAATATTACCGGTTGGAACGCATCTCGTCGGGAGCGATTACTCTGAACGAAGGTGAACCGGTCGGGGTGAAAAGCCCCACCGATGTCGGAACCGGCAAGGCCAAAGATGAAAAAGCGCCACTCTCCGAGATCATCACCGTCTTGAATGATCGGTTCGGCACAGAGTTCAACGAAGAAGACCGCCTTTTCTTCGAGCAGATCACAGAACGCGCTTCGCAGAACGAACAAATCATTAAGACGGCGCAGGCTAATCCGCAGTTCGAGAAGTTCCAGTTGGGAATTCGCAAACTAGTCGAAGAAATGATGATTCAGCGCATGGGTGAGAACGATAAGATCGTCACCCGCTACATGGACGATGCAGAATTTCAGAACTCCGCCTTTCCCATTTTGGCGAGAGAAATTTTGCGAGCCATAGAAGCTCCATAGTGGTTTAGCTGTGATCGGCACGGTCAGCAGGGTTTCCAACGTTCGCTCGAAGCTTACTGCCGAAACAAGCGAGCGCTTCAGTTTGGGACCAACTGGCAAAACCAACCCATAGAAACCGCGTTCTTTTCACGAGCGTAAACAGGTTTGTTATTCGTTAGTTCGTGGGGAGTAAAAACAAAACCGCCGGAGGATTGCTCCTCCGGCGATCTTTGTTTCGAACGTTTAGGGCTTTGGCTTAGGTGACCATGAGGGTCGCCGGGTCGCTCTAGGGGCCGGGGCCGACGGGGTTGCGGGCGCGGACTCGGAACCAGGTGTCTTTGCCTCGCTCTAACCCGGTGAATTTGAAGGCGCGCGAGTTCGGGACGCTCAGCAGCGCACGCGCCCTCGCGTGCTGATTGCGGCGCCCCCGCCGCATGCACTTGGCGTCCGCACTAATTCACCGTTCTTCGAGGAAAGTTCGCGAGCGCGGGGCGCGCTCGCCAGCACGCGAGGGCGCGTGCGCTCCCCCAAGGCAGCAAAAAGCCGACGCGACACGCCGGCTTTCGCATTTTAACGGGTTCGGTTGAGCTCGATGCCTAGGGCATCTCCATCATCTTGCCGTCTTTCATCATCATCATCTTGCCGTCCATCATGACCATCTCGCCGTCTTTCATCTTCATGGTCTTGCCGTTGGCCATCTTCACCTCGCCGTTGGTCATCACCATGGTGCCGTCGGACATGGTCATGTCCTTCTTCATTTTCATGGTCTTGCCGTCCTTCATCACCATCATCCTGCCGTCTTTCATCATGACCCCGTCGTGCATCATATCCTCCTTCATCTCGCCGGCGCTCAGGCTGGCGGCGGAGAAGGCGGCGATGACACTGCAGGCAATGGCTGTTTTGAGTGTGTTTATTTTCATATCTTAGTTTTGTTCCTTAACAAAACCATAAGCCCGCCCGATGTGAGCGGACCGGAGCCCTCCGAAAGGAAGGGCGGCTGGTCCTACCAGCGCTTCTGGTTATTGAAACTGAGATGGGATTCGCGGCGATTTATTCCAGAAATATTCTGGCCAGAAGAAAATAAACGGGAGGCGTGCCTTCGGCCGGCCTGGCGAACGTGTCCGTCGCGGTCGGGGAATCGGGCGGTGTGGAGTCGGAGCTAACTAGCGACGCTCGCCGGGCCGGCGCTGATAAAAACATCCTCAAGTGGAGTGAGCTCGACGAGTTCGTAATGCTATTCGGCCGCCCGCGCGCAGGTGTAGAGCCCGCTGTCCCAGCGGAAAAGACAGGGAGGATTTCGCCTGAGGACAGCCGACGCTACAACCGCCCCGACCGGCCTTCATCCCCCCATATTTCACGTTCGTTCTCCTTTAGAACGCATTGATTAGCGTCGCTACATCGCCTCCGATTTGGCGCGCGGTTCGGGCGAAGAGTTCGCCATAGCCACCGCCGAAAGCACCGAAAGCAGAACGCCGTTCCTGGGTGAATTTCACCAGCGTTCGATGGCTATGAGCGTCAATCACCTCACCCACCATCGCGATCTTCACCGCGCCAGCTCCAAACCCGCCGAAATAACGCGCCGCTTGTGAACCGGGATCCACCTTGGTCAGCCGAACCCGAATGAGGAGAGCGTTCCCCGCCGGTTTGCGCCCCTCTGCTGCAAGGGGCGTCTTCGCACGGAGCTTCTTTTGCAGCCCCTCCATAAACGCGGGCTTGATTGACTCCAGGGCCGAACTGACTGCTTTGTAAGTGTTATCAGTCTTGTCTGGCAGTTCGACCCCCTTGCTCTCGAAAGACTCCACGAGGATGTCGCGATAGTCATCCGCACGGAACGTTTGCAGGATGGAGACTTCATCGATGTCCCCTTTCCAATCACGATAATTCCCGGGAGACGTAGGCGCAGGCGCGGCGCCTAACGACGGGAGTAAGACCACGGCGGCGAGTGACAGCAAACAACAGGTGAGGAAGCGGTTGGTAATCATTCGTAGATAATCCGCGGAGACCGGGTTTTAGGTCAAGGTTAAATAAAATCGTGGATTCGGCTTTGGGCCAGCATTCCGGGGGTCGGATCGTGGGATAGGGGGAAATGTGGGATCAGAGCGGAATGGCGCTAAGTATTTTTTGGATATCGGAAGCGACGTGGGAAGAACCACCGGGCGAGACGCCCGGTAGCCCCACAGGCAGGATGCCTGTGCTACACGGTAGTCCCGAGCGCTCCCGCGCTTAACTTTCTGCCATTCGGGCAGAGCTTACTGGCCGACACACTAGGACGTCATCCGATGCCGATGCGGTATTACTAAGCAATGCGACGATCCAATCGTCTCGCACGCGGAGCATATAGTGGTTCACCCACGGCCGCCACGGAGGCCAGCCCTCCAAGTTGATTTCGAGCGAGTTTACTTGCCGCGGGACGCTTGGGGTTTCATACTTCCGCGATGATTAATCGCCGATATCATCAGCGCATTGGCTCCCTGTTCTTAGTTCTCTGCTCCTGCTGGTCGCTTCGAAATAGTTTGGCCCAGAGTGATGCAGAGAAGATGCAGTCGGTGCCGCTTGGGTTGGATTCCGCACCTGATACCTCAAAGCAGCGGCCCTTGCTGGGCGTTGCGTCCTTCATGGACGAGTTGCGCTTCCTGGACTTCGCCAAAGGCAAGGCCGAGGAAGCTCGCGCGAAGACAGGCTTGGAATCGATCCAGGCGAATGAGGAAATCGTCGCCGAAGCGAATACACTCTCGCCCGGTAGCTTCCACACTTATGGATACGATATGGTCGTCGCTGGAGCCCATCTCGATGCGGCGCGCGAGCGGATTTCGTACGGCGCTTCCCTGGCCAATAATCTCTCTCTGACCGAGCAGAATAAGAAGATCATTCTGGATCACTTGCATGCTGTTCCAGCGCTGGTGGTCGACGCCGCTAACCGCGCCTCGGGTTCTGTCCCCTTGGAACACTTCCGCTGCCAAGCCTACAAGATGTTGGCCAGCGGCGCGTTCTTCCAAGGTGTCACCGCGAATTCCGCGAGGGATTTACAATTAGCAGTAGGAGCGTTCGAAAAGGTCTCGGCTTGCGATCCCGCGAGTAAGAGAGAGGCGTCGAAGATGATCTCCTACATCAAGGGCGTGGAGAGAGAAATGTCTCATGCGCCCTTTCGCGCGGACAACGTGGTCAAGGTCGCTTCCAAGTTCATCGGGCTGGCCCTGCCCGGATATGGCAGCTATCTGGCGGCGGGCCTCGATTTCGGTTACGGCTTTTACAAAGAGAGAAAGAAGGCACCGGAACCACCGCGTTAGGCAGCAATTCCCCGGCCGGCACGGAGGCCAGCTCAAAGGCGTGCGCGATGAGCGAATACGACGGCCGGCACGGAGGCCAGCCCTCCAGTACGCCGAGGTCACGAGCCCCTCATGAGCGCTCTGGAGGCGAAGCTGACGTTTTTAAGATCGACATGGAATCACCGGAGCAAATAGCTTCTCTTTTGTGATCGAAAGCGTCTCCCCTCCCCCGCCCAGCTACAAGGACCGGAAGGTGTGGCTCGTCATCTTCGGGGTGGCGACTGTGGTGATGGGGCTGTTCTGCGTACTCGGGTCGGCCTTGATGATGATCGCTCCGCACCTGGCCGCGAAAAGTGCCAATCCTCCTCCCCCCGGGCTCAAGATGTGGCCGATCGGGTGGAGTTATCTGGCGATGGCAGCGGGGCTTATTTGGCTGGGCATCGGTTCGATCAAGGCCCGGCGTTGGGCACGCGCGCTTCTTGCCGTCGGCTCGTGGTCGTGGTTCGTGACGGGGCTGGTCGCCGTCGTTTCGATCGCTTATCTCTCGCCGCAGATCTCTGCGGCTATCAACGCCACCCAGCCGCCCGGCCGACCGCCCCTCTCGGATGCGCAACGCGTCACGCTGATGCTGATCCCGCTTTTCTTTCTCGGCTTTTTCTTTGTGGTTTTGCCTTTGATCTGGGGGCTTTTTTATAGCGGGAAGAATGTGAAGGCGACTTGTGAGGCGCGCGATCCGATTCTGCGCTGGACCGATCGATGCCCGCTCCCGGTTTTGGCGATGGTTCTTTGGATTGCCTTTGGCTCTCTTTCATTTGTGTTGCTGACGACCCTTCAACCGACCGTGCCAGTCTTCGGGATGCTTGTCTCGGGGCTCGCCGGGAGGATTCTATATCTCCTGCTCGCTCTGATCTGGGCCTATAGCGCCTGGGCGCTCTATCGGCTCGATCGACGCGGTTGGTGGGTGTTGTTCGTCACCCTGGTCTTGTTCTGTATTTCGAACGTGATCACTTACACGCGGCACAACCCCGCCGAAGTTTTTGCTCGGATGGGTTATTCCGGTGCACAACTGGCGCCGATGAAGGCGATGACTGGAAACGGCTGGATGGTTTGGGGCCCGGTCATGTTTACTATTCCGGTTCTCTGTTACCTCCTCTACCTACGAAAGTTTTTTCCTGCTCGCTCCCCTGCTGGTTAGTTTTCCGCCAAGCGCGCGAGAGAACCGGATAAGCGAGAGCAGGCCATCGCGGTGAAGCGGCCGAGAGAATGCGTATGCTCGAAACTGTGAGCATTGCCTGTCCGGTCGAGCCTCCCGATTATTTCCGGGTCAGGAGGGTCGGCAGTTTTGCGGAGCTGGTCGGGACGCCCTTCGCGGAGGGGGTGAATGCGCTTTGCTGGCCGCGGGTGCTCGAGGGGGATTTCGGTGAGGTGGTCGGGAAACTGGGCGACGGCGAGGAGATCGTGGCGATCGACGAGGAACGTCTGCTCGGTCTGACGGTGAGCGCAGCGGGGCGGGCGGCGATCGCGGTGTTGCGGGAGGATCTGAGAAAATTGCGGGAGGAGGAGCGCGCTCCGGTGCTCAACTGCATTCATCGTTATCCGCGGGACGAGGAGCCAGGGCCGGTGCGGACGGATGTCTTTTCCTTCCACGCCGATAGCGCGCCAGTGGAGGCCGATACCTGGCTCTGCACTTATCATGGGCCGGCCAGCGAAGGGTTGCGCAATGAGGAGGCGGTCCGGCGGGTGGATCTCCCGGAGGTGCGCGCGCAGTTGCGTGAAATTTTGGGCGCGGAGGACGATGACGCTGAGTTTCGCGAGGCGCTACGCGAGCATTGTTACGATCTGCACTACGCTCCGCTCCCCGACGCGCGGCCATTTTCCTTCGGCCTCGGCAATCTTTGGCGGATTGCGGTGGATTGGCCTGGGAGCCCGGTACCGCCATGTCTCCATCGCGCGCCGGAGACGCTCCCGGGTCAGCCGCCCCGGTTGCTGTTGATCTGCTAGATGATTTTTGCGGAACACGCAGGTTGCGGGTCAGTGGCGCGAGCTTCTAGCTTGCGAGTTTTTGGAGCGGGCATCCACCTCACGAATCGGGCAAGCTGGAAGCTCGCCCCACCGCCACGGCTAGGACTTCACCGTGACCGGAGTACCGACTTGGACGGCGTCGTAGAACTGGCGTGCTTTCCAGTAGGGCATGCGGATGCAGCCATGGGAGGCAGGTTCGCCCGGCAGGTAGCCCTGGTGCAAACCGTAGCCCGGGGCGAATTCGACGAAGTAAGGCATGGGCGCGCCGACGAAGTGACCGTGGCGAGGCTTGGGCTCGCGGCGGGTATCGACGTCCGCCTTGATCATCCGGTTCGAGTCATCGACGTAAGCGCCGTACAGACTGGAGCGGTGATCGATGTCCTTGCGGGTCACCCGATAGCGCCCGAGCGGGGTGCGATGCCCTTCCCGGCCGCTGGAGATACGGGAAGTGGCGACGAGGTGGCCGCCCCGGTAAAGGTAGACTTCCTGGTTGCGCAGGCTTACCACGACCGAAGCGCGGCCGGTGTGGGTTTGCGGCAGGTTCGCCGTGACCATCTCGCTCATGGTGTCACAACCGGCGAAGACGGTGAGGAGCACGGCGAGGGCGGATAGCTGAAGTAATCGGTTCATCGGATGCCGGTGGGAAGGGCGAGGAAAATCGAGCCGGTTTTGCCGCCGGCACAAGGTCAAATCTCGCCCGCAGCGCGCAAATTAGGGTAGTGGCGCGAGCTTCTAGCTTGCGCGGTTAAGTCGACCGGCCGAAGCGCGCGCGATAAGCGAAGAAGGCGGCCGGAACGGAAGGCAGCCCTCCAGCGCGCCGAGGTTGCGAGTGCCCGGCTCCCTTATTCTAGCTTCGTCTTTCCGTCCCTAACGAAAAGGACGGGCCAAGTAAAGCGACACGCCACCGCTTTGCCGTCGCGAAAACCGGGAATGAAAGTCCCATACCGGATCATGGCAGCCGCGGACGCGCCGAAGTTTACGCCCGCCGGATGTTCGTAGGCCACCGCCGCCTTCTGCACCTGGCCTTTCGCGTCAATCTCGAGAGTCAGCAGCGCCACTCCGGTCTTATGCCAAGGAGGCGTGGGCGAAGGCACGGGCAGACCGTAATCCGGGTTGAGATGAAGTTGGGAAGTCAGCTGCGGAGCGACAAAGTCGCTTGGTTTTTTCAAATCTTCCTCCTCCTGGTTGAGGAAGATGCGCAGATGCGGCTCACCATTGCGCACGACAAACACCACTGTCCCGATGATCTGCACATCCACTGGCCGGTGATCGCTCACGGCCGGCACATAGACCGCCAGAGAATTGCGCCTCAGGAGCTCTCGGCCGAGCAATTCCGAACCCGGTGTGCCGCGATAAATCAGGATATTCCCGCCGCGCCCCACGCTGGAGACTCGGGCGGTAAAAAGGATGACGGCGTCCTTCTGTCCCTTTCTGACCAGTGCTTTCGTATCGATAAGATTGATCAGCGCATGCCGCGACTGCATCAGCGCCGGGCGATATTCCGGCAACGTCTCCGCGCGGCTCTCCGAACACGAAAGTAGGAGAAGGAGAGGCCCGAGCCGAAGGATTCTGCTCAGGCGAAGGCTGGTCAGGCGCGTGACCAGCGCCGCGGCGTTTCGAACAAAGGAGTCACTTGGCCAAGAGAAAGTCATCCGCGAGCGTATCCCTGGCTTGCGAGTTCGATTCATCAGGTGGGGAATCAGGTCCGGGGAGGAATCTCGCAAGCTAGAAGCTCGCGCCACTTAGGCGGTCGCGCTGCCTTCGTCCGCCGTGCCGAATTGGATGCCTTGGGCGAGCGGGAGCTCGGTCGAAAAGTTGATCGTGTTGGTCTGCCGCCGCATGTAGCTCTTCCAGGAGTCGCTGCCGCTTTCGCGGCCGCCGCCGGTTTGTTTCTCACCACCGAATGCGCCGCCGATCTCCGCGCCGCTGGTGCCGGCGTTGACGTTGGCGATCCCGCAATCGCTTCCGACCGCACTGACGAATTTCTCCGCCTCCCGCATGTCGTTGGTAAAGATCGAGGAGCTGAGGCCTTGCGCGACGTTGTTATGCATGGCGAGGGCGTCGTCAAAATCGCGATATTTCAGGAGGTAAAGGAGCGGACCGAAGGTCTCGTGCTGCACCACTTGGTAATCGGCCTCGGCGCGCGCCAGGCAGGGAGTCATGTAGCAGCCGCCGGGATATTTTTCGCCTTCGAGTCGTTCGCCGCCGTAGAGAATCTCGCCGCCTTCTTCATTTAGTTTCGCGATCGATTGCTCGACGTTTTCGACCGCCGCGGGATCGATCAGCGGTCCCATCAAGGTTCCCTTTTCCAGCGGGTCGCCGATCTTGACGCTCTGGTAGGCGCGCAACAAGGATTGCTCGACTTCCTCGGCGACGGATTCATGGACGATGACGCGCCGGGTCGAGGTGCAGCGCTGGCCGGCCGTGCCGACGGAGCCGAAGAAAATCGCGCTCGTGGCCATTTTCAGATCGGCGCTCGGGGTGACGAGCAAAGCGTTGTTGCCACCCAGTTCCATGATGGTTTTGCCGAGGCGGCCGTGAACGGTCTGGGCGACGTCGAAGCCCATCCGGGTCGAGCCGGTGGCGGAGACCAGCGGGATGCGCGCGTCGGCCGCCATTTTTTGGCCTAACGCTGGACCGTCCCCGATGACCAGGCTGAAAATAGCGGGATCGGCGCCGGTGGCGCGGCAGACGCGCTCGGCGATCTTGATCACGGCGAGGGCGGTGAGCGGAGTTTTTTCCGAGGGCTTCCAGATGGTAGCGTCTCCGCAGACGGCGGCGAGGGCGGCGTTCCAGGCCCAGACGGCGACGGGGAAGTTGAAGGCGGAAATGATGCCGACCAGACCGAGCGGATGCCATTGCTCCATGAGCCGATGGTTGGGCCGCTCCGATTGAATCGTTAGGCCATAGAGCATGCGCGACTGGCCGACCGCAAAGTCGCAGATGTCGATCATTTCCTGCACTTCGCCCTCGCCTTCGGCGATGATTTTGCCGGCTTCGAGGGAGACGAGCATGCCCAGTTCGTGCTTCTGCTCGCGCAAAGCGTTGCCGAGTTGCCTAACGGTTTCGCCGCGGACCGGCGCGGGGACGGTGCGCCATTTTTGGAAAGCTTCCTGCGCGCGCGCGATCGTTCTTTCGTAGTCCTCCGGGGAAGCGGTGCGGACTTTGCCTAACGATTTACCATCGACGGGCGAGAACTTTTCGATGAGGGCTCCGCTGCCGCTCCAGGCGCCGGAGAAGGCGCCGGGATTTTCTGCAGCGAGGCCGAGGTTTTTGAGCACGGAATGCATGAGATTTTTAGACAGAATTTACAGAATGCGGAGACACCAGATCGACGCGCAGCCTAACTGCGTTCCCCTCTTCATTCTGTCCATTCTGTTCATTCTGTCGTAATTCCCCGGGACACTCGCAAGCTAGAAGCTCGCGCCACTACTTGCGCATCTGCTCGCATTGCTGGCGGAGGAGGCCGATCGCTTCGTCCACCACTTCCTTGGTGATGTCGAGCGCGGGCCGGAAACGGATCGCGCGTTCGCCGGATTTCAGCGCGAAGACGCCGTTCTCGAAGAGCCCTTTCCAGAAAGCGTCACGCGTCGCCGGGTCGGGCAGATCGAAGGCGAGAAACAAACCGCGCCCCCGCACTGCCGTCATGATCGGATTTTCCTGCTGCAGTTCGAGCAGGCGATGGAGGAAATGCTCGCCCACGACGCGCGCGTTCTCGACCAGATTTTCTTCTTCGATGATCCGCAGAAAATGAGTCGAGCGCACCATGTCGGTGAAGTTGCCGCCCCAGGTCGAGTTGATCCGGCTGGGCAGGCGGAAGCAGTTATCCTTCACTTCATCGAGCCGAGGACCGGCCATGACCCCGCAGACCTGCGCTTTTTTGCCGAAGGCCATGAGATCGGGGAGGACGCCGAAATGCTCGCAGCACCAGTTCTTGCCAGTCGCGCACATGCCGCATTGCACTTCGTCGAAGATGAGGAGCATCTCGTGCTCGTCGCAGATGCGCCGCAAAGTTTGCAGCCATTCGCCGCGAAAATGGTTGTCGCCGCCTTCGCCCTGGATCGGCTCGATGATGATCGCGGCAATATCGACGCCGCGCTCCCTTACGAACTGCATGATCTCCTCTTCGGATTTCTTTTCGCGCGCGATCACGTCGGCTTCGCGCTCTTTCTCGCCTAACGAGAAGTCGAGGCTCGGCGTGGAGACGCGCGGCCAATCGAACTTGGCAAACAAATCGGTCTTGCGCGGGTCGGTATTGGTCAGGCTCATGGTGTAGCCGCTGCGGCCGTGGAAGGCCTTTTTGAAATGGAGAATCTCCGTGCCCCGTTGGCCGCGGCCCGCCGCCATATTTTTGCGCACTTTCCAATCCATCGCGGGCTTGAGCGTGTTCTCGACCGCGAGCGCCCCGCCTTCGATGAAGAGCATGCGCTCGAGCGGCGGCAGCCCGACGACGCGCCAGAAGGTCTCGACGAAACGTGCATAGCCTTCCGAGTAAACGTCGGAGTTGGCAATCTTGATCTCGGCCGCGCAAAGCAGATCGGCCTGCACTTCCGGCTGATCGAAATACGGATGATTAAACCCCACCGGATTGGAGCCGAAAAAGCCGTAAAGATCGATCAAGCGCTGGTCGTGCGCGGCGTCGTAAAGGTAAGAGCCCTGGCTCTTCTGGAGATCGATGACGATGCGAAAACCGTCGAGCAAAACGTGCTCGGCGATCTGCTCGAGAACGCGGGATTTAGGCGGTGTTTTCGATGACTTGCTCGCACTGGCACGGCTACTCGCAGGAGCCGCGGCGGTGAGCGTGGATGGCGCACTCATCGTAGAGCGTAGCCGGGGGAAAGAAGACGGTCAATCCGGCTAACGAATACGCCGGCGACTTCCTTCCGGCTTTCCGCAGATGGCCGCGGAAGTGCGCGATTTTTCCCGGGAGGGTGTTATGAACTTTTCGCTGGCGCGACGGAGGTGAACTGTCTTTGGGGAGCGCACGCGCCTCGCGTGCTGGCGAGGGCGCCTCGCCCTCGCGAACTTTTTCTTCCCCGCGGCCAGACCAAGAGCGGCCCGCCAAGTTCGTTTTGGCGAGGCGCCAAAACCAGCACGCGAGGCGCGTGCGCTCCCCAGAAAGACCGTCGCGCTCTCATCGACTTTTCCGAGTCCACGACACCCTCCAGGAAAATCTGCGCCCATTGCATCCCGGGTTGGCGGTGGCACAATCGCGCCAGCCATGCTTTTCCGTCGCGCCGCCTCTGCTTCCGCCGCCACCCGCCATCCACGGTGAACCGCGTCGTCGTTACCGGACTCGGGTTCGTCACCAGCATCGGAAACAGCCGCGCCGAGGTCCTGGAAAGTTTGCGCAGCCAGCGCAGCGGGATCGAGATTCACCCGGAACTCGATCGACCGGAGATTCCGGTCAAGCTCGCGGGCACAATCAAGGGTTTCGAGTTTCCGACGGAGAATTTCGAGAGCTGGAAATTCCCTCCCGGCCTCACCATTCCCCGGCAGCAGCTTCGCTCCCTCACGCCGCACGGCGTTTACGCCCACGCCGCCCTGCTCGAAGCCATCGCCGATGCCGGCCTCGCGCCGGCTGACGTCTCCGATCCGCGCACCGGACTCATGACCGCGTCGGTCGGCTCGACCCGCATGCTCTACCGCAGCGTCGAGATCATGCTCGAGAAAGGGATTTTGCGCTGCCATCCGCTCGGCCTCACCCGCACCGTCGCCGGGACACTGAATTTCAATCTTATCTCTGGCTTCAAAATACGCGGCGCCTCCACCGGGTTCATCAGCGCCTGCGCCTCATCCGCGCACGCCTTCGGTTACGGGCTCGATCTGGTGCGGCTGGGCCGGCAGGATCTCGTCTTCGTGGTCGGCGCGGAAGATTGCGACCTTTTCACCTTGCTCCCGTTCGCCAGCTGCCGCGCGCTCACTCGCGGGACCGATCCCACGAAAACGCCCTGCGCTTTCGACGTGAAACGCGACGGCTTCGCCGGCACCGGCGGCGCGGCTGTGCTCGTGCTGGAGAATCGCGAGCGGGCCGAAAAGCGCGGTGCGCAGGTTTATGCGGAGGCGGCTGGCTGGGGTCAAACGTCCGATGGTTACGACCTGATGGCGCCGGAGCCGCAGGGCGACGGACTGGCCCGCGCCATGCACCTCGCCCTGGAGGACGCCGGCCTCGCGCCTAACGAAATCGACTACGTCAACGCCCACGCCACCTCCACCCCGGCGGGCGACCGCGCCGAGCTGCGCGCGCTCAAGAGCGTCTTCGGCACCGGCGCGTCTTCTCCGCTGGTTAGCAGCACGAAGAGCCAGACGGGCCACGGACTTTCGCTCGCGGGAGCACTCGAGGCGGCGATCTGCTGTCTGGCGTTGAAAGAACAATTTGTTCCCGTTTCGCTTAACGTCACGGAGCTGGATCCGGAAGCGGAAGGGGTGCGCATCGTGACCGCGCCGATTGAGGCCGCGTCGCGCCGGGTCCTTTCAAATTCCGCCGCTTTCGGCGGCTCCAACGTCGCGCTCGTCCTGAAGACGCCGTCCTCCTGAGTGGATGGACTGCCGCGCCCTCGGTTCTTCGACCGATTGTCCTTTCTCCTTTGGAATTTCTCAGTTCTATTTTGCTGCGTGTCGATCGTCGGAACTGTCGAAAGCCTCTGGCGTTATCCGGTCAAAAGCATGCGCGGCGAAGCGCTGGATGAACTTTTCATTGGTTATGCCGGCGTTTATGGCGACCGGCTTTTTGCCTTTGCGAGTGCCGCCAACGCGCCCGGCTTTCCCTTTTTCACCGGCCGTGACCAACGCCAGTTGCTACGCTACCGGCCGAGCTTTCGTCACCCGGAGAAGGCGGCCCGGCCGATCAATTGGACGGAAGCGCAGCAACTTTCGCCCAATATTAACCCGATCACGGCCAGCCGCGCCGATCTCATGATCGAGGTCGAGGCTCCGAATGGAAAAACGTTTGCCATCGACGACCCGGCTCTGCTCGACGCGTTGCGCGCCGGTCTCGACCCGGCGCCCCGACTCACGCTGCTCCGCTCCGATAAGGCCATGACAGATTGCCGCCCGCTCTCGATCCTGTCCGTGCAGACCGCGAAAAAGCTCGGCGCGGAAACCGGCCTGGCCGTCGATCAGCGGCGCTTCCGCGCCAACGTCTATCTGGACTTGGAGTCCGGCGAAGGCTTCGCCGAAGATCGCTTGGTCGGCCGAAATCTGCGCATCGGCGCGAAAGTCGTGGTCACGGTCCTGGCCCGCGACGGCCGTTGCATGATGATCACGCTCAATCCCGACACCGCTGAGAAAAGCCCGGCTCTCTTGAAAGCCGTCGCGCAATCCCACGAGGGCAAAGCCGGCGTTTACGCCGCTGTGCTCATGGAAGGAATGATCCGAAAGGGAGACGCGGTCGAGTTGCTTGGATAACGGTCGATAATCTTTGTGTCGGAAACACCGGGCGAGACGCCCGGTGGCCCCACAGGCAGGATGCCTGTGCTACGACTGTTTATGTTACGACTAAACGATGCCGCGCTTTAAACCGGCGTGTTTCCCGGCGAGCAACTCCTGCGTGAGCTGGTAGCCGCTCTGATCGGCGTTCCCGCTCACTCCGGCGAAATGATCGCGAATGCGCAATTTCGCCGAGCGGCAGAAGTAGTTCGTTAGGCTGAGAATTTCCTCGACCGGCTGGCCCGCATCGATGAGCGATTGGGCGCGCGCACAAGTCGCGCTGATCGCGAAAAGCTCCGTCGCGATCCCGACGAAACGCGAGAGCAACAACTGTTGCCGATCGAGCTTCGGGCCGAAACGGGTCATGGCGTGGAAAAGGCCGCGGGCCAGGCGATGACTGGTGCTCGCCGCATAGTCGACGTGCTCGCGGAGCGCGTCGTGCAGACCTTTGATCTCGCCCGCTTTCCCGCCGAGCCACTGTTTCGGATACCAGCGCGCGTAGAAGGAGCCGGAGCCAAAGATCGCTTTCAGCCGCGTCGCCCAAGGAAGCTGGGTGTTGAAAATCGCGCCGCCGATCTTGAGATGCGGATCGAGCGCCTCGCGGGCGATGAAGAGGCGCATGATTTCGCTCGAACCTTCGAAGATCATGTTGATGCGGCAATCGCGCAGGAAACGCTCGACCGCGATCGGTTCGTCGCCACGAGCGCCTAACGACTGGGCGGTCTCGTAGCCGCGACCGCCGCGCACCTGCATGGCTTCGTCGGCGATCCGCCAGGTCATTTCCGTGGCCCACATTTTGCACATGGCGGTCTCGATGCGGAGATCGCTCTCCTTGCGATCGACCAGCGAGCTGGTGAGAAAAGTGATCGCTTCCATCGCGAAAACGTTCCCGGCCATCTCGGCGATTTTGCCCGCGATGGCGGAATGCTGCCCGATGGGCGCGCCCCATTGCACGCGTTCGCCGGCCCATTTGCGGCAAATCTCGAGCAGCCGTTTGGACAGGCCGACGCAAGCCGCGGGAATGGTGAGGCGGCCGGTGTTCAGCGTCGTTAGGGCAACTTTCAACCCTTTGCCTTCGGCCGAGATCATGTTCTCGCGCGGGACCCGCACGTCGGTGAATTTGACCACGCCGTTGTAGAGCGCGCGCAAGCCCATGAAGTGGCAGCGGTGCGTGATCTCGAGCCCGGGCGTGTCCACCTCGACCACGAAGGCGGTGATTTGGTTGCGCTTTTTGCCTTTGATTTCTTTCGGCGGCGTCTGCGCCATGACCACGAGGACGCCGGCTTTGACGCCGTTGGTGCACCAAAGTTTCTCGCCGTTCATGATGAAGGCGCGGCCGTCTTCGGTCGGCTCGGCCCGCAGTTTCATGGTCGCGGGATCGGAGCCGGCCTGGTCTTCGGTCAGGGCAAAAGCGGAAATCTCGCCGCCTGCCGTGCGCGGCAGATATTTCCGTTTCTGTTCTTCGGTCCCGAAAATGAGGAGCGGTTGAGGCACGCCGATCGATTGATGGGCGGAGATGAGTGCGGTCAGATTCGCGTCCCAACTCCCGAGGAGCATGGCGGCGCGCCCGTAGTTAACCTGGGACAAGCCGAGGCCGCCGTACTCCTTCGGCACCTTGATCCCGAACGCGCCCATGGCGGCGAGGTCGTCGATGTTCTGCTGCGGAATCTCGCCGGTGCGATCGATCTCATCGGCATCGACGTGGTCGCGCAGATAATTTTCCAGCTTGGTAAGAAATTCCTCGCCCGCGGCGACGTCTTGCGCGCTCTGCTCGGGCCACGGGTAGATGCGCCCGAAATCGTAACGCCCGACAAACAAGTTGCTGGCGAAACTGCCGCGATCGTCGAGCGGATCGCGTGAGCTTTCCGCGAGCTCGAGGGCGGCGGCTTTGCCAGCCGACATCTTCGAGGTGTCGATGACGGATTGCGGCTGGGCGCTGGTTTCTTCGGCGATTTGTTTCTCTGGCGCTTCGAGCGGTGTCTTCATAAGTGAGGCAAGCTTCCCGCCTGCGAAATAGAGCTATGCCGCAAGCTGGACGCTTGTGCCAGCCTACTGGTCATAAAAGGTCGTTCCCTGCTCGGCCCGCTCGCGGAGCAGAGCGCAGGGTTGAAACTTCCCCTCTTCCGCCGCCAAACCTTCCAGCTCTTCCACCACTTTGGTGAGGCCGAAGTGATCGGCGAAGCGGAGCGGCCCGCCGCGCAGCGGGGCGAAACCGGTGCCGAGGATCATCCCGTAATCGGCGTCCTCCGGCGAGGCCACCACCTTCTCTTCGAGACAACGGGCCGCTTCGTTGACCATGAGAAAGATAAGGCGCTCGGCCAGCGCAGCAGGCGGCTCGGCGGCCGCGGGTTGGCGCCAGGCTTCGAGAGGCTCGTTAGGCGATTGCTCCCGGCCGGCGTAGCGATAAAAGCCGCTCCCGGTCTTGCGCCCGAGCATTTTGGCCTCCCGCATCCTGCTCAGAATCGCCGGAGTGCGGGCGCGCGCGCCTAACGATTTCTCGAGGGTGGCCGCGATGTCGACGGTGATGTCGACGCCGATCTCATCGATCAAGCGGAGCGGTCCCATCGGCATCCCCCAGTCGACCAGCGCGGCGTCGATCGTGGCTGCGTCGAGGCCTTTCTCAAAAAGTTCCGCAGCCTCGAGGAGATAGGGAAAGAGAACGCGGTTGACGAGAAAGCCGGGGCTGTCCCGCACCACCACCGGCACCTTGCCGACCTGCCGGGCGAAGGCGAGGGCGCGCGCTTTCGTTTCTTCAGAGGTGGTCTGGCCGACGACCACTTCGACCAGTTTCATCCGGCTAACGGGATTGAAAAAATGCAGACCGATGACGCGCTCGGGATGCTGCGTCTCCGCGGCCAAATCGGTGATGGAAAGGGCGGAGGTGTTCGTCGCGAGGATATCGGTGGCGTCGATCTTGGCGTCGAGATCGCGAAAGATCTGCCGCTTGATCTCCATCTTCTCGGAGGCCGCTTCGATCACGATCTGGACGTCACGGAGCGGGCCGGGATCGGACGAGGCGACCACGCGGGCCCGGCCTTCCCGGGCTTTTTCGTCGCTCAGGAGGCCGCGTTTAACCGCTTCGCCGTAGGTCTTTTCGATTTTGGCGAGACCGGCGCTGACCAGGTCGGTATTGATGTCGCGCAGAATCACGGCGACCCCGCGCGCGCTGAGCCATTGAGCGATGCCGGAACCCATCACGCCCGCCCCGATGACGGCGGCGTGCGTCATCTTTTCGTTAGGCGCTTTGGCCGTGCCTTTGCGGTAGCGATCGGCCAGGAAAAAATTGCGGATGAGATTGCGGGTCGACTCGGTCGCGCCCAGCTCGACGATGGCGTCGAGCTCGCGTTGAAGGGAATTTCCCAGCGTGCTGGTGAGGCTTTGGTTGATGATCTGGAGGGCGCGGGCGGGTGCGGGATTCTGCGATTTGGGCGCCTCACTCGTGCCCTCGGCGGAAGGAGGCTGGCTTTCTTTTCGTTTGCCTCCGGTAAGTTTGGCGCGGGCCGCTTCGAGCAACTTTTCGGGCGCGACGACTTCGTCGACGAGCCCGAGCTGCAACGCTTCCTGCGCCGGGTAAAGCTTGCCTTTCAAGATCACTTCGGCTGCTTTCTCCGGGCCGATCAGATGCGGCAAACGCGTCGCGCCGCCCCAGGCCGGGACGAGGCCGAGCGTCGTCTCGGGCAAGCCGATGCGCGTGGCCGGCGCGTCCGAGGCGATCCGGTAATCGCACGCGAGCGTGATCTCGTAGCCGCCGCCCGCGCAAGCGCCGTGGATGGCCGCGACGGTCGGCACTTTGAGCTCGGCCAGCCGGTTAAAATTACGCTGGCCTTCCGCGATAAATCCGCGCATCGAGCCATCCTCCGCCTGCTCCAGCAGCGTCTGCAGATCGGCCCCGGCGATGAAGATCGATTTCTTGGCCGAGGCGATGATGACGCCTTTTAACGTTTCTTCCTTCTCCAGAAAATCGAGGTGCTCACAGAGATCGCGGAGAGCGTCGCGGTCGAAGATGTTGGCGCCCGAATCGGGCCGGTCAAAGGTGAGCAGGCAGATGCCGTCGCCGCTCATTTCGCGCCGAATGAAACGCGTCGCAGAAGATGAAGTCATCGGATTTAGTTAGACTGCTTTCGCGAAAATTCCAAGGGTTGTAGCGTCCGCTGGCCTCCGCGGAAGGGTCGGGCGCGGGTTGTAGTGTCCGCTGTCCTCAGCGGATCGCGCAAGGGCGATGGGGGAGATGCGCTGGGGACAGCGCACGCTACAACGACAACGCGCATTGCACGGCGCGAGGCCCGGTGTTACAAGCGCCTCACCATGGTCGGCAAGATTTTACTGCCGGAAATCGATACCCTGATCGAGGCGCGCAATTTCTCCGCCTTGCGGGAACTCTTTTCCGAGATGCCGCCGGCCGATGTAGCGGAAATTATTCTCGATCTGCCTGAGGGCGAGCAGGTGATCATTTTCCGCATCCTGCCGCATGAGCTGGCCGCGGATGTTTTCGAATATCTCGACGTCGAGGCGCAACAACAACTGCTGCGCGGGATGGCCCAGGAGCAGGTGGTGGGGATTCTGAACGAGATGTCGCCGGACGATCGCACGGCCCTGCTCGAGGAGCTGCCGAGCGCGGCGGCCCGGCAGTTGATCCGCCTGCTCACGCCCGAAGAACGCAGGATCGCGCAGGCGCTCCTCGGCTATCCGGAGGGGAGCGTGGGCCGTTTGATGACACCCGACCTGATCGCGGTGAACGCCGACTGGACGGTGCGCGAGACGCTCGATTACGTGCGCGAAAATGGCCAGGACACGGAGACGCTCAACGTTATTTACGTAGTCGACGATCGCGGGAAATTGATCGACGACCTGCGCATCCGCGAATTCCTCCTCACGCCGCTGGAGAAAAAGGTGAGCGATCTGATGGACGAAAATTTCGTGGCCCTGGCGGTGACCGATTTGCAGGAAGAAGCGCTCAACGTTTTCCGCAAATACGACCGGAGCGCGCTCCCGGTGGTGGACTCGGGCGGGATGCTCGTCGGGCTGGTCACGATCGACGATATGCTCGACGTGGCGGAAGAAGAGGCGACCGAGGACATCCAGAAATTTGGCGGCATGCAGGCGATGGAAGAGCAATACATGCGCATCCCGCTCTGGCGGATGGTGCGCAAACGCGCCACCTGGCTGGTCGTACTTTTCCTGGGGGAAATGCTGACCGCTTCGGCCATGGGCTACTACGAAGGGGCGATCGCCAAAGCGGTCGTGCTCGCGCTTTTTTTGCCCATGATTATTTCGAGCGGCGGCAATTCCGGCTCGCAGGCGTCGATGTTGATCATCCGGGCGATGGCGCTCGGGGAAGTGGCGCTGGCCGATTGGTGGCGGGTGATGCGCAAGGAAATCCTGGCGGGTTTGCTGCTCGGATTGGTCCTGGGCGCGATTGGATTTTTGCGAGTGGCGGTGTGGGCGCAATTTTCCAATGTCTACGGGCCGCACTGGCTGCTCGTGGCCGTGACCGTAGGCGTGGCGCTAATCGGCGTGGTCCTCTGGGGATCGCTCT
Source organism: Chthoniobacterales bacterium (assembly GCA_965217815.1). GTDB lineage: Bacteria > Verrucomicrobiota > Verrucomicrobiia > Chthoniobacterales > UBA10450 > Palsa-1392. Next base: position 254,926 of record CBDCJI010000004.1, read on the forward strand.
CCGGGTCGATGCTGCCGTTCCTCCTGCGCCGGCTCGGGGCGGACCCCGCGACTTCTTCCGCGCCCTTCGTCGCGACGCTGGTGGATGTGACCGGGCTGGTGATTTATTTCAGCCTCGCCCTGCTCATCCTGCGCGGCTCGATGCTCTGAGCTGGGCGCCGCGCCGCGACTCGTTAGGCGTGATCGAGCGTGACCCAGGCGCCGGTCGCGCGGGAATCGGCCACCGCCTGCACCACCCGCATGTAGCGCACGCCATCTTCAAAATCCGGATGCGGCCGCACCCGGCCGCGCGATTTGACCGCGGCGATGAAGTCGTCTTCGACCTGCCATTTCGTTTCCAGCTCAGGAGTTAACTCCGCCACGTGCAAGGCCCGATCGCCCATTGCCCCGCAGCGGACCACATCCGCGCCGAAATCGTAGGTGAGCGCCCCGAGGTCGCCGTAGGCTTCCACTCGATCGGCCCCGGCGAGCGCATCGATCCCGCTAAATTCGAGCACGCCTTCCATCCCGCTCGCAAAAGTGCAGAGCACGGTCAGAAGATCGGGGATGAGCACTTCGTATCCCTGGCGGAGCGGCTGGATGATTTTCCCGCGCGCGAAAAGCCCGGTGATCTCGCCGAACCATTGTTGCAATACTTCCGCGTAAATTCCGAGCGTGAGCGTGTTCAGCCCGCTCGTCTCGACTCGCTGCCGCCAGTGGGGCGGCGCTTCCGGGTCGAGAAAGAGGCTGCTCAAGGCCTGCAGACGCAGATGATGGGGCCGGCCGAGCACGCCATCGGCGAGCAATTTTTGCACGAGTAAGCCGCCCTTCATCCCATGAGGAGGCGGGCAAAGCATGGTCACGAGCGCGGGGAAACGCCGCGCCGCCGCCAGCATCTCCTCCGCCTCGGTCAGGTCCATCGCCATGCGCGCCTGGCAGAAGACATGTTTCCCGGCTTCCAGGGCCGAGACCGTGACCGCGGAATGCATGTAGGGCGGCGTCCCGATCCAGACGACGTCGAGATCGGATCGGCCTAACAATTCCGCCCAATTCTGCATCGGCGTGGCCTCGGGGACGTTCTCGCGGCAAAATTTCTCCGCGCTTTGATAGGTCGAATTACAGATCGCGACGACCTCGACCTCGGGGTGACGAAGAAGCGCGGGGAGGTGGCGGCGCCGAACGATTTCGCCGGCCCCGACGATGCCGACGCGCAGTTTAGCTGGAGATTTTTGAGCCATAAAAAGAATTCCGGAAGGCCAGGAGGTGGCGTGAACGCTATTTGACCACGACGCGGAGCGGCTGTTCAACTTCGAAAATCGGCGCGGGGCCGGCGGGCGAAGAATCGCTTGACCACCTGGCGGAGCGACGGCACTTTACGCGCTCCCCGCACCCGGCTTATGTCAAAAGTTTGCAGCATCACAGGATCGAAACCTTCGCGTGGCAGCGTCATTCATCGGCGCGGCATGGCGAAGAAGAAGGGCGGCGTCGGTCGTCACGTCACGAAAAACGTCCCGCGCACCTTCAGCCCGAATCTGCACGTGCAGCGCATCTGGGTGGCGGAGTTGCACAAGTTCGTGCGGGTGAAATTAACCGCCCGCGGGCTGAAGACGATCAACAAAAACGGCGCCTACGCGACGCTGAAAAAGGCCGGCCTAATCGCCGCCTAGGCTACTCCTGTAGACGTTTTTCGCTCTGCGAAACGCGAGAGCGTTCTCCGCTTTCCCTTTCAGCGAACGCCCCACTCGCGTTTCTAAGGTCTCTCTGTTGGCGTTCACACCTGCCGGCGGTGGGCGTTCACTGCCTCACTCTGATTTTGTCATCCCGAGCCCGCGTAGACGGCGAGGGATCTCGCGCAAGGTCTCGGCGTCGTTCTGCAGGGAAAATGAACCCAGCAGAGCAACCGTGATCCCTCGCGCCGCGCCAGCCTCGGGTGACAAAGCGCCCCAGCTTTTCGAGAGACGCCATACACAGACCCGCGCTTCGCGGGTATCTGTGTAGCGTCCATCCCTGGAAGTGCCGCTGCATCACCCACCCACTCCCATTTTGTCATCCCGAGCCCGCGTAGACGGCGAGGGATCTCGCGCAAGGTCTCGGCGTCGTTCTGCAGGGAAAATGAACCCAGCAGAGCAACCGTGATCCCTCGCGCCGCGCCAGCCTCGGGTGACAAAGCGCCCCAGCTTTTCGAGAGACGCCATACACAGACCCGCGCTTCGCGGGTATCTGTGTAGCGTCCATCCCTGGAAGTGCCGCTGCATCACCCACCCACTCCCATTTTGTCATCCCGAGCCCGCGCAGACGGCGAGGGATCTCGCGCCGGGTCTCGGGCGTCGTTCTTCAGGGAAAATGAACCCATCAGAACAACCGTGGTCCCTCGCGCCCGCCTCGGGTTGACAAAGCGCCCCAGCTTTTCGAAAGACGCCATACACAGACCCGCGTTTCGCAGAGCGAAACGTCTACAGGGACGGCCCGTCCGACTCGGGAGACACTTCGTTAGGCGGAACCGCCGGCGGCTCTTCGATCGAAGCAGTCGGCGTCTCTTCCCTCGCAGCGGCTGGGGATTCTTCCGCCGGAGCGGCAGAAGCTTCTTCCAGTTCGACCGCAACGGCTTCTTCCGGGGCAGCAGAAGACACTTCTTCCGACGCGGCGGCAGACGGTTCTTCCGGCGCAGCGGCTGGCGCCTCTGCCGGCTTTCGCTTTTCCTCGATTTTACGCGGCGCCTTCGTCCGGGCGAGGTCGAGCGTGCCGTCGTTGAACTCAATGACGTGCCCCTCGCTGACCAACCACCGCAGGTCCGAAGCGAGCGCCAGTTTTTTTCGATCCAGTTCCTCGGGCGGCTCGGCGTTTTCCGGCGGTGGCGAGATTTTCTCGAGCAACTGTTTTCGGCTCATCCCGGGCGTTTCCCCGAGGAGGCGAAGGATCGTGGCGATCGAAGGCGAGAGGGAAATGCTGTCGCCGGCAAACGGGCGCGGGCGGACCGGAGAGACGAAGAGCATGGCTTTGCGATGGCGGAAAAGGTGCAAACCGTTCGCCGGAAAAGCGGCAATCAATTCCTGCATCATCTTGGAGGGCGAACGCGTTTCCCGCGCCCAGGCATCTTCGATGACCCGCCCGAGCGCGCGCTCGCCGAGACGCCGGCTCACCGCGCCGTCGACGGTTAACTCGGTCAGTTCGCGGATCAATCCCGGAAGATAATTCTGGCGGAAATGCCTTTCCGTCTCGGCCGCGTTCTGGAAAGTCACGGGCGGTTCTTCCCGCGAAGTCGTGTAAGTGGTGACGCTGCGCGCTTCCTCCTTCCAGCGCTCAACCGCTTCCGGATCGCTCACGATCTCGATCTGGCGCTGGTAATCGGGAAAACTCATGCGCCGGCTGAAGCGTTCCTCGTAAAGCGCGCGCAACTGCGATTGGTAGGCGTGGTGATTGGTCGGGCCGAGCAAAGTCCCGCTCAGGCGATCGCGCGCTACGCTCGTGAAATTGCCTTTGATCGGCTCCGTTTGCACGACCTCGACCCGGTAAAAATTATCTTTCTCCTGCGGGAAAGCGCCGTTCTCGAGGAGACGGCGATCGCTCGCCACCGCGCCCTTCTCGCCGATCTGGAAAAGCGGGCCGCTCTGCACCTGCAAGCGCACATCGTAGCGCTCCGGCTTTTCCAGAAACATCCGTGCAAGCGAGAAAACCGAGTAGGCGACATGGCCCGCCTTGATCTGCGCGAGGACGGCTTCGAGCGCCCGCCCGTCGGGCACAAAACGGACGTCGACCTGGGGCGCGGGGCCGAAATTTTCCTCGCGCGGCGGACGCGGCGCCGGAGCGCGCGCCGGCCCGCGGCGATCGCGCGGGGCCGCTCCTTCCCGCCGCCCAGGACCATCCCGCCGCGGCGGCCGGGGCCCGCGCTCGTGGCGGTCGCCGCCGCGTCGATCGCGATCGCGCGGCCCGCCGCTCTCTTCGCCGGCGAAGTTGGCGTAACGGTTTTCGTTAGGCGTTTCGGTCGCCCAGGCGGGCAGCATTTTCAGATCGAAAAAGTCGGGAGCCGGGTCCTGCTCAGGCATGTGTGTTTCTACGCGATGGCGCGCCGTTGTAAAATCACCAAGCGAACAAGCCCACCGGCGCCCCGCCGAGCGGCGAAGAAATTGCGCGGCCCGCCAATTATTTTAGTTGCCAAGAGGGCGCGCCGCCTTTAATCCGTCAACCCACAACCAAGCCAACCAAGGAGAAATTTGTATGTCGGATAAACCGATCGAAGAAAAAGTAAAAGAGATCATCGTCGAGCAATTGGGCGTCAATCCCGAGCAGGTTACCCCACAAGCTTCCTTCATCGAGGATCTCGGCGCGGACTCGCTCGACATTGTCGAGCTGGTGATGGCCTTCGAGGAAGAATTCTCGGTGGAAGTGCCCGATGAGGATGCGGAGAAACTGCAGACCGTCGGCGACGTCGTGAAGTACATCGAGGAAAAGGCGAACAAGGGCGAAGAATAGCCTCCCCCCAGCCCGCGCCAGGCGGGAACGCGATTAACTTAAAACACGGCTCCGGCCGTGTTTTTTGTTTCCCCGGGTTGCAGTCAAACCCTCCCAGAGCACAATAGCGCGTGAATATTCTCTGGCTGAGCGATCCGATTTTCGATCTCGCCGGCTACCACATTTCCATCCTCGGGGTCGGCGCCTTCCTCGGGCTCTTCACCCTGGGATTGATCGTGGCCAAGCTCGTGCAGAGCGGGCCGGTGCGGCGCTTCCTCAGCCGCTTCAAGCTGGACACGAATTTCGTCGCCATCATCACGACGATCCTCAGCGTCGTCGCGCTCGTCTTCTTCACCGTCGCCGCGGTCAACGGCCTCGGCATTCCCCTCGCCTGGAGTTCCCCGCTTCCGGGCGTTCCGATCAGTCTGCTCCAGATTTTTCTCCTCGTCGGCCTGCTCGTGCTCGTCTTTTGGATTTCTTCGCGGACGAAGCGTTTTCTCTTTAACCGCTTCCTCGTTCACAGCGGGCTTGATCGCTCGCTCCAGTACGCCATCTCGCAGATCGCCTCGAACGTCGTCCTCGTCGTCGGTATTTTCATCGTCCTGCAGAACACCGGCATTCATCTCGAAGCCCTCACCGTATTTGCCGGCGCGGTCGGCGTCGGGGTCGGCTTCGGGTTGCAGAATATCACGAGCAACTTCATCAGCGGCCTGGTCATTCTGGCGGAGCGGCCCATCACCATCGGCGATCGTGTCGAGGTCGCCGGCGTGACCGGCCAGGTGCAGAAAATTCGCGCCCGCAGCACCGTCGTAGTCACGAACGACAACATCACCACGATCGTGCCGAACCAGAAGTTCATCGACTCGCCGGTGACCAACTGGACCTACGGCGATCCGCGCGTGCGTTTCCGCGTTCCGGTGGGCGTCGCCTATGGCAGCGACGTCGAGCTGGTCCGGCAGAAATTAATCGAAGCGGGGAAAGAGGATCCGCACACCTTGGACGATCCGGCGCCGAGCGTGTTCTTCGTCGAGTTCGGCGACAGCTCGCTCAATTTCGAGTTGGTCGCCTGGAGCGACGAGATGAGTCATCGGCCCCGGCGCTACGTGAGCGATCTCAATTTCGCGATCAACAAAAAATTCCGCGAAGCCGGGATCGAGATTCCCTTCCCGCAACGCGATCTTCATTTTCGCACGGGCGTGGTGAAGGTGGAGGGAATGACGAAGCCCGAATGACGAAGCTCGAATTAAGCCCGAAGTTCGAAGCCCGAAATGAGCGGGCGCCGGACGCTTCGTCATTCGGTCATTCGACATTCCTTCGGGCTTCGTCATTCGGGCTTCGTCATTCCCCCCCTCTTCCCATCCCGTTAGGCCTCGCCACCCTCGTCACCCAGGAGGAAATGGAAGGCTGCGAGGCTTGGCCTAAGGCGTTTCGCGAGCAGTGCAAAGACCACCGCTTCTACGAACTGATCGGCGCCACGCTGACGGCCGATTTCGACTACTTTTTCCTCGTCCTGGAAGACCACGACCACCAAGTCCGGGCGATCCAGCCGCTCTTCTTCGTCCGCCAGAATCTGACCGAAGGAATTTCCGGGGCGGCGCGCAGCGCGGTCGCACGCGTACGGCGCAAATTTCCGCGTTTCCTCACCCTGAAAACGCTCATGGTCGGTTGTGCCGCGGGAACGGGTCATCTCGGCGCCTGCCGGCCGGAGGATGCGGCCTGGACGGCGGAAGCGCTCCATTCCTGTTTGAAAATTTTCGCCCAAAAGTCGGGCGCGCCTCTGGTCGTGCTCAAGGATTTCCCCGCCCGCGATCGGGAGTCGCTGCGCAGCTTTTCCGGCCACGGCTACGCGCGCATCGCGAGCATGCCGATGACGCGGCTCTCCCTCGACTACGAAAGCTTCGAGGATTACCTGGAGTCGTTAGGCAAAGCGACGCGCAAGAATTTGCGTCGCAAATTTCGCAGAGCCGCCCAAAGCGCTCCCATCACCTGCGAGGTCCTCAACGATGTCACGCCGGTCATTGATGAAATTTATCCGCTCTATCTGCAGGTGCACGAGCGCTCCAAACTGCACTTCGAGAAATTGACCAAGCCCTATTTCTGCCGGCTCGGCCGGGTCATGCCGGAAAGGGCGCGCTTTTTCGTCTGGCGCCAGGAAGGCCGAGCGATTGCCTTTAGCGTTTGCCTGGTCCACGACGGCACCATTTACGACGACTACCTCGGGCTCGATTACCGGGTCGCGCTCGATCTGCACCTCTACTTTTATACCTTTCGCGACATCATTACCTGGGCGCTCGAGCAAGGTCTCCAGACCTACTGCAGCAGCCCGCTGAATTACGATCCCAAACTCCACCTCGGCTGCGCGCTCCTGCCGCTCGACCTTTACGTCATGCACACCAGCGCCCTCCTCAATCCGATCTTCCGCGGCGCCCTCCGCTTCCTCCAGCCGACCCGGCACGACCCCGTGCTGCAGCAGTTCGCCAACGCGCACGAACTTTAAATGGAGGAGCGCCCGAGGGAGACCGCAGCGACGGGCGGCGGGTTTCTCAATCCGTGGGTGCAGTTGTCGATCTGCGTCCTCCTCGCCACCGCCGCCGAAATCTGCCTCAAACTCGGCGCGCGGGAAACGGTCGATCCGGCCAGCGCCTGGTCGTGGACAGGCCTGACCGGGCTGCGGTCCGGCTGGGTTTGGTGGGGCATTGCCGCTTCCGTCGTGAGCCTGTTTAATTGGCTCGCCACTCTCCGCAAACTGCCGCTCACGATCGCCTTTCCGGTTGGCAATGCCGTCCATATCCTGGTCCCGCTCAGTTCCTGGATTTTTCTTGGCGAAGCCATTTTGCCGCGGCGTTGGCTCGGCATCGCGCTCGTTCTCGCCGGCCTCATGATCGTGGCCCAACCGGCGGCCAAACTGGAGGAACGACTGTGACTTTTTTCGCCGGGCTGCTCATTTTCATCACGGTGAGCTGCTTCGTGGCGGGGCAGATTTTGCTCAAGCACGCCATGGATATCATGGCGCGACCGGACTATTCGCGGACCCGCGCCACCCTGGTTTTTGCATCGGCTATTGTCGTGTTTGCAGCGAATTTTTTTATCAACATTGGGCTGCTGCAGCGCTTCGATCTCAGCTATTTTTTCCCCTTCCAAGGGCTAAGCGTCATCTTCATCGCCTTGGCGGGCGCGATGATTCTCAAGGAAAAAGTGACGCTTCGCCTAACGATTGGCTCGATCGTGATCGCTCTGGGGGTTGTCCTGGTGTCGTTAAGCTAGCGGGTGCCGCTTCTCCCGCTTCGCCGATCGGCGGCTCGCGTTTCACGAAAAAACCTGGCGCGCTGTCATCCCGAGGCCGGCGTAGCGCGCCGAGGGATCTCACGGTTGCTCTGCTGGGTTCATTTTCTCTGACCCGGACAGCCGAGACCGTACGTGAGATCCCTCGCCGTCTGCGCGGGCTCGGGATGACAACATGGGACTGGGCGAGTGGACGCAAGGCGCTGCCATGATTGAACGCTCAACAGCTGCCTTCGCGGAGCGAAGCGTCTAAAGCGCGGCGAGCAACTTGCGCAGCGTGAGCAGATTCGTTTGCCTAACGACTAACGGGTCCCGCTCGGGCAATTTTGGGTGATCCATCTCCGCGGCGAAACGCTGCTTCCAGCGCGCGTAGACCGGGGGCGACCAGGCGCCGCAGATATCCCCCGCCCCGATCCGCTCCCCTATCAGTCCCAGCGCCCAGACCAAGTCTTCGACCCGGAAGCGGCCGCTCTCCCAGTTCGTCACGGCCTCCTCCGCACCAAGGCAATCCAAATCGATCGTCACATAAACTTCGGCGGATCCGAGTTGCCTAACGAACTCCTCGAACTTCCCGCGCCAGTTCGCGCGCCGGAGGGCGCCGCGCCGTTCCTGCGCCCGCCGTCCCCGGTCGTCAGCCCAGGGATGCACTTCGAGCCGCCCCGCCCTTTCCGCGCGATTGTTGCCGAAGATGCGGCCGGGCCACCAGCACTCGAAGTTGCCGCAACCCCAGACGCTGACCTTTTCCACGTGGGGCCATTCCAGCGCCCGATTTACCCAACTGCCGCAACCCCAGCGCGGCGGGCGAATGTCCCAGTCAGGATGATTATCGAACGACACCACCGTCGTTAGGCGAGTTTGCCGGCGCACCCAGAGCGCGCTGAGATGATGGAAATCGCCCGAGCCGTAAACCAAAAATGGCGGCAGGGCCGCTCCGATCTCCCGCTCGAAGGCGGCGATCTCGCGCGCCGGCGCGGAGAAGCGCAAACGCGGCCCCCAGGCCCGCAGATCGCGCGTCGGCAGGCCGAGATCGGCCGGCCAGGCGCCGTCCAGATCGAGATGCAAAACCTCCCTCACGCCGCGACTCGCGCTTCGCCGCGACGGATAAATTTTGGACCGGACGGGCAAAGCCGGAGCAGCTCGCAGTTTTGGCAATCGGGTTTGCGCGCGAAACAGCGGCGGCGGCCGTGCCAGATGAGCCAGTGACTCCAGTCGGTCCAATCCTCGCGCGGGATCAGCTTCATCAAATCCTGCTCGATTTTAACCGCGTCGGTTTGTTTCGTGAGGCCAAGCCGCTGCGAGAGGCGGGCGACATGGGTGTCGACGACCACGCCTTCGTCGATCCGGAAAGCGTTGCCCAAAACGACGTTGGCCGTTTTGCGCCCGACCCCCGGGAGCGCGTGCAGCTCCGCCATGCTCTGCGGAACTTTCCCGCGGTGCTCCTTTTCGATGGTGGCGGCGGCGGCGCGAATGCTCTTGGCTTTGTTGCGGAAGAAGCCGGTCGACTGGATCGCCTGCTCCAACTGCGCGGGCTCGGCCCCGGCAAAATCGGCCGCGCTCCGGTAGCGGCGGAAAAGGGCGGGCGTGACCAGGTTGACGCGCTTGTCGGTGCATTGCGCGGAAAGAATGGTCGCGACCAACAACTGCAGCGGCGTCTTGAAATCGAGCTCGCAGTGGGCGTCGGGATAAATTTTGGGCAGCTCCCGCACGAGCTGCGCGGCGCGCTCAGACCGGGTCATTGCCTAACGAATCTCCTCCCTTTTTGCGCCGGCGTATTTTGCCCCAGGCCTTTTCTCCGTGCTTCAGGAGGCGGCGCGCCCAGGCAAACTCGGTCGCGAGAATAGCCAACCCGAGCGGGACCACGATGACGGCCGGCCCAGGTAGGACAATCAAGGCGAGGCCAAATAACACGACCGTGCTCCCGATCACCGCCACGATCACTTTGCGCAGTCGCGGCCGGTTCGTGAGGCCGAGCCGCGCGATCCAGCGCTCGGACCACTTCACGGTTTCTCCAGGAAGGCGGCCAGCTTCGCCTCGAGCGGCGGCGGGACGTGCGCGAGGAGGGTGACAAAATCGCCTTCGTAATGCACTTCGAGCACGTGTCCCGCCCGATGGACTTCGGCGAGGAGGGCGGCTTCCTGCACGGGCAGACGATAGCGGGCGCGCAGCCGCCAGGAGCTGAGGGTGTTTTGCAGCGCGGGCACGAGCTCATCCAGATTCTTTCCTGTTCGGGCCGAGATAGCGACGCTCCCCGGAAATTTTTGCAGGTAAACGTCGACCAAATCCGGCTGCGGGAGGAGATCGATCTTGTTAAAAATCAGGAGCGTCTGTTTGCCGTAAGCCCCGAGTTCTTTGATCACGGAATCGACCGCCTCCATTTGCTCGTCAACCCGCGGATGGCTCAGATCAACGACGTGAATGAGAAGATCGGCCTCGACCACTTCCTCGAGCGTGGCCTTAAACGACTCGATCAGCATGTGCGGCAATTTGCGCAAAAAACCGACCGTATCGGTCAGCAGCACGCGCTGTTTGTTAGGCAAAACGAAGCCGCGCGTGGTCGGATCGAGCGTCGCGAAAAGTTTATCCGCGGCGAGAACGCCGGCGCCGGTGAGCAAGTTGAGCAAAGTCGACTTGCCGGCGTTGGTGTAGCCGACGACGGCGGCGACGGGCCATTGATGGCGCTTGCGCCCCTGGCGCTGGACGGCCCGATGTTTGCGCACTTCCTGGAGGTCGCGCTCGAGGCGCGCGATCCGTTCCTGGACGCGGCGGCGATCGACCTCGAGCTGCGTTTCGCCGGGTCCGCGGGTGCCGATGCCGCCGGTTTGGCGGGAAAGGTGCGTCCACATTCTCGTTAGGCGCGGAAGCAGGTATTGCAGTTGCGCGAGCTCGATCTGGAGGCGGCCTTCCCGGCTGCGGGCGCGTTGCGCGAAAATGTCGAGGATGAGCTGGGTGCGATCGAGCACTTTGCGGGAGAAAAGGTTCTCCAGGTTGCGCCCCTGCGCGGGCGAGAGTTCGTTCTCGAAAATTACAGAAGTGACGCCGTGCTCCCGGAACGATTCCTTGATCAGCTCGGCTTTCCCTTTGCCGATATAAAACGGCGCGGTCGGCTTAAACAGTTTCTGCGTGACGGTGTCGACCACTTCGGCGCCGGCCGAGTTGGCGAGCTCGGCCAGCTCCTCGAGCGAGTCGCGCAAATCCCACTTGGAAACGCCTTCTTTTTCCAGCCCGATGAGAAGCGCGCGCTCCTGCTTCCGCTGCGGTTGGGTAACGATCATCCCGCGGGGGCAAAGAAGCGCTCGGCTTTTTGCAGGATCCAATCGACGGCGGCTTCGTGGTCCTTCAAGAGAGATAAATTCAGCGGCTCAAAATTAGTTTGTCGCCGAAACCAGGTCAACTGTCTTTTGGCGTATTGGCGGGTCGCCTGCTGGATCGCGGCGCGGCAACCGGCCTCGGTGATTTTGTCCTCCAGGAGGAGCCGGATTTGTTCCAGTCCGAGGGTTTTCGCGGCGGTTGCGCTGAGCTGTTTCACGGCGGCCACTTCTTCGACCACGCCCTCGCGAAACATCTCTTCGACCCGGCGCTCGATCCGCGCGGAGAGGTCGTCGCGCTCGCGCAAAACGAAGACGCCCTCGGCCAAACTGGCGGCCTCGTCCCAGGGCGCGCGCTGGTCCGAGGCGGGCGCATCCGTTTGCAGGTAAATTTCCAGGGCGCGAACGACCCGGCGCTTGTTTTGCCGATCGATTTTCTCGGCGCCTAACGGATCGACCGCGGCGAGACGCGAGTTCAGCTGGGCGAGGGGGAGCGCGCTTAATTCGGCGCGTAACTGCGGATCGACCGCGGGCAGCGGGGCCAGGCCGTGGGTCAGCGCTTTGAGGTAGAGTCCGCTCCCGCCGACGACGAGCGCGGGGCGCCCGCGACCCTGGATTTCGGCGAGCGCGTTCAGCGCCATTTCGCGATATTTCGCCGCGCTCATTTCATCCGTGAGCGGCACCTCGGCGAGCAAATGATGCGGCGCCTCCCGCAGGACGGTTTCGTTAGGCTGAGCGGTCAGGAGGGGAAGCCCGCGATAGATCTGGAAGGCGTCGACATTGACGATCTCGGCGCCGAGACGCGCGGCGACGGCCGCGGCCAGTTGCGACTTCCCGCAGGCGGTCGGTCCGACGAGGTAAAAAACGTTGTTCACCGTAGAAGATGCAGACCGTGCAGAAAGTGAGTTATAAGCACCCAAACTTGTCATCCCGAGCGCAGCGAGGGATCTCACGGATCACTCTTGATCTCCGATCCCGTGAGCGCTCGGCCAAATCCGCGAGATCCCTCGCTGCGCTCGGGATGACAACGCTCGCGGAACAACCCTGCTTCCTGCTCTTTCCAACATTCTTCAGACCGTCCTCTTGCGCGGCAAAAAAAACCGGGAGACCCGCGGCGGTTCGGCCTCAGATCTCCCGGTTGATCGCCGTTAGGCAATTTTAATCGTGCGAGTGACTGTCGGATTTCGCGCCGCTTACGACCAATTTGCGGCCGAGGTATTCCTTGTCGTGCAACTCCTCGACGGCGCGCTTGGCTTCGTCGATCGACTGCATTTGCACAAAGGCGAAGCCCTTCGAACGCTCGTTGTGTTTGTAGGTGACGATCTCGGCGTTTTGCACCTGACCGACCCCGTTGAAGAGATCGAACAGGTCGCTCTCGCTCGCGTCGAAGGAGAGGTTGCCGACATAGAGACGCGGGGTGGTCACCTCGATCGATTCGGGCGGACGCGACGGGCGCTCGCGCCGGGGGGCTCCATCGCGGGCCGCGGCCGCTCCATTTCGGGGCGACGCGGTCGATCTTGCGGGGGTGCTAGGGGCGCTTCCGAAGAAGGCCGTGATTTTCTGCCAGAGGCTCTTGGGTGCGGGAGCTTTCGAGACCACGCGAGAATCGCGCGTATCGGACCGCCGTCGGGGTCCCCCACGGCGCGGGCGCCGCGAGCTTCTCCCCGGGGTTTGAGATTTCATAATAATCCTCGTTCTTTATCCAATTAGGTTGCGGGCGAAGCGCATCACGCGATGCACGGTCCCTGGCGCGCGAACCCCGAAAGGTCCAATCAAGCAGCTCGACAGCAGTCTGCGCAGCCAGAGGAAACTTCGCCTCGTCGGGCCGGGAAACTCGGGCAGGCCGCAGCCTGCCAGCGCGCGATCTCCGGTGCAGCAACTCGGCCATAGGAAACGTCGTTGCCAGCATCATTTTTTTGAAAAAACCGGATGACCGCAGGAAGGAGGCGCGAGCCTCAGCCTCCCGGCATCGGTGCATAACTATTCCCGAGCGCTGGGGAATGCAAGCGGGGTTAACGGCGGGAGCGGGAAAAGTCTAGCGGGCCTCGCGCTTGAACCACTCGACAAATTGGGGCAATCCTTCACGCAGCGAGGTGCGGGGATGGTATCCGAGGAGCCGGCGCGCCTTGGAAATATCGGCGCAGGTGAGCGGGACGTCGCCCGGTTGTTCGGGCAGGTAATTGATCTTCGCCTTGCGGCCGAGTTCCGCTTCGAGGGCGGCGATCAACTCCTGTAGCGCGATCGTCTGGTTTTCGCCCAGATTAAAAATGTCGAAGAGCGGCCCGGCGTAGCCTAACGACGCCTGCACGCCCTGCAGGATGTCGTCGATGTAGGTGTAATCGCGGCGCGTCGTGCCGTCGCCGTACTGGTCGATCGGCAGGCCCTTCCAGATGCGCCGGGTGAATTGGTGGATCGCGAGGTCGGGCCGTTGCCGGGGGCCGTAGACGGTGAAAAAACGCAATGCCACCACCCGCATCCGGTAGAGGTGCGAATAGGTCGAGCAGAGGAATTCGCCGGCAATTTTCGTCGCCGCGTACGGGCTGATCGTCTGGGTGAGATGGAGATCCTCGGAGAAAGGCACGGTCTTGGAGACCCCATAAACCGACGAGCTGGAGGCGAAGATAAAACGCTCCAGGCCGGCCTCCCGGGCTGCCTGCAGCAGGTTCAAGGTCCCGGCCACGTTGGTCTGGTAATAAAGTTGCGGATCGCCAATGGAAGGCCGCACCCCGGCGCGGGCAGCGAGATGGATCACGACCTCGAAATTTCCGCTCCGCACCGTTTGGCTGACGCCTTCGGCATCGCGCAGATCGACTTCGTGCACGGCGATTTGGCCGGCCACAGCCGCGAGATTGCGGCGCTTGATTTGCGGGTCGTAGAAATCGTTGAAGTCGTCGAGAATGGCGACCTCGTGATTTTCCCGGAGCAATTTCTCGACCAGATGCGAGCCGATGAAACCGGCGCCGCCCGTCACGAGAATTTTCATGGCGCGAGGGTAAGGAGGAAGCGGTGAACGGGCAAGAGGAGAACCGGAAGCGGCCGCGCTGGGCTTGGTGGTGGCTGGCGGCCGCGCTCGTCGCGCTGCTCGGCTGCGCGCTCGATCTCGCCTGGCGGCTCGGCCCGGAACTGCTCGCCGGCCGTCGCAGCGATGCGCCCGCGCTGGAATGGGTCTCCCCCCTGGAATTGGCGTCGCTGCCCACGGCGGCGCGCTTTGATTTTCCGCTCGGCACCGAGCATGGCGCGCTGGCCTATAACGCCCAGCCTTTCACGCAAAACAACCACCTCGGCGACGACCTCAACGGCATCGGCGGAGAAAACAGCGACCTGGGCGACGCCGTCTACGCGGTCGCGGAAGGCCGCGTCCTGCTGGCGCACGAAGGCGGGCCGGGTTGGGGCAACATCGTGATCATCCTGCACGCCTATCGGGAAGGAGGCGCGCGCAAATATATCCAGTCCTATTACGCGCACCTCGAGACGATGCTGGTCGGGCCCGGCCAAATGGTGAGGCGCGGCGAGCAGATCGCCACCGTCGGCACGGCCGGCGGCAGGTATCTCGCCCATCTCCATTTCGAGATGCGGGAATTCACCACGCCGTTTATCGGCGCGGGCTACCGCAAGGAGACGCGCGGCTGGCTGGACCCGAGCGGCTTCCTCCGTGCGCATCGCGGCGCGCCGGATGAAGACGTGGGGCGAAGCCCGCCCTGAGAGGTGTGTCATGGACTTTGCGCCTGGTGAAGGGACGGGCTCCGTCCCGTCCGTGGTTTTGGGTGGAGACCCGAGGCAGCCCTCACGGACGACACGGAGGTCGTCCCTCCACCACGCTCCATGACACGCTCCAGACGGTCGTCAGGTATCCAGGGCCCGCCAGAAATACCAGGCCGCCACGGAGCGGTAGGGCCGAAACTTTTCACCCAAGGCGAGAAGCTCCTTGGGCGAGGGCAGGTTTTCGTCGCCAAAAGTTTTGGCGTAGCCTTTGCGCACGCCGTAATCATCCACCGGCCAGACGTCGAGCCGGCCGAGGCTGAAAAGGAGCAGCATCTCCACCGTCCAACGGCCGATCCCCCGCACGGTGGTAAGGCGCGTGATGATTTCCTCGTCGCTCATCCGCGCCAGAGTTGCGGCCGTCGGCACGGTCCCGTCGAGGGTTTTCGCGGCCAGATCTTTGAAGGCGGCGGTTTTATTTTGAGAAAGTCCGGCCGCGCGAAAAGTCTCATCGGGCGTGGCCAGGACAAGCGCCGGAGAGAGCCATTTCCGGCGCGGATACAGCGCCCGGACCCGCGCAAAAATCGTGGCGGCCGCTTTGCCGTGGAGCTGTTGGTAGACAATCGACCGGGCCAGGCCGTCGAAGGGGCGGACTTTTTCTCCCGGCGCGAGCGGACAAGGCCCGACCCGCGCAATCAGTGCTGCCAATCTCGGATCGCGCGCGGCAAGTTGCTGGGCGGGCGTGGGCATGCGCCCATTTTAGAGCGTGTCCTGCACTTTGAAAGAGACAGGGAAGTCCGCCTGTAGACGACTCCCTCTGGGAGGCGCGGGTCTCGGCTTCCATTGGCCCGAGGCGTTGACCTACCTACGACCCTTCCTCCCGCGCTTCGCAGGGCGAAACGTCCACCGGGAACTCGTTAGGCAGCGATCGAGTGTTTCTCTCGGAGCACCTCGACGGCGTGGCGGAGTTCTCCCACGTCGAAGGGTTTGGAAAGCAACAAATCCACCTCGAGCGTCCGGTAAGCGCGCAGATTGGCCTCATCGAGGTGGGCGGAGAGGACTGCGATCTTGCCCGGGTAAGAGCGGGCGCGGAGTTGTCGCACCAATTCCAGCCCGGTCATTCGCGGCATGTTGTGATCCGTAATGATCACGTCGAACGGCCGGTCGGAAGCCTCGATTTTCTCCAGGGCATCGACTCCATCGTGCGCGGTCAGCACCCGGCAAGTCGGCCCGCAGAGGATCAGGGCGAGCAACTGCGCCACGGCGGCTTCGTCCTCGACCGCGAGAATCAGCATACTTTCTCTCATACGCGAAAACTGAACAGCAGGAGCCGCGCCGTCGACCCAGCTCGCGGTCATTTTGCGGCCGGCTACGGGACGGATTTTTGCATAAAAACTGTCCGTTAGGCACGAAACCTTCTGCTGCCCAAGGATGCGCATCCTGATCGCCGACGATGAAAGAGCGTTCGCCGGCGCGCTCGCCGAAATGGTGCGGAGCGGTGGGCACGAAGTCGTCGACGTGGTCCATTCCGGCCTCGACGCGATTCGTTCCTATCGCCGCCATAAACCTCACGTCGTCCTGATGGATTTCGCGATGAGCCGGCTCAACGGCCTGACCGCCTGCCGCAACATTTTGAGCGAGGATCCCGCCGGGTGCATTTTATTCCTCTCCGCCCTGAGCGATCACGCGGCGCTCGCGCCCAGCACCTCCGGCGCGGCCGCGGTGCTGCCCAAGCCGATCAACCTCGATTGTCTGGCCCGGGCCCTGGCCGAGACTGCTTTCCAACGTCGGCCGGCGGATTAAAAGGTCCCGGGCTCCTTACTTTCTTCGGGCGCCGACTTCTTGCACCATACGCCCCTCGGTCTTGGTAGCGCCGTTGGAATCGTAAATAGTGTAGCTCAGCACCCGGCCGTTCGGGGCCACGATGACGGCTAGTTCCTGCAGGTCGAAATGGAGCCCGCCGCTCACTTCTCCGAGCATCGGAAAATAGCCGGCTGGCCCTGCTCCATCCGAGTGGATCCAGTCGATGAAGGTGTTGCCGTGATAAGCGGTCCACTTCGTCCCGGGCGGGCCAAAGAGCTGGACCAGATCGTTCTCGGTCGTCACCCCCAGCCGGATTTGCTGCACCTTCGTCTGGGTGAGGCCGGGCGAGGCGCAACTCGCGAGGGCAAAGGCGAGCAGGGCCGCGAGCAGAATTCTGGTTTTCATCTTGGGCTGGACTGCGGTCATTGGCGCACAAATAAAAATAAAGTGCAACGCCAAAAAAATGGGGCGCCGCCCGGCCCGGCCGACCTTTACTCGTTAGGCTAGGGCGTTCCGAGGAAGGGGAGAAACTCTTCCCGCACGATCTTCCCTTCTTTGACCGTGTAGAGGCCGACCTCCGAGGCTTGCATGCGCTCGCCCGATTGCTTCTGCGTGACATCGATGTCGAAACGCACGACGAAATTATCCCGAGCCACGAAAGGTCCCGTCACCTTGGAGCTGTGGATCTGGTGGTTTTCCAGCCACCATCTCGTCTTCACGCAGACGGCCTCGAAACCTTTCATCTCGGCCGGCATCCCGCCCATCGCCGCCGGTTCCACACTCACAATGTCGGCGCCGTAGAGGCTGTTGACGGCCTCCTCGTATTGTCCCTGGGCACAGAGATCGACCAATTTTTTTGCTACTTCTTCGGTTGTCATGCTTTCGAGGAAGTTACCTCTCCGCGACGCGCGCGCCAGGGGCGAGTTCCGCGGCGGCCTGGCCCCGGCGGAAAAATTGCGCGCCGTTCGCTCCGCCCAGCCGGCGTTCGCCGCTCTCCTCGCGCAGCCAGGCCCCTTCCCGCAGACCGATCACGGGCGTTTCGTTTTCCTCCAGGAACTGGACGATGCGCTCCTCGCGCGTTTCGCCCATGTGCCTGGAAGCCGGGTCGGCATCGAGATAGTGGGGATTGATCTGGAAGGGCACGAGACCGAGCGCGGCGAAAGAAGGCGGCTCCACGATGGGCATGTCGTTGGTGGTGCGGATGGTTGGCCCGGCGACATTCGAGCCTGCGCTCGACCCGAGGTAAGGCAGGCCGGCTTCCACCCGTTCGCGAATCACGCTCAGCAGATCTAGATCGTAGAGGCTCTTGAGGAGGCGAAAAGTGTTACCGCCGCCGATGAAAATCGCTGAGGCATCCCGAACTGCATCCTCCGGTGAAGCAGCCCGATGCAATCCACCTACCTCGTAGCCCATCTGGCCGAGACGCTGACCAACCCGCTCCGTGTAAGCATCCTGATCGTGCAACGCGAAGGGAACGAAGAGCACCTTCTGCGTTCCGCCAAGGAAATCACGAATCTCTTCCTCCGCATAATCGAGATAGCCGCCACCACTCACTGTCGAGCTGCTCAGAAGAAGAATTTTTCGGGTCATAGGTTGGGTAGGATGCCATTCGCGAAAGCGAGCGCCAGAGCTAAGAATCCTTCGCATTCGGTTTTGGCCACGCGCGGACGACGAGACCAAGTGAGTTCTTGGTCGAGAAACGCGCACGGCCCAGGGTGGCGGAGAGCCATGCGCAATCCTCTCCGCAAAGCGGGAATCAGTTTCGGCCTCATAATTTTAGGCGTCGGGGCAGCCTTGGCCGCGATTTTTAACTACGGACGGTTAGGGAACGCAGCCGGCACGATCATCGGAGTCTTGGGCTTCGCCATCGCGATGATCTCTTTCGTGGTCCTTTTCTGGTCGCTCTTCGCTGCCGTCGGCTATGCGAGGCTGCGGGCCGGTCGCGGCATCATTGCCCGATGGCATGTCACCCCGGCGGAATGGGAGCGGTTTCGCGCCTTCGACTCGACCCGGGCAGCGCAGGCGCCCGAGCTGCGCAACGAGCTGCGCGTCCGGCGGGAGATTCCTCCCGAGGGCGTCGACGTGATCGTTGGGTGCCGGCAGTTAATCGTCGACCGCTCCTACCACGCCCTCCGCGCCTGGGCGAGTCCCTCCTTCCGGGGCGTCAATTGGGTTTCGGCTCCGGCCGACCCGGAATGCCTGGAATTTTCGCTGGTCTATCCGCGCGGTCGCTACGGCGGAACCTTTACCATGACCCTGCGCGTTCCGGTGCCGGCGCAGGCGCGGGCCGACGGCGTTCGCGTGTTCGAGCACTATCGTGGAAGCCACAAATAGTCGCCGCCCAGAAGCTCACTCCGAGCCGGTCGCGATCCAAGGTTGCGCCGGGCGCGAAATAAAGCAGTGATATTTATGTCCACGCACACTGTCCATCTTCATCGTCTCCTCCGGACCACGCCTGAGAAAGTCTATCGAGCGTTCCTCGAGGCCGATGCCTTGGCGAAATGGATGCCTCCCTACGGCTTTACCGCCCAAGTCCATCACCTGGAGGCAAAGGTCGGCGGCACTTTCAAGATGTCGTTCACGAACTTTGGCACCGGATCGAGTCACTCCTTTGGCGGCGAATATCACGAGCTGACGCCTTACACGCGCTTGAGATACAGCGATAAGTTCGACGATCCGAACTTGCCGGGGGAAATCCAGATGACGGTTATCCTGAAAGAGGTCTCCTGTGGCACGGAGTTAAAGATCGAGCAGGCTGGATTGCCGGCGGCGATCCCACCGGAAGCCTGTTATCTCGGCTGGCAAGAATCGCTCCTGCAGCTGGCCAGGCTGGTCGAACCGGAGATCCCAGACTAGGAGTCGGACGCGCCTTCTGGCCTCGCATTACGGCCACGGCTTGCCCGCGTCTGCGAGCGCGGAGACTTGGGCGGCAAGTCGAAAAAGTCGGTTTCTCTGCGGCCATCAACCCGCCTTCACGGCGACCCGGGCCCGCCACGAGTTAGACTCGTTAGGCTAAGGGAGCGGCGACCCGCGTGGGCGCCGCGGCAATGGCGGACTCGAGCGCGCGGATGTCGACCGGTTTGGTCAGGTGCGCGAAGAAACCGCTCGCCCGGCTCCGGGCGATGTCGTGATCCATGCCATAACCACTCAGGGCAATGCCCGGCAGTCCATAAGTGTGGTGTAACTCCGCCATCAATTCGTAGCCATCGCCATCCGGCAAGCCCAGGTCGGAAATGAGCAGGTCGCAATCTCCCATCGCCGCCCGATCCCGCGCGGCCGCTTTGGTCGCCACATCGGCGACGACGTGCCCGCGTCGTTGTAACAGTTGCACCAGCGTCTTGCGCGTCTGCTCGTGATCTTCCACGAGCAGGATCTGGCGCGAGGCCGGCACCTGCTTGACCGGCGCAACTGCGTCCGGCTCCGACTGAGCGAGCGGCTCGGCCACGGCCAGCGGCAGCTCGATCCGAAAGGTCGCCCCGCAGCCGCGTCCTTTGCTTTCCGCTTCGATCCGCCCGTTTTGCAGCTCGACGAGCCGCCGGCTGATGGCCAGCCCGAGCCCGACGCCGCCAAAGCGGTGGCCGAGTTCATGATCCTCCTGGATAAAAGCGTCGAAAACTCGCCCGAGCATCTCCGACTCGATGCCAACCCCGGTGTCGACCACTTCCACTGCGAGCGTGTCCGGTTTTTCCGCCGGATTGGTCGTGCGCACGGTCACAGCGCCGCCCGGATCGGTAAACTTCACGGCGTTCTTGAGCACGTTCCAAAAAATCTGCTGCAGGCGCACGGCATCCGCTTTGATCGTGTGATGGGCGGCGGCGAGATCGAGCGTCATCTTGATGGCGCGCTCCGCGACATCGGCGCGGAGAATGTCGGAGGCATGGCGGAGGCCAGCGTGGGCGTCGATCGGGCGCAGATCGAGGCGCAATTTTCCCCCGGTGATGCGGGTGATATCGAGCAGGTCGTCGACCAGGCTGGCCTGTAGAGCGATGCCTTTGGCGATGACGTTAATGTCGTCGCGCACCGAGGCCGGGAGCGACTGATCCTCAGCCAGGGAGGTGGCGAGGAGGAGCGCCGGATTGAGGGGCGTGCGCAACTCGTGGGAGAGCGCGGCGAGGAAATCGTCTTTCGCCCGGGTGGCCGCCTCGGCCCGGCCTTTGGCCGCTTCCGCGCTCAGCCGGGCCGCTTCCGCCGACTCGAAGAGGACGCGAATTTGCTTCTCGCTTTCGCGGAGGGCGGCGTTGACTTCTTCGAGCTTGGCCGTGCGCTCGGTCACTTTGCCTTCCAACTCGCGGGCGTTGCGCTTTTGCTGGAGGGCGTAGCGAATCGAGCGTTCCAGGGCGCCCCCGTCGATTTCGCCTTTGACCAGATAATCGGCTGCGCCGGCCTCGAGCGCCTGGAGCGCGAGATCGCGATCGCCTTCCCCGGTGAGCAGAATGACGGGCGCCTTGCAGCCGCGATCGAGCGCTTGGCGCAGGAGGATGATGCCATCCTCTTTCCCGAGCCGATAATCGAGCAGACAAGCGTCGTGCTCGCAGCGGCTCAGCGCGCGCAGCCCGGCATCGAAATCCTTCGCCCATTCGACGGTTATTTTGCTGCCGGGAATTTCCTCCAGCAGCTCACTCGTGAGCAGGTAGTCGTCGGGGTCGTCCTCGATCAGGAGCACCCGCAACTCTTTATCCATGGCCGCCTCCGTTGCCGTTGGTCTCTCCCGGCAAGGCCACGATTTCCAACCAGTATTTCCCGAGCACCTTCACCACTTCGGCCATGGCCGCGAACGTGACCGGCTTGGTGATGTAGGAGGCGGCCGAGAGATCGTAGGTGCGATAGATGTCTTCCTCCGCCTTCGAGGTGGTGAGGATAACAATGCGGATGCTCTTGAGGTTGGGATCGGATTTAATCTCTTTGAGCGCTTCGCGGCCGTCTTTCTTCGGCATGTTCAGATCGAGCAGGATCAATCCCGGCCGCGGCGAGCTGGCCGGGTCTTCGTACTTGCCGCGCCGCTTCAGGTAATCGAGCAGCTCGACCCCGTCCTCGACGAAACGCAGGTCGTTGACGAGCCGGCTCTCCGCGAACGCTTCCTTCGTCATCAAGCGGTCGTCCGCGTCGTCGTCCGCCATGAGAATGGTGATGGGTTTGCCTTCGCTTTGCATTCGCTCTTTTCCTTTCATTGTTGACGTAACGGCAGGGTCACTAGAAACGTCGCTCCCTGATCCGGCGCGCTGCGCGCGGTGATGGTCCCGCCGTGCCTCTCCACTATTTTACGACAAATAGCCAGTCCCATGCCGGTTCCTTCATATTCCTGGCGACCATGCAGCCGCTGGAACAGCTCGAAAATACGATCGAGGTAAATTTCTTCAAACCCGATTCCGTTATCGCTCACAGCCAGCTCGCAGCGCGGAATCGCGCCGTCGTCCGCGGCCGGCGGCACCATCCGGCTTTCCAGTTTCACCCTCGGCGGCTCCCCCGGGCGGGCAAATTTCAGCCCGTTCCCGAGCAGGTTCTGGAGCAGTTGGCGCATCTGCAAAGCATCGGCCTCCAAGGTCGGTAGCTCACCCACTTCCACCTCTCCGCCCATTCGCTGGATGCGATCCTCCAGGTCGGAAATAACTTCCTCGGCCGTCGTCTTGAGATCGACCGCCACAAAGGGCTGCGCTTTCGTCGTGATCCGGGAAAAGGTCAGGAGCGCGTCGATCAAACTGCGCATCCGCGTCGCGGAGACGAGCATCCGCGCGAGATAATCGCGCCCCTGGTCCCCCAGCTCTCCCGCGCAACGCGTCTGCAACCGGTCGCCAAACGCCTGAATCTTGCGCAGCGGCTCCTGCAAATCGTGCGAAGCGACCGAAGCGAACTGCTCCAGCTCGCGGTTGCTTCTTTGTAACGACTGATTCGCCAGGTTGAGATCGGTGGTGCGCAACTCGACCCGGCTTTCCAACTCGTCGTTGGCCCGATTGAGCGCTTCTACCCCGCGCCGGCGCGTCTCCAGTTCGCGGGCCGAGAGCAAATAACCGGCGCCGACCAGGACCAGACCGAGCAAAGTCGTCAACCATTGCGTCCCGACCGCCGTGCGATAGCTCGTGCTCGAATCGACATCTCGACTGCGCAAAAGCGCCAGCTCGGTCCGCTCCATTTGCCCGAGCAGATCGCGAATGAGCGCCATCTCCCGTTTGCCTTTCCCCGCCAGCACGTAAGCCTGCGCACCGGCAATTCCTTGCCTATCCCGCACCCCGATCCCAGCTTGCAGCGAGGAGAGACGGCTCGTCATCGTCGGCTGCAAACGAGCGATCCGCTCTTGCTGCTGCGGATTATCGGAGGTCAACGTCCGCAGCCGATCGACATGACCCTGCACGGAAGTGGCGGCCGCCTGGTACGGATCGAGATAACTCCGTTCTCCGGTAATCAAATAACTACGCTGACTACTCTCCGCCAGGGCCAAGGTGGCGAGAATATCCCGCACCTCATCGAGCACCTGATGCGTATGCACGACGAGCGCGTCATTGCGCGAGATCCGGTGGATATTCGAGTAAGCCAGCCAACCGCTCACCACGAGCGCCACCGTGGCCAGGAGGAAGCCGAGGAGAACACTCTTTCCGACCGAGAGTTTCATCGGCGTATGCTAGGCACGGAGGAGGGCAGAGCCGGGCTGGATTTCATGGCCCTCACACCATGCGAAGTCCCGGGCGCTCCGCAAGCGCCGGCCCGCGGGTCGGCCCCGGACTTCCCTTAGCTTCTGGGCCAGCCCCGCCGGTGTGAAAGGTTTTTGCAGAAAGGAAATTCCCCTCTTCGAGCACGCCTTGGTGCACGAACGCATTCTCCGTGTAAGCCGAGGTGGTCTTTCTGGAAAGCAAAGATGAATGCGCCTGGGAGAAGGGCGATAGCCAGGTTCAGCGGACCAGGATACGAAAGGGCATGCCATCCCCTGTCGCTTTGTGCAATCCGGAGCGAGCGGCTCCAGTGCTGGTCTCGTTAGGTTGGCTCCGGCAAGGCTTGTCCCCTCCCGTCGCCATCCTCGGCGATGACATCGTCCCTGTGGACGAGGTGAAGAGAATTTTTGATCTCGGGATCCGACATCTTGAGCCATGGACTTTGCGCCAGGTGGAGGGACGGGCGCCGTCCCGTCCGTGGTTCGGGTGTGAGCTCCGAGACAGCCCAACCCTCACGGACGACACAGAGGGCGTCCCTCCATCGCGCTCCCTAAAGTGCACGCCCCAGGCGCTCAGCAGCGGCACCGGCCCCGATCACCGCTCTTCGCCGCCAGCGTTCTTAGCCTGCTGCTCTGCCGACCACACCCCGGAGGGCGCCTTACTCCTCCGCGCGGGGCGGCCCTTTGAACTTACTCCGCAGGGTCTCCGAGGCGCGGGCCATGGCCTCACCGGCGCGCGCGCGCGGCCCACTGGTTTCGCGATGGATTTGATCGATCGCCCGGTCCATCGCGGCCTTGACGCTCGCGGCGGTGCCCCCTTTTTCACATTCCCGCACCAGGACCCGCTCCAGCCGGGCGACCACGGTGTCGACGGTGTAGCTCGGGGCGAGCGCAGGCGCAGGCTCAGCCTCACTCTCGATCGCGCTGTAAACATCGATCACCCGCTCGCTCCGCGCGCCCCAGCGGAGCACCTGATAAAAAAGCGCGCCCTCGCTGTTGCCCTTCGAAAGCAGATCGATCACAGCCGCGCCTAACGAGACTGGCATGAGGGCAAAGTCGCGCAGATTGTCGAGCAACATTTTGACCTGAAAGACCGCCACATCGCGCAGAAACTCCCAGCGCTCGTCGGAGCGGGTCGGGACGACCAAGGAAGAGGAAGGCGGAAGTGGTTCAGGAGCAGCCATGAGTTCGTTATGCGGGACAATTCCATTCCGGTCAAGAAGCCGCGAGTCGCCGAAGGAGCATCGGCAACACGTTATGCGTCACCTGTAGACGCTTCGCTCTGCGAAGCGCGGGAGTCCGGTGGGCCCCACGAAACAACCCCCGCGTTTCGCGGGTATCTGTTGAGCGTCCCACGAAAAGCTTCGCCCTTGTCATCCCGAGGCGGGCGCAGCGCGCCGGGGGGGTCTTACGGTTGCTTTGTTGGGGTCCAGCTTCTCTGGCCTGGGCGCCGAGACCCTACGCGAGATCCCTCGCCGTCTACGCGGGCTCGGGATGACAACATGTGCGTGGGCCAGTGAACGCAGCGCGGCGGCCGAGTTTGGACACTCAACAGCTCCCAAGCAGCCCGCCCGTATCTCCGAGCTTCACGATTGCGGTGGGGGGCACTCCGGAACAACCCCGCGTTTCGAAGGCGCCTATTTAGCGTCCGTCTCGCGAAAAGAGGGGAGCTTGTCATCCCGAGGCTGGCGCAGCGCGCCGAGGGATCTCACGGTTGCTCTGCTGGGTCCCAGCTTCTCTGACCCCGACGCCGAGGCCCTACGCGAGATCCCTCGTCGTCTACGCGGACTCCCGATGACAAAATGAAGTGCGCAAGTGGACGCAAGCCGCACGAAAAACGCCGGCCCAATCGGGCCGGCGTTCTCCGCTTAGATACGATTTGGCTGCCTCGGCTGCTTAGGCCGGAATGTTGGCGATCTTCTCGCGGTCCCAGTTACGGTGCTGGCCGATCGCTTTGATGAACTTCCGGGCCACGCTTTTCACGTCGCCTTGCTCGTCCGCGAGGAGGGCGGGGTCGTCGTTGGTCGAGCCGTTATCGAAGTCGATCGCGGAGGCGTGGAGCAGATCGATGCCTGCGCCGGTCGCGGCCAGGGCTTTGCAATGTTTGTAGGTCTCGTTGACGAAGTGGATGGCGCGATCGTTTCCGATCAGGGTCTTCACGCTCTGCTCGCCGCCCGGCACGTAGGTGGCGTCGAAGAGGACCGAAGCCACCGTGACAATGCTCATGTCGACCTTCACGTCGGCACCTTGCGCCGTCTTGATCGTGCCCCCGTGCGGAGCGATCACTTTGACCATCGCTCCTTCACTCGTTAGGGCATTTTTCATGGCGTCGAGGGCGTTCCCATCCACGCCGTCGGCCGCAAGAAAGGCGACTTTGCGGGTGCGAATGGTGTCCTTGACCGTGTTGGCCATGCTCAGGGCCGGCGACTGGCCGTAGGTGTTTTTCATCGGCTTGGACTCGGTCGCTTTCCCGGCATCGGCGCCGACCGCCTGATTGACCCGGCCTTCGATCGAGCCGGGGATCTTCATCCCGAGGCCTCCGGCGATGCCGCTGGCCAGCTTCTTGTCGATTTTGTTGAGCACGAAAAGCATCCGCTCGACGATCGGCGGCCGGGTCACTTTCCCGAGCTCAAAGGTGAGCGCGTTGATGATGTGCTGCTGCTCATAGGGCGCCTGGCTGTTAAAGAACAAAGCCGCCTGGCTGAAGTGATCGAAGAACTTGTCGCTCTTCCCGCGCACTTTCGCGCCCTGGATTTTCTCCATGTGACTAACGAAACCACCCATGTCGGCTTTCGCTTCCATCGGGCAGCCGCTGCTGATCGTGTTCGGAAAATAACTGGTCTCGCCCCGATTCACGATCTGCTGCATGGAGCCGTCGCGTTGGTTGTTGTGCATCGGGCAGGTCGGCCGGTTAATCGGGATCTGGGCGAAGTTTGGACCGCCGAGCCGGGTCAGCTGGGTGTCGGTGTAACTAAAGAGCCGGCCTTGCAGGAGCGGATCGTTGCTGAAATCGATGCCGCTCACCAGGTGTCCCGGATGGAAGGCCACCTGCTCGGTTTCGGCGAAGTAGTTATCCGGGTTCCGATTCAGGACGAGTTTGCCTAACGGCGTGATCGGCACCAGCTCCTCGGGGATTAACTTCGTCGGATCGAGCAGATCGAAGTCGAATTTGTGCTCGTCCTTTTCCTCGACGATCTGGACGCCGAATTCCCACTCCGGAAATTCGCCCGCCTCGATCGCGTCAAAAAGATCGCGCCGATGGAAGTCGGCATCGTTGCCGGAAATCTTCACCGCTTCATCCCAGAGCACGGAATGCATCCCGAGCGTCGGCTTGAAATGGAACTTCACGAAGCGCGACTTACCCGCCGCGTTGATGAAACGGAAGGTGTGAATGCCGAAACCTTCCATCATGCGCAGACTGCGCGGGATGGCGCGATCCGACATCACCCACATGAGCATGTGCAGGGTCTCGGGCGAGAGGGAGATGAAATCGTAAAAGGTGTCGTGCGCGGACGCGGCCTGCGGGATTTCGTTATGCGGCTCGGGTTTCACCGCGTGAATGAGATCGGGAAACTTGATCGCGTCCTGGATGAAGAAGACCGGGATGTTGTTGCCGACCATGTCGAAGATGCCTTCGTCGGTATAAAACTTGATCGCGAACCCACGCACGTCGCGGGCCAGATCGCTGGAGCCGCGCGAGCCGGCCACGGTGGAGAAGCGCAGGAAGACGGGAGTCTGTCGCGCAGGGTCATTCAGGAAACCGGCTTTGGTGAGATCGGAATGGTTCTTGTAAGCCTGGAAATAGCCGTGCGCTGCCACCCCGCGAGCGTGCACCGCGCGCTCCGGGATCCGCTCGTGATCGAAGTGCGTGATCTTCTCGCGCATGAGGAAATCTTCGAGCAGCGAAGGTCCGCGCTCGCCCGCCTTGAGCGTGTTGTTGGTGTCGTTGACGGGGAGGCCCTGATTGGAAGTGAGGGTCGTTCCATCCATCTCGGAAATATCGGGGGCGAGCTCCTCGATTTTCTTGTTCAGGTCGTTGTTTCGCTGGCGTTTGATCTTCGGCATAATCGTTTTTCTCTTTCGGGTTGAATGAAGCCCTGGGTGGTCCCGCGCGTTTTGCGCTCTCGCAATCTACGAAAGCGTGGAATAGGAAGAAAAGACGAATTGCCTATCCGCGCGATAGGTTCTGCCTATGGAACTGCATCAGCTGCGTTATTTTCTCGCCATCACCAAGACCGGCACCTTCAGCCGCGCGGCGGAGAGCTGCCATGTGGCCCAGCCTTCGCTCAGCCAGCAAATTTTGAAGCTGGAAAAGGAACTGGGGGAACGCCTCTTCGACCGCAAAGCCCGTCGGGTGGCGCTCACCCCGGCCGGCGAAATGTTCCGCGAACGCGCCGAGAAAGTGCTGCACGAACTGCACGAAGCACGCCGCGAAGTGCGCGACTCCGGGGGTGAGGCGCGCGGCCAGGTGCACCTCGCCGCGCTTCCCACCATTGCTCCTTATTTGCTGCCGAAAATTCTGCGCGGCTTCGCCCGGCGCTGTCCCGCCGTCGCCACCATCGTGCACGAAGAGACGACGGAACGCGCGCTGCGCGCGCTCGAAAATTACGAGATCGATCTCGCCCTGGTCAGTCTGCCGATCGAGTCCCCGCGGGTCGCGGCGCGGCCGCTCTTCAGCGAAGAACTCCTGCTCGTCCTGCCAAAGGGGCATCCGCTCCTGCGCAAACGTTCCGTCTCCGGCGCCGACCTTGAGCCCGAGAAATTCATCTTCATGGCCGAGACGCATTGCCTCGGTACGCAAAGCTTGCAGTTTTGCTACGCCAAGGGTTTTACGCCGCAGATCAGCTGCCGCAGCGCGCAGATGGAAACGGTGCAGGCGCTGGTCGCGGCCGGCGTCGGCATTTCCATGGCTCCGGCGATGGCTCGCGCGTCGAGCGCGCGCGTGAGTTATCGTTCGTTAGGCAAACCGAAGCCGACCCGCACGATCGCGCTGCTCTGGAACAAGCGGCGCCATCTTTCCCGCGCCGCCACGGAGTTACGCGACTATATCGAGGCGAGTTGTAGCCGGGGGCGGTGACTCCCGCAAATGCGGCCCGCTCGGGTTCCCCCTTTTTGCAGGCATGGCGTTTCCACCTGGCGCAGGTTTGCGCCGCGCTGCGATCCCGACCAATCTCGGCCGATGAACAAGCATCTCTTCGCGCTCGCAGCGTTCAGCCTGCTCTGCGGACCTATCAGTCACGCGGCTTCTCCTTCCGCACCCTTAGTCATAGGTGAGACTTTCACGATCGATTCAAAAGTCCTCGGGGAGACGAGAAGGATAAATGTCTATCCACCACCCGGCTACGATAAGTCTCCCAGCACGCTTTGGCCGGTCCTTTATATGCCGGACGGCGGAATGGCAGAGGACTTTCTCCATGTCGCCGGCCTGATCGAGGTCTTGGTAGGCGATCACACGATGCGGCCGTTTCTGCTCGTCGGGATCGAGAATACGGAGCGGCGCCGCGACCTCACTGGCCCGACCGAAAACCCGGAAGACCGCAAGATCGCGCCGCACGTCGGCGGCTCGGAGCCATTCCGGAAATTTATCCGCGAAGAGCTGATGCCGGAGGTGAAACGGCGCTACCGCACGACCGACGAGAGCGCGATTGTCGGGGAGTCGCTCGCCGGGCTCTTTGTCGTCGAGACCCTGTTGAAGGAGCCGGATTTGTTCGACACCTATCTGGCGTTTGATCCTAGCCTGTGGTGGAACAACGCCGCATTGGTGCGAAGCGCGGCGAAAGAGTTGGACGCGCGCCCCAACCTTAGGAAGACGCTCTACTTCGCGAGTAGCGATGAGAAGGGAATCATCACCAACACGGAAAAGCTTGCGGCTATTCTCACTCAGCACGCGCCGCCCGGTCTCCATTGGCATGAAGAGAAAATGCCCGAGGAACAGCATTCCACGATCTATCATCCCGCGGCGTTGCGCGCTTTCCGCGCCGTCTTCGCGCCGGCCGCGAAATAAGACGCGTCACCGGGGCCGACGGCCCGCGCGCCGCGCCTTATTTAGCCACTTTCACCAGCAGCTTGCGGCCCTTGAACTGAATGCCGTTGAGCTTCTTCAGCACCAGGTCGACGCGCGCTTCCGCCACGTCGACCAGCGTCTTGGTCGCCTGCAGGTGAATCGCGCCGATCTCGCCTTTCGGGATCGCTGTCACCCCGGCGATCACCCCGACGAAATCGCCCGGCTGCACCGAGTGAGCGCGGCCGGCGTTAAAAGCGAGGCGCACCATGCCGGGCTCGTGGGAAACCGTCCCCGCTTCCTCCCGCGGACCTTCGTGCGCACGCGGCGGGCGGTCGCGACGTTCGCGCCGCGGTTGCTCGGCTTCGTAGTCGGTGCGGCTCCGCTCGCGCCGGCCTCTCGCGCCGGGATCGGGCGCACCGCGACCGCTTTGCCGATCTTCCGGGATCGGCTGCCCGGTGCGAGTGCGGTCTTCGCCTAACAAGTGAATGAGCGCCGACGCGATATCGGTCGCGGAATAATCCTGGCCGAGCAGGCGATCGAGCATCTCGTCGTGCCGTTTGTATTCCCCTTTCACCAAGGTCTCGCGGAGCGCTTCGGCGAGGGCGTTGGCGCGCTTGCCTTCCACTTCTTCCACCGTCGGGATTTGCGCGCGACGGATGCGGCTGCGGGTGAAACGCTGGATGTTTTCCAGCCGATAAATCTCGCGACCGGCCACGAAGGTAACCGCCTTGCCGCCCTTTCCAGCCCGACCGGTCCGCCCGATCCGGTGCACGTAATCTTCGCCGTCGTGCGGCAGGTCGTAATTAAAGACCACCTCGATGTCATCCACGTCGAGACCGCGCGCCGCCACATCGGTCGCGACCAGGATCTCGACCTTGCGCTTGCGGAATTTCCCCATCACCCGCTCGCGCATCGCCTGAGTCATGTCGCCATGGAGTTTATCCGCGTTATAACCGCGCGCGCTCAGATGCTCGGTCAGATCGTCGACCATCATCTTGGTCGCGCAGAAAATGATCGCCAGCTTCACGTCCTCCAGATCGATCAACCGGCAGAGCACCTCGAGCTTCGAGCGCCGATCCACTTCGTAATAAATCTGCTCGATCGCCGGCACGGTCAGGGCCTCGGCTTCCACCCGCACGTTGACTGGATCTTTGGTGAACGTCTTGATCAACTCCGCGATCGGCCGCGGGATGGTAGCGGAAAAGAAGACCGTCTGGCGCTCGTTAGGCACCTGGCGCAGGATCGTCTTGATGTCGTCGACGAAGCCCATGTCGAGCATCCGATCGGCTTCATCGAGGATGACCATCTTGATCTGGTCGAGCTTAAGACTTTTGCGCTCGAGATGATCCATCACCCGGCCCGGCGTGCCGATGATGATCTGCGCGCCCGCGCTGAGCCCGCGGAACTGCCGCTCGTAGGATTGCCCGCCATAGATCGGCAGCTCGCGCACCCCGCGTTTGAAGAAAGCGAGCTTGGCAATTTCCTCCGCCACCTGCACCACCAACTCGCGCGTCGGGCAGAGAATGATCACCTGCGGCGCGCGCAGACTTGGCTCGACCAACTGGATCGCCGGAATGCCGAAAGCGGCCGTCTTCCCCGACCCGGTCTGCGATTGGCCGACCACGTCTGCGCCTTCCAGGAGGACGGGGATGGCGGCGGATTGAATCGGCGAGGCCTCCTCAAAGCCCATCCGCTCGACCGCCTTGAGGATTTCGGGTGCGAGCCCGAGTTCCGCGAAAAGTTTCTTCTGCACCGGCGACTATCGCACGTCCGGCGCGGGGACGTTAGGCGGCATTCCTCCGCGGGCGCACCGGCTCCAACCTCATCCCCGCCGTCGCGACCGCAGTGAAGACACAGCTCGGCCCACTTGGGTGCCCCCTTCGTCAATCGACTGAATCCGGGAAGACCATCCTCCCGTCTTTATCGAATCCGAAAGTTACGCTCGATGAGCCCCCGTGCCCGTCGGCAGCGGACGCGGAGTAAACGCGACCCGGGATGAGCTTCTGCGGTTGAATCATCGTGGTAAAACCAGCAGGCGTCACTCCGTACTGCAGCGTTTGGGTCAGACCGCGGCCGCCGGCAATCGACCACAGCGCCTTCCACCGGTCGTCGGCGGTCCGGATAGAAACGGTGAATGACTGGATATCCATCTTCGGACGGGTAGTCGAAGCCAGGGAAAACTCGAAGCGGATCGGCCGACCCAAGCGCCCGCTCGCCTTGGCCACAAACGAGGGTGATCTCGCCTCAGCAGCGATACCCGTGAACAGCAATAGGATTACGGCAAGGAGGCGCATTGGAAATCTACGAGCTCAAGCTCAGCGACAGGCACCGGCGGCGCAAGGAGTGGAAGAACAGAAAAGGGCTGCCCGTCGGTGCCCTACCCCGGTGGCCCCACCGGCAAGATGCCGGTGCTACGGAACCCCTCCGCGAAGCGGCTACGCTTTTGCCAGGCCGTCCAAGTTGCATCCACGATCCATGTCAGGTTAAGTTTCAAATCAGCATGGCCGCCAACCGCGAAGAAATCCTCCTGAGATTGCGGGAAGCAAAGGCCCGTTTGCAGGCAGAGTTTCCCATCAGCCGGCTCGCGCTCTTCGGATCCTACGCGCGTGCCGCGGAGACCTTGGGAGAAAGCGATATCGATATCCTGGTAGAGGTGGCACCCTCCATCGGACTCGGCTTCGTCACTTTGGCCGAACGCCTTGAACAGGTCCTCGGCGCACGCGTTGATCTGGTCTCCAGACGCGCGCTCAAGCCGTCGCTCTGGAAACGCATCGAGCCGGAATTGATCGATGCCTAGGCGCGACGCGGACCTTCTCCTGGAAGATAGCCGCGGCGCCATCGCGCGGATCGAGCGCTACATGGAGGGATTGGGTAGAGAGAAGTTTCTAGCCGACGAAAAGACGATCGACGCCGTGGTCCGAAATCTCGAAATCAGCGGTGAAGCAGTTCGCGGGTTGCGGAGACATTCACATCTCAGCACGGAGCCATCGCGTGGGGGGGGCGGATCGCCGGCCTGCGCAATCGAATCGTCCACGATTATTTTGGATTGGATCTGGAGATTATCTGGCAAGTGCTGCAAACCTCGCTGCCGACTTCAAACGACAGCATGATGCGATAAGTAATTCCTAATCCGTCCAAGGAGTATCCTCGCGTGGCAGGCGACTTTCCGGTCCGCCGCTTCCCGCTGCTGATTACTCATCCGTCGCGGGGAGCGTCTCACGCCATTAGGCAGCACGTCTCCCGCGACATATCCCGGCGGATAAACCGGTAGAAGCGCCGAAGGGGAACTGAACGAGAATCACGGACTGACACTCTCCCGGAATAAATTGGAGGCGGCCGTCTCTAGCTAGGGATGGATACCTTTATCAATCTCCCGAGGAGCACTGCGCCGCGGCGCGCGCGCTCGTGCTCGGTGAAGAAAGTCTCGGGCCTCGCCGCCTACTAGGCTGGTCAACGAATTAGGAACGAAATGATAACAATGAATAAGAGAAAAAGATGGATCCTAGGTCTCGTGAGCGCCGTCACCCTCGCTGGTCCGGCCGGCAGCTTCGGCGCGAAACCGCCCAGCGATAAAGGCGACCACGTCGCGACGGGTGGAGATGTGGTCTTCCTCGATGCCGCCGCCTCCGGGGGCATCTTCGAAGTCGAAGCGGGACGGCTGGCGAGGCAGCAGGCCGAGAGCAGCGAGGTCAAAGAGCTTGGGCAAATGATGGTGACCGATCACTCCCAGGCCGGGAAGAAGCTGGCGAAACTGGCCCGCCAAAAGCATATTCCATTGCCCTCCAAGATCACTCCCGCGCAGCAAGAAGCGATGCGAAAACTCTCGCCCCTGAGCGGGTGGGCGTTCGATCGGGCCTACGTCAAGACGATGGTGCAGGACCACCGGAAGGACGTGACGGCATTTCAAAGCACGGCGCAGAATGGAACTGATGCCGATGTCAAAGCGTTTGCCGCGGAAACGCTGCCCACCCTGCAGATGCACCTGGAAAAGATCAAAGCGATCGCCGCCCGAATGGGCCTGCAATCCCCGGATAAGAAGAAGTAGTAACTCTAAGAAAAGGAACAACGAACATGCAAAATACTGAAACGATTCAATCGGCCCACACTTTGGAGAACGTCGGAGCAACCGTCATTCGCTATGGGCTGGCCATCGTCCTCCTGTGGGTAGGACTGCTTAAGTTCACGGCTTACGAGTCAGAGGGAATCCAGGGATTGGTCGCGAACTCCTTCCTCCTTTCCTGGGCCTATAGCCTGTTTAGCGTGCGCACTTTCGGCGCCCTCCTCGGCGTCGTAGAAATTATTCTGGGCGCACTTATTCTTCTCCGCCCGTGGGCGCCGCGGCTTTCCGCTTTCGGCAGCCTGGGCGCGATCCTGGTGTTTCTGGTCACGCTGACCTTCCTCCTGACCACGCCCGGGGTCTGGCAGCCCGACTACGGATTTCCGTTTCTCTCCCCGATGCCGGGTCAGTTTCTGGCCAAGGATTTACTGCTTTTGGGGGCGGCAATCTGGACGGCGGGCGAAGCCTTGCGCGCCAGCACGGCGGCGCATCGCTCGCCTGCTTATCGCTAGAAACGCGCGCCCCGAGACATCTCTCCCGCGCGCGCGGTCGGGACTACGTCGTAGCACCGGCATCTTGCCGGTGGGGCCACCGGGCGTCTCGCCCGGTGATTCTTCCCGCGTCGCCAACGCCTCCCGGCTGAGGTTCGCCAGGACGGAAGATGAGGCGCCAGATCGAGGTCGTAGACGATAACTCCTTGAGCGAGCCATGGTGAGGAAACAACAAGGGCAAAAAGAAATCTTGGCAGCAGTGTTGAAACAGTGGGAAAAGATCGCATGAAAATAATCCGCATAGCATGGTTAGCGGCCGTGACCTCCGCTTTGCTCTCGACCTCGATGCTCTCCGGTTGCCACAAGGAAACCGCCGAACGCACGAGCGCCCAGCAACAGGACGATCAAAAGCTCGCCGACCAGGTGAGGGCCACCTTCGCGAGCTCGAACAGTTTCAAGTTCCCCGACGTGCAGGTCGCCGCCTTCAAGGGCACGGTGCAGCTCAGCGGTTTTGTCGTCTCGGACGATCAGAAGTCCGCCGCGGAAGACCTGGCCAAGACGGTGGCCGGAGTAGGCGGCGTCGAGAACAAGATCTCGATCAAGCAATAGGCGGGTCTCCGGGCGGGCGCAGGCAAGCCCGTCGGTAATCGCTCTGCCTGCGCGACCCGCCGGCGTCGCGCCTGATTGGTCCGTGCGGGGTCGAGGCTCTCCTGCTAGGCTGGCGGATGCGAAAAATTGTTTGCCTGTTTCTTCTCGCCCTGGCCTCTCCGACGCTCGCGCAAACCGCGCCGGTGGCCGAGCGCGTGGCGCAGCAGAATGGGTTGTTTGAGGAGTTTTATCAGACTGGCCTGAAGAACTCGCCGGAGCGCGCCACCGCCGTGGGCGACTACCGCTATAACGCGCTCCTCGGGCAATATTCGCTCGCCGAGATCAAACGCCAGCACGCGGAAGCCGATGATTTTCTAAAGCGACTGCAGGCCATCCCGACCGACGGGATGGGCGAGACCGATCTGCTCAGCCATCAACTGCTGGAGCGGCAGCTACAGCGCGAGGATGTGAATTTCGAGCTGAAGAACTACGAGATGCCGGTGAACCAGCAGAACGGCGTGCACACGCACCTGGCCGATTTGCCCCAGAGCATGCCGTTCGATTCCGGTCCGCATTACCAGGATTACCTCTCCCGGTTGCAGCAGATCCCGCGCGTGCTCGAGCAGGTGACCGAGGTGCTGAAGCAGGGCGAAAAGGACGGGCTGATGCCGCCGAAGATCGTGCTCGAGAAGCTACCCGCCCAGGCCGACGGCATCATCGCGGCGAACCCGTTCCTCCGGCCGACGCAGAAGTTTCCCGCGGATTTTTCGGCCCAGGAGAAGAAGCGGTTGACCGATGAGATCACGAAAACGGTCCAGGACGAGGTCTTTCCCGCCTATAAGAAATTCGCGGAATTCCTCCGCACCGATTACGACCCGAAAGGACGCAGCAAGATTTCCATCGAAAGCCTGCCGGAGGGCAAGCGCCGCTACGCGGAAGCGGTCAAGATGATGACCACGACGAACTACACGCCCGCCGAGGTGCATGCGATCGGGGTGAAAGAAGTAGCGCGGATCACGGCCGAGATGACCAAGCTGGCTCAGGCACAGGGACACCCGGATCTGGCCAGCTTCCGCGACGCGATTAATAACGACCCGAAGTGGAAGCCGACGAGCGAGCAGCAGATCGTGGATGATTTTGCCAAATACATCCACCAGATGCAGCCGAAGCTGCCCGAGCTCTTCGGACTCCTGCCGAAATCGCCGGTCACCGTGGAACCGATCCCCGATTTCGCGAAGGCGGCGGCGACGCATTACGTCGCTGGCACGCCCGACGGGAAACGGGCCGGTCGGGGTCGTGGTCGCCGTGTCCGATCCGACCAAGCGCACGCTCGTGCTCGATGAAGCCGTCGCCTATCACGAAGGCGTCCCGGGCCATCACATGCAGATCAGCATCGCCCAGACGTTGGGAGGTTTGCCGAAATTCCGGCTGCACGGCTTTTACTCCGCCTACACCGAAGGCTGGGCGCTTTACGCCGAGGAGCTGGGCAAGGAGATCGGCTTCTACCAGGATCCTGTCTCCGACTACGGCCGGCTGAATTCCGAGCTTTTTCGCGCCGTCCGGCTGGTCGTCGATACCGGTATTCACGACCAGAACTGGAGCCGCGAAAAAGTGATCGACTACATGCATGCCAACGATGTCAACGACGCGGTCGCGCAGACCGAAACCGATCGCTACATCGCCTGGCCGGGGCAAGCTTTGGCCTACAAAATTGGACAACTCATGATCCACAAGCTACGCGACGAAGCGAAGGCGCAGCTCGGCCCGAAGTTCGACATCAAAGCTTTCCACGATGAAATCATCAACGGCGGCGCGATGCCGCTGGACCTGCTTCAGGAGCGAGCGGAGCGCTGGATCAAGTCACAGACTCCGGCGGAGGCCAGCCCGAAGCAGTCTTAGAACGTCTCGCTCGCGGCCGGTGAGTGAGTCTTAGAGGGCGTCTAAAAAGTTGGTTACGACTGGGCGAATTGTAGGGCGACCGCTTCGGTTGCCCAGTTTCTGCGGCAGCAAGAACCGAGGCAGGCGAGGCGGCCGCCCTACAATTCGGCGATCACCCGATTTTTTAGACGCCCTCTAGAGCGTGTCATGAACTTTCGTGCCTCGATTGCCCACGCCAGCGCAGGGGAGGCGGTTGTAGCGTGCGCTGTCCTCAGCGCATTTCGCATGGGTGCCGCTGAAGTTCCGCTGGGGACAGCGGACGCTACAACGCCCCGCCGCTGGTTCAAAGTTCATGACACCCTCTAAGCGGACGCCGGCGCAGTCCACAATCTCTCTTCAGAGTTAGCCGGTGTTTTTTAATCCGCCGGAGATGCCGTTGATCGTGAGTTCGAGGGCCGCCCGGACGGTCTCCGCCACGGACTTGGTTAGCTTCCCGCCTCGCAGGCGCCGCAGGAGTTCGACCTGGAGGTAATTCAAGGGATCGATGTAAGGGTTGCGCAGGTCGACCGAGTTCGAGAGCACAGGTTCGTTGCTCAGGAGTTGCTCCTGACCGGTGATGGCGAGGATCGCGGCCTCGGTGCGCGAGAATTCCTCCAGGAGTAACTCTAGGATGCGCGACCGGATCGCCTTATTTGTGACTAACGAGGAATAGAGTCGGGCAATGCCCATGTCGGCTTTGCGCATGGTGAGTTGGGCGTTGTCGATGAGAGTCTGGAAAAACGGCCAGGAGCCATACATCTCGCGCAGGAGAAGCTCTCCTTTCCGGCCCTCAGCGCGGAGGACGCCGAGCGCGGTCCCGAGCCCATACCAGCCGGGAAAATTGAACCGGCTCTGCATCCAGGAGAAGACCCACGGGATGGCGCGCAGATCGGCGATGCTCTGGGCCGATTTGCGGTAGCTGGGGCGGGAGCCGAAACGCAAATGGCCGATCTGGTCGATCGGGGTCGCCTGTTTCCAGAACTCGAGAAACTGGGGATCGGCGACGGCGTCCTGGTAGGCGGCGACGCTGGCCGCGCTCATCCGCTCCATCGCTTCGGTCCAGGCAGCCGGAATTTCCGCGCGCCGCTCCGCCGCCGCGCTCCCGAGGAGAACGCCGTAGGTCATCTGCTCGAGAATGCGGTGGGCGAGGTCGGGATCGTGATAGCGGGTGGAGAGGACTTCGCCTTGTTCGGTGATGCGAATGCCGCCGTCGCGCAACCCGATCGGTTGCGCCAGGATCGCCTTGGCCGCCGGACCGCCGCCGCGGGCGATACTGCCGCCGCGACCATGGAAAAGGGTGATGCGCATATTCTCGGTCAGGGCGACGGCGGCGATTTCCTCCTGCGCGAGGTAAAGCGCCCAGTTCGCAGCGAAGTAGCCGCAATCTTTGTTGCTATCGGAGTAACCGAGCATGACGTGCTGATGCCGGTGCTGTTTTTCCAAAAGCGCCGCGTAGTCCGGCTGCGCGATCAGCTCAGTCAGAATCCGCGGAGCGCGCGTGAGATCGTCGAGCGTCTCGAAGAGCGGGGCGATCGGCAGCGCGGCACCGGCCAGCCGCATGAGGAGCTGCACCTCGAGCAGGTCCGAGACCGCGGTCGTCATGCTGATGACGTAAATCCCGAGCGCTTCCGGGCCGAACTTGCGCGCGGTCAGCGCCGCCAGGCGCAGCGGCTCGAGGACGTGCCGGGTCGGCTCGGAGAACTCGACCAGCGCCATCAAGGCGAGCGGCCGCGCCCCGCTGATCGCTTCTGCCAAAACGCGGCGCTTCTCGGTTTCGCCAAGTTTCGGATAATTAGGGCGGCCGAGAATTTCGGCGACGGCCGCCTCGTGGGCGCCGGAATGCTGACGCAGATCGAGCCGCGCGGTGTGGAGCCCGAAGACTTCGAGCGTCTCGATCGCGGTGCGCAATTCTCCCTCGGCGAGGAGAGCGCCGCGCCCGGCGGCCAGACTGCGGCGGATCGCCTCGAAGATCTCCCGCACCTGCGCCGTCTGAAGAAAGTGCGTGTCCTCGACCGCTTCGCTCGCGAGATTTTTCTCGTGCCCGACGGCGCCGATGCTGCGATCGAGTTGCTCGCGCAGGACGGCGAGGAGGAGGCGATAAGGCTCGTGCGGATAACGCGCCTGCAACTGCTCGAGGTGCACGGAGAAGTTGCGATGCGCCTTCACCAACCGGCGCATCTCCGGGGAAATCTTCGCCCGTTGATCCGAGACGCTGAGCGAGCGCGAAAGCTCGCGCACCAGCCGCCGCAGTTTCGTCAGCGCCAACTGGCGATGGAGCAAGAGCACCTCCGCCGTGACCGCCGGCGTGACGTTGGGATTGCCGTCGCGATCGCCGCCAATCCACGATCCAAAGGTGAGCCAGCGCTGCGGCGGCCGCACCTTTGGATAATGACGCGCGAGAGCGCTTACCAGGTCCCTCTGCAGCCGCGGCAGCGTCTCGAAAAGCGTCGTGTCGAAATACCAAAGGCCGGTGCGCGCTTCGTCCGTCACCTCGGGTTGGGCGACGCGGCTGCGATCGGTCAGCCAGAGTGAGGCGATCTCGCGTTCCACCCGCGCCGGATCGGGCGCGTCGCCCTGCTGCTCCGGGAAATGGCGCTGGCGCAGAATTTCCGCCAGCCGCTGCAACTTCGTGAGCAGGGTACGGCGTTTGGACTCGGTCGGATGCGCGGTAAAGACCAGCTCGATACTTAATTTATCGACCAGACGCTGCATCTCCGCGGTCGAGACGCCGCCGCCTTGCAACTCCTTGATCGCGGCCTCGATCGATTCGCGCATCGGCTCCGTCGCGTCGCCGGCCTGCGCGGCACGCCGACGGCGCAGGAGCATGACGCGGAAATTTTCCTCCGCCAGATTGACCAGCTCGAAGTAAAGCGTAAACGCCATCGCCTGGTGAATTGCAGCCTCCGGTTTGAGACTCGCGACCGTCTTGGCGAGCTGCGCGGCGGCGGCCGGATCGCCCTGGCGACTCGCCTTCGCGAGGGTGCGCAATTTTTCCACCGTCTCAAAAGTCGCCTGACCTTCCAGTTGCGAAATGACCCGGCCAAGCGCGGCGCCGAGGAAACGGATCTCCGAGCTCAGCGCCGACATTTCCTTGAGCGCGGAGGGACGCGCACGGGAAGTTTTTTTGGAAGGCGATCCTTTTTTCATTCTCGTCTGCGCACTCAAGGAATGCGCAAAATGCGCGGCGAACGGCGCAGCGTCGAGGAGGAATCGTAGGCGGTCTCTGGCGCTGGTTGGTATTGCCGAACGGCGTGCGGCTCTCGCGCCGACCGAATGCTCAAGGAAACCCGCTTCCGCCGGTTCGTTAGTCTTATTGACTTCTCCTTTTGCTTGTACGTAAAGTGCTTACCTTTTTCTCGTTATGCGCGCTATTTGGAAGGGCAGTATCTCATTCGGGCTCGTTTATATTCCGGTCGCGGTTTTTCCCGCGACCCGGGAGGAGAAACTTAGTTTTCGCCAACTGCGCGGGAAGGATTTGAGCCCGATCAAGTATAAGAAGGTGGCCGAGGCCGATCTCCAGGAGGTCAAGGCCGATGAGATCGTGAAGGGCTACGAATACGAACGCGGGAATTTCGTCGTCCTCAAGGAGGAGGATTTCGAGAAAGTGCGGATCGAATCCACCCACTCGATCGACATCACCGATTTCGTCGAGATCGGGCAGGTGGACGCGAAATTTTTCTACAAGCCTTATTTCCTCGAGCCGCAGAAGGGCGGGGAGAAAGCCTACGCGCTCCTGCACAAGGCGCTGAATGGCACCGGCAAAATCGGCATCGCCAAGGTGGTCATTAGCAACCGCGAACATCTCGCTTCGGTCAAACCGGATGGTTTGTTCCTGGTCCTGGAACTGATGCATTTCGCCAGTGAGATCCTGAGCCCGAGCGAGCTGACGAACGGCTCCCAAGTGGCGATCAACGACAAGGAGCTGAAGATGGCGCAGACCCTGATCGAGGGCATGACGGTGCCCTGGGAGCCGGAAAAATATCGCGACGAATATCGCGACGCCGTGCTCGAGATGATCGAGCAGAAAGCGAACAAGCGGGAAGTCGCGGCGCCGGCCGTGGCCGCGACGAGGGCGACCAATGTGGTCGACCTGGTCAAGGTATTGCAGGAAAGCCTGAATCGGAATCAGGCGCTCAAACCGAAGCGGAACGGGGCACGGACGAGCGGGAGTCGCTCGACCTCGTCGCTGGTAAAACAAAAACGGCGCGCGGCCGCCTAACGGATTCGCGGCCGCCGGATCAGACCGCCGGCTTCATCCCGTCGACGTGATCTTGGTAGCTCGCGATGAGCTCGGTGATCTTCGTCTGGAAGCCGTCCTGCGCGGAATACACCGCGCCTAACGAATCCCCGAATTCCTTCTGTTTGAGCTCGTCTTCCACGGTCAGGAGGAGCTGAGCGAGCGTTTCGATGTTGGCCCGGGAATGGAATTCCATCTCCTTGAGCTTCGAAAGCACGGTGACCGATTGCTCGTGATCGGTCGGGCCTTCCTCAGCTGCGTCCGCGGCGGCCGGGGCCGCAGCGCTCACGGGAGGAGCTGCGGCGGTTTCCTTTTCGTCAGGAGTTTCCTTCTCTTTCTCCTGCTGGACTTTCTTATCGTGGGCGACGTTTCGTGGATCGGACATGGCGCTATTATACACGCTTTGCTTCCGCTCCTCCAAAATCCCCGCCCGTAATCGTGCGCTGTCTCGTAGCACAGGCATCTTGCCTGTGGGGACACCGGGCATCTTGCCCGGTGAAACAATTTGAACAGCAGAATCACCGGCAAGATGCCGGTGCTACGACGCCAGCCCCACTGCTTCCGCGCTTAACTTAGTGCCATTCTGCGCTGACCCCTAATCCGAGCGCTTTTCGAACTGCTCGGTAACCTGCGCGACGACGAGGCCGAGCTTCCGGATGGTGGTGTGATTCACCATCGTGCGGCCGTCGGGTTGCAGGTACATCCATTGGCTCATGCGCACGTTGGCGAGCGGGTTGCCCGGCGAGAGCGCGAGGGTGAAACTCCAGTGAAAGACGTTGCCGTAGGCTTCGCCGCGCGCGCTTCCGAGCATGTCGTTGGCGGTCGCTTCGTAGTGATGGGCGTCGAGTCTGCGGATGTGCCAGGTGCGATGCTGTTCCCGGCCGTCGCTAAAGGAAAGGGCCTGGTCGAGGAGCAAGCTTCCCCCGGCCCAGCGGCCGGAAGTTTTCGTGCTCACCCGCTGCATCGGTGCGCCGCCGCGATTTTCGAGCACGCCGGTGGAAACGGTGCGGCCGGTAAAGAATTTTACCGGATCAAAAAGCGGACGGCCGCCGGAAAAATCCGACGGCGGCAAACTGGCGCAACCACTCAGCGCGCTGAGTGCCACGACGAGGCCGCAGCGCCAGCTGCGGCGCGCGGTCCCTCGTAAAAGATCGATCGTCGAGGCAGTTATTTCTTGAGCAGATCCTGGGGAATTTTGGCCCCGTTGGCAGCCAGCCTTTTCATCACTTCCTCGTGCAACCAGATATTCATCGCGGCGGAATCGCTTTTGTCGCCCGAGTAATGGAGATCGTCCGCCAGCTCTTTGCGCGCGTCGAGGCTGCTATCCATCCCGACCAACTTCATCAAGTCGACGATGGAATGTTTCCAATCAAGCTTCTCGGGATTCTTCTGGTTCAGGGCATCGAGCGTGGCGGCGACGTCGACCTGCTGCGCGGGCGCGGCGGGAGCCGGAGTCGGAGCGCTG
Organism: Chthoniobacterales bacterium; assembly: GCA_965217815.1. Lineage (GTDB taxonomy): Bacteria > Verrucomicrobiota > Verrucomicrobiia > Chthoniobacterales > UBA10450 > Palsa-1392. Next base: position 296,841 of record CBDCJI010000004.1, read on the forward strand.
GGGGCGGCGGCCGGGGCGGTTTGCGGAGGGGCTTGCGGCGCCGGCGCATTGCCTCCCGCGGGAGCGGCGGCGGCGGTTCCGCCATTCGCGGCGGGTTGCGCAGCGGAAGCGTGACCAAAGATTTTCGACATTAACGTATTGAATAAACCCATAATATTTTTCTGTTGTTTCCCCCGGAAATGGTGAGGCGGCGGTCGGGAGAGAACGCGCCGATCTTTTTAGGAATCGGAAATCGCGGGCGCTTTGCATGGAAAGAAGTTTGCTCTCCCCCGCGCCTGCTGCTCTTCAGCGAGAGCGCGCGCCCGGTCGGCCGAAGCGCCGTCGGCCCGCCTTCCCGTCGCTCCGCCCACCGCCTCCGCGGGCGCCTCTTCCCGGGAGCTGGGGTTCCATTTTACCCCCTCGCGCATTCCGTCCCCCACCCCGGTCTTCGCGCGGCGGCGCGGGCGCTTTGTCGTCGAAACCTTCGGCTTTTTTCCGCACAATCCCCCGCCCGATGAAACGCTCGAGCGAGCGCAGGGGCGCCTGATCCTCCGGCGTGATAAAGCTGATCGCGTCGCCCACCGCCTGCGCCCGGCCGGTCCGTCCGATTCGATGCACGTAATCTTCCGAGTGCATCGGGAAGTCGTAATTCACCACATGCGAAATCCCGTCCACGTCGATCCCGCGCGCCGCGATATCGGTCGCGACCAAGACCCGTACTTTGCCCGATTTGAAATCCTGCAAGGCGCGCAGGCGCTGATTCTGCGAGCGGTTGGAATGGATCGTGCCGGTCTTGATCCCGCCGCTCTCCAGCCGCCGCGCGATGCGATCCGCGCCATGCTTGGTCCGGGTGAAGACGAGGACGGTATCGAAACTCTTGTCCCCCAGGAGATGGAGGAGGAGCGACGGCTTGAGATGCGCCGGTATTTCGTAGACGAACTGGGTCACGGTCTCGGCCGGATTCGCCCGGCGCCCGATCTGGATGATCTTCGGGGAATGCTGGAATTCGTGGGTGAGCGCTTCGATCTCGCGGGAGAGCGAGGCGGAAAACATGAGGGTCTGGCGTTTCCGCGGAAGAGCGCGCACGATCTCCCGGATGGGCGGGAGAAAACCCATGTCGAGCATGCGATCGGCTTCATCGAGGACGAGGAATTCGATCGCGGAGAAATTGGTTTGGCGCTGGCCCATCAGATCGATCAGCCGGCCCGGCGTCGCCACCACCAGCTCGACGCCGGAGCGAAGCGCCGCGATCTGCGGGCGTTCGCTCACGCCGCCAAAAATGGTGGCCATGCGCAGCGGCAGATGCTTCGCATACGCGCGCACGTTTTCTTCGATCTGCACGACCAACTCCCGCGTCGGCGCCACCACCAGGGCCCGCATTCCCGGACGTTTTCCCTCGGGATCGGAGGCGGCTAGCTTGGTCAGGATGGGGAGGACGAAGGCCGCCGTTTTACCGGTGCCGGTCTGGGCGATGCCGATGACGTCGTGCCCGGCGAGGACCTCCGGGATGGCCGCCACCTGGATGGGCGTGGGTTCGGTGTAGCCCGCCTCTTTGATGGCTTGAAGAATGGGCGGTGAAAGCTGCAGGGCGCGAAACGGCATGGCCGGCTACCATAGCGGAGGCGCGGCTTTGCGCATCTCAACATCTCAAGACGAGGCTTTTACCGCCACGTAAACCGTGCTCGCCGAGACGCCATCCTGCAGCGCGTTGGCAAAGGTCACGATATGCGCGCGCGCACTGACAAAAGCGGTGTCGAGCAACCCCAGGAACTCTTCATCGGGCGGTTCATCCGACCAAAGCGCGAAGACCCCGCTCGGATGCAGATGCCGGGCGAGCGCGCACATTCCGGCTGGTTGATAGAAGGCTGCATGGCTCGGATGGAGCAGATCGCGCGGCGAGTGATCGATATCCAGGAGCACCGCATGATAACGCCGCGCCGGCTCTTCTGGATCAAAACCCTCGGGGGAAAGAGCGCGGGCGAAAAAATCGGCGAGCAAGAGGCGGGTGCGCGGATCCGCCGTGAGGGGCGCGCCCAAGGGGACGAGCCCGCGGCGATGCCATCCGATGACCGGCGCCAAAGCATCCAGGACATGCAACGAATTTACTTCGCGGTGCTCGAGCGCGGCCACAGCGGTGTAGCCGAGCCCGAGCCCGCCGACTACGACATCCCAGGAGTCGCCGCTCAGCTCGCCCAGGCCGAGATGCGCCAGGGCCTCTTCCACCTCGTGAAACAAGCTCGACATGAGAAAAGCGTCGTCCAGTTTTACCTCATAGATTTCCAGATCGCCTAACGACAACAGCCTCCACCGGCGCAGGCTAATGGCGCCGAGCGCAGTCACCTGGTAATCCAGCTCTTCAAAGTTGCGACTCATAGAAGGGCGGCATGCTGAGCCAGCGGGGCGGGCAAGGCCATCAAATTCAGCTCCGCCGCAGTCGCCGGTATTGATCGGCCATTAGAGAAAGAAGTGGCATAACACTAGCTCCTTTTATGGATTAACCATGATAACAACAACCACTAGAAAATCGGTTCTCCTTCCTTCACTCCTGGCCGTTGCCGGTCTGATGGCCTCCATTGTTCCCGTCTCGGTCCAGGCCGCTACGGGAGACGTCTTCGTCTCCGCGCCTCCCCAAGTCGTGCGGGTCGGCCTTGACGGCTCAAAAATAACGCTTCCCTCGACTATCCTGACCCCCTCGGGCTCGGTGGCCGATCAGGAGGGCAACCTCTATGTCGCCGACAGGCTCACGGGCTCGGTAGTGAAGATCGATTCCGATGGCAACCAGACGACCGTCGCCACCGGGCTGAACAATCCAGGCGACCTCGCGCTCGACGGGATGGGCAACCTGTTCGTCGCCAACACCGGCACCAACGCCGTTTTGAAAATCGCCCCGAACGGCACGAAAACGACCGTCGCCACCGGCCTCAAGGGACCGCAGGGCGTGGCTGTGGATGCGCTGGGCAACCTTTTTGTCTCGAACTCCGCTGACAACACGATCGTGAAAATCGGGACCAATGGCACCAAAAGCACCTTTGTCTCCGCTGGGCTGAATTCTCCGGGCGGCCTCGCCTTTGACGCCGAGGGCAACCTGCTCGTGGCTGATTCCGGCAGTAACACCATCGTCAAAATCGCTCCCGACGGCACCACCAGCACGGTCGCTTCGGGCACCCTGAACTCGCCTGAAGACGTGGCCGTCGACGGCCTGGGCAATATCCTCGTGGCCGATACCGGGAGTAACTCTATTCTGAAAATCGCTCCCAACGGAACGACCACCGCACTGACCCGCGGAGTGAGTTCTCCGATGTACGTCACTCAAACGCAGAGCATCCATCAGTTACTCGATATCGCCACTCGCGGTTTTGTCGAAGCGGGTGACCACGCACTTATCGGCGGCTTCATTGTCCGCGGCACCCCGGAAGCCGGCCTCGGTCAGACCACCGTCGTGGTCCGGGCTCTCGGCCCCTCGTTGAGCAGCGCTGGAATTAACGATCCGCTGAAGAATCCGGTCCTGGAAATCCGCAACAGTAAGGGTGCCTTGGTCGCCAAGAATGATAACTGGAAAAATGGCCAGAAGAGTCAGGTTCAGTCCACCGGTCTCGCCCCGAAGAACGATAAGGAATCGGCCATCTATATTACCCTTCCCGACGGGAACTTTACCGCGATTGTGACTGGAGCCGGCGGTGGCAACGGCGTCGCCTTGGTCGAAGTCTTCAAGGTTCAATAACATTAGGCGAAGCCCGCCTCCTTCGCCGGAGGGCGGCCCGGGCTTACTCCAGGAGAAGCGCTCAGCACGGCTCGTGTTGAGCGCTTTTTTTGTCCCTTGCGACCGGCCGTGACGAATCAGGAAACACGGGTAAGCTTCGTCATGAATACGACTCTAACGAGCGCCCCGAACCTCGCCCAACGTCCGCCCCGCAGTCCGCGCGTCCGTCTCGGCGGCTACATTCTCCTCGCTCGCATCCTCGACAAAGGCCGGGCCGAGATCGCCGGCACCGCGGGCGAATACAAATACAACAACCCGATGGACCATCACTTCTTTGGTTTTGTAGGTCTCAGCGCGAAAGCCCTCCGAGCTGAACTCGAGAAAGGACTCGGCGACGGCGAAATCCTGAGTTGGGTGGAAGAAAATGCGGCCCCGAAACGCACTCCTTGGGAAATCCAACAGTGGAGCGCTTGGCTGAACGAGCGTGGCCCCGATGGCGACGTTGAGACCCTGGAGTTCTTCAGCAAAAGAGTCGGCGACCTGAGCAAGACTCGAGCGGATGTGAAGACCTGGGCCGACTATCTCGACCTCGACGATCACGTGACTTTCGGCGGCAAGGCTTGAAAGTGTAGAACCGGAGCACTGTCATGCACTTCGCCATTCACCTGACGCCACCTCTGGAGGGCGGAGCTCCGCGACGCCGCGCTACCGAGCGCCGGATTCGCAGAGCTCATCCCTCCAGGATTGGCGCTGGAGACTAACCTTAGCCCCCTTACCTAACGATGAAAAACGATAACGATCAGGTTGAATTGAGCGCGGTGGAAGATCACGACGGCATCTCCACCATTCGGGGCGGCGGCGCGCGCCGGGACTGGAATGGCATTCACTACCAACAGGGGATGTCCGCGAAGAATGTCGGCACGACCAAGCTCTCCGCCAATATCGCCACCATCCCGCCGGGTGGAGTCGCCCACGCCCATATTCACGTCGACTTCGAGCTCATCCTTTACATCCTCGAAGGCAGGGTCCGGCACGAGTTTGGCGCCGGCCTTCGTCAGGCGATCGAGAACGAAGCGGGCGATTTTATCTACATCAAACCCGGGGTTCCCCACGAGGTTTTCAACCTGAGCGAGACCGAACCGGTCGTCGCCTTTGTCGCCCGCTCTTCCGCCGAGGAATGGGATCAGATCGTCCCCTACGATCGCCACCAGCCGGACTGACCTTTGTTCGTTAGGCTGGCCGCGCCGGCCGTCGCTCGATCAGCAAAAAAGCACTGATCGCGCCAGTGCAAGCGAGCGCCGCGCTGATCCACATGACCCGGCGGTAGGCGACGACAAACGAGCGCTCGATCGCGCCCCGTAACTGTTTCCGCGTCCCCCGAGGCAGATCGCCGGGGAGCTGCATCCCCGCCAGCTTGTTGCGCTCCGTCTCCAGCTGCTGCCGCGCTCCCGCCGGCAGTTTTAGCTCGCTCCATTCTTTCTCCAGCGCGGGGCCGAAACTCTGCACCATGACAATCCCGAGCACAGCAATCGCGAGCAGGCCGGCTGTGCGCGAAACCGCGTTGTTGACGCCCGAGGCAATCCCGGCGCGACTTTGCGCGACCGCATTCATCACCGAGGTCGTCAGCGGAGCTACGCTGATGGCCATGCCTACGCCCAACACAACAACCGCCGGGAAAAATCCGCTCCAATAACTCCCGCTCGTCCCGGGCCGCGTGAGCAGGGCGAATCCCACCCCAGCAATCAGCGGCCCCACGACCAGCGGAAGGCGTGCGCCGTAGCGATGGACCAGACCACCGGACCAGCGCGAGAGCAGGAAGATGATCAGAATCAAAGGCAGAAGCGCGCCTCCCGCCTGCGTGGCGGAGTAGCCTTGCACTTGAATGAGATCGAGGGGCAGGAAGAAAAGCGTCCCTCCGAGCGCGCTGTAGAGGAGCAGGGTGAGCAAGTTTGCCCCCGCGAAAGTCGGCGACCGAAAAAGATCGAGCGGCAACATTGGCGCGCGCGCCCGCCCTTCGAACCAGAAAAAGAACCCGAGTAACAAAATGGCCGAGAGAAGCGTCATCCGCACCGCCGCGCTGCCAAAGCCTAGCCGAGAGGATTCGATCAACCCATAGACCAAGGCGCCCAAACCGGCCGCCGCCAGGAACGCGCCCCACCAGTCCAGCCGCTCCTTCTTCGCACTCGAACTTTCCGGCACCTGCCAGAGCGAAAGCACGACGACGGCGATGCCTAACGGGAGATTGATGAAGAAGACCGCGCGCCAGGAAAGATGCTCGACCAGCCACCCGCCCAGGACCGGCCCGATCGCGGCCGTGATCGCGCTAAACCCCGACCACGTCCCGATGGCCCGGCCGCGCTCTTCTTCGGAGAACGCGCTGCTGATGATCGCGAGACTGCCCGGCACGAGCAAGGCCGCGCCCAGCCCCTGCAAGGCCCGCGCCGCAATCAATTGCCCGATGCCCGGCGCACAACCGCACCAGGCCGAGGCCGCGGTAAAGAGGAGCACGCCGAGGAGAAAGATGCGCCGCCGCCCGTAATGATCGCCTAACGATCCGCCGACGAGGAGAAAAGCGGCCAGGAGGAGCGCGTAAGACTCGACGACCCACTGCATATCGACCACGCCCGCCTGGAGATCGGCCTGGATCGCAGGGAGGGCGACGTTGACCACGGTCCCATCGATAAAAGCCATGCTCGAACCGAGGATGGTCGCGGCCAAAACCCAGGGCGCGGCGCGGCGCCCGCATGGCGTCCCTCCGGCGCGCGCTCCAGGCTCGACGCAGGGTTCGGGGGCAAAAGCACTCATCCGCGCAGCTTGGTAGGATTGGGCGCGCCACTCAAGCGAGATCGGCGATCATTCCCCGAAGCCCAAAAAAGAGCTTGGCCTGGCCCAATCCGGCCTGTTAGACCGTGACATGCACTTTTTCGACGGCCGGAGCCGCCTACCTGTAGACGTTTCGCTCTGCAAAACGCGAGAGTTGCGTCCCCCGACACCCCAAACATCCGCGCTCCGCCGAGCCAGGCATCACTCACCGGCGCGCGCCGCGCGGAAGTGCAGGACACCGAGCAGAAAACAATCGCTAACCAACTAAACTTATGTTCGACACAGGCACGACCGGTTTCATGCTTCTTGCCACCAGCCTCGTCATGCTCATGACGCCGGGCCTGGCCTTCTTTTACGGAGGGCTTGCGGGGAAGCGCAACATTCTCGGGATCATGATCCAGAGCTTTGTCTCCATGGGCATCACCACCATCATGTGGTTCATCGTCGGCTACTCGCTTTGCTTCAGCGGCGATTCGTTAGGCGGAGTCATCGGCAACTTCGACAAAGTCTTCATGCACGGGGTCGATTTGAACTCCCCGTTCTCGGGCAATCCTAAGTTACCCGAGTTCGTCTTCATGGCTTACCAAATGATGTTTGCCATCATCACGCCGGCCCTCATCACCGGCGCGTTTGTGAATCGCATCACCTTCAAGGCCTATCTGGTTTTTCTCGTTCTTTGGCAGTTACTCGTTTACTACCCCTTTGCCCACATGGTCTGGGGCGGTGGGTTACTGGCCCACTGGGGCGTGCTCGATTTTGCCGGCGGTATTGTCGTTCACGCCACCGCGGGCTTTGCCGCGCTCGCCTCCGTTTTCTATGTCGGGCGCCGGCGCGACCGGGAATCGCCGCCCAATAGCGTCCCGCTCATCGCTATTGGCACCGGATTGCTCTGGTTTGGCTGGTATGGGTTTAACGCCGGGAGCGAGCTGGACGTCAACGCCATCACCGGTCTCGCCTTTCTCAATACCGATGTGGCCGCTTCCTTCGCCGCCATCGTCTGGCTGGCCATCGAATGGAGCGTGCAACGCCGGCCGAAATTCGTTGGCCTCCTCACCGGCGCGGTCGCCGGTCTCGCCACCATTACTCCGGCGGCCGGTTTCGTTTCGTTACCTTCCGCCGCGCTCATCGGGATGGCCGCGGGGTTGGTCTGCTATCTCGCGGTCCACTTGAAGAACAAGCTCGGCTGGGACGACGCCCTCGACGTCTGGGGCGTGCACGGCATCGGCGGCGCGCTCGGCACGATCTTACTCGGCGTCTTCGCCTCCAAGGCAGTGAATGCGGGCGGCGCCGATGGCCTGCTCGCGGGCGGGAGCCATTTCTTTCTCGTGCAATGTCTGGCCGTGATCGGGGCTTCGCTCTACGCCTTCTTCTTTACTTACGCCATGCTCGCGGTGATTAACCTCTTCACCACCGTAAAGGTCTCGGAAGCGGAAGAAGACCAGGGGCTGGATGTCTCCCTGCACGGCGAACAGGCCTACGATTCCGGCGCCTTGTAGCGCGGATCCGATAAGGCGGGAGGTATAAGTGTGAGCCGCGCTCTACCCAGCTAACTCTCGGAACATGCCCACCAACCGGCTCGAAGCCTTCAGCGACGGCGTTCTCGCCATCATCATCACCATCATGGTGCTGGAGTTAAAAGTGCCTCATGGGTCGGACTTCACCGCCCTTACTCCGCTGCTCCCGATTTTTCTCAGCTATGTGCTGAGTTTTATCTACCTCGGGATCTATTGGAACAACCATCATCACCTGCTTATGGCCCTCAATAAGGTAAATGGCGCGATCATGTGGGCTAATCTGCATCTTCTATTTTGGCTCTCGCTCCTTCCCTTTGCCACCGGCTGGATGGGCGAGAATCATTTCACTCCCGTCCCCTCCGCGCTCTATGGCGCCGTCCTCCTGGCCGCTGCCATCGCCTATTACATTCTGCAGAATTTGATCATCGCCGAGGTCGGAGCGAGCTCGAAGCTGGCTGCCTCCATCGGCCGCGATTGGAAAGGCAAACTTTCCCCTGTTCTTTACCTCGCCGCCATTGGCGCCTCCTTCCTCCGGCCTTGGCTCGCCGGCTGCATCTACGCCTCCGCCGCCCTCCTCTGGCTTATCCCCGACCGGCGGCTCGCCCGCGCAGTAGATCGCAGCGAGACCGCCGCGGGCCGCTAAAGTCTTTGGCGAACCGGGCGCGCCGTTCTACAGTCCCGGCATGATCTCGCCGCGCTCGCTCTTTGTTCTCCTCTCGTTGGGCATCGCTCTCTCCACGGTTTCCGCCGATGAGGGCATGTGGCTTTTCAACCACCCGCCCAAGGAGCAACTGGCGCAGAAATACCAGTTCGATCCGACCCCGCAATGGCTCGAGCATTTGCAGAAATCGAGTGTGCGTTTCAACTCCGGCGGAAGCGGTTCCTTCATTTCCGCCGATGGCCTCACCATCACCAATCACCACGTCGGCGCCGACACCTTGCAGAAGCTGAGCAGCGCCGAACACAATTACCTGCACGACGGCTTCTACGCCAAAACCCAGGCGGAAGAGCAGCGCGCCCTCGATCTCGAACTCAACGTTCTCGAGTCGATCGAAGACGTCACGGACCGGGTCAACGCCGCGGTCAAGCCTTCCATGAAGGCCGAGGCCGCCCTGGCGGCGCGGCGCGCCATCATCGCCCAGATCGAGAAGGAATCGAAGGATAAGACCGGTTTTCGCAGCAATGTCATCACCCTTTACGAGGGCGGTTCCTACCAGCTTTATCGCTATAAGACTTACACCGACGTTCGCCTCGTTTTCGCGCCGGAACAACAGGCTGCCTTTTACGGCGGCGACCCGGATAACTTCGAATACCCGCGCTACGACCTCGATATCTGCCTCTTCCGGGTCTACGAGAACGATCAGCCAGCCAAGGTCGATAACTATCTTAAGTTCAATCTCGCGGGGCCCAAGGAAGGCGATCTCGTCTTTGTCAGCGGGAATCCTGGTGGGACCGATCGCAGCCTGACCCTCTTCGAGCTGACCGACCAGCGTGATCGGGCGCTCCCCCAGCGTCTCGCAACCCTTTATCGGCGCGAAGTCCTTCTGACCAGTTTCAGCGAGCGCTCCCTCGAGAACGCGCGCCGGGCCCGTGACGAACTCTTCGGCGTGCAGAACAGTCGCAAAGCCCTCGGCGGGAGACTGGCCGGCCTGCTCGACCCGGCGATTTTCGCCAAGCTGCAAACGGGCGAAGAGAAACTGCGCGCGGAAATGAAGAAAGGCAGCGGCAACGCCCTCGCGGCCTATAACAAGATCAAGGCTGCCCAGACCGCCATCATCAAGGACGCGCCGACCTACGATTTCTTCGAAGGCCGGGCCGAACACCCGCTCGGTTTTGACAGCACGCTCTTCTCTTATGCGCGGAAGCTCGTCCGCGCCGCCGCCGAAAGAGCCAAGCCAAACGGCCAGCGGCTCCCGACTTACCGGGAAAGCTCGCGCGAGTCACTCGAGCTGGAACTTTTTTCCACGCAGCCGATCTACCACGACCTCGAAGAACTGACCTTGACCGATTCCCTGACCGATCTGGTCAATCACATCGGGGCGACCGATCCGCTCGTGCAAAAGGTCCTGGCTGGTAAGTCGCCCGCGGACCGCGCCACGGAGCTGGTCACGACGACCAAGTTGGGCGATCTCGCCTTCCGCAAGCAAATGTACGGCGCCGACAGCGCGGCCATCAAAGCCGCCAATGACCCCTTCCTCAATCTCGCCCTGCTCATCGAGCCGACCGCTCTCTACGCGCGCCAGACACGTGACAGCAATGACGAAGCGAAGCAACAGGCTTATGCCCAGATCGCCAAAGCTCGCTTCGCCTTGGAAGGCGCCAGCACTTATCCCGACGCCACTTTTACCCTCCGGCTCGCTTACGGTACCGTCCGCGGCTATGAGGAAAACGGGAAGCAGATTCCCCCATTTACCGATTTCGCCGGTCTTTACCAGCGTTCCGCCGAGCACCAAAACAAGGATCCGTTCGATCTTCCGCAGCGCTGGGTCGAGCGCAAAGACTCACTTTCGTTAGGGACAAATTTCGACTTCGTCTGCGACGCCGACATCATCGGCGGGAATAGCGGCAGCCCGGTCGTCAATCGGGCGGGCGAGTTCGTTGGCATCATCTTCGATGGCGACATCCAATCGCTCGTCCTCGACTACGTCTACACCGATAAACAGGCGCGGGCGGTCTCCGTTGATTCCGCCGCCATCCTGGAAGCGCTGCGCAAGGTCTACCAGACCGATGCGCTGGCCGACGAGATCGAGGGCAAAACCAAGTAGCCTGAAAGGGCACTAAAAGGTCGGGATTGTAGGGCGGGCGCTTCGCCTGCCTCGGTTCCTGCTGCGGCAGAAACTGGGCAATCGAAGCGGTCGCCCTACAATTCGCCCAGTCGGACCGACTCTTTAGACGCCCTCTGAACCCAGGGCTACCGGCTCGGCCTCCTCGCGCGATTCCCTGAAAATAACGTCGCCTGGACTCCATAAATAAGAACTCGAGTCGGTAATTTGCGCGACCGCCGCGCGCTCCGAAGGTAGGTTCGACCGATGCGTTCTCCGGAACCAAATCACTACGCAGTCCTGGGCCTGGATCGAGACTGTAGCCCTGCGCAAATTCGAGACGCTTATCGCCTCCTCGCCAAGCGTCACCATCCAGACGTGAATGGAAACTCCGAAGAGGCTCGCAGGCAGACCCGGGCTTTGAACGCTGCCGCGGAAATCCTGAGCGATCCCGCGCGTCGCCGCGACTACGATCGCGAGCTGGACCGCGCCAGCCAGGCGGCCGCACCGGCACGCGGGGCGAGGATCGTGCGCAACGTCGCGCAAGACGTGCACTTGCGGGTCGAAGATTTCCTGCGCGGAACCTCCCTCGAGGTGCAGGTCAAGGACCCGGCGAATCGCGCCGGTCCCGAGACTTACCGGGTGGAAATTCCCGCGATGACCGCGCCCGGTACCCGCCTCCGAATTCCACGGAGCGCCTCGGCCGAAGGCGGCGCCCTCCAACTACGGTTAAAAGCGCTCCCGGGTGCTCGCTTCAAAGTGCGCGGCGCCGATCTGCGCACCGACCTGCGGATCAGCGCAAGGCGCGCGGAGGAAGGCGGCCCGGAAACGATCGAGCGCCCGACGGGCGGCACGACCCGCGTGAGCATCCCGCCGCGGGTGAAACGGGGCGAAATCTTGCGCGTAGCCGGCGAAGGAATGCCCAAGCCGCGCGGAGGGCGCGGCGACCTGCTCGTCCGCGTGACCTACCGGCCGGAAGTGCGCGTTTCGCGTGTTCGTTAGGCAGACTGTTCGCTCCGCCGGAGTGCCTGGGCTGATCAATTCACCCGACGATACTCCCTCCGCCTTCAAGAGACGAAACAGCCCGGGCGGAAACTTCCGCCCGGGCTGAAGGTGGCCTGGGGCCACAACCTAAGTGATAAGCCGAAGCCTAAGCCTTGAGAGCGCTGCGCCGGCGGACGAACATCAAGCCGGAAAGAAGAGCCACGCCCAAGACCATGGTAAAGGTCGTGGAAGGCTCCGGGACTGCGGTCGCGTTCAAGCGGTAGGCCGCATTGACAGTCAACTGCGACACGTTGCCAGGAAATCCAAAGCCGCCGCCCGGGTTAACCTGAAGGGCGTTCGCGCCGCCCGGGATGCCACCGCTACTGTCAACCACTCCGAGCTGGCCCCCGCCGTTGGCGAAATTCAGCTCCGGAATGACGGCCAAATAATAACTGGTGTTCGCATTCAGACTCAAACCGGATGAGTTCAAATTGAACGAGACCAACGCGCTCAAGGGATCGCCGCCGACGGCGCCCGTGGTAATGCTGATGTTCGGGTTCCCGGCAGCCAGGACCAGGTGGATCACATTACCATTGAGATTTGCCGCTGCCGCCGAGACGGAGCTGTAAACTTCGATGTCCCACGCCGTGACGTTACTGTAGGAAGTGAATCCGCTGAAGCCGAGAAAGACCGCGTCCAGACTGTTGAGAGCCACGTTGGCTGACCCGATCGAAAAATCATCGATCTCGGCGATGTCGAAGGCCGAATTGGGAGAGCCAAAATGTTGCGAAGATTCGGCGTTAGGCCCCAAAGCCTGACCAGTAATCTGGTCGATCGGGGTGATGGCATGCGCAGTGGTCACGGCGGCGACCAGCGCGAGACTAAACAGGACCGCCCGGGCGGCAAATGTGTGTTTCATAGTGTTTTTGATGTGCTGCAGGCACTTGATATTTTGGCCTGATTTAATCGAGAGCTATAGATTTCGTAAAACTTTAGCAAGCAAAAAGTTTCTGTTGCCCAGTTTGTGCCGCAGGAGGAACCGTGGCAGGCAAAAGCGCCCGCCCTACAATTCGGCCATCAACCCGAATTTCTCGACACTCTCTCAGCGAAACCGCGGGTCCGTCCTTCCCTTCGCCCTTCTTCATCCGGGAGCTTCTTTTTCCTCGCCGCAACGGCACCCGGTTGCATCATACGGCTTATGCCGCGCTGTTCCTGGGCCACCACCGAGCTGAGCATTGCCTATCACGATGAGGAATGGGGCGTCCCGCTTCACGACGAACGCAGGCTTTTTGAGTTTCTCATCCTGGAAGGCGCGCAGGCCGGCCTAAGCTGGATCACGATTTTGCGGAAGCGGGAAAACTACCGCAAAGCTCTCGACGGCTTCCGTGCCGAGAAGATCGCCCGCTACGGCACGCGCGACGTGGAGCGGTTACTGCACGATCCCGGCATCGTGCGCAATCGGCTCAAGATCGCCGCCACCATCCAGAACGCGCAGGCGCTCCTCGCCCTTCAGGAAGAGACCAGCCTTGACGCCTACCTTTGGAATTTCGTGGACGGCCGCCCCCGGCAAAATCGCTGGCGCAGCAGCGCGCAAGTGCCCGCGCGCACGCCGACCTCCGACGCCCTGAGTCGCGATCTTCGGGAGCGCGGCTTTAAGTTCGTCGGCTCGACCATTTGCTACGCCCTGATGCAAGCCACCGGCATGGTCAACGACCACCTGGTGACCTGCCCGCGCCATCGCCAGGTCGCCGCGGCGCCCTCCCCTAACGATAAATCTCGACGCTGATTTTGCCCGCGGCATCGACCTTGCCCCGGTACATCCCCGAGGTGTTGAAGGGCATGGCGAAATTCCCCTCGCGATCGAGCGCGATCAGGCCCCCGGTGCCTCCGAGTTTGCCCACTTTCTCGATGGCCGCGGCGGCCGCTTTTTCCACCGGCATCCCCTGGTAATCCATCAATGCCGAGACATCGTGCGCCACCGCCGCGCGGATGAAATATTCGCCGTCGCCCGTGCAGGAGACGGCGCAGGTCCGGTTATCCGCGTAAGTGCCCGCGCCGATGATGGGCGAGTCGCCAATGCGGCCGAATTCCTTGTTCGTCATCCCGCCGGTCGAGGTGCCCGCGGCCAGATTGCCGGCCTGATCGAGCGCGACCGCGCCGACCGTCCCGTGTTTGTCCTTCTCGCTCACCGGCGCGCTCGAGCCTTTCACCTTTTGCAGCGCCTGCCAGCGTTCGTCGGTATAGAAATATTTCTGATCGACCAGCGGCTGCCCCATTTGTCTGGCAAACGCCTCCGCCCCCGCTCCGCTCAACATGACGTGCGGCGATTTCTCCATGACCAGACGGGCGAGCGTGATCGGATTGCGCACATGCTGGAGGCTCGCGACCGCGCCAGCGTTGCGGGTGCGGCCATCCATGATCGAGGAATCCAGTTCATTTGTCCCTTCGTGGGTGAAGACGGCGCCTTTGCCGGCGTTGAAGAGCGGGTTGTCCTCGAGGATGCGAATGGCGGCTTCGACGGCGTCGAGGCTGCTGCCATTTTTCTGTAAAATGGCGTAGCCCGCCTTGAGGGCTTGCTCGAGAGCTGCGCGATGGGCTTCCTCGTTGGCTGCGGTCATGTTGCGGCGCTCAATCGTGCCGGCGCCGCCGTGGATGACCATGCGAATTTTCATAGACTCATTCGTCGGCTGACCCGAAGCCGTCTTCAACAACCCCAGACCGATCACGACAAGAACGACTAAGCGGACAAAAAACATAACGAAGGATCGCTGCCAATCTCCGCCGCGCAATACTTGCCAGCGCTTGGAGGGACGACCTCCGTGTCGTCCTCGTCTCCCCCAAGCCCGTGCCACCCCCAAACCACGGACGGAACAGCGCTCGTCCCCCCACGAAATTTCGCCAGAAAAATTCAAAAAAAGCTTGCAGGCATCGCGGTAACCGTTTGCAATCGTCCCTAACGACCCGCCACAATGACCCCTCTTATACGGTCCTCCCTGCTGCCGCACCCGCCGGCACAGAGCTTTCCATCTTCTCTCGGACAATCTCAGGAATTCGGAGTCACCTCCGACCCGCCCGATAGAATCGACGAAATCATCAGCCAAGGCCGCCTCTTCGTCGCAGTCGTGCGCAACCCGGCCACTGCCGCCACCCTCAAAAGCAGAGCGGCCTACGCGGGCAAAGACGCCGCCGCCCTCGAAGTCGCCTTCCACGCCCTGGAAAAAAGCGAAACCGACCAGGAAACATCGAAAAGCACCGCGGGCCAGGCGACCGACGTGCGGAGCGCCCAGTTAAACAGCCTCTACGACAGCGCTGCCAAATATGGATTCCGCGACCGCGCCGCTCTCAGCCCCTTCCGCATCGGCGTCTTCCTGCCCAAAGAGAAAGGCGACACAAACCCCCGACGGCAACCCCGTCCCCCCCAAAGACACCCTTCCCGGCCTCAACCCCGCGCGCATCGCCCAGGTAAAAATCGACCTGGGCGAATACGCGGGCGTGCAAACCAAACAAAGCGGCGCGCAAGCTGTCGCCACCGGAGCGCGCGGCACCTTCGGAGAGCGCTGCGCCCAAATCCTGCGGCGCCGCCGCCGCATCGGCAAGCGATCGACGGCGAGCGCCCGCCCGGCCCCGACCACACCGCGCTGCGCAAACGCGTCGGCCTCCTGCCCGACAAAGGGATGAGCTAAGCGCGAAAGTGCGTCCTCTTCCCCGCCCGCCAAAGTAAACGCCTAGGCCTGCAATGATCTTTACCCCGCCTCAGCCCGGCCCACGCCGAAATACGCGAACATTCCTTTCGGCTAGTATCTGTTAGGCCTACGAAACACCGTGCGTGAAACTCTCGTCATTTCTACCTCGCACCAGATCGAAGGCCATTTTCGTCCTCGTGATGGCGAGCTACGGTATTGCAGCCGCTGCCTTTTTGCACACTTTCGCCGACGCGGTGGGTGCGCGGCGTACACCGATCGATGTTCTCTTGCGGCAGGGCCATCCCATATCAGAGGTCGTCTTATTACTCGTCTTCGCACCAGTTATCGAGTCACTCACCCTTATCGGTATGATCGAGCTACTGCGCTGGCTACGAGGTCCGATCTGGTTACAGGTGAGTTTACCGGCTATTATTTCGGCGGCGATGCACACCCCCGTTGCCCATGCGGTCGCCGTCTCTCCATGCTGGTTCATCATGGCCGCAGCCTACGTGATGTGGCGGCGAGTATCTCGAAAGAGTGCCTTCATCGTCATTGCTTCGATCCATGCGCTCCTAAACCTCAATCCAGCTATTTGGACTATCGGCTATTCTATCCACCACAAAGAGCCAAACCATGCGATACAGCCAGCTCCTGTGCGCCGTACGAACTAAATTTCCATGACTCCAACCTCACATCCCGCCGCTACGCGCGTCCTCGCCAGCGGTGGCTCATCTTGTTCTCGTTAAATAACAGCGCCTGGAACGGCCCCGCTAGAGGGCGCAGCCGTTATAGAAAGCGCACGTAAGTCGAGCGAAAGTGGCTTCGTCGCGCATCGTTGCGCAGCAATTTGTCTCCGAACTGTCACCGGAGCATTTTCTGGCCACACCGATTCTTAAACTTACACTGAATGGCGAGATGCCTCGGTCAGCCTCACAGGTCCCTATATTATGAAGCTAGTATTTTTTGATGAGTCGGGATATTCATTCAACTGGCTAAGCGACCTTAGCGAGCAGCCGTTTTACGTTCTTTCCGCGGTCGCAGTTGACGCGGCGGTCTACGCCAGGGCCTGCAAAGAAGTTCAGGAATCCACAGCCGCCCTTGAACTTCCGGGTTTAAAACATCCGCTGGGAAAGGGAGCGGAGATCAAAGCACGGCAAGTTAGCGGCGGTAACGGCTGGTGGCGTGACCACGAAAGTCAGCGAAATGCCTTTCGCAACCTAATGCTAGGCTTTCCTAAGCAATACAATGGAGCAGCATTTCTCGTAGTGATCGATAAGGCCCGTCACTTTTCCAAATACGCCAACCCAATCGACCCCGTGAAAATTGGATTGCAATTCCTCTTCGAGCGTCTCGAGTGGTACCTTCGCGGCATCGATGATAATGCCTACTGCATTTACGACCACGATAAAAGGCGAACTGACGCAGTTCATTCCGACTCTACGAGCCTGATGCGAAGCGGAAGCAAGCTTGAGTTCCTGAGCTCATATTACGGCGAAACAATTGTCGCGACGCATGACCTGTCTCACATCACCGAGCTGGCCCTAGGCGCTTCTACAAACTCCATCGGACTCCAGATAGCGGACTTCTTTGCAAACTGCGCCTACAAATACTTCCGTGATGGAAGGTCCTCACCGTGCGGCTGGTGGGACCTGTTAACCGAATCGTTGTACAGAGAAGGCAGTGGGATTGAAGGCCACGGATTGAAAACGTTCTCCTAGACCACTTCGTTTACTTCCCCCAAATTCGTGTGGCCACCGGTTTGACTTTCGCAGGTTCTCTGTTCCAGACAGGATGCGAAGGTCCCACGACACATTACAGTCCTGAATAGTCCGTGTGCTTTAGTGGCCATGGTCGAGTTTGCTCTTGCGCCATCTACGTCCACCCGCGCATCCTCTGGGACATGGCGATAAGCGACTGCTTGACGAGAAGCGAATGGATCACTGTCACCGCAATCATCGCCGGGCCGATCCTCGCCGTGCAGGCGCAGAGGTGGCTGGAAGGTTTTCCGGACAAGAAAAATCGCCGGCTGTGGGTTTTTAAGAAGCTGATGACCATGCGTGGGGCAACCGTGTCGCCCGGCCACGTTGAAGCCCTGAACGCGATCGATCTTGAGTTTGCAGGATGGGGCACGAAAAATACGGCGGTCCGGCTGCGATGGCGGGAATATCTCGATCAATTGGGCAGCTTGAGCCAGGATCCTGAGCAGCAGCAACGGCAGCTTGAAGCGTGGGCCCAACGAAACCAAGAACATCTGGAGAATTTACTTCACGACATGGGCGTCGCGGTCGGGTACGACTTCGATATTGTTCAAATTCGGCGCGGCATCTACACGCCGCGGGGGCACACCAACTTCGAAATTGAAACCCAGGCGATTCGACGGCTCGTGATCGATTTGCTGACGGGCAATCGCGCCCTTCCCATGGACATCCGCTCGGTTCCAACTCCGCCCGCGACCGCATCCTCATCACACGCCCCAGTTCGCGATGATCAAGTCTCTCCATCTATCAGCCAATAATTTTAAATGTCTGGAGCCCGAAAATCATGAAAGTATTCATCAGTTGGTCCGGCGAACTGAGCAAAAGGATCGCTGAAGAGCTCAAGGAGTGGATCAAGTGCGTTTTGCAAGCAACAGAGCCATTCATATCTTCAGAAGACATCGAAAAGGGTTCGATGTGGTTTACCGAAATAAGCGATCAGCTCGCAGAATCGGGAGTTGGCATAATTTGCCTCACAAGTGAAAATATCAATGCCCCCTGGATCCTTTTCGAGGCAGGATCGCTCGCTAAGGGACTTTCAAAAAATCGTGTATGCACATTCTTGGTAAACTTGGCGACTTCCGATCTTCAGCCGCCACTATCTCAATTCAACGCTACTGGCCCGACCAAGAAAGATATGTTCAAGTTGGCTCAGACGATCAATTCAACGTTCGAAGCAAAGACTCGCTTGCCGGAAGATATCTTACGAAAAACGTTTGATCAGTTTTGGGGGAGCGTCAGCGCAAAGCTTAAGGCGATCGTGGACGGATATAAACCTCCGAAGCCAGCGCAAAGATCTCAAACTGAGATGATCGAGGAGATTTTAGGCGTCTGCCGCGCCATTCAAAAACGAGTTCAAGAAGGTCCAAGACATAATCCATGGATCGCTGATTCCCCTCCTGAGATAAACACCGTGCAAGCGTATTTGGACTCGCTGAGGCGCGGTGACGCCTCTGATCCACAGGCTAAATTCTCGATCAAAGACTTTCTCGATAACCTTCCAGGCAATTTGAGGACAAATACCAACAAAGGTAATGACTCTACCTCAGCCTAATCTTCCGTAAATGGTTAGATTCGTCGCGCAGGGAATAGGGGTCAGGAGAATATTCGACACTCCATTCACGACAATTCGACTTCCGAGCTAGTTACGGAAAGGATATTCTCCTGACCACTCCACTCTCACCCTAGCACCACGCCTCTATGGACGACCCAAACGGATACAGCACGTCACTCTACGACTACTCCGACCAGAGCGTGCAGCACGCCGGCTATGCGGCCAGCGCCTACGCCGCCATCAGCCTATGCACTGGTCTCCTCGCCTGGATTCAATACCTACTCTACCACCGACCGGGAGGCGGTGGCATCATGAATGAGGACTTCGCCGCCCAGCAATACCAGCAGCATACGCCGTTCGCTACCGTCGTTGCTGTCGCCCTCAGCGTCACCATCGCCGTGGTCGCGGGCATCCTCGCCTTTTTCATTTTTCGGCGCAGCCGCTTCGCCGTGGTCGCGATGCTTGTTTTCGTCGTCCTGCTCCAGCTTTATACGTGGTTTTCCGCGCGGTCGATTGCCGGGACGCTGCTGACGATAGTGGTGGTCGCATTTCTGGCCCGGGGAGCGCGCAGGATGTTTCAGGATCATGCCGAAAAGGCCATGGAAGCCGGCAAGGTCTAAACATGCGAGGTAGCCAATCGCTGACCGGCGTAGGAGCGAGCTTTCCATGACTCCAACCTCACCTCCCACCACCGCGCGCGCTTTGCTTGACTCGACCTGTTCAGGTCTCGGGCTCCGCCCAGGCTGCGCCTGTCTATGTCGCCCCGTTCCCGCGGGGCCCGTTCACTCGCGCGACTCGTTCAGCCTGCGGCCTAGTGGGTGTAAATGAACTTTTGGATGGCGCGATGAAGGTGGACCTTCTCCGGGGAGCGCACGCGCCTCGTGTGCTGGCGAGGGCGCCTCGCCCTCGCGAACTTTTCTTGCCCGCGGCGAGACTAAGAGCGGCCGCCAAGTTGTTTTGGCGAGGCGCCAAAACCAGCACGCGAGACGCGTGCGCTCCCCAGAAAGACCGTTGCGCTCTCATCGACGTTTCCAAGTGCATGACACCTCTAGAGTCCAGGTCAGGGCTGGCCAGTCCCTTCCATTCACCAGCGGTGGCTGCTCTTGTTTTCGCTAGACGCCTATGCAGGCCTTGCTCTCAAATCGCTGGCCGCTACACTCCCATATGCCCACCATCGCTGAAATCGAAAAGCTCGCCTGCGACCTCCCGGACTCCGATCGCGCCGTTCTTGCCGCTCATCTTCTCCGATCGCTGCCATCTGTCCTCCACGATGATGACGAGGGTATGGCGGAGGCACTGCGCCGCGACGCCGAGCTCGACGCGAATCCCGGGGCTGGGATCACGCTGAAGCAACTCGACCAACGGATCAGCGACCGCCGGCACTGATGCGGCTCGTCCTGCATCCGCAGGTTCACTCCGATGTTGACGCGATCATGGGATATTACGAGAGCGTTGCCAGTCGGGAGCTTGCCGACGATTTCTACACCGAGTTTCGACGCTTCCTGTTGCAGGCCGCAGAGCGACCCGAGTCGTTTTCCATGGGCGAGCGCGATTTGCGCCGCGTCAACCTCCGTCGCTTTCCCTACCACTTCCTCTTTCGTGTCGTCGGGGATCAGGTCCGCGTCCTTGTCGTTCGGCATCATCGCAGACATCCTTCATTGGGTATCCATCGCCAATGAAGCGGCGGCTAACCATACGGATGTAGCCAACCGCTGGCCGGCGTAACGGCCAAGAATTCCATGACTCAAACCTCACCTCCCGCCGCCACGCGCGCCCTCGCCAGCGAGCCCGCTCGCGAACGCTTTCGGAGCGGCTGCTCTTGTCCGCGCTAGATGTGACAGCCTCTGGTCCGATGCAGTTCTACTTGATCGAGGTCGGGAGAGTATTCGTGCCCGTCGCTGGCGTTGGCTTTGTCCTCGCCGCGGTCATTCGGGCACACTGGCTCGGAACGCGCGGCGCGCGCCGCTGGCTCCTAGCCGTTTCGTCTTTGTGGCTGTTCGTCACCCTCGCCAATCGCTTATTACTGAGTGCGCCCATGCGGAACCGCTTTCTCGCTCCAGCGATCCATGATTACACCACGGCCCATCGGGTGAGCCTCTACCTCGCGACTACCCCGTTCCTTTGGATCGCCGAGGAGCTTCTCATTCTCGCCTTTGGCGCCACGTTCTTTTTCGCCTTACGTTCCAACACGCGCCGGAACATCGACCCGGCTGTCGAATAAGTAGGTTTGTAGAAGGCCATGGAAAACAACGCGCACAAATGCCCGCCGGGGAGGCTTCGGCAGCATTTAACGTTCCCTGAAAGTAGTTACCCACGCTACAAACCGACTTATTCGACAGCCTCAACTGGGCGATGGAGCTGACTGCGAGTCGCGTAGGCCCAAGTTTTTTATGACTTCCGCCCTCTCACCCGTCGCTTAGGCTACTTTGTGAACCCGACATTTCTAGCCGCCGAGTGGCGATACCTTGCCATGCTTAACTACGCAATCGATCCATCCGTTCTTCAGCCGTTCGTTCCCGTCGGCACAGAGTTGGACTCCTATCGTGGCGTCACCTATGTCAGCGTCGTTGGCTTTCGGTTTTTGGCCACGCGCGTATTTGGCGTTGGCTGGCCGCTCCACCGCGACTTCGAGGAAGTGAATCTTCGCTTTTACGTGCGCCACAGAAGTGGCGATGATTGGCGACGAGGCGTCGTTTTTATACGGGAGTTGGTCCCCCGTCGCCTCATCGCCCTGGTGGCTCGCACCGTTTACGGCGAGCCCTATTCGGCGCTACCCATGCGCCACCGCATTGAGCTTTCCAGTTCGCAGATTCTTGCTGAATACTCGTGGTATCGATCTGGCCGCTGGGAATCGCTACACGTCACCGGGAGTGGAAAGCCGCAGGATATCGTGAGCGGTTCGGAGGAGGAGTTTATTACCGAGCACTATTGGGGGTACACCGCCCGGACGGCCGGCTGTAGCGAGTATCAGGTGGAACATCCGCGCTGGCGAGTCTGGCTCGGTATTGACGCCGGACTGGATGCCGATGTATCGAGTTTATACGGCGAGCGTTTCGCGGAGCCCTTGTCGGGTCGTCCGACTTCGGCTTTCATCGCAGACGGTTCACCTATCACCGTACGCAAGTCTGATTTGCTGGCGGGGACGAACCCTGATTTAGAGATGCAGCGACCGCTCGCCGACGGACGACCAAGTTTCACATGACCCCAAACTCGCATCCCGCCGCCATCCGTGCTCTCGCCAGCGGTGGCTGCTCTTGTTCTCGTTAGGCTCCGACAACACGGTGAAGATGCGTAGCCTGCTCCGCATCGCGGTGATGGTACTCCTTCTTGGCGTCGTAGCACTACTTGGCAGCATCGTATTTCTCCGGGCGCATTCGATCGCCGCTTGCGATTCGTCGCAGACCGGGTGGCACCCGACGAGCCCTTCCACACTCTCCCCGGAGGGCTGGTCAGCGGTGATTCGCCGCGCGCGTCTCGACTATTTTGTTTCGCCACTAGCTGGCACCAGCCGATTCCTACACTTTCACAGCGCATACCGACCAAACGACAGCGACGTTGATCTCCTTTTCACTCCCTCTAAGTTCACGGGAGACCACCTTATGATTGTGTATCGATACAACTGGCATCTTGGCCGCTGGTACTGCAAGATGCTCATCCAGAACGGAGCCTAGTGGCGGCGCGAATACCTAACGAAGCGGTGATTCCCACTAGGGCTGTAAATGAACTTTTGGATGGCGCGATGGAGTGGGGCTTCTCTGGGGAGCGCACGCGCCTCGCGTGCTGGCGAGGGCGCCTCGCCGTCGCGAACTTTTCTTGCCCGGCCGAGACCAAGAGCGGTCGCAAAGTTCGTTTTGGCGAGGCGCCAAAACCAGCACGCGAGGGCGCGTGCGCTCCCCAGAAAGACGGTTGCGCGCTATCGACGTGCCAAGTCCATGACACTCTCTGGGGTCCAGGTCGGAGCTTGCCAGTCCGCTCCAGTCACCAGCGGTGGCTTATCTTGTTCTCGTTAGGTTCATTGGCAGCGATGCAGGTTCTTTTCGTTCATGGGATGGGGCGCTCGCCGGCTTCGGGCTGGCTCATGCTGCGGCAGTTGCGGCGCGCGGGTTTACGGACCAACTCCTTCGGTTACAGCGTGAGCCGGGAGAGTTTTGCGCAGGTGGTGGATCGTTTGGTGGTCAGGTTGCGGCCTTTGCTCGCGGAAGAGGAGCTGGTGCTGGTCGGGCATTCGCTCGGCGGGGTGTTGCTGCGGCAGGCGTTGAGCCTTCTCGGGGAGTCCGGGAAGCGGGTGCATCACCTGTTTCTGCTCGGGTCGCCGGTGCAAACCGCCCGGATGGCCCGGCGGCTGGAGGGCAATCCGATCTACCGTCTAGTGACGCGCGATTGTGGACGGCTGCTCGGTTCCACCGAGAGGATGGCGGCGATCGGCACTCCCGACGTGCCGACGACCGCGATCGTCGGCACCCGGGGAATCGGGAGCGCGCGCGGGCCGTTCGGGACGGAGCCTAACGACGGGGTCGTCTCGCTGTCGGAGGTGAGCGCCGGCTGGCTGGCGGATCAGGTTTTGGTTCCGGTCATGCACACGCTGCTGCCGTCGAGCCAGCGGGTGGCGGCGGTGATGCTGGAGCGGCTGCAGCGCGGCGAAGTGTGACTGCGCGCCCGGAGGCGCTGGTTCGCCGGCGCGAGCTTTACGGCTCCGCCGCGGTGGGAGCACCGGGCGAGACGCCCGGTGGCCCCACAGGCAAGATGCCTGTGCTACGGCGCGGAATGCGGCGATTGCAGGCGCGGCTTTGGCGCGACGGCCGGTGAACGTTTGAACGGTGCCTGCGTGGCGCGAGCTTCTAGCTTGCGTGGTTGCTTAGCGTTGCAGCCTTCAGAAACACGCAAGCTAGAAGCTCGCGCCACTGGAAGTATCTCCGCACTTGCGCCCGCTCGCCTCGGCTTGGCTTGCCGCCTGCTTTTTGTGGGGCAACTTCCGTTGCTCACCCGCCATGCCGACCCGCGACCAGATCCATCCCGGCCCGAACGAAAGCCGCGGCTCCGCGGCGGTCGAAGCCGTGGCCGGCCTGGGCGCGAAAAGCCGCGACGCCCTCCAGGAGGTCGGAGGCATGTTCTGGTTCGTGGTGAACACCGCGACGGAGACGCTCGATCGCGTCCGGCGCGGGCGGGTTCCTTTCCGAGCGGCGAGCTTCTTTCGTTATACGGAGCGCGCCGGGGTCGGGTCGGTCCCGCTCGTGGCGATGGTCTCGTTTTTTCTCGGGCTGACGATGGCGCTGCTGACCGGCTACCAACTGGAGCGCTTCGGGACGGAGCGTCTGGTGCCCGGCCTGGTGGCGATCGCTTTTACCCGGGAGCTCGGGCCGCTGCTCACGGGGATCATGTTGGCGGCGCGGATCGGGGCTTCATTTACGGCGGAGCTGGGGACGATGCAGGTGTCGGAGGAAGTGGAAGCGATCGAGGCGATGGGGATTGGCCCGCTCCGTTTCCTGGTCGCGCCCCGGCTGCTCGCGCTTTTTGCCTTGATGCCTTGCCTGAGTGTGATCTCGAGCGTGGCCGCGATCGTGGCGACGGCGCTGATCTCGCGCGCTTATTTCAATATCGCGTTCGTTTATTTCCAGGATCTGGTGATCCATAGCCTGCTCATCCGCGACATCGTCACGGGGGTGTTAAAAAGTTTTATGTTCGGGCTGCTCATCGGGGCGATCGCGTGCTATCGCGGGCTGACCGTGCAGGGCGGCGCAGCCGGGGTGGGAACGTCGACCACGTCGAGCGTGGTCACCGCGATCACGGTGGTGATCGGTTTCGACACCCTGTTTAACATCGTTTACATCGTCTTTTTCCCGTGAGCGACGCCCCGCCTACCCACGTCGTCGAGCTCCGAGAGGTGCAGCTCGCTTTCGCGCAAAAGAAGGTGCTCGAGGGCGTCTCGCTCAAGGTCGAGCCGCTCGATCGGCTCGTCATCATGGGCCAGAGCGGCAGCGGGAAGAGCACCATCCTGCGCCTCATCCTGGGGATTTTGCCGCCGACCGGGGGCGAGATTTTCTTCAAGCAATTCGAGATCACCCGGCTGAAGCGGCGCAAACTCCAACAGGTGCGGACGCATATCGGGATGGTCTACCAATACTCAGCCCTGCTCAGCTCGCGCAACGTGCGCGACAACATCGCTCTGCCCCTCGAAGAATTAACCCGCAAATCGACCGCCGAGATCGACCGCATCGTAGACGAAAAGCTCGAGCTGGTCGGGATGCTCGATTCCAAAGCGCAGATGCCCTCGGAGCTGAGCGGCGGGATGCGCAAACGCGTCAGCCTGGCCCGCGCCCTCGTCATGAATCCCGAGCTCATTCTTTTCGACGAACCCTCGGCTGGCCTCGATCCGGTGATCAGCTCGGTGATCGACGAGTTGATCATCGACCTGACCGAGCGCTCGAAGGTCACTTCCATTATCGTTACGCACGAAATGGACAGCGCTTTCCGCATCGGCACGCGAATGGCTATGCTCTACCAAGGTACGGTCATCGAGGATGCCACCCCGGAAGAGTTCAAGAAATCGGACGATCCGGTGGTGCAGCAATTCCTGAGCGGCAGCACGGACGGTCCCATCCTGGAAGGAAGCAAAGATGCAGTTGCGACGAAATGAAATCCTGACCGGGCTGCTCGTGCTCGGCACGGTCGCGGTTGTCACCGTCATTCTCATTATCCTGGGGGCGCCGGGGCTCTTCCGGCCGCTGGTGATTTACCGGCTTTATTTCGATAACGCGGCCGGGATCAAGCTGGGCGCGCCCGTCCTCCTCGCCGGCCGAAAAGTCGGCCAGGTGAAATCGCTCAATTCGCCGGTCTCGCGCGAGGAAGCAGCGCACGCGGTGGAGGCCGCGGGCAACCTCGGCACGGTCACGCAAACGGGCGCGCCCGGGACCGCGCCGCTGCCGCGCTTTGAGGTCCGGATGGACGTGGAGGTCGATCGGGCGGCTTTAGTTTATAAAAATTCCACGGTGCGCCTGATGACGCTGGGATTGTTAGGCGAGACCGCCATCGACATTTCCGGCGGGAACGATCACGCGAGCAAAGCCGAGCCCGGGCAGGTCTTCATGGGCAATCGCGTGCCCGACTTTTCCGAGGCCATCGCCAAACTCCTCGGCGTGGTCGGCCCGGTCGCGGCGGAGGCGACGACGACTCTGAAGGAGCTGCAAAACACCAGCGCCAACCTGAGCAAAATCACCGATGAAAATTCCGAGCTGAACAAGGCCTTGAGTGAGTTCAAAACCTTCGGCGAACATCTCAACCAGATCACCGCCGCGCAGAGCCCCCTCCTGCGATCGCTCGAGAATATTCGCCAGATCAGCGACCAGTTGAACCGGGACGATAACCTGCGGGTGACCCTGGCGAATTTCCGGGCTTCCTCCGAGAAACTAAAATCGGCGCTGAACGAGATCGGTCCCGACCTGCAGGCGACTTTGCGCAACGCCAAAGACTTCACCGGCACCCTGCGCTCGCAGCCGTGGCGGTTGATTTATCCGACCACGAAGAAATACCCTAACGACCAGGCCACGCCAGCGCCGGTGCGCCGAGCGACCAGAGTCAAGCGGCGGATGATCCCGTAAGTGGGGCGAGCTTCGTTTGTGTTCAGCGTCCCCCGAAAAAGCCGGGCGCTCTGTCATCCCGAGGCTGGCGCAGCGCGCCGAGGGATCTCACGGTTGCTCTGATAGGTACATTTTCTCTGAAGAACGACGCCGAGACCTTGCGCGAGATCCCTCGCCGTCTGCGCGGGCTCGGGATGACAAAATGGGAGCGCGCGAGTGAACGCAAGCCGTGGGGAGGGCGAACGCTAAATAGATGCCGAGCTTCAGCTTGCCTGCTTCAGAGTCCTTCGCCGTCCGCCTCGGTCTCCGGCGTTTCTTCCCCGATCTCCACCTCGATCTCGCGGCGGCGTTTGGGCGAGAGGAAGGGCCGGAGAAACCCGTAAAGCAGATAGGTGATGAAAATCACCGCCGCCATCCAATGATAAAATTTCACGGTCAAAGCGATCAGCGCGATGAGAAAAAGGAAGCGCGGAATCGACTGGGTGGTGCGCCAGTTGATCGCCTTGAAACTGGGGTAGCGGAACTTGCTGAACATCATGAAGGAGAGAAAAAGCATGAGCGCCGGAAGTGCATATTTCCAGCGCCCGATGGTGCGCTGGCCTTCGTCGAGCCAGAGCATGAACAAGGTGAGCGACGCGATCACGCCGGCGGCGGCGGGAATCGGGAAACCGGTGAAATTTTTATCCGGATGGGACGCGGAACCGGCCGCCGCGACGCAATTAAAACGAGCCAGGCGGAGCGCGCCGCAAGCCAGATAAACGAACGCGATCATCCAGCCGAGATTCTGGAATTCGCCGAGCACGATCTGATAAACCAACAACGCCGGCGCCAGGCCGAAAGAGACGATGTCGGCTAACGAATCGAATTCCCGGCCGAAATCGCTCTCGTGGCCGCCGAGCCGGGCGAGCCGGCCATCGAGCAGATCGAAAATGCAGGCCGCCAGGATGAACCAGATGGCATCGTGGAAATCGGAGGCCGCCTCCAGGAAATCGATCTCGCGCGCCCCATCGTAAATCCGCAGGACGGCCGCGAACCCGCAAAAGAGATTCCCCGCCGTCATCAAATTCGGCAGCAGATAAATTTTCGGGCCTTGCTCGTCGCTCATGTTCAAGGAAGTCGCGCGATCACGGTCGAACCGCCCGCCACTTTGTCGCCTACTTTCACCAGCACGGTGGCGTCGAGCGGCAGGTAAACCTCGGTGCGCGAGCCGAAGCGGATCATGCCGAAGCGCTCTCCTTTGGCCAGTTCGTCGCCCACTTTCGACCAGGCGACGATGCGCCGCGCGATCGCGCCGGTGAGTTGTCGCACCACCAGAGTGACGCGCGGATTCTCAAAGGCCCAGGTCATCGCTTCGTTTTTCTCCGAGCTGGCGGGGTTCCGGGCGTCGAGAAAAAGACCGGTGTGATGCTGGCGATAGGTGATCCGCCCGGCGATGGGCGCGCGATTGGTGTGGACGTTAAAAACGGAAAGAAAAATGGCGACCCGCCGCATCGGTCTTTTCAGCACCTCTTTCTCCTCGAGATCAGCGATCTCCGCGATCACCCCATCGGCCGCCGCGACGACCAGGGCCGGGTCGCTCGGCGCGATGCGCTCCGGGTCGCGAAAGAAGGCAAAGGTGTAAGCAATGAGGAGGAGAAAGATCAGGGCCAGCCAGGGCTTGATCAGAAAACTGACCAGCGCCAGCACCACCAGGACCGCGAAAATCCAGCGGGCTTCAAAAAGCGTTTGCAAGCGCATCGGAGGAGGGAGCTTCGAGTTCGTCGGTAGGCCGGTCAAGCGCCTCGCTCTTGCTCCAAATCTTTCCCCGCCTAACGAAGGAGTAAGATGAGGATTTTGAGGTGACCCAGCGCCCAACTCCCGCGATGATCGCCTCGTGCAGATTCTCGATCATCCGCTGGCCGCGCTCCAGCTCTCCATCCTGCGCCGCGCGGAAACTCCGCCTAACGAATTCCGCGCAGCCTTGCAAAAACTGGCGGTCCTCTTGCTGGTGGAGGCGGCGCGGAGTTGGGAGATGGCCGAGCGGGAAATGTGCGGAGCCCGCTCGGATCTTTCGCCGGCACGGAGTGGGCGCGCCCGGTGGTGCTGGTGCCGATCCTGCGCGCGGGCCTCGGGTTGCAGGAAGGAATGATGACGCTCCTACCCGAAGCGAGGACCGGCCACGTCGGCCTCTATCGCGATGCCGAGACGCTGCGGCCGGTGCAATATTATTGCCGGCTGCCGGAGAATTTGGCCACGGCACAGGTGCTCGTGCTCGATCCCATGCTGGCGACGGGTCAGAGCGCGGTCGAGGCGGTTTCGATCGTAAAGGCGGCGGGCGCGACGCGGTTGCAATTTATCTGCGTGCTCGCCTGTCCGCCGGGGCTGGCCGAGCTGGAGCGGGCGCATCCCGGGCTGCCGATTATCACGGCCGCGGTCGATCCCGAGCTTAACGATGTCGGTTACATCGTCCCGGGTTTGGGCGATGCGGGCGACCGCTATTTCGGGACGGGCGGCGCCGCCTAATCGAGGCCCGCGCTGCCTTTTTGTCATCCCGAGCACAGCGAGGGATCTCACGGACCGGCTCGTGTTCCCCGGACAAGAGCGCTCTACGCGATCCCGCGTCGCCAGTGCGCTTTTCCCATTCCTTGGCCCGCGCGTTTCCCGCCCGACCGCGAGGTCCCTCGCTCCGCTCGGGATGACAAGCAGAAGGTTCTTCTTTTTCGCCAGTGCGCGCTTGCCTCGGCGCGGTGAAACTGTTTGGAATCATCCATGGATGCGAACGCACGATCTCCGGAAATCTTTGCTCCCTTCGGCGAAGCCTTCGAGCTGACGAAGAAAATTCTCTTCCAACCTTTCGACTTGAAGAAGTGGTTCGTGATCGGCTTCGCCGCCTGGCTCGCCACATTTTTTAGCGGCGCCAACCTGGGCTACCGACGCGGCTTCGACCGGAGCGATTGGGACTGGCAGGCACGTTACCAGGCCAGCAATTATTCTTTCTCGCATCTGGAGCCTTGGGTCATTCCCGCGCTCATTGTTGGTGTCCTCATCGGGCTGGCTCTGCTCGCGCTCATCCTCTGGCTCAAAGCCCGCGGCGGCTTCATGTTTACCGACTGCATCGTGCGCAATCGCGGGGTCATCGCCGAGCCCTGGCGCGAGTTTCGGAGGGAAGGAAATCGTTACTTCGTTTTTCAGTTGGTGGTGACTCTTTGCAGCATGCTCCTCTTCGGCGGGCTCGCCCTGCTCTACTTTCTCGGCTGGCACTCAGGAACGCCCATCCTGCCCATTGCGCTTCTCCTGCTCGTGGTCGTGACGCTTGTTCTCGTGGGCCTGGTCCTGAGCATTATCCTGCGCTTCATGGTGCCCGTGATGTATCGGCAGCGTTGCGCGGCCCTGGAGGCCTTCCGCCAGGTCTGGGCGCTGATCGCGGAGCATCCGGGCGTCTTCATTCTTTTCGCCCTCTTTTATTTGGTCCTCGTGATTGCGGGAACGATGATCGGTTGCGCGGTCGCCTGCCTGACCTGTTGCATCGCGGCAATTCCTTATCTCGGCACGGTCCTCCTGCTCCCGTTGGTCATGCTGCTTTTTGCTTTTCCGCTCTGCTTTTTGCGGCAATTCGGCGACCGCTACGACGTCTGGGCCGGGGTGCAACCGATTGAGCTGCCGCCCCCACCGCCCGCGGCGCCGCCCGTCCAGGAAAGCCTGCCGCCCGCATGAAGCGTGCTCTTTCGCCTAACGAACGGGCCTGGCGGGCGCTCGCGCTGGCGGCCTTGCCCGGAGCGCTCCTCATCCTCAAGCTGGTGCGGCCGGAAGCGGCTCCGCGCTGGCTCCCGTTCGCGCCCTCCTGCGGCGCCTTCACGGGGTTGCCCTGCATTTTTTGCGGGACCACGCGGGCCGTGCACTTTCTCCTCAACGGGGAGTTTGGGCGCGCCCTTTATTTTAACTGGCTCGCGTTCCCGCTGGTGGCGGGCGCGGCGGCTTTATTCGTTATGCTGCTGGTCGAGCTGGTCCGGAATCGGCGGTTGATCGAGCCTTGGCCGGAGATTCGGCTGACCCGCTGGTCGCTCGGCGGTTGCGCGCTCGGCTTGCTTTTGCTCTGGACGCTGCAGGTCGGGCTCGCCGTCTCCCAGCACAAAACCGAGCTGCTCAATCCTCGCGGACCGCTTTACTCGTTAGTCGTGAGGAAATAAACGCGCGGCGATTCGTAGACGCTTCGCTCGGCGAAGTTGGCTCACGCGCTGGGGATGGTTGCTCTGTCGGGTTCGCTTTTTCTGAAGAACGACGCCGAGACCCTTCGCGAGATCCCTCGCCGTCTCCGCGGGCTCGGGATGACAAATATGGGAGTGGGCGGGTGAACGCCGGACGCAGAGACGATTGAACGCTAAGCCGACACCTTCGCAGAGCGAAACGTTGACGATGCGCCCCGCTTTAAGGCAGCGCCTTGACCTTCACCTCAGCGACGCCGTCGCTCACCATCTCGAGCTCTTCGGCCGCTTCTTTGCAAAGATCGATCCCGTTTTTGTTCTTCCCACGCAGGATGCCGGCGATTCGCACGACGATGCTTTTCCCGTTCGAGATCCGCGTGACGCGAACGCGCGTCCCGACGTCGAACTGATTGCTCGCCGCGGTCAAATCCCCTTTCCCGCCGTGATCGTGGGAGGGCACCTCGTACCAGGTGGCTTTGACCTCGACGCCGTCACCGCCCGCCGAGTCGGAAGAATGACCGCAGGCGCCCACGACCAGAGCTACGCCTAAGAAGACAATGAGAGAAAAAAATCGAGCCACCTGTGTTTACGATACGTGCAAAGGGGGCGAAACGGTCGCCTCCACCTGATCCTCCGAAGAGTCGCCCAGAATCTCGCGAATTTTGCGGGCGAGCGACTGCGGGGTGAACGGTTTTTCGAGCAGCTCGACTTCCGCATCGAGCACTCCCTGGTGGCCGAGATCGTTATCGGAATAACCGGATACGTAGAGGACCTTGAGCCCGGAGCGTTGCGCGGTGAGGATTGCCGCCAGCTCATGGCCGTTCATCTGCGGCATGATCACGTCGGTGAGCAGGAGATCGATTTTCCCCTCGAACTCGCTGGCCATCTGCAAGGCCTCCGCCCCATGCGCCGCGCAAAGAACGTGATAACCCTGCTGCTTGAGCACGTCGCAGACGAGTGTGCGCACGATTTCTTCATCCTCGACCACGAGCACGGTCCCGGCATCGAGCAAGGGCGCGATCGCCGCGGGCAGCGGCTTCACCTCGTCGAGCGGCGCCGTCTCGCACGGGAGATAAATTTTAAATGTGCTCCCCTGCCCCGGCTCGCTCGCCACGGAAATGCCGCCGCCACTCTGGCGGACTGTGCCGTAGACCGTGGCCAGACCGAGGCCGGTGCCTTTGCCCGGGCCTTTGGTGGTGAAGAAGGGCTCGAAAATGTGCGACCGAGTCTCGAGATCCATTCCTTCACCCGTATCGGTCACGCTTAAGACGACGTAATCGCCTTCGCCTAACGATGCCGAGAGGCGCCGCGCCGCCCAGAGGTCGAGCCGCTCGTTGCTCGTGCGAATGGTCAGCCGCCCGCCCTGCGGCATGGCGTCGCGGGCGTTCACCCCGAGATTCAAAATCACCTGCTCGACCTGCGTCGGATCGGCCAGCACCCGTCCGTTTTTCGCCTCCGGCATGACCGCGATCTCGAAGCGCTCGCCGATCACGCGCCGGAGCAGCCCTTCCATCTCAAAGGCGACGATGTTGAGATCGATGACGCGCGGCTGGAGCAACTGTTTACGGCTGAAGGCGAGCAGTTGCCGGGTGAGCGCCGCAGCCTGACCGCCGGCTTTGCCAATGACATCGGCGCCTTGGCGGACGAGGTCGGGATTATCAGCCCGGCTGGTCAGCAATTCCGCGTAGCCGATAATGGCGGTGAGCAGATTATTGAAATCGTGCGCCACCCCACCGGCGAGCCGGCCGACCGCTTCCAGTTTCTGGGCGTGGCGCAGCTCTTCCTCGCTCTTGCGCAACGCTTCTTCGGTCGCCTCGCGGTCGTTGATTTCACGGAGCAAATTGTGGCGCTGCTCGAATGAGGTCTGGACCGTGCGGGCGAGCGCGCCGAACTCCGAACCGTCGTCGCGCAAAGCTTCCAGCGGGCGCGGATCGTTCGCGCGCAGGCTGCCCATGATGCGATGGAGTGGACGCCGCACCCAGCGGTGAAGCGAGAACCAAAGCAGGAGCAAAAGGACGAGCGCGAAAACAACCAGCGCGATGAGCAAGCGCTGGCTCGACCGGTTCAACTCCCGCACCACCGGCGAGTCGTTATTGATCACCAGCCGCGCGACCGGCGCGCCATCCCAGCCTGGCAGGGAGCGGGAAAAAGCGATCAGCCCGTCCTCCTCGTCGTGCTTCACCTCGGCCACCTCCTCATTCGCCGGCACGAGCCGGATGTCGTTATTCGTAAACATCGACATCTCCCCGATGACCGAATCGCCTGGCGATCCGCCCGGGGCGCGGCGGCTCCAAAGGCGACCGGCAAAAAAGTAACCGTACGCGGGCGATTGCCGGGCAAAATCCTGCGACGGATGCACTGTGCCGGCCCGGATTTCCATGAATCCGAGCGGCGTCTTGATGAAGAAGTGGCGGAGCGGGCTGCGCGCAAAAAGCCGCCCAAACGCCCCCACCGGCACGGGCAAGGTAAGCGATGGCTGGATGCCGAGATTGTTATTCTGATGGAGGAGGCTGCCATCCTGGCGGAAGACCCAGATGGCGTTGGCGTGGAAACCGGCCAGCATCGAGTTGCTGTAATACTGCGAGAGCCAGGCGACATCGCCCGTCGCGACTGCCTCGACCAGCCGATCGAAACAAGTCGAATCGTCCGCAAACGTCTTCAGCGGCGCCCCGTAGGAATCGAGGAAGTTATCGAACGAGCGGTTTCGCTCCGTGAACCGGCTCTCGGCGATGCGCCGGAAATTCAGCTTCTCGTAGTAGCGAATGGAGGCGAGCCCGGCCAAAAAAATCGCCACCACCACGAGAAGGAGCAGCGAAATTTTAGTCTGAACCTTCATGGTCGCGCGTGATGATGAACTCGTCCGAAGCCGGGGAGCCGAGCCTGCCTTCCCTCAGACGAGGCCGGATCGAAGCTTATTCGCGCAAGTGTTGTTCCCGGATGGCTAAAATCTTTAAAGCGTGCCCTTCCGGCTTGATCGTCCAGAAGTTCCGCGTCTTCCCCGACGCGACGTGATTTTTATTGCGCACCCGGAAGGAAATGGGGAATTCCACGATCGTTTCCCCGTCCTTCGGGCCGGCCGCAAATTTCACCGGGGCGAGCAAATGATATTCCCGCTCCGGCCAGCGCCGCATGTAATTGCGGTTGTCTTTGGCCACAAATTTCTCCCCGACCTCGCCGTGGGTGAAATAATCCACCGGGAAAGCGTAATACTTCAACTGCCTCGCGAGATCATCGATCTCGCCGTCGTGCAAATACTTCTCCACGAACGTCGTCACCCGCTCCGGATCGAGATTCTGCGGGCCGGTCGGCGATTCCGCGGGGATCTCCGGGGAAGGCGACGCGTCGAGATTGGCCATCGCTTTTTCCTGCAACGCGGCCTGCTCTTGCGGCGGCAATTCCCGAGCCGCGTCGCTTTTTAAGATCGGCACGTCGGGCCACTTCGCCGCTTCCGTTTCGGGCTCAGCCTCGGCGGAATGGCCTGTCTGGATGTTGAGCGAGCGCACCGTTGTCTCATCGATGCGACCCGTCGGATCGAAGCCTTTGTGCGATTGATAAATTCGTACCGCCGAGGACAACTCCGGCGTCACCTTGCCATCGACCTCGCCGAAAAAAAGATTACGCCGGCGCAGCTCTTCCTGCACCCGGCGGACCGGTTCGTCCGCCTGAAGACCGGGGGCGAGGATCAGGAAAAGAAGGCCCAGAAAAATTTTTCTCATCGCACGAGGAGTAATATACCTATCGGATTGGAAGCCAGAGCAGATGCCAGCCGGGTAAAATCTCTGGCCAGCCCGGCTGCGCAAGTCGCTTCCGTCCCGAGCGATGGAGCAGCCCGCATACCGCCCGGGTCGGCTAGTATTCACCGGGGCCGCGAAGGCTCCGCTGTTGGCGCTTCTCCTTCGCATGTGTCACAATGAGACCCTTGAAAACGATCTCTATCCGCGAACTGCACGAGAAAACTGGCCAGTGGGTGCGGCTGGCCGAAGCGCACGAGCGTATTGTCATCACCGATCGGAGCGAGCCCATCGCCGCGCTCGTTCCCTACGAGCCAGCAGCCAGGGCCAATCGCTTTGTCGGCCGCAAATTGCTCCCGGCGTACCGGAAGTTGCGCGGCGGATTATCCGCCGGCACCGACAGCAGCGACCTCCTGTCGCGTGATCGCGACCGGGCGGAGGCGGAATGATTTACTTCGACGCCGCTTACATCGCCAAATTCTACCTCGACGAGCCGGAATCCCCTGCCGTGCGGGCCTTGGCGGAAACCGACGGCGAAGTCGCCTGTTCCCTCCATGGCCGAATCGAAGTCCTGACCGTCTTTCACCGCAAGCTCCGTGAGCGCGCCATTTCGCCCAAGGCCTTCGCCGCTCTCTGCGAACAGTTCGAATCCGATTGCGCGATCCGGCTCTGGGAATGGCTGCCCCTCACAGCCGGGCTCGTGGATGACTTGGCGCGAAAGCTCCGCCGGCTTTCCCCCAGCGTCTTTCTTCGCGCCGCCGATGCCCTCCATCTCGCGAGCGCCGCCGAGGGCGGCTTCGCGGAGATCTACTCGAACGACCGCCATCTCTTGGCCGCCGCCTCGCACTTCACTTTGCGCGGGACCAGCGTCTGAGCCGTATCGATGCAGTTCGAAGCGGCGCGCTCGGGCTGACTGTGGCGGCGACGCCCTCGTCGCCGCTACACCGGAGGCCCCCTCCTTCCGCGCCAAACCGCATCGTTGCGGCTGAGGCCGCCTCGGTCGGCGGCTACGCGTTCGCTCCCAGAAAAATCCGCATCCTCGACAGCTCCGCGGCCAGCTCTTGCGAGTAAGCTCGCTCCCGCGGTGCCGACCCGGCGGCGTAGCCCAGCTCACTCGTGAGCCGGCCGTTTTTCACTGCGAAGTTGGCCCAGCCGATCACCCGATCGCGCCAGAGCAACGGGAGCGCGTAATAACCCAGCTTTCGTTTCGAAGCCGGCGTGTAGGCCTCGAAGCGGTAGTTCCACCCCCAGAAAAGCTCGAAGCGTTTCCGATCGTGCACCACCGGGTCGAAGGGCGCCAGGAATCGCACCGCTTCCGTCAGGCGCGTGCGGCGCGGGCTTTCCTCGTTAGGCCAATACCAATCCAGGCCGGCAACCTGCGCGTGCCCGAGCCGCGCTCGCGCCCGGGCGAGCGCGGCGGCGATTTCCGTCTGCCATTGCGGGACGGCGTAGCGCAATCGACGGACGTAATAGGACAGGCTCACTCCGGGGAGCGGCGCGTAAAGTCTGGCCGCGAGATCGACCAGGGCGTCGAGCCGGGCTGCGGTCGAGAGGAGCGCTTGGGCAGCGTCATGGGCGGTTTCAAACCGTCGCTCCAGAGTCCGGTAGATTCGGATGCCTTTCTCACGGCGGGCCACCGCGAGCAACCCGCGGTAGTGGAGCGCGTCGAGCATCTGCGTGGTCGCGTGGGACGAGCCGCCCCAATAATTTCGCACCGTCCCCTGCGCGAAATGCGCCTCCACTTCGCGCGGATGCACCGTTCCGCGCTGCGCGACAAATTCCAGGAGCAATTTCTCTCTACGGCGCTGCGCCGGCGCCGACGTCTCGCTTCCCGGCGACGGGCGCGGATGCATCAACGCTCGCACCGCCCGGGTCACGAAACCGTAGTTGACGAAGAAATCTTCGTCTATCTCCAGGGTGTCGTAGCGTCGTTCCAAGTCGCCGGCTTGGTAGCCTTTCACCCGTGGGCGTAAGATCAAATCCTGGGCGCGCGCTGGCGCCCGGATGGGATCGGCCTGCACGAATCCCATCCGCGTCAGAGCCCGCTGCAGGGTGGTCGGCGCAAAGAGCGAACGCGCCACGGCATAGCGGCGCAAGTCGTCCAGAGTCATAGATGTCGCCGGCATTGTCCCACTTTCGCGAGGGCGCGGGGGTTTTCAAAAGGACCGTCCAGCCTGCGAAACCCCGACCGTTGCGGACCGGCAAGTCGTGCTCCCGCGGTATACTTTCCGCGGAACTGCGCCCATCATGTCCCCATGTCGCACATCGACTTCATCGGGATCGGCGCTCCCAAATGCGGGACCACCTGGCTTTCCGCCCAGCTCGATTCCCATCCCCAGATCGGCTTCGCGCCTGCCAAGGAGGTCTACTATTTCGCCGACACGATTCTGCGACGGCTCGCGGGCAAAGAGTTGAACTGCTTCGCTCGCGGGGAGGGTTGGTATCACGAGCAATTTCCCGCGATGACCGGCGCGGTCACGACGCGCGGGGAATTTTGCCCGGCCTATCTCTATTCGGAGGAAGCGGCCGCCCGCATCGCCGCCTACCGGCCCGACCTTAAACTGTTGCTCTGCCTGCGACCGCCCGTGGAGATGATCTACTCCTGGTATTGGTATAACCGGAACGCCGTCGTGGCGTCGTTGCCGGCCACGTTCGCGGAGATGATGGAGAATCCGTTCCTGCGCGACCTGGGCTGCTTCGCCCGCCATCTTCGGCCTTACCTCGAGCGTTTCCCGGCGGAGAACATTCTCGTGATTCCGTTCGACACGATCCGGAGCGCGCCCGAGCGGGTGCGCTCGCGGGTCTACGAATTCCTTCAGGTGGCAACGGACTTCACCCCAACAGCGGACCCAGGGAAAAACGCCGCCCGCGCCCCGCGCTTCCCGCTTCTCCAAGCCGGCGCGCAACGCCTCTTCGACGGCGTCTCAGCGCTGCCGGGAGTCGGCCAGGTCTTAAAATCGCCCGCTGTCGCCAAAGCTCTGCAAAGCACTTATCACCGTCTCAACACCAAAGCACAGAAGTATGAGCCGCTGCCACCGGAAGAATACCGTAAGTGGGAAGCATATTACGCCGACGATCAAGCAGCCCTGGCAAACTTATTGCCCAGGCTCCAAGTCGTCGACTAACTTACTCGAGAGCGCGGACAGACACTTAGCTAACGATCCTGGAGGGATGAGCTCCTGCCAATCCTGGCCCGGCGCCTCGCCGGGAAACTCGATGTCTGAAATTTCCGCCCGCAGCGTCGCAGAGCTCCGCCCTCCAGGGGCGCTCACTGTAGACGCCTCGCTCTGCGAGGCGCGAGAGTCAGGGTGCCGACGTCTCCAGGACTACCGCCATCTCGCAAGATAGCCGCGCGCACAATCATAACTCACCGCCGAAGCCCTTACTTCGCACCTTTCCAGAGACAACCGATACCTATAAGAAGCACGAGCACGATCGCGCAAAGGACGAAGACCCCGCGAACCCAAATCGTTTTCGCGAGCATTCCGCTCAAAATAAGACCGCCGATCTGCGCGGTGAAGACTCCGGACATCACTGTCGAACCGATTCGCCCCAGCAGCGCCGGTTGCGTTTCTCCCTGGATCATGGTTTGCGCGGGAATGACAATCCCCGCGACCGCGAATCCGATGATGAGATCGCCCAGAAGCGTCGACCACACCTGCGTGACCGCCGCGAGAAAGATCAACCCGAGCGCGATCCCAGCTAGCCCGAGGTAGACCAGCAGATCGTTCCGCAGACCTTTCGCCGCCACGGTGACGACATTAGTCCCGATGAGCATTCCGAGGCCGATGAGCGCGCTGGCGATGCCGAAAATCCGGGTCGAGCTATGCAAATCTTCCCGCACATAAACGGCGATAAGCGGTCCGAAACAGCCGAGCGCAAACATTCCCGCAGCCAAAGCGAGAGTGACAAAGAGCAGCCCGGCATGATGAAAGATAAAATCCATCCCTTGTTTCATGTCGGTCCAGATGCGCCCGAGCGCCGTCCCGCTGGGCGCGGCCGGCGCCACCGTCGTGGCCGGTTGGACGAAAGCGATCGAGCCAATGAGCAAAGCCGAACCGGGGAAACTCACCGAATCCGCCAGATAACAACTCCGCGCCCCGAACGACGCCACCATAAATGTCGCCACGGCCGGGCCGACAATCCGCATCCCAAACATCACCTGCTGGACGAGCGCATTGGCCGAGCGCAGGCCATGAAACGGGACGGCCGAACGAATCGCCACCCCCTGCGCCGGACTAAAGAAACTTGAAACCACGCTGAGCGCGCCAGGATCGCGTAGAATTGCCAGAGTTCCGTCGCGACCATGAGCAGGAGAACGAGTCCCGCCCGGATCGCGTCGCTCGACACCATCGTGAGCTTGATCGGCCAGCGATCGACGAACACTCCGGCTAACACCCCGAGAATCGCAATCGGCGGGAGATAGGCGATTTGGACCGTGGTGATTTGCTGGGGATTCGCGTGCATCCGGAAGGTCAGGACACTGATGACCGCGAAAAGCGCGAGAAAATCGCCAAAGACCGAGATCGTCTGGGCGTACCACAACCGGCGCATCATCGGGATGCGGAGCACCTCGCCGAGCGACAAAGGTTTCGGCAAGGCCGGATCGACGACCGGCGCAGCAGGCGAAGAGCTAGCGGCTGGATTGCTCACGCTCCCACGGTAACGGAAATTAAGAGAAGGCCTAACAGGGGACGAGTAAAAAAGCGCCCATGCCACTCGAACGTCTGAAAATAACTCTCGCCACTGGCTCTCTTTTTGTTAGAACCGCGCCGTGAAGATTGTTCCCTACTTGGGCGTAGCCGTATTTTTGGTTAGGGCGGTTTGCGCGAAAGACCTGCCTGATGCGCCTGCTTCTTCCTCAGGCTTAAATTCGGCGACTTTCGAGATTGCGGCTGCGGCGCCCTGGGTGAAACCGGTCACGGCCTCGGGCGAGCTCGAGCCCGGGCCGGCCAATACCGGGATGGTTTATCTGCTGGTTGATCGCCAGGAAAATCTGGACCAAAACGCCTTCTACTATCACGAGGTGCGCAAGATCACTTCAGAAAACGGCCTGCAAAACGGCGCGTCGATTTCGACCACCTTCAATCCTGCCTTTGAGAAGCTTACTTTCCATTCCATTCAAGTCTTACGTGCGGGAACCGCTTCCAACCGCCTGGATCGCTCGGTCATAGAGCTGGCCCCGCGGGAGAAAGATCCGATCCGCGCCAGTTATGATCCCACTTACTCGGCCGAGGTGGTGCTGGAAGACGTGCGGGTGGGAGACCTCATCGAGTTTTCCTACACCAGACAAGGGGCCAATCCTTTGTTCCGAGGGAAGTATGCCGGGACATATTCTCTGCAATGGGATAGCTGGGTCGGGCGAAATGTCATTCGTCTGCTTTATCCCGCCGGGCGGAAGATCGCTTTCCAGACCCAGAACGGTGCGGGCCGGCCCACGGTTACGACCGTCGATGGCATGACCGAGTTATCGCTGGAGGAGAAAAATGTGCCCGGTCTGACGGTGGAAGATGACGTGCCCAACGATTACTTGCCCCGCCGGCGTCTCGCCTTGAGTGAGTTTCAAAGCTGGGCTGAGCTAGTGCAGTGGGCCTTGCCGTTGTTCGACTTCGCCGCCACTTCTTCACCTGAGCTGGCCGCCGAGATCGGGAAGCTCGACCGCATTCTCGATCCCGATCTGCGGGTGGTGACCGCCTTGCAATTTGTGGAGAACGAAATTCGCAGCGTAAACGTGGATTCGTGGATAGGAGACCGAGCCCTCACTGCGCCGGCGGAGGTGCTGCGCCGCCGCTCGGGGGACGACAAGGACAAAGCGGTTCTTTTGCTCGCCTTGCTTCGCGGCCTGGGCCTCGAGGCCGCACCCGCGTTGGTGAGCGACTTTGAAAGAGGGCGTCTCCGGGAGCGCCTGCCGTCGCCCGATCTCTTTCCGCATGTGATTGTGCAAGTGCGACTGGGTGGGTCCACGCACTGGCTCGATCCCTGGCGCGATGGTCAACGAGGTCCTCTCACCCAGATCTATGTCGCGCCCTTTCGTTATGCACTGCTCCTCCGGGCGGGAGAGAGCGCTCTCTCCGAGGTGAGCGCGCCTCCGGCCTCCGAGCCGCTGAAAAAGGTCGTCGAGACCTATCGGGTGCCGGCACCGGAGGGATCGGGCGAACTGGATGTGGTTTCCGATTATAAGGGATTGGCGGCCGATCGGACCCGCTTATTTTTCCGGGAGAACACGCGGGAGGAGATCCAGAAGCGCTATCTGGATTACTATGCCCGTAGCTTCCCCGCGGTGAAGGCGCGCAAGCTGGTCTGGTTCGAAGAGCTACCGGGAGTAGACGGTTGCCGAGTCACGGAATCCTACACCATCCCGCAGCTCTGGCAGCTGAGCGATGATAAGAGTCGCTACCTTCTCACCCTTACTCCCGGCGATATTTCTGCGGCCCTCGGTTCTCCCGCGGCCGCCCAGCGACGGGATCCGCTGAAGCAGGATTACCCTAACCACGTGATTCAGGAGATGAATATCGAGATGTTCGACCCCTGGCCGCTGGAGACCAAGGCGACGACAATCGCAAACAATTTCTTCCGGCTCCGCAACGACCCGACGGGAACGGGCGCTCATATCCAGCTCAACTATTCCTACGAAGCGCTCAAGGACCGGATCGAGCCGAAAGAGTTCGCGAGTTATAACGAAGCGGTCAACCAGGCGAAGGATTCACTCGGCTACACCTTCCGCTACGTGACGCCCGCACAACAGGAAAAGGCCCGCCAGCCCACCACCTTTAACTGGGCGGTGGGGGCTGCCGGCCTATGTTTTCTGGGCGGCGCTTCCCTTCTCGCCTTCGTCTATTTTCGGGCGAGCAGGTTGGCCAGCCCCTTGCCTCCGCCCACCGATGCCGGGCAGAGTGCGCAAGGAATCGGAGGCTGGCTGATTCTTCTCGCCATCGGCCAGGTGCTCCGACCTTTGGGTTACATCAAGACGGGCCACACTTTGTCTTCTTCTTTGCTCGATACGAACTCGTGGCGCTTGCTGACCGATCCTATCGAGGCCACTTATCAATCCTGGTGGGCTCCTACCCTGCTCTTCGAGTTTTTTTTCAACCTCGCCGGCCTCGTCTTTTGTGTTCTTCTCCTGTTTTTATTCTTCCAGAAAAGAGTCGCTTGGCCGCGTTGTTTCGCGGTCTTCCTGCTCATGAATGTTGGGGGGGTGCTGCTTGACACGTTTCTCGTCCGTCGCCTTGGGGGCGCGTCGCCTGCCCTGGCCGTTTCTGTGGGCAGCATCGTCGGCGCCGTTCTGGTCGCAGCCATTTGGATTCCGTACGTCTACCTCTCCCAGCGCGTCCGCGCGACCTTCCGCTATTGAGACCGCAAGCCTGACTGCCTGATTTTTTGCTCCCGCACCTTTGCTGCCTCGTTTAGGATTGTCCCATGACGCCAGATGACTTTCGCAGGGTCGCTCTCAGTATGGCTGAAGCGTCCGAGGGCGCTCATCAGGGACATGCCGATTTTCGCGTCGGCGGAAAAATCTTCGCGTCGCTCGGTTACCCGGATGAATCTTACGGGGTGCTCATGCTCTCGGTCGACGAGCAGAAGAGTTTCGAGCAAGCCTATCCTTCCGCCTTCACGCCTGCGAAAGGGGCCTGGGGTCGACGCGGTAACACCCAGGTGCGGCTGGAGACAGTGAAGGGCGTGGCTCTCCGCAGCGCGATGCGCTCAGCCTGGGATAACCGCGCGCCGAAGCGTTTGCGCGAGCCGGAATTGGAACGGTGAACCATCCGGTGCGTCGGCGCTCTCGCCTGTCACTTGGGAAATTTGACAATCACTCTTCGCCTTCGGCAGGGATAGAAGTTGTCGCCCAAAATTTGCGAAAGGCGCTGGGCCAACTGCGATCTTCCACGCCGCGCCGAGCCGCCACGCTCATCTCTTTGCGCAACCGTTCGTCCTCCGCGAGCCGGCGGATGGCCCGGGCGAAGTCGTCGGCATCGCGGGCTTTTGTCGTTAGGCCATTCAATCCTTCGCGCACCAGCTCTTTCGGACCGCCCTGGTCTGAGACGATGACGGGGAGACCGGCCGCCTGGGCTTCGATGATGACATTCCCGAAGGTGTCGGTCGTGCTGGGGAAAACGAAGAGATCAGACGAAGCGTAGGCCGAGGCGAGAGCTTCTCCGGCAAGGTAGCCGGTAAAACAGGCTTCCGGTAACTGCTCGGCGAGCGCTTCGGCATAGGGACCGTGGCCGACGAGGGATAACTCCACCGGCACTCCGTCCGCCCGCAAACTGCGGAAGGCCCGCACAAGCACATCGAGATCTTTTTCTTTCGAAATGCGTCCCACATAGAGGAGGCGCACGCCGGCGCCATTGCTCCCGTAGGGCCGCCAGAAAT
Source organism: Chthoniobacterales bacterium (assembly GCA_965217815.1). GTDB lineage: Bacteria > Verrucomicrobiota > Verrucomicrobiia > Chthoniobacterales > UBA10450 > Palsa-1392. The sequence continues at coordinate 339,451 of CBDCJI010000004.1, forward strand.
CGGCCGCGCGCCGAACGGGGCTGAAGAGCTCCGTGTCGAGCCCGCGCGGCAGGATGCGGAGCTTGGCCGGATCGATCCCGCGTTCGATCCAGCTCCGGCGGTATTGCTCGGAGTTCACAAAAATGGTGTCGAGCTGGCCGTAGAACCACTGCATGTATTTCCAGGCCAGGCTCTCGAGAAAGCTATCCTCGGTAAGGATGCGGATGTACTGCGGAAAATCGGTGTGGTAGATGCCGCTCGTCTCGAGGTTGAGCATCTTGCCGGCAAGAAGCGCGGTTAGGCCGATGGGACCGGGCGTGCTGATGATGATCTCGGAAAAGTTCTCGCGCTGGATGTAATCGAGCATCTGGAGAATGGGCGGGAAGCTGAGCTTTTGCAGCTCGTACTCGGGGAGCTCGAATTCGCCGATCGGCCGGAAATTTTTGATCGGGAGACCGTCGAGGGTGAGCTCGCCGCGGGAGGTCACGACGACGAGATCGGCCCCTGCGTCGCGCGCGGCCGCGGCCATTTTGCGGACGGTGGTGGAAACGCCGTTGACGTCTTCGAGGGTATCGGTAAACCAGGCGCGTTTCCGGTTTTGCAGAACGGGGGGGATGGCGCCGGTGAAGTCGAGACAGATCTCGCGCAACCAGCGGCGCGAGGGGGCCTGACTATGAAAGGCGTAGATGTAGGGGGCGAGGACGACCAAAATAGGTGCTATACTCGTTAGGGCCTGTAGGCTTTCGAGGAGGTTGCCGGCGCGGATTTGCTGGACGAATTTCTCAAAGGCGCGGAAGGCGAGCTGCTCGCAGGCGGCGTTAGCCATGAGGAAGGTACGCCGCTCGGGCTCGGTCGCGTCCGTCTCGCGGGCGAGCGCGGCTTTCACTTCCGGTTGGGCGAAATAACCGGAAAGCTCGCGCCAAAGGGAGAGGTTGGCCGGCTTGGCCAGCCCAAAGATTTTTCCTGAGATGACGCCCTGGGCGATGAAGCCCGCTTTCTCTTTGAGAGTAAATTCCGTCGGGTCGAGCCCTTCCATGAAGCGCGAGAACATTTTCTCCAGGAGGCCAGCGCTCGGGCCGAGCTTCTCGGTGAAACGATCCTGGATGAAGCGCGCCACGGTGTTGTAAAAACCGTGGGAGAGCGCGAGCGGTGTGCCCCCGGCCCCATGCGCGAGGCAGCGGCCGGCGCGGAGGTGCTCGATGAACTCGTTAGGCGTCCGAGCCGCGGGCGTTTCCGTGAAAGCCGAGCCGACGAAGACGCCGCCGTGGTCGTCGGAACCGCCCACCATGATTTTTTTCCAAGGCTCGGGATGAGTCGGCGCGAGGGCATGGCGCTCGGCAAAAGCGTCGATCTTTTCCGGAGTGAGCTGGCTGAGGATGTGCCGGGTAAGATCGCTGAGGAGGGCGTCGCGCAGACCGTTGATGCCTTCGAAATGCTGGAAGAGCAGGATCAAGCGCTCGAGATGGGAAGTGCGCAATTTGCCGTTGATGCTGTAAAGCGGATGCGCCACGGCGTGCGCGATCCCGGCGCTTTGCAGGAAGCTTTGCAGCTCGAAAATATTCTCGCGCAGCCGAGCGATCTCGGTGTGTTGCGCCTCCGTGATCCGCCAGACGAGCAGGCTGATCTTGCACGGGTCCTGGGGAAAATAAGTGGTCACCTGCTCGCTCACGAACACATCGGGGCGGTCGGCAATGGCGAGGCAGCCGGCGATGGTGTCGTGGTCGGTGAGGGTGACGAAATCCATCCCAGCCGCCTTCGCTTTCGAGTACAGTTCTGCCGGGTCGGAATAACTGTCGGGGAAATCGAGCCGGCGGAAGATCCAATCTTCCGAGCGGTCGCTCCACTTCGAATGGAGATGAAGGTCGCAACGGCTCATGGCAGGGCGATCCAATCCGCGTAAGTCATGGGCGCGCGATCGCGCAGGCCCTCCCGGGCGAGCGTGAGAATCTGACGCCAGATGCCGGCATGATTGAGATCGGGCGGATGAAGACCGAGCCGGAGCAAGGGATTTCTGCGCAGGCGGCGAAAGAGCAGGCGGTTCCAGAAGAGGCTGACCGCGCACCGCCAATCGCTGCGCACGCTGTAAACGAGCGATTGCGCCGCGAACTCTTCTTCCAGGGTGAAATCGCGCACGCCGGTGAGGGAAGTGGTGTAGCGGAAACCGGCGTCGACCACGGCCCGTTCCGCCTCGGCCCCGAGCAACCAGGCGGGCGCGACGAAGCCGCGAGGATGAAAATCGTGCGCGGCAAAGTCGTTGCGGGCGATGCGTAGGCGGCGCAGGGCTTCCTCGTAAGTGAGGTCGTAGAATTCGCCTTCATCGGCCGTGTAAAGGCGGGTAACGATTTTCTGGCGCGCGCTTTCGCCCGGCTGGCGCGGGCGCTCGTGGTAAAAGCCATGGAGCACAATTTCGTGGCCCTGCCCGCTGAGCGCGCGCAGCCATTCGACGAAGGCCGCATCGCCTAACGAAGGCCCGCGCCGATGATAGTCGGGCACGACGAGGAGCGAGCAGCGCGAGACCCCGCGCTCGGCCAGTTGCGCGAGGATTTGCGCCGTCTGCGGCTGGGTCGCCGGGGCGACATCATGGATGGAAACCACCAGCGCGCGCTGCACGCGCCTAGCTTCGGCACGGGGCGGAGCGGGACAAGGCGAAAGTGCAGGGCGCCTACAAGCGCCGGATCAGCTCGAACTCGGCTTTGCCTAACGGCTGCACGGAGAGCCGCGAATTACGCAGCAGGGCGATCTCGCGCAGCTTCGGCTCCGCTTTGATCCGCTCGAGGGTGACCGGTTTGGGCAACGCTTTCACCGGCTTCAATTCCACCGCGCTCCAATCGCCCTCCTCTGCCGTCGGATCGGGAAACGCTTCCCGCGTGACCTGCGCGATACCGATCACCGCCTTCTCGCTCACGCTGTGATAATAAAACACGGCGTCGCCCTTGCGCATGGCCCGGAGGTTGTTGCGCGCCGCATAATTGCGCACGCCGGTCCAGCTGGTGCCGCCATCGCGCACAAAATCGTCCCACGAATACGCAGCCGGTTCCTGTTTCACGAGCCAGTAGTTTTTCATCGACCTTCCGATAACATAAAAGCGGGCGACGCACGATTCGACAAGCGCCGCGCTTTGCTTCACAATCGCCCCCATGCCGCGCCTCCCTTTCATCACTTTCGAAGGCTCCGAAGGCTGCGGGAAATCCACCCAGGTCTCCCTCCTCTCCACTCGCCTAACGACTGCGGGCGTTCCCCTCCTCCTCACCCGCGAGCCCGGCGGCACGCCCATCGGCGAGAAAATTCGCGACCTCCTCCAGTTCGATCCGGCCAGCTCCGCCATGACGCCCGAGACCGAGCTGCTCCTTTTCGAGGCCAGCCGCAGCCAGTTGGTGCGGGAAAAAATTCAGCCGGCCCTCGATCGCGGGATGGTCGTGATCTCGGATCGCTTCGCCGATTCCACCACCGTCTACCAGGGCGTCGCGCGCCGGCTCGACCAGGAGATGGTCGGTCACCTCAACACCATCGCGATGGGCTCCTGCCACCCTGATCTCACTTTCGTGCTCGATGTCGATGTCACCACCGCGCGCACCCGCATGCTCCGGCGGGTCCGTCCCGCGGCCACGCCTGATCGCATGGAACAGGAGCCGCTCCCATTCTACGAAGCGGTTTGCGCGGCCTATCGCACACTGGCGGCGCGCGAGCCGTATCGGATTCGCCTGATCGACGCCGGACGTTCCATCGACGAGATCGAAGAAGAAATCTGGGAAACGATCGCCGCGCGTTTTCCCGTGCTCGCGCGCTTGGTGGGCGTCCCGCGCGCGCGCCAGCAAGCCTGAGTTGTGGCTTTTACTCCGGAGAAAGCGCTCGAATATCTGCGCGGCGCGCAGGCGCGGGATCGCTTCGCCCACGCTTATCTCATCTCCGGCGCGGCCGGGAGCGGGAAAAAAGCGCTCGCCGCGGAGGTGGCGCAGCTCGTTAACGGCGCCGCCCCCGCGGCCGTTTTCGCGGGCAGCGCGCCCGACGTTTACCTGGCCGGCCCGGAATCGAAATCCCGCCGCATCGTGATCGAGCAAATCCGCCAGCTCGAGCATGCGCTGCAGATGCAGGCGGTCGGCGGACGGCGCAAAGTGGCGATTATTTCGGAAGCCGACCGGATGGTCTCGCAAGCGGCCAACGCTTTTCTCAAGACGCTGGAAGAACCGCCGCACAATTCCCTCCTCCTTCTCCTCAGCGCCATCCCCGAGGTCCTACCCGACACGATTCTCTCCCGCTGTCTCACCCTTCAATTGGCCGCGCCGGCCGACGTGGCGCTCTCCTCCGAGCAAGCGGAATTGATCGCGCTCCTCGACGGCCTCGCGACGGGCGAAGCAGCCGGGAGCGTGCACGCCGCTTATCGACTCGCGCAAGGTTTTCAGGCGTTGCTCGGGCAGCTTCGGGAAGCGATTCAGGCGGAGCACGCGGCCCGCCTCAAGGAGGAGGAAGCGCGCTACCAAAAGACGACCGATGGCGCCTGGCTCGACCGTCGCGAGGACCATTACAAGGCCCTCAGTGAAAGCCTTTATCTGCAACGCCGGGCCGATCTCGTGGAAACGCTTTTTCGCTGGTGGACCGATGTCCTGCGCGCCAGCACCGGTGTCCCCACTCGCGAGCTGCCCGCCTCGACTTCCCGCACGGCGGCGCTCGCTTCCCGCCTCACGACCGGAGAAATTCTCCGCCGCCTCCGCCGGCTCGAAGAATTGCGCGACCACCTCAGCCGCAACATCCAGGAAGCGCTCGCCCTCGAGGTCGCTTTTCTACACGTCTTCCGCTTTTAGCGGTCGGCGGAAATCGATCGTCGCCATCTGCCCGCCCGAGCGGGTTCCGCCCAGACGCAAGGCCGGCGGCCCGACCGGGGCCGGCAGGCGATAGCGGCGATCCCACAAATTGGCCGCGCGCCAGACCCGCGAGGCGTTCCAGAGAAAGATCGCTCCGGCCAGCGCGAAGACCGCGAGAATGCCCAGGATCCAGCGGCGCGAAAGGTGCCAGCGCGATTTCGCCGGCGCCGCCATCTCCTCGCGCACCTCGGTCAGTCGCTGCACGACCGCCTGGGCTCCGGCCTGCGCCGCCGCCGAATAGTCGCCGCGATCCAGACCGGCCCGCGCCGCCCTTTTGAAAATCTCCGTGAGATGCGCCGGCCCCTCCACCAGCGAGAGCTGCGGGGAGGGCAGCACCCGGGCCTCGCCATCGCGCGGCACGAAAGTGATCGTGACTCCGTAACCGCTCTGATTCCACGCCTGGTTCAAATCGTCCGAGGTCTCGTCGATCAACTTCGGTGGACTGGTAAAGGCGGCCAGATAAACCGTCATGTTTCCCTTGGTCCCCAATTCCGCGAAGGACTGGCTCATTTGGAAGGAAGCCTGCCGGGTGATGAGGAAATCCGGATCGTAAATGTGGTCGGCGGGAGCCTCCGGCGTCTCCGCCGCGCCCGCCAGGATGGGCCAGAGCAAGAGGAGCAGGAAAGGAAGTTGCCTAACGATCATAAGTCTCTTCTTTGGTCGGGCGGCCCTGGTCAGGTTGGCGGGCTGCCTCATTCGGCTTTCCCCGTTTGCGCGATCTCCCGCATCCGGGCCATCAGGAAAGAGACCGTGCGTTCGATGCCGAGGGTCCAATTCTTCTCCGCAAAAGCGGCGCGGCCGGCCTCCAGCGCCGCGCTCAGTTCGCCTTCCGCGAGCATATTTTCCAGCCCGTAACCGACGGTCAGGCCGGCCGCGCCTCCCACATCGACCACCAGGAGCAGGTCGAAGTTCTTTCCCCCGTTCGCCTCCACCGTGTTGAAACGCACCCGATTGGCCAGCCAGAAGGTGTATTCCCCGAGCGCCGTGCCGGCCGGCATTTCCGTGAGGAAGACGGAGAAAACCGATTGCGGAAACTTACGCTGGAACAACTCCAGGAGGATGTGCAATTTGCGCAACTCCGGCTTCGGGAGCGCGAGCGTGCGATCGGTCATGGCGCCGAAATGCTTCGGGGCGACCCCGAATTTGAGATCGAGTTTGTGCAGGGTGAGCCCGCAATGCGGACAGCGCGGCCCCGGCTCGGCGAGCGCCTCGCGGCAGGAGGGGCATTTCATCTTGAGTGTCGACACCGGGCGCTATATACCCGACCCCCGGCACTTTTTCATCTCTTCATGATCTCGGCTCGCATCTGGTCGATCTGGACCGTCATCTGCCGGGAGATTTCCGGGAAGTCTGCGCCACCCTCGAGACTTTTGTGAAACGGCGGCCGCGCGAAGACGATCCCAAGCGTCGGGGAAAAGTGACGATCGATGACGCCGCCATCGTGCTGGGCCCTTTTCGCAACGGCGCCCTCGCCATCTTGGAAGCGACCCGCCCTCGCCCCGGGGCGCAAAAACAACCTAACGATCAGTATCAACGGGAGCGCCGTCGCCCTCGCTTTCGATCTCGAGCGGATGGAACCGGTTGCAATTTTACGACGCACGCGAGGCGGAGGGACGGCGCGGTTTCCGCGACAATCCTCGTGACCGAGCTGGGCCATCCCTATGTCGGCCCGGGGTGGCCGCCGGGATACCTGCTCCGCTACGAACACAGTTTCGTGCGCACCGCCGTCGCGGATTTCGTGAAAGCGGTGTGGAAAGCAAGAGCGTGCCGGCTTTCGCCGACGGGCTCGCGACCCAGCGCGTCCTCCCCGCCATCGCCTAAAGCGCGCAGGAAAAGAGCTGGGTTCGCCTTTGACCGACGGCCGGGGCTCCGCCCTCCCCACTTGCACTTACACCTTCACTTAAACCTTCTGGGCAGGGAGAGTGTAAGTGCAAGTTAAAGTGTAGGTGCAAGTATGAGCGAAGGAGCCGACCTGTAGACGCCTCCCTCTGAGGAAGGATGTGTGTAGCGTTACACGAGAAAGCTGGGCCCGTTGTCATCCCGAGGCTGGCGCAGCGCGCCGAGGGATCTCACGGTTGCTCTGATGGGTTCATTTGTCCTGAAGCCGGACGCCGAGACCTTTCGCGAGATCCCTCGCCGTCTGCGCGGGCTCGGGATGACAAGATGTGATTGGGCGAGTGAAGGAAAGCCGCGAGCAGGAATGGACGCTAAACAGCTTCCTGGGAGGCGCGAGATTTGACCACGCCGTCAGCACGCGCCAGGCCTTCTCTGGATTGAGAAGGCCGGCCGACTCTTGTGAGCAACGCTAGGCACCGCGTTTCGCAGAGCGAAACGTCTACAGGGCTCGGCCTTACCCTGCCCCTTCTGGGCAGCGAGCGTGTAAATTAAAATGTAGGTGTAAGTGCCTGACACCGACGCCATAGAACTCAACCGTGCCGATCCTTGTGCGCGGGCGTCTCCGTCCGGGGCCGGAAATTTAACATGATCGGCAACCCCGGAAAGGCCTGCGCTTCCCGGATCTGCGCCTCCAGGTAGCGTGCATAAGTGTCGCCTAACAACTGCGGGTCGTTCACAAACAGGACAAACTCCGGCGTGCCGAGCGCCCTTTCCTCCGCCGCCCGGGTCTGCGTCGCATAAAATAACTTCATCCGCTTATTCGCCGACATGGGCGGCGGATTGGCCGCGAAAGCGGCGCGCAAAAGCCGATTGAGCACCCCGGTACTGATCCGTTCCTGAGACGCCCGCCGGATTTTGCGGATCGCTCCGAAAAGCCGATCCACGTTTTCCCCCGTCAGCGCGGAGGCGACCAGGACCGACGCGTAGGGCAGGAAAAACAACCGCTCGCGCGTCTCCCGGAGGAGCGCCGCCAGCGTCTCCTTGGCGCCGCTCTCGGGTTTTACCAGGTCCCATTTGTTCACCACGATGAGCGCCGGCTTATGCGCCTTCTGCATGAGCATGCCGATCTTCTTGTCCTGCGCGGTCACGCCGAGGGTCGCGTCGACCACGAGCACGCTGAGATCGGCGCGTCGAATCGTCCGTTCCGAGCGCATCACGCTAAAGACTTCGACCGAGCTGGAATGCTTCCCGCGCGATCGGATGCCCGCCGTATCGATGAGCAAATAATCCTCCTGCCCGTGTCGGTAAGCGATATCCACGGCATCGCGCGTCGTCCCCGGGATGTTACTCACGATCGTGCGCCGATCGCTGAGGATGGCGTTGACCAGGGAAGACTTACCCACGTTAGGCCGGCCGACGATGGCAAGGGAAAGAGGAGGGGCGGCGGCGGGCTGTGGGTCGCGAATCAACGGAGGCAGCCGTTCCTCGATCGCCTTGACTAACGAATCAAAGCCAAGCCCGTGCGCCGCGCTGACCGAAAGGACCTCCGGAAACCCCAACCGCGTAAACTCGGCGTCCAGGTTTTCGTGTTTCGGGTGATCGATCTTGTTGACCACGAGCAGGACCGGCCGCTGCGAACGCCGGAGCAGCCGCGCCAGTTCTTCATCGATCGGGGTCAGCCCCTGTTGCGCGTCGACCAGGAAAAGAATCAGATCCGCCTCGCGCATGGCCGCGTCGGCCGCCGCCCGCACCTCGTCGAGCAGCTCCGTCTCGCCCTGCCCCCCAATGCCGCCGGTATCCCAGATCACGAATTCCCCACGCCGGCTCGGCGCCGAGATACGATCGCGGGTGATCCCGGGCTGATCGTGCACGATCGCGATGTTGCGCCCGGCCAGCCGATTAAAAAGCGCGGACTTCCCGACATTCGGCCGGCCCACGATGGCTACACTGCGGGTCATATTTTCTTCCATAAAAAGTAACCCTCAGAAGGCGTCGCTCTGCCCGTGCGCCCCGAGCTGGCGGAAGCCATCCATCACATAGACCACGCCGGAGACGAGCGTGAACAAACCAGCCGCCGCCACCACATAAAGGAGCGGGAGAAAGGTCAACTGCATCATCACCCAGGCGATGGCCGCCATTTGCAGAAAGGTCGCGACTTTCCCTGTCCAGGCCGGGCGCACTCGCACCTTGCCATTCAGCAAATGGAGGACCGCGCTCCCGATCAGAATGACCGCATCGCGGCTGATCACGAGCACCGGAAACCAAGTCGGGAAATGTCCGTTCCGCGGATCGCTACTCCAGTTACTGATGCTGAGGGTGATGATGCCGCTGAGCAGCAAACCTTTATCAGCAATGGGATCGAGAATCACCCCGAGCGCGCTCTTCTGATTATAACGGCGGGCAATATAGCCATCGAGCCCATCGCTCGCCGCGGCCAGGAGAAAGATGGCGATGGCGGTGTAACGCTGCCATTCCAGCGGCTTCCCGCGGTTGATGCTCTCCCCGTAATAGAGCGCCATGAGGACAAACGCCGGGATCATAACGATGCGGACGAGGGTGATTTTGTTCGGCGTGGTCATGGAGCGCGGAGGCATTATGTCCACGGCTGGGAAGAAAAAGAAAGTCCCGCTTCATCCGTCGGGCGCGCCGCCTCTCGCGGCGGCAGCTCGCCCAAGGCTGCGCCGGCAGTTCTGGGGCGGTCACCTGCAAATGCTTCGGGCCACGCCCGCGACTAAGCCGTAACGATGCATTTGGACGCGGAAGGAGGGGCCCCGGTGTAGCGGCGACGCCCTCGCCGCTACAAGCCGGCCGGTTCGTTTTCAGGAACGAACTGCATGGTTACGGCGAAGCGCGGATCATGCACTTTATGGAGCGCGATGGAGGGACGACCTCCGTGTCGTCCATGAGGTTTAGGCCGCTTCGGCTCTCCCCACCCAGCACCACGGACGGGACGGCGCCCGTCCCTCCACCAGTCGCAAAGTCCATGACAGGCTCTAGGTTTTTACTTCCTTAATCCCGAGCACCGCGGGCGGGGTCACGATCGGGGGCACCGGCACCTGGCGCGGGCGAGCCGGGGCGGGCGGTGGTTGCGCCGCGGAAAGCTTTAGGCCCGATTGACTCTCCCCACTCCCGCCTCCACTGGCTTTGCTCAAATGATCGAGGTCACGCCGCATTCTCGCCTTCTGCGAGCAGTAAGTCAGCGCCGTCTCTTCCGAGATAAGGTTCTCCGCGAAAGCCTTGAGCAACGATTGATCGAAGGAATGCCAGCCCATGGTCGAGCCGGCCTCGATGATCTCGTTGTAAGTCTTATTCTCCGATTCCCCGTAAACGATCGTCTCGCGCGTGCGCATGCTGCTTCCCATGATCTCGGTCACGAGCAACCGCCCGCCGCCTATCTTCGGGATAAGCCGCTGACTCACCACGTAGCGCAACGTCTCCGACAACCGCTGCCGGGCCTGTTGTTCCTCCTTGATCGCGTGCATGCCGACGATGCGATTAATCGTCTGCCCGGCCGAAATCGTGTGCATCGTGCTAAAAACGAGGTGCCCAGTCTCGGAAGCCGTCAGCGCGATATCGAGCGATTCGCGATCGCGGATCTCACCTACCAGGATCGCTTTCGGCGCCTGGCGGAGCGCCGCGCGCAGACCATCCGCGAACGAGCGAAAATCCTTCCCCATCTCGCGCTGACTCACCACCGCCTTCTCCTTGCTGTAGAAAAACTCGATCGGATCCTCCAGCGTCACGATATGGATCTCTTGCGTGTGATTGAGCTCATTGATCATCGCCGCTAGCGTCGTCGTCTTGCCGCTCCCCGTGCCGCCGGTCACGAGAACGATCCCGGTTTTCTCGCGGATCATCTCGCGAAAAATCGGCGGTAAGCCGAGCGCATCGAGCTGCGGCACCTTCGTCGCGAGCCGGCGCATCACGATGGAACGCTGGCCGTTCTGCTTGAAAATATTCACCCGGAACCGCGCCACGTTCGGCACCGCGTAGCTGCAATCACAGGAGCCCGCCGCCGCCAGATCGGCGATCAGCCGCTCATTCCCATTCATGAGCACATCCGCGACCTGATCGACCGCCTGTTTATCGAGCGTCGAATCGGGCGTATCGACCGGGATATCGACCAGCCGCCCGTGCGACTCGACCAGCGGCGGTCGCCCCGGGACAAAGAGCAAATCCGAAACCCCCTCCGCGCTTTCCAGCATCGCCTGGAGCAACCCATCCACAATATCCTTGGTCATAACGACTGGAGAAACAGCCAGGACCGTGCCGCGCCCGCTGCGAAAATCGGTTAGGCGCGCTCACTCTTCGTGGCTAGAACGCCCTCGCCGCCGCTGGTTACCCTGCCCCGCTTTGCGCTCGTCTTCCGCCGCGTCGTCGGCGTCACGCCGAGGGAGGGGACTCGCGCCTTCCACCTTCGCGGATGCCGTCGTCCGTGCATGAACTGTGGAAAGACGCGATAAACCACCAGATAAGGAAACTTATGTAAAAGCCCTAGGCGAGCACTCCGATAAACAACCGGAAAAACCTCCGGCTGCCGGGCCATTAAATTGAAGCACGAATCTACCTCGCCGATAAACTCCCAGCCCAATCCCGCGCGTTGCCGTTCATACCAGAGCGCGGCCTCTGCGATATCGGCCTCCGCCTCGTCGCGCGCGATAACCGGCAGATTCACAAGCTTGCCAGAATGCGTTCACGTGCGATGTGCCACGGCGTTCCGCTTTCCGGCTGTGCCTCCAGTGCCTCCAGACGGCGGTCGAGTTCTGCGATCTGCTCCTTCGAGAGGTCAATCGCCGGTGACTCCTCAGCGATGCTGTCCCACAGTTCTATGACCAATTGGATGCGTTCCGCGATCGGAAGTTGCCGCAACTCTTTCATCGACGCGTTCACCACCGCAATTTATCCCGCCGCAGAAACGGATCAAGAAGTTCTCCGTCGCCGTAACCCGTAGCGCAGCCGAAGGCGGCGCCGGGCTTTCCCGTAACGGATGCTTCGCAACGGCCGGGCTTTCAAACGCCGGCCGGGCAAATTCTTAATTCTGCCTTCATCCTTCTCGTCCCCCTCTCCCCATGCGGACCTGCCAGGAGCGGGAAGAGCATTGACCTTCCACCTGGTTTCGAGTGAAACACTCCTTTCATGAAACAAATTCTCGGTCTGCGCCTCGGTCGTGCCTTGTTTTGCGGTGGGCTTCTTTTTGCGTTCGCGGCGTCGGGGAATGTCGGGGCCGCGGAGAACGAAATCACTTCGCGCACTGCGCACGTCGACGGCGTGCGGTTGCGTTACCTCACCGCCGGGAAAGGGCCGGCGGTCTTGTTGCTGCATGGATACGCAGAGACCTCGCGGATGTGGCGTCCGCTCATGCCGCTCCTCGCCGCGAAGCATACCGTGATCGCCCCGGATCTGCCGGGGATTGGCGATTCCGCCATCCCGGCGGACGGGCTCGACATGATCACCTCCGCGGAAAGAATTCACGCGCTCCTTCGTTCGTTAGGCGTGGAGAAAGCCGCGGTGGTCGGGCACGATATTGGCTTGATGGTGGCCTACGCCTACGCGGCGAAGTTCCCGTCCGAAACCGAGAAGCTCGCCTTGATGGATGCCTTCCTTCCTGGCGTGAAAGGCTGGGAACCGATCTACGATAGCCCTGACTACTGGCATTTTCGTTTCCACGGCCCCACCCCGGAAGCACTGGTGAAAGGACGGGAGGCAATTTACTTCGCCTACTTCTGGAACGATCTCGCGGCCGATAAGAATCACTCGCTCCCGGAGGCGGATCGGGCCGCCTATGTCTCCGCCTACTCGAAACCGGGCCGGATGAGGGCGGCGTGGGCTTACTTTGCCTCGTGGCCGCAACTGGCGAAGGATTTCGCGAAAATGTCGCAAACCAAGCTGACCATGCCCGTGCTCTCGATTGGCGGCGACAAGTCGTTAGGTGGGCCGCTAGCCGAACAAGCCAGGCGAGTTGCGGATCAGGTCACCGTCGTCGTGCTCAAAGGCTCGGGCCATTGGATCCTGGAGGAGAAACCGAAGGAAACGACCGACGCGTTGCTGAAGTTCCTGGAATAAAAGCAGTCGAATCTAGCAGCGGGGCAGGAGGTCCGGCCAAAATAACGCGCCCACCGTCAAGGCGCGGCTAGTTACCCCTGGACCTACCCGCGAGCGCATCACCCGCGCCAGCAGATGATGCGGGCCGTAACGGCTCGACAATGTTCGACCGGAAAGCTACGCTCCTACTCTACCCGAAATGAGCACCGCAGAGCTTAAGCAGATGATCGATGCGCGGACCACGGAGGAGCGCAAATGGATCGCAGTCTACCTAGTGGATGAAATGTTCGCCGTACCAGAGTTGAGACAGACCGCCGAGGAACTCGCCCAGCTGCAGAGGCGCCGTAGCGATTTGCAGGTGGTCGTCAGCGAGTGAGGCAGGTAGAGGCCGAAGCGCACTGGAAAGTCGCCGAAGAGCCCGAGGAATGAGCCAGTGGCAGTTTGTTCTCCACCAGCGTGCGTTGGAGGAGATTGATCGACTAAAGCCTGCAGAGAGCCGAGCGGCGCGCGACGCATTATTGCAACTGGCGGAAAACCCATGGCAAGCACCTGATGGACAGATTCGACCGCCCAGCGATCGGATCTATCTGGTAACCTAGCGTTGCGCGAGCGGGCGAGGTCGCGCTGCCCAGTCGCGATGGAGCCAACGCTATCGGCGAAGGCTTCGATGAGGTTGGCAGCCGGCGCCCGGGTTGCGGCCGCTTCCTCGACAGTTTTCGCTTCGATGGCCTCGCGAAAAGAAACAGATTTGACCACTCCACGCCGCTTGGCCAGATCGGTAAGGCGACCATTGAGGGCGTGTGGACGTTTGCAGGCGAGGACCCTCATGCCTGTTGGGTAATACCGACAGTCGCTCTCCGGCAATACCTGATCTCGTCAGTGCTCGCATTCCCCGCTGGTTACCTTTCCAGCGCTTCGTCGAGTCGATCAGCCGTTAGTGCGAGTATGCCCAGTGCCGATCCCGCAAGAACAGATCAGTCGTTCGCCAAACCTTTAGGTCGACCCGCGGGCCAACTTCCTCAAAAAGACTGCGCATGAGTCGAGCGGGCTCGACGGTGGCGAAGCCACTGATTGAGCAATACTCACTCAGCGCGAGAATAGAATCGGGATTGCGACGGCGGATGGATTCGAAGCCCCGTTGCGCTTGGGGCCATTCCATCGCCGTGCCTTTGACCGGATTGTTGTAATACCGCTCATTGTGGCATGCCTGAAAGAAAGCAAAAACCAGGCCGGAAAAATTTCATGATCGCGCGAGAATGTTGGAAGCCAGCCGGCTCTTCCGCGATCGAAGTTTCGGCTCGTGGAATGGCTTTGTTTCTCGAAAGAAAAGCCGGACTGCGAGTAGGATCGCGTGGAGGCGCGTGTTGTTCGCGTGCAGAGGCGGAAACATGGACGCGCCTGGTCGCGATCGGACCTTTAATTGCGGGTCACAGGAAGCTGGAGGCGCAGTTCGAAGTGCTCGGTGCCGTGGGCAAAAGGCAGCCCCATCCAGGCTTCGAAACAGGGTTCATCTGCCGGCACGAAACCGCTCGCCGGCAGCCATGTCTGGTAGAGCCAATCAAGCGCGCGCAACTCGAGTTCGATCGGGCCGCGAATTTCCACCTCGGCGACTTCCATCGCCGCGAATCGAAGCTGACTCACCTCGTCGCTCGAAGTGAGGGGGTCCTGTAGGACGAGCCCGATATCATAGCGGCAGAGTTCGTGCGCGGTGATCTCGGGGTCGTCCCACATGTAACCGAGCCATTGACCACCAGCCAGACCGCGCGCTTCCGCCCAACGAACGAGCCGGGCAGCCGTCTCCGTGACGGCGCCGGGTCGGAAGGAATTCAGGACTCGGAGATAAGCGACAGAGCGCGCCGGCAACCGCCGGATTTGCACGGTAAAGCCATCCGGGTTTGCTCCGCACTGCAGGCGATCGAGTCGGTTGCGCGTTGCTGGATCGCTGACCGCGAGCTGCCACTCTTCCCGGCGCGTGTCGCGGAAGGACTGCAGGTCAAAGCGGCTCGGCGGAAAACCATAGCGTTGCTTGAAACAGCGGGCAAAATCCGAGGAAGAAGCAAAGCCGGAAGCGAAGGCCACCTCGGTCAGAGAGAGGGAGGGCCGCGAGGTCCGGTGAGGCCGCGACATGAGGCCGAGGGCGTGCTCGAGGCGAAGGCGTTTGACGAAGTCGTTCAGCGACTCGCCCATCTGGAGGCGGAAGAGGCGATGGAAATGAAACGGGGAGAAGCAGGCCGCGCGGGCGACCGCCTCGAGATGGATCGGTTGCGCGAGATTCCGCAGGATAAAGTTGATCGCGCGGTTGATGCGGTCTGCATAGTCGAACGCTTTGGCCTCACTTTTCTTCATGATGTTTCGCAAGATCTGTCAAGCCAGACGGCGGCGCTTCGATTATCTATGGGTCGTGAAGACAAAAATTCGAAAGAGCAATGAAATGAAAACGTTATCGAGAACAAGAGGCAAAATCCTTCCAGTCATCCTCATCGTGAGTGTGCTCGCGCTCATGGCGGCGAGCCTTGGTGCGGCGGAGCAGACTCCGGCTCCCACGGAAAGGAGTTCACCCATAGACGTCGGCCCCGGACGGATCGCGTGGTTCGATATCACAACCACCAATCTTGCGGCTTCGAAGGAGTTTTACGGAAAGCTTTTTGCCTGGACCTATACGCCGCTCGAGGGGACGAATCTCGCGGTTGAGATCAACTCCGCCGAAACTGGGATTGGCACGCTCCGCGTGGCGGAGGGAAAGCTGAGTCCTTTCAACGGGGTCGTTTATGTGCAGGTGAATGACTTGGTCGCGGTCTGCCGTAAAGCCAAAGAGCTTGGCGCCACGATTGCACCGGGCTTTCCTTTTAACTTGTCGAAGGGAAGGGGGGCGATTGCGGTCGCGCTCGACCCGTCGGGCCATCCGTTCGGGATGTATTCCAAAACGCCTTTGCCGGCGGCAGCTCCTCCGGCCAGTTAAGGGGAAGCGTAGGGCAGAAAACAAGGCCAGGTCACCAACGTCATCCCGGACGAATTCCTAGCTGCATCGTCGGTTTCTCGTCGGGCAAGAGCGAGATCGCATTGTATGGGCTGGGAATCTATTCCGGAGGCGACCTTGCGCGCGAAGCTGGGAAAATATAAGGCGGGTAAGGGCTGCCTTTACCTGCGCTGTCTAAGTGATGTCGACCTCGCGACGTTGGAGAAGCTGATCCGCGAAGCCTTTCGTGAGCGAAGGAAGACGAGCACTTAGAGAGTGTTATGCACTTTCGTCATCCCAGAGCCAGGAGTCGGCCGCACGCCGTCTTTCCTGCTTGTCATCCCGATCCGCCGGAGGACGGAGAGGGACCTCCCGGTTGGAAGATGCGCTGGCGCAGGAGACCAAAGTGCATCCGGGGTATCGCGTGAGATCCCTCTCCGCGCTGCGCCGGATCGGGATGACAAAATCTGGGGGCGCAAGAGAAGCGAAAACGCCCCCGCAGCCCGCCCGGTCATCGATCGGCAAGGTGCCTGACACGCTCTAGAAGCGGCAATATCTTCCTGGTGACGCAAAGGCGGCCGGCGGCAACGCTTTCGTTCCCTAACGGCTCTTATTCGGTCCTAACCAGTTCGCTTAAGATGCGAGCAGACCAGTTCGAGACGCGCAACCGGGGAGCCCGACATCGTTCGCCGCTATCACGCGCGCATCTGTGTCAGGCCATGGACGCGTCGTTCTGGGGAGCGTGGGGTCGTTTCAATTGGCACGCCGATCTCCCGCGCTTCGCTGAGCGAAGCGTCTACAGGGGAGCGTGACGGAGGGCGCGGGCTAGCTTTTCACCGGCTCGGTGTCGTGGAGACGGCCATAGTCGACGGCCAGGATGCCGTCGCCTTTGTCGGTGTAGATTTCTACAAAACGCTCGTTGAAAACGAGGTCGCTCCAAAGGTAATCCTGCTGGATCTGGACCGCCGCTGGGATGACCGGATCGATGCCGACGACGGAGGCGATGAAGACGGCCCGACCTTTCGCGAGGGTTTCCGGAGTTTCGCTGTAGAGGGGACTCTCTTGGTCGATGACGTGGCGCAAGGTGAGGGCAGCGGGGAAGCTGGGGAGACGGTCGAACTGCAGTTTGAGGGTATAGAAATAGCGGAAGTCGCCGCCCTCCAGGAGCGGTTCGTCCCGGTTAAAAAGGATGCGGAATTCCGCTTCGACCATGCTGCGCTGGTGCAGGTTGCCGATGCGGAGCATGAGGGTGCGCTGACCGTTCAAGGGGGCGATGACGATGGAACGGCTGAAGACGATATGCGCGCTCGGCCGGGAGAAGCGCACGAAGATGAGGCCGGCCATGACGGCGACGAGGAAGATGCCGCCCATGATCTCGATGGTAGTGAGGATGTTGGCGTAAAGGTTCTGGGGAGCCATGTTGCCGTAGCCGACGGTGGCGATGGTTTGCACGCTGAAGAAGAAGGCGTCGAGGAAGGAGCCGGGCCGCATCCCCGAGATACAGGGACCTCCCATCGTGTAGAGGGCGGCGAAGAGGAGATTGAGCGCGATGTAAACCGCTCCAACCAGGAGCGCGAATTGCGGCCAGCTTAACCCGAGAAGCCATTGGTAGGCATCGCGCCATTGCCATTGCTCGGTGTTGAGCTTGAGGAATTCAATCGGTCCGGAGCGAAGTGAGATGGGCTGGCGTTTCCTTTTCATCAGAGGAAAGTGTAACCGGTTTCGACCGATGTCGCTCGGGTCCGAAAAATATGCATCTCGCCCCAAGCTGGTGAGGCGAGCTTCCCCTCTGGCGCATGCTTCCAGCCCAGCTCATCGCTCATAAAACTCGCAAGCTAGAAGCTTGCGCCACTGGGGTGCCTAACGACTCTAAGTCTCCAAGGTGAGGGGCGGAGGCGGCTTGCTCGCGCCGACCCCGGAGGCTCTTGCGCTGGCGCGCGGCGCTTTTCCGAATTCCTCGATCATTTTCTCGTTGAAGGCCGGGATGTCGTCGGGCTTGCGGCTGGTCACAAGGCCGTTATCGACCACCACTTCTTCATCGATCCATTTGGCCCCGGCGTTTTCCAAGTCCACTTCCAGGGCGGGCCAGGAGGTGAGGGTGCGGCCGCGCACGAGGCCGGCAGTGATCAACACCTGCGGCCCGTGGCAGATCGCGGCGACTGGTTTACCGGCCGCGAAGAAGTGGCGCGCGAAATCGAGCGCCTCGTCGTGCTGGCGCAGCTCGTCGGGGTTCATCAGACCGCCGGGGATGAGGAGAGCGTCAAAGTCTTTCGCCTCCGCTTGGTCGAGGGTGAGGTCGACGTCGAATTTGTCGCCCTTCTCGTCGTGGTTCACGCCTTGGATCTGGCCCGATTCCAACGAGACGATTTTCGCCTCGGCGCCGGCCTCTTGGAGCGCTTCGCGCGGCTTCGTCATCTCGACTTGCTCGAATCCGTCGGTCACGAGGATCGCGACTTTTTTTCCGTCCAATTTACCTGCCATAAAGTTTTATCCGGTTGAAGTTTGTGCGAGCGCGAGGCGGGGGCCGGCGTCACTCCTTCTTCGCTCGGGAGGGGGGCGGCGGATGTAAATTGCCGCCGAGACGCACGCGACAGGTGCCCGATTCGTTAGGCAAAGAGCGCGCTGAGCTCAGCTTGATGCTCGCGCACGAGCTGCTCGTAGCCGGTGCGGCTGTGGTCTCCGACGTCGGGGCTGAAGTGGGTCGCGATATTAAAAAAATCGCCAAAACTCTCGAAGGTGCGGGCGAGGAAGTTGGTCCATTCGCGGCTCTCGGAGTGGGGCACCCCGTTGCTATCGAAGTGAATCATCTGGCCGAGATCGGAGTAATCCCAGCCGCGAAAAGGCACCCGCGGGACGAGGTCTTCGCGGTTGATGAAGCGAAAGGTCTTGCGCTGGAGGAGGCGATCATAAGCGCCGCAGAAGTTATGCAGGCCGATGCGCGGCTGGCCGAAAGTGTAGACGCCGCCGACCGGCCGGATGATGCCGCCGGGAAGCATCGAGAAGACGCCGCCGGCAAGGGCGGCGAGCGCCCCGCCCAGGCTGTGCCCGGTAATCCAGAGGGTTTTTTGCCGCCGGGTGGAAAGGCCTTCGAGATTCGCGACGGCGGTTGCGACCGGAGGAATGACGCGATTCATGGCAAGATTGATTTTTTCCCAGGAATGGCGCAGGGCGAAAGCAAAGCCGGCGTGGACCTCGCCGACATCGGGCGCACCGGCGAAAAACCAGGCGAAGCGTCCCGGGGTGGAATGGAGATCGGTCATCCAATTTTTGAGATTTTTGGTGCCGCAAAAAGCGATCGCGGCGAAATCATCGCAGCCGACGATGAGCGCGGAGGTGTTTTCGAGTTGCTGTTCGAGATCGACCCACTCGAAGTCGGTAAAGCCCATCTGCCGGGTGAGGACGCGCGCGTCGGCTTCGTTGCCGTAGGCCGCGTTGCAGAGTTGGGCGAGCAGCAGGGCGTTGGGCGCGCTGAATTTGGTGGCATTGTGATCGAAGTTAACCATGGCAGGATCCTCCCGGAAGCAGATTTATTCGGCGGTGCGGATTAGGCCGAATCCGCTGGAGGATTTCAAAGAAAAAATGATTTTCCTTTGGCGAAATCCTCCGGCGCGGCGGTTGAAATCCTTTTCCCGGGCCGCCCTCCATGCGTAAAGTGCCGGCGCAACGCCGATGTGGCGAAATGGCAGACGCAACGGACTTAAAATTGCCGCGGCGACGATTTAATCAAGTCAAAAGTCGTCAAACCATAACGATCTTCACGAGAGGTTAAAATACCCCTTTTTTGGACTTTCCGGGAAAATTACAGAGGCAGTTCGATACAGCCCTCGCTGTAGCACAAAACCGTAGCACGCGAGCGGAGCGGTTTATCGTCCGCGGCCTCCGCCCCAAAGCGCATCAATAATTTCGGCGATTTTGGCGCGCGTTTCCGGGGGCACCAGGAAACGCCAAATTCCAATCGGCGGCCCTAGTATGGCACCCGCGAGGTTCGCGAGAAGGGGCACGAAAACATGGTCCCAAATCCATGCAATACCGAGGATCAAGAGCCAGATAAAGACCGCAACGCTCATAGCGAGACGGGAGCGCATTATCCGCCAGCTTAAAATCCAGAACAGAAAACGATGCCAGCGCTGAAAGGATGGCGGCTTGTTCATCGCCGAGACTTCGCTCGACTACGCCAAGCCGCGTAGAGGCCTGCGCAAAAGCCTACAGGCCCCACCAGGAGCACGAGAATAAGCCTTATGAGCAGCCATCCGAAACTTGATCGAAAAAGCGCAGCGATCAAAAGCGAGCGCGAGATGCCCCTGTCATCAACCTCGCGCGCCCAAGCGCGCAATTCATCTAACCCCGGACTTAACCGCTCTTGCGCGCCCATATTAACCCGGTGGCGGCGTAATGACCGAGTGCGTAATTCGGAGTTGCTCAAGGATTTCTTTTAGGAGCTGGCTATCCCCCGAGCCGACACGGAGAATCTCGGCGGTGAGGTTTTCGCGTCGGCTATCCCTAGCCGCGGCGGCCGCGATGCTATTTTGGGCGGCCAGCGCGCTCTGACTGGCCGCAAATTGCTGATTGAGTTGGTCAACCCTTGTCTGTTCGACTGAGCTGAGGTTCCGGAAGCCGTTTCTGGTACTTGCACTTAGGCGGGAAAGCGCGGTGGCGAGCGCATCGTCGGTCACTACGCCGGTGAGCGGATTGCGCGCCTCGGCCTGGGCGGCGCCGAGAAGGGTGCCGCTTACCCCCGCGGCGAGAAGGGCCTGCGTCTTGGGCAGGGCGGAGAGATCGATACTGGTCTGGCCGCTACGGACGGCTTCCGTCGTGCGACCGGCAATCACACTTGCCTGAGCGATCCGCTTAGCCTCTTCTTCACGCCTCTTGGCCGCAGCCTCTTGTTTCGCGATCTCAAGGGTTAGCTGCTTCTCAGTTTCCAGCTGAGAAGCCAGATCCTTGTTACCCGCCGCTCGCGCTTCATTGATTCTCAGGTTGAAATCGTAAGAGATTTTCAACTGTTTCGCGATGTCCTCGTGTCCCGCCAACTGCTCTCGGAGCTCGGCTGAGTTTTCGAGCGAGTCAGCCAGTTCTTGCCGAGCCTGAGCAGCTGCCTTTGCCCGGGCCTCGGCTTCACGTTCGGCTTGCTCGGCCGCTTTCTCTCGCTCCGCGGTTATCTTCTTTTCCGTCTCGGCCTGGTCTTTGGAAATCTTCGAGTTTACTGCATCGACGGCATTGCGATTTTCCGCCAACGCGACGCCGGCCTTGAGTGATTCTTCTTCGGTCGCGCCTCCCTGCAGGACCGTTTCCATGATGCTTCTACGCTGAGCGAGAAGGAAATTAAGTTGCTCCTGATTGGTCCGCTGACGTGCGGCACGGTCTTCGTCCAATTTTGCCAAACGGTCTCGCAAAGACTCTTCACGTACGGTTTCCTGTTCCCGCGCTCGCGCCTCCTCCGGATCATCCCTCTGAAACGACCGCACCTTCTGAGATCCGGCCGGTGCGTCACCGGTTCCCAGCAACTTATCTATGCCGATCGCAAAAGGACTGATATTCTTAAACTTCTCGCCAATCTGGACGAGATAGCCTAACAAATTGCCGCCCCTGACCTCGCCCCTTTTCTCCGCTCTAGTCCAGGCATCGCCAGCCGAGTCCAGCTTTTTTATTACGTTATCGTCGATCGCCTCTCCAAGGGGGACCGTACCATCAGCGACAGATTTCATCACCGGAATTAAACTCAGCGCGTTTCTTCCGAAAATCTCAACCATGCTCGCCGCATTCATCGAGGAATGAGAAATTTTCTCCCATATCTGCTCCGGCGTGAGATTCTTTAGGTCACCAACCGAAACGCCAAGGGCCTGAAAATCTCGGACTAGCTGCTCGTTGCCATTATTCGCACGGGAAATAGCGATAGTCTGCTTGTTTAGCGCCTGGGCCACGTCATCCATCGAAACGCCTGCCTCCTCCCCGGCGCCGGCCCATTGCTGAATAAACTTGGTTCCGACTCCGAAGCGTTCGGAGAGGTCTTCAATATGTCCGGCGAGATCGAAGACGCCTTTCGCGAAAGAGACGATCGAGCCAATACCAACGCCACCAAGAAAGCCGCCCGCGAATGACTTTCCGATCGAGTCAAAGCTCGCGAAGGTTTCCTTCGCATAAGCCCGAATCTCAGCCAGACCGGTCTTAACCGAAGAGGAATCAATGCCAGCAGATATTCTTACGTCGGGCATAGGGTTTTTACTTCCACTTTCCCGCTAGCTGCGCCTTAAGTTGACGAGCAAGAGAACTAACTCTAAGACCTATAATGTAATCAGCTCTCCGCTGGGTTGCAGACGCTTCCTTACTCGCGGAATCAGGAAAGTGGTTAGTGATACGAATTTCGATGCCGTCCGTATATGATATCTCGATTGTGCCGTGGTTACTGCCAGCGTGGCGAAGAATGAAAGCTGGTACTCGAGCGCCAAGCTCCAAAGCCGCAGGAATCCAGCCTGCCGCGAGTCGGCCAACGTGAGATAAAAGGTTTCTCTTAAAAGCGTTGAACTTTACCCGATCGGCATAGAAGGCTTGTGCCCCGCCCCATACGCCTTTCTTTCCTCCGCCGCGCGTAATGCGACCGCGGCGTCCTTTCGCGGCGAGTAGGCGAGAGTGATGGTGAATTTTCGGATCTGCGAACTTCGGATTGAGCTTCGTCTTTACGCGTATGGGGTCCTTCAGCTTATGGCCGAAAACGGTATTGATCTGGCGATAACCCTTGATCGTGACAGGCTCGAACCCCATAAGCCCGAGGTCCCGCACAATCGCTTGCTCGCCCGCACGTTTAGCCGCTACTCCCTGTACCCCGTTGCCGGCGGGAGGCGTAATATCAAATATCCCTGGAATGCGCCCACTCCCTTGGATGGCCAGCTTCATTTGCTGCCGGGCAACATCATTGACTTCCCGATCGGTTGCAGCCGCGAATTCGCGAATCTTTCGCTCCAACTGACTGGTGTCGATAGAAAGTGTTAACATTAAAAAAGTTACTCTGCTTTTCCGCGGTCACAGAGCGGGCGATTATGCTTAACCAGCGTTCTCTTGAGCCGCCGCGATACCCTCTTCAGCTGAAGATTGCGCTCCCTCTTTAAGGACAGGATCGTCGAACACCGATGACTCCTCAGCCTCAACGGCAAGTCGATCTCGCTCCTCGGCGAGCATTTTATCGATTTGCTCCGGAGAAAAAACATCATCGACCAGGTTCTCGAAATTTGCGTCGCCGATCGCCGCAAAGGCCCTCAAGAACGAATCCGGGGAGCGCATGTAGTTAAGCGCCCGTTGCGAGAGTCCCTTTCGCATCACTTCGATGTGCCGCACGGGCCGTTCTGCCGCAGCAACAATATCCGAACTTACAAGCGGCCGACCGGTCAGCTTGAGACACCGACTATTTTCGACCGCCCGGACTTTTTCGGCCGCCACACGAGTCGCCTTGAGATTCCGCTCTAGGATTGCGGTTGCCCACGGGATCACCTGTGCGTTAACGAACTCCCCTAGCACCTCCCGACACCATCTCCTTACGCGGGTCTCGGCACGGAAAAAGCTTCGCTCAAGCGCAGCGCGTTTCATCTCAGCCAGGCATTCATCCGTTGGGTTGTCACGGTATGACTCCCTCGCACGGCTCCACCTGTCGCCTAACTCGTCGTAAGTTAGGGAAAAATGATGCTGGTCTATCTTAGCATAGGCGAGCTGCAGCTCACGAGCCTTCTTTTCCTCTTCCGTTGTGACAACGGGCGGCTTCTCCGGCCGCTCCTTCCTCATTCGCCGTTCCTCTATCCGGCGCCCAGGGCCGATCCGATGAAGAGTTCGCGTTTGGCCTGCCTTCTCCTGAAGCTCATTCTTACTCATATGTTTAGTTATCCCCTACTTCGCCGCACGAAGAATATTCTGCGCCCAGTTTTGCGTTTCTTCTTTAGCCTTCGACTGCTCCGAAGAAGCCGGTGCTTCCTTGAAGAGCACAGCACGGTGCTTCTGCAAAAACTTCGCCGCCGTTCCGCGCGGAACTTTCCCTAGCTTCTCATTCTCCTTTAGCTCGCTCCATTCTTGGGCCAGATCATCGTATGATGTCGCGGGTTTCGTCGCGGGAGAGACAATCTCGGACCTGGCAACTCCGCGGACTCCTATGACAGCTTCTGCTTCGGAAATACGTCCTTCACTTTCGCTTAACTTTGTTTTCATATTGGAAAGAGTAACGCTGAGCCCCGCGGTAAGTGGCCCAATGTTAGCGATGAGTCCTTCCAGTTCGCCAAGCCGTAGAACTAACGTCCGCTTTTGCGTATTCAGCTCAAGGTCCTTTTTTCGCACCGCTTCTAACTCACTTCGGAGGGTGCCAAGCTTCTCGCGACCAACCCTTAAGTCAGCCCGGACTCCTACAATTTGCTCGCTAACTGTCATAAGCCTAAGCCCTTGGCTTGCATGAAACCTGCGAGTAATTGTTCGTTATGCGCGTTCCTCGTGATATTTGTCTCGCAGGTTTGCAGAGTGGCTTCGAGGTTTTGATATTCCTGCACGTCCGGCCGCGCTTGAAGGATAGAGATACTGCGTTCGAGTGTGGCCAATTCGGCGCGAAGAGCTTGCACCCCGCTGTTTTCGGTAGCGATCGCCGAATTCAGGCTTGCGAGTTCGCTCCGAACGTCGCGCAGCTCCAAATTGAGGGCAGAGGTTTCCTCGTCGTTCGTCCAATAATACCGCGGGACAGGCTCGCCGCGATCGAGATAACCTTGGCGAACCGCGGCTTTATTGCGCTCAGCCTTTTCAGTGTCGCGATGACCCTGTAAGAATTCTTCTTCGGCCTCATTAGCGGCCCGCGCTGTGCCGGCAATCAACTGTTCCTTGCGAGCAGACGGGATCGCTTGGATTGCTTCTTCGAGCGCATCCTCGCTTTCGACTTTACGTGTCGCGATCAACTCGATTTCTGCATCCGTTTTTGGCCGGCCGGTCCTGCTTTGTTTAAGCTGCCCGACCCTCTCGCGAATTCGATCCTGCTTGGACATCTGCGTCATGCGTTCACACCGGCAAGCCCCAATTTGTCGAAGGGTTGCCCGGCACGTTGCGCCAGGTGTCGCCGCTGAACCGGCGACAGACGGCTAATTATTAAGCCGGACAGCGTTTCAAGTCGCGCCTCTTCAAAGAGCGCCTGCCGGCCGGCGACGGCGTCGGGAATCAGCGCCCCCGAGCGGACCAGCTCACGCAACGCAGTATAAGGCACTCCCAGGGAGCGCGAAATCTGCGCCAGATCGAGCATTCGTCTCGGGGGCGATAGTTGTTTGGCCATGTTGCACTTAAACCGCTGTCAAAAACGGAACGCGAATTTTTCTTGCGCTGGCGCGCTGGCCTGCCAATTTCACTGCGTCGCTGCGGAAACAGCGATCGCTATCTTCAGAGCGGGCCTAGGACCCCGCGGCGCAAACAAAAAATGAAGAAAACGCCAACGTCAGTCGATAGCTTCTACCGGGTCCTGCCGCAGAAGCGAACGCGTTTCCGCGCAGCTCGATTGGCGTTGGCTTTTTTATTCAAACTATGAAAGCTGAATCAATCAAAACCGTTCTCTCCCAAACCCTGCAACTGACGCCCCGCCAACGTGAGCGTCTAAAACTCTATGGCCGCGCAAATAGGCGAGATTTTGCCGCAACGATTGTGCTCGCAATCGATTTCCTAATCGAAAGAGACTGCCCGAGTATCGCTGTCCCTCGAAAAGTCGAGATCGAGGACGGGAATAAAAAAGTGGGGCATGTGACGACCCATCGGCGAGACGGGCGAGCATCCAGTTCAGTTCCGGTGTGAGATCGCGAATGGAATCCGGGTGTGTGTGCACGTGCACACATCCGGCGTTGTCGTCACATGCCCGGTGTTTATACGGATTTTCTCGCCCGGTTCCCTCTCGGATACGCCGAGCCGGCGCGCCGCAAAAATCCGGTGTCTGCACGTGCAGACATCCAACGAAGCTTTACCCCCTATGCCGCCTTTTCATTATCAAGACGAACACAATCGAAATGCAATACAGCAACCCCTTCGGCATGGAACGCGAGAAATCCGGCCGCGCGCGCTAAGCGGATGATCCCGTTCCACTCATTCTCTCCGCAGGCAGCCAAGTTTTCCGACGCGCCGGGCCCGGGTGGTCTCGTCCCGCCACCATAATCACGCTCCCGGTTGCCGGCGTGATCAACCGCGCCTGGAGATCGCTTGGTTTCAGTCGGATACATCACGAAGAGGACGTGTCAAAAGGGACATAAAACTTTTGGGGTTGCCTCGTGCAAATGACCAAAGGGACTTTTTAACCGTTCGGTGCCGGCCCCTCGCCGAAAAGATTCCTTATGCCCCCCCCTAAAGGGACATAGGTGGTCCCTTTCCTAGACATAGGTTTAGGCATAGGTGATGATAACGTTATCCAAGGTAAAAGCATAGGTGCACTATGTAGCACAGCAAAAACGGAGATCGAGTTAGACTTCTTCTTAATAGAAGTGTCGACTACCGCGTGTGCGCCCTAAGCATAGGTAGAGCATCACTATCCTTTCCAAATAAAAAGCCGCGCGGCGGGGCTCTCGGCTATGTGGTCCGGCCCATCGAGGGCTCCTCTGGCGATGATCGGGCTGACGGCAGATAGCTCCCGGCCGCCCTCGTCGCGTTGGGCGATAAAACGCGCGCGCCTTAGTGGGCACCGATCACGCCGAGGGTGTAGCGCCGCTGACGGTTCTTGCCACGTTTCCCAAACTGGACGCGCCGCCCATCGGCAAGGGTGAAGATCGTACCACCAAAACGAATACTGAACAGTTTCCCGAAGAAGCTGCGAGCTCGGGGTGTGAGTTCTTGAGAGTTGTTTCCTACCTGCAGCTCCCACTCGAAAGCGCCTACTTCGCGGCACGCGGCGATAAGATCATCGAAGTCCAATTCCGTGCGTGCGCGGACGCCTCGCGCGAGCTGCTCCACAATGGCAAGCATATCGGCATACTCGGCATCAACCTCCGCCGCGGCCGATTGGAGCGGGTTGTAAAATCCCGCGTGTTCCACAATTCCCCCAATGGTTTCGCTGAAGACCTCAAAGCCCCGATAGATCGACGACGGTCGCGGCCGCCTTTTCTCATTCCAGCTATTCACGAGCGCCCAAAGTGACGCCAACAGGTCTGAACGGACTTCTTCCCTGGTTAACCACTGGTCGGAGATAACACGCTCAATTTTTCGCGCCTGCGCATCCGCTTCGTTCACGTGCAAATCGATCAAGAGGCATCGGCCGGCCAAGTCCGGCGATAATTCAACCCCGTTGCCACTTAGAAAGACGACTGAGTTTTGCGGCACCGCGAAGCGCTGCTGCGAGTTCATCAAGCGACCAGACCAAACGTTGGCGGTTAGGAACGCATTCAACGCGCGGTTGACCAACTTCGATTCCACCTCATCAAAAAATATGTAGGCAGACCCATTTAGAGCTTCGGTATCCAGGACCTTGCGAAATTCCGGATTTGCGCCGGCGATGCTTTGCACTTCAACCGCCCCCCAAGGCCCAGCGATCGCGGTCGCAACTAGCAATCCTTTCCCCGATCGCGCCATGTTCGCCCGATAGAGGAAATTCATCGATTTGACCTTTGCCGGCAGCAGCGTGCCGGCGAACATGCTCACCATCGCCACGATGTGCGCTGCTCGAGCGCGCGCGTCCGCAAATGGGAATTCGCGCAACAAATCCTGAAGGTAAAGCACACCTCGCTCCAATGGCCAGTCAGTCGGGTAATCGAGAGCGTCTTTCATCGTAAAAAAGCTCGATTCCGCATCATAGCCCTTGGGCAATAATTCAATCCGCCCATCTTTCCGGAGCACCGGCAGCCGCACTTGATGCACCCGACGAAGCTTTCGCAGCGGGAAGCAAAACTCATCCGCCTCCAAGACGCCCGGCGCTTCATGAGTTGTCATGCTTGTATCCATTTTCCAGCCTCCCCGGTCCACGTAGGGGAGAAGATGCGACTCGACGTAGGAGCGGAACCTATCAGCCTCCATCGGCTGAATCCGACCCGTCTCCGGATTGATCGTTACCGGCGTGCAGTCCCTTCGGAAGAGCCCATTCGCGCCCACGACCTTGCCCACCTCGCGAGCAAAATCGCTCAGTAAAAAACCATTTCGCGGTAATGGTATTTTCGGAAGCTCCCGCGGTGGAGCTATAATGATTCCGCGTTCGATCGCGAGCCGATTAAACGCGTCGCTTTGGTCGCTCATTAAGCCGGCTGTTTGGCGACAGACTTGCGCTTCCGGGCAAACTCGCCGGCCTTCGCCCGCGCTTCAAAGCGTGCGATTTCCTCGCGCGTGATATAAAGGCTACCGAAGACATTTAGGACTTCGATCGCCTTGCGCTTTCGGTAATTCCATCCCGTCGAACGGCTTTTTCCGATCGATGCCAGCCAGTCTTCGAACGGGACTAATTCCCCTGCTTTCGTTTCTGCGTTCACTTAGAGCGAACGGTGTCAAAACTAGTCGAACTAAGTTTAACGATGATAAATCCATGTCTGCACGTGCAGACATGCCGGCATTCAGAAAAAGCGCAGCTTTAGCGCCGCTGCCCGCTTGTGACTTTCCGCCAGGTAGCCATAAACCTTCCCAACCAAAACGCCCCCGTCGGCATGTCCAAGCCAACTCGCGATCGTCATGAAATCAATTCCGGCCATGACGCAATGCGAGGCAAAGAAGTGTCGTAGATCGTGGAAACCTACCCAACCCAAACCAGCCGCTTTACGCGCAGCGTGGAGCGATTCTCGCAGCGTTTTTGCGGCAACATCCTTTTTCCCGCGCTGCGGCGATGGAAAAAGCCAGGTTGTATCAAGCGGCAGTAAAGAGAGCAATTCCCGCAAGAGTGCCTCCAGCTCTGGCGAGAAATCCACCGTCCGCTCTTGGCTGTTTTTCGAGATGCCGCCCGCACCGGATCGTCACTCCACCCCGCATTAGGTCTACATCAACCCGCCTAACGCCTAACGATTCTTTTTCACGAGCACCCGTTAGAGCGAGGAAGCGCAGATAGAATCGAAGCTGCTCGAAATTTTTCGTCGTTTTCGGATTCGCCGCGGAGAGGAGCGCGGCGAATTGCTCTTTCGAGAGCAACGGCCGGCGCGGCGCCGGCCGTTGCTTCAGGGCGCGCACTTTCGGAAGATCCACGATCAACCCCGCATCGACGGCAAAGCGCAGGACATGGCGCAATGCGATCACGTCCAGGTTGACCGTACGCGGCGAAGTGCCGCTGGAAAGCCGCGCCTCGCGATAGCCGTGCACCTGGACTGCGCCAACACGATCTAGTCGCACGTTCCCGAGATGCTTTATCCAGCGTGCGATCGCCTGCCGTTCGCTCGTCTGCGTGCTCGTCTTTTTCTGTGCCAACTCACCACTGGCGAGGTAGGTCGCCGCAAACTCCGCGAACATTTGCGGCCGGCCAGTAGGCACGGGCAGCTTGCCGCGATCACGGTCGGCTCGCTTGATGCCGAGTTCCGATTTCGCCTGGTCAAGCGTCGTCGCATCGAGGGCAAGCCGACGCGGCGCGTTCTTTCCGTTAGCCAGGGTCACGCGGAGCTGCGCGTAAAAGCGTGCCCCACGTCGCCAGAGGCCGGGAATTTTTCGCTTGCGTGAATCGAGGACCGCTTCAAACCTCGCTCCGTGAAGATGAGAATTTTTCGTGCTCATAACAGGTTGCTGAGAAGCGCCTGTCAAAACGGCTGTAGCACGGGCCGTAGCACGCAGAGTTTTTTCTTCCTCTGCGCCGATGTGGCGAAATGGCAGACGCAACGGACTTAAAATCCGTTGGGCTTAACGGCCCGTGCCGGTTCGAGTCCGGCCATCGGTAGACTATAACCTCCAAACAAAAAACGCGGGCAACAGCCGCACTGCACCCTGTAAATTGCCCACAGAATCTTTACGATTAGACCCCAAGCGTTGTGGCAAGTGGTGCGTGTGAACAGCTCAAATTTTCGCGCGGTGGTTCGAGCGAAGCGAAGCAATTTTTGGCGAACCGCCTACTTTAGCATTGCGGTTTTTCTCTTTGCGGTCGCGGCGTGGCGGCGTTTTTCTTTGCCGCAAGACCCGATCGCGGACAGCGATTTCGGATATCTCTGGCCGGCTCTGATGAAGCTAGACGGCGGCTCCTTTGGGCACATTCAGGGCTTGAATTTTGTCTACCCCGGGATGGTGTACTTGGTCCTTCAAACTTTCTCCGATTTCCGCGCGATTACATGGCTCCAGCATTTTCTTGGATTAGCCGCCGGCATTCTCTTTCTAGCGACCTGGCGCAGGCTGGGCGATTTTTTTTTGAAACCTGGTCTGAATCGGATGGCCCACGAAACAATCGGCTTATTGGGCGCTGCTCTCTACCTGCTTTCAAACACTCCTCTCGTCTTCGAAATGCAAATCCGCTCCGATGCGGTGTGCATGTTTTTCGAAATCTTTACCTTTTGGCTGATCGTTCAGTTTCTTTATTACCGAGTAATCTCACCCAGAGCAGAGAAGGCGTTCCTCTATGGCACTGCGGTCGCGGTGGCTGCCTTTCTCCTTGCTTCGCTCAAGCCGAGCTTCACGCTCATGGCGCTTTTTGCCGTTACCCCGGTAAGCTGGTTAATCATCGCCAGGAAAGGCGATCTCACGCGAAAAATCGCCTTCTTTGCCGCAGCGGCGATCGTCCTCTTAGGGCTGACCCTTACCGACCGTTATCTTGGTCGAAACGACCAAGCGACCAAGACCTTTGTCCCCGAGACTCTTTTTTCCATCCATGCAAAAATTATTCATGCGCAGATGGCCGCCGATTTGAGAACTGGTCAAACGGGGCATTACTCTCACGCATGGCTGCGAGCAGCCTGTGATGACCTTGGAGCGGCCCTTTGGCGCGCGCACGATCTATATCCCGATTCTTTCCATCTCCTGGGCTTCCAACCCAATTATCTCATGGTTGGGACTGACTCGCTGCTTGCTCGCTGGCAGCGTCAACTCGGAGAAGAGTCGTTCCTAACATTCTTACAATACTGGTACTGGCATAGCCTGGCAAAACGCCCGCAGGCGTTTGCCGGAAAGGTCATTCGCCAGATCGGCGTCTTTTATTCGACAAACTGCCCGGCATTCAAGACGTGGCAACGATACTCGTTATCCTCGTCCGATGCCTACGGCCGAAGTCTGGCGGCGATTTCTCAGCCGCAAGCACTGCAATTACTGAGCGGGACCGCGGCGGGAAAGGCTTACCTGAAACGAACCCAGATGCTCCGCTTCACCGACGTGGTCATTCGCCAAAATGGACTGGCGCGGAAAAGTTATTTACGCTGCTCGCAGAGTTATCTCCTAACCCTAATGATGAGCATACCCGTGGCCGGTTGGTTCTTATGCAAGCGAACCGGTGAGGCGCGGTTGAAATGGGGCGGCTTCCTTGTTCTTCTCTTCTACGCGGCGAATTTCGGAAATGTTTTGGCCATTTCGATCGTTCATTCAATGGAGGTCACTCGCTACTCCACCGTGCTATTTATTACGGCCCTTTTCGCGGAGCTTTGGGCTATTCGCTGGCTAATCGAAATCGCCTGGATAACGTTTCGTGAACGCAGGTCACAAAGTCGCCCCGCACTTTGCTAACGTCGGGCATTTCGGCCGCCGGTTGCGATGTAGTCGCATGTCCGGGCCACTCGCAAACGCGCTCGCGAGCGCGAGCGCGACTGAGCTGGTTGTCCGGTTTGGCAATCAGGTTGTGCTTGATCGAGCTTTGATCGTAATTCTGGACCAGGCAGGGTTCAAGAATTTTGGTGTCTACTTTTTGACCCGGAGTGATTTACGATTGGGATGATTATCAAACCGCGTCAATTGATCAGTAATCGTCACCGGGAGCAGCTTGAAAGAAGGCTCCAAGAGGCCAAGCATTCCCGTGCGGGAGCGCCGCGAGAGTTGTCCGATGGTGTTTTGTTGGCAACAAGACTGAGCTCCAAGATTCACGCGGCCGCGATCGATGGCTCGGGATTGATGAACGCGCTCCTGCTTTATCGTCATCGCCCGCTCGCGAAGGGCGTGCTCGCGACGATGGGTTTTTACGGTTTTGGAACCTGGGTGGGCCCTTGGTGCCGGCCGCCGGGCGGAGCCGCCTAACGAATGGAACCGGCGGAACGGATGCGGCGGCTGGGCGTGCAAGCCGCGGACTTGGAGGAAGGTTTCGCGCGCTCTTCCGGCCCGGGCGGGCAGCATGTGAACAAGGTCTCGACCGCGGTGACGCTGCGGCACCGGCCCAGCGGATTGAGCGTGACCGTGCAGGATTCGCGCTCGCAAGCGCGCAATCGGGCGCTCGCCCTGGAGCGGTTGCTCGACACGCTGGAGCGACGTCGGGAGGAGGCGCGGGCAGCGCAACGCGCGGAGACCGCGCAACGACGGCGGAGGAACTCGCCCCGGCCCCCGCGCTTGAAGCGAAAAATTCTGGAGACGAAACGCCAGCGCTCGCAGCTCAAGAAATTGCGGGCAAAGCCGGTCGATTAGGTGATTCGTCGGCCGGTGCAGGCCGAGGTGCGGGAGGGAATCATCGGTGGGGCCTGGCCGGGACAGCAGCATGCGCGGGTCCTGCGGGAAAGCCGGTGTGCGCGGAAACGCATTCGGCCCGGTCGGCTGAGTTCGCCCCGGCCCGAAGGTATGGCGCTTATGAGGAATCGTTAGGCGGTCGCGGGTCGCCCGGCGCCGATCAATAGCGCGGAGCAGGCGGTTTATCTGATGGAAATGCTCGCTGCGATTTATCTGTCGAGCAGAACAGGACGCGAAATGCCGATCGAGCGGGCAGGAGAAAGTTAGGCGGTAGAGCCATCCGGGCACGGAAGTTGCATCGAATTGGATTTGTTAGCATCAATCTACTTATGAAAAAATTATCTCTTCTTCTTCTGGTCATCCCCGCTTGTGGCGCGCTTCTCTCATCCTGCACGACGGTGGTGAAAGAGCCGGCGGCCACCACTTCGACGACAACCACGGAATCCGCCGTCACCCGCACGCCGACGAGCACGAGCACGACGGTCACGCGGGAGAGCGCGGGGCGTTACTAGAGCGCGGCGCGGGCTGCAAAGTTTGACGGGAGTGGCTGCGGGGCGCCCGTCAGCCACTCCCACGCTTCGCAGAGCGAAGCGTCTACAGCGGACGCTTCGAGCGTTCTGCGCGTTTGATTTTCCCAGTTTTCATCCCGAGCGCGTATCTGTTTAGCGATCAGCCCCGGCCGACGCCTTGCGTCCACTGCACACCTCATTTTGTCATCCCGAGCCCGCGTATACGGCGAGGGATCTCACGCAAGGTCTCGGCGTCCGGGTTCAGAACGACTGAACCCATCAGAGCAGGCGTGAGATCCCTCGGCGCGCTCCGCCGGCCTCGGGATGACAAAAGGCCCAGCTTTTCCTGGGACGCTAACTAACACATACCCGAGCGCAGCGAGGGATGAAAGCGAAGACCTTTCGCTCGTTAGGGCGGGAACACGGCCGGAGCCGTTACACGCTCGCCTCTTCGCTCGTTTCGCTTTCTTCCGTCTCCTGACTCACCACCGGCGCGATAGCCTGCAGGGTCTCGCCGCTCTTTAGGTTCATCAACTTTACCCCCATGGTGTTGCGGCCGACCGCGCGAATCTCTGAGACGCGGGTGCGCACCATTTGGCCCTTGGTCGTGATGAGCATGAGCTCGTCGGTCTCGGTCACGGTGAGCGCGCCGACGACCCGGCCGGTTTTGTCGCCGGTCTTCATCGTGATGATGCCTTTGCCGCCGCGCTTTTGGGTGCGGTAGGCGTCGAAGGCGGTGCGTTTGCCGATGCCGTTCTCGCCCGCGACCAGCAGCATGGCGGCGTTGTTGACGATGGCGATGGCGACGATGAAGTCGCCTTTCGACGGCCGAATCCCCCAGACGCCAACGGTGTTGCGCCCCTGGTCGCGCAACTGCTCTTCGTGGAACCGCAGGCTCATCCCTCCGCTGGTGATGAGGACGATTTCGTTGTCGCCATTGGTGAGCAAGGCGTCGATGAGGCAGTCGTCTTCCTCGATGTTGATCGCGATGATGCCGCCTTTGCGCACGTTGCTGAAACTGGAGAGGTTCGATTTCTTGACGATGCCGGAACGAGTGACAAAGACGATGTGCTCGTTTTCGTCCCAGGTTTCGTCGACCTGGTTGGGGCCAGTGCCGCTGCTTTTCGATTGGATGCGAATGGTAGCGGCGATCTTTTCGCCGGACCGCAGCTCGAGCAGGTTGGCGATGGAACGGCCTTTCGAGGACCGGCTCATCTCGGGAATTTCGTAGACTTTTTCGACGTACGTGCGCCCCGATTCGGTGAAGAACATGAGGTAATCGTGGGTCGTGGCGGTGAAGAGATGTTCGACGAAATCGCCTTCGTCCTCTTCGGTCGCGCCTTCCCGCGTGGTCATGCCGATGACGCCTTTGCCGCCGCGCCGTTGCGCGCGGAAAGCGCTCACCGCGGTGCGCTTGATGAAGCCGTTATGGGTGACGCTGATGATGCAGCCTTCGTTGGCGATGAGATCCTCCATGTTGATCTCGCCTTCGTCGGGCACGAGTTGAGTGAGACGCGGGCCGGCGTATTTTTGCTGGATCTCGCGCAGCTCGGTTTTGATGATCTGGAAGACGCGAATCTCTTTCGCGAGGATGTCGCGCAGGTCTTTGATCGTCTCGAGGAGCGCTTTGTATTCGCTGATGGTCTTGTCGCGCTCGAGGCCGGTGAGCTGGTAAAGACGGAGCTCGAGAATCTGGTTCGCCTGGTGCTCGCTAAAGGCGTAGCGCCCATCGGTGAGCCGTGCTTCGTCGCGAATGAGCAGCCCGATTTGCTCGACCTGGCGGCGGGTGAATTCGAAAGCGAGCAACTTGACCCGGGCTTCGTCGCGGTTCGCCGATCCGCGGATGATGCGGATGAATTCGTCGAGATTGGCCAGCGCGATGAGATAACCTTCAAGGGTCTCGGCGCGGTCCTCGGCCTTGCGCAGCTCGTAGCGGGTGCGGCGCAGGACGACCTCGCGGCGATGTTCGATGAAGGCCTGGTTCGCTTCCTTGAGCGAGAGAAGTTTCGGTTTGCCGTGGTCGATCGCGAGCATGTTGACCGAGAAGGAGGATTCCATCGCGGTGTGCTTGTAGAGGTTGTTGATCACGACCTTGGGGAGAGCGTCGCGTTTCAGCTCGATGACCACGCGAGTGTTCTCGTCCGACTCGTCGCGGATGGCGGTGATGTCGGTCAGGACTTTGTCGTTAACGAGGGCGGCGATCTTCTCGACCAGGGTGGCGCGGTTGACGTTGTAGGGAATTTCCGTGATGACGATTTGTTCGCGGTTGCCCTTGAGTTCTTCGACGCCGGCTTTGCCGCGCACTTTCATGCTCCCGCGGCCGGTCTCGAGGTACTGCTTCACCCCGGAGATGCCGCAAATGGCGCAACCGGTCGGGAAGTCGGGGCCTTTGACGAATTTCATCAGACCTTCCGAAGTGATCTCGGGATCGTCGATTTGCGCGCAAATCCCGTCGATCACTTCGCCGAGATTATGCGGCGGCATGTTCGTGGCCATGCCGACCGCGATGCCGGTGCCGCCATTGACGAGGAGATTCGGGAAGGCCGCGGGAAAAACGGTCGGCTCGGTCAGTCGCTCGTCGTAGTTCGGGACGAAATCGACCGTGTCCTTGTCCATGTCGGTCATGAGCGCGGCGCCAAGATGGGTCATGCGCGCCTCGGTATACCGCATGGCCGCGGGCGGATCGCCCTCGGGCGAACCGAAGTTCCCCTGCCCTTCCACGAGCATCTCGCGCATGGCCCAGGATTGCGCCATGTGCACGAGCGTCGGGTAAATCACGGCCTCGCCGTGCGGGTGATAGTTACCGCTCGTATCGCCGCAAATCTTGGCGCACTTGTAGGGCTTGCGGCCGGGATAAAGCGAGAGCTGCTGCATCGCGTAAAGGATGCGGCGCTGCGAGGGCTTGAGCCCATCGCGCGCGTCGGGCAGGGCGCGCGAGATGATGACCGACATCGAGTAGTCGAGAAAGGAGCGGGAGACTTCTTCGGCGACGTTGATCGGTTCGATTTTTTCGTTCGGATTGTACATGACTTAGGAAATGGCGAGTTCGTTAGGGGAAGAGAGGGCGAGGAAACGTTCCTCCCATTCGCGGGAAAGCGCGTCGGTTTGCCGGATGGTCCCGGGCTCGGGGCGGCCGGAGCGAGGGGCGCGGATTTCGAGATATTGGAGAACGCGGGCGATGGTACCGCGGTAATCTTCACACAGTTCCTCGTAGACGACGCGGAGCGGCTCGATCCCAAGACGGCAGAAAAATTGTGCCCAAATGCGCTCTTCCCGGTCGGTATCTTCAAGGCAACTGGCGATCAGCGCAGAATCGAATTCGGCTTCGCCGCTGGCAAAATTACCTTCCTGAATTTTCCAGAGACCGGTTTGGGCCGCGCGCGCTTTCGAGATGGCCTGGCGAACTTTATTGCGCCGGACGATCTGGAGAAACTTGAGCGCGGGAAAGGCGTCGCGCAGCAGCGCGAGGTCGTCCCCGGTGGCCTCGCCGAAAGCTTCGGTTCGCCGTAAGCGACCAAGAAATTCTTCCAGATACCAGGCCATTAACTTGAAGCCGAACACTTCGTTGGAAGTGGCCGTCGCCGGGATAATGCCGCGCACGTAGCTCGCGAAATCATTTGGATCGAGGCCGCTTTTTTCGGCGTAGCCCCGCTCGTATTTCGGCAGGAAAAATTGCTTCGGCCGGCCGGCCCGCCGGGTCGCGCGCAGCCCGTCGGTCAGGAAATTACTGCCGGAACGAGCGATCGCGCAGACCACGTAGCAGCGGCGCGGGTGACGCAAGTTGTGGAAAAGTCCGCCCATAAATTACTCGTAAACGAAACGGCGGTGCCGCACTGCCGTGATGTCGACTACGGATGCCGAATCATCGACAGCGTAAACAATTCGATAGTCACCCACCCGGACGCGCCAGCGATTCCGCGACGCCCGCAATTTTTTACAGCCCGCGGGGCGCGGGTCGTTAGCCAGTTGATCTATCTTTTGAGTCACTCGTTTGATAACCGCCGCCGGTAGCCGCTCGATCTCCTTTTCGGCACTTCTGGCGAGCGTAATGGCGTAGTCAGCCATTCAGCTTTCCAGACCGCCGCAGTCGCGCTTTGACCTTGGTCCAATCCCGGCGCGGCTCGTCCTTTCTCTGATCGGCGATCAGATTGTCGTAAAAGTCCTCCCAAACACGACCATGACGCTTTAAGTCGATCACCACAGCGGTTTTTTTTCCCGCGCCGTCGACCACAAATTGGATTCCACTCATCTTTCGTCCTGTCTACACATCCAGATTGCGCACGTTGAGCGCGTTATCCTCGATGTATTGCCGGCGCGGCTCGACCACGTCGCCCATTAATTTGGAGAACATCTGGTCGGCTTCGACGGCGTTGTCGTCGTTCAACGCGACCTTGAGCAACTTGCGTCTCTCCGGGTCCATGGTGGTGTTGAAAAGCTCTTTCGCGTTCATTTCGCCGAGGCCTTTGAAGCGTTTGATCTGCACGCCGCGCCGGCCGATTTCCATGATCTTCTCCAGGATCTCGGGGATGGAGAAAAGCGGATGCGCGGTGGCCCGATCGCCTTCGCCCTCGATCAATTCGAAGATCGGTTTATCAGCCGCGGAGTAGTGATCGAGCTTGAGCCCTTTGCGGGCCAGCTCCTGCAGAAGTTTCTGCACGGTGGTCGCTTCGTGCAGCTCCACGAGGGTGCCGCGGCGGCGGTTGCCGTTCGTCTTGGGCGCGGGCGCATTCGTTAGGGGAAGAAGTTCCTGGCCGATCTCGGCATCGAAAAGATTGAGGTCGAGGTTGTCCTCGTGGAATTTCCTCACCGACCGCTCGTCGTTGAAGTAATCGACCGATTCGTCGTTCCCATCGCGCACTTTCACGAGATAAGACGGCAGCTTTCCCGTCTGGTCGTCGCGCTGGCCGAGGAACGCCTCGAAATCGCCGCCGTGGCGCCGAATTGATTCGCTCAGTTTGGCCAGCTTTTCGAGCTGTTCGAGGATGTCTTTTAACTGCGCGGTGCTCAGCTCCCGGCCATCCGCGAGGGTCTTAAGGCGGACATCTTCCGCGCCTAACGAGATCAGGATTTTGTTTAACTGCACGTCGTCGTCGACGTATTCCTCGCGCTTCTTGCGCTTGATCTGGTAGAGCGGCGGCTGCGCGATGTAGATTTTGCCGGCCCGGACCAGCTCGGTCATTTGCCGATAGAAAAAGGTGAGCAAGAGCACGCGAATGTGGGAGCCGTCCACGTCCGCGTCGGTCATGATGATGATGCGGCCGTAGCGGAGCTTGGTGATGTCGAAGGTCCCCTCCTCTTTCGTGGTCGCTTCTTCCTTCGGCTTGCCAATGCCGGTGCCGATGGCCGTGATCATCGATTGGATCTCGGTGTTTTTGAGCGCCTGATCGAGGCGCGCTTTCTCCACGTTGATCAGTTTGCCGCGGATCGGCAGGATGGCCTGGTAACGCCGGTCGCGCCCCTGTTTGGCGGAGCCGCCGGCCGAGTCGCCCTCGACAATGTAAAGCTCGGTCAGATCGGGATCGCGCTCGGAACAATCGGCCAACTTGCCCGGCAAGCCGCCGCCGGTGAGAGCGCCTTTGCGAATGGTTTCACGCGCCTTGCGCGCCGCTTCACGGGCCCGCGCCGCGGTCAGGACCTTGTCGAAGATCCTCTTCGCGACCGGCGGATTCTGGTCGAAATAGGTCATGAGCCCGTCGTAAACGGTCGAATTGACGATGCCGTCGATCTCGGTGTTGACGAGCTTCACTTTGGTCTGGGACTCGAAGCGCGGGTTGGGCAGCTTGATGCTGAGGACGCAGACCAAGCCCTCGCGGGCGTCGTCGCCCGAGATGGCCGGATCCTTATCTTTCATCAGGTTGTTGGTCTTGGCGTACTGGTTGACCGCTTTGGTAAGGGCGGTGCGGAATCCGGTGAGATGGGTGCCTCCGTCCGGGTTGGGAATCGAGTTGGCGAAGGGAAGAATCTGGTCGTTGTAGCTGTCGTTGTACTGGAGGACGACATCGACGAAAACTTCGTCGCGCTGGCGCGAGATCACGACGGGTTTGGGGTGGATGACAGTTTTGTTTTCGCCCAACTGCTTCACGAATTCCTCGATCCCGTACTTGTAGAAGAACGTTTCCTTTTTCGTCGGATCGATCCGCTCGTCGGAAAGATTGATGATGAGTCCGGGATTGAGGAAGGCGAGCTCGCGCAGGCGGCTGGCGAGGCGCTCGAATTTAAATTCGGTTGTGATCGTGAAGATGGTCGCGTCGGGGAGAAACGTGATCAGGGTGCCGGTGGCTTTTTTGTTTTTGAGCTGGCCGATGACGCTGAGTTTTTCCGTCGTCTTCCCGCGCTCGAAGGCCATGTGATAGACCTGGCCATCGCGCGAGACCTCGACCTTGAACCAATCGGACAGCGCGTTGACGCATTTCGCCCCGACGCCGTGGAGACCGCCGGAATACTTGTAGGCGCCCTGGCCGAATTTACCGCCGGCGTGAAGATTGGTCAGGACAAGCTCGACGGCGGGCATCTTGAATTTCGGATGCATGTCGACAGGAATACCGCGGCCGTTGTCGCGGATGGAAACCGAACCGTCGACGTGGACGGCGACGTCGATTTTGCTGCAATAGCCGGCGAGATGTTCGTCGATCGAGTTATCGAGAACCTCGAAAACGCAGTGGTGCAGTCCGCGTTCGTCGGGGTCGCCGATATACATGCCGGGCCGTTTCCGGACGGCCTCGAGCCCTTCGAGTTTATCGATCTGAGCAGCGTTATATTTTTGGCTCTCGCTGATGCCGGCAGGACGCTCGGCAGGCGTGCTCGGGAGGGCGGATTCGTCGTTGGATTGAAGCATAGAAAAGCGGCGGCGCCGCAGGATGAAACCATAGGCGAAAAGGGGGCTCGAAACAACTATTTATCTGGGGTTATTTGAGCGCCGGAGACGCTAGATTTGGGATGGGTGGGGGGACGGGCCGCAGCATATGGTGGTTTGCGATTCTCGGACAAAGGACGGGGCCATTTCGCGCCCGCGAGGCTCCTGTGCTAGGGTCGGGGCGATGGCAGATGATCGCTCCGGAGCAATCCGGAGAGGAAAGTCCGAACACCAAACGGCAGCATGCCGCGCAGAAGGCGCGGGCGCTTTTCTCCCAAGAGGAAAGCGACGGAAAGTGTCACAGAAAATATACGGCCCAGCAGTTTGCTCGCAAAGTGCTGGGTAAAGGTGAAATGGCGAGGTAAGAGCTCACCGCTCGGCGCGCAAGCGACGAGGCAGGAAAAACCCCATGCGGTGCAAGACAAAACAGAGGAAGGGCAGCCGGTCCGTTGCTCCGGAGAAATTCGGGGCGGCATCCTCGGGTACCGTCGCATCACGCGACGCGCAAGCGTCGCGGGCGCCCGGCCTCCCACCAGCAAACACGGCCGGGCGAGATAAATGATCATCGCCCCGGGAGCAATCCCGGGGGCACAGAATTCGGCTTATCGCCATCGATATGAAGGGCGCTCTCGGAAACGAGGGCGCCCTTCCCGCTTTATCCTTCCTCCCCGGCGCGTTACTCACCGTTTCCGCGTTGTAGCGTGCGCTGTCCTCAGCGCACTTCCCCCATCGCGCCCATTCCGCTGAGACAGCGGACACTACAACCCCTCCGGCCCTAACGACGCAAAGAGGCGCGCCCACCTTGGCGCGCCTCTCGCGAGTTCCAGCGTTAATCTTCCCGCTACTTCTCGTAGCGCTTTGAGACTTCCGGCCAGTTGACCGTGTTCCACCAAGCCTTCAGGTAATCGGGCCGGCGGTTCTGATAGTTCAGGTAATAAGCGTGCTCCCAGACGTCCACCCCGAGGACGGGCGTGTTGCCCTCCATCAACGGCGTGTCCTGATTAGCCGTGGAGACGATTTCCAGTTTGCCGCTCTTATTCTTGATCAACCAAGCCCAGCCGCTGCCAAAGCGTTTCGCCCCGGCGTCGGCCAGTTTCTCTTTAAAGGCGTCGAAGCTGCCGAAGGTCGACTTGATGTCGTCGGCCAGTTTGCCGCTCGGCTCGCCGCCGCCGTCCGGGCCCATGATTTGCCAGAAAAAGGAGTGATTCGCGTGCCCGCCGCCGTTATTGCGCACGGTGGTGCGGATGTCTTCCGGGACCGCGTCCAGGTTGCCCATCAAATCTTCGATCGACTTGCCGGCCAGGTTGGGTTTGCCTTCCAGCGCTTTGTTTAAGTTGTTCACGTAAGCCTGATGATGCTTGTCGTGATGGATCTCCATCGTCTTCGCGTCGATGTGCGGCTCGAGCGCGTCGTTGGCGTAAGGTAGTTTGGGTAATTCGTATGCCATAGTCCGTAAAGGTCAGGCCAGTCGGGCCGCTTGGGTAGCGATTTTTTTCCGCAGGGCCGCACGCGGGCGACACTTGCGCAAGCCAGGCGCAGAGTTTAGTTCCAGCGAGCTTGACCATGGAAAAAACTTTCGTCCCGCGAGCCGCGGCCTCGCTCCTCTGCCTCGCGCTCGTCCTCTGCCTCGTCACCGCCTGCGGCAAGAAAAACGAACCGCCGCCCGCGCCCTCCCCTTCCCCCGCGTCCGCTTCGCCGAGTGCTCCGGGGCCCAGCGTCGCACCCGCGATCACCGGCAAAGTCACTCCGGCGATCGTCACGCAGAACGCCGATTCCATCACCCACTATCTCCATTTTCCGGAAGATCCGGCGGCGGCCCGGCGTAACAGCGTGGTCCAATTCTACTGCGACGTGAACGACGAGGGCGTGGTCGAAGCGACTTACGGGATGGTCGGGAGAGACGAAGCTTTCATCGCCGCGGTGCAATCCGCGCTGGATTGGGGACATTTCGCCCCGGCTACCGTCGACGGCACTCCGGTCGGCGTTTTTCTCGGTGGGACGGTTATTTTCACCCATGATAAAGGGCAACCGCTGATCGTGGTTTCGCTTTCGACCTACGATCGGGAGCGCGTCGCCAAGCTGACCAATTATATCCAGCCGCAGCTCGTCGGCGGACTCCGGCACGAGATCGAAAAAGTCATCCGCCAGATCCGGCGAGGCCTTCCGGTCGCTGGGCGCGCCGAGACCATCGTCAAATTGGACGAACACGGAGCGGTCCTCAGCACTTCCCCGGTCGCGGAAAGCCCGCAAGGCAGCGGCCTTCAGACGTTGCTCAACAACGCGGCCAAGGGCGCGCAGTACATCCACGCTTTCCAAAACGGCAAACCGGTGGCCGGCGCCGTTAACGTCGTGGCCGACTTCAGCGAGCTTTAAGCGGGGTCGGGGCTTCGCAGGTAAGTGTGGACGTCCAACCTTGCCGGACGTCTAGACTAGCTTTCACTCGCCCACTCACATGTTGTCATCCCGAGCCGCGCAGACGGCGAGGGATCTCACGCAAGGTCTCGGCGTCCGGCTTCAGAACGAATGAACCCATCAGAGCAGGCGTGAGATCCCTCAGCGTGCTCCGCCGGCCTCGGGATGACAAAAGGCCCAGCTTTTCGTGGACCCTAAAACAAGCCCCTCCGCGGAGCGAAGCGTCCAGGGCGAAGGCGCTGAAGGCTAGGGCGTCTCGCCGACGTTCGCGGACGGCGGGTCTGCCGCATCGCACTTCTGGAAATGCAGTTGGCCCACCCGACGGCCGTCGGTTTGCGTGACCGTGATGCGGTAATCCTCGATCCGCACCTGCTCTCCCTGCTTCGGGAGATGGCCTAACAAATGGGTCACGTACCCGCCGATCGTGCTCACGTCGGAGTTTTCCAGCTCAAGCCCGGCGAGATCGCGCAACTCATACAGCCCGAGCGATCCTTCGGTCACGAATTCGTCGTCGTTGATCTGCCGAAACTCCGCGCCCTCCGCGTCGAACTCATCCTGAATATCGCCGACCAGCTCTTCGAGGATGTTTTCCATCGTCACCATCCCGACCG
Organism: Chthoniobacterales bacterium; assembly: GCA_965217815.1. Taxonomy (GTDB): domain Bacteria; phylum Verrucomicrobiota; class Verrucomicrobiia; order Chthoniobacterales; family UBA10450; genus Palsa-1392. Next base: position 382,011 of record CBDCJI010000004.1, read on the forward strand.
TCCCGCCGTACTCATCGACCACGATCGCGAGATGGGCGTGCCTAACGAGAAAAAGATTGAGTAACTTCTCCAGCGACATCATTTCCGGCACCGGGATGAGATCGCGCCGGATGCGGGTCAGATCCGGGTCGGCCTCGCGCATGAGCGGAACCAGCTCCTTGATATGGATGACCCCGATGGCGTTATCGAGATGACCGCGGCAGAGCGGGAAACGGGTGTGCCGGGAGGCGAGCGCTTTCTCCACGTTCTCATCGAAGCTCTCCTCCAGATCGAGATACACCACTTCGCCCCGTGGAGTCATGATATCGCGCACGACCCGGCGCCGCATATCGAGCGCGTTGACCAGAATGTCGCGACCGATCGAGGAAACTTCGTCCGACTTTTCGCTCTGATTGAGGATGAGCCGCAGCTCCTCTTCGCTGTGGGCCAGCTCCGTGCCGCTGACCGGTTTTAGGCGGAGCAATTTTTGCAAGAAAAAGTTCGAGGAATGATTCAGGAGCCAGATGAAAGGGAGGAAAATTGTGTGAAAAAGGCGCAGCGGCCTCACCAGCCGGAGGGAAACCGGGAGCGGGTTGCTGATGGCCAGGTATTTCGGCGCGAGCTCGCCGAACACGATGTGCATGAACGTGATCCCAATGAAGGCGAGCACGATGGAAACCGTGGTTACGACCGTTTCCGACTGGATATGGACGAGAGCGAAGGCCGGCTGCAGCATGGTCGCGAGAAATTGCTCGCCCAGCCAACCGAGCCCGAGGCTCGCCAGGGTCACCCCGAGCTGGGTCGCGGAGAGATAGGAATCGAGCCGGGCCCGGACCTGTTGCGTAAAGAGAGCCCGCGCATTTCCCTCGTCGGCCAGCGCCACGAGCTGGCTGCTCCGCACCTTGATGATGGAGTATTCCGCCGCCACGAAAAAACCATTCAGCCCCACGAGGGCGGCGATGGAGGCCAGCTTGGCGAAGATGACGCCGCCCGAATCCCAATGCTGGACGACGCCTTCGGCCAGCATGGCAAAGGCAAAAGAAGAAAAAAACAAGCTCATCGGGCGGCTACGCGAAATCGCAGCCTGCGCGGCCCCGCCGGGGCCAAATCTACCAGCTCGATTTCGTCACGCCCGGGATCAACCCGTTCGAGGCGAGCTCGCGGAAAGTGAGGCGCGAAACCTTGAAACGGCGGATGAAAGCGCGCCGGCGGCCGCTCACTTCGCAGCGGTTAACGACGCGGGTCGGGCTGGCGTCGCGGGGGAGCTGCGAAAGGCCGATGTAATCCTTCTTCGCCTTGAGCTCTGCGCGGAGGGCGGCGTATTTCGCCACCGTCTTGCGCTTGCGTTCGTTGCGATTAAGCCAGGAAGTTTTCGCCATAAGGAACGCGGAAGCTAGCGGGAAAGGGCCGAAGCGCAACCGGAATTTGCTGGCGCAAGAGCGCTTCCTCGTGAAAAAGAGCATCCTCCCATCCGCCAACGTTCGTAGGTAGCTCGCATGTTTTCACTCCAAACCCAATCCCTGCCCTCCGATGCCGACACCTTGCGCGAGGAGCTGGAGAAAAGTCTGCGGAGCTTTTTGCGGCCGGCGACGGGACCGATGGTCACGGTCGAGGAAAAGAGTTTTCCAGAACTGGCCGCGGTCCGGGTTTCGCTCGACCACGCGCAGGCCGGGGATCGTCCGCCGCCCCCACGCTCGCAACCGGTCGGACCCATCGAGCCGGCTTTGCGCGTCGACCATTTCGAGATCAGCGGGAAACCCGTGCGACTGCGCGGCGCGGCCATCCATCTCTCCTGCACCGCACGCGCGGTGCGAATCGGCCAGGGGCGCGACCCGCAGGGCAACGTCCTCCTGCTCCTGCAGGAGGCAGCAGACGGCGCGGTCGAAGTCTCGATCGCGCGGGCCGATCTCGAGGCTTTGTTGCTCTCCGGCGCGCAGGCGGCGGCCGCGCCGCAGGGCGTGATGGTGGAAAGCGTGCAGCTCGAACTGGAGGCGCGCACGGAGCGTCTGCTCGATATGGTCGTGAAAGTGCGGGCGAAGAAGTCATTTCTGACCGCCTCGGTGAAAATCAAAGGGCGGTTGGAGATCGACGATCAGTTGGTCGCGCGGCTTTCCGGCCTGAGGTGCGATGGGGACGGGGCGCTGGGAAATTTGGCTTGCAGCGCTCTCGGACCGCAGTTGCAGCGCTTCGACGGGCGTGAGTTTTCGCTCCTGGCCTTGCCCTTGGGCGAGGTCAAGCTGCGCGATGTCGCGATCAGCGCCGGCGCCGAATTGCGGGTGACCGGGCGTTTCGGAAGCGCCGCCTAACGAGGTGGGCGCGCCTGGAGACGTTTCGCTCTGCAAAAGTATGTGATCAGCGTTCAATCCGGGAGGCGGCTTGTGTTCACTGGCCCGCTCTCATTCTGTCATCCCGAGCCCCCGGAGACGGCGAGGGATCTCGCGCAAGGTCTCGGCGTCGTTCTCCAGGATAGATGAGCCCCAGCAGAGCAGGCGCGAGATCCCTCGGCGCGCTGCGCCAGCCTCGGGATGACAGAGCGCCAAGCCTGTCCAAGACGCAATAAAGACGCTCGCAGAGCGAAACGTCTACAGGTGCAACCCACAAAAAAGACGGGCGCGCGCTGGTTAGCGCGGCCCGCCTTTTGTCCTGAGGCCCTGAGAGGTTAGGAGGCTCCCGGAGGGTTCAGGGAAGTTCTTAGACTCCAGTCCAGTAATAAGGGGTCACAGCGAAGTGATCGTAGACTTCCTTATTCCAGGTCAGGTCATGCATGTCGGGGAAGGCGTTGGGGGCAAAGAAGGTCGCGCCTTCGAGCTTCGCCTTATCGGTATGAAGGACATAGCCGGGTGTGTCTTTCTCACTCTGGCGGACGAGGGTCCAAGGGACCATGGTCATTTGGTCGCCTTTGTCGATGAAGGAGGCATCAAACGAAACCACCGCATAAGCTACTTTGCCGGACTTCACGTCGAGCACGATGTCTTTGATCGCGCCGATCTCGGTGCCGTGCATGTCGAAAAGCTTCGCTTCATCGGCCTGACTCATACGGACGAGTTTCTTACTGGTGTTGGGGAGTTCTTTCATCCAGCCCTTGTCTGTGCCGAGCCAGTTCGTCTTCTCATAGCTCTTTTCCTGGGTGAGCTGCGTCTTGTCGAGCGTCGTCATTACTTGGAAGTTATCGTCGGTCTTTTTCACTTTGATGTTATCCCAAGTGACCGGAGTGAGCTTGTCGCCGATCCCGAGGAAACCGCCGACCGAGAGGATGGGATGCATCATGGCGCCGGTGTTTTCGTCGAAGACGATGTCGTTCAATTGACCGATGTTTTTACCCTGTGGGTTCATCAGTTCAGCGCCAATGAGGTTGGAGCTGCGGACGAGCTGTCCTTTAAAAGTGTGTGAGGCTTCTGAGTTAGCCTTCGCCGGAGCAAGAGTCAGCCCGAGTGCGAGGGTGCCGATAGTAGCGGCAGATAAGATATATTTAAGGTTCATTTATTCTTTCTATTCAATGGAGTGATCCCAGCAAAGACGCGTCGCAATACTTGCGCTCGACCTGCTGGCAGTCAGAAATCAATTCCGAATCTCGGAAGGGACTGTCTCGAACCACTCCTTGGTGCGAGTAATGGCTCACGGGGAATCCCGTTGCCGTTCCACACTATAGCACGAAAGAGGTCCAAGCGCAACGAGAGTGGGGCTTCTCCCGGGTGGTGGTTGCTCATTTTCACAGGTCCGCTACCTTTGCGCTCCCTGCCTCACGCCATGCTGATTAAGATTGGATTCGACATCGAATTTGAGCTCCGCGGTCCCACGCCGATGGTGCTGATGCTCTTCCTCCATCCTTCCCGGCAGGACGACCTGCGCACGCCGGAAGAACTTCGGGTCACGCCGAACGTGCTTGTTTCCTATTATACCGATCTCTTCGGCAACCGCTGCGCGCGTCTCCTCGCGCCGCCGGGAAATATCCGGCTCCAGCTCGAAGCGGTCGCAGAAAATAGTGGCGAACCGGACCGGCAATCGCCCGACGCCATCCAGCACCCAATCGAGAAGTTGCCCGATGAGACGCTCGGCTTTCTCATGCCGAGCCGTTATTGCGAAGTGGACAAGCTTTCCGACATCGCCTGGCAGCTCTTTGGCCAAACCCCGCCGGGCTGGAAGCGGGTGCAGGCGATCTGCACCTGGGTGCACGAGCACATCACGTTTGGCTACCACTTCGCGCATCACACGAAATCGGCTTTCGATGTCTACACCAGCGGCGAAGGAGTCTGCCGCGACTTCAGTCACCTCGCGCTGACTTTTTGCCGCTGCATGAACATCCCAGCGCGTTACGCGACCGGTTACATGGGGGATTTCGGGGTCCCGCTGAGGTTGCCGATGGATTTCAGCGGTTGGTTCGAAGTTTATCTGGGCGATCGCTGGCACACCTTCGACGCCCGCCACAACGTCCCGCGCATCGGGCGCATTCTCATGGCCACGGGCCGCGACGCCGCCGATGTCGCGCTGACCACGAATTTTGGCAGCGCGACGTTGAAAACGTTCTTCGTCATCAGCGAAGAAGCGACCGCCGTTTCGGCCTAACGACTGCCAGCTACTGCTTGCTCAGCCGCCGGAAGAGAAACCCGCCGATGACGAGGAAGAGCACGTTGGGGAACCAGACGAGGAGCTCGGGGTGAACCTGCGGGTTATCGCGCAGAGTGTCCGCGATGATGATGAAGAGGAAGTAAAAGATGGCCACGAGCAGGCCGGTGGCGAAGCCGATCGAAGTCTCGCGCCGATGCGTGGTGATGCCTAACGGCACCCCGATGAGCGCGAAGGCGATGCAGGAAAAGGGAAAGGAGAAGCGCTTGTTTAACTCCGTGCGGGTGGCGCTGCGGGCGTTGCGATCGCCGGAATTTAACTGCTCGAGCAACTGCGAAAGCGACAGCGCGGAGCGGCTCGGCCGTTTCTTTTCCTTCTCGTAAAGCTCTGCCAGACTGATCGGCAAGGTCCCTTCGGCCATGCTGATGCCGTCGCGCACTTTGTGCAGATCGTAGGGATCCCGTTCGTCCCGCTCCTCGTAGCGCGCGTCATAAAGATGAAGCAGGAGCCGCTTGTTCGCCAAATCCGCTTCCAGCATGCCGGTGCGCGCGTGCGTCACGCGCACGGGGAGCGAGTGCTCGTCCATCTGGAAGACGATGATGTTTTCCAGCTTGTTCCCCTCTTTTTTCCCCACGTAAATCTTCCGGCCCGGGAATTGGTCGATCACCTGGTCGCCGCCGAAGAGGGCGATGGGGTTGCTCGTGGCCAGGTCGAAAATGCTGCTGCGCAATTTCTCCTGCGCGGCTGGGGCGACCTGGACGTTGAGCCACAAACAAAGCGCCGTGCAGACGAGCGCGAGCCCGGCCAGCGGCAGGCAGACGCGGGTCACGCTCACCCCATTGGCGCGGAGCGCGATCAATTCGTTATCCGCGGAGAGCCGGCCGAAGACGAGCAGAATGGCCGTGAGCAAACCCCAGGGGATGGTGAAGATGAGCGAGAACGGGAGGACGTAGGCGATGAAGGTGAGGAGATAGTGCAAGGGCACGTCGTGATTCACGAGCAACGGGAGCAGCTTGCGGAAAATGTTCCCGACCACGAGCACCAGGCTGAGCACCGCGATGGCGAAGAGCACGTTCACGATCAGCTCGCGGCCGACGAAGCGATCGATCAATTTCATGCGCGCTGTCTGTTAATTCGATTCGGCCCGGGTGACAAGGGCGTCGCTTTCTCGCCTAACGATCTCGAGCACGCGCCGCCGCGCCGCCACCGGCTCTTTGCTTCGCGCCGAAGTTGACTACTTTGTCTGCCGACGATCTCGCCTAACGAACATGCGCCGCTTTCTCCTTCCTCTCCTCGCGGCCGCGTTCTGCCTGGCGAGCTGCGCGACCGTGCGGCATCAGTTCGCTCCCCCCGAGCCCGCTTGGGAAACGCGCGTCGGCCAGTTGCAATATCGCAGCCCGAAAACTTCCCTTATCGGCGACGTGCTCGTGCGCTCTTCCGGCGCGGGCGATTTCGAGCTCACCTTCAGTAAAGGTCCCGGCGTCACCCTCCTGACCGTGCGCCAGGATGCGAAATTCGTCCGGGTGAGCGGTCCCCTCGCCCGCGGATCCTGGTCGGGCCCGCCTAACGAGGCTCCCGCGCGCCTCCGCGGCTGGGTCGCCGTGCGCGAGGTCCTGCGACGGAATCCGGACCAGGCCCTCGTCCGGCAAACGGTCGGCTCCGACACTTTTACCTTCGCTTTTTGAGCGGGACGACTGCCGATGTCGTACTCGAAATGGATCGCCCGCCTCGTCACCGAACGGCGTGGGCTCGTCTGGGTGGCGGTCGCCCTCATCGCCGGGGCCAGCCTCTACATCCTCGTCACCCGCATGACCCTGGACAGCGAAGTGCTCAATTTGCTCCCGGGGAAATTCGAATCGGTCCAGGGCCTGAAAGTTTACAACCGCGATTTCGCCCAGACCCGCGAGCTCACTTTCGCCCTCGTCTGCCAGCCTAACGACATCGATCGGCTGGAGGAATTCGCCCCCACTTTCGCGGAGCGCCTCCGCGCCCAGCCCTGGAGCACGCGGGTTCTGAGCGGCTCGCCGATGGAAGCGCCGGAGGGCATCCGCGATCTCCAGGGGCTCGCCGTGCCGCTTCTCCTTAACCTCCCCCCGCCCGCCTTTGCCGAGACCGTCGCCGTCCTGCAACCGGACCATCTGCGCGCGCGCCTCCGCCGTTTGCATCAGGAAATCGAAGCCGGCTCGCCCCGGCCGGAGTTCGAGCTGCAGCTCGATCCGTTAGGCGTGGTCGCGCCCGCGCTCAAGCCGTTTGCTGGGAATGCCGGGCTCGAGGAAGGCCAGCCGCTGGCTTCGCCGGATCACACCCTGCGCCTCTTTCTCGCGGTCACGAATCAACCCACCCTCGATGCGTTCGAGAGTCAGGCGCTGATGCGCAAGGTCAACGCTTTCCGCGCGGGGGCGAGTGCGGGCTGGGAAGGGAGCGGCCCGCTGCAGGTTCTCGTGACCGGCCGGGCCGCTTATGTCTCGGAGATTTCGCTCGGTATGCGCCACGACATCGTGGTCACCCTGGTCGGCTCAATTCTTCTCGTTAGCGTGGTTTTTTTCCTGGGCTTCCGGCGCTGGCTGCCTCTCCTCGGCATGGGCTTTTCGCTCCTCCTCTGCTGTCTCGTCGCGCTCGCCGTCGGACTGCTCATTTTCCACGAGCTCAACATGGTCACGATCGGGATGTGCGCGATCCTCATCGGGCTGGGCGTGGATTTTGCGATTCTTATTTTCGGCCGCTACCAGCAGGCGCGGAACGAAGGGAGCGCCCATGCCCCTGCCATCGAAGAGGCCATCGCCAAGCTGGGCCGCGCGATCTTTTTTGGCGCCCTGACCACGTCCGTCGGTTTTCTCGCGCTGCTCATCGGCGGCTCCGCCGGGTTCACCCAGCTCGGGGTTCTCATCGCCATCGGCATCGTCGTCGCCGGGATTTTTATGACGAGCGTCTTCTTTCTCTTCACCCGGGAACGCTCGCTCCCGCCGCGTCACGATTGGATTCTCGCGCTCGTGCGGCGCTACGTCCGCCGGATGCTACGCGCGCCGGCGCTGATTCTTTGGCTGGCTCTGCCGGTTTTACTTATCCTTTTCGGCATCGCCGTCTCGCCGCGGCCGCCTCTGGTTTTCGACGCCAGTACCCACTCGATGGAGCCGAAATCAAGCGACGCCGGCTACGCCCTCAAGACCATCATGGCGAAAATGCCGACGCGCTGGGAGCCGGTCATCGGGATCGTGCGCGCGCCTAACGAAGAGCAGTTGCACGACGACTGGCAGAAAATCGAGGCGCATTGGCGCGACCTGCAGAAAACCGGCGCGATCAAAGGTTTTTCCACCCCGGCCGCGCTCGCCCTTTCCCCCCGGTTGCTCGAGGAAAATCGCCGGCGCCTGGGCCCGATCGATTTCGCGACCACCCGCCAGGCGCTCCAGGGGGCGGTTACGCAGGAAGGCTTCAGCCCCGGGACGTTCGCGCCGGCTTTCGCTTTGCTCGATCGACTCCAGGCGGTCGCCGGCAGCGCGCCCATTCCGGATTGGCGCACCCAACTGCCGCGCGCCTCGAGCTGGTGGTTCCTGGTCGATCGCTATTTCGCGCACGACCCCTTGCTCACGGTCGGCTTCGTCACCACCAACCAACCGGTCGAAACCCATGCCCAAAAAGAAGTGCTCACCCGCGAGCTGCCCGTGGCCGACGTGCCCATGGTGCTTTCCGGCTGGAGCTTTACCCTGACCGATCTGCTCCCCTGGTCGCATCGCCAGCTCATTTTGATCAGCACCTTGATGGCGTTTTTCGACGCCTTCCTTCTCGCCGTCCTTTATCGCGACCTGCGGCTCTGGCTGATCCAGATCGCCACCCTCATCCTCGCGGTCGGCGCCATGATCGCGACCATGAAGCTCGCTTCCATCCCGCTCAATCTGCTCAACGTCCTCGCTTTCCGGCTCGTCCTCGCCATCGGCGTGGACTACGGCATCTACGTCCTCCTCGTCTGGCAAAAAGCGCGCGAGGTCGAGCACGACGTCGCCGGCGTTTTGAAACCGGTCGCACTCGCCGGGCTCACCGCCATCGCCGGCTTTGGTTCGTTAGGCTTCGCCAATAACCCGACCTTGAGCGGGCTCGGCGTCGCCTGTGCCATCGGCCTGGCCTGGAGTTTATTCGCGACCATTTTCTTCACCCTCCCGGCGGCGGCCGCGGCCCGGCCCAAGCTAGGCCAATAGGCGTTGATTATTTCTTTGCGCCCGCCCGTCAAACCACGGATTGCTTCTCCAGTCTTATGATCCCAAGCCGCCTTTTTTCGCTCCTCATCATCCTCTCGGCCGGCGCGGTCTTCGCTCAGCCGCTCGCGCCTAACGAGGTCAATGCGCTGCTCAATCGCATCCGGGCAAAACGCGCCGGCGCGCCCCAGGTGCAGGCCGATTTCCAGGAACAGAGGGATGTTCACCTCATGAACAAGCCAATCATCAGCTCGGGCACGGTCTGGTTCCAGGAACCGAATAAATTCCGCCGCGAAGTCAAAGGCGCTTCACCCAGCATCACCGTGAGCGACGGCCAGCAGCTCTGGATTTATTATCCGAAATTCCAATCGGCCGAGCGCTACTCGTTAGGCAGGCATTCTCCGCTCGACGCTGGCATCGCCGCCCTTACCGCCGCGCTCAACCTCGAACACGTCGAGAACAGCTACCACATCACCGCGAGCCAGCAGGGCGACGCCTACGAGCTGCTCCTCGCCCCGCGCAATCCTTCCCTCAAACGGCTCCTGAAAACATTCGACATCCGCCTGAACGCCAACCTGCAAGTGCAGCGCACCGAAATGGTCCAGCCCAACGGCGACCACATCGTCACCACCTACACACACGAATCGCGCGCCCCCATCCCGGCCGCGCAGTTCCAATTCACCCCGCCCGCCGGCACGAATGTGACCACGCCGCTCGGTCGTTAGGCGCGCCCCAGGGTCGCCCATCCTGGAGGGATGAGCTCCCGCGAATCCAGGCTCTACGCCTCGCCGGGACGCTAGGCCTTCGTTTTTCTAACCGCAGCGTCGCAGAGCTCCGCCCTCCAGGCGAAACGTCAGGGCAAAAGCGGAATCACGCTCCAAGGTGAGATGGAAGCCCCCGCGCCCGGCGCCACCCTTGAGTGTTGCCGCGGGAGAGCCGAAGGTGCGCGCCTTTCCGCGATGCTGACCGTTTCTCAAGTCTCCAAATCTTTCGCCGGGCGCATCCTCTTCGAGGATGTCTCGCTCCAGGTGAATCGCGGCGATCGCATCGGGCTGGTCGGTCCGAACGGCGCCGGCAAGTCGACGCTCTTTTCGCTCATTCTCGACGAGGCTTCGCCCGATGCGGGCAAGGTCGGGCTCGAGAAAAATGCCACGCTCGGCTATCTCCCGCAGGAGACGGCCGCGGCGGGCGAGGAAAGCGTGCTCGAGTTGGCCTGTGGCAAATCGCATCAGGAACTCGAGGACGAGCATGATTGGGAAATCGAGCCCAAGGCGAAACGGATTCTCGCTGGACTGGCCTTTCGCGAGCTCGATTTCGATCGCCCGGCCCGCGCGCTCAGCGGCGGTTGGATCATGCGCGCGCATCTCGCGCGGCTCCTGGTGATGGAGCCCGATTTGTTGTTGCTCGATGAGCCGACGAACCATCTCGATCTCGAGTCGCTCGTCTGGTTCCAGGAATATTTGAAGAATTATCCAGGCGCCATCCTCATGATTTCGCACGATCGGGAATTCCTCAACGCGCTCGTCGGCAGCATCGTGGAAATCGCGCAGGCCAAGCTGCTCCGTTATCGCGGCAATTGGGACCGCTATGTCGAGCAAAAGGCGGCGCGCGAAGAGCAGCAGCTTTCGGCCTACAAAAATCAGCAGAAGGAGATCGCGTCGCTCCAGCAATTTGCCGATCGCTTCCGGGCCAAGGCGAGCAAAGCGTCGCAGGCCCAGAGCAAGCTCAAACAAATCGATCGGATGGAGAAAATCGCCGCGCCGACCGCGCAAGCGCGGACGATCAAGTTCCATTTTCCCCAGCCGCCCCGGAGCGGTTTGCGCGCGATCACGCTGAAGGAGGTGCGGCACGCCTACGACTCGCTGGTGGTGTACGAGTCGCTGAATTTCGAGGCGGAACGCGGACAGAAAACGGTGCTCGTCGGCCCCAACGGCGCGGGGAAATCGACGTTGCTGAAGTTGCTCGCCGGCGTGCTCACGGTGCAGGACGGCGAGCGCGAACTCGGGCACAATGTGCGGGTCGGTTATTTTTCGCAGCATCGCGTGGAGATGCTGAACGTGAGGCAGACGGTGCTCGAAACGGTGCTCGATTCGCCCGAGCCGGTCTCGGAGCAAACCGCGCGCACCGTGCTCGGCTCGTTTCTTTTCAAAGGCGATGACGTTTTTAAGACGGTCGGGGTGCTCAGCGGCGGCGAGAAATCGCGGCTCGCGCTGGTCAAGCTGCTGCTTTATCCCCCGAATTTATTGCTCATGGACGAGCCCACCACCCATCTCGATGTCGGCTCGATCGACGCCCTCATCGGCGCGCTCGGGCAATACGAAGGCACCCTCATTTTCATCAGCCACGACGTCCATTTTATCCGCGCGATCGCGCAGAGCGTCCTCCACATCAACGGCGGCCTGCTCACCCCCTACGCCGGGGATTATCAATATTATCTCGATAAATCGCAGGCCATTTCGGCCCGGGCCGCTCTTACCGCGGGCAGTGGCCTAACGAACGCGCAGCCGACGACCGCTCCCGCCGTCTCCCCGGGCGGGGTTCCCGGCCTGCGGGAGCAAAAACAGCAGAAACGTGCCGAGGCGGAAACGCGCAAAGCCCTCGCTAAAATCCGCCGGGACGGCGAAAAGCGGGTGCACGACCTGGAGATGCAGATCGCGGCTTTGGAAGGCCAGCAAAAAGAGCTGGCGGCCGAGCTCGAAGATCCGGCCGCCTACGAAGCGGGCGGCCGGGCGGTGGCGATCAATCGCGAGCTTTCCGCCGTGTCCGCCGAGCTGGAGCGGCTCACCGCGGAATGGGAAAAAGCGACCGCCGCGCTCGCTTTGGCCTAACGAACAGACCGAGGGCCGCTCCTATATCCTGGAGGGATGAGCTCCGCGAATCCGGGACGTCCCAACAACATGACCGCCTCGGCGACGCTCGGGTGTCGCGGAGCTCCACCCTCCAGGGCAGCTACCCGGATTATTCCAGCGTGGCGGTTTCGGCGCCCAGACCGGTGTTGGCGCGCACGACCAATTCGGCGTAACCCGCTTCCGCGCTCGGTTCGCGCCGCAGCAAAGTCCCGAGAATCGCGCCTAGAAATCCGAGCGGGATGCTGAGGATGCCCGGATTCTCGAGCGGGAAAATCGCCGGCCGCTGAATGAGATGCCGCGCCGCCCCCAGCACCGTCGGCGGATCGACTTTCATGATGCTGGGGCTGAGCGCGATCAGGACTAACGATGCCAGCAATCCGCTCGCGAGACCGGCTACCGCCCCCGCGGTGTTGAAGCGTTTCCAGAAAAGCGAAAGCACGATCACCGGCAGATTAGCCGAGGCGGCGACGGCAAAAGCGAGCGCGACGAGGAAGGCGACGTTGGCGTCTTTGCCTAACAAAATCGCGATGCCGATCGCGATCGCGCCGACGAAAAACGCGGTGATCCGCGCGACCCGCACTTCTTCGCCAGGCCGCCGCTCCGTCCCTTTGTGGATGACCGCGGTGTAAAAATCGTGCGCGAAAGAAGTGGAAGCGCTGATCGTGAGGCCGGCGACCACCGCGAGGATGGTGGCGAAGGCAATGGCCGCGATGAAAGCAAAGAAGATGTCGCCCGCCAGGGCCTGGGCGAGGAGCGGCGCGCTCATGTTATTGCCGCCGTGGGCGGTGATGAAATCCCGGCCCACGATGGTGGCCGCGCCGAAGCCCAGAAAGGTGGTCATGATGTAAAAGGCGCCGATCAAAACCATCGCCCAGACGACACTGATCCGGGCTGTCTTCGCATCCGGCACGGTGTAAAAGCGGACCAGGATATGGGGCAGCCCCGCGGTCCCGAAGACGAGAGCCATGCCTAACGAGATCAGATCGAGCGCGCCATGATTAGCGGGCGTGTAGCGGAGGCCGGGCTCGAGGAAGTTCTTCGTCACCAGCGCTCCTTTCTCGTGATAGCTGACCTGGGTGACGGCATTAAAAAAATTCGTTAGGCTCCAGCCGAAATGAGCGAGCACGAGCAGGCTCAGGAGGATCGTGCCCGCCATCAGGAGGATGGCTTTGATGATCTGCACCCAGGTCGTCGCGAGCATCCCGCCAAAGACGACGTAGATAATCATGAGCACGCCCACGCCGATGACCGCGGCCTGGTAACTGACGTGGGAACTGCCTAACAACAGCGTGACGAGCGCCCCCGCCCCCACCATTTGGGCGATCATATAAAAGGTGCTGACCGTGATCGTGCTCAGAGCGGCCATGGCGCGGACCGGGCGGGGGTTGAGCCGATAGGCGAGCACGTCCGCCATGGTGTATTTGCCGGCGTTGCGCAGTGGTTCGGCCACCACGAGCAGGACGGTGAGATAGGCGACCAGCCAGCCGACGGAGAACATAAACCCGTCGTAGCCATAAAACGCGATCAGCCCCGCGATCCCGAGAAACGAAGCCGCGCTCATGTAATCGCCCGCGACCGCGACGCCGTTCTGCCAGGCGGTGATGCGCCGGCCCGCGGTGAAAAAAGCGGTCGCTCCCTGCGAGCGCCGCGCCGCCCACGCGGTGATCCCCAAGGTGATCACCACGAAGAACAGGAACATTCCCAGCGCCGCGGTCATCTCTTCCCCTTCTTACTCGTGCTCCTACTCGTAATCGTGCTCGTAATCGAGCTGGTCCCTAACCGAGCACGAGTTCGCCAGATCACGGCTGCTTCTCCGCAATAATCTCGCGCGCCTGCCGATCGAAGCGACCCGCCGCGCGCACATAGAGCGCAGCAATGATCCAGGCCATGAAAAACTGCGAGAGCGCAAAAAGATAAGCCAGATTGACCGGGCCGAAGACGCGCCGCTCCATCAGGGGCCGGGCAAAACCGACCAGCACGGGCAGGGCAAAATAATAGACGATAAAAACGAGCATCGCGGGAATTACAAAGCGCCGCTTGGCGCGAAGCAATTCCCGGAAACGCTCGCTCGCCGCGATCGCCTCCCAATTTATGTCGCCCGCTTCCTCGGCGGCGGTGCGCTCGTGCGCGGGCTTTGGCTGCGAGTGAGTCAGCGCGGAAACATCCGTCGCGGCGCCGACCACGGGTGTCGGGTCGGAGGGCAAATTCGGGTCGGCCGGCGGCATCGCTTGCGATTAAGCGCGAGACGCTCGCGCACGGCAAGAGGAATCCGTTTGCCTAACCGCCCCGAAAATAATTCTCGTCATTTTGCATCCGGTGGGGAATAAGCGGCGAAGAAACGAATCCAAAGCTTGTGAATCGAAAGGCCGTTTTAGTTTTCGCCGCACCCGTCGGGCTCGACCTTGCCCGTCGCAAGCTGCCTCGCGCGCTGCAGCCTCTCCTTTCCTGGCAGCGCGTTGATCGCTCCGGCGTGGCGGCCGATCTTCACCTCTTCACCTCGGGCGCAAGCGTCGCTCTCCCCGGCTTCCAGACCCATGCGCAACGCGGCGCGACCTTCGCCGAGCGCCTCGAGAATGCCACCCAAGAACTCGCACGGCTCGGCTACGAAGAAATCGTTCTCGTCGGTTCCGATTGCCCCAGCCTCCACCCGGGAGACGTCGCCGCGGCTTTCCGTGAGCTGGCCGGCAAACGCCTCGTCCTCGGTCCCGATCACCGTGGCGGCTGTTATTTAATCGCACTCCGCACCGTCGATCGACACTTGCTGCAAGGCGTGCGCTGGAATCGCAATTCCGACTACGCGCAACTCCGTGAGCGGGTCGCCGCTGGCGCGACCACTTCACTCTCCGTCAAACAGGATGTGGATAACTGGGCCGACGTGCGCCTTCTCGCCCGTGCCGGCCATCGCCTGGCGCTCTTGATCGTGACCCTTTTCCGGGCCGGCCAATCCGTCGAAAACCTCTTCGTTGATCTAAGCGCACAAGCAGTGCGCGCGCGCGGCCAAATACCGCCCCCGGCCTTCGCCGCCTAGCTCCTCGCGAGCCTGTCGCGCGGAAAGACCGCGCTGTTCCCGAGTCCCGTTCAGTCCGCCGTGAGCTCCATCTCGGCACAACCTTATCCATGTCTTATCTTATGCTTACAGTTACATACCCTACCCGATCTCTCTGGAGCGCCTTGCTGCTCATCGTTGCCGTCTCCTTTTCTCCGCCCGCTCGTGCCCAAGACGCCGTCCAGCCAGCGACCCAGGAGCAAATCAAGGCGCCGGCCAATCCCTCCTTCCCCGCCACCGCTCCCAGCGCCACCACCTCCTACGGCAGTACGACCGACCTGGCTCAATTCCTTTTCGGTCAGGATAACTTCCCCGATTCTTTCTACGACAAAGTGCAGGCCTGGAAGGAAAAATATCACCTGCCCATCTCCATCGGGGCCAACCATTGGTTCCACATCGATCGCGACGAACACGTTTACGGGAATGGCTACGGCGTTCCGAGCGAGAATGGCACTTACTACTATTATATAGCGCTCGATCCTTCCTTTAAGGTCGGCGATAAGTTAGGGAACGGTTTCGTCGACGAAATCGGTGCGCATGTCCAGTACCGCATCCGCGACGGCAATAAGCTGCGGCCTTTCTATTCCGACACCCACTGGTTCTACGAAGCTTACGGCTACGCCAAGACCAAAATCGGCACCTTCAAGGCTGGCCAACTGGTCACGGAATTCGGCGTTCCCTGGGACGGGACCTGGTGGGAAGGCGTGCCCTACTTCGATGGCTACAAATTCGACCCAGACTATGGCTTTAGCTGGGATAACAAATGGAAGGTCTCCGACACTTTCACCGTCGATTCCGCCGCTCAGTTTTTCGTGGCCAGCGACGGCATCAACGGCTCGATTTCCGGAGCTGACGCTGAATCCGGTCTCGGCCTGGCCGAACAGAATACCGGAGTCGTCCGACTCGTCCCCACCTGGAAATTCAACGAGGACACCTCGCTCGCCTGGGGCGTCTCCGGCCTGCTCGGCGGGATCAAGGGAGCGGCTGCTTATCGCGACGTGGACGGCACCCGCGGTGTCTGGGGCACCGATCTCACCTTCACCTGGAAGAACTTCAGCCTCTTCGGCGAATACATCGATGCTTACGGCGCGACCAACCCAACCCGCTACGTCTCCGGCGGTCCGAGCGATCATGTGAACAGCTTGCGCGGCGGCGTCTCCTACAAATACGGGCCGACCACTTTCCGCGTGAACTATTCCTATGGCTGGGACCATAACCCGAATGGTCATCAGTTCATTTTCGATCCGGGCGTCACCATCCAGTTACTCAAGAACGTCGTCCTCTACGCCGAATATGTGAAGTGGGACGTGGTCGATCAGGCCGGTAATACGGCCAAGTTCGACGACGGCTTTGAACTCATCCTCGTCTGGAATCTTTAAACCCAACCAACAAGAAAGCCTAACTGTATGAAAACCAAATTAATCGTTCTCGCGACGACGCTGCTGAGCTCTGTCGCCTTCGCCCAGGAAAAGGTCGTAATTCAATACGACTGCATCCCGAATTACGCCAACTGGGGCGGTGTAACCGCCGAATACACCAAGGAAACCGGCGTGCGCATTCCGCCCGACATGAAAGGCAGCTCGGCCGCGATGGCCGCGCTGGAGGCTGAAAAATCCAACCCGCAAGCCGACTGCGCTTATTACTCCGGCGCGATCGGTTACCAGGCGACAGAGAAAGGCCTGCATCAGGCTTACAAGCCGAAAGGGTTCGATAAGATTCCTGACGGCTTGAAAGACCCGGAAGGCCGCTGGTGGACGGTACATACCGCCTATATCGGCTTCATCGTGAACACTGCCGCGCTCAAAGGCAAGCCAGTGCCGAAGTCATTCGCGGATCTGCTGAAGCCGGAATACAAGGGCATGGTGGTCTATGATGACCCGACCATTCTCGGAACGGGTTTCACCTTCGTCTATGGGATGAATGCCATTCTCAAAGGCGGCCCGGATATGAACGCCGGCTTCGAGTATCTCAAGAAGCTAGACACCAATATCCTGAACTATGCCAAGGACACCGTCTATAACGACGTCCTGCGCGGCGAAATCCCCATCTGGATCAACGCCGACGGTAACGGCCTCAAGATGAAGTATGTCGATCAAGGCCCAATCGCAGTGGTCATTCCGGAAGAAGGAACGATCACGATGCCGCTCGTCATGGGAATGGTGAAGAACGATCCGCATCCGGAGACGACCAAGCCCTATCTCGACTGGTTGCTCGGAGAGACGGCGCAGAAGATCATGGCTGAGTCCTTTTTCCGTCCGGTCATGAAAGTGGAGCTGAGCGCCAAGCTGAAGAGTCAATTCCTGCCCGAGTCCGCCTATGCCAAAGCGGTGGTCCTTCCGCTGAAGGAGATGGCCGCCAACGCCGACGCCGTCAAGGCGCGTTGGACCAAAGAGATCAAGCATTGATCAACGCTGAAAACAGGCCTGGAAGCAATGCCACGTTGGCCCATCTAGCCAACGTGGCTCTTGCTTTCCCTCTTATGTTGCTGATCGGCGCGTTGTTGCTCTATCCGATGGGCCTCTTGTTGCGCCAAAGCCTGCAGGGAGCGCAGGGCTGGGATCTGCATAACTATCACGCGCTCTTCCACGTCGGTTATGTGCGCACGGCGCTGTTTCATTCCCTCTGGCTCAGTGCGCTGGTCGCATTTATTTCTACTTTTGTCTGTCTCCCTCCGGCGTGGCTTTTTGCCAATCAACAATTTCCCGCTCAGCGCATCGTGCGGGCGCTCTTTACTTTGCCCATGTCTTTCTCCGGAATCATCGTCGGCTTCCTCGCCGTCATCATGCTCGGCCGGATCGGCGTGGTTCCTCAGCTTTTACAGAAGCTCACCGGCACTGACTTTCTCTCCGGTAGCGCTTATCACCTGCACGGATTGGTCGTGGCCTATCTCTACTTTGAGATTCCGCGGGCTACTTTGACCCTGGAATCTTCTCTGCGGAAATTCGACAACCGCCTGAGTCTCGTTGCCCAGTCCCTCGGCGCCAATGGTTGGCAGCGTTTTCGCTGGCTCGTCTTCCCTTTGATCTGGCGTCCGCTCATTTCCACCTTTGCCGTTACTTTTACGGTGTCGTTAGGTTCGTTTGGCGTCGCTCTCGTGGTGGCGAAACGCTTCTCGATTCTGCCGCTCGAGATTTACCAACAGATCACCAGCTACGGGAATCCGGCCCTCATGGCGGCGATGGCGATCACTTTGGTCCTGCTCGCGTTTGCGATTAACTATACCGTGCGCGTTTGGGGCGATGTGACGGCGAACGTCTCGTGAAGAGGTTTCATCCGAGCTTGCTCGCGGCTCAGCTCCTGACCTGGACCCTCCTGCTCGTCGTGGTCAGCCCGATGCTGGTCGTGACGCTGGGAGCTTTCTTCGACGCTTCTTTCCTGGGGGTGGCGAGCGAGACCTGGGCCGCGCATAACCAGGGCAGCATTTTCAACCACGGTTGGTTCATGTATGTCTATCATCTCTATGGCGGGACCATGCGCTTCAGTCTCCTCCTGGCTACACTTAGTGTGGTCATCTGCGTGCTCGTCGCTGTCCCGGGGGCTTATGTGCTGACCCGCTCGCGTTTTCCCGGGGTGCGGGTGCTCGAGGAGGTTACTTTGCTGCCGCTTTCCATCCCTGGGATCGCCATGTCGATCGGCCTGATTCAGGCCTACATCGTGGTGCGCGGGCAATGGTGGCTCATCCTTTGCGGCCATGTCCTTTATACCGTGCCTCTGATGATTCGCGTCCTGACCAACGCGCTGCGCAGCTTCGACGCGGAACAACTACAGCGTGCCGCCCAAAGCCTAGGGGCGAGTTGGTGGCAGCGCTTTTTTTGGGTGGTGCTGCCGAGCCTGCGCCACAGCATCGTGGTCGGCTCCTTGTTGGTCTTTGCCGTCTCCTGGGGCGAGTTTAATGTTAGCTATCTTTTGAATACGCCGCTCCACCAGACTTATCCAGCTGCGCTTTACGCGACTTACACGGCGAATAGCTTCCCGGTTTCGAGTGCGGCCACGACCATCTTTCTCGCTCTCATCCTCCCGGTCTTACTCGCGCTGCAATGGCTGGGCGGGAGCGAGTTCAACCACGTGGAGCAATCCGCTTAGGATGTTGGAAGCTATCTCATTGGCCAGAAGCTACGGCCCGACCGTGGCGGTGGAAGATTTTAGCCATCGCTTCGCCGCCGGTAAAATTACCACCCTCCTCGGGCCCAGTGGCTCCGGCAAAAGTACCATCCTCGCCATGATCGCCGGCCTGCAAACTCCGGATCGGGGGCGGGTCCTGCTCGATGGCCGCGATCTCACTCGGGTCGCTCCCGAGAACCGCGACTTCGGCATGGTTTTTCAGAACTACTCCCTCTTTCCGCATCTCACCGTGCGGGAGAACGTCGAGTTCGGGCTGCGCGTCCGGCATATCGGCCGGAAAGAGCGGCGGCAGCGCGCGCTCGAGACTTTGGAGCTGGCGCGTATCGCGCATCTGGCGGAGCGGCGCATCCAGCAAATCTCGGGCGGCGAACAACAGCGCGTGGCGATGGCGCGGGCGCTGGCCATTCGACCCAAAGTCCTGCTCATGGACGAACCGCTTTCCGCGCTCGACGCCAAGCTTCGGGAAGAACTTCGCGCGGAGCTCCTCCAACTTCTGCACGAGCTGGCGATTACCACTGTTTATGTCACCCACGATCAGACCGAAGCCATGAGCCTGGGGCACGAACTGATCATCATCAACCAGGGCCGGATCGAGCAGACCGGCCGGCCTAACGACCTCTACCTGCGGCCGGCCAGCCTATTCGTCGCTAATTTTCTCGGCGACTCCAACGTTTTCGCAGCGGAGCACGAACCCGACTGGTTGCGACTCCCGTTCGCCACCCTGCCGGCGCCATCGCACCACGGAAACGGCGCGGCTTGCTGGGCCATGATCCGTCCGGAATCGATGGAGCTGGTCGAGGAGAACGAGGCGGATTTCGCCGCGGCGGTGGAAACGGCGACCTTTTTGGGGAATCGTCTCCGCTTGCAGTTGCGCGCTGCCGGGGAGCGGATGGTGGTCGACGTGGAAAACCGCCGTGCCCTGGCTCTCAACGCCCCGGTGTTTGTGCGCGTGAAAGCTGCTGAGATTGCCACCTGGCCCAGATGAACGACCAAGATCGACCGCCCTTTTTACCGCTGACCTCGCTCGACGCCCTCTGGTTTCAAGTGGCCGGCACGCTTTGTAACTTACGTTGCAACCACTGCTTCATTTCTTGCGCGCCGGATAACGACACCCTCGGGCTCATGACTTTCGCGCAGTTCAAGCCGCACCTCGACGAGTCCGTCCGCGTCGGCGTGAAAGAATATTACTTTACCGGAGGCGAGCCTTTTATTAACCCGGAGATCTTCGCCATCCTCGAGGCTACCCTGGCGGTCGGGCCCGCCACTGTCCTGACCAATGCCACCCGCTTCAACGAGGAGAAAATAGCTACCCTCGTTAGGTTGCGGGACGACTCTGAATACACCCTCGAATTACGCGTGAGCATCGACGGCTTCTCCCCCGAGACGAACGATCCCATTCGCGGCCCCGGCACCTTCGACCGCGCGATGGAAGGGGTCCGCCTGCTCGTGGCCGCGGGGTTTTTACCCATCATTACCTCGATGCGCTCCTGGCCGATGCACGAGGACGACGAATTCCTGCGCGAATTCCGCGCTCGTCTCGCCGAGATCGGCTACACGCGGCCGCGCATGAAGCTATTGCCTTCGCTCAAGATCGGACAGGAAGCGCTGCGCGATCATCCCTACGGCAAATACGAGTTCATCACCGAAGAGATGATGCACGGCTACGACGTCGAGCAGTTACTTTGTCACAACAGCCGCGTCGTCAGCGACCGGGGCGTGCACGTCTGCCCGATTCTGGTCGATCAGCCCGACGCCAAACTCGGGACCGACCTGAAGGAAGGAATGAAAGGGTACAGTCTGCGCCATCACGCCTGCATCACCTGTTATCGGTTCGGCGCGCTCTGTTCGAACGCCAGCTCGCAGGGCCTGGAAGGGAGCCGTCTGGCTCGCTCCGGCTCGGAAGCGAACCCGGCCCTGGGCGCCGCGCCTAACGAGCGATGAAGTCGATCGCCGTTATCGGCGCCGGCCCGGTCGGCCTGGAAGCCGGGCTGGCCGCGGAGGAACGGGGTTGGGAGTTCACCATTTACGAACGTGGGGACATTGCGGCGGCGGTCGGCGCCTGGGGCCATGTGCGCATGTTTTCCCCTTTCTCCATGAATGCTTCGGAAGCCGGCCAGGCGCGGCTGCGCGCGGCCGGCCACGATTTGCCCGAGTCGGACGCGCTTCTGACCGGCGCGGAATTTCGAGAGGGTTACCTCCTGCCGCTGGCCGAGACCTTGCGGCCAAACATCCGTGAAAATTGCGCCGTCCTCGCGGTCGGCCGCGCGCGCCAGCTTAAAGGCGATCACATCGGCGACCCCTCCCGCGCCGGGACGCCCTTCCGTTTCCTCCTGCGCGATGCAGAAGGGGAGCGGGTTGCGCAGGCCGGCCTCGTGCTCGATTGCAGCGGCACTTATGCGCAGCCGAATTCGTTAGGCGAAGGTGGTCTGCCGGTGCCGGGCGAAGCCGCTTGCGCCGATCGCATCCATTATGGAATTCCCCACGTGGCCGAGGATGGGAATTTCGCCGGGCGGGGCGTGCTCGTGGTGGGCGCGGGACACTCCGCGGCCACGCTGGTGCGCGCGCTGGCGGAGGTGAAAAGCGAGGTGCTCTGGCTGATTCGCCGCGAGCGTCGCCTGCCTCTGGAAGAATTACCTAACGATCCCCTGCCCGAGCGGACAGAGCTCGCCGCCGCCGCGAACGCTCTGGTGCGCGAAGGGCGGGTGCGCTTGCTGGGGGGCGCGGCCATCGACGAGCTGCGTTCCACGGCCAGCGGCTTCGAGGTGCGGTGGAGCGACCGCGCCGGAAAATCCGAAACCGTGCGGGTCGATGAGCTGATCGCGGCGACCGGATTTAAACCCGATCTCGCGCTGACCCGCGAGCTGCAACTGCAGACCTGTTGGGCGACGGAAGGGACTTATCCGCTGGCCGCGTCATTGTTAGGCGAAGCCGCCGCCGATTGTCTCGCCACGCCGGCCTTCGGCGCGGAAACGCTCCTCCATCCCGAGCCCGGCTTTTTTACCCTGGGCATGAAGAGCTACGGGCGCGCGCCGAATTTTCTCCTCCGCAACGGCTACGAACAGGTCGCCTCGGTTTTCGCCTGGCTGGAGGAGAAGGCGGCATGAAAGAGACGATCGCACTTTTCGGGGGCGTTTATTCGAACCATCTTGCGCTCGCTGCTCTGCTGGAGGACGCGCCGCGGCGCGGCGCCAGGCAAATTTACTGCCTCGGCGACTTGGGCGCGTTCGGGCCGCACCCGGACAAAGTTTTTCCGCTCCTGCGCGAGGCGCAGATTCCGGTCGTGCAAGGCAATTACGACAACTCGATTGGGCACGGCCTGGCCGATTGCCAATGCGGTTACACCGATCCGAAAGACAACTATTTCGCCCGCCTCTCCTACGATTACACCTTCACCAACACCGCGCCGGAAAACAAAATCTGGATGCGGGATTTGCCTAACGAGATCAGGATCGACTTGAACGGGGTGCGCGTTTTGCTTTGTCACGGCTCGCCGCGCAAGACAAACGAGTTCCTTTGGCAGACCACCACTTCCGTGGCTTTTCTGGAAGGTCTCTGCGACAACTACGAAGCGGACGTGATCGTCGGCACCCACACCGGTTTGCACTGGCATCGCGCACTGCCGAGCGGCCGGCATTTCGTGAACTGCGGAGCCATCGGGCGCCCCGCAAACGACGGGCGGACGAATGTTTGGTACGCCCTGCTCAGCGTGGATGAGGCGAAGACGATCGCGGTCGAGTTTGTCCCGCTCGAATACGATCAGGCGCAGTTGGCCGCGGAGATGCGGGCCGAGCAGTTGCCCGACGAATTCATCGAAACGATCAAGACCGGGTGGTGGACGACCTGTCTCGAAGTGCTCCCGATGAAGGAGCGGGCGCGCGGGATTTACTAGAGCGTGCCCGGCAATTCGAGGGTCAAGCTCCCCGGGCGCTTCACCCGTGATCGCTTCGCTCTGCGAAGCGCGGGAGTGGAGGTCGGGCACTCTGAAACCGGAGGCAACCCCCGCGCATCCCAGATTCTGTTTAGTTAGGGTCCAACCTCCGGCGGCCTTGCGTCCACTGGGGAGCTTTTATTTTGTCATCCCGAGCCCGCGTAGACGGCGAGGGATCTCGCGCAAGGTCTCGGCGTCCGGGTCAGAGAAGATGGACCCATCAGAGCAACCGCGAGATCCCTCGGCGCGCTGCGCCAGCCTCGGGATGACAGAGCGCTAAGCTTTTTGGTGGGACGCTCAGCCCATACCGCCGCCGCCCAGAGGAAGGCGTCTACAAGCGCTATCCGGCCCGGTTATCTGTTCGTTAGGCGAGTACGATAAAAGAGTTGCGCCGCGCCTAACGCGAGCAGGCTGACGAGGGCGTAACCGGCGATCGTGAGGCCGCTGGCTCGGCCATAAAATCCCGCGAAATCCCAGAGGGCAGTCGCTCCACGATCGTTCACGACCAGGTACCAAAAGCTCAGAAACCCCACGATGAAAGTCTTGGCGTTCGACGTCATCACGCCGAGCGCGGTCGCCGTGGCCGCGACAAAAAACATTCCGCAACCGAGGGCGAGCAAGGCCAATCCTCCTTGCGGGATGGTGCGCCCGATGGCCGCCGCGCCGAAGAGGAGCGTGAGCACGCCGATGGAGCCGAGTTTCCACCAGACATAGCTCTCGCGGAGTCGCGGGATCGAGCGCAGGCTCGCGGTCGTCCCAGCCCGCGCGTCGCGCGTCGCGACATCCGCGACGACCACGGCCAGGACGGCAAAGACGAAAGGCAGAACCTCCCGCAGGGGCGCCACCAAGGTCGCAATCGTCGTAGCCAGCCAGGCGACCAGGGAGAGCGGCGAAAGCGTGAAAGTCAGGAGCGCGTCGTGCCAGATCGCGCTGCCTAACGAATCGCTTCCCCCGCGCGCGAGCCCCGCGATCGCCCGCCGGCTCAAAGGTTTGCAGAGGCTCTGCAGTTTGCCAATCCAGTTGCGCGCGCTCTTTTCCGAAGTCCGCCGCGTCTGTACCGGATCGAAGCGATGGAAGAAAAGCAGCGCCACCGGCAGGAAGAGGAGCGGCAGGCAAATCGAAATCAGCCGCGGCCCCCACCACTCCGGTGTCATCGTTAGGCCGGGGAAAAAGATGGGCGTTTTCGTGGGATCGAAGGGCGAACTGCCGATCGCGACCGACTCCGTATGCAGGGTCTGCTGCAGCTGGTCGATCATGAAACCGAACCCGGTGAAATCGAAACAGCGCGCCCAATTGATGCGTCCGTGACTGGCCGCGTTGCCGACGACGAGGCCGGTCACGCCGGACCAGAGAAAAAAATAAGCGACATCGCCGAACTTCCCGGAGAGCCACGGGATCGACTCGAAGAGCACCGCCGCGGCCGAGACAAAGACCATCGCGGCGGGCGTGAGGAGCAGGTATTGCTCGATGAAAACGAGCGGTTGAAACGGCCCTTCTCCGCGCACCGCCAACATGGCCATCGAGCTAAGCATAAAGCCGCCGAGGAAGGTGAGGAGAAAGGCGAGGTTGCCGAGGAATTTGCCGAGCAGGTATTCGAACGAACGCATCGGGGTGGAAGCGGCCACGAGTCCGCAGCGGGTGACGATGTCGCGCCGGATCGTATTGGAGATCACGTAGTAGCCGAAGAGCCCAACGAACATCATCCCGAGCGAGGCCGTGCCGAGGCCGACCGCGCCCGAGGTCTGGAGCGCGCGATGCCCGTTGATCTGGATCAGCGCGCGGCCGGTCGAGGGCGCCGGCACCCAGAAATAGGCGAACGCGCTCAGGAGGAGGAAGACGACCACGGTCGAGACGCGCCGGAAGCGGATGCGAAAATCCGCCCTCACGATCGCACCGATGCGGCTGAGCGAGGCCGTCATGATTCGTTAGGCTGGAAATTCATCAGGTAGAGGAAAGCGTCTTCCAACTCCGGCTCCGCCGGCGCGGCCTCGATCGCCGGGGAAGGACCGACGAAACGCAGGTGGACGCCATCTGCCTGGCGCACCGCGCTGGAAATCTTGAGCGAGTGGCGCAACTGCTCGAATTGCTCCGAAGTCACGACCGCCTGCCAGACCTGCCCGGCGCAGACACGGAGCATCTTTTCCGGCGTCGTCAGGGTGAGGAGGGCGCCCTCTTTCATGACCGCGATCTCGGTCGCGCTCGCTTCCACGTCGGAGACGATGTGGGTCGAGAGGATGACCAGTTTCCCAAAACCGATCTCGGAAAGGACATTGCGAAACCGCACCCGCTCCTCCGGATCGAGCCCCGCGGTCGGCTCATCCACGATCACGAGATCGGGGTCGTTGATCAGCGCCTGGGCGATGCCGAGGCGTTGCTTCATCCCGCCGGAGAACCCGCCGACCACGCGGTCGGCGACCCCGTGCAGGTTGACGCTCTCGAGCATTTCGGTGACGCGGGCCGGCGAGCGCACGCCTTTGAGGGCGGCGAAGTAGGCAAGAAATTCTCGTGCGGTCAGATTATCGTAGACGCCGAAATCCTGCGGCAGGTAACCGAGTTTTCTCCTCAGTTCGTTAGGCCTTTTCGCCAGATCGACGCCGCGAAAAAGAATCCGCCCGCTCGTCGGCCGAGTGATCGTGGCGATCATCTGCAGGAGGGTCGTCTTGCCGGCGCCGTTCGGGCCGAGCAACCCGATCACGCCCGATTGCACTTCGAGGGAGAGATCGCGCACCCCGAAGTTCCCGCCGCGAAATTTTTTCGAGACCTTCTCAATCGCCAACACGCGGGAAGATTGCCTCAGCCTGTCCCAAGAGCACCCGGAATCTTTCTTCCCTTCTCTTCGCGCCGGCGCACGACCGGCGGCCGCCTCCCATCCGTATCTTGACGGGCTGGATTTGTTTGCGGAAACCGTTTCTCGCAAGGCCAGCCGGGAGGCTTCTCGTTATGCTGTGGACTATTCTTATCATCCTGCTGGTGCTTTGGGCGCTGGGCTTTGGTTTTGGCATCGGGGGCGGGCTCATTCACCTGCTCCTGGTCATCGCGGTGATCGTGCTCGTGGTGCAATTGGTCACGGGCCGCAAAGTCTAGGCCGGCTGGGCGACGATGACGGAGGACGCGGAACCGCTCCGCGTCTTCAAGCCGCCGTCGCCGTAAACGGTTCCGAGCGCGCCGGCCCAGCAGACCACGCGCATTCATCGCTCCTGGCGGAATTTCCGCCCGACCGCGTCCGAGTCCCCATCCCGCTGGACGACGGGAAGGCCCTCTTCAAAGACCGACCGCCCATTTCGTGAGGGCGGCCAGGGCGATGGCGAGCGAAAAGCTCAAAAGCGTGCCGATGAGAACGTATTCCGCCAGCTTCTGTTGCTTGGCTTCTTCAAAGCGCAGGATCGATTTGGCGGCGACGAGAAAGCCGATGCCGGCGGGTTGCTCGATGAAGATAAGGATAAAAATCAAGGCGCGCTCGAAGAGACCGATCCATTTCCCCCCGCTGGGAAGGCCGTCAAGCTCGAGCTGACTTTCCGCCGTTAGGTGGCTGGCGAATTTTCCGACGAGGAAACCGGACCCGGGAACGGCTAAGGCGAATCCCCCGAGGAGAACCAGCAGCGAGTAGGCGACGCCATCAAAGTGAGGAAGGATTTGCCAGTGGACCAACCCCCAAGCGAGCGCGAGCAGGCTGGCGAAATGGGCCATTTGATCGACGACAAACCACAGGGTTCGGTCGGGCAGGCGCATTTTTAGCCAGTCGATCAAGGCATGCAGGAAGAAAACGAAAAGCGGCCCCTGCCAGCAGGACCACCTCTGGAGAATGAGGTAGACAATTCCAGCGTGGGCGCCGGCGTGAAGCAGCAGGTAAAAGAATTGCCGTTTCCGCGCCACCATCCAGCTGGGCTGCAAGGCAAAGTCCCCCAAGGCATGAGCGGCGATGAGAAGAGCGGCGATTTTTTCCATCTTGTTCTAGGCAGGTTAGAAGCCTGATTCGCAAGCTCCGAAGCTTGCATCTGCTGTTTGCAAGCTCCACAGCTTGCATCCTTCTTTTGCAACCTCCAGAGGTTGCATCTCTAAATAGCAACCTCCAAAGGTTGCACTGCGCTTTCCTGCCATTCGAGCACCCGCGCGAGGGTTGGCCAACGCGCCCGGCGCAATGCTTTCGCCACCGCCTGCCGTGTCGGTCGCAAAGTCTCCTTTTCCGTCCAGTTCGCCGCCGATTGCTCCTGAGTCCAGCCAAGCAAAGCTCCCTGGATGGCCTGAGCTTCCGTGGGCGTCCACTCATCGATCAAACCATCCAGCAACGGAATCACACCTTGGGCCAGACAATCGTCTGCAGCTTCCGCGCCGGAAAGCAAAGCGAGCCGCTCCTCTTTCATCGCGTCCAGGCCTTTACCGGAAAGCGTGAAAGCCATCCCGCGAGAGTCGGAAATTCGCCGTTTCGAGATCATCTCCACCCTCCCGATGCCGATGGCGACGCGCGTCTCGTATTTGGTTTCCGGGTCCGACTGCGCCTTCAAAGAGGCCCGCAAAAAAATGGCGGCGCGCACCGCCCGCCCTGGATTCTTCAAGAGCAGTTGCCAACTGTCGTGCCGGAAAGAATCGAGCGTTCCTTGCACCGTCCCGCGATAAGTTTTCTCAAACTGCACGGCACCCTGCTTCAGGCAGGCAATCGCCTGGCTGCTTTGGGCCGGGGATAACTGCGACGACTTCACCAAATCACCGGTCAGAACTGCGTAAAGCGTGGAAGAGTCAGCCATGAATGGGAAAGGTGGCCAACCCCGGCCGCGGGAATCAGCCCCCGATTCTATCGCTGGACAAGCAGTAATCGTAAACCGAAAATTGCCGCGCGCCGGCCGTCCCCGTAGTTCAACGGATAGAACAAGGGTTTCCTAAACCTTAAATGTGGGTTCGATTCCCGCCGGGGACATTCTGCATGACTGGTTTTACCGCGCTGCCCAATTCTCTCCCCGGCTTTCCGCGGAGCAGCCGGTATCTGATCGGGGTCTCGGGAGGACGCGACTCGGTGGCGCTGCTTCATTGGCTCGTTAGGCAAGGATACGAGCGGCTGATTGTTTGCCACCTCGATCATCAGCTGCGCGGCCAGGCCGCGCAGGCCGATGCGCGCTCTGTGAGGCGGCTGGCGGAGAAATGGAAACTTTCCTGCGAGATCGGTCAGGTAGCCGTAGGGGCGGCCGCAACGGCGAAGAAGCAATCAATCGAAACGGCCGGACGCGCGGCCCGCCTGGGGTTTTTCCAGGAAGTGGCGCGGCGGCGGCGCTGCCGGACGATTTTTCTCGGACATCACGCCGATGATCAGGTGGAGACATTTTTGCTGCAGTTGTTTCGCGGAGCGGGCGGGCGCGGGCTCGGAGGGATGCGCGAGATTTCGGAAGTCGGTGCGCTGCGAATCGTGCGGCCTTTCCTGGGAATCTGGCGCAGCGAGATCGACCAATATGTGGCGGAACAGCGGCTAAAGTTTCGCGAAGACGCGACCAACGCCGAGCTCACCGCCCGGCGAAACCGATTGCGCCACGCGATCATTCCCGATCTCGAAAAAAAGCTGGGACGACCGGTGCGGGAGAACCTGTGGCGGGCCGCGCAGGTGCTCGCGGAGGAAGACGCTTTTCTCGAATCCCTCCTGCCTAACGACTTCAGCGTGGCCGACTCGTTCTCGACAAAAGGATTGTCCGAGCTCCCCCTCGCGCTGCAACGGCGCAGCATCTTGCGCTGGCTGCGCGCGCACGAAATTCGCAACGTCGGTTACGCCGAGATCGAGAAAGTCCGACAACTGGCCGCCGCGGAGGCGCGCGTCGCGAAGATCAATCTGTCGGGGGATCGGCATGCCCGGCGGCGTGCCGGGAAAATTTTTCTTGAATAGGTCGCGTTCGCTCAGGATGGCAGGGAGATGAACCCTGACATCCGCGTCCGTTTCGCTCCTTCGCCTACCGGTTTTCTACATATCGGCGGCGCGCGCACGGCGTTGTTCAACTGGCTTTTCGCGCGCCACCTCGAGGGGACTTTTGTTCTTCGGGTCGAGGATACTGACCAGGCGCGCAATACGGCGGAAGCGGCCGCGGCGATTTACGACGGGCTGCGCTGGCTCGGCCTGGAGTGGGATGAAGGGCCAGAGGTGGGCGGAAATTACGGCCCGTATTTGCAAAGCGCGCGC
This sequence comes from Chthoniobacterales bacterium, assembly GCA_965217815.1. Classification (GTDB taxonomy): domain Bacteria; phylum Verrucomicrobiota; class Verrucomicrobiia; order Chthoniobacterales; family UBA10450; genus Palsa-1392. The sequence continues at coordinate 410,839 of CBDCJI010000004.1, forward strand.
CACGAAATTTACGAGCGCTATCTGCACCAGCTCGAGGAAGCGGGCCGCGTTTTCGAGGACAACGGTGCGATCCGTTTTCGCTCGCCGCGCGAGCACGTCATTCTGGACGACCTCGTCTGCGGGCGAATCGATTTCGACCTCACGAATCCGGAAACCCATCCCGACATGACGATTCGCCGCCCCGATGGCTCGTGGATTTTTCACTTCGTCAACGTGGTCGACGACATCGAGATGAAGATCAGCCATGTGATTCGCGGGGAGGACCATCTCTCGAACGCGCCGAAACATGTCGAGTTGTATCGCGCGCTCGGGGCGGAACCGCCGCGCTTCGCGCACATCCCGCTCATTCTGAATCAGGACGGCTCGAAGATGAGCAAGCGCGACGCGGGTTCCCATGTGAACACCTACATCGAGCAAGGATTTCTCCCGGAGGCGGTGCGGAATTATCTCTGCCTGCTCGGCTGGTCGCCCAAGGATAATCGGGAAAAGATCGCGCTCGAGGAAGTCGTTAGGCTGTTCGAGTTGGAGAAAATCAATCGCAAGAGCGCGCATTTCGACTTGGAGAAATGCACCTGGCTGAATGGCGAGTATGTGCGCGAGCTGCCCGACGCACGTTTCCAGGCGCTGGCCCGAATCGCGCTGGCCAATTCCGGGATCGACACGACGAAGTTCCCGGAAGATTACGTGACCGCCGCGCTCGAGACCTGCCAGGGGAAGTTCAAGCTTTTCAGCGAGCTGCCGGCTTACTGCCGCTTCTATTTTACCGATGAGGTCCCCTATCAGGCGGAAGGCGTGGCGCAACATTTCACGGCGGAGAACAAGCCGCGGCTGCAGGCGTTGCGCGATGCCTTTGCCGAGCTGGAGATCTTCGACGCAGCCTCGCTGGAAGCGGCTTTGAAAGGAACCGCGGCCGAGCTGGGGCTCAAAGCGCGCGATCTGGTGCATCCGGTCCGGCTCGCGGTCACTGGGAGCAACGCCGGGCCCAGCCTGTATCATCTGCTCGAGATTCTGGGGAAACAAAAAGTGCTCGCGCGGATGGAACGGGCCTTGAGCCAGATGACTGCGGCCTGAGGCGGGCGTTGCCGACTGATTGTGGCCATGTCATAGTCGCGAGGCTGATGAATTTTTCCGTGATAAATCTCCAGGATCCGGCCGGCAAGACCGTGGGACGCCGCGTTCTAGAAGATGCTGGCACTTACGGAATGGGCTTGCAGAAACTGGTGAATCAAGTCCGCCGCTCACAAGGTTTTGGCGGCCTTTGTGCCAAAGGAGTCTATCGATTCCACAATCACGAGGAGGCCAATACGTGGATGATGAGAGAGCTCGTGCAACGGGCGACTCGGGCCCGGCGTTAGAACCGCGTTCGCCGGTCGAGGAAGATCTTGTTTCGATTTGCCGGCGGCTCAACGAGCTAGGCGCCAAATATCTGGTCGTCGGCGGCCTTGCCATTATCTACGGCGGCTATCCCCGGAGCACGAGCGACATCGATCTGGTGATCGCGACGGATTTGGAAAATGAGGCGCGCGTCTATCACGCCTTGGAAATTCTCCCTGATCGGGCGGTGCTTGAGCTCGATCCCGGAGATGTCGGGAAATATATTGTCACCCGCATTTGCGACGAAGTGATCGTCGATCTTATGAGCTCGGCATCCGGGATCGAATATGAGGAAGCCTCCGCAGATGTCGTGGTCCGGGAGGTGCGAGGAGTGCCGATCCCGTTTGCGTCGCATCAAATGCTCTGGCGCATGAAGGTCCATACCCACCGGGAAAAGGACGCCGCCGATCTTATTTTTCTGCGGGAATATTTCGCCCAGCTCGGGGAAACCCCTCCGCCGTAACTCTCAGCACCAACCCTACCAAGGCGTCTGAAAAGCCGGTTTCTATGGGCGAGTTGTAGGGCGACCACTGCGGTTGCCCAGTTTCTGCCGCAGCAGGAACCGAGGCAAGTGCATGGCTTGGGAGGCGAATTGCTGCCAACTCTCGCGCTGCGCAGAGCGAAGCGTCTACAGGTGGCCCATCTGATCGAGGCGCCGGCGCGAGAGGCGTCGATAGACCGGAACGAGGAGCGCCAGGGAAAAATAAATCCAGCCGCTCCACTCCACATAGGCGAGCGGCAAAGTCACAGCCAAGAGGAGGGAGAGTAACCCGACGCTGGAGGGCAGGGACCAGCCCCAGATTTCGTATCGCGTCATCGTTGTCTCGTGGGCGTTCAGCCGCAAAGGCTCGCGCAGCCGCCACGCCCGCAGATTCAGCAAAAGAATTTCGAACGAAATGGCGGCAAATCCCAGTGCATAAATGGCGAAGAAGGCGCGCACATCCCAGATCGTCTTCGCCGCCAGGGAGTGTCCCACGCGCTGTTCGCTCAGGGCATAAAACATCGCCCCGAAAAGCGCTTTCAGGGGATACACATAAATCAGGATTGTCACCATCATGGACCAACTAATGAAGATCGAGACACCGTCTTCCAGACCATAACGCCGGCTCCAGAGCCAATGGCCCCGCCAGAAGAGACCCATGACGACGATGCTGGCGACAAAGGCGGGAACATTTCGGAAAGCTTTGAGAAGCGATTCGATATCTTCCGGCACCTGATTGTTAGCGATCACCAGGAGCGTGATGGAAAAGGCGAAGGCAGCATCGATGAAGGTCTCCAGCCGGGTCATCTCCAGTCCGCGCAGGCGAAAACCGCGGAGCCGGGGGAGCGCATCGAGATCGGCGGGCAGCGCGGAAGCGATTTCCTGGTCGCGTTCGTTCATCCGGCGAGGCTAAGCCGCCGCCTCTTTGGAAAACAGTCTCTTTTCCAATCTCCCAGTCGAGGAAGGCCCAACGGCGAGCCAGCGCGCGTAGATGGCGCGGCGGCGGCGGCTCTCAACCTAACGCGTCGTCCGCGAGGAGAGCGTTGACCAACGCGGTATCGAAATAAGCCGTGACTTCCGCACCGCTTGGCCGTCCCCGAAAATTTGCCGCACAGCACAGATCGTAGGTCCCGCAAAGATGGCGAGGAGGGGCTGATAGACTTGCTGCAGGTAGGCTTGTCTGCCGTGGAAGGTGCCGGAAATCGCAATGCTACCTTTAGCGGTCCAGATGACATCGGGAGCGAGGGCGGCGAAGAAGGGGCGGCGTCACCCTCCTCCCATTGCGCAAAGATCTTCGAGACGGCGGGCCGGCCAAAGCGACCAGCCCAACGCGCGCAAAATCCAATTCCTAAAGTGCCTAACGAGCAGCGAGCCGGCGGGTCCGCTGCAGGGCAAGCAAGCCGACGACGCCCAGCGCCATTAAGGCCCAGCTGGCCGGTTCCGGCACCAAGGTCACGCTGTTATTAAAGGAACCCTGACTGCTGTTACTAAAGCCGGTGGTGACGAAGAAGTAATTTACCCCGGTCTGCAAATTGAAGTTGAAGCCCGAAGTCCCGATGGACGGATTGTTATCGTTCCCGATGAGCACATTGTTCAGCGGATTAGCCGGATCGAAGCTATTTGAGTAAAGGAAAGTGTAGTTGTCCCAGCTCGGCGGCGAGACCGATTGGCTGGAGAAGGTATATGTCCCCGTTGTCGCGATGGAGAATTGAACGACGTCAAACGGAACCGCAGTTGCCGATCCCGAGATGGTAGTCGGAGGATTGTCCCCATTGGCATTCGGCCGATTGAACGTCGGGCTGCCGACGGTGGTGCCGCTATACATGAGCCCAAAAACCGCGTCGGGCTGCTGCGCGACGAGGGATTCCGTAAAGGCCAGGCTGGCGCAGCCGAGCAAGGCGGTGAGGAGAACTTTAGAAAGATTTGTTTTCATGATTTTTGTGGGTGGAAACGAGTTGTTGCTATCTTCCGGAGGATTTCTCCCAGCGGATGCGTGGATTTGAGAAATAAGTCCGCGGGGTCCCCGATTAGGATGAGCTGCGTCGGGCAGCCAGAAACGCGGACGGGACAGCGCCCGTCCCTCCACCAGGCCCAACGTGGGTGACAAGTTCTAGCGCCCTCCGCCACCGCCCAGGCCACCGCCCGTGCTCACTCCGCCGATTCCGCCTACGCCGCCCGCGCCAGTTTCGACTGCGTTCCCGGTTCCCCCTGGGCCAAACGCGTCGCTTTCCTCACTAGTGCCACCTTGATTGGCGCAGCCCGCCAGGCCCAGGCCAGCGCCGACGATGAGACTCAGAAATAATTTCGATTTTTTCATTACTCCTTCTTCGCTTCTGCAATCCATTCCGCGCTGGTCTTCTCGGTCACGCGAAGGAGCGCGGAGAGCGGGGGGCGGAAATTTAGTTCCCGCCCGGGTAGGAGCCGACCCCAACGCCGGTGCCTAACCCGCCCACATCGCCCATTCCCGTCTGCGTCGTGGTGCCGACGCCGGAGGGGCCAGTGGAGGCACTGGGCTGCGGGCTGCTCCCGCGCGTGGCGCAACCGGCCACGGCCAGGCCGACGGTGAAGAGGAGGGCGAGCTGCAGAAGGGATGGTTTCATTGCTCTAGCATCGGAGCTTCGCCTCGTTTTGCGCTCATTATCTTGGACCGTTCTGCGCCGAGAACGGGCGGCGCTTGTCCTCGAAGCACGGAGCGCGAGGATAGGAGCGATGCAGAAAGGACGCGCCGCCCAAGGACTTTCCCCGGGGCTCATCTTTCTCCTGGCCTTCGCCTGCGGGGCGATGGTCGCCAATCTCTATTACGCGCAGACTTTGATCGATGAGATCGGGCCCGAGATTGGTCTCTCTAAAAGTTTGGCCGGCGCCATCGTGACCCTGACCCAGCTCGGTTACGGGCTCGGGCTTTTCGCGCTCGTGCCGTTAGGCGATCTAGTCGAGAATCGGCTGCTGGTCTTGCTCATGGTGGGCGGGACATGTCTTGGCTGTCTCGGGATTGCGCTCTCCCCCGGACCCGTCACCTTCCTCGGTGCGTCGCTCTTCACGGGCGTCTGCGCGACCGGTGCGCAGGTCTTGCTTCCGCTCGCTTCGCACCTGAGCCGGCCAGAACGGCAAGGCCGCATCATCGGCCAAATCATGAGCGGGCTGCTCACCGGAATCATGCTGGCGCGCCCGCTGGCGAGTTTTATGGCGGAATGGGCGGGCTGGCGCTCGGTCTTTTACCTCTCCGCGGGGCTCATCGCTCTGCTCGGGGCGGCGCTGGCGCTCACTTTGCCGGCGCGTGCACCCAGCGGAGAGAAAAGCTACGGGCAAATCCTTTCTTCCATGCTCAGCCTCACGAAAAAGCATCGCCGGCTGCGGTTGCGCGCCTTTTACCAGGCCGCGCTTTTTGCCGCTTTCAATCTTTTCTGGACGGCGGCGCCACTCGTTTTGTTGCGGAAGTTTCGCTTCACCCAGAATGGGATCGCGCTCTTCGCGTTGGCCGGGGCGGGCGGAGCCTTGGCGGCGCCGCTGGCCGGCTGGCTGGCCGACCGCGGCCATACCCGCCTGACCACCTGGCTGGCCCACGCTCTCTTGATTCTTTGTTTTCTCGCCGCGGGCGCGGTCGTGGCGGCGGGCAGCCTGGCCGCCTTCGCGGTCACCGCCTTCCTGATCGATGCCGCGGTCCAGCTCAATCAGATTACCGGGCAGAAAATTATTTTCGAGATTTCGAGGACCGCGCGCAGCCGGGTGAACGCGATTTACATGACCGGGATGTTCGTCTTCGGGGCGAGCGGTTCGCTCCTGGGCTCGGCCAGCTTCGCGGCGGGCGGCTGGCTCCTGGCGGCAGGGCTGGGCGCCGGGATCGGGCTGGTGTCGTTAGGCGTCTTCGTGCTGGCCGAGGGTTAAGACGAAACTGCTTGGGAACCGACCCGGGACGGGCGAAGGTGGCCGCCTTATGGGAAACAGCCAAGGCAGAGACAACGTCCGGAAACGCGCCGCCCGGCGCAAGAAAAACGACCGCCTCGCGGCCGCCAAGACGAAGCCGAAAAAGCCGGCCGCCCAGGTCCCCAGTCGTTAGGGCAAGATGCCGAAAAAAATCCCGGCGAGTTCCCGGCCGGCGCGGCTCCTCGTCCTGGTGGACGAATCGAACGTGGGCAGTTCCGTGCGCACGGCGGGGCGCGGGCTCGACTGGCTGCGGCTACGGGAGTTTCTGGCCGGCGCGGAAAGCGGCCGCGAGCTCATCGAGATGGTGGTCTACGCCGGGATGCCGCCGTCCATTCCCCTCTGGCAGGAGGAGCGGGAGAAGAAGAACAAGTTCGTCCATTGGCTGCGCTCGAACGGTTTCCTCTTCGTGACCAAAGACGGCGCCCCGGCCGAGGAAGGTCATTACAAGGCGAACGTGGATGTGATGATGGCGATCGACGCGCTGGAGTTGGCCACCGCGATGCAGCCCGAGGTGGTTATTCTGGTCACGGGCGATGCGGATTTCGCTTATCTCGCGACCAAGTTGCGGCGGCGCGGGATTCGCGTGGAAGTCGCTTCCGTAACGCAGAATCTCAGCGGGGTCCTCAAAGCCGCGGCCCACGCCGTCATCGATCTCGCGCCGTTGATCCGGACACTTGATTTGATGACACCGGCGGATTCTCCCGATCCCGCCAGGCGACGCGTGGTGCGCTAACTAAGGGCACTTCTGGGCGTCTGGAGTTGCTGGCAATTTTCGCCACCAAGGGTCAAGATTGCTTGCATGATTACGGAACGGGACATCGCCGTCTGGGCTGCCTCCGCCTTGCTGGCCGTCGGCATTGGTTGGAGTCGTTATGCGAAAGTAAAATCCCGCAACGACCTGGTCAGGCAAATGGCCGCGATGACTCCGGAACGGCGCAGGACGATGCTTAGCCGGATGAATCCGGCTGCGGCCATGGAAGTGCGCCAGGAATTACTCGATCGGTTTCACATCATGACCTGAGTGAGCCCGCGGCCGCTAGTGCGATCGGGGGAGGAGAGGACCCGAAGCCGCGGCATTTTTGCTTGCCCTTGAACATCGAAGGAACATAAAATGTTGAATCATGAAAATAAGCTCAATGCTTCTGCTCAGCCTTGCCTGCCTGGCAATCGCCTCCCCGGTCTCAGCGGCGGAGGATATTCGGACGTTTGCGGACATCCACGCGATTCCCAAAGCCGTCTTGAAACGAACAGTTAGTCCGACACTTTACCGCGAGCTGATTATCTCGCCGGTGCTGGCCTGGGTCTCTGTGCGGGGGCAGTTGAGTGGAACTCATATCTTCGGCGCCCGCGTCATCCATTCCGAAGGAAATGGTGCCTACGATAAATACGCTCTTGAGCTGGCTCGCAATTGGCAGATCTCTGGTCATTTTAACACGGATAAGCTAAGCCCTACCACCCCGGTCGTGGTCAACGTGCTCATCTACGAAATTGCCGATGGAACCATGGCGGTTTCTTTCCCCTCTTTTGACGAGCCGGGTGGCGCGCAGTTGGAATACTACGGGGCGGCCAAGCTGGCGGTGCAGCAGCTCAACGGGAGCTGGCTCGATCTCAAGCTTCCAGGGAGACCTACAGCGACCGGCAATCACGCGATTGTTTCCGACAATAGCTGGGCCGTGCGCGCCGGGATCAGGAACAATTTCGAGCTGGAGATGAAATTGAACCAGATCTCACAAGCTGGACGTTGAGCCGAGGGCCGACGAGCGGAGACCTTCAGCGAGCGATCTGGAAGCTGAAGGTCCCCTTCCCCACGTGCAGATCCGGTGCGATGGCGCTCCAGGTCACTCGATAAACTCCAGGGGCTAAGTCCTTGGGCAACGAAAGGCGCACTTGGGTGGGCTCCTGCTCGTCGGCGTGCAGGTCGCGCTGGTCAATTTGCTTCCCCGCCGCGTCCGAAACCGTAACGGTGCTGAGCTGGACCTTGATCGGTTCCGCGAACCACATCCGCACTTCGTTAGGCGATTGCCGGAGCTGGGCGCCGTCTTTCGGCTCGGTTCGTTCCAAGGCGGAGTGGGCCAGCGCCTGCGTCGCCAGCCCCAAGAGAGCCAGCGCGACGAGCAAGAGTTGCCTCATTTCCCGAGCAGAACGATCGGCCCTTCCGCCTTGGTCACGCCCCCTTTGCGCTCGAGGCTAATGGCAAAACCCTTCGCCTTCCCGACTGGAGAGACCGGCTGAAAGGGCACGCGCAGGGGGCGGTCATTCGCGACATGGAAGGTTCCGGCGCCGACCGGGTTCTGGTATTGCGGGTCGACCATCCAGAGCTGGTAATCGTGGTCTTTTTCGTTAGGCGGAAGCTCGACTTTGAGCACGCCGCGCTGCTTCTTCTCGTCCCAGGCGATCACGGCGTTGGCGTCGGGGGCGCTGCGCAGTTTCGAGCTAAGCGAAGCGATTTGAATCTGGGCCAGGTAATCGCGGTTTTCCAAACGGGTAACGCGCTTCTGTAAGTCCATCCGCTGGGTCAGCAGCCAGGCCACCGCCAGCGCCAACCCCGCCGCGATGGCCCAGGGCAACCAGTTCATTTTTCTCGGAAAAGGGGCCGTCTTTGCAGCACTCACCGCGCCTAGAATGCGGGCCCGCAACTCCGGCGGAAGCGGCCGGGGAGCCGCGCCCGAGGATAAGGCCGCGGCCGCTTCCTCGAGGCCATCGACCAACCGGCGCAGCTCGGGGTCGGCCTCGAGGCGACGGCTGAAGGCAGCGGCCTCGGCGTCGTCGAGCAACCCGAGGACGTAGAGCGAAGCCTGTTCTTCCAGTTCCTCGCTCACGATGAAACCCTCCCGAGCAACTCCCGCAAGGCAAGCAAACCGCGGCGGATGCGCGCTTTCACCGTGCCTAACGGCGCCCCAAGTTTTTCCGAAATCTGGGTCTGGGTAAGCCCGGCGAAGAAGGCCAGATTGAGCGCTTCGCGTTGGGCGTCGCCGAGCTGGGAAAGAGCGGCGCGGACCCGCGCGCGCTCGTCGTTCCGGGCGAGGAGGGTATCGGCGCGTTCCACGGGCGCCGAGGCGGTGATGTCGTCCGGTTCGTTCGCGACCGCCTCGGCCAGGCGAGACTGGCGCTGGCGCGCGCGCAGGCGATCGATCGCCTTGTGCCGCGAGATCATCACAGCCCAGGTGAAGAGGCTGCTCCGGCTCGCGTCGTAGGTCGCGGTCCGTTTCCACATCTGCACAAAGGCTTCCTGAAGGACATCTTCCGATTCCTTTTGGTCGCGCAGGATGGCGTAAATCATCGAGAAAAGTCCGGGAGCGAAGCGGTCGTAAAAATCGGCAAAAGCCAGGTCGTCGCCGCGATTGATTTTGCGCACCAGCTCGGCGTCGACCTCGTTCGGGAGACGATTGCCCCCCTTCGCTGGTTCTCTTGGATCCTTCGGGAGACTTGAGGGTTCCATCGCCACGGGGACGAACCTGAGCGAGGAATTGCCCGCAAGCAAGCCCTGATCGGCGCTCGGGTTATTTCGTGTCCCTCCTCTTCGTTAGGCAGGCCCGCCGCGCCCGCACTTCGGTTCTTGGAACTGTTCTCACTGTAAGGTAAGACGCGGACAAACTCTTCGCAGATGCATCGTCGGGAGGCGTGGCGGTTTGACAACTCCCAGTCGGTGCCTTTCAATGCCGAGTCGGTTTGCCGCCTCGACAGTCCTTCTTTCGAAGCGTTGCGGTTCCGCTCCCCCGGCGCGCCACGAGTCTTTCCGGCGAACTCTTTTTTTCTATCCCAATTCCATGTCGGGACACAGCAAATGGTCGAAGGTGAAGCGCGCCAAAGGGGCGCTCGACGTCAAGCGCGGCACGCTCTTCAGCAAGTTCTCCAAGGAAATCAGCGTGGCCGCACGGGTCGGCGGCGGCGATCCCGAGGGCAACCCGCGCTTGCGCAGCGTGATCGAGATGGCGCGTGCCCAGAGTATGCCTAACGACAACATCGAGCGGGCGATCAAACGCGGGACCGGCGCGGGGATCGACGCCGACCAGATCGAGGAAATTATTTACGAAGGCTACGGGCCCGGCGGCGTCGCCCTCATCGTCGAAGCGGCGACCGATAATAAGAACCGCACGGCCGCCGAGATGCGGCACATTTTTAGCAAGAACGAAGGCCACCTCGCGACCAGCGGCAGCGTTTCCTACATGTTTCATAAAAAGGGCCAGATCACCGTGCCGCGCGCCTCCTTGAGCGAGGAGCGTCTCTTCGAGCTGGCCCTGGAAGCGGGCGCCGAGGAGTTGACAACGGAGGAGGAACAGTATGTTGTTCTCACTTCCCACGATCAGCTCTACGCCGTAGCTGAGGCGCTCCGACACGCGGGCGTCACCACCGATGGGCCAAAGTTCACTTTCATTCCCGACACCACTGTCCCCGTCACCGACGAGGCTGCTGCGCTGCAGGTTTTGCGCCTCTGCGACAGCCTCGAGCAGGACGACGACGTGCAGAACGTCTACTCCAATTTAGATATCCCCGAAGAGGTGCTGGCAAGGTTGCCAGTCTGAGATAGCGCGCGGCTCTGCCTCGTCCCGGCCAGCGCGCCCAAACCCGGTTTCAATTATGAGCGAAGATAAGGAAAATCAGCCCGCGCAGGGCACCAGCGCACCCGCCTACCGGAGGCGTCGGCCCTCGCGCCGCCGTCCCCAGCGGCAGCGCAACGAGAGCGCCAGCCGGCGCCCCGAAGCCGGCGGCTCCGATCCAAACGACAAGCCGGACCACACTGATCGCCCGGAAATCCTCGAGGACGACGATTCGCGCGAAGGGCAGCGCCGGCAGGAGGACGCCGAGGAATTTTCCGAGGTCGGGCACGAGTCGGGAGAGAATCAGCCGCGCGAAGACGAACGCCGGGAGCGTTCCCAGGACGGCGGCAGCTCCAATGGCGAACTGGAACGCGAACCGGATTACGGCGACGGCATCATCGAGATTTCCGGCAAAGGCTTCGGCTTCCTCCGCGACGCCAAGCGCAACTTCGTGCAGACGCCTAACGACATCTTCGTCACCCCCGAAGTGGTGCGGCGTTTCCAACTGCGCGACGGCATGTGGATCCAGGGCGAAATCCGCCGCGGCAATCGCGGGCCGCAATTGACTCGTCTCCTCAAAATCAACGACGAAGAGCCGACCAAATATCAGGACCTGCGCCCGTTCGAAGAGCTGACCACGATCAACCCGAACAAGCGCATCAAGCTCGAGACCGTTCCCGATCGTTACACCACCCGCATCATGGATTTGATGACTCCGCTGGGCATGGGCCAGCGCGGTCTCATCGTCGCCCCGCCGCGCACCGGCAAGACGACGCTCCTCCAGCACATTGCCGACGCCGTGGTGAAAAACAATCCGGAGATGAAACTCATCATCCTGCTCGTGGACGAGCGCCCCGAGGAAGTGACCGAAATCCGCCGGACCGTTCCGACGGCGGAATTGATGGCCAGCTCGAACGACAGCGACATCAAAAGCCACACCCGCATCGCCCAACTCGCGGTTGAACGGGCCAAGCGGCTGGTTGAAGCCGGCAAGGACGTCTTCATCCTCCTCGACTCCATCACCCGTACCGCCCGCGCTTTTAACAACGCAACCGGCGGCGGCGGCCGCACCATGAGCGGCGGCATCGACGCCCGCGCCATGGAAATCCCGCGCAAACTTTTCGCCGCCGCCCGCAATACCGAAGAAGCAGGCAGCCTCACGATTGTGGCCACGGCCTTGATCGAAACCGGCAGCCGGATGGACGAACTGATCTTCCAGGAGTTCAAAGGCACCGGCAACATGGAGCTCGTGCTCGACCGCAAAATCAGCGATCAGCGCACCTATCCGGCGGTCGATATTTTCCTTTCCGGCACCCGGCGCGAGGAGCTCTTACTCGAGCCGTGGGAACTCGACAAAATCAATCTCATCCGGCGCGGGCTGGCCGGTCACAAGCCGGTCGAAGCGATCGAGCGCTTGCTCATGTTCGTGAAGAAATTCCCGACCAACGCCCAGATGCTCAAAGAGATCCCGGGTTAATCCGGGCCCTCACTGCTGTCGTCCCTTTCTCCGCTGCCAAATGACTAATTTTTGTCCGGCAAACGGAGTCGCGCGGCGACTGGAGGGCGGAGCTCCGCGACGCCGCGCGCCCAGAGAACGCAACCGCAAGATGAAGCGATACGCCCCCGCCGAGATTCGCAGGAGCTCATCCCTCCAGGCGGCAAGCTCCGTCTAAACGACTTGGGCGCTTGAGCCTGCCTTGTAAAAACAGACTTTCGCCTTGAAACAAAAATCTCAGCCGCAAGATCTCGAGTGGGAAGTCCTTCCCCCGGAGGAAAAGAAAAAGCGCCAGGAGCTGGAGCCGCTCTTTCGCTGGCTGGCCCTCATCATGGACAACTTCCTCCGCCTGCCCGGCACGAAATTCCGTTTCGGGCTCGATCCACTTCTCGGGTTGATCCCCGGCCTCGGCGACACCGGTTCCAGCGTCATTTCCGCGATGGCCTTGATCGCGGCCGCCCGGCGTGGCCTCCCCAAAATTCTCCTCGCGCGCATGTCGCTCAACATCCTCATCAACGAAGTCGTCGGCATCATTCCGATCGCCGGCGATGCGTTTTCCTTTTGGTTCAAATCCAACGCGCGCAACTACGAGCTGCTCAAACGCCACACCGCCGCCCCGCGCCGGGCGAGCGGCAGCGATTGGCTTTTCGTGGGGTTCGTTCTGGCCGCTCTGGTCCTCATTCTGGTCGTGAGTCTGGCCGTCAGTTTCTGGCTCCTTGAAGCTCTGGCCAGCGCCTTCCGCCACGGTTGATCGTTAGGCGGTAAAGCTGACCCTGTAGACGTTTCGCTCTGCGAAACGCGGGGGTTGCTCCCGGAGCAGAACTGACTCCCGCGCTTCGGAGAGCGAAGCGTCTACAGGGTAAGCTGCCCGGCGTAAAAGTGTCCACCCTAACTAAAGATAACGGGTGCGGAGCGAGTGGATCGTCTCCCGGGCGCGCCGATAAGGAAGGTGAAATTCTTTGACCGTCGCGAATTTCATCCGGCGCGCGAAACGCTCCTCCTCCTCCGGACGGACCGGCCAACTGGCAGCGCTTCGGTTTTGCCAGCGGCGCAGGACCGATTCGCAGGTCCGCAGAAAATAATAGGCGTCGCGCAACGCCGCCGCGTCACTTCCCGCCAGAATCTTTCGCTTGGCCAACTTCTCCACGGCGCGGAGAAAATTCGGTTCCCAGAGGTCGTGGCGCATTTGCAAACCCTGGACCAAAAACTCCGCCTCGATCATCCCGCCGATCCCGGTCTTGTAATCGTAAAAGTCGTTCCCGCTCCCGCGATCGTTCGCCACCCGCACCAGCATATCCTCGATTTGCCTGACCAGATCGGGCCGGCGGCCAGCCGCCCGCCAGACCTCGCGGGCGAGCGCGCGGAATTCCTGGCCTAACGATCCCGCGATCGGCCGCACCCGGGTCAGCGCCTGCAGCTCCCAGAATTGGGCCCGCTTCTCATAGTAACTGCGCAGCGTTTCGAGCGAGCAAACGAGCGGCCCTTTCTCCCCCTCCGGCCGCAAGCGCAGATCGAGCTGGGCCAGGCTCCCTTCCGCGGTCGAGAGCGCCGCCTCGCCGATGAGTTGCTGGGCCGCGCGCACGTCGTCACCGATAAAAAGGACGTCGAGATCAGCCCCGTACCCGATCTCGCGCCCGCCGAACTTGCCCAGCGCCACAATCGTTAGGCTTGCCTCCGGCTGGAGCAGGCGGGCGGTAAAAAGCAGGCAAGCCTCGGCCAGGTCGGCCTGCTCCGCGAGCAAAGTCGGGAGCGGCGCCAGCTCGAGCAACTCGCGCAGGAGAATGCGGAGCAGCTCCCGCCGTCGATAGGTGCGGACCGGATCGAGCTGGGCCGCACTCACGCCTAACGACTCCAACCGCTGCAAATGCTGACCGACTCCGCGCGAGCCGTCGAGCATTCCGCTGCGCGTCAGCTCCTCCAGAAATTGGGGGCGCCGGATCAGGACGGCGCCGGCCGCTTCACTCGCGTCGAAGGTGATGACGAGGAGATCGAGCAGGCGCGGATTGGTCACGAGCAACTCAAACAAAAGGCCGCGCAACCCGTAGGCTTCAACGAAGCGCACGAATTGATTCAGCGTCCCATCCGGGTCGGCCGTCTCGGCCAGCGCGCCGAGGAGAAGCGGGCGCAGCTTGCGAAAAATCTGCCGGGTCCGCGGGGAAACGTGGAAGCCGGCCGCGCCCCGCGCCAGTTGCTCGACCATTTTTTCGGCCCGCTCCCGCTCCCGGAAAATAGCGAAATCGGCCGCTTCCGGTTCGTTTGCCGGACCGGTCGACTGGACGACGCGGCGGAAGATGGCCCGCACCGAAGCCATTTCCCGGCGGACCGCGGCGAGGAGCACTTCCTCGTCGGGAAAATCCAGGCTCCAGGCGAGCAACCGCAGCGCCGGCCCGCGCTCCGGCAGAGTGTGCGTCTGCTGTTCCGCCTCGATCTGGAGACGATGCTCGACCCGGCGGAAAAAACGGTAGGCCGTCTCCAACCGGGCGGCGTCTTCATCGGGCAAAAATTCCAGATGTGCGATTCCGCGGAGCGATTTCAGCGTGCTCGGGTCCTGCAGGAAAGGGTGGCGGGAGGCATGCAGCAACTGCAGCGCCTGGACCGAAAACTCGACCTCGCGGATGCCCCCGACCCCGAGCTTCACGTTGCGCTCCAGATCTTCATAGCCCACGATATCGCGCTCGATCCGCAGCTTGATCAGAGCGATTTCTTCGAGCAAATCCGGCGTCGGATTGCGCGGAAAAATAAACGGCTGGTGCTGTCGCAAAAATTCGTAGGCCACCTCGCGATCGCCGCAAATCCAGCGCGCTTTGCTCAAGGCCATGCGCTCCCAGGTTTCGCCAAAACCGGCGTAATAATTCTCCATGCTCTCGAGCGAACGGACGAGCGGACCCGCGCTCCCTTCCGGCCGCAGGCGCAGGTCGATGCGGAAAAGCGAGCCGGCCGGGTCGGAGGCGGCAAAGGTCTCGATGATTTTGTTCCCGAGCCGCGTGAACCACTCGTGGTAACTGAAATTGGCGGTGAGCTGCCCTTCCTCGCCGTAGACGAAAATCAGGTCGACATCCGAGCTGTGATTGAGTTCGCGCCCGCCCAGCTTGCCCAGGCCGAGGATGGCCAGCTCGCTCGCGGGCGCGCCCCAGCGGCGGCGGAATTCCTCGTTCCAATGAGTGAAGACAGTCGTTAGGCAAATATCGGCCAACTGGGAGAGCTCGCCCAGCGTCTCCTCGAGGGACGCCACCTCCGCCACTTCGCGCAGGGCGATGCGGACCATTTCCCGGCCTTTCCAGAGACGGAGGAGGCGAAAATTGTCCGCGGCAAGCGAACGGTCGCCGGCCAGGTTACGCAGATCGGCGAGCATGCGGCCAGGGCCGCGGGCGGCGGCGGCCACGTCCGGATGGGCCAGCCAGAGGAGAATTTCCGGCTCCTGCGCGAGCCGCGCCCGGCAGATACTGGAGACCGCGAGGAGATGGCGGAGCGCATCTTCGCCCAAGGGAAAGCGGGCGAGCAGTTCGCCTAACGACTCCGCGCCGGCTGGCCAGCGGCGCGCCAGCGCGGCCAGCGTGTCCTCGACCGCGGCCGAGCGGAGTGGGCCGCCCGCGCTTGCGCCCAACGAGTGCGCGACCGCGGCCTTGGAGCGTGTCATGGGTTTCGCGTCGGGTGGAGGGACGGGCTCTGTCCCGTCCGTGATTCTGGCTGCCAAGCCCGAGGCAACCCCAACCTCACGGACGACACGGAGGTCGTCCCTCCACCGCGCTCCAGAGAGTGCATGACATGGTTTAGCGGGGCGGCGCGGCCATCTTTTCCCGGGCCTGGGCGAGGGTGCGCCGCTCGCTTCGGGTCAGGCTGGCCCATCCGCCCCGCGAGATTTTATCGAGAATCGGATCGATCTTCTCGGCGATGAATTCCTCCGCCGACATCTGCCGGCGCGCGCATTCTTCCTGCCGGCGTTCCCGGAGAAAACGTTGGATCGGGGAAGGCCGGCCGAACCCGAGTGAGTGGGCGTAAAGCCAGCCCGCCATGCCGCCCCCGAGGAAGGCGCTGTGGCTCACGACCCCGCGCCGATCGATCACGAGCAGGAGCAAACCCAGCCCGAAAACAAGGTAGGCAAAATGTTTCGCCTTGAGCCGGACGGGAAGGAAGAAAAAAATCGACTCCGCCAGTTCCAGCTCCGGCAGGATGGTCCCGAAAGCGACGATGAGGGCGGCAATGCCACCGGGCGCGGCGAGCAAGACGGTGCCCGCCGGCATCAGGAAAAGGTGGCCGAGTTCGCCCCCGAGGAGACCGCCAAAATAAAGATAAAGGAAGTGCTTCTGACCGAGGATCGACTCTACGTCGCGGCCGAGGAAGAAGAGAACGAGCATGCTTCCGCCAAACTGGAGGACGCCGCCCTGCAGAAACATCGCGGTGAAAAACTGCCAGGCATAAGCCTGATCGATCCCGCGATAGCTGAGCCCGAGATACTTCGAGATGACCCCGGGCGCGGAGACTTCGAAGGACATTTGGGCGATGAAAAAGGCCAGATTGACCCCAATGAGCGAGGCCAGGACCACCCGCGGCGGCGGTCGCCAGCGGGGGAGAGAGGAGGAAGCCTTTCGACCGGACAGGCGCATTCACGCAAAATATCGCAAACGTTTTCGCTTGTCACCGGGAATCAAACTCGGGGGCGCGATCGGGGACGAAAAGGGAGTCGGAAGATTGCCTAAGCTAAGCCGATTGTAGGGCGGGCGCTTCGCCTGCCTCGGTTCGGCTTGCGGCAGAAACTGGGCAACCGAAGCGGTCGCCCTACAATTCGCCCAGTTGAAACCGACTTTTTAGACGGCCTCTAACGATCCCCGGAGGCGCGTCCTTTCGCCCCCTTCCGCGCCGGCGCCGCCGGAAGCACGTTGCCGGAACGAGCTTTCGCCAGCCCGATATCGCTGCTGTTGATCAACCCGCTGGGCACTACGTCCGCCCGGAAATTACTGGCGGTGACGCCGCTGTCCCCACTCAGGGCCTTGATCTGGCTCACATCCGATCCGGTCACCTGCCCGCTATCATTGCTGTCACCGGCCAGGAAACTGACCGGGATGGCCACGTCGCCCGCGCCCGATCCATCGTTCACGTTGAAGAGCATGAGGGTGAGATTTTGCGCGTCGGCCACGTTCGTCAGCGGAATCGTTACGACGGCTCCGTTGACCGCGACCATGCCATTGTTAGGCACGCTGCCGCTCCCGATCGCGCCCGAGCCGGCAGTGACGTCGGCTTGGAAATTACCGTTCACCGTCACCGGACTGGCAAAGGTGACCACGATCTGATGATCCCCATTCGTCCCGCCGTAGCGGCATTCGATCCCGGGCCGGCCGCTCAGAGGCAGAACGATGTCGAAATTCCCCGCGCTCCCATGGGCCTTGCGCGAAACCGCGCTTTGCGGCGTGGGCGGCGTGGTGCCGCCACTCCCGATGGTGGCGCGGGCTTCGGCGTCCCCGGTCTGGCCTTTGGTGTCGGTCACGCGCATGCGGAAAAGGTGCGATCCGGTGGTGAATTGGGTGGTGTTGAAAAGCCCATGGCCGCCCCCATAATGGAAGTGATTCCCGTTGTTCACGTCGGTATAGACGAGCACGTTATCGACGAAAAACTCCGCCTTCACCGTGCTCACGTCGTCGATGCCGTCGCCGAAAAACTCCGCGGTCATGCCCGACAGAATCTCGCCCGCGACCGGCCGGGTTAAGACAGCGGTCGGCGGTTGATCGACATTGACCGTGACGGTGAAGGGTTGGGTCGCATTGGGGAGGACGCCATTGGCCGCTTGCACGGCGACATTGAAGGTGCCCAGCGTGTTCGGCAGCCAGTTAATGATGCCGGTCGTCGCGTCGATGCTCATCCCCGCAGGCGCGGTCGTGAGGGAAAAGGTGGGAGCAGGATTGCCGGCGGCATCGGCGTCGTAGGTATAGCTGGCGCCTTGCACCGCGGTGACGATCGGGCTGGTCGTGAAGGAAGGCGCGAGCGGATCGTTATCGATCACGGTCACGGCCACCTCGCGCGAGACTTCGCCCGCGGTGGAGATGGTAATAGTCGCCGCATCGTTCGCGTTATCGGCATCTTCAGCCGCGGAAATGGTCACCGTCTGCGGAGTCGCATAGTTTGCCGGCGTGAAGACGAGCGACCCGCCGCTGCTGACCGTGACATCGGGGTCGCCCGCCGTGCGCGCGACCGTCACCGTGGTGTTCGCGGCCGGCGCGTTGGCCAGGCGCACGGTGAAAGTATTCGAGCTGCCCTCATTGACGCTGAGGCTGGTCGTGGAAACGACCAACTGCGCCTCGTCGTTGTCGATTCCATTCACGATCAGGTCGTAGCTCGAAATGCCGGGAGCGAGGACACGAATGGTGGCCGCGTCATTGGCCACATCGGCGTCTTCCGCCGCCGCCACGGTGATGAGCTGCGGGGTGGCATAATTGGCCGGCGTAAAAGTCAGGCTGGCCCCGCCCGTGACCGTGATATCCGGATCGCCGCTCACTCGCTGGGCGGTGACGGTGACATTGGCTGAGGGCGCGGCG
Source organism: Chthoniobacterales bacterium (assembly GCA_965217815.1). Taxonomy (GTDB): domain Bacteria; phylum Verrucomicrobiota; class Verrucomicrobiia; order Chthoniobacterales; family UBA10450; genus Palsa-1392. The sequence continues at coordinate 429,178 of CBDCJI010000004.1, forward strand.
GCGAGACGGACCGAGACGATAGACGAGCCGCCTTCCTCGACGTTAAAGGCGGTCGGCTGCACGATCACATTCTGCTCCGTCCCGCGGTAGGCGATGCGCCGGATGGTGCCTGGGCTGTTTTGATCGGCGTAATAAATCGCGCCATCAGGCCCGGTCGCCATATCGACCTGCGAACCGATGTTGGTGACAAATTCCTCCACTCGGATGGGCGAATTGTTCGCGTCCAAAGGCACTCGAAGGAGCTTGCCGGCGTTGTAATCGCCGAAGAAAAAATTGCCGCGATACGCCGCCGGGAAAGCCGTGCTGTCGTAAAAACAACCGCCGCTGACCACCCCGCCGACGTAAACCGTGGTGGCCGAGCCGCCCCCGCTGGTTTCATCCGGGCCCGCCTGTAGGTAAGTGAACTGCGTCGAGATCTGCGGATCGGGCGAGGCCGGTTTTACCGTCGCGACCGGGAAGACGCCGTTGAAACTGCCCGACCCGACTCCGCTGATCGTGACCATGCCGCCCTTGCGCAAATGATGCGACGTCGTCGTGGTGATGGTGACGATGCCGTTGGAGCGAACCGCGCCGGAGGCCGCGATCGTGCGCGCCTCGGTCCCGTTGGTGCGGTAGGCGATGATCGGCGGGAGATAACCGGTGGGCTGGTTATTCTCGTAGGTGTTCCAGCCCGCGTGGACGCCCCGCGTGGGAAGGAAGACCTGCTCCCAATCCTGACCCACCGTGTCGCTCCAGAGCTGACCGGTCGCGACCTGGAAGATCATGGTGAAGGGATTGCGAAAACCGCGCGCCCAAATCCGGTCATTGTTAGGCCCGCTCCCGTCGAAAAACGGATTGTCGTTGAGAGCCGCGCCGGTGAAGCGATTGGCTCGGCCGATTTTCGAAGCGAGCGAGGTGAGATCGCCATTTACCCCGGTGCCATTCCCGTTATCGCCGATCGACCAGTAGAGCCGACCGTCGTTGCCGATCGCGATGCCGCCGCCGTCATGATTCGCGCCGTTGGTCGGGAGGCCGGTGACAATCTCCGTGCGATTGGTCCCGACATTACCGTTGGCGGTGTAGCGGACGATTTTTTGCTGCGAACTGGTGGCGGTGAGGAAAAGGTAAACGTAGCCGTTATTCACGAAATCCGGATCGAAGGTGATGCCGATCAAACCGCACTCGCTCGCGGTGTAAACCGACTCGGTCGCGAACGGCGTGGGCAGGACCGCGCCGTTCTGGACGATGCGGAGCTCGGCGGTTTGCTGTCCGCTAAAACCGCCCTTGCGCGCCACGAAAAGCCGGCCCGAGCCATCCGGCGCCCAGGCGATGCCGGTGATCGAGCCGATATTGGAGCTGGAGACGTAGACCGATTCGGAAAAATTCGTGGGATCGACCGGCGTCGCCAAGGCGGTGACGGAAGTGAGCAGAGCGGCCAGAAAGAGCGAAACGAGCGTGCGCATTTGCACTGATACGTTTGGCAAAGTTTTCCCGCAACCTGCGTTTGCGGCGCGGAGGGCGCCTCGGATCTTTTCCTTTTCGTTAGGCTGACGATTAAGCCGGGGCCAGCACCTTCAAGCGGTGCTGCGGGATTTTAAATTCCACCGGGCAACCCTCCGCCAACTCTCCATCCAACTCGACCGGCACCTCTTCCGCGCTGCTCACCCGCAGCCGCCGCGTTTGGAAATATTCCACTTCCGGCGTGGTGATGTCGGAGGTGAAAATGACGTTCTGCAAATACTTGATCAGATCGAGGTAGCCGAGCTGCTTGAACACGACCACGTCGAGAAGGCCGTCGTCATTCGCGGCGTGCTTGAAAAAAGGAAAAGGCCCGCCGTAAAGCCGGCCGTTGCCCACGAGCACGAAGGAACCTTCTTCCGCGGCCGCGTCTTCGCTCTCGATGAGCAGCCGCGGCGGCCGCCGGCCCGCGATCTGCGCCGCCGAAATGAGATAGCTGAGCGGGCCGAAATTCCGCTTGAAAGCGCGGCTCGTTTCTTTCACCACCTGCGCGTCCAGACCGACCCCGGCGAGTTGGACGAAATGCTTGCCGTTCGCCGTCGGCAGATCGACCAGCCGCGTTTGCCTGGCCTGGATGATCTCCCAGCAACGCCCGAGGTCGCCCGCGGGCAGGCCGAGCTCGTTTGCGAAAACGTTCATCGTTCCCATGGGCAGGAGCCCGAGCGCCGCTTCTGAGCCGGCGAGTCCGTTGACCACTTCGTGAATGGTGCCGTCGCCTCCCGCGGCCACGATGTGCTCGTACCCTTCCGCGACCGCGTTCCGCGCCAACTGCTCGGCCTCGCCCGCCCGCGCCGTTGCACAAAAAGTAGCGCCTGTGCAGAGCCCGCGCAGACGCTCTTCCCAGCGCTGCGCCCGGTCGCTTCGGGCCGCGGGATTTAAAATGATGCACGTCTTACTCATCTTCCTCGTGGGCGCCTACTTGTTAGGCGGCTTTCACCTTTTCATCAATCATCCGATGCGTAACCTTCCCCGGTGAGAAAACTTGCCCGCATTCTCCTTTGGCTTTTCGGGGGCTTGCTCGTGGGCGCGTGTGTTCTTTTGCTCGGGGCCAATCTCTACGTCCAGTCGCAGGGCACCCACCGTCGCATTCAGCAGGAACTCAGCCAGCGCCTCGGCACGCCCCTGCGCCTGCGCCGGATCAGCCTTACTCCCTGGAGCGGACTGCAGCTCAACGGCATCACCATTCCCCAGCCCAAAGGCGGGATCGGCGGAGATTTTTTGCAGGCCCAGACCTTTCAATTGCGGGTGAAATTCTGGTCGCTCTTCGGCGATCGACTCATTATCCGGCAGGTTTCATTGATCAAACCCGTGGTCGTCTGGGCGCAAAATGCGGCCGGCAAATGGCGCCTGCCCGAGCTCCCCCCGCCGCCGGTCGCAGCCGCCCTTCCGCCCTCCGCGACTGCCGCCACTCCCCTCCCCGACGCCGCCCCGCGGGCCCTTCCGCCTAACGAACAGGCCGCCGCGACCACGTCCTTCACGCCCGAGGTTCGCCGGGTCAAACTGCGCGAAGGCAACTTCACTTTTCTCGATCCCGCCGGCCGGGTCGTGGCCAAATTTAGCGGGCTCGATTTCACCTCCAGCTTCCGCACCGCCAGCACCCTCAAGGGGAGCACCCACATTGAGAAAATCTCCCTGCGCGACCGCTTCTTTATCGAGAACCTCGAGTCTCCTCTCACCTACGATCCCGCCGTCCTCGCCTTCTCGAAAATCTCCGCCCACTCCGCCGGCGGCGATCTGAGCGGCCGCTTCGATCTCCAATTGCAGACGCAAGATTCCCCTTTTCACGCCTCCGTGAAATTCCACGGCCTCCAGGCCGAAAAGCTCATGGCCAACGCCGGCGGCCCCTCCGGCACGATCGAAGGGCGGCTCGAAGGTTTTCTCGAAGCCACTGGCAAAACGGCCGACAGCCACGCCCTCAGCGGCCGGGGCGAGATCGTCCTGCGCGATGGAAAATTGCGCCAATACAGTCTCCTCGTCGCCCTCGGGCAGATTCTCCAGATCGACGAATTGATGCGGCTCCAACTGGAACAGGCCGAGGTCCATTACCGCATCAGCCCGGGCATCGTCACGATCGACCAACTGCTCCTGCGCTCGCCGAATATTCGCCTCTCCGCCACTGGCACGATTAATTTCAACGGCAAACTCCAGCTCGCAGCCCAGCTCGCCCTCAACGATAAAATTCGCCGCCAACTTTTCGCTCCGATCCGGGAAAATTTTCAGCCGATCAGCAACCCGCCGGGCTACGCCGCCGTTGCTTTCAAGATCAACGGAACGGTCGATCGCCCGCGCACCAACCTGATGGAAAAAGTGGTCGGCCACGACCTGAACGATCTCGGCAGCGTGATCAGCAGCATCTTTCGCGGGCACACGAAAAAGAAGAAGCCCACGCCCAGTCCAACGCCCACGCCTTTCCCGCCGCCTAACGAATCCACTCCGGCGCCGAGCCTCGCCCCGGCGCCGTCGCCATGAGAGTCATCGCCGGCAGCGCCGGCGGCCTCCCGCTCCAGGTGCCGAAGACCGAGATCCGGCCGACCATGGACCGGGTCAAAGCCGCCATTTTTTCCAGCCTGGGCGAACGCGTTATCGGCGCTCGCGTCCTCGATCTTTTCGCCGGGACGGGCGCCCTCGGGATCGAAGCGCTCAGCCGCGGGGCCGCTTCGGCCATGTTCGTGGAGAGCGATCGCCTGGCGCTCGCCGCGATCGAAAAAAACCTCGCCAAAACTCACCTGACCGGCCGGATTCGTCCCCAAGACGTCTTCGCTTACCTGACCCACGCGAGCACCGCCGAGTCCTTCGATCTGATTTTCGCCGACCCGCCCTACGACAAATCCAAGCTCGGCGACGCCTTCACCAAACTCCTCCTGCGCAACACCCAACTGCCGGAGCGCCTCACGAGTTCGGGAATTTTCGTGCTCGAAAAGCGGCCAGCCGAGCGCCTGCCCGCGACGGATTTCTGGGAAGTCGTCCGCCGCAAAACCTACGGCGCCACGGAAACGATTTTCTTCCAGCGCCCGAGCGCATGATCCGCTTTCTCTACAATCTGGCTTTCCCCTTTGTCCTCCTCCTTTTTCTGCCCGGCTATGTCTTGAAAATGCTGCGCCGCGGCAATTACCGGGAAAAATTCGGCCAACGTTTCGGCCACTACGATCGCGCCACCCGCGCCACGCTTTCCGCGGGCCGGCGCACCTGGGTGCACGCCGTCAGCGTGGGCGAAGTGATGATCGCGCTCAAGCTCGTCGCCACCATGAAACAAAAGGAACCCACCCTGCGCGTCGTCCTTTCCACCACCACCACGACCGGCTTCGCCCTTGCCCAAAAAGAGGCGCCCGCCTGGATGGAAATCGTCTACACCCCGCTCGATTTCTGGCCGGTCATCCGGCGCGCTTTTGCCCTCATCCGGCCGCTCCGTCTCATCCTCATCGAAGCGGAAGTCTGGCCGAACCTGACCGCGATCGCGCATCGCCGCAGAGTTCCGATCGCCCTCGTCAACGCCCGCCTTTCCCCCCGCTCGGAGGCGCGCTTCCGCCAATTCAACCGCTTCGTTAGGCCCTACTTCCGCCTGCTCGATCTCGTCTGCGTGCAGGAACCCGAAGACGTCGCGCGCTGGGAATCGTTAGGCGTGGAGGCGGCCCGTCTCCATCCGGTCGGGAGCATCAAGTTCGACCCGGAAAACGTCGCGCCCGCTCCGGCCCAGCCTCGTGCCGTCCTCGCCGCAATCGGGATCGATCCGGCCCGCCCCATCCTCCTCGGGGGCAGCACCCATGACGGCGAAGAGGAGATTTTGGGCAAAGTTTTTCAGGGCCTGCGCGCCGAATTTCCCGGGCTCTATCTGATCATCGCTCCGCGCCACGTCGAGCGCGCGCGCGAGATCGCCAGCGGCTTGCGCGACCTCGGCTTGACGCCCCTCCTGCGCAGCGCCGTCGCGCCCTCTCCGGCGGGCGATTGCCTCCTTCTCGATACGACCGGCGAGCTGCGCGATTGGTATTCCGTCGCCACCGTCGTCTTCATCGGCAAAAGCCTGACCGCGCGCGGCGGACAAAATCCGGTCGAAGCGATCGTGGCCGATCGTCCGGTCGTCTTCGGTCCGCACATGGAAAACTTCGCCGCGCTCGCCCGCGCCCTGATCGCTGCCGACGGCGCCCTTCAGCCGTCGGACGAAAGCGCGCTCGCGCCGGCGCTGGCCGAACTTTTGCGCGACCAAGCCAGGCGCACCGAACTCGTTAGGCAAGCGCGCGGCGTGCTCGACGCGCATCGCGGCGCCACCGCCCGCACCGCGGAACTCCTCCGCACCCTGGTCGCGCGAGCGGCTTGAATCTCCTTGCAAGGAACGAGGCCTTCCCGATATTGGGCGGCTTCGCCTGACCCTATCGTCCAGAGGCCTAGGACACCGCCCTTTCACGGCGGTAACACGGGTTCGAATCCCGTTAGGGTCGCCACTTTTATCTGCTCAATCCGTGTCGCCGGGCGTCGCTCAGGGCCCGCGTCGGGCTCAGGATTTTCGCCGGAAAAGTGCCGTGCACACCGCCCCGGCTAGGAGCGCGAGCAGGCCGCCGCCGATCCAGTTGCGATGCAGATCAGTCCAAAGCTGTGGGCTGTGAGGATGCGCGCGCGCGTCGAAACGGCCGTGCGCGCCGGGATCGCCGCCGACCGGTTCGTAAAGATTGTCCGGCTTGGCGTGATCCGCCTTTTCGTCCGTCATTTGGCTCTGGACGCCGTTATGCCCGAGATAAAGATCGCCCAGGCGTGGGAAAAGTTTGTTCCCGATGATCGCGATCACGGTGGGCAGGCCGACGTAGATTTCGCGCCGCTTATTTTTCGAGGCGAAGACGATGGCGCGCGCCGCCACTTCCGGCTGATAGATCGGCGGGACCGGTTGGGATTTGTTCGGCAACTTGTTTTTGCACCAGTCGAATTGCGGGGTGTTAAGCGCCGGCATCTGCACCATCACGGGCACGATCGCGCTCTTCTGGTAAATCAATTCCGCGCGGAGCGAATCCATGAAACCCTGGATGGCGTGCTTGCTCGCGCAGTAGGCGGCCTGCAGCGGAATCCCGCGGTAAGCGAGCGCGCTCCCGACCTGGATGATGTGGCCGTGGTCGCGCGGCAGCATGCGCTTGAGCGCGGCCAGGGTGCCGTGGACGTAGCCGAGGTAGCAGACTTCGGTGACGCGCTTGAATTCGTTAGGCTCGGTGTCTTTGATAAAAGCGAAGACACTGGTCATCGCCACATTGACCCAGACATCGATCGGCCCGAGTTCGCGCTCGACCCGCTCCGCCGCAGCCTCGACCGCGTCGGCATCAGCCACGTCGCATTGCAGGATGAGGGCTTTACCCCCGAGCCGCTCGACATCGCGCTGCGCTCCTTCGAGCGCTTCCCGGCCGCGGGCGATGAGCCCGATGGAGGCGCCTTCGGTTTCGGCAAACATGCGGGCGGTGGCGCGGCCGACTCCGGCGGCCGCTCCGGTAATGACGATGACTCTTGGTTTGGTTGGTTTGGACATGATCTTTGTTCGTTCGAGGAGGAACATCGCATGGCCTGGGCTCTCCAGCCGTCTCTTTTCACGGAGCCGAGATAGAGCCTTGCCGCGGGCCGCACACTCGATACAATCTCCGGCAGCTTTGGCTACTCGCTCTCATTTGCACATCCTCGGTCGCGGGCTCGGGCTTCTGGCCTAACGAGATGGAACCGAACTTCCCGCCACCGCCGCAGGGCGCCACCGCCGAGGTCGCGAAACTTAGCCTGGGCAATTTCGTCGTCGGGCAAAGCGCCGATCCGCTCACCCCGCCCGCCGCCTTCACCGAGTGGGTCAAGGCCGGCGCCTGGGAAGCGGCGCTCTACGAGCCCGAGATGATGGCCGCGCCGGAAGCGCGCACTACCCTGCGCTACGACGGCAAGCCGCTCTCCGTCATCAATCTTTGCTCCTATAATTACCTCGGCCTGGCCAATCACCCCGAGGTCATCGCCGCGGCCCACGACGCGCTTACCACTCATGGACTCGGCGCCTGCGGTTCGCCGACCCTTTCCGGCATGTCCGATTTGCACCGGGAACTCGAGCGCAAAATGGCAAAATTCCTCGGGCGCGAAGAGGCCATGCTCTTCAACAGCGGCTTCGGCGGCGCGCTCGGCACGATCTCCGGGTTGCTCCGCAAGACCGACGTCGCGGTCATGGATAGCCGCTCGCACATGAGCTTGCGCGACGGCGCCGTCCTTGCTCGCTCGCGGGTCGAGCGTTTCGAGCATAACGATCCCGCGGCGCTCGACGCCGTCTTGGGCCGGCAAAACGGCAAGCGGCGGCTCGTCGTCGTGGAAGGCCTCTACTCCATGGATGGCGATTTCGGAAATCTGCGCGAGCTCATCGACGTAGCCGATCGGCACGAGGTCAGCGTTTTTATCGATGAAGCGCATTCCCTGCTCGCTTGCGGCGAACACGGGCGCGGCGCAGCTGAGCATTTCGGGGTGGAGGAGCGGGTCCGCGTGCTCTACGGGACCTTCTCGAAAGCCTTCGGCGCGCTCGGCGGCTTCATCGCCGGCTCCGCCGAGATGATGCAGTATCTGCGCTTCTACGCGCATCCTTACGTTTATTCCTGCGCCCTCCCGCCGGTCGTGATCGCGGCAATTTTGCAGGCGCTCGAGATCGGGACCCGCGAGCCCAGCTTGCGCGCGCGGCTCTGGGAGAACGCCGATTATTTTCACCAGCAACTGCGCGGTCTCGGCCTCGATACCGGCCATTCCACGACCTACGTGATGCCTATCGTAATCGGCGATCGCGCGCGCATGTATCGGCTCGGGCACGAGCTGCGCCGCCGCGGGCTTTGGGTCGCGCCGGTCGATTATCCGGCGGTGCCGCACGATCGGATTTGTTTCCGCGCCTGCGTGACCGCGAATCACACCCGGGCCGACCTGGACGAAGCGCTCAACATTCTCGCGGACACGCTGGTCCCGGCGGTGGCCGGGCAGCACGCCTAACGAGCGGCGACGACGCTCCTCCGGGGAGCGCACGCGCCTCGCGTGCTGGTTTTGGCGCCTCGCCAAAACAGGCTTTCACGCAGCGCGCTGATTGAAAACTTTCGAACTCGCCGAGCGACTCCGGCAAAGTTCGCCAAGGCGAGGCGCCTTGGCCAGCACGCGAGGCGCGTGCGCTCCCCAAGCCGCAGTGACGCTCCGGCAACCCTCTTACTTCAGCGCCACCGATCGTTAGGCGAGTTCGTAAGCGGCGCGAATCAGCTGGAGGCAGCGCGCCGCTTCTTCGAAAGAGGCGCCTGCTTTCTCCGGACGCCGAAAACTCTCGAGAACGTCCGGCAGCATCGCCTCAAACCAATCGGCGTGGTGCGATCCCGCGGAGAGCGCGCTCGGAAAGGAAATCGCTTTCCCTCTCACGCGCAAAGTATCGTCATCGATCACGATCGTCCCGCTCTCCCCGACGAGACGCATGGTGTTGCGCCGCATCGCGCTGCGCCAGGAAAGAAAAATCCTGGCTGGGCCGCTCGGGAAACGAAGCGTGAGCGTCGCTTCCTCCTCGACTTCCTGCTCCGCGCCTCGCTCCAGCACCGCGCGAATCTCGAGCGGCTCTTCCGCAAACCAATGCTGCGCCAGATAAATCGCGTGCCAGCCGTGATCCATCAAGATTCCGCCACCGGCCAGGGCGGGATCGCGGCGCCAATTCGGATGCGCGGGATCGGCCACCGCACAATCCTGAAGGCGGAGCGTCTCGATCTCGACCGCCCGCAGACGCCCGATCGCGCCCGTCCGTAAAAGCTCGGTCGCTCGCCTAACGATCGGGGCATATTTCCAATTGTGCACCGGCACAATCGCGCGGGCCGCCCTCTCGGCCGCGGCGCGCACCTTTTCGAGTTCCCCCGAGTCGAGCAGCAGTGGCTTTTCACAGAGGACGTGCCAGCCCCGCCCGAGCGCCCGCAAGATCGCCCCGCCATGAAGGGAAGGTGGCGTGCAGATGTCGACAAAATCCAATTCCACCGCGGCCGCCAACTCCTCCACCGTCGCGAAAGTCGCCACGCCGGGAAGCGCCGCTCGCGCCGCCGCGCGTCGTTCTGCGCTGGGATCGACCGCAGCGACGATCTCTGCTTGGCGCGCGCTCAGGTAGCCCGGAAGATGCCCGTGCTCGGCCACCGCCCCGAAACCGATGATCGCTCCGCGCAGCACGCTCTCAGGCAAAACGCGGAAGGACCCGCTCGACGATGCTCAACGCCGAGCGCGCTTCTTCCCGCGAAAGAATGAGCGGCGGATGGATTCGCACCCGCGGCGAGTAGCACATCATGATCAGCCCTTCCGCCAGGCAACCCTTGAAAAACTCCGCGCACTTCGCCTTCGGCCACAGCTTCCCGTCGGCCGAGACCAGGTCGAAACCGATGAGCAACCCTTCGCCGCGGACGTTCCCGAGCGACGGAAAACGGGTCGCCAAGTCCTCGACTCCCTCGCGCAAGAGCCGCCCGACGCGGGCGGAGTTCTCCACCAGCTCGTGCTCGATAATCGTCTGGATCGTGACCAAAGCCGCCGCCGCCGCCAGTGGATTGCCGCCGTAGCTGGAGGAGGACGCGCTCGGGAGCGAGAACGGCTTGGCCTGCACGATTTCATCCGTCGAAACAACCGCGCTGACTGGATACCCGGAGGCGATTCCTTTGCCTAAAGTCATGATGTCGGGCACGACGTCGTCGAGGTTGCAGCCAAACATCCGCCCGGTGCGGCCGAAGCCGGTGATCATTTCGTCGGCGATGAGAAGCGCTCCGTATTCGGTCGCCACCTCCTGCACGGCGCGGAGAAAACCGGGCGGCGGCACAATGTTGCCCGCCGTCCCCTGGATCGGCTCAATCAGGATCGCCGCCGGTTTTCCCCGCACGTCCTCCTCGATCACCTGGCGCAACTGCGCGATCGCCCACTCCGCGCATTCGTTAGGCGAACCGTCGAACTTCGTCGGATCGGCGTAGGGCGCGCGGTGATGCCCGGCCGGCAAAGGACCGATCTCCGTTTTCCACTCGACCTCCGAGAGCGGCAAAACGCCGGCCGTTTTTCCATGAAATCCCCCGCGAAAGCCGACGATGTCGCTCCGCTTGGTGAACGATCGGGCCAGCCGAATGGCCGCTTCCACCGCTTCCGCGCCGCCGCTGAAAAACTGCGTGCGCTTCAGCTCGCCCGGAGCCAGTTGCGCGATCAGCCTAACGAGTTCGGCCCGCGCCTCCGTGGCAAAGCTGCCCACCGAGACGGCCCGCAGTTGTTTGGTCAACGCCGCCACGTAGCGCGGGTGGGCGTGCCCGAGGCTGGCCACGGAAACGCCCGCGTTCAGGTCGAGATAGGTGCGCCCGTCCAGATCCGTCAGGGTCGCGCCCGCTCCGTGCGCGATGGCCAGCTCCGAGAGCAGCGCAATCGTCTGCACGCCCGGCGCGATGAATTCCTGCTCTTCCGAGAAAAGCTCTTGGGTGCGTGAACGGGTGTCAGTGAGCATGAAGACGACGGAGCAGGAGATCAGCTATCGCACGGGAGGCGGGCTCGCGACAGGGAGCGAACGAGGGCCAGTCGTTCAGGTCGATCAAGGTCAACTCGCCGGTGGGCGAAACGATCACGTCGCCGCCGAAAATATCGAGCCCGGCCGCGCCCGCCGCCCGTCCCGCCAGACTTTCCAGAGCGGCCAGGTCAAAAGGATTTTTGCGGGTCGCGCCCGAGTAGAACCAGTGAAAAAATCCCTCCTCCCCGACGCCGTAAAATTTGATTTCGTCGCCCGCCCGGTGCGCCTGCAGGACGGCCAGCTCGATTCCCCGCCTAACGAAATCGGCCAGCCCGACCTCGAGCCGTTCGCGCGAGACGATCCACTGCACGTCGGTCGCGACCGAAGCATGGACGTCGCCCCGTTTCAGCCAGATTTTCGGCGGGAGATCGAGCGCCTGCAGATCGACGTCTTCCCCGGTGCGGACGAGGTAGGTTTCGGGAAACGGCACGCCCGCTGCGCCCATCACGCCCGGTAACCGATCGCGGTGAGTGTTGAGCGCGGCCTGCGGATGATTGATGATCCGGGCGCCCTCCTCGGCCCAGCGGAGCAACTGCTCGAGCGCGCCTCTCCCCTGCAACATCGAGACGATCAAGCCGGCCTCGGGCGGCTTCGCCTGCGCGCTTTCCAGGTTCGTGAGTTCGACGGCGCGGCCGGCCTGCCGCAGATGTTGCGCGATATCCTCGAGCAAAAGGACATCGTTAGTCTGGTGGCGCCCGGGCGAATACTGCGTTTCCCGATAAAAGCCGAGGAGGCGGCTCACGGCGCGACGCTCCCGAGAAAGGTTTCCGCGGTCGCGATATCGGCCGGCCGATCGACATCGATCGACTGCGCGATCGGAATTCCGGCCAGCGCGTAACCGCGTTCGAGCAGGCGGCCGAGGAAAAGGCGGAGCGCCTCGAGTCCGTCGCGCCGGGCGGCCGCGGCTTCGCGCAAGATCGAGGAACGCACCGCATAAATGCCCGCCGTCACCTGCTTGGACGGCTCCCGCCCGATCGCCAGGACGCGCGAAGCGCCGGGCGCCAGCCTAACGAAAAGCGGTTTCTCGTCGTCGCCCGGCGCAGTCAGCGCGAGCGTGAGCGCGGCCTCGCTGCGCTGCGCCTCCGCGTAAAAACGAGCGTAGACGCTCCCGCGCGTGACCGTGTCGACCGTGGAAAGAAGGAAGGGCCCGGCGTCGCCGTCGGCCGACAACGTTTCGACCAAACGCAGAAAACTGTGCATCGAAGAAGGCGTGCTTTCGATGAGCCAACGAAGGGCAAAGGGCCACTCCGACTTGATCACGTGATCGCGCACCGCGAGCGATTCCTCGTTGATGATGATGGCCACTTCTGTCGCGCCAGCCTCGGTCAACGCGTGCAGGACGTGCTCGATCAAAGCGCGACCGCGCACTTCGACGAGCGGCTTGAGCGGTTGCTGCGGCGAGCGCAAGCGGCTCCCACGACCCGCCGCAAAAATTCCCGCCTTGAGTGAAGACGTTTTCATCGGAGCAGCCCCGGTAAATCGGCCAAATGGCGTAGGTGAAAATCAACCATCGTCGGATCCGGACACTCGCCTGCGCTGAGCCAGGCGGTCTTTAGCCCGATCTTTTTCGCGGGCAGGACATCGCGTTCGAACGAGTCGCCTACCATCAGCATGGTTTCGGGCGCGCCGCCCACTTTCTCGACGGCGTAGGAATAAATGGCCGGGTCCGGTTTCGTTAGGCCGACTCGCCGCGAATCGACGATCAAGGCGAGAAAGGGCGCATATCCGCACTCCGCGCAGAGCTGGGCCACGTTGCCGCAACCGTTCGAAATCACCCCGAGGGTGAATCCCTCGGCCGCGAGCGCCGCGAGAAGCCGCGCGTTCTCGGCCGCGGCCGCGCGGACCGGGCCGAGAAATCCTTCCACCAGCTCCCGCTCCAGCGACTCGTTCGTTAGGCCAAGATGCGCCAGCTGCCATTGCACGTGCCGCTCGACCATTTCCTGGAGATTGGCCGAGGCCATCCCCTCGTCCGTGGCCGCTCTGCGCTCCGCTTGATCGAAGGCCTCCCGAATCGCCGCGCGCGGCAGCTCCACCCCGCGGTGGCGATAAAGCGCGAGAAAGCGCTCCAGCCAATGCCCCCCGCCATCGAGCGTTCCGCCCAGGTCGAAAAAGATCGTTCGAATCATGGCCGGCCGGCGAGAAATTTACGGTCCGCCTGGCGTTGCCAAAACCAAAGAGCGAGCAGCGCGAGATTCATGGGCAACAAGAGAATGGCAAAAAAAAGATCGAGGCGATGCACCCACGCGAGCAGGCCAATGACGTAAAAGCGGGTGTTGTCGCCGAGCAAATTCCAACCGCGCACCGGCCCGTAAAAACAGCGGCGATAGCGCACCCGATCTTCCTCCCGCACGACGCCGTCGCGCGCGCGCGCCGTGACGACCGAGGTCACCTCGACGTGCAAACCGTTGAGCGCCGCCTGCACCGTTAAGTAGCGATCGTAGAGCCAGCGAATCGCCGGGGAGGAAATCTTCGCCGGATCGTCCCGCTCCAGACGCCCGCGCACAACCGTGAGGACGTACTGATGTCGGTGATAATCGTACATTTGCGCCTGAGCGACGTTGGCGAAGACGGCCAAAAACATCCAAAGGAAAATCATCCCGCTTCCCCCTCGGTGGAAAACGCCCAGGGCGATCGCCAGATAGATGGCGGCGTAAACGACATAGCCAACCACGCCATCGAGCACACGCCCCAGCTCGCTGCTTTGATTCGTTAGGCGAGCCAGTTGGCCGTCGGCCGAATCGAGGATCCCGTAGAGAATGAGCAAGGCAAAACCGAGAAGCGCGAGCCGCCCATCGTAGAGCAAGGCGCCGCCGGCCAGGCCCAGGAGCAGGCTGAAAAGGGTGACCTGAATCGGGGTGAGCCCCAGCGCCGCGGCCGGTCGCGCGATCAGAATCCCGAGCGGCCGGAAGAAATAAACGTCCGCCAATTCCTCGATCTCGCGCGCCTGGAAGGCGAGACCTGGCCCCGGCGCGGTTTGGTTAGGCGTCACAAGGCCGTTTTCGTATCGCGTTTGGCTTCGACTGCAAGCGGATTTGTCTCGGATGGCAGGCGATTTGTCTTGCGCGAACGGGCCGTGCCGCGGAAATCAAAACCTCGTGGCGGCGATTGAAATTTGCGAAGTCATTTCCAAGACGGAGCGGGACGCTTTCGTCAAATTTCCCTGGCAAATTTATCGGGACGATCCGGTCTGGGTACCGCCGCTGCTGCTCGAGCGGAAAGAATTTCTCGATCAGAAAAAGCATCCGTTCTTCGAGCATGGCACGGCCGCGCTCTTCCTGGCCCGCCGCGACGGCGAGATCGTCGGCCGCATCATGGCCAGCGACGATCCGAACTACAACGCCGAGCACGAGAGCAACGTCGGCTGCTTCGGACTTTTCGAATCGATCGACGACCAGGAGGTGGCGAACGCGCTTTTCGCCGCCGCGGAAGACTGGCTGCGCCGGCGCGGGCGCAGCGCGATGATGGGCCCGATCGATTACTCGACCAATTACGTTTGCGCGCTGCTCATCGAAGGCTTCGAGCATCCGCCGATGCTCCTCACTTCGCACAACCCGCCCTACTACCAGCAACTGATCGAAGGGGCCGGCTTCGGCAAAGCGATGGATTGGTATGCCTGGTGGTTCGCCGAGCCGGCCGACGCCGCGCGTCGCCTCCGCCGGATCGCGGCCCGCTTTCGCGAGAATGACGAGATCACGATCCGTCAAGTCGACCTGAAACAGGTCGCCAGGGAAAGCGGCCGGTTGCGGGAAATTTACAATCAAGCGTGGGAGAAAAATTGGGGCTTCGTTCCCTTCGCCAGGCGCGAGTTCGATCACCTCGTGAAAGAACTGAAACCGCTCGCCATCCCCGAGCTCGTCCTCGTCGCCGAAGTGGAGGGCGAACCGGCCGGTTTCATTCTCGCCCTGCCGGATATCAACGCGGCCTTCAAAAAGATCAACGGACGCCTAACGACCTTTGGTTTGCCCATCGGCCTGGCCAAATTGCTCTATTACAAAAGCCGCCTAACGACCGCGCGGCTCGTCGCGCTCGGGGTCGTCCCGAAGTTTCGCCGCCACGGCATCGCGGAACGGCTCGTCCTCCAGATCATCGAGGAAGGCATGATTAAACGCGGCTTCATCGGCGAGCTGAGCATGACCCTGGAAAATAACCGGCTGATCAACCGCTTCCTCGGCGCGATCGGCGCGGAACGTTACAAGACCTATCGGATTTACGAGCGTCCGCTTGCTCGTTAGGCAACCCGAGCCGGCCGCCCGTTTCTCGATCTACTGCGCCGGTGCGGGCACGCCCACCAGGGCCGCGTTCGTCGAATCGCCCATGCGCCGAGGCCCGCCGCCGCCCATCTTCGCGATGCTCGTCGCGGCCATCCCCGCCACCTCGCGCGCCGCGTAGCGCAGCGGATGACTCACCGCGAGCGACGCTTCCGCAGTGCAATAAACGCCGCAATTGACCTGGCAATCTTTCTTCTTGTTGTAGCTGAGCAAATCTGCGCGCGTGATCTCGAGCAGATTCCGCTCGGTCCGCACCTGGCTGCACAGCCAGAATTTGCCCGTGGAGGAGACAAAGAAATATTTGTAGCCGGCCACGCAGGTCCACTCGACCGGTTCCTGCCGCAGCATTTTCTTTTGGTAATCGAAGAGATTCCAACTGGTGTGAATCTTCTCGCCGCGGCGCTTTAGTTCCTCCTGCTTTTCCAGAAAGCGCAGGAGCGGCTCGCCCGCGTTCGGATCGCGCAGCGCGCGGTCGTGCACGAGGTCGTCGTGGATGACGCGGGCATGCACCGGAATGCCGCGATCGAGGCAGGTGTCGATGACCTGGCCCATTTCATCGAGCGTTTCTTTGAAGAGCACGCCGCTGACGTTGAGTTTGATCTTGGAATCCTTGAACCAATCGAGCTTATGCAGGATCGACTTCATTGATTTGCGCGTGCTCGCGATCGGGGTCATCCGGTCGACCGAGATGGAAAGCGCGTCGAGACCGGCGGCTTCGAGATCGGCCAGGAGCTGGCGATTGAGGAGGAAGGCGTTGCTCGACATGCTCACTTCGAAAAAGCCGAGCGACTTCGCGTAACGGGTCAGCTCGACGATCTCGGGATGCTTGAGCGGTTCGCCGCCTTGGAAGCCGATCCGGGCCACGCCGAGCGCGCGGATGTGATCCATCCATTGCTTGAGATCGGCCACCGCGGGATGGGGGATCGAGTTGTTATACTCGTTGCAATAATGGCAATCGAGATTGCACTGCTCGGTCACATAAAGGTGGGCCACCCACGGCTTGGTATCGAGCGCGCGAAGGACCTGCTGCAGATCGATCATGTCCTTCTTTTCTTCGCAGGCGCGGGCCTAAAGTCAATCTGAGGGGACAGAAGCCGCGGCCTGGCCGGCGTCCGTTTCGCTTTCGGAAAAAAATGCTGCGTCCGTCGTTGCTCCCAGCGACAGTGCCCGAAATGGCAGAAGCTTGAGCCGGGCGCCGGCGTATGACGGAGCAGGCATGGAACGGGCAGATCGCGTCGGGATTGAGCCTTCGGCAATTGCGCTGGGCCGGGTTTGCCCTGGTCCTGCTCACGCTCGTGACGCGGCTCCCGGCGCTGCTCCATCCGCAGCCGATTATTAACGAAGCGATCTATTCCGTGGTCGCGAACGAGATCGTGGAGGGCGGTCGGCCTTACCTGGATGCGGTGGAACGCAAACCTCCGCTGCTTTTCTGGACTTACGCCGCCATTTTTGAAGCGGCTGGGAAATATAATTGGAAGGCGCTGCACGCCGTCGCGCTCTTCTGGACGCTCGGCACCATGGCGGGTTTGTATGTGCTCGGCCGGGAGTTGTTCGATCGCGCGACCGGACTGATCGCGGCCCTGCTCTACAGCATTTTTCAACCGTGGGCGCGGGGACAGAATCTGGCCTTCAACGGGGAGCTGATGATGAATCTTCCGCTCGTCTGGGCCTGGGCGATCGCGTTCCGGCGGAGCGCAAGCCGCGCGCGGCCCGAGCTGATTCTGGCCGGCGCGTTGCTCTGCGCGGGATTTCTTCTGAAACAGCCAGCGGCGATTGCGGCGGTGCCGCTTGGAATTTATCTCCTCCTGCCAGCCTACCGCCGCAGCCGGGGCTTGCGCGGAATCCACTCGATCGCGCAGGCGGCGCTGCTCACCCTGGGATTTTTCGGAACGCTAGGCGGGGTCGCGCTCCTGCTTTGGCGACAAGGGATTTTGGGCGAAGCATTCGCTCGCACCATTACGGACAATACCGTCCCGCATGTCTTCTACACCAAAGCCGTTCTCTACACTTTGGGATTTGCCGCCGTCTGTCTGCCGCTCGTGCTCGGCGCGGGCCTGGCCTGGCGCAACCGCACGCGGTGGGTGGGACGGGAAGCGGAGCGGACGGCCCTGATCGGTTTGCTCGTGGTCTCCGCCATTGGCACCGCCGCGGGCGGCCGCTTTTATGTGCACTACTACATCCAATTGATTCCGCCCCTGGCCATGCTCGCCGCGGCCTTCTATGCACCACTTTGGTCGCGCAGAATCGCGCCGCCTTTCTGGCTCCTCCGTCCACCGGTCACCTGGGCCTGGCTCGCGCTCACCGTGGTCGCGTTTTCGGCCGTGCATTGGCTGGAACTGGCGGAGCAACGCCAGCCCTCTGAGATCGGGCGATACCTGTCCGAACATTCCGCGCCGAACGACCGGATTTTCGTCTGGGGCCAGGCGGCGAAAATCTATCTGGAAGCGCGGCGGCGGCCGGCCACACGCTTTGTCGAAGCCGCTCCGCTCACGGGTCATGTTTTCGGCGGGGTCCTACACGGCGTCGATACGCGCCAATGGATCGTGCCGGGCGCGTGGGAAGCGTTCGAGGAAGATTTCACAAAGCATCCGCCGGCTTACATTGTCGACCTCCAGACCGATCTGGCGCAGCCGCACCCGGTGCAGGACTTTCCGATTCTGGCGAAGCTGCTGGCGGAGCAATACCGGCCGGTGGCGCAAACCGCGGAGGGAATCATTTACCAAAGAAGCGCCGCAAAGTGATGGCCCGCCTAACGAGTAATTCCCGGCCGTTCTGGCTCGCGGTCTTCGGGCTCGTGGTCCTGACCTTCGCGACCCGGCTCCCCGCGCTGCTTCATCCGCAGGCGATCGACGATGAGGAGACGTATTCCGTGGTCGCAAACGTGATCGTCGACGGCGGCCGGCCTTATCTCGACGCGATCGAGCGAAAACCGCCCTTGCTCTTCTGGACCTACGCGGCGGTGGTGGAAGCGGCTGGGAAATATAATTGGCCGGCGCTGCACCTGGTCGCGCTGTCCTGGACGCTGGCCACGATGGCCGGTCTTTATTTCATCGGACGAGGTCTGTGCGATCGCCCGGCCGGGCTGGTCGCGGCGCTTCTCTACAGCGTGTTCCAGCCGTGGTGGGATTTTCGGAATCTGGCTTTTAACGGCGAGCTGGTGATGAATCTTCCGGTGGTCTGGGCCTGGGCGATCGCGTTGCGGGCCAGCCAGTCGCGTCTCCGCCTCGAGCTTTTCCTCGCCGGTCTTCTCTTGGGCGCGGGGTTTTTGCTGAAACAGCCGGCGGCGATCGCGGCCGTGCCGCTCGGGATTTACCTGCTGCTCCCGGCCTACCGTCGCAGCCGCGCTTTACCCGTTTGGGCGAGCTTCACTCAAGCCACACTGCTGACGGTCGGATTTTGCGCCGCGCTCGGTCTGGTCGCGCTCGTTCTCCGCGAGCAGGGAATACTTTCCCAGGCCTACTTCTGGACGATCACCGACCATTCGATTCCCCACGTCTTTTGGACCAAAGGCATCCAGCACACCGCCGCGTTTCTTGGCTTCTGCCTGCCTCTCGTGCTCGGGGCGGCGCTGGGGCTGCTTCCGCGAAACCGCGGGCTGTGGACCAACCGCGAGCCTGAGCGGCTGGCGCTGCTGGGGTTCCTGGCGGCGTCGGCCATCGGCACGGCTGCGGGCGCGCGCTTTTATCCTCACTACTATATTCAGTTAATCCCGCCTCTCGCCCTCCTCGCCGCGCCGTTCTACGCCGGGCTCTGGGCCGGCCGGACCCGTGCCCGGCATTGGCTGCTGCGTCCGGCCGTGACCTACACCTGGCTGGCGCTGACCGTGATTGGATTTTCCATTTTCCATTGGCTCGGGCTGGCCTCGGAACGCGCCACCTCGGAGACGGGACGCTATCTCCTCGAGCACTCCGAGCCTAACGACCGGATTTTTGTTTGGGGACAGGCCCCGAGAATTTACCTGGAGGCCCGGCGCCGGCCGGCCTGCCGTTACGTCGTGACCTTTCCGCTGACCGGTTACGTCTTCGGATGGAGCGCGCAGAGCATCGCCACGATCGACACCCGCGCGTGGATCGTGCCGGGAGCCTGGAGTGCGCTCGAGAAGGATTTTGCGAAACATCCGCCCGCCTACGTCGTCGATGTCCAGGTCCCGGCGAAAAACGCGCATTATCCGGTGCGCGATTTTCCGATTCTGGCCCGCTGGCTGGCCGAGCATGGCCGACCGGTCGCGCGGACCGCCGAAGGCGTCATCTATCGAATGACGAGCGCTCGCGAGGCCGCCGGCAGCGAGTAGCATCTCCCCTTCGCGCATGGACCTTCCCGTCGGCATCTCCACTTTGCAGCACACCGATCGCTGGCTGGGAATTCCGCTCTGCGCCTTTCTTACCGCGGTGCGCAAGGTGATCGAGCCGCGAGCGCCGCGCACGCAACCGCCGCGGAAGATTCTCTTCGTTAAATTCGCCGAACAAGGCTCGACCGTGCTGGCTTATCCCGCCATCCGCCGCGCCACGGAAATGGTCGGGCGCGAGAACGTCTACTTCGTCGTCTTCGAGGACAACCGCTTCATCCTCGACGTGATGGAAATTATCCCGGAAGCGAACGTCCTCACGATTGGGACGCAGAGCCCGTTCGCGCTCGCGCTCGGAGCGCTGCGGGCGGTCTGGCGGGCGCGAAAAATCGGGATCGATGCCGCGGTCGACCTGGAATTCTTCACCCGCTTTTCCGCGCTCCTCACCTTCCTGAGCGGCGCGAAAGCACGCGTCGGCTTTCACACTTTTTTCGGCGACGGACCGTATCGCGGCGACCTCATGACGCATCGGCTTTTGTATAATTCTCATCTTCACACCAGCCAGATGTTCGAGGTCATGGTGGAAGCGCTCACGCGGGATCCGGCCCTCCTCCCGACCTTCGATTTCATGCCTCCGGCGGTGCAAAAGTTTTCCACCTTCCGAGTTCGGTCTAACGAGCCTGAGGAAATCGAAGCGTTGCTGCGGCGGGAAAATGCGCAGCTCGCGTCCGCGCCTCTCATTCTTTTGAATCCGAACGCGAGCGATCTGCTCCCGTTGCGCCGCTGGCCGCCGCTGCGTTACGTCGAGCTTGCGCGACGATTGCTCGAACGTTTTCCCGATCTCTTTCTTGCCTTCACCGGCGCGCCCGCGGAAGCGGTCGAGATCAATGGGCTGGCGCGCGAGGTCGGCTCCAATCGCGTGCTCGGCCTGGCCGGAAAAACCACTCTCCGGCAATTGCTCGTGCTCTACGGACGAAGCGAAATCCTGGTCACAAACGACAGCGGCCCCGCGCATTTCGCCTCGATGACGCCGATCCACGTGGTCACCTTGTTCGGACCGGAAACGCCCGCGCTCTTCGCCGCGCGTTCGCCGAACGCGAGCGTCTTCTGGGCGGGCATCGCGTGCAGTCCCTGCGTCAACGCCTACAACAACCGGCAATCCGTTTGCCGCGACAATCGCTGCATGCAGGCGATCACGGTGGAGCAAGTCTTCGAACGCGTCGTCGCTATTTACGAGGCGCGTTTGCGTGCCCGCGCCAAAACGTCCGCGCCGCGCGCGGCAGATGAGCCGCAGCCGTGAGCGCTTCCCACCACGCCACCAGGATAAAGGCGCGCGCCGGATGCTGCAAAAGGAGCCCGGCCGCGAGAATCCAGATGTCGACATTCCGCCGGGCGCCGATCAGCCGGATGACGCGCTCGAATCGGCCCAGCTCGCCGATGGCCTTGCCGTAGAAACTTTCGATCCGGCTGCGCGCGAGTTTGGCCAGGACCTCGGCGGCAAGCAGGAGGCACAGATAACGGTAGGCGCCCGGAAGCTGGCCCGTGCTCTGCCAGGAATAGGCGAGCGCGATCCACCAGGAATTTTCGAAGAGCAGATCGAAAAAGTGTTCCAGCTCGCCCGCCTTCGAGACCTCCAGTTTTACCCGGGCGAGTTTTCCATCGAGACCATCGAGCACGCCCACGGCGAGAGCGGTTAAGATTCCCGCAGCGAGATGGCCGGTCGCGAAAAGAAGGGTCGCGGACCAGGCGACGAGGTTGCAGAAAAACGTCAGCTGATTGGGCGTGATCGAGAATTTGCAGAGCTGACTGACAAGAAACGTCTCGATCGGCGCGTGTACCATCGCGGGCAGATCGAGCGTCCCTTTCTGGGCGGCGTCGAGGATCACTTTGGCGGCCGCGCGATTCGGCGTGGGCAGCCAATAAGGAGGGATCTCGCGGTGCATCCCGTTTTGGAAAGAAGGTTGCGCCGCCACATCCAGGGGCGCGAGTCCGCCGCCCTCCAACCCTGCCCGCAGGACGTCCTCGAAAGATGAAAACGTCACCTCGTCACACGACAGAAAAGCCGCGCCGCAAAGCGAGCCGGGCGCGGCGGAATCGATCAGCGCCGTCGGGCGGTCCTGCGCGAGGAGCGCCCGCAAAAGCCGTTGATCGAACACGCAATCTCCGCGGATCGCCAAACGCAGTTGGCCGTCGTCTGGCGGCGCCGAAAAAACGAGCTCGAGCTTCGCGCGCGGCGAGGCGGGAAGCTTTCCCGGATCATCCGAGAGAACGAACGCGCGCGTCACGCCGCAGGCCTGGAGCGTGCGCAGCGAACGCTCGAAAACCGAAAGACCGCAAAGCTCCGCCAGAGCCTTCGAGCGCTCAGCGATGACGAGGCAATCCATCAGGCCGGGACCCGCGCCCCGGCGCGGAAATGCTCCTCGGCGTGGGCGTACATTTCCGGCGTATCCACATCCTGCCACCAACCTTGCCCGATATCGATCGCGCGCACTTTCCCTTCCCCTGCCATCAGCCGGACGCCGTCGGCCAGACTGCAATCGCCCTCGTGCTGAGCGCGCCGCAGAGAATCGAAGAGTTCGTTAGGGCAAAGAAAAAGTCCGGTGTCGATGGCATCGTAGGCATCGAGATCCTTGGCGATGCGCGTCACCCGATCGCCCTCCGTTTGCACCTTCATCGCGTCGTCGAGATCGAAGACCGAAGCGATCTTGCGATCGATCGCCAGGTTCAAAATTTCCGCATCCGCATCGCGGAGCAACTGCGCGAAAATCGCCGGATCAAAAAGGTGATCGCCCATCGCGAGAAAAAACGGCGCGCGCACTTTGCCTTCGGCGCAGAGCACAGAAACGCCGTTCTGTTTTTGCCAATCCGGATTCACGATCGGGTGAAGCGTCATTTCTTCCGGCAGCAGATTTTCCACCGCACGACTGAGGCGTTCGCTTTGCGCGCCCATGATCGCGTGCACTCGGGAAACGCCGACCCGCTGGAGCGCTTCGAGCGTGTAGGAAATAAGCGGCCGGCCGGCGATCTCGACGAGCGGCTTCGCCACCGCGCCGAGGCGCGAACCCGCGCCCGCCATCAGGATCACTGCATCGGTTTTCATCAGATTTTGTAATAGAGCCGCAAGCCCCAGACGCGCACCCGCGGCGGGAGCAGACTGAAGATGGCCGGGGCGATGCGCGATTGAAAAAAATCGCCGACGGTCACGCGCGGCGGCGGGTTCTTCTCGGTCACAAGGCGGGCGATGCGCCGGGCCACCAGCTCGGGCTTCGGGGCGTTTTTCATATTGTGATCCACGACTTCCCAAGCGCACTCCATCCGGGCGCGAAAACGTGGATCACTCGTTAGGCTCTTGCTCACGCTCTCGTTAAAATCGGTGCTGATATCCGCCGCCTGCAGATCGACGATGCGCACGGCGGAATCGCCCAGCTCCAATTGCAGCGTCATGGTGAAGGAGGCGATCGCGGCCTTGGCCGCGTTGTAGGCCGCCGTGAAAGGAACCGGCAGCCGCGAGGCGAGCGAGGTGACGTTGATGAGAAGGCCGCGCCCCTGCCCCTGCATCGAGCGCAGGGCCAGCTGGCTCAGATGCACGCTGCCGAAAAAGAGCAGCTCAAATTGTCCCCGCAACACCTCGTCCGGGAGCAGCTCCGCCGGATGAAAATGTCCCGCGCCGGCGTTGTTGATCACGACATCGAAAGCGCCGGCTTCGGCCAGCGCCTGCTGCCAGGCTTCCTCGATCGCGTCGCTTTTTGTGAGGTCGAGCCGAACCGGATGCAGACCGGACACTTGCGCCAACCGCGCCACTTCGCGCGATGTGCCCCAGACTTCATGCCCTTGCTCGACGAGCAGACGCGCCGTCGCGAGGCCGATCCCGGAACTTGCCCCCGTCAGGAAAATTTTCTTCATCGCTGTTCAGGCTTTAAAAATTTGATCATACCGATCGTGCCGCCCGATCCAGAACCAAACCAGCCCTTCCGGCCGCTCTTTTGCCACGGCCCGATAACGCAGCCCGATTCGCACAGACCAAAAAGTCCCCACCTTCTTCAAACGCAGGGAGGCGTGCCGCGGATCCGATTTGAGCAGTTGAAATTTCGTATCCGCGAGTTCACGCACCTCCGGAGGTAGCGCCCGGTAGTGAAACCAATAATCCGGGGATGCGAAATGCTTCAAAGCGGAGTGCAGCGGCCCGCTTCGAAATCTGCGTCTACTTGTTTGGCAAGATGATCAAGCTTACCGGCGGCCACGTCCGACTCGAATTTGCCGTCCCAAGCCGCCGCCACAAAATCCTCGAACCAACTGGAGAACGCCGCCAGATCCTCCGGCCGCAGCTGCGCAACCTGAGCTTCAATTTCCTGCACGCTCATGGCGCAACTTTGGTCGAAAGGAGTTCGCGCGCAAGATCAGGACGGCCTTTCGAGCGGAGCCCGCCGTGCGCGGTGAAAGCGCCAGGCGACGAAGTAAATTGCCAGGAAAGCGGCGGCGCTGCCGATTTCGCCGGGCCTTCCGGAGATCGTTAGGCGGAGAAGAAGGGCCAGAGGCAGGGCAAAGAGCGCGCCCAGGAATGGCGGGCTGATGCCCGCCCAGGGATTGCGCCATTTGAAGACGGTCTGGAGGGCGCGGCGGCGCAGGAAGCCCAGCAGCACATAGGGCAGAAGAATGCCGAACGCCGCGCCCATCACGCCGAACCTGCGAATGAGCAGGAGATTCGCCCCGATCGCGATCGCGCAGGTGATGGCGGAATTCCAGACGTTGAGCCGCGGCTTTTGCACCATGATGACGGTCTCGGCCAGCCCCACGAACGCGTTTGTGCCGCAGGCGATCGCGACGATCACGAGCCAGGGCCAGCCTTGGCGAAAGGCCGACCCGTAGATGCTCAGAATGGTGCCGCCGGCAAAAATCATGACGGCGAGAAGGGGGACTAAAACCCAGAGCATCCATTGCGCGACACGCGCGAATTCGGCGGCGGCGCGCTCCTGTTTTCCATCGATCGTGAGCCCGGCGACGACCGGCGCGAAGATCGGGTTGAACGCCTGATTCACTTTGCGCAAACCGGCCGCGACCTCGACGACCGCGCCGTAAATCCCGACGACCGGCAAGGTCACGCCGGGCGCGCGCCCCACGAAACCGGCAAGCATGATGACGTCCATGCGCACGATGAAAGCGTTGAGCAATTCGTAGACGCTGATGTTGGCGGCATAGGCGAGCAGGCGTTTCGCTTCCTCGCCATAATCGAAGCGCGCCGGCAGCGGGACGTGCCGGAAAAGCGAGCGCGCCAAAAAAAACGCGACAATCCCCGAAGCGGACGTGCCCGCGACTGCCGCGTAGGCCGGACCGAAGGTGCGCGCGCCTAACGACAACGCGATCAGAAAAACCACGCTCGTCGTCGTCGATTCCGTTAGGCCGCGAGAGAAAATATCATGCCGCATTACCTTCATCCCGCGCGAGACGGCGGTGTTCGCGGCGTAGAGCGCGATCCCGGGCAGGGCGAAGACCATGACGGAGAGCGGCGCGACGAGTTGCGGCGCGAAGCCGAGGCGTTCACCGAAAAAGCGAATCGCAAAAAAGGCGACGAACGCGACGAAGCTGCTCTGCGCGAGCGCGAGAAAAACGGCGAGGCGGAAAAGAGCGTGACTGCGCACATGATCGCCGGCCGCTTCGGCACGCGCGATGAAAGCGATAAGAGTGTTCTCGATGCCGAAGAGGCTCAACTTGCTGAGCAGCTCGACCGTGTTCCAGGCGACGAGGAACGCGCCCAGAATGGCCGGCCCGAGCAGACGCGCGACGAGAAAAGTGAAGACGCCGCGAAAGTTCGAGGCGAGCAGCGCGATCGTGTTGGTGAGCGCGCCGCGTTTCAGTTCCGCGCCGTGATCGACCGGCGCGACGGCGGCGGCCTTCATAGCCGCGTCAGCGCGCCGCGTGGGTGACTCCCGACGATCAGGCCATCCTGCATCTCGTGAATCCAGTCGCACATCTCGGCGATGGCCCGGTTGTGCGTAACCAGGAGGAGCGCCTTGCCGCCTTCCTTGACGATGCGTTGTAAAACTTCAAATGAGCGCTCCGAGTTGGCGGTGTCGAGGTTGCCGGTCGGTTCGTCAGCCAGGATGACCCGCGGGTCGTTGGCCAGGGCGCGGGCGATGGCGACGCGCTGTTGTTCGCCGCCGGAAAGGTGGCGGCTCGGGCGGCTCCGCTTCGCGCCGAGACCGACGGCCTCGAGCAATTCGCCGGCCCGCGTTTTCATTTCGCTTTCCGTTAGGCGACCGAGCCGGCGCATCGGGATCATGATGTTCTCCTCGGCGCTGAAATCCTCGAGGAGAAAATGGAATTGAAAGATGAAACCGAGCAGTTCGTTGCGCTTCTCGGAAAGCTCATCGTCGGGCAAATCGGAGACGAGTTGATGATCGATCGTGAGCGTCCCGCTGTCGGCGCGATCGAGCAGGCCGAGGATGTAAAGGAGCGTGCTCTTGCCGCAGCCGGAGGGCCCAACAATGGCGTGGACGCTGCCGGGTTCGAGATCGAGGGAGACCCCGCGGAGCGCGTGGACGCTCTCTTCTTCTTCGCCGAGATAGCGCTCGAGATCGCGGCAGCTCAGCCAGATGTCGCTAGGCATGATGGAACAACTCTTGTTTCACAACGTGTTAGGCAGTTCGGATATTGGCGTTCGCAGAGTGGGTTGTAGTATCCGCTGCCCTCAGCGGAGTGGCGGGCCGCCACGCGATGGTGCGCTGCCGTAACGCAGCCGAAGGCGAGGCCGGGCTTTCAAAACAGCGCACTCTACAACATCGCTTTCCTCGACATCAACTCGTTGCCAATGCGCGTCAGTCGCCGAGCTGGCGAGCGGACAAACAGGCCGATCGCAGAATTTCAGAGATGTGGAATTGCTCACGCAATCGGCCCGTGGGTATTGAGGAGCGGGCGTAGACGAGAGGTCGCGCACCTGCGCAAACCGGACCACGCAGCCAAATTCGTGAGTTTAAAGCTCGCAGCTGCCATAGCGGCAGGAGCCGTCGCGGACGAGAGTTGCCGCCGACAACTAAGCACTGTAGCAAAAAATAAGAAAAAATAAGAAAAAGTCTTGACCTGCTGCCGCCGTTTTAGCTAAACGCGAGGCTTAACGCGAAAATTCAAACTTCGCACTCAACCCATTACAAAAGGACAAATCATGAAAATAATAAATACCCCTGACCGGTGGTCGGTTCTACTCTGCCTGGGCGTCGCCCTAGCTTTCGCTGCATTCATCTCGCCGGCTCGAGCCGATAGCACCACCTGGACTGGCTCCAGCGATACTAATTGGTTCAACGATGCCAACTGGACCAACCACGTTCCCACGTCTTCCACCGACGCCTTCATTAACACAGGCAAAGCCCGGATTGACAGCGCTGGAGCCAACGCCCGCACAGTAACCATTGGAGCAAACCAGGGAGATTCGGGCGGGCTCATCGTGGACGGGACCAACGGCGGGTCCCTGACGGTGTCGGTGGGCTGCGGCGGCAATACGAGCGATCCTCAGTATATTGGCCTCGGCATTTATGTCGGTTATGGCGGCAGCGGTGAGATGAGCATTCTCAACGGCGGAACAGTCTCCAGCGGATACGGGTACATTGCCCTTCTTGCCAGTGACGGGACTCACAAAGCCTCAAACGGCGCCGTCGTAGTGGATGGGTCCGGCTCCTCTTGGACGTTGAGCGGTTGTCCCGACGCCCGGCTCTTCGTGGGCGGGAACAACACCGAGCAGAACGCCGGCGGAACGGCCCTCTTAAGCGTCACGAGTGGCGGTGCCGTGAACGTCACCAATCACACTCAAGCCTTGGTCAGCCTGAGCGTGGGGTCCTCCGGCACCTTGACAGGTAACGGAACGATCACGCTGATCGGCGACACTTACAATTCGCGTTTGGCGGTGGTCAACGGCACCCTGGCGCCGAGTGGGAACCTTGCCCTTCTTGGCCATCTTGCTCTGGTCCCCAAAACCACGGCGGCCTTCAGCGTGACTCCGCAGACCTCGGATATGGTGGACGTTAAGACAGTGGGCGGCAATGGTGGCACCGCGCTGCTTGATGGGCGCGCCTCCGTGGTCATGACCGGCACTTTTACGCCGAGTGTGACGCGATACACGCTCTTGTCCACGGATAATGGCCTTACCAATAGATTTGGGAGCGTTTCGATAAAGTACCCAACGGACCAACACTTCACGCCGCAGATCAGCTACGATACAAACCACGTTTATCTTGATCTCGTTTTTAGCCAGGGTGGGCTGTGATCTGAGCGTGCGAAAATCAATTCATCAGAGGTGAAATGATCTCTCGGTATGTTTCGGCATCGATTCTTTAGCCGTCCCGTTTTAATTGCCTGGCTTGTCTGCGCGGGAAGCGCGTGGGCGGGCCACGCGACGGCGGTCGCGAGCCCGGTTTCCCGAAGCCTGACGTTCACGGACCGTGTGGCCTGCCAGTATGCGCTCGAAGAGGTGTACTGGAGACATCGCATCTGGCCGAAAGACAATCCGGGGTCCAAACCCCCGCTCGAGGTGGTGCTGTCGCAGGAGCAGGTCGAGAGGAAAGTCAGCGACTACCTGACCAAGTCGGAGGCAATAGGAGGTGGGTCGCAAGGGGCGATCACCGCCGCGCAGCTGCAAGCGGAGATGAATCGGATGGCTCGCGACACCAAAGAGCCTGCGGTGTTGCGCGAGCTTTTCGCGGCTCTGGGGGACGATCCCTTTGTCATCGCCGAATGCCTCGCCAGGCAAACCCTCGCGGACTGTTTTGTTAATGCCTTTACCAGGCAGAGCTCCGTCGAGGGGGCACGTCGCGCGCATGCTCCTCCGCCGCCGATGGACCTGACGTGGCCGGTCTACCGACTGCCGAAGATCTCCGGAGCGCGAACCGGCACGGACGACACATGGACGGGTACAAGTAATTCCGATGCGCCGGAGGCGCGGCTGTTACACACGGCAGTGTGGACCGGCAGCGAAATGATCGTTTGGGGCGGATTTAATTTTGCTCCCGCTCTAGGCACCGGCGCCAGATACGATCCCGCTACCGACAGATGGAGCGCGACGAGCGTCGGCAATGCACCGCCGGGCCGGGATCTCCATACGGCCGTCTGGACTGGCAGCGAGATGATTGTTTGGGGTGGCTACGAAGGCGGCAATGATTTGAACAGCGGCGGTAAATATAATCCCGCAGCCGATAGTTGGACGCCTACCAGCACAGCCGGTGCGCCCCTGGGCCGTGAATCTCACACGGCCGTGTGGACCGGCATCGAAATGATTGTCTGGGGCGGACTCGGATGTGGCGGCAACTGCAATCAAAACACTGGAGGCAGATACAATCCGAGCACCGACAGTTGGATTGCCACGAGCATCTCGAACGCGCCTTCTGCGCGGCGGGATCACACAGCCGTTTGGACCGGAAGTGAAATGATCATCTGGAGTGGAACGGATGCGGCGGTGAATTCGACTTATCTCCACACGGGCGGCCGCTACAATCCCGCGACCGATAGCTGGAGGCCGACCAGCCTGGCGAACGTGCCCCTCGGGCGGGTCAGTCACGCGTGGGTTTGGACCGGCCGTGAGATGATCATATGGGGCGGAGTGGATGAGACCTTCAATGATTGTAACACCGGCGGCAAATACAACCCGGCCACCGATAGCTGGATGGCCACGGGCGTGGCCAATGGCGCGCCCACCGCAAGAGATTCGCACAGCGCAGTCTGGACCGGGCGGGAAATGATCATCTGGGGCGGAACCGCCTACCCCGGCCACGATTTCAACGATGGCAAGAGATATGATCCCGGGACAGATAGCTGGAGGCCGATGACGACGGTGAACGCACCTTTCGCACGCGCCCAGCACACCGCGGTGTGGACGGGCCAGGAAATGATCGTCTGGGGCGGGATCAGCTACGACACAGCCACCGTGTTGAACACCGGGGGAATTTACAGCGCCCAACCCTCTACCCCGCTGGTGCAGAGCGCCGTTTCGCAAAAGACGCACGGCAACGCGGGCACCTTCGACGTTGATCTCCCAGTGAGCGGGGCACCGGGGATGGAATGCCGCAACGGAGGCGCGACTGGCGATTATACTCTTGTCGTCACCTTTCTTGCCAACGTCTCCGTAGACGGGAACCCCCAGGCTGCGGTCACCTCAGGGAGCGGAACGATCGGCAGCGGCGGAGTCAGCAGCGGTGGAATCGTCGTGACGAGCGGGAATGTGGTGACCATCCCGTTAACCAATGTCGCCAACGCCCAGACCATCCAGGTGACGCTGAATAACGTGAATGGTTCGAGCAGCGTGACCATCCCGATGCGGGTGTTGATCGGGGATGTGAATGGCAACGGAGCGGTCAACGCGTCAGACGTTGCGTCGATCAAAGCGCGCAGCGGCCAGCCGGTGGATGCGACCACTTTCCGTGCCGACGTGACCGCCGACGGCAGCATCAACGCCACGGATGTCTCGCTGGCAAAATCGCTCTCCGGGACTGCGCTTCCCTAGATTCTTGAATTCCGAATTCTGATGCAAACAGGTCAAGTTCTTTGGGAACCGCGAATGAACGCGAATATACGCGAATGAAATTTTTGCCTCACGCATTCGTGTCCATTCGCGTCTATTCGCGGTTGGCAGCCTGGTCCGAGGCTCTGCCTCGCTAGATGAAAGGACGGTCCTGGGCCTCCTCGCTATGATCCTTCGAAAATCAACCCCGAATCAAAACATGAAGAAGACACTACTGCTCCTAACCCTGATCGGCCTGACGACCGCAGGCAGCGCGAACGCTCAACGGCCGGCAACGCCGTCGACTGCCGGACCGTCCGCCTTGTCTCCCAGCACATCGCAGAGCGTCCGTGGAACGCCTACCTTCGCGGAGCGGGTCGCGGCTCAGCGCGCGATCGAGGAAGTGCTGTGGCGGCATCGCATCTGGCCGAAAGACAACCCGGGGCCCAAGCCGCCGTTCGAGGCAGTGGTCTCGCCGGGAGACGTGGAAAGGAAAGTCACCGAGTGCCTGCGGAAGTCACAGGCCCTCGCCGATCACTGGCAACAGCCGATTACCGCCGCGCAGCTTCAAGCGGAGATGGATCGGATGGCGCGCGACACGAAACAGCCCGAGGTGCTGGGCGAACTGTTTGCCGCGCTCGGCAACGATCCGTTCGTAATCGCGGAGTGTCTGGCCCGGCCTGCCTTAGCCGAGCGGTTGCTGTCTCAATGGTATGCTCACGACGAAAGAATTCACGGCGCGCTGAAGGAGCGAGCGGAAGCCGAACTGGAGATGCATCCAGGAGTCGAGCAGATGAAACAGCTCAGCGGCGATTACCGCGAAATCGAATTGTTCAGGAGCGACCGCGGCGAACCCCGGGACAACGCTGGCAGCACCGGTCGGGGCGTGAAATTGACCAGCAGCGAATGGGACGAGACGCTGCAAAAACTGGCCACAACTCTGGGTGAACCTGGCGCGGCGAGCGGTTCCGCCTCCTCGAAAAACACGCCCGCCGGACCTCACGAAATCATAACGATCGGAAAGCCAGGTCCGCTGGCCGAAGACGATCTGCGCTTCTACGCCACGGCGGTCATCGAAAAAAGCGAAGGCCGAATGAAGATCGCGACCATCACCTGGCCAAAGCAGTCGCTCGAGTCCTGGGTGGCCAACGCAGAAAAACAGATAGATGAGACGCTGGTGGCGCCGGGCGGTCTTTACACCCTGCCGGGATTATCGGTCCAAGCGGGTGGGTGTGATGATAACTGGACGGCGACTGCCATCCAGGGCGAGGGCCGAGACCGCCACACCGTGGTATGGACTGGCAGTGAAATGATCGTGTGGGGCGGGGAGGTCGGCCTCGGCGTTTTTTCGAACACTGGAGCGAGATACACTCCGAGCACGGACAGTTGGGTAGCCACCAGCACCGTCAACGCGCCCTCGAACCGGGCCGATCTCACCGCGGTGTGGACCGGCACGGAAATGATCGTCTGGGGTGGAGACACTCCCGGCATTTGGTTCAATACGGGCGGAAGATACAATCCAGGCGCGGACAGTTGGACTGCCACGAGCACTGCCAACGCGCCTCAGGCCCGTGAAAACCAAACCGCCGTATGGACTGGCCGCGAGATGATCGTCTGGGGTGGATATTTCCAGGATCCGCCGAGCACCGATCATTACGTGAACACGGGCGGAAGATACAATCCCAACACCGACAGTTGGACAGCCACCAACACCACCAACGCGCCCGCTGGCCGGAATCGCCACACCGCAGTCTGGACGGGCAGTCAGATGATCGTTTGGGGCGGATCGATCGCTAACAGCCAGTGGGTCAATACCGGCGGTAGGTATAACCCCAATACGGACAGTTGGGCAGCGACCAGCACCGTCAGCGCCCCGGTCGCCCGAGGCGCCCATACCGCCGTCTGGACTGGGAGTGAAATGATCGTCTGGGGCGGATTTACGTTCTCCAGCCAGACCAATACCGGCGGAAAATACAATCCGAGCGCGGACAGTTGGACTGCGACCAGCATCACGAATGCGCCCACCAGGCGATACGATCAGGCCACAGTCTGGACAGGGAACGAAATGATCGTTTGGGCCGGCTTCGGTTGCACCGACCAAATGTGTATGACCACCACCTATCTGAACGACGGGGCCAGATATAGCCCAGGCGCAGATAGCTGGGTTACGACTACGAGAACCAACGCGCCCGCCCCCCGAGAGTCTCCCACCGCGGTCTGGACTGGCAGCGAGATGATCGTCTGGGGCGGCTTCTTTTACGATGGGAACAATCACTATCTAAACACCGGCGGGAGGTATTGCGCGCAGCCATCTACGCCGATGGTGCAAAACGCCGTTTCACGCAAGACGCATGGCGCCGCGGGAAGTTTTGATGTCAATCTCCCGCTCAATGGGACCGCAGGAACCGAGTGCCGCAACGGCGGCGCCTCCCGCGACTACACCATTGTGATCACCTTCCTGGCCAACGTCTCGGTGAGCGGAAATCCGCAAGCGACCGTTACCGCGGGCCAGGGAACAATCGGCAGCGGCGGAGTCAGCAACGGTGGATTCGTCGTGACGAGCGGGAATGTCGTGACCATCCCGTTAACCAATGTCGCCAACGCCCAGACCATCGAGGTGACACTCAACAATGTGAATGGCTCGAGTAGCGTGACCATCCCGATGCGGGTGTTGATCGGGGATGTGAATGGCAACGGAGCGGTCAATGCATCAGACGTTGCGTCGATCAAGGCGCGCAGCGGGCAACCGGTGGATGCGACCACTTTCCGCGCCGACGTTACCGCCGACGGCAATATCAACGCCACCGATGTCTCGCTGGCGAAATCGTTGTCGGGGACTGGGCTGCCATAGGCGGGTAGAAGGTCCGCCGTGGCGGCGGACTTTTTTTTGGGGTAGCGCGCGCGTCTCGCGTGCTGGCGGCGTCGTCCCGCTGCGTCGTTAGGCATGATGGAACAAGGTTTGTTTCAGAACGCGTTAAGCAAGTCGAATCTTGCGTTCGCAGAGTGGTTTGTAGAGTCCGCTGTCCTCAGCGGAATAGCCGGCCGCCACGCGATGATGCGCTGCCGTAACGCAGCCGAAGGCGAGGCCGGGCTTTCAAACAGCGCACTCTACAACATCGCTTTCCCTGACCTCAACTCGTCGCCTGTGCGCGCCAGCCATCCAACTGGCTGGAGGAACGCGAGCAGCCGATGGTGCACGTGGGATTGCACGATTTGTAGGTGTAAAATTGCTCCCGCAAATCGTCCAGGGTGTAAGCGAGCAACGGCTTCGACCAGACCTCGCGGGTCTGCGCGCACCAGTTGACCCGGCCGAATTCGTCGACGTAAAGGTAACGGCTCCCGGAGCGGCATTTGAACGGGGCGACGCCGTCGCGCACGAGGCGTTTGCGATAGCTGGAGAAATCCATCCAGCTCTTCGGCAACTCCTTGACGATGCGCTCGTAGACCTGCAATTCCCGCTCGCTCAGTTTCAGTTGCCCATTGTGATCGTGCACGAGGAGGACGCGCGGGGTGAAGCCCATTTCCTTCGCGTAGGCGACGACTTCCTCGGCTTCTTCCGGCGGGCACGCGCCGATCACCCCGCTCACCGTGACGTTAAATTTCGCGTGATCGCGCAGGGCGACGAGGCGTTTGCGCAGGTTGTCGAGGACCTTTTGCGTGGTCTCATTGCCTTTCACGCCGTCGATCGAGATTTGCATTTCCTGGAGACCGGCGTCGTTCAGTTTCTCGATCAGCTCCGGTTTCAAAAAGAAGCCGTTGGTGATCATGCCGGTGCGGAGGAAACGCAGCTCGCGGCAGCGCCGGATGAGCCGCGGAAGATCGGGATGGAGGGTCGGCTCGCCGCCGGTGAGCGACATGCCGAAGGTGCCGAGGCTTTTTAATTTGCGGAGCTGCGCTTCGAGCACGTCGTAAGGCACCGGCTCGCTCGTTTTGTCGAACTCGGTGCAGTAAGCGCAGGCCAGATTGCAGCGGCGCACGATCACCATCTGGGTGAGAAACGGGCTATAGCGCAGGCGGAAAGAAAGCGGCGGCACGCGCTCGTCCTCCAGCGCGACGACGAGGGGCGCGGCAGTTAATTCGGCTGCGGGCATTGCGGAAACTGGCGTAACACCGGAAAGGCTGCGAAGCAATTTTCATCGCACTATGGAGGTCGTCATTTTGGCCAACGCGCCCGGAGCCTTGCACGAGCTTTGCGGGATCACTTTGCTCGAACGACTGCTGCGCATGTTGCAGCGCGCGGGGGTGCGCGAGGCGGTGGTGGTTTCGGAAACGCCAGAGGCGATCGAGGTCGAGTTGAAGAAAAATTCGCCGCCGCGGAGCGAGCTCGCGGTGCGGATGGTCGGGCGAGGGCTTCGCCTGCCCAAGATCGGGGCAACCGAAGCGGTCGCCCTACAATTGGTCCTGCCTGCGGATGCGCTTTGGGACGCTCGCTTGTTGCAACTGCTGCTCGCGCAAACAGAGCCGTGCCGCTTGCTCGATCGCGGGCGCGAGACCGGCGCGCGCGTTTCGCTGGGCGATGCCGTACCTGCCCGGATTTTGGAAATCGCCGAGCAGCCGACCTACTCGCTCAACCTGCGGCGGGAGCTGCCGCTCCTTTGCATTCCGTCGCCTCACGAAGAGGCGGAGCGGCTGATTCTAGACGCCGCGCAAAAAGGCTCGCAGGATTTGCCCGCGTTGGTGCACGCGCCGATCGAGACTTTTCTGGTCGCGCGCCTCTGCCGGACGCGGATCACGCCTAACGAACTGACCACGCTCTGCAACGTCGTCGCCTGGGCGGCGGCGCTTCTCTTCGCGGCCGGTTATCTGGTCGGGGGAACTTGGTGCGCGCTCGCTGTCGGCGTGCTCGACGGGCTCGATGGCAAACTGGCCCGGGTGAAAGTGGCCACCTCGGAGTCAGGCAAACTGGAGCATTGGTTCGACACGTTTTACGAACTGGCCTGGGCGCTCGCGCTGGCCTTTTATTTCCACCGGTCCGGCGAACTTCCGGGCGCTTACTGGTATTTGCTCCTCCTCCTGACCGCGGAAGGAATCGATGGCCTGGCCAAGCTCAGCGTGATCCGCCGCTACGGCCGCTTGATCGACGAACTCAGTTCGCTCGATCGGAAAATTCGATTGTTAGGCGGACGCCGCAATATCTATATCTGGATCCTCGCGATCGGCCTGCTCCTGGGCGCGGCGCCGCAGTCGTTTGTCGCCATCGCGTGGTGGGAAGTGGTTTCCGCGCTTGTGCACGTCGCGCGGGCGGCCTGGGTGCTCTGGGTGCGCCCGCTCCACTTTGCGCCTTGAATCCCTTGTCGACGCTTCGCTCCGCAAAGGTCGGCGCTTAGCGTCCCAGGAAAAGCGTGGCGCATTGTCATCCCGAGGCTGGCGCAGCGCGCCGAGGGATCTCACGGATGCTCTGCTGGGTCCAGCTTCTCTGACCCGGACACCGAGACCTTCCGCGAGATCCCTCGCCGTCTCCGCGGGCTCGGGATGACAACATGAAAGCGGCGAGGAAACGCAAAGCGTCTCTATGAATGAACGCTCCGTACGCAACACGCGTTACCCGCCCGAGCCGCGCAGCGTCACGACCGGCGAGAGCCAACCCGCGCGGCGCGCCGGAACGTAGCTGGCAATGAAGACGGCGATGATGGCCAGGATGGTTGCCCAAAAATAGTGCCGCCAATCCCACGCCACCAGGAAGTGATCCGCGTAAAGCAGCCCGCGCACTTTGATCGGAATGTGCGAGACGCCCCAGGTCATGAGCGCGCCGGCGAGGCAGCCGACGAGCGATCCGAGGACGCCGATGAGCGCGCCTTGCCAGAGAAAAATCGCGGAAATATCGCCGCGCCGATAGCCCATCGAACGCAGAATCGCGATCTCCTTGAGCTTCGACAGCACGGTCATGGTGAGGACGTTAAAAATTCCGAAACCGGCCAGCAGAATGATCAGCGAGACGGTGATGGCGGCGGAAATTTGCAGCGTGGCGAAAAGCTGGAGGTTCCCTTCTTCGCGCTCCTGCCAGCTTTCGGCGACGTGCTGGAACAGCATCTCGAAATGCCGGGCCAGCGCCGGCGCCTCGGCCGGGTCGCGCAGTTTGTAGACGATCATGGACGCGCCGTAGGGTTTGCGCAGGAGCTTTTGCGCGATCCGGCGCTGCACGTAAATGCGGCGCGCATCCTCCGAGCCAATCCCGCTGCGGGCGAGCGCGGCGACAGTGAAACGTTGAAACTGCCCGCCGGGGGAGAGCAGCTCAAGGGTGTCGCCGGCTTGCACCCCGAGGGCCTCGGCCAGGCGCGAGCCGACGATGACCGAGCGCGGATTATTGCGAAAATCGTCGAACTTTCCGCCGGAAATCTGGCGGCGCAGATTGGTCGTCTCGACGTAAGTCGCGGGATCGATCCCAAACAAGGTGACGCTGGCCGTTTCGAATCCGGCGCGCGCACTGAGCAAGCCGCGCAGGACCGGTGTGCAGGCGGCGACATTGGAGAACTGCCGGCTCACCCGCATGATCCCGCCCGGGTCGGTGATGCCTTCGAAAAAGCGGCGGTGCGCGGCGTTGACGTTCGAGTTCCTGGCCGCGGCGAACATCCCGCTGGCCGGCTTCTCGATGCGGGCGGAAAGGACGAGCCCGCCGTTCGTCCCGAGATTGGCGTCGATGAAATTTTTCTCGAACCCCGCGGTCTGGGCCTGCGCGCAGATGAAAATCGCGACCCCAAAAACAACCCCGCCCAGGCTCAAAAAAAAGGCGCGCTTGCGATGGGTGAGAAAGCGGAGCGCGATGTGGAGCGAAGGAGTCACCGGGGCACGGAAGGGGGCGCGGGCGGTTCCACTTCGCGTTCCCGCACGAACTGGCCGACGCGCAATTTGTCCTGATCGGAAACGATCGCGTGATCGCCTTCCTCGATTCCGCCGAGTGCCTCGACGAAATCGAGCGAGCGAAATCCCACCGACACGGCGCGCCTTTGCACGGTCTTGTGCCTAACGATCAGGGCCTGGTCGACAAGAAGGGCGCGGGTCGGAAGGAGGAGGGCGTTTTCGTGCCGGCCGGTGATGATGTTCATCTCGCCGGTCATGCCGGCGAGGAGATTTTCCGGCGGATTTTCGAGGTCGAGCAGGATGGTGTAACGCTGGGTCTCGGGATCGGCCGTGGGCACGATCGAGGTGACTTTGGCCCGAAACTGCCGGGTGCGATAAGCGTATAATTGCAGGACGGCGGGTAATCCCACCTTGACCTCGCCGACGTCTTCCTCGTTCACTTCGCCGCGCACATAATTTTGCCGCGAGGAAACGCTGAGGAGCGGATTGCCATCGGCGACCAGCTCGCCATCGATTACCTGCAAGCTGGAGAGAATCCCGTCCATGGGCGCGCGAATCTCGGAAGTTTTCATCTCCGCCTGCACTTTTTTCAGGGCGCCGCTGAGCGCGTCGAGGTTGCGGCTGCGCTCGATTTTTTCCGTCTCGAGGGCGGCCCGGAGACGGTTCGCCTCGCTTTTCGCTTTCTCGTACTCGACCGCCGGGACGTTGCTGAGGGAAGTTAATTTCTCGAGGCGCGCGACATTTCCCTCCGCCACCTTGAGCAGCTCGGCCGAGGGCAATTCGAGCCGGGCTTTTTCCTCCGCAGCCTGCAAATCGGCTTGCCCCTGCTTGAGCTGACGCGCGGCCGTTTCGTCGGCAATGGTGGCGAGCAGTTCGCCCTTGGCGACGTTCCGGCCGAGCGCGCCGCGGCCGGCGGCGAGCGGGTCGGCCAGCCGGATGTAGCCGGCGTTCTGCGCCCGCACGTTGATGACGAAGGAGGGCTCGATCCGGACCGTGCCGTAAACCGCGGAAACGGCGGTCCCGCGCCTAACGATCTCGACCTCGACAATTGGCCGGGTGAGATAGAAAAGGAGCGCGCCGAGGACGAGCACGATGGGACCGGCGACCCAAAGCGTTTCCCGTGAAATCCGCGTCTTCAATCGCTCGAACTAATGCACCTTTC
The DNA here is from genome assembly GCA_965217815.1 of Chthoniobacterales bacterium. Lineage (GTDB taxonomy): Bacteria > Verrucomicrobiota > Verrucomicrobiia > Chthoniobacterales > UBA10450 > Palsa-1392. The sequence goes on from CBDCJI010000004.1 coordinate 467,182, forward strand.
CGGCGGTGTCGCCGGAAAATTGAAAGTAGCGGCCGGTCGCGCGATCCCACTCCGCGAGGGCGACTTGTTGCTGGAAGAGAGCGGTCAGAAGTCCGCTGCGGGTGGCGAGCAGATTGGTCTCGGCGGTGCGGAAATCGAGGACGGAGGCGAGACCCTGGGCGCGGTTTTGCTGGATCGCGACAACGTCGCGCTCGGCCACCTCGGCGGCGCGGTTGAGCGATTGATAACGCGCCGCGATCGCCCGCAGATTATTTTGCAGCCGGGCCAGCTCGCGCGGCACGCTCGCTTCCAGTTTGCGCAGTTCGAGTTCGTTCGTCTCGCGGGCGGAACGAGCGGTGAGGAGGGCGCCGCCGACCTGGCCGTTATCGATTACCCGCCAGGTGGAAGAGAGGCCGCCGCGCACTTCGGAAGCGACCGTGTCGTCGGTCGTCTGGGGCGAGCCTCCGTCGTCGCGATGGATGCCGGAAACGGGAACCGCTTCGCCCGAAGCGACCGCGTCGAGCGAGGGATAATAACCGGCCGCGACGATGCGCTGATCTTCGCGCGCCGCCCGCACTGCGAGGCGTGCCAGTTTCAGATCGGCCCGATCGCGCAGAGCTGCGGCCACTTGCTCGGGACCGCCGGGCGGGGCGGCTTGAAAAGTCAGGGAGCCTTCGGCCGTGGGCAAAGCCGCGCCCGGGCCTAACGAACTGCCGATCGCTTGCGCGAGCTGGAGAAGCGCGCCCTGCGCGGCGCGCTGGGCGCTGGCGATTTTCGGGTCGAGCCCGCGCGCGAGCAAGGTGGCGGAAGTGAGGGCGCTGCGCTCGGCGTCGCCCGCTTCGTAACGCGATTTTTCCCCGGCGATGTTCTGGTTTAAACGCTCACGTTGTTCCCGGCCTAACGACTCCAGGGCGCGCTGGTAGAGCGCGCTGTAAAAGGCCAGCCGGGCCTGATGCAGTTCCGCGACGACGGCCACGTTGAGCCTTTGCTCGGCCAGAAGCAGCGCGATCTCCCCCCGCCGGTAGGTCGCCGGGAGATCGGCGTGGAGAAGCGGCTGGGAGAACGAGCCGTAGGCAAAAGCGAACGGTTGCTCGCCCGAAGTGCGCGAGCGCTGCCCGCCCTGATCGCCCGCGATGCCTCCGATGAGGCCGTTAGGCAAACCTTTCGCGCGCAGGAGCAACCGCTCGCCAGCAGCCGCTTGCAGCTCGGTCTGCGCCTGCTGAATGCGCGGATTCCGCGCCAGGGTCTGCGTGAGGAGAGCGTCCAGGGTCAGGGCTTGGAGCGGGCCAACTGCGGCCAGACCCAGGACCGCGCCGAGAAGGAGCGCCCGCTTCATTCTTTTCCGCCTAACGACTGCGTCGCGCCGCCGCAAGCTCGGTCGAGCCGGGCGAGCGCGGCGTTGTGCAAGTAAATCGCGCTCAGGCGCGTCGTCCGGGTGCCGGTGACGTCGGAAGCGGCCTGGAGAACATCGAGCTGCGTGCCCAGGCCGGCGCCGAGGTTGCTCCGGGCGAGGTCGAGCGAATCGCCGGCCGTGCGGACGTTTTCTACTTCCGCGGCCAACACTTGATCGGCCTGCTGGAGATCGAGAAAAGCGCTCCGCACTTCGGCGGCGACGCTTTGCCGCAGCGCCTCGAGCGAACGCGCGGCCGCGTCGCGCCGGGCGCGGGTCGATTCCATGCGGCCGCGGGTGGCGAAGCCGTCGAAGATCGCCCAGGTCGTGTTCAAACCAAAGACGTAGCCGTGGTTGAACTCGCGCCCGCGGGCCGGGTCGCGCTCGTTGTAGACTTCGTAGCCGGCGAACGCTTCCACCTGCGGACGAGTGGCGCTGCGATCGAGCTGCAGTTGCTCCTTTTCGAGCGCGACGTCGATCGCGGCGGCGCGGAGCTCGGGGCGATTGGCGCTGGCCTGGGCGAGGCAGGCACTGAGATCGGGATGGCGCGGCTCATAAACCAATTGGCCGGAGATTTCAAAAGTAGGATCGGCTGAGCGCGCGTCCAGGCCTAACAATTCGCTCAGACGGAGGTAGGAATTTCGCAGATCGGTTCGCGCCTGGATCAGCTCCGGCTGCTCGTTCGCCAGGCTGACCTGCGCGCGCCGCACATTAAGCTCGCCGACCGTGCCGGCGCTGAGGCGTTCGCGCTGGGCCTGCAATTCCTGCTCGAGCACGGCGACCGATTGCTCGCGTACGCCGATGCGCTCGCGGTTCAGGAGCAGCTCGTAAAAGGCGAGGCGCACATTCATTTCCACCTGCGCGGTGACCGCCTGGACCTCGGCCTGCGCTTTCTCCTGGTTGAGTCGCGCGAGGGCGAGCCGGCTGCGGTTCGCGCCGCCGGTGTAGACCTGCTCGACGACGCGAAGGTTGGCGTTGTAATCCTCCGGCCGCAGCCGGGTGTCGCCTTGCCGCTCCCGTTTGCGAAAGACCCCCTCGGATACGACCGAGGGCAGGTAACCGGCCCGGGCCTCGACCAGGCCGCCGTGCGCGCCCTGGATTTTCTTACGCGCGATGGCGATGTCCGGATTTTGCGCGCGCGCCAGGCGCAAGGCGTCTTCGAGCGTGTAGGTCGGGCGCTCTCCGAAACTCGGCGCCGTCCCGGCGACCACTAAAAAAAAGACGACGCAAAGGCCCCGGAGCATGCGCTTTTCTCTCCGCCGCCCGCCGGCTTTGGCAACAAGAATTGCGAAATCGGGAGGGCCGGAAGCGGCGTTTCCCTCTCACCGCGTGCTCAAAGTAAATTCCCCTCGCCCATATTGCGCCTTGCTCTGCGTGGGCGACTACGCCAATCTTCCATTTTTCGAGGCCAAATGAGTAAGATTCCGATTGCAATCGTAGGTGTGGGCAACTGCGCCAGTTCCCTCGTCCAAGGGATCAGTTTTTATCGCGACACGCCCTCGAACGGCGCCGCCGTCGGGCTCATGCACCCGCTCATCGGGCCCTACCGGCCTAACGACATCGCGGTGGTGGCGGCTTTCGATATCGACCGCCGCAAGGTCGGGCTCGACGTCAACCAGGCCATCTTCGCCCCGCCCAATTGCACCAAAGTTTTCTGCGCCCAGATCCCCACGACCGGGGCGATCGTCAAGATGGGCTGCGTCTTCGACGGCTATCCCGCGCATATGGCGGAACACGATCCGCTGCGGGCCTTTATGCCGCTGAAAAAGGAATCGACCCGCGAGCAGATCATCGATGAGCTGCGCGAATCGGGCGCGCAGATCATGGTCAACTACCTGCCGGTCGGTTCAGAGGAAGCGACCCGCTTTTACGCCGCCTGCGCGCTCGAAGCCGGCCTCGCCTTCGTCAATAATATTCCCGTTTTCATCGCCTCCGATCCCACCTGGGTGAAACGCTTCGAGGAGAAAAAACTCCCGCTCATCGGCGACGACATCAAAGCGCAGATGGGCGCGACCATCGTCCATCGCACGCTCGTCGATCTCTTCCGCAAACGGGGAGTGAAGATCGATCGCACCTACCAGTTAAACACCGGCGGCAACACCGATTTCCTCAACATGATGGATCGGGCCCGGCTCAAATCGAAGAAGACTTCGAAGACCGAGGCGGTCCAATCGGTCATCGGCAAACGGCTGACCGATGAGAATATTCACATTGGCCCGAGCGATTACGTGCCCTGGCAAAACGACAACAAAATCTGTTTCATCCGCGTGGAAGGAAGGCTTTTCGGCGATGTGCCGATGGAGATCGACCTGAAGTTGTCGGTTGAAGACTCGCCGAATTCCGCGGGCGTGGCGATCGATTCGATCCGTTGCTGCAAACTCGCGCTCGACCGTGGCCAGGGGGGCGTGCTCCATCCGGTCTCGGCATTTTTCTGCAAACATCCGCCGGTGCAGATGACCGACGACAACGCCTACACCGCCGTCGAAGAGTTCATCCACGGCGGGCGCTAATCCTCCCTCCGCGCGTCGGCTCTCCCCCTTGAGTTCCCTCCGATCGCTGGCCGCAGGGCCTTGAAGCGCCGTGCTTTTTTGCGGGACACAAAGAGCTGGCCTTCAATCTGCTGAGGGTATTGGATTGCAACCCAAGCCATGTCTCCACTGGTCAGCATCGCCATTCCGACGTTCGATCGCCCCGCTTACCTGGAAGAAGCGGTCGCATCTGCGCTCGGGCAAACTTATCCGAACATCGAGGTCCTGATCGGGGACAACGGCAGCGGCGAAGCGCTCGAGGTCCTCCCGGGCGCGCTCACTTCCGACCCTCGTTTTTTCTACCGGCGTAACCCCCACAACCTCGGCATGTGCGGAAATTTCAACGCGCTCGCAGACGCCGCGCGCGGGGAGTTTTTCGTCGCGATCGGCGATGACGATCGGCTTCTGCCCGACTTTGCCAGCCGGCTGGTCGGGCAGATGAAACCGGAGGTCAGCCTGGCTTTCTGCAATCACTACATGATCGACAGGCAGGGCAACCGGCTCGAAGAAAAAAGCCGCGAGCAGACTCGACGCTACCGGCGCGACGGCTTGCCTAACGGCCCGCTCGAGAATGCGCAAATTGCCGCATGGGAACAAGCGGTCGCGATGTCCGCCGCGCTCATGCGCACCGCCGACATGCGCCGGCTCCGTTTTCGCGAAGATCTTAACACGCCGGACGCCGAATTCTTCATTCGCCTGGCGCACGAAGGGGCTAAATTTGCCTTCGTCGCGGATTATCTGGTCGAGTATCGGGTGCACCTCGCGGCCACCTCCTCGGCCGGACTTTGTAGCGAGCGGCTGGTGGAATACCTCCTCCCGCTCGAAGTGCCGCCGGCGATCGAGCCTTATAAGCGGAAGCTCCTCGGCCCGCTCATGATGAATGCGGTGAGCCGTTGCCTGCGGCGCGGAGAGCGGGACCGCGCCCGGAGACTTCTGCGCAGCAGCTATTACCCCAGCCGGGCGCCGCTCGAAGGCGCCGGGAATTCCGCGAGCCGGAGTTGGACTGACTTCGCGGAGCACGCTGTGAAATTTGGGCTGCAACATTTTTGCGCCAGTCTTCCCACCGCCATTGGCCGCCCGACCTATCGGGTCGTGCGAGCCGCGAAGGATTGGGCCAAATCATGAAGATACTTGTCACAGGAACGGAAGGTTACCTGGGATCGCTGCTCGCGCCGATCCTGATGCGGCGCGGTCATGAGCTGACGGCGGTCGATACCGGCTTCTACAAATCCGGCTGGCTCTACAACGGCTCGCCGCTCACTCCGCGCACCTTGAATAAGGATATCCGCCACATTACGAGCGATGACCTGGCCGGGATCGAGGCTGTCGTTCATATGGCCGAACTCTCGAACGATCCCACCGGCGAGTTGGCTCCCGATATTACTTACGAGATCAATCACAAAGGTTCCGTCCGCCTGGCCGAGCTGGCCAAGGCCGCCGGAGTGACTCGTTTTATCTACATGTCCTCGTGCAGCGTCTACGGCGTAGCCGACGCCGATTACATGACGGAAGAGTCTCCCGTAAAACCCCAGACCGCCTATGCCATTTGCAAGACGCTGGTCGAGCGAGACCTGGGACCGATGGCCGACGACGACTTTTCACCCACTTTCATGCGCAACGCCACGGCCTACGGAGCTTCTCCTCGAATGCGCTTCGACATCGTGCTTAATAACCTTTCCGGTCTTGCCTGGACCACCCAGGAGATCAAGATGGTCAGCGATGGCACTCCCTGGCGGCCCCTCGTCCATGGCCTCGACATTGCCCAGGCCATCCTCTGCGCTCTGGAAGCGCCCCGCGAGAAAGTGCATAACGAGATCTTTAATGTCGGCGATACCGATCATAACTATACGGTCAAGGAGATCGCCGAGATTGTCGGAGAGGTCTTCCCTGGCTGTCAGGTCACTTTCGGGCAGCAAGGCGCGGATAATCGGAGTTACCGTGTTTCCTTCGATAAGATCCGCCAGGCTTTGCCGAACTTTAGGTGTGCCTGGGACGCGCGGCGCGGGGCCGAGCAGCTACACGCGGTCTTTCAACAGATTGCCATGACTCCCGAGACTTTTACCTCTCCCGGCTTCACGCGCTTGAAACAACTCGAGCATCTCATCCGGACGCAACAGATCGACCAGGATTTTTTCTGGAAGAACGGAACGACCTCGCCGCAGTGATCTTTTCTGAAACTCCACTCCCCGGCGCCTTTGTTATTGATCTGGGACCGCACCGGGACGAACGGGGGTTTTTCGCGCGGACTTACTGCCGGCGCGAATTCGAAGACCACGGGTTGAACCCAGAAGTCGTGCAATGCAACACCTCCTTCAATCACCAAGCCGGCACCTTGCGTGGCCTGCACTTCCAAAAGCCGCCAGCCAGCGAAGCCAAGCTAGTGCGCTGCGTGCGCGGCGCGATCCACGACGTCATCGTCGACCTGCGGCCTGACTCACCTGCACTGGGCAAGCACTTTACCGTAACTCTCACAGCGGAGAACCGGCGCGCGCTCTACATTCCAGAGGCCTTCGCGCACGGCTTCCAAACACTCGTTGATGACTCGGAGATCGAATACCAAATGAGCGCGTATTATACGCCTGCGAGCGGAGCCGGTTATCGCTACGACGATCCGGCGTTCGCGATCGCGTGGCCGTTGCCCGTCGCTGCCATATCCGCCCAAGACCTGGCCTGGCCGGCCTTTGCCTGATGGAGACACCCGCCGAAAGGATGCGCGCCCTGATCACGCGCTTGTATCCCATCTGCCGAAGTATTACCGGCGACGGCGTCCGGAAGACTCTGGAGATCCTGCGTGAGCATCTCCCGGTGGAAACCCATGAGGTCGCCACTGGGACGCAGGTTCTCGATTGGACCGTCCCACGAGAGTGGAATATCCGCGATGCCTGGATTAAGAACTCCGCAGGAGAAAGGATCGTTGATTTTCGCCAGCTAAATCTCCACGTCGTGAGCTATAGCGCGCCAATCCACCGTCGCATGCGGCTAGCCGAGCTCGAGGCGCATCTCTTCACTCTACCCGACCATCCTGATTGGGTCCGTTACCGGACTTCTTATTACCAGGAGACGTGGGGCTTTTGTGTGAGTGAAAGGCAAAAGGCCACGTTGCGCGATGACGAGGAATACGAAGTCTGCATCGATTCCTCGTTCAGTGACGGCCATCTTACCTACGGGGAATACCTTCTGCCCGGCCGCGAGAGCGACGAAGTCCTCTTCTCCTCCCATATCTGCCACCCCTCCCTCGCGAACGATAATCTTTCCGGAATTGCTCTGGCGGTCGAGCTGGGCCGTTATCTCAAGGCTTCGCCCCGGCGCTATAGCTATCGTTTCGTTTTTGTTCCGGGCAGCATCGGTGCGATCACCTGGCTGGCGCGAAACGAGGAGAATATCGCGCGCATTCGTCACGGTCTTGTCCTAACCTGCGTCGGAGACGCGGGTAGCATCACTTACAAGCGAAGCCGGCGTGGCGACGCTGTTATCGACCGCGCTTTTTCTCATTTCCTCGGCCATTCCGGCGATTCCTATCAGTTGCTCCCCTTTTCACCCTACGGCTATGATGAACGCCAGTATTGTTCGCCCGGCTTTAATCTTCCCGTGGGTTGTTTGATGCGCTCCGTCCATGGGACTTTTCCGGAGTATCATACTTCCGCCGATAACCTGGGATTCATCCAGGACGAGGCGCTGGCGGACTCTCTGGAGAAATGCCTGGGAGTGATCGACATCATCGAGCACGATCGTACTTACCGGAATAACTGTGCCAAAGGTGAGCCCCAACTCGGCAGACGCGGCCTCTACAAGGGCTTGGGTGCGACGGTTAACCAGCGTGAGCGCGAAATGGCGATTCTTTGGGTGCTAAATCTCTCCGATGGCGAGCATTCCCTGCTCGATATTGCGGCGCGCGCCGAGCTGCCTTTTACGGCCATCAAAACCGCCGCGGAATCCCTGGCCGCGACCGATCTCCTTTCTGCTTTATGAAGTTTGATTGCGTTATCATTGGGGGCGGGATCGTTGGTCTGAGCGTGGCCATGAAGTTGCTCAAACGCCAGCCCGGCCTCCGGCTCGTCCTCCTGGAGAAGGAGAAAGAGTTAGCCAGCCACCAGACCGGTCGCAACAGTGGCGTCATCCACTCCGGCATCTACTACAAGCCAGGCAGCCTCAAGGCTCGCTTCGCGCGGGAGGGGAATCGCTCGATGCTCGAATTCTGCGCGAAACACGGCATCCCTCACGAGGTCTGCGGCAAACTCATCGTCGCGACCTCTGAAGAGGAGCTGCCCGCGCTCGAAAACCTCCACCGGCGCGGACTGGAGAACGGTCTTTCCGTGACTCCACTTTCGTCCGAGGAAGTGCGCGAAATCGAGCCGCACGTTCGCTGTCTCCGCGCCCTCCGGGTTCCCTCGACCGGGATTGTTAATTACCGAGCCGTTGGCGCCAAATACGCCGAGCTGATCGGAGAAGAAGGCGGGTGGATTCAGACCAGCGCAAGAGTGACCGGCGTACAGCCGCGCGATAGCGGCTATCTCCTCGCGACCGCGAAGGGACCAATCGAGACGCGCTTCCTGATCAACTGCGGAGGCCTGCAGAGCGATCGTCTGGCGCGCCGAGCTGGGTCGCCGGTTGAGGCGAAGATCATGCCTTTTCGCGGTGAATACTACGAGCTGATCCCGGAGAAGCGGTATTTGGTCAACACGCTCATCTATCCCGTGCCCGATCCTTCCTTCCCGTTCCTGGGCGTTCACTTCACGAAAATGATTGACGGCTCGGTTCATGCTGGACCGAATGCCGTGCTGGCATTGAAACGTGAGGGCTATGGCAAAACCGATTTTGCGTTCCGCGACCTGTTCGAGATGATGACTTATCCGGGCCTTTGGCATCTGGTGCGGAAACATTACCGGGAAGGTCTGGCCGAGATGTATCGCTCCTTTAGTAAACAAGCCTTCGTCAAGAGCCTGCAAAAACTTGTCCCGGAGATCGAGGCGGCTGACCTGAAACCGGCGCAGTCCGGAATCCGTGCGCAAGCCTTGTCGTCCGACGGAACACTGGTCAACGATTTCCTGATCGCGCGGGGAGCGCGTTCCATTCACATCTGTAACGCCCCCTCCCCGGCCGCGACCGCCTCCCTGGAGATCGGCAAGGCGGTGGTCGATCAAATTCCAGATCTCCGGACGGCGCGCACCGTCGGTCAGTCGGAGGAGGCCGCCGTTTCCGCTTTTTGAGTCATGTCTCAACCCACCACTTCACTCTATGATTGCCGCTACTGTGGTGCGCCCTTGCAACAGACGTTTGTCGATCTCGGTCTGTCGCCTCTCTGTGAGTCTTACGTTCCGGCTAGCCAGCTAAGTGGCCCGGAAACTTTGTATCCCCTGCACTCCTACGTCTGTGAGAAGTGTTTCCTGGTGCAACTTCCGGAACATGTCTCGCCGCAGGCCATCTTTGAGGAATACGCTTACTTTTCCTCTTATTCCGACTCCTGGCTCGAGCACGCGAAAAAGTATGTCGCGTCCATTTCCGATCGACTCCAACTGAACGCGGACTCACTTGTAATAGAGATTGCGAGCAATGACGGTTATCTGCTGCAATACTTTCGGGAGAAACAAATTCCCGTGCTCGGGATCGAGCCGGCTAAGAACGTAGCGCAGGAGGCAATCAAGAAGGGAATCCCGAGTGTTACCGAGTTCTTTGGCGTGGATTTGGCCACCCGCCTCGGCAAGGAAGGCCGGAAGGCCGATCTCCTGCTCGGGAACAACGTTCTCGCGCACGTCCCGGATATCAACGATTTCGTGGGCGGGATGAAGATTCTCCTGCAACCACACGGTGTCATTACGATGGAGTTTCCCCATCTCATTCGCCTGATCGAGGAAAACCAGTTCGACACCATTTATCACGAGCATTACTCCTATCTCTCCTTCACGACTGTGGAGAAGATTTTTGCCTCCCACGGCCTCACCCTTTTCGATGTGGAAGAATTCGCGACGCACGGCGGCTCGCTCCGCATCTTCGCCCGGCATACGGAGGATGAGACTCGGGAAGTCTCCCAGCGAGCGCTCGATCTCAAAGCCCGCGAGGCGGCCTGGGGAATCGAGCGTCTCGAGTGTTATCAGGCTTTCGGCGAAAAGGTGGAGGCGACCAAACGAGGTATTTTGCGTTTTCTGATTGACGCCCGCAGCGAAGGAAAGAAGATCGCGGGCTATGGCGCGCCGGGCAAAGGGAACACCCTCTTGAACTACTGCGGTATTCGTTCGGATTTTCTCGATTACACAGTGGACCGCAGCTCTTACAAACAGGGGAAATTTACCCCGGGTTGCCGTATTCCGATTTATGCGCCGGAACGGATCAAAGAGACGAAGCCGGATTACCTCTTTATCCTTCCCTGGAATTTGAAGGACGAGATCATGCAACAGAACGCTTTCATTCGAAAATGGGGCGGCAAATTCGTCGTGCCTATTCCGGAAATCGAAGTTTATGAATAGGTCCTTTCTTTTATGAAGGTGGTTCTCTTTTGCGGCGGACAAGGGATGCGGCTGCGGGAAGGTCCCCAACCGGTCCCCAAGCCGATGGCGGTGATCGGCTATCGGCCGCTACTCTGGCACCTGATGAAGTATTACTCCCACTACGGGCATAACGAATTCATTCTCTGCCTGGGTTATGGCGCGGACATCATCAAGCAATCTTTCTTGAATTATAACGAGTGTGTCTCGAATGACTTCGTTCTTTCCGATGGCGGGAAGAAGGTGGAGCTGCTAAGAAAAGATATTGAAGACTGGCGGATAACCTTTGTCGATACCGGTCAGAATTCCAACGTCGGGCAGCGGCTCCTGCGGGTGAAGCAGTTCGTCGAGGAAGACGAAGTCTTTCTAGCCAACTACGTCGATGGCTTGACCGACCTGGCTCTGCCGAATGAGATCGATTACTTCCTGGCGAAGAAAGCGGCGGTGGGCTGTTTCCTGGGAGTAACCCCGACCGCGAGCTTCCACACCGTCACGACCGAAGCGGATGGGACGGTGAGTGAGATCGCGCACATTGGGCGCTCCGGGAGATTGATTAACGGTGGGTTTTTCGTCCTGCGTCGCGAGATTTTTGACTACATGAACGAAGGGGAAGAGTTGGTGGAAGAACCGTTCCGGCGCCTCATCGCGGAGAAGAAGCTGGTGACTTATCCTTACGGCGGCTTCTGGGCTTGCATGGACACTTTCAAGGAGAAGCAACAACTGGAAGACCTGCACGCCAGCGGCCGCGCCCCCTGGCGGGTCTGGGACGCCCAGTAACTCGACTCCATGCTGGCTCTGACGCTCCCGCCGGCGGCAAAGAAGATTCTCTGTCTCGGCGCACACGCTGATGACATCGAGATCGGCTGCGGCGGCACCCTGATGAAATGGGCGGAGGAACGCCCTGACCTGCAAATTCGTTGGGTCGTCTTCACCGCCGAAGGCGATCGAGCGGACGAAGCGCGCTCAAGTGCGAAAGAGATGCTGCCCGGCGCGAAGCTGGAAGTATTGGTCGAGCAATACCGAACCAGTTTCCTCCCGTTCCAGGCGGAGCAGGTGAAAGAGTTTTTCGAGAAGCTCAAGAGTTCCTTCGAGCCGGACCTGATCTTTACTCACTACCGCGAGGACCGGCATCAGGATCACCGCGTGTTATCGGATCTGGCCTGGAACACTTATCGGAATCATCTCATCCTGGAATATGAAATTCCGAAGTACGACGGCGATCTTGGGAGTCCCAACGTCTTTGTTCCATTAGACGAAGGTCTCAGCCGTAAAAAGGCGGGACATATCTGCCGATTTTTCCAGACGCAGACGAATAAGCACTGGTTTGCGGAGGAGACTTTCCTCGCCCTGATGCGCTTGCGCGGGATGGAGTGCGCTGCGCAATACGCGGAGGCGTTTTATTCCCGGAAGATAGTTTTTGGGAGCTAAGAGATTCGCGGCCGTACTGGAGGGATGAGCTCCCGCGAATCCGCGGGGCGGATCTTGGAGGGACAGGCGGTATTCGAATTTCCAGGCGCGGCGTCGCAGAGCTCCGCCCTCCAGGTGGTGCGCTGCAACAAGGTAAGTTTGTTGCCTCCTCTACCCGAGCGCGGCCTGGGCCGCGGCTAACTTGGCGATGGGCACACGGAAAGGACTGCAACTGACATAGTCCAGCCCAAGTTTGTGGCAAAACTTCACGCTGGAAGGTTCGCCGCCATGCTCGCCGCAAATGCCGAGCTTGATCTTCGGCCGGGTCTTGCGGCCTAAGTCCCGCGTGATCTCCATGAGACGGCCTACGCCTTTCTGGTCGATCGCCGCAAACGGATTCGTCGGCACGATGTCCTGCTCTTCATATGTCGGGAGAAAACCGCCGGAATCATCGCGGCTCATACCGAGCGTGGTCTGAGTGAGATCGTTCGTGCCGAAGCTGAAAAATTCCGCATCCTCCGCGATCTCATCGGCGACCAGAGCGGCCCGCGGGATTTCGATCATGGTGCCGACGAGGTAGTTAAATTTGGTTTTCCTTTCCTTCGCGACCTCCGCGGCTACGCGATGGACGATCTCGATCTGGAGCTTTAACTCCTTCGGGAAACCGACCAGCGGAATCATGATTTCCGGGCGCACTTTTTTACCCTTCTTCTGCACGTCGGCCGCGGCCTCAAAAACCGCGCGCGCCTGCATCTCCGAGATCTCGGGATAGACCACGCCGAGCCGGCAGCCGCGATGGCCGAGCATGGGATTGAACTCGTGCAGCTCGCTCACCCGCCGGGAGATTTGCTCGAGCGGAATCCCGATCTTCTCAGCCAGATCGCGCTGCTGCTCGTGCTCGTGCGGAAGGAATTCGTGGAGGGGCGGATCGAGAAAGCGAATAGTCGCGGGCAGACCGTCGAGCGCCTGGAAGATGCCGGCAAAATCTTTGCGCTGATAAGGCAACAACTTCTTGAGCGCCTTGACCCTCGCCTCTTTGTCTTCGGAGAGAATCATTTCGCGCATGGCGTCGATGCGATCGCCTTCGAAGAACATGTGCTCGGTGCGGCAAAGCCCGATGCCGCAGGCGCCGAAGGCCACGGCGTTGCGCACCTGGTCGGGCGTATCGGCATTCGTGCGCACGTCCAGCTCGCGCGCTCGATCCACCCAGCTCATGAGCTTGGCGTAGCGCGCGTAGGTCGGGCTCTTTTTCTCGCTCAAGGAACGGTCGACCAGCACCTGCACGATCTCCGAGGGTGCGGTTGCCAGTTCGCCGGCAAAGATTTCTCCGGCCGTCCCGTCGATGGAAATGAAGTCGCCTTCTTTCAAGGTTACGCCGCTCGCGGTGAGGGTGCGTTTCTGGTAGTCGATCTGCACGTCGGACGCTCCGCAGACGCAGACCTTGCCCATCTGTCGCGCCACCAGGGCGGCGTGCGAGGAAACCCCCCCGCGGGAAGTCAGGATGCCTTCGGCGGCGATCATGCCGCGAAGATCTTCCGGCGAGGTCTCGATGCGGGCGAGGAGCACTTTGTCGCCCCGCTCGGCGCGCCGAACCGCTTCCTCGGCGCTGAGCACGACATGACCGGAAGCCGCTCCCGGACCGGCCGGCAAACCGCTCGCGATTTTCCTGGCCGCGGCGACGGCTTTGCGATCGAAAATCGGCGCGAGCAGATGCGCGAGCGAATCCGCCGGAATGCGGCGAATGGCGTCTTCTTTCGAGATGAGGCGTTCCTCCACCATCTCGACCGCGATGCGGACGGCGGCGAGGCCGGTGCGTTTGCCGTTGCGCGTCTGCAGGATGTAGAGGCGGTTGTCTTCGACGGTGAACTCCAGATCCTGCATGTCCTTGAAATGCTTCTCGAGCAGGTCGCGCACTTTCAGAAGCGCTTGGTGCGCGGCCGGCATTTCCTGGGCGAGTTCGGCGATGGGATGCGGTGTGCGCACGCCGGCGACGACATCTTCGCCTTGGGCGTTGATCAGATATTCACCGTAGAAAATTTTCTCTCCGCTCGCCGGATCGCGGGTAAAGGCGACGCCGGTGGCGCTGGTCTCGCCCATGTTGCCGAAGACCATGGTTTGCACGTTCACGGCCGTTCCCCACTCGTGCGGAATGCCATATTTGCGCCGGTAAACCACCGCGCGATCGTTATCCCAGGAGCCGAAGACGGCGCCAATTGCGCCCCAAAGTTGCTTGCGCGGATCCTGCGGAAACGTTTTGCCGGTGCGGTCTTTGATTAGGTCTTTGAAACGCTGCACTAGCTCCTGGAGATCGTCGACCTTGAGCTGGGAATCGGGAAATTGATGGTTGCCGTAGCGCTCGTCCTTGAGGTGCTCGATCACGCTCTCGAAGGGCTCGTGATCTTCGCCCGGCCGCTTCTGCACGCCCATGACAACGTCGCCATACATCTGCAGGAAACGCCGGTAGGAATCCCAGGCGAACTTCGTGTTCCCCGACTTCCGGGCGACGGTCTCGACCACGGTGTCGTTCATCCCGAGGTTGAGGATGGTATCCATCATCCCCGGCATGGAATCGCGCGCGCCCGAACGCACTGAGACGAGAAGCGGATTCTCCCGGTCGCCGAGTTTTTTACCGACCGATTTTTCCACCTTGCGCAAAGCCGCCTCGACCTGCGCATCGAGGTCGCGCGGATAGCTGCGTTTATGGGCGGTATAATAGGTGCAAACCTCGGTCGTGATGGTGAATCCGGGCGGGACCGGCAACCCGATCCGCGTCATCTCCGCGAGGCCCGCGCCTTTGCCTCCGAGGAGCGGCTTCATCGTCCCTTTCCCGTCCGCTTTGCCGTCGCCGAAATAGTAGACGTGGCGAGGGGCCTTGGCGGTCTTGGATTTGGGCTTCGGAGCAGCTTTGGAACGGGATGATTTCGATTGGGTAGCCATGAGAGATGAAGAAATTGCCGCGCAACCAGCGGGCGGAGGCGCAAGCTAAAGGCCGAGGGCGGTGTGTCAACGCACCGCCCGACCGGGGCTTTCCCTCGTGCTCGTGCTCGTAATCGCATCACCCCGCGCGCGACTTACCGTCGTGGCAAATCGATTACGAGCACGATTACGAGCAGGAGCACGAGGGCGGATCGACCCGCCTTGCTTCGAGCCTAGTTCTGCCCAGCCGGCTCGGCGGAGAGCACGTCGTCGATCGCATCCGCAAAATCGTCCACCCCGGAGATCGGGACGATAATCACGTTGCGATGTCCCTGGCTATCCTCGGCGATGCGCAGGAATCGACCGCGGCCGTTCTCCCGCAGATCGATCGAGAAAACCTTCCGCTCGATCTGCAACTCTTTTGATTCAAGGATGCTGTCCATTTGCGAATGGACTCGATCCTACAACTTTGCGGCGCCGTAATGGAAGCAGAAAAATTGGCGCCCAAACCAGGCTTAGCCCAGCGCGTGTCATGCCCTTCGCGCCCGATGGAGGGACGGGCGCCGTCCCGTCCGTGGTCCTGAGACCCTCACGGACGACACAGAGGTCGTCCCTCCAGCGCGCTCCATAACACGCTCGAGCCTGGACCCGAGGAAGCCACGGTTTCGAATCCGATGAGGAGCGCGGATTGCCTACCGCCGCCGGCCGCCGCGCGGGCGACGGGAGGAGGGCGCGGAGCGCGGCGACTCGTCGCTCACGATCGAGAAGTCGGCTTGCTGTTTGAAAATATCGATCCGCGCGACGACGACACGCAGTGTTTCGCCCACCGCCAGGGTGCGCTTCGATTGCCGGCCGATGAGACGGCGGCGGGCGCCATCGTAGACGTAAAAGTCATCCGCCAGCGAGGAAACGTGGATGAGCCCGGTGAGGAGCACGTCGGCCAACTCGATCAGGAGGCCGTAGTTGCGCACCTCGATGACGATGGCGCGAAAAACTTGCGGCTTTTCCGCTTCCACCTGCGCCTGGAGGAACTCCAGCTTCTTCATTTTGACCGACTCGTTCTCCGCATCGGCGGCGACCCGCTCGGTCGTGGAAAGGTGGGCCGCGATCCCGGTCAATTCCCCGACGCTGCCCCGCCCGCTGCGCCGGCCGTCGCGAGCGGCCAGGGTGCGGTGGATGACGAGATCGGCGTAACGCCGGATCGGGCTGGTGAAATGGGTGTAGTTGTTTTTGGCGAGCCCGAAATGGCCCAGCGGCTCGGTCGCGTAGCGGGCGCGCTTCAAACTCTTGAGCAACCCAATTTTCAGCGCCTGCTCTTCCGGCTTGCCGCGGAAGGAAACGAGCAGGCGTTGCAGTTCGGCGCGATTCGTCAGGTCGCCGGCTTTAAAGCCGTAACTGAGAACCAGATCGCGATACTCGGCGAGCTTGTCGGGGTCGGGATTTTCGTGCACGCGGTAGATCGTGGGGATGAGCCGGTTTTTCAATTCGAGGGCGACGGCTTCGTTGGCCGCGAGCATGAATTCCTCGACCAACTGATGCGATTCGTCGTTCTCGATCCGCTCGAGCCGGAGGGGCCGCCCGCTGGCGCGATCGAGCACCACCTTGACCTCGGGAAAATCGAGATCGAGCGAGCCCTGCGCGAAACGCCGGCGGCGCAGGATGGAGGCCAGTTGCCAGGCCGTCTGGAGACGTTCGCCGAGTTCGCCGTGCGGCTTCCCCTGGAGCAGGGCGTAGGCTTCGCGGTAGGTCAGCCGGCGCGCGCTTTGGATAAGTGTGCGGGCGAAGCGGGCGCTTTTCGGCGCGCCGTTTTTGGCGAAACGGAGAAAGACGGAATGAGTCAGCCTAACGACGTCGGGATTGAGGCTGCAGACGCCGTTGCTGAGCCGCTCCGGGAGCATGGGGACGACGCGGTCGGCCAGGTAGACGCTGTTCCCGCGCTCCAGCGCCTCGCGATCGAGCGCGCTCCCGGGGGTGACGTAAGCGGAGACGTCGGCGATGTGCACACCCAGTTCCCAATCGCCTCCGGGAAGCTTCTCGACATGGATGGCGTCGTCGAAATCGCGCGCGTCGTCGGGATCGATGGTGAGAATAAAACGGCTGCGCAAATCTTCCCGTTCCCCGTAGCCGGCTGGGTCGACCGTCTCGGGAATGCGCTCCGCCTCCGCCAGGACGGCCTCGGGAAATTCCGTCGGCAAATGGTGTTTGCGGATGATCGAGAGCATGTCCACGCCCGGATCGCTGGCCCGGCCGAGGAGCTCGACGATTTCGCCTTCCGGATTGACGTGGCGCGATTCCCAGGCCTCCAGCCTAACGACCACTTTATCGCCCGGGACAGGCGTGCGCTCGGTCGTGCGGAGCGGCTGGGGCCGCACGTAAACGTTGTGCACGATGCGCGGATCGTCCGGGACGACGTAGGAAAAATTTCGCGTTTGCTGCAAGGTGCCGACGATCGTTTCGTGAGCGCGTTCGAGGATGCGGATGACCCGGCCTTCCGGGCGGTTGTTGCCGGTGCGGGCGCGGGTGTAGGCGGCGTCGCGGGTGATGCGGGCCACGACACGATCGCCGTTCATGGCCGTGCCGGTATTCTGGGCGGCGATAAAGATGTCGCCTTCCTCGGAATTTTCCCGAACGAGAAAGCCAAAGCCGGCTTGATGAATCTGCAACTTGCCGGTGACGAGATCGGCTTCCTCGGGCAGCACGTAGCGGTTCTTGCGAATGCGGGCGATCTCGCCGGATTGCTCCAGCTCGCGCAGGGCTTGCTTGAGGGTGCCGCGGTGGTCGCTCTTCATGGCGAGGGCGCCGGCCATTTCCAGCTTGTCGAGGGGCCGGTATTTCGGCGCCCGCATGAAGACGAGAATCTTTTGTTTGAGGTCAGGTTGTTTTTTCATCTGCGCTCGGGCGACCATCGGGGAAAGCGGCAGGATTGAAAAGGGGACAGTTTTCGCAACGCCCTGTAGACGCCTCGCTCTGCGAGGGTATTTGTTGGCGTATTCCGGGGGGCGGCTGGGGTTTCAATGGCCCGCTCTCATCTTGTCATCCCGAGCCCGCGGAGACGGCGAGGGATCTCGCGCAAGGTCTCGGCGGCCGGTTACCGACAAGTGAACCTATCAGAGCTACCGTGAGATCCCTCGGCGCGCTCCGCCAGCCTCGGGATGACAGAGCGCTAAGCTTTTTGGGGGAACGCTAAACAATTGTCTGCGAAGCGCGGGATTTGGACCCGTGGCATCATTCCGGGCGCAAAGTGGAGCGTCAACCGGTCGAATATCAAGCCGCCTTGTGATACTCTTCCCCGGTGACGACTTCGGCCTCTTGGAAAATTGCGGGCAACGTCATCGATCTCACCGATCGCGCCCTGCTCATGGGCGTGCTCAATGTCACGCCCGATTCATTTTCCGATGGCGGAGAATATTTCGCAACCGAGGCGGCCGTCCGCCACGGCGTGGAAATGACGCGAAGCGGCGCCGAGATCGTTGACATCGGCGGGGAATCGACCCGCCCCGGCGCGCGGGAGATTCCGGCGCAGGACGAGATCGAGCGGGTGCTCCCGGTGGTCGAGCAGCTCGCCAAATCGGTCCTCGTGCATCTTTCCATCGACACCTCGAAGGCGGCGGTGGCCCGGGCCGCGCTCGAGGCCGGCGCCGTCATCATCAACGACGTAACCGGCGGTCGAGGCGATCCCGAGATGTTCGCGCTGGCCGCGGAAAAGCGGGCCGCCCTCATCATCATGCATATGCAAGGGACGCCGCGAACGATGCAGCGGAATCCCACCTACACCGACGTTGTAGCGGAGGTGGCTGATTTTTTTCGACAGCAATATGATCGGGCCGTACGATCGGGCATCGATCCGATGTGCATTGCTTTTGATCCTGGTATCGGCTTCGGCAAAACGCCCGCGCAGAATTTGCAGTTGCTCGCGCACCTGCCCCGGTTGCGGGTGGACGATCGGCCGCTCGTGGTCGGCGTCTCGCGGAAGTCGTTCCTCGGCGAAATAACCGGTGCGCCCAGCGGCCGCGGCGACGCCACCGTCGCGCTCACTTCGCTCCTGCGCGAGCGCGGCGCCCAAGTGCTGCGGGTCCACGACGTGGCGCGCAACGCCTGCGCGCTACGCACTACGGAAGCTCTCCTCGCCGCCGCCTTATGATTCACCAGGTGGCTCAGCTCTGGTTCGAGAAGTGGCGCAGCCTTTTCGAGGTCCTGCTCCTCAGCGTGGTCATTTATTATGGCTACCTTTATTTCCGCGGGACGCGCGGGGCCAAGGTTTTAACCGGGTTGGCGATCGTTTTTCTCACCCTCACGCTCATCTCCCAGCTCCTCCATCTGGTCGTGATCAGCTTCATCATTCGGAGCTTCTCGGTCTTCATCGCGGTCGCGTTGGTGGTGATTTTTCAACCGGAATTGCGCCGCGCCCTGGCCGAGCTGGGAGGGCACCCGATTTTTTCCCTCACGAGCGAGAAACGCGAAACGGTGCACGATCTCGCCGAGGTGGTGATGCAGTTGGCGAACAAGCAATTCGGCGCCCTCCTCGCGATTGAGCGCGACACCTCGATCAAGGTTTACGAGGAGACAGGCGTGATCGTGGACGCGGCTTTCTCGACCGAGCTGCTGCTCACGCTGTTTCATCCGAAATCGGCGCTGCACGACGGCGGGGTGATCGTGCGCAACGGCCGGATCGCGGCGGCCGCCTGCATTTTCCCGGTGAGCCAGCGGGAGACGCTCGATCGCAGTCTGGGCCTGCGCCATCGCGCGGCGCTCGGGATCACGGAGGAATCGGACGCCGTGGCAGTGGTCGTGTCCGAGGAAACCGGGGCGATTTCAATCTGCTACCGGCGCCGGCTGGAGCGGAATTTTACGCCGGAGACTTTCCGGCAACGGCTCGGGGAAGTGTTGCTCCATCGCAATTATGAAGAAGATGATCCTGAACAACTGGCGGGCGAAGTTGATCTCGCTCCTCCTCGCGACCGCCCTCTGGTATCTCATCAAGAACAACATAACGACTCCCTCGCCCTCTGATCTGGAGGAGCGTCCGGCCCGGGTGGAAGTTCGTTAGGCGCGCCCGCCGCTGGCTTGTAGACGCCTCCCTCTGGGAGGGTCGGGGCTCACATTTTACGGGAATGCGCAGCGCGTTGTCATCCCGAGGCTGGCGCAGCGCGCCGAGGGATCTCACGGTGGCACTGTCGGGGTCCATCTTCTCTGAACCGGACGCCGAGACCCTACGTGAGATCCCTCGCCGTCTCCGCGGGCTCGGGATGACAACATGAAGGCGGCGCGGGAACGCGAAGCGCGCCGGGTTGAAGACTCAACAGATGACCGCCAGCGCCACCAACTCTTGCGTTTCGCAGAGCGGAGCCTCCCCAGCTAGCGCAGGAAGCGCGCGAGGTTCTCGTCTTCCCAACGGCGCGCGCGACGATAGCCTGGGAACGCTTTTTCGCGCCGATTGAATTCGGCCGTGTGCACCCGGCGACGGCCGGCGGAGTCCGATTCTTCCGGCACCACGGCGTGCAACATCTCGTGGTAGAGCACGTATTCCAGGAACCACCGCGGCACGAACGGCTGATCGAGCAACGGATGAATCCGAATGACCCGGTCTTCCTCCTGGATGGTGCCGAAGATGAAGTATTCCTTCGGGCGCTGTTTGCGCCGCCGGCCCCAAACGACCTCGTAGCCGCGGAGCCGCCCCCCGAAATGCCGCTCGTTCACCCGCTGGAAGATTTGCCGAAGATCGAAACAGCGCCCTTCATGCGCCAAATTCAAATGCCGCTGCATAGGCAGGGTGGGTCGCGACAGTTTTCGTTTCGCTTTTTTCGGCATAAGACCTTCCGAGGTGAGGGGGCGAGGAGGCATTGTAAAATTGCTTTGCTCCGCTGACAAGGTGCCTGTGCAATAAATTATCTTTTCCATCGATAAATATCACATAACCAAAGGTTTATATTTTCCTGACTAGAGCGGCCGCGCGCTTCGCTGGACTTCGCCTCCTTCCTGCTCATCTTACCTTGGCGAGACGGTAAAATCGCCCGTTTTCCATGACTCCGTTTCTCCGCAAATTGCTCGGCCTCAACTGGCTGCTAGTGGTTAACATGCTCGCCCTGGCCATCTTCGGCGTCGTCGCCATTTATAGCGCCACCTACATGCGGACGGATACGACCGAGCTCGATTTTTGGCGAAAACAGGCCAACTGGGTCGCCGTCGGCTTTTTTGCCTTCCTCGTGACCAGCCTAATCGATTACCGCTGGATCAAATGGGGCGCGCTTCCCATGTATTTTGGCGGGCTCTTTTTTCTCGTCCTCACACGTTTTATCGGGACGCGCGTCTACGGCTCGCGCAGTTGGCTCCATCTCGGCCCGATTAACTTCCAGCCAGCCCAGCTCGCGGTCGTGGCCGGTATCATGGTCCTGGCGCTTTTCCTCAGCCAATTCCGCCAGATGCACCCGATGCTGCGCCTCACCCTCTGCGGCGCGATCGTGGGCGCGCCTTGCCTGCTCATCCTGATGCAGCCGGATCTGGGCGAATGCATGATCTGGGGTCCGGTCGTGCTCGGGCTGCTCTACATCGGCGGATTGCCTCTGCGCTATCTCCTCTGCCTTATCCTCGTTGCACTCGCCTTTATCCCGGTGGCTTACGCCGTCGGCTTGAAGCCCTACCAACAGGAGCGCATTACCGCGTTTATCAATCCCGATATCGACCGGCAAGGTTCGGCCTGGGCGATCAATCAATCGCTCATCGCGATCGGCTCGGGCGGGTGGTCGGGCAAAGGCTTTAAGGCGCCCAACACCCAGATCGAGCTCGGCTTCCTCCCCGCCACCGCGGTGCATAACGACTACATCTTTTCCGCCATCGGCGAGCAATGGGGCTTCGTCGGCGGGTTGGTTTTGCTCGGCGCTTTTGCCTTGTTGCTGGTGACCTGTCTTTTCGTGGCTTTTGCCGCGGGCGACCTTTTCGGGACGCTCCTCGTGGTGGGCATTGCCACGCTCATTTTCACCCACATTTTTCAGAACGTGGGGATGACCATCTCCGTGCTTCCCATCACCGGTGTGCCGTTGCCGCTCATCAGTTACAGCGGTTCCTTCGCTCTCATGATCATGTTCGGCCTCGGCATCGTGAACAGCGTCTGGGTTCATCGGCGGGTGCCGGTCCGCTGAGTGGCATCTAGTTAGTTGGGCGCGCTTCCTCTCGTGCTCGTGCTCGTAATCGTGCTCGTAATCGTCCTCCTCCTCGTCCTCGATCCCCGAGCAGAGCAAGAGCACGAGCACGATACAGGCAAGGCTCCGCCTTCGCCGTGGACAAAGCCGCCGCTTTGGCCATATTCCCCGTCCCAATGTCCATTCTGATTAATTGCCTGCTGGTCTTCGAGGCCCTGGTCGCTCTGCTCATGATGTTTGTCATCCTCATGCAGCGGCCGAAAAGCGAGGGCTTGGGCGCGGCCTTCGGCGGCGGAGTCACGGAAAACATTTTCGGCGCGCAGACCACCACCGTTCTGACCAACATCACCACTTGGCTGGCGAGCATTTTCTTCGTGGTCATCCTCGCCCTTTCCGTCCTCTACGCGCATCGGGGCGCTTCCCGTTCCGGCCTGCGCCAGGAGCTGATGAAGACTTCGGGCAACCAAAACGTTCCCGTCCCCATGGCGCCCGGAAAAAAGGCGGTGGCTCCCTTGCCGCCTAAAGCAGCGGCCCAAGAGGCGGCCGCGGACGCCAAAGCCCATTTAGACCCAGTCGGCAACGGTCCCGCGCCCGTGGGCGCGGCTTCCCCTCCATCGCCCGCCGATGCCGCCGTCGGAGTCGTCCCGGCCGCCGCCGGTCCGGTCGCCTCCCCGAGCGCTGCGCCTTCGGCCACGCCCTAGTATCTACTTGCATAAATTAGTATCGTAACGAAATTGCGGGTATGCCCAAGCCCGCTACCCTGATCAACCTGAGCCGTGACGAAGCGCAGCAGCTCGAAGCGATGCGCCGCAAACCCAAAGCGCAGGCGCGTTATGTCGCTCGCGCCCAAATCATCCTGCGGGCGGCCGAGGGGATGGCCTCCAAAGAGATCGCGCGGCAGCTGCACTTGGGGCCGGCCACCGTCAGCAAGTGGCGCACGCGCTTCGAGCGCGAGGGCTTGAGTGGTTTGCATGATGATCACCGCGCGGGCCGTCCCCCGATCCTGGAGGAGGCCGAATTTCGTCTCCGGCTCCTGGAGCAGCTTGAAGCGGCGCCGCCTCCAGGGCAGGTCCGGTGGGATGGGCGCTTGCTGGCCCAGGCGCTGGGGGTGAGCGCGGATCGGGTCTGGCGGGTCTTGCGCACCCTCGGCATCAGCCTCAAACGACGGCGCAGTTGGTGCGTCTCGACCGATCCGCAATTCAGCGAGAAAGCGGCCGATGTGGTCGCCCTTTACCTCGCTCCGCCGGACCATGCGGTGGTTTTGAGTTTCGACGAGAAGCCCTGCATTCAGGCGCTGGAGCGGGCCCAAGGCTGGTTGAAAATGCCCGACGGACGTGCCCTCACCGGCTTTAGTCATGAATACCAGCGCCACGGCACGAGCACCCTTTTTGCCGCGCTCAATGTGGCCACGGGGCAGGTCCAAGGAGGGCATTTCAAGCGCAAGCGGCGCGTGGAATTTTTAACCTTCATGGACCGGCTGGTGGCGGCCCATCCGGGCAAGGAACTGCACGTCATCCTGGACAATCTGAGCACCCATCGCGTCGCCCAGGAGCCGTGGGTCAAGGCTCACCCCAATGTTCATTTTCATTTTACCCCGACCCACGCCTCCTGGCTTAATCAGATCGAGATTTGGTTCAGCATCCTGACGGCCAAGGCGCTGCGAGGGGCGAGTTTCCGTTCGGTCAAAGCGCTCATCGAGCAGATCGACGCCTTCATCGCAGCCTACAATGAAGAAGCCGCGCCTTTCGAGTGGACCAAGGTCAACTTCCACGCAAAAAGCCTCGCAGGTAAGTATTCGGACTTATGCAAGTAGGTACTAGGCGCTCCGGCTTTGTGCGAACGAGCGAGCTCCTGCTCGAATCGTCCACGCCCCAGAGCGCCTTGACGCGGGCCTCGCCTGGAACGGCATCCGGCGCCAAGCCGAGGTCGAATCCGCAACCTCCGCGGACTCCGCAAGCGATCGCTGCCGCTGGCGCCACGCTGGCCGAAGCCACCTTAGCCTTAGCAGACTGTTGAAAAACCCTGGCTTTTCTCACGGCGGATAAATTATAAAGCGCGGCCTGTTCGCGCGCCGAGAGAATGAGGCGAAGCAAGTGAGTTTTGGGTGGTGCCGAGTCGGTTGCCCAAAGCGACCCCGAGCCGCTTTAACGAGCGGGTGGAGCGCTCCCTCCAGGAAATGAAGTTCGCGGCCCAGGTTTGGGAACTGTGCCGCCCGGCCTAGACAGCCCTCTTCCTAACTCCCCAGACCGGTAATGTTTTCCGGCGCTCCAGAAAAGTTGCCGCCTGAGAAAGAACCCTGCGACTGACCGAAAAGGCCGTTATTTAACTTATTCTGTGGTGGTTTAAGTTTAAGAAAATTTTTTACCGGTGAGGCGAGGACGCCCGAAGATTAAAAAAGCTTAGGCTGAACCTCGGTCGTCGCGGCTGAAGGCTCGGCCAAGAATTCCGAAACCTCGGCAAGGCCCGACCAAACTTCGGAAATGATCTCCGAAGGTAAATAAGCGGCTGCCCAAACCTCACAAATGAGTTCTTAGCCTTGGGCAAAGAATTCCGAAGGTTAAGCAGGCGTTCTTCAAACCTCGAAAATGCCTCGGGAACCTTGCTCAAGAGATTCTTAATCTTCCGAAAGGCGCAGGAAGGCAGGAGGCCGCCTGTTTGCTAAGAAAATGCCCTTCCGAGAGGCGAAAATATTTCCAAAAAAAGTGCTTGACTGCTCGGATGTTAATTTCTCATAAATCACCGAAATATGAAAAAAAGCGTTCCCTCTAGTGGCGGCGGAACCAGCTTAGGTCTCTGCTGCGTGCCAGCCAGTGTCCTCTCATTCGTGGCGGGCGCGCCAAGAATCACCTCCCAATTCCCCTTCAGACATTCCCCGAGATCCCCACGCTCGCGCTGCCCAACTCAACTTCGGCATCGTCCATTGCAAAAACGAATTTCGCGCCCCTCTCTGGGCATAACAACAAACACATCCCCTGTCTATGATTCGTGAAACCATCCCCACATTGCTGAAATCCGCGCGCTGGCTTTTCTTCGCGTTTGCCTTCCTCCAGGTGAGTCGCCTCCTGGCTCAGGACCCAGATCCTTCACCTCCGCCCCTGCTGGAGCCGCCCGCGGCTGCGCCCTTGGACGCGCCCATCGCGCCGGATCCAATGTTCCAACCCGAGGTGGAGTGGGACCCGCTTCCGCCGGCTCCCGACGAAGCGGCCGAGCCGACGCCCATCGCGGCAGAGGCAGTGCCCTTGCCCGAAGAGGAGACGCCGCTGGAGCTTCCCGCCGCGCCTGAGACCGTTACGGTCGCTCCCGACGATTTCCAGGCGCCGGACATGAAGAAGGAGCCTTCCGAGGTCGATGTCTGGAGACCCACTTCGGAATTTCCGCAAAGTCCGCCCAGCCTCATCGGGCAGTTCAAGGAGACTTTCGTCGCCGACGCCAACCCAGTCATCGTCCAAGTGCAGTTCGATCCTCTTACGGCAGGCAAGACGGTGATGGTGCAGATGGGGGAGGGAGTGGCGGTCCTTCCGGAAGGGGAATTGACGATAGACGCCAACGGATTGTGCGTTTTTTCCGTGCAATTAGATAACGACACCTTGCACAGTCTCGCCACGTTGGTTTGCGATGGGCAGCGCACCGTGATTCCCATTTCGCGCACGACCCTGGCGGAAGTGATCGAGAAAGAGAATGAAACCGGAGGAGCTCAGTGAACTGGCGCGTGTTTCTTCTCTTTGCCTTACTCATGAGCAGGGTGGGCGCCGATCTTCATGCGACGACCAGCCCCGCGGAGCCCGATCAGAATCCCACCGGCAACACCGGGGCGCTAAAAGGACAGATTACGACCGCCGGCAGCTACGACGCCCACAGTGGCAACGCCACTCGCTCGATCACCGATCTTTATGTCCCGAACGCACCGGGTCTCTATGGCTTGGACTTCACTCGCCATTATAATTCCGTGCGAAGCGACAGCCAGCACAATAGCAGGGCTCAGACCGGACCGGTCGCAGACCAAACCACCGACTTCGGCTCGCCCGGTTGGTCGCACTCCTGGAGCTGGAAAGCGACCTATCAAGAGGAGTTCGAGGTGGTGGGGGGCGCCGATGGCGGACAAGAAAACTATATCACGTCAATCACCATTACCTTTCCCGATGGGCACGCGACAAAGTATTCCGTTTTCCGCTCTAATCGCCGCCCCATCGGGCAAGCCTGGCCGGCAGACCCGCGCTGGGGCCCACCCTACCTGGCCAGCCATGAAGAGGCGAACTTCGTGACCCGAGGGGCTGGCATTCATGACCGCCTGAACGCGATGGCGGAAGATGGCTCCAGTTTTTGGCTTTATCTCACCGACGGCGGTTCGATCCTTTTCCAGAACAGCCCGCAGGGGTATCAGGCAAAGAAAATTTTTGATTCGAACGGGTTTCTCACCACTTTGACCTACGGCATCGATGCGAAGCTGCGCGACATCGCCCAGGAGGGCGGGCGCCATTTGCTTTTGACCTGGGGGACGGTGTGCGAGCCAGGAACCAACCCAAACCACTGTTGGTCGAAGGTCATCACCAAAGCGCAATATGTCCCCTCTACAGGGCAGGCGGCAGTGCAGACAGTCGATTACGGCTATTCCTGGATCGCCCATGGCTCGGGCAGCCCCTGGCTCTTCTTGACCGCCGCTACCTATCACGACGAACCGGCCATCGGGCAGACCTCTTCGGCCGTTTACACCTATGAAGACTATATTCCTTCGGCAGGATATATCTTTGGCGGGCCCCGTCTGGTCGTCGCTGACGATCCCCATTTCGAGGGGCCGATGCGCTCCATCCGTTACCGATATCAACTCGAGGCCTGCGACCCCTGGCATCCGCCCATTCCCGAAAATCCCCCCGGCTCGCACTTTTACTATTACCATATGGGACCAACCTCAGTCGCAGCCGAAATGAGCGGCACCCAGAGGAATGCAGCCGGCCCGATTGTCGTTTCCCAATTCCATATCGGTTGCTACGACGGGCGCCGGACGGAGACCAATGGGTTGGGCGGCTCGCGCATGTTCTTCTTCGGCGGAGCCGCCGGCCCGCAAGGCTCTTTCACGATTCTCGGCTATGAATTGGGCAAGGTAACCGACTTTACGACGGGCGATCCTTTGGCCCCGAGCGTCCCTACCCAACGCCAGAACTATTATGCCGGCGAGCCGAGGGAGGTGTGGGATGGGCGCGGCATTCGCACCGAGCTCTTTGAAGGAGATGACAGCGGCCAGCCGAGCGAGATTCGCCACGTCGGCTCGGATGGGAGTGTTTATCGTTACGACCGGACTAACCCAGGCAACTCCGCTGCCCGGGATACCGCCCGGATACCCAACCCCAACAATAAGTGGCTCTTCAGCCAGACCGACGAACGCAACCAGACCACCGTTTATACGCGGGATTCACGCCGGCGGGTGGTCGGGATCGACCACCCCGGCGCCAGCTCGGAAGCGTACAGCTACAACAGCCTTAATGAAGCGACCAGCCATACCCTGCCAAGTGGCGCCGTCGTAACCAACATCTACGACGGGCGCGGCCTTCTCCAGCAGGAACAGAACAGCGTCGATGGAGCGCTCGGGGCGAAGATCTACACCTACGATGCCAACGATCGCGTCGCGACCATGAGCGACTACCGCTCGCGGGCGAGCGGAGCGCCTTATGCCGTGCGCCTGGAATACAATGGGCGCAATCAGGTCACCAAAGTGCACTACGCCCCGACCGGCGGCAGCCCCGACCCGGTGACGAGCTACGAGTATAACCGCTACGGTGATTGCATCGCAATGACAGACGAAAAAGGTTATCGCAGCGTGTATCAATACGACGACTACGGGCGTTGCGTGCGCTATACGGAGCCCGTGAGCGCGGGGGTCACCCGGACCTGGCGCTGGACCTACGATCGGGACATTCCGGGTGTCGGGCTGCGCAGCGCATATGCTCACACTTCGAGCGAATGGCGGCTGCAGATCGAGCCTATTTTCAATGCCGCCAATCAACATCGCGTGACCGCGCGCCAACATGACGTCGAGAATCGGATCACAGTCGAAACCACGGGCCTGATTGTGACCGGGCCCGACGCGACCACCCCAGCCGATCTGACCACGCTGCTCGGCACCTTGGCGACGCCGGCGGACGCGCAAGTGCGTCGTTTCACCTACGATGGAAATGGGCAGAAGCTAACCGCGACCGACCCGTTGGGCCGGGTCACAGAGTTTACCTACGATAACCGCAACCGGCTTTGGAAGACGACCGAACACCCGACCGATTCGACTCCGCCCCGCGTGACGGAAACCCTCTACGACACGACCGGAAACAAAACGCTCGTGCGCTTCCCTGATTTGCGGACCCAACAGTGGCCGGCCTACAACCCCTTCGGCGAGCCGACGCGTTTTATTGACGAGCGCGGGAACGCGACCGACCTGCTCTATCAGTGGGGGCCGATGAAGAAGCTGCAAAAAGTGACGACCTACCGGACGAAGGATGGGGGCGGGATCGAGGAGCAGCCGACGACCTTTTCCTACGATGGGATGGGACGAGCAACGAACACCCTCTTCCCCGATGGCAGCAACGAACACACCCGATACGACCCAGCCGGGCAACTACTGAGCTGGAAGACGCGGCGCAACCAGACCAAGACGGTGACCCTCTACGACGCGCGGGGGCGGGAAAAAGCGCACAGCTGGAATGATGGGACGCCGGGGGTAACGCGGAGCTGGGACGATGCAAACCACCTCCTAACCCTGTCGAACAACTACGCGCAGATCGGCTACATCTACGATTATGCGGGGCAGGTGCTGAGCGAGAGCGACGCGATCGCGGGGAGCAACGGGGTCGCAGGGCCGGGGAGTGGGGCGGTGGCCAAGAGCGTGGTTTACAGCCGCTACCCGGATGGGGAGATTAATACCGTGACCTACCCGAGCGGGACGGTAGTGACGCGGACCTACACCGCGCGCCATCAAACCAAGAAAGTGTCGTGGAGCGGGGGGAGCGTGACCTACAACTACCTGCGGGACGGGAAAGTGGATTACAGCGACTACGGGAACGGGCTGCGCAACGACTTCGGGTACGACGGGCGAGGGTATGTGAGCCTGGTGGATGTGTCGCGGCTCTCACCGTCGCAGAGATACACGCGGCGGACCTATTGGCGGGACACGCGGGATCGGATCACGGCGTGGAAGAAGGCGGAAGACGGGCGGGGGGATCGCTACGGGTATGATGCAGAGGGGCAATTGACAAGCGCGAGTTATGAGGCGCTCACGCCGGAGAGCACGCCGAGTGGAGCGGCACGCAGCGATCGGTTTATCTACGACGAGTTGGGGAGCCGGCAAGGGAGCAATTACGTGGCCAACCGCGGGTGGATGGCGATGTTGCGGCGCAATAACAAGCTCAATCAGTATCTGAGCTGGGAGAACAGCTACGCGGTGGGCGATCCCCATCACTGGGGGTCGGCCCTCCCCTACGACGACAATTTCGGATCGCCGTGGGTGCCGCCGGCCAATGGGGTGCTGATGGGCGATGGCTACCTGACGGCGAGCTACAACGCGCTCAACCAACCCCTGGCGGTCTATAGCCCGGCTTTAGTCAACCCGGGGCCGTATCTCTATTTCGGGTATGACCCGTTGGGGCGCTGCGTGAAGCGCTGGCGGGCGGGGACGAACGCTGGAGTGGGGAGCAACCCGGCGACCTACTATTATTACGACGGGTGGGACCTGATTCAGGAAGGGGGGAGCGCCAGCGCGCCGAGCCGGGTCTATGTGCACGGAGCGCGGGTGGACGAAGTGGTGGCGAGCGGCCTCTTGCCAGGCAACCAATGGGCCTACAGTCACTACGACGCGCGGGGCCATTGCATCCTCCTGAGCCTGGCGAGCGGGGCGATCCAGGAGAAGTATGGCTACGACGCCTTTGGGTTGCCTTACTTTTACACGGCGAGCGGGACGGCCCAGCCGAAGGTGAACGGCCGGCCGGTTTCCGCCTGGGGGAACCGGTTTCTCTTCACCGGGCGGGAATGGCTGGGGGAGGTAGGGCTATACGACTTCCGCAACCGGCTTTACCAACCGGAGCTGGGCCGCTTCATGCAGCCCGACCCGAAGGAGTTCGCAGCGGGCGATTACAATCTCTATCGCTATTGCCACAATGATCCAATTAATCATTCCGATCCGACGGGACTGTATGTTAGCGGGCTTACTAGCTTTGGAGGCGGCGACTGGGTTGGCGGTATTGATGGCATCACTAATCGGGAAAGAGATCTAATGACGATGGCGTCGCCGGGCGATTTCAGCTCGTGGCAAGACGCGGGAAAGGCCGGAGGCAGGGCTCATGCCTCGCAGGCACATTCGGAGAGCAGAGAATACCATGGGAAAATGGGTCAATCGGTGAAGAATGGTCGCGTATTTACTTATGGCCAAGGATTACCTGGAGGTCTGCGCCAACATTCAGACGGACACTGGTATAACGAAAGCAATCTGGGAGAGGGACCGCTCCCACCGGGTTTCAAGTCAGTAGGCGCGTGGTGGGTACTTGCACACCACCAAGATCCGAATGCGTGGCCTGTCCATGAGAATGGAAAAACTGACAGAGACGAACTTCAGGCGGCGCACATGAATGCAGTTCTGACAATACCACCACCGCCTGGAGCAACAATGACTGCAAATCATTTCGACTACAAAGTCTATGATGCGGAGCACGATTCTGATAGCAGGTAGCTCTTTGAGGCTGGCGATGGCACTCATGAGCGTCCTACTCCTCGGCGGAATAGCCGAGGCTGCGTCACCGGTTACGAGGGAATCGAAGGTCATCGGAACTTACCTCAACGAAGGGACCCGTTCGGTTGAATTGAATCTAATCAGCACGGATGGGGCTGATACTAGCATCATTAACCTTTGGGTGGGGCGAATTGCGAGAGCAGTCATCACTGAGGGGCACACCAAGGTTTACACGCCCTCCGAGAATTTGGCCTCGCGCCGTTTGTTATCGACTCGCAAGACACCTACGCCTGAATCAGCGCCCGAATTTTTAGAGAAGAAAACACGAACGTTTTATTTCCGCGTGGTTGGCGGAAAAGTAGTGCTCATTAGGCCGCAGGATTTGACTCCTAAAGAGAAAGAGCGCTTGCGGGCGTTTAAGCGAGAACTTCAAGCAGAGGGCGTGTACAGTAACGTTCTACCGCGTCACTAGACACGCCTCGGCCTGCCCTACTTTTACAAGGCCGACGGATCAGCCTCGCAAAGGTAAATGGCCGGCCGGTTTCCGCCTGAGAGGGGTGAATAGGGGTCGGAGGGAGCTAGAAGGGGTCAGCAGGGAGCTAGAAGGGGTCCAGGGAGCTAGAAGGGGTCAGTCTGGAATGGCACTAAGTTAAGACGGATTTAGGACGTTTGGTTTGAGGGCGATTGCGGCGTGGAAGGTTACCCATCTGGTGTCTTGGCTGAGTTAGTAACTGATAGTTTCGTGGTCTTCGCTTTTTCGCCCGCGGCTCGCTCCGCTGCGGTCGTTGGGGCAGCGGGTCGCGGGCGATTGCCGCGAGCATCTGCT